>NZ_JBITDB010000001.1:0-1652800 GCF_044453825.1 Kribbella sp. NPDC051620
CCCCAGTAGACCACTGGGTTGATAGGCCAGAAGTGGAAGCGCCGTAAGGTGTGGAGCTGACTGGTACTAATAGGCCGAGGGCTTGTCTCAACACCACACCTCGTGTGTGACACAGACTGCTGCGAAGATAACGCGTCCGCTATACGGTTCCCGAAATACGGTCAACCCCCAGCAACCCTCACCCAGGTGGGTGAGAGTGACTGAAGTGTGGTTGGTTGATATTTCTATAGAGTTACGGTGACCATAGCGTCAGGGAAACACCCAGTCTCCATTCCGAACCTGGAAGTTAAGCCTGACAGCGCCGATGGTACTGCGACCGGTAGGTCGTGGGAGAGTAGGACGTCGCCGGACATTCACACTGTTAAGGGCCACCCAGCAATGGGTGGCCCTTAACGCGTTGCGGACCCTTTTGGTGAGCACGTTCGCACGCCCTTGACGGAGCCGCTGGTGGTACCGCGGCTCTAGAGGTCGTTGGGGGAGATTCCGACCAAGGCCGCGGCGGCGCAGATGTGGATCGGGGTCAGATCTGCGGGGGCGACCGGTGCCTGGAGGAGCGTGCCTCGTTCGAACGGGGTGAGGCCGATGTCTATGCCGTGGGCGCCGGCTACCAGGCCGCGGACGTAGGTGAGCCAGCCCATCATCGGGATGCCGCGGCGGAAGACGCCGGCGGCCGCGGCCAGTTCGGTGTCGGCGATGCTGGCCCACTCGGGTTCCCAGATCGTGACGACCGCACGGAGTACCTGGGCGAAGCGCTCTGACTGGACGAGGGCGTCCTCGTCACTCCAGTGCAGGGTGAGCTGGTCCGAGACCGTCGTGAGTGTGCCGCCCATGGAGAGGTCGAACAGCCAGGGGAGTTCACCGGCGCTCTGCAGGTGCAGGCGGGTGGTACTCGAACCGTTCGAGAGGACCTTCGTGGTCGCCTCGACCATCTCCTGCAGTGGCGTGGAAGCGTCCGCCTCGAGCACATGGAAACCCCAGCGCTCGTCCTGCGTCCACAGATGAACCTCCGGGAACGCCACAGCGACCGCGGTCAGGGTGCGCCCGACGCGTAGCGCTCGGTGTTCGACCGTTTCGTCTCGGTGAGCCCACTGGGCGCGCAGTAGCCAAGATGCCATCTCACGCCCTCCGATCAGCTGCCGGCTGGACCCGTGCAACGGACGGTACGCCGAACGACGAGTGCTTGACCAGAGCTCCGCCTACTCCGTGTGAACAGCAAGCCCAGGGCTGAACACCCATCACCTGACACGACACCCCTCCAGTGTGAACGAGCCCCAGCTCACCCCCAACCACCGGGGTCCCTTTTCCGCAACGTCCCGCCCAAAACCGGTGCTTCCGTCGACGCTGAACGCCGGCCGGCCACACGCTGAACCCGTTCAGTCCGCGACCCCGGTTGCTTCGGTGTCGTCACCCGGCTCAGCATCGGCCGATACCTTGACCGATTTAGCTGGCTTCCGTCGACGGGGTGACTGTGCTGCCTTGGCCGGAGCCGCAGCAGTAGCGTCGGTGGGGGCGTCGGCTCCGGCGGGGTCTGCTGGAGCGGTTGAGTTGGGGTGGGGGAGGTCAGGGGTGTCGAGGGTTTGTTCGGTGAGGTCCAGGGTTGGGCGGGGGCCTCGGTAGGACTCGAGCCAATCGCGGAGGAGTTCTACGCGGGCGGAGTACTCCTCGTTGCCCTTCACGACGGGGGCCTGGTTGTAGGCCATGGTGTCGGAGGAACGGCGCAGCTTCACGTAGAGGCGGGATGAGGACAGGGCGTAGCGCTCCATGTCGTCCTGCAGGGCGCCGATGACGGTGATGTTGCGGTCGCGGCCGATCTGCTCGAACAGGGCGACCGCTTCTCGACGGTGTTGGGAGCCGAGGTTGCGGCCCAGTTCGTCGAGGATCAGGAGAAGGGGGCGGTCGCTGCCGCCGGCCAGGGCCGCAGCGCAGACCAGCTTGACTGCCTTCTCGTCCATCTGGGCGGTGTTGCCCTTGACGTTGAACGCCGAGAACGGCCCGCCTTCGGAGCGACGCCACTTCGGCGTGACCGTCCAGCGCCACGGCTTGTCCGGCTCGGCGGGCGGGTCGGGCTCCGGGTACTCGAGCTTCGCGCCGTACCCGCCGTACTGCTGGTCCAGTCGGTCGAACTCCGCCGACACCAGGCGCAACCGCGCCTTGATGCCGTCCGCGAGCGACGAGCGGTGGGCACGCGCTGTGCTCTCGGCCTCGCCAAGCCCCTCGCGGGCACGCTCCAGAGCGGCATTGCGCTCAGCGCGCTGGCTGGCGATCTGCTGTTGCTGCAGGCTGTCGAAGGTCTCGTGCTGCGCGAGGTGGCTTGCCAGCGTCCGCTGCAGGGCCGGTACCAGGGCAACGCGCGCGCCTAGAGTCCCGTTCGACCAGCCGTCGGCGCCGTTGAGGATCTCCCACAGCTCTGACGGGATCTCTTCCCGCGAGCGAGCGTTCGGGAAGCAGCGGCGTACGACGTCGTCGAGTTGGGTGCAGGCCTGGTGGTTCCAGTCGGCCGTCGTACGGCGCTGGGCAGCGTCATCCGGCAGGGCGACCAGGAAGTCGGCGGCCTCTGAAGCACTGCCGCCCCAGGCAGTCGTCCGGCTGACCAGGTCGAGTCCGGTCTGCTCCTCGAGAAGCACGAGCCGTCGCCCGGCGAGCTCGTCGAGGATGCGGTCGTGGTCCCGGCGAGTGGCTTCAAGGTTCTTCAGTCGCTCGTCGCGGACGAGTTGCTGCCCGGCGGCGGCCTCGGCCGACTCCTTGGCTGACTGCAATGCGGGTGCGAGCGTCTCGCGATCGGTCTCGTGCTGGTCGTTCGCCTCACGAAGCGCGAGGATCTGCTCCTGTACGTCCGCAGCAGTCCCGAGCGCGCGGGCGGCCGCAGTACGTCGCTCCGCCTGGTCCACTCGCGCGCGAGCTTGCTCAAGCGCGGCCGACGCGGCTGATCGAGCCTCGACGGCTGCTTCGAGTCGACGGCGGGCCGCCTCGATGCGAGCCGTGCGACCGGTGATCGCTTCCTCGAACTGCCCGACGGCAACCACGCCGGCCGGCTCGTCGATGATCTCCTTCGCCGAGCGCGCGGCGAGAGCTGCGAAGAACCCATCCAGCTTGAACCGCTTGTCCGCCGACGACGGTCCGCCCTTGAAAGCGGCTGCATCGGGCCGGTTGGCGAGTACGAGCAGGAAGCCCGGATAGCCGGCATCGCTGAGGGCCGACGTTGCGATCGCGACGTCCGAGGCGTCGACGACAACAGCTTCCCGGTACGGCGCCAGCCGCGGCTCCCACTCGGCACGGTCGGCGGTCGCGAGCTCGGTGATGTCGGTGAGGGCGCCGCACTCGATGCCGGCGTTCGCCAGTACCTGCTGCTGCGGAGCCGAGACGGTTTGGCCGCTCTCGGCCTCGCGGAGGTCGGCGGTCGCCTGGTCCACGTACGAGCGGGCCGCGTGATCGCGTCCGATGTGCTCTTCGAGGACTGCGCGGGCTTCTTCTTGTTCCGCGGCGGCAGCCGCCAGGTCGCGTCCGTCGGCCGAACGTCCGGCATCGAGCAGTCGGCGGTGCTCTTGACCGAGGCGCTCGAGTTGCTCGCGGACCGAGCGTTGGGCAAGGTCGAGTTCACGGTCGCGGGCGTCGAGTTTGTCGCGCTCTTGCCGGGTCAGTTGGACGTCGCGGAGCAGGTTCTCCTCGCTGCCGAACGCTTCAATCTCGGTGTCGACGGTCTCGCGTCGCGCCTCCTGCTCCGCGACGCGCTCGTCCAGTACGCCCAGTTCTTGCAGGATCTCGCTGTTGCGCGCGTCGCCGTCGACGAGGTGCCGGGCGCAGCGGGCTCGCCAGGATTCGCGGGCGGAGGCGAGGGCTTCGCGGGCGGCGGCGCGTTGCAGGATGCCCGCCTCGACGGTGGCCATTTCCTGTTCCCAGCGCTGGAGATCAGCGGCTGCCTGCTTGGTCGCCTCGCGTTGGGTGTGCTCGGCGGAGCGGTGGGCCTGCTCCTGCTCCAGCTCGTGGTCGAGACCGGTGAGCGTGGCGATCGCGTTGAAGATGCGGGCCGGGCCGAGCTCGTTCAGCGGTTCGGCGAGGAGGTTGGCCGTGGGCGATGAGCGGACCGAGGTCGAGAGGAAGGAGACGCAACGGACCTGACCGCCGTACAGGACTGTGGAGAGCTTGTTGGCGTGGAAGTCGGTGCGGCCGTTGGAGTGGGGGAGCGCGGCCCAGAGCGCGTCGGCGCCGGCTGCGCGCTCGGCCTCGGTGACGCCGTACGGAACGTGCAGGCCGTTCTTCCAGCGCAGGTCCAGGTACGACGCCTTGCGGTTGATCCTGATCCAGACGGTGATGGCAGCCGCTTCGATCTCGGCCAGCTCGGTCAGGTCCGGGTCGGAGAAGACGCCGACGATGTAGCCGCGGTCGACGTTGGACCAGGTACCTTCCTGGCCGGCCGCTTCGGCGGTGAAGAGCAGCTCGGCCGCACCGGGAGCGCCGCTGGTGAGACGCCATTGGTCGTCGGCGTGGAGAAGCGAGAGGGCGGCGATCCAGGAGGACTTGCCGGCGCCGTTGGAGTCCACCGGGCCCTGGCCGGCGACGGTGACGAGGCCCTGGCCGACCATCGGGATCGGGTGGGTCGACAGCCGGGACAGGTCGACGACCTGGACGCCGAGCAGCACCTTCGAGCCGAGGATGTCGTACGGCCCGTCCTCAGCGGGGGTGGGGGTGCTCATGCCGCTCCTTCTTCTTCGGTGATGCCTTTGCGAGCGCGGATGGCCTCCGCGATCGGGCTCGACGGGGCGGCCGCGAGGATCAGCTGATCCTGCAGGCGGCGCCGTGCGGCCGGGGTGAGGCGCTGGAGTTGCGGGCCGGGGATGTAGCTCGGGCCGCCGGAGTGGTCGCCGGACAGTTGGATCAAGCCGGCGGCGCGGAGTCGCTGGAGGGCGAGGCGGCGCTCCTCACTGCTGATCTTGGTGGTGCGGAGTTCGTCGACGGTCGTCGGGCGGGCGGACTTCCAGCTGTCGCCGGTGAGGATGCCTTCGCTGCGGGGGATCGCTACCGAGTGGACGAGGACAAGTACCAGTACTGCGCGGTCCACGACTGAGAGTGGCTGCCAGCCTTGTGCGGTCAGCGTCTCGGCGATGTCGTCCGCGTATCCGGCGGTCCAGTGGGTGCCGTCGACGTGCACCAGCGTCCGACCGATCAACTTCAGCATCTTCTGCACCTGCCGGCGCAGGGTGACGTCGCGGAGGCCGGCCAGCTGTACTTCGGCAACCGGGTGCGCGGCGTACTGCACGGCTGAGAAGGCCGCCAGTACTTCGTCCCTGCTCCGATCACTCAGATCCTGCAACAACTGATCGAAGAGCGCATGCTGCTCGCTCATCAGTCCTCCTCCGGCTCGGGTAGGCCTAAGCCGGGCACGGCTGGGCTGGGCTCGGGTTCGGCAGGCCCGGCGGAGGTGGTGGTGGCGGCGGCCGTGGAGGTGGTGGGGGCGAGCTCTGGGGCGGGTAGGTCGGGGCCGGGCGCGGCTGGGTTGGGGTCGGGTTCGGCAGGCCCGGCGGAGGTGGTGGTGGTCGAGGTGGTGCTGGTGGTGGGGTCCTTTGGCGCGGGTAGGTCGGGGCCGGGCGGGGCTGGGATGGGCTCGGGTTCGGCAGGCCCGGCGGAGGTGGTGGTGAGGGCTGGCGAGTCGGTGGCGGACTTGGTTGGCGCCGCGTCGGTGGGGAGTGGGTCCGGGGTGACTTCAGGCTGCTTGGGGGCGGCTAGTACTGCGGGGGGTGGGTCGGGGAGGACGCGGCAGAGTTCTCTTAGGGTGGTTTGGGCTGCGGGGGTCCAGGTGGTTACTCGGGGGCCTAGGCGGACTTCGCCGGCTTTTTCGTTCCAGAGCAGCCAGCTGGTGGCGTGTAGGCGGCGGAGGCTGCCGATGATCAAGGTGAGGTCGCTGGATTGTTCGGGGCGGCCTCGGAGGCTGGCATAGACCGCCTTCACCTGGGCGAGGGTGCCTACCACGCCAGGCCAGGGGGAGGTGCTTCGGTCTTGCCAGCAGCAGGTCATGCAGATGGCTAGGACTCGGGCGGTTTCGTTGGGCATTTCGACGGCGACCGGGGGCATGCCCAGCTCCTCCAGGACGGCGTGGCCGGCGCCGTCGGGGAGGGTGGGAAGCATCCAGATCGAGGAGCCGTCGGGTTCGGCCGCGCGGGTGAGGCCTGGGACGGCGGGGGTGTCTGGGGAGACTTGCAGTGGGCCGGCCGATTGGACTTTGGCCCACCAGAGGGCGGTGTAGGAACGGCCGCTTTCGACTACTTCCGAGGAGGTCATCGGGTCACCCTCCGGAAGGTTCCCTCAGTGGCCCATGGGGTGCCGGCGGACGGGTCGATGCGCATGCCGTCGCCCCAGACGAGCTCGTAGTCGAGCTCGTCGTGGAGGTGGGCAGCGGTCAGCTCGGCCAGCACGCGGCGGGCGGTGACCCAGTCGCCGGCGTCGTCGACCACGTCGACGATGCTGACGGAGGAACGGCCGGCCAGGATGCGCTCGGCTTCGGCCCGCAAGTCCTCGCGGTCGGTCGCGGCGGCGGACTCGGGTGCGTCCGTCTCCGCGGACGGGCGCGGCGGTGCCATTCGCGCAGTACCGGTTCGGCGGCCGGACTCGACGGCCTCCAGCATGCCTTCCGGTGAGAAGTCCGGCGCGGCCGCGTCGAACAGCAAACCGTCCAGCACACCGGCCAGTACTTCGGTATCGCTGCTGCGCGTAAACGTCAGCCAGGTCTCGATCGGCAGCAACCCGAGCGCCCGCGTAGTACCGGCTCGCTCGACCAATCGACCGGCCGCGAGCTGAACAGCATCCGCATAAGCAGCCAGCGACATCCGCAGCTGCGTGCAGACCTGATGCAGACCCGGCCACCGCTCGAGCACGATCCGGTGCACCTTCTCGGCCTGCTCGATCAGCCGCTCGTTGCCCCAGGCGAGCTGCGCGTTCTCCCGCAGCTGCGCGGTCGTGCTGGTCGACACCAGGATGGACAGCTCGTTGCCCAGCAGCCGGAACACCTTGGTCAGCCGCTGGATCGACGCTTGCCCCTGCTCCTCGACGGCCCGCGGATCGCTCACGCTGTGTGCCTCGAGCGTCAGCAACTGGTGCAGCTCGGCCTGCCCGCCCTGCACCGACATCCGCTTGAGGAACATCAGCATCACGTACGGCGCGAAGGCTGCCCGGTGGCGCAACTCGTTGGGCCGGTCCACCAGCTTGGTGATCGCGCCGTACTGCCGCAGTACTTCGAAACGCCGCACGATCACCTCATGCGGCCAGCCGCGACAGGCGAGCGCGGCCTGCTCGACGGTCAGCCCGTCGCTGCCCGCCTCCGCGAACGCGTCCAGGATCGCCTGGTCGGCGTCCAGCAGCTCCGGGTCGACGATCATCGCGCCGGCCTCGCGGGCGAGCACGGCGAAGACCTGCCGATAGACGCGCAGGACAGCCGCTTCGGCCTCCGCATCCAGCAATGTCGCGTCCACGCTTCTCCTCCCGCGGCCGCCCCCGAAGACAGCCAGAGCAGCGACTTTATCGACGCCGGCCGACGGATCGAAATCGGCGCCCCCGTGCCCTGTGGACAAACTCCCGGGTGCCCGGGACCTCAGTCCCGCGAGCGGCGGCGGAAGGCCACCAAGGCGAGTGGCGCGAAGATGGCCGTGAAGAGGACCGACCAGGCGATGGACGCGAGCACTGGGTGCTGGAGCGGCCACTGAGCGTCCGGTGAGGGCGCGAGGCCGTTGCCCCACAGTTGGCGGCACGCCGCGGTCAGCGCCGACGCCGGGTTCCACTCGGCGATCAGCTGGAGCCAGCGAGGCATGTCCTGGGTCGGTGCGAAGGTGTTGGCGACGAAGGTGAGCGGGAACATCACGGTGAACATGAAGCCGTTCACCGCCTCCACGGAGCGCATCAGCGACCCGACCCAGATGCCCAGCCAGATCATCGAGAAGCCGAAGAGCAGCAGAAGCAGGTAGCCGAGCACGCCGTTGACCAGTCCGTCGCGGATCCGCCAGCCGATCAGCAGGCCGGTCACGCTCATCACCACGATGCCGATGCCGGAATGGATCAGGCTCGACAGGCTGCGCCCGACGAGCACGGACGAGCGGGAGATCGGCAGCGACTTCAGCCGGTCGACGATCCCCTTCTCCAGGTCGCTGGTGAGGCCGATGGCCACGATGGCGGAGGAGAAGATGATGGTCTGCGCCATGATGCCCGGCAGCAGGAACTCCCGGTACGACGTACCGGGCACGTCGATCGAGCCGCCGAAGACGTAGGCGAACAGCAGCACGAACATCACCGGCTGGATCGTCACGTCCAGCAGCATCTCCGGCATCCGCCGGATGTGCAGCAGATTGCGCCAGACCACGGTCAGCGACTGTTGCAGCAAGGTGCGCTGGTGGATCGGCGGCCTGGTCATCACGGCGGTCATCGGACGGCCTCCTGCTCGGTCAGCGTCTCGGTGGTGTCGGTCGACTCGGCGCGGTGACCGGTCAGGTGCAGGAAGACGTCGTCGAGGCTCGGTCGTTTCAGGCCGAGGTCGTCGACGTCGATCCCGCTGTCGGCGAAGACGCCCGCGATCCGGGTCATGTCGGCCAGGCCGGCAGCCGGCGCCGTCAGTCGCCGGCTCACCTCTTCGACGTGCACCTCGGGCGCGTGTTGTCGCAGGAGCTCGGCGGCGCGGGGCAGGTCGGCCGCCGCCGCAACCGTGACGACCACACTGGCTCGGCCGGCCTCGTCCTTGAGCTGGGTCGGAGTGCCGGCTGCGATCACCTTGCCCTTGTCGATCACGACGATCTCGTCGGCCAGGTGGTCGGCCTCCTCCAGATACTGCGTCGTCAGCAGCAAAGTGGTGCCGTCGCGGACCAGGCCGCGCAGCACCTCCCACAGGTCCGCGCGGCTGCGTGGGTCGAGCCCGGTCGTCGGCTCGTCCAGGAACAGCACAGGTGGCGCGGCCACCAGGCTGACCGCGAGATCCAGCCGTCGCCGCATCCCGCCCGAGTAGGTCTTCGCCACCCGGTCGGCCGCCTCGGTCAGCAGGAACCGCTCGAGCAGCTCGTCGGACAGTTTGCGCAGGTACTTGGTCGGCAACCCGTAGAGCCTGCCGATCAGCCGGATGTTCTCCCGGCCGGTCAGCAGCTCGTCGATCGTCGCGGACTGGCCGGTCAGGCCCATGCTGCGCCGCACGTCCGCGGGTTGCTTGAGCACGTCGTAGCCGGCCACCCGGCCGGTTCCGCTGGTGGGCACGCTGAGCGTCGTCAGCATCCGCACTGTTGTCGTTTTGCCTGCGCCGTTTGGGCCGAGCAGGCCCAGCACTGTTCCTTCGGGGACGACGAAACTCACCCCGTCGACGGCACGGTTCGTGCCGAACTGCTTCACCAGATCGATCGCCTCGACTGCGGGTCCGTTGGACATGGGCTCACCCTAGAGCCGCGCACCGACAATGTGCCGGGCCTTTTCGGGTGGCAGAAAAGGTGCGGCCGAAATGCGGATGACGCCGGGCGCCGTGTTCCCTACCATCCGAAGCATGATGAGACTGCTCGGCTAGTGCGTCCTCAAACGCTCTAGCCGACCCCCAGCACACCGACCGGCGCGGATGCCCACGAAGGCGTCCCCGGGTGCGGTCTGCTGTTCTCATTCACCGGAGTCACCCCATGGCACCGTCATTTCCCGACGCCTTGCCGATCGGAGCGCAGCACCCGCGTGGCCGCGCCCTGCTCGCCGTTCGCAAGGATTCCGTCCCCGGCCGGATCCTGGTCGAGGGGAGCTGGGAGCACAGCAGGCTGCTCAGCACCCCGACCGTGATCGATACCTTCTACTACTGCGCTGAAGTCTGCGACCAGCCACAGACAGCAGCCGAGATCGCCGCGAGAGCACACGAGGTCTACCGGATCTCACCGAAGATGCTGGCGAGAGTCAGCCGGAGGAGCCGGTCTGACGGACTCATCTCCATTGCCCGGCTCCCCGAGTGGCGGGCCGAGGATGTCCGGCTCAGTGAGTCCTCGCTGGTGCTGGTCGCCGATGGCGTCGAGTACGCCGGCAACCTCGGCACTCTGATCCGTACGGTCGATGCCGCGCGCGCCGACTGTCTGGTCCTCACCAGTCGCCGGGCGCGCCCGAATCATCCCGCCGTGTACGCGGCCAGCCGCGGCATGGTGCTCACGACACCAGTGCTCGAGTTCACGAGCATCACCGAGGCAGCGAGTTGGCTGAAAAAGCGCGCGTTCGAGGTCCACCTCGCCGACCCCGCAGCGACGGACAGCTACAAAACACCGCAGTACCAGGGGAGAACTGCCTTCGTGGTCGGCTCGGAAGGTGAGGGGCTCCACCAGGCCTGGCATGAGCAGGGCTTCGAAAAGGTGAGCATCCCGATGCTCGGGCAGGCCGACTCGCTCAACGTCGCGCTGTCAGCCGGCATCCTGCTCTTCGAGGCCAGGGCCCGTAAGGAGGGGTGGTGACGCCGTCGACCCGCGTTCGATCAGCCGGACCTCCAGCGTGATCGGGTCGACGGGATGTTCCTTGCCCTCGATCGTGCCCAGCAGCAGCTGTACTGCGATCGCCGCCTTCCGCGGGATGTCCTGCGCGATCGTGGTCAGCTTGGGCGTGACGTAAGCGCTCAGGTCAAGGTCATCGAACCCGAGCACGGAAACATCGGAAGGCACCGAGAACCCGCTCTCTGCCAACCCCTCCATGATCCCGATCGCCA
The DNA here is from genome assembly GCF_044453825.1 of Kribbella sp. NPDC051620. Taxonomy (NCBI): domain Bacteria; kingdom Bacillati; phylum Actinomycetota; class Actinomycetes; order Propionibacteriales; family Kribbellaceae; genus Kribbella; species Kribbella sp. NPDC051620. The sequence goes on from NZ_JBITDB010000001.1 coordinate 10,679, forward strand.
AGATGTCGGCGGTCGCGAAGACGGCCGTGGCCGAAGGATGCAAGGACTTCAGCCGCCGCCCGAGCTCGCGACCGCTGGCATGGGTCGTGTTCGCCGAGACCAACCGCTCCTGCCACGACAACCCAGCCTCCGCAAAGGCAGCCTGGAACCCGGCGAACCGCTCATGCACCACACCGACATCGGAGAACGACGGCCCGGCGAACACGATCTCCCGATGCCCCAACTCCAGCAGATGCCGGGCAGCCAGCAGCGCACCGGTGTAGTCATCGGACCGTACGCCGGTAGTCAACGGATTCGCCGAATAGCTGTCGATCGCCAGCAACGACACCTTCCCCACCGCGCGAGCAGTGAGCCGGTCGATCTCCTCGTCCAGGAACCCGAGTAGCACCGCCCCATCCAGACTCCACGACTGCAACGCCTCGGCAACCTCCGCCGGCGCCGCGATCCCGCGGAGCAACAGGTGGTACCCGCCCTTGCGCAGCTCCCGCTCGATCTGCCCGACGATCGCCACGTTGTGCGGGCTGATCATCAAGCTGTCCTCGTCGGCCGCCGGCACCAGCAAACCGATCAGCCGGGACGACTTCGCGGCCAAGCTCCGGGCCGACGCGCTCGGCACGTAACCGCGCTCCGCGACGATCCGCTGGATCCGCTCGATCGTCTCCGGCGAGACCCGGGCGCGCTTGCCGTTCACCACGTTCGAGACCGTCATCATGCTGACCCCGGCCTCGTCGGCGATGTCCTTCAGCGTGACCCGCACAGGGGCTCCTCTCGATCGTCGCGGCCAGGATACGAGTGCAACTCGCCCATTGACACCTGCCCGGAAGCGGCCTTACGGTCCCACCAAGGTGGAGCGCTAAACCTACCACGATCGAACGGAGTTCAGGTGAGCAAAGAGGTGAGTACTCAGCAGTGGTGGCGGGACGCGGCGATCTACCAGATCTACCCGCGCAGCTTCGCCGACGGGAACGGCGACGGCACCGGCGACCTGGCCGGCGTCCGCTCGCGACTGCCGTACCTGAGCAGCCTCGGGATCGACGCCATCTGGTTCACCCCGTGGTACCTGTCCCCGCTCGCCGACGGCGGGTACGACGTGGCCGACTACCGGGTGATCGACCCGGCCTTCGGCACCGTCGAGGAGGCCGAGCAACTCATCGCGGAGGCCGCCGAACTGGGCATCCGCACGATCATCGACATCGTCCCGAACCACATCTCGAGCGAGCATTTGTGGTTCGAAGAAGCTCTGGCCGACGGTCCGGGCTCACCGGCAAGAGAACGCTTCTGGTTCAAGGACGGCGAGGAGCAGCCGACCGACTGGGTCTCCAGCTTCTCGGGCGACACCTGGACCAGGACGAAGAACCCGGACGGTACGCCGGGGGAGTGGTACCTCCACCTCTTCACCCCCGAACAGCCCGACCTCAACTGGAACCACCCCGACGTCCGCCGCGAACACGAGGAGATCCTCAGGTTCTGGTTCGACCGGGGCGTCGCCGGGATCCGGATCGACTCGGCCACCATGCCGGTCAAGGACCCCAGCTTCCCCGAGTACGGCGAGACCGCCGAGCATCCGTACGTCGATCGCGACGAACTCCACGACATCTACCGCTCCTGGCGTGCCATCGCCGACGAGTAGGCCGAACCGCGAGTGCTCGTCGGGGAGATCTGGCTCGCCGACCCCGAGCGGTTCGCCCGCTACCTCCGGCCGGACGAGATGCACACCGCGTTCAACTTCGACCTGATGGGCCGGCCGTGGAAAGCATCCGAGCTCCGCGCGTCGATCGAGTCCACCCTCGCCGCTCACCGGCCCGTCGACGCGCCGGCCACCTGGGTCCTGTCCAACCATGACGTCACCAGGCCGGCCACCCGGTACGGACGGGAGGACAGCTCGTTCTCGTTCCAGGCCAAGCGGTTCGGCGTACCGACCGATCTGGTGCTGGGGCAACGGCGGGCGCGAGCGGCGGCGCTGCTGACGGCCGCATTGCCTGGGTCGCTCTATGTCTATCAAGGCGACGAGCTCGGCCTGCCCGAGGTCGAGGACCTCCCGCTCGCCGCGCTGCAGGATCCGATCTTCCACCGCTCCGAAGGCGCCGATCCCGGCCGCGACGGCTGCCGCGTACCGTTGCCCTGGACAACTACCGGCCCGAGCTTCGGCTTCAACTCGCAAGGCTTCACGCCCTGGCTGCCGCAGCCCGCCGACTGGGGCAGCCACTCCGTCGAGGTCCAGGAACGCGACCCCGACTCGATGCTCGCCCTGTATCGCGCGGCGCTGCACCTCCGCCGCGACCTCCCCAACGAATTCGCCTGGCACGAAACCAACACCGACGACGTCATCGCCTTCAGCCGGGGAGAGCACTTCCGCTGCCTGGTCAACCTAGGCGACGAGCCGCTCCAGCTGGACGGCGAAGTCCTGCTCGCCAGCGCCGCCCTCGTTGGCGATCGCCTCCCCACCGACGCAGCCGTCTGGCTGACCACGAAGTAGGAGAACCACGCAATGAAGCTCACTCCCATCGCTCTCGTGGTCGCCCTGGCCGCGAGCCTCACCGCCTGCTCAGGATCCGGCTCCGACACCAAGGCGGCGCCCGACGGCCCGGTCACGCTGAAGGTCGCCCGCGACCCCGGCCTCGACAAGGGCGCGATCGCCGCCTTCGACGCGAGGGTCGCGCAGTTCGAGAAGGACAACCCGAAGATCGACGTCGTCCCGCAGGAGTACAACTGGACCGCGACGACCTTCACCGCGCAGCTTGCTGGTGGCACGCTGCCCGATGTCTTCACCGTCCCCTTCACCGACGGCCGCGGCCTGATCCAGCGCAAGCAGATCGCCGACATCAGCGGCCTCGTCTCAGCTCTCCCCTACGCGAGCAAGTTCAGCGAGAACGTCGCCAAGGCGGGCAAGGCCGAGGACGGCAAGATGTGGGCCGTCCCGATCGCGGCGTACGGGCAGGCACTGCACTACAACCGGTCCCTGTTCAAGCAGGCCGGGCTGGACCCCGACAAGCCGCCGGCGACCTGGGATGAGGTCCGTGCGGACGCTAAGCAGATCGCAGACAAGACAGGCAAGGCCGGGTACGCCGAACTGACCACCGACAACACAGGTGGCTGGATCCTCACCACCCTCGACTACGCGTTCGGCGGCCGCACGGAGAAGCTCGACGGCGACACTGCGACGGCACAGCTCGACACACCTGAGATGACTTCCGTACTGCAGCTGCTGAAGGACATGCGCTGGACGGACAACAGCATGGGCTCCAACTTCCTCTACGACTGGGGTGGCATCAACCAGGCCTTCGCATCCGGTCAGATTGGGATGTATGTGTCCGGTGGCGGCAACTACGGCTCACTGGTCACGCAGAACGCACTCAAGCCGGCCGACTACGGCGTGACGACCATTCCGCTGGCCAGCAACGACCAGGCCGGAGTGCTGGGCGGTGGGACGCTGGCGACGGTCAGTGCCAAGGCCAACGACGGGGTGAAGGCCGCTGCCGTGAAGTGGATCGACTACTTCTACATGAAGAAGCTGGCCGACAAGGACGCCGCAGTACTCGATGCGAAGACCGTTGCCGCCTCCAAGCAGCCAGTGGGTGCTCCGCAGCTACCGGTGTTCGACAAGGCGACGTACGACGAGTCGCTGGGCTGGGTGAAGGAGTACGTCAACGTCCCGCTCGAGCAGATGAAGCCGTACACGGACAAGATGTTCGACCAGCCACTGCTCACCGAACCGGTCCGGTCGACCCAGGAGGTCTACAAGCTGCTCGACCCGGTCGTGCAGTCGGTGCTGACCAACAAGGACGCCGACATCGCGAAGCTGCTCAAGAACGCCAACGCCGAGGCGCAGACCCTCCTCGACCGGAAGTAGCCCCTGATGAGAAGAGGTCGCGGTAGTGGCCTGAGCACGCTGGTCTTCCTGCTACCGCTGCTACTGGTCTTCGGTGTCTTCTCCTGGATCCCGATCCTCCGGGCTGTGGTGATGAGCTTCCAGGAGACCAACCTGGTCACCCCTGCGACCTTCGTCGGCCTGCAGAACTTCAAGGACGTCCTGGCCGACCCCCTGCTCTGGACAGCAGTCAAGAACACCCTGTACTTCGCTCTGCTCGCCCTACTGTTCGGTTACCCGGTCCCGCTCATCGCCGCAGTCATGATGAGCGAGGTACGCCGCTTCAAAGGTCTCTACAGCGCACTGGCCTACTTGCCGGTGGTGATCCCACCAGTAGTCGCAGTGCTGCTGTGGAAGTTCTTCTACGACGCCAGCCCCAACGGCGTTTTCAACACCATCCTCGGCGTAGTAGGCCTCGGCCCGGTCTCCTGGCTGCAGGACTCGGGCAGTGCGATGCCTGCACTGGTCATCGAGGCGACCTGGGCCGCTGCCGGCGGCACGGTCATCATCTACCTCGCTGCACTGACAGGGGTCGCCACTGACCTCTACGAAGCAGCCGAGATCGACACAGCGTCGATCTGGCGCAAGATCTGGCATGTGACGCTGCCGCAGCTCAGAGGCGTCCTGCTGATCACCTTCATCCTGCAGATCGTCGGGACGTCGCAGGTCTTCCTGGAGCCGTTCCTGTTCACCGGTGGCGGCCCGGCGAACTCCACGATCACCATCCTGCTGCTCATCTACGACTACGCGTTCGCCAACAGTCTCGGTGGCGAGTACGGCGCCGCGACCGCCCTCAGCATCATGCTGGCCGTTGCCCTGGGCATCCTGTCCGCCGTCTACTTCCGCCTGACCAGATCCTGGAGCCGCTCATGAGCCGGGGCATCCTCTCGTCGTCGGACTGGCGCCGCCCCGGCGTACGGCGTACCGCTCGATCAGTGCACGTCTTGCTGCTAGCCGCGCTGGTCGCCGTCGGCCTAGGGCCGATGCTCTGGCTGGCCAAGGCGGCAGTCACTCCAACCCAGGACACCCTGCGCGCGCCACTCGCCTTGTGGCCGCACGGGATCGACTGGGCCAACCTGTCCACCGCCTGGTCGCGGGTGGAGATCGACAAGTACTTCCTCAACACTGTGGTCCTCGCGGCCGGCTCCTGGTTCGTCCAGTTGCTGGTGGCGACCACGGCCGGCTACGCCCTGTCCGTACTGCGACCCCGCTATGGCAAGGCGCTCACCGGCATCGTGCTCGCGACGCTCTTCGTCCCGTCAGTCGTGCTGCTCGTCCCGCTGTATCTCACGATCGTCGATCCGCCGTTGCTGAAGACCTCGTTGATCAACACGTTCTGGGCGGTCTGGCTGCCGGCCGGCGCGAACGCGTTCAACATCCTGATCGTGCAACGGTTCTTCGACAACCTGCCCCGGGAGGTCTTCGAGGCCGCCCGGGTCGACGGCGCCGGACCGTACCGGATGTTCTGGTCCGTCGTCCTGCCGATGTCGCGCCCGATCCTGGGCGTCGTCTCGGTGTTCGCGATCATCGCGGCCTGGAAGGACTTCCTCTGGCCGTTGCTGGTCCTGCCCGACCCCGATCTGCAACCCCTGTCCGTCCGGCTTCCCGCGCTGCAGAAGTTCGTCGAACTCGATGTGTTCCTGGCGGCACTCGCGATCTCGACGGTGATTCCGGTGGCGCTGTTCGGAGTGTTCCAGCGACTGTTCCTCAAGTCCAACGCACTCAGTGGCGCAGTCAAGGGATAGGTAGTTCCGCCCCCGCTCGACCCTGACAGAAGGGCTCCACAGTCATGCCCAAAAAGAGGTTCGTCACGCTCTTGGCAGCTCTACTCGCCACCTCCTACTTGTCGATCCCGGCGTCGGCCGCCGGCTTCAGTGTGACGGTAGAGGCGGAGAACGCGACCCTGGCCGGGGGTGCGGTCGCCCAGACCGACCATGCCGGCTACAGCGGCTCCGGCTTCGTCGGTGGGTTCACCGACGGGAACAAGGGGACTGCTGCGGTCACTGCCGCAGTCAACGTTCCTACGGCCGCTAGCTACGACCTTTCGCTCAGGTACGCGAACGGGACCGGCTCTGCGAAGACGCTGTCGCTCTACCGCGCCGGTACCAAGGTCCAGCAACTCACTCTGCCTGCGTCGGCCAACTGGGACAGCTGGTCGGACCTGCACACGACGCTGCCGCTCCCGGCGGGCTCCAACCAGCTCAGCTATCGCTTCGATTCGGCGGACTCCGGCAACGTCAACCTGGACAAGCTGACCGTGACTGACGTGCCCGGGGCGCCTGCGGGAGCACTGGAAGCCGAGAGCGCGACACTGTCCGGGGGAGCCGTTGTTGCGACGGACCACCCCGGCTACACGGGCAGTGGGTTCGTTGGCGGCTACACCGACGCCAACAAAGGCAATGCCGCCACGACCTTCAGTGTGAGCTCATCGAAGGCAGGCGACAGTACTGTGTCGCTCAGGTACGCCAACGGCACCGGCGTCGCGATGACGCTGTCGCTCTACGCCAACGCGGTCAAGGTGAAGCAGATGAGCCTCCCGGCGACGGCTAACTGGGACACCTGGGGCACGGCGACCGAGACGGTCCCAGTAGTCGCGGGCACCAACTCCATCGCCTACAGGTTCGACACCGCCGACACCGGCAACGTGAACCTCGACAACATCACGGTCGCTGCCCCGACCGACCCGCCACCGCCGTCCGGTGGTCCCGCGCTGGAGAACGCCTTCTTGTCCGGCGGTACCAGCGTAGGTACGTCGATCTCCGGGTATGCCGGGTCCGGCTACATCACCGGCTTTACCGCAGTGGGTGCCCGCCTGATCCGCACGGTCAACGTCACCGCCGCTGGCAATGCGTCCACCACTCTTCGGTACAGCAACACGACCGGCTCCACCAAGACGCTCAGCGTGTACGCCAACGGGGTGAAGACCGGGCAGGTGTCGTTGCCTGCCGCAACCGGTTGGGCCACGGTCGCCCAGACGCTTCCACTCCGCGCCGGGCTCAACCTGATCGGGTACCAGTACGACGCTGGTGACAGCGGCAATGTCGCGCTGGACGATCTCGCCGTCGCCGGATCGACGGACCTGGCGGCTCGGGGCGCGACGGTGCCCTATACGGAGTACGAGGCTGAGAACAGCAGTACCAATGGCGTGGTGATCGGGCCCGACCGTACCTATCGCACGGTTGCGTCGGAGTCGTCCGGGCGGCGGGCGGTACGGCTGGACAACGCGGGCAAGTACACGCAGTTCACGCTGACCAAGCCGGCCAACTCGATCGTCGTGCGCTACTCGATTCCGGACAATGCGGCTGGTACGGGGATCACGGCGCCGCTCGGTGTCTATGTCGGTGGGACGAAAGTCAAGGACTTGACGCTGACGTCGGCGTACAGCTGGGTCTACGGCAACTACCCGTTCCCCAATGATCCCGGGCTCGGCAACGGTCACCGGTTCTACGACGAGGTCCGGTCGACGCTGCCGTCGTACCCGGCCGGCACGGTGATCAAGCTGCAGAACGACACCTCCACGCCGATCACCGTCGACCTGATCGACACCGAGGTCGTTGCTGCGGCCTACTCGGTTCCTGCCAACTCGGTTGATGTGACCGCATATGGCGCCGTGTCCGGTTCTGGTGACGACACGGCGGCGTTCAACTCGGCGATCAGCGCGGCGAAGGCTGCCGGCAAAACGGTGTGGATTCCCGATGGTGTCTTCGATCTGACCGCGCGGGTGAACGTCGACAACGTGACGATCCGCGGGGCGGGGATGTGGTACTCGACGATCCGCGGCAACGCGGGCCGGGGCGGGTTCTTCGCGACGGGTGGCAACGTGCAGCTCGCCGACTTCTACTTCGCCGGGGATGTGCGCTATCGCGATCCGGACGGCTCGGTCACCACGGACGCCGCTCTGGAAGGCAACTTCGGCAGCGGTTCGCTGATCCACAACGTCTGGCTCGAGCACTCGAAGGTCGGGCTGTGGGCCAACAGCGGGACCAATGGTCTGTACGTCGCCGGCGTGCGGATCCGCGACATGTTCGCCGATGGCGTCAACCTCAACACCTTCAGCGGCGACGGCAGCGCGGTCAGCAACAGCCGGGTCGATCAGAGCGTGTTCCGCAACACCGGTGACGACGCGCTGGCGATGTGGTCGTTCAACAGTTCGGTGGCGAACTGCGCGTTCACGTTCAACACCGCGACGCTGCCGACGCTCGCCAACACGGCCGCGATCTACGGCGGCAACGGCAACCGGATCGAGGACAATCTGTTCTCCGACACGGTCTACACGGCGTCCGGGATCACGATCAGCACGTGGCATTCGGCCCAGCCGTTCTCCGGTACGACATCCGTCCAGCGCAACACGATCACCCGGGCCGGCGGCTTCAACACCGACTGGAACAGCAGCCAGGGTGGCCTGTGGATCTACGCCGAGGCTCGCGAGATCACCGCACCCGTGCTGATCAAGGACGTCGACATCATCGACAGCACGTACCAGGGCATCCTGATGAGCTGGCAGAAGAACGTCACCAACCTCACCTTCGACCACGTCAAGGTTCAGAACACCGGCACCTACGGCATAGACCTCCAGGTAGCCGGCTCCGCCACCTTCAACTACGTCACCGTCTCCGGCGCCGCTTCAGGCGGCCTCAACAACGCCTTCGGCTTCACCCTGATCCGAGGCCCCGGCAACTCCGGCTTCTGACCCGGTATCGCTCCAGCCTCCCGCGCCCCTGACCGGCGCGGGAGACTGGCCCCGCCACAGCGCGACCCTCCGCCACCCACCCCTCGACCTTGAGCACCCACCAGTCACCGCATCGCAGCCCCGATGCCCAGCCGGTGCTCAAGGTGGTCGTATTGGGGGTGTGGCGGCGGTGGGTGGGGCGACTTTGGGCACACGGCAGTCGTTGGGGCGGCGATTCGGTGACTGGTGGGTGCTCAAGGTGCGGTGGGAAGGGGCGTGGGAAGGGGGCGTGGGGCCGGGGGCGGGGTGGGCTTGGGGGAGGGGGTGGGGAGAATGGGGGTGAGGGGCGTGTCTGGAGTTGGGAGTGGTGGCGTGGTGTTTGTCGCGGGTGAAGTGGTGGCGCCGGGGGATCCTCGGGTGGTGCTGGAGGGGCAGTGGGGGCATCAGCCGGGGTTGGCGATCACGGTGAACTCGGGGTCGCGGATCTCCTTCACCTTCAACGGGACGGCCGTGCAGGCGTTGTTCGACGTCGGCGGGCTGACCACCGCGCCGCACCTGTGGGTCACGATCGACGACGGCGAACCCACCCTGTACGCCGTACAGCAACCAGTCATCGAACTGACCACCGACGTCGGCGTCCACAAGGTCGAGATCGTCGTCAAGGACGTCAACGAACACGCGAACCGCTGGAACCCGCCGTTCGAGTGCGCCGTCGTCTTCGCCGGGCTCGTCCTCGACGCCGACACCCGGTTGCGCTTGGCCGGGCGACCGGGTGGGCCGCGACTCGAGTTCTACGGCGACTCGATCACGCAAGGCGTGCGGGCGCTCAGCGCTCACCCCGAGTCCGACGGCGCGGACGGGAGCAAGTCCTTCGCGTATCTGACCGCGCGGGCGCTCGGCGCGTCGGCGTACCAGGTCGGGTTCGGGCGGCAGGGGGTCGTCCGGACAGGGAACGGCGAGGTGCCGTCGGGGCTTGAGTCGTTCGGGTGGAACTTCGCCGGGTCGGCGGCCGAGCGGGTCGAGGAGCCGGATCTGGTGGTGCTCAACCTGGGGGTCAATGACGAGACGCTGAGCGCCGCGCAGTACGGGGAGTACCTGCGGGTGGTGCGATCGGCGTACGGGAGCAGTCAGATCGTTGCCCTCAGCCCCTTCAACGGCAAGCACGCGAGCGAGATCGAGGCGGCGGTGAAGGCGGCCGACGATCCCAGCATCCGGTACGTCGGTACCGACGGCTGGATCACCGAGGCCGACTGCACGGACGGCGTCCACCCTTCCGTCGACGGGCACGCGAAGATCGCAGCCCGCCTGGTGGAGGAGCTTCGTCCCCTTCTCTAGGCTTGGCGATTGCCGCGCTGGGTGCAAGCCCCTGCTGTACTTCAGCGGCTGGAAGAACCACATCTCGCTGTACCCGCTCCCGGCCGTCTCCGACTCGCTCGCGGCGGAGATCGAGCCTTATCTGGCAGGCAAGGGCATGCTGAAGTTCCCGCTGACCAAGCCGATCCCGTACGAATTGATCGGCCGGATCGCCGAGGCCTTCGTCGCCTCACGCGCGACCGAGTAGCTCCGCTGGGTCCGGGGACGGTGGGGCGCTCAGCATCCAGTCGTTGAACTGCTTGGTGAACAGATACCAGAGCCCGTCGGGCGCGAGCCGGAGTTGCGCGCGCTCAGCCGTGATCCAGTTGCCCTCGACCACACCGTCAAGCACAGTCAACCCCTCGGCCATCGCAGCCGGGTCCGGATCATCGGTGGTCGGTGGGGCGGTTGCCACGGCGAGGCCGCCTGCGCCGCCTTCGCGCCACGCTACTGCCCAACTTGTCAGCTGGCGGGCCGTGAGTCCGGCTCGATGTGCCAGGTCGGCCAGGGCCGGCGTACCGAGGAGACCTGATGCTCTTCGGGCGAGGTCCTGGTCGCGGGTGAGGCTGAGTCCGCCATCGCCGTCGCCTGCGGCCAACTCCCAGGCGCGTCGTGCCGCGTCCGTGGCGAGGGCAACCAGGTCCTTGCCGTCGACACCGGATTGGCGTGGAGGTTCGAGAACCTGTACTGCGGTCGGCGCGCCTGGCTGGTTCAACGGGCGTACTGGGATCGGGATGGGGCCGGGCGTTCTGGCGAAGGCCGTCTTGGCGACGATGCCGACTGGTTTGGGTTTGATCGCAGGTGGCTCGCCGGTCGGTGTCGAGCGGCGAGCTCTCAGGGCCGAGAGCAACTCGTCCTTCTGCTTGCCGCGCAGTAGCAGCACCTCGAACGGGTCCTCGTCCAGCGCATCGGCGATCAGGTAGCAGACGGCCGCGGAATGCTTGCACGGAACGGCAAAATCCGGACAGTTGCAATCCGTCCGTACTTCGCCGGCGTCCGGCAACAGCTCGAGCCCCGCCGCCTGGGCGTCATCCACCAGCTCCGGGGGCAACTCCCCGTCGAGCAACGCGGCGACCCGCCCGATCTGTGCCGACACGACGTCCAGCACCGCATCCCACTCGGCATCGTCGAACGCCCGGATCTTCACCGTCACGACGTACGGCGTAACCCGACTGCCCTGTACCGACGCCCGCACCACGCCCGGATCAACCACCATCTCCAGCACGCTCCCGCGGCGTGCGTACGACCGGCCGCGCCCCAACCGATTCGGATCAAGCTGAGCCTGCCGCTCCAACGCCGCCAGCCAGGCCTTCCCCCACCAAGTACCCCCGAACGGCCGCCGGGCCCCCGCCCCCTTGGCCGCCGGCAACCCAGCATTCTCCCGATCCCGATCCCGCCACCCCTGCCAAGGCGTCCGATCACTCATCAGCCACCCCCACATCCCCAGGCTCCACCGCGGAGGAGGAAGGCGCAGGCGCCCGTCCAACTGTTGAAGGGTTGTAGGCGCTGGCGGCGCCGGACTTTGCGGGAGTGGTGGAGAGTTCGACCAGTTCGGTCAGCTCGTGGTCGGAGAGTTCGCTGAGCCAGGCTTCGCCGGAGCCGACTACGGCGTCGGCCAGTTGGCGTTTGGTGGCGATGACTGTGGAGATGCGGTCTTCGAGGGTGTTTTCGGTGACCAGGCGGTGGACTTGGACCGGCTTGTCCTGGCCGATGCGGTAGGCGCGGTCTGTTGCTTGGTCTTCTACGGCTGGGTTCCACCAGCGGTCGTAGTGGACGACATGGGTGGCCTTCGTGAGGGTCAGGCCTACGCCGCCGGCCTTCAAGGACAGGAGGAAGACTTGTGCCTCGCCGGCCTGGAACTGCTCGACGAGTTGCTCGCGCTTGCGGACGCCGATGCCGCCGTGGAGGAACAGAGTACGCACCTGGCGCGCGGCCAGGTGCGACTCGATCAGGCGGCACATTTCGACGTACTGGCTGAAGATCAGGACGGACTCACCCTCGGCGAGGATGACGTCGAGCAGCTCGTCGAGTGCTGCGAGCTTGCCGGATCGGCGCGGTAGCGGGCCGGGCTCGTGGAGGAATTGCGCGGGGTGGTTGCAGACCTGCTTCAGTTGCGTGAGCAGGCTCAGGACCAGGCCGCGGCGCGCGATGCCTTCGGCTTCCTCGATCTTGGCCAGGGTTTCCTTGGCGACGGCTTGATAGAGGGTTGCTTGCTCGGCGGTCAGCGGTACTACGACATCGTGCTCGGTCTTCTGCGGCAGCTCGGGCGCGATCCCGGGATCGCTCTTCTTCCGCCGCAACAGGAACGGTCGCGTCACCCGCGCCAGGCGGGCCGTCGCCTCCTCGTCGTGATACCGCTCGACCGGTACCGCGACGTCATGCCGGAACCGGTCCAGCGTCCCGAGCAACCCCGGCGCGGCCCAGTCGAGGATCGACCAGAGTTCCGACAGCCGGTTCTCCACCGGTGTGCCGGTCAAGGCCAATCTGGTTGCTGCGGGCAACGTTCGCAAGGCGCGAGCCGTGCGGGACAAGGGGTTCTTCGCATGCTGGGCCTCATCCGCGACGGCGAGTCCCCAGAAGATCTCACCCAGGACGTGATGGTCCTGGCGCACCACGCCGTACGTCGTGAGCACCACCTCGTCGGGCGACAGGTCGGACAAGGACCGGCCGGCTCCGTGGTACCGGCGTACCGGGACGTCGGGCGCGAACTTGGTCAGCTCCCGCTCCCACGTGCCGAGCAGCGTCGACGGGCAGACGACGAGCGTCGGGCCGCGTCCGCGTTGCGACAGTTGGAGATGGAGCGCGATCACCTGGATCGTCTTGCCCAAGCCCATGTCGTCCGCCAGGCAGCCGCCGAACCCGAGCTCAGCCAGTTGCGCCATCCACGCAACGCCCCGTCGCTGGTAGTCGCGCAAGGTCGCCCGCAAGCCGACCGGTTCGGCCATCGGCTCGGGTTGCTCGGCGGTTCGCAATCGCTCGACCATCGTCAGCAGCGAACCGTCCGCGTCGAAGGCGACCAGCTCGCCGTCGATCTCCAGCGAACCCGTCAACGCGGCACCCAGTGCCTCGGCGCCGGAGAGCTTGCGCGAGCCACCTTGGCGCAGCTTGCGAACCAGCTCCTGATCGATCCGCACCCACCGCCCCCGCATCCGGATCATCGGCCGCTTCGCCTCGGCCAGCGCGGCGATCTCTGCTTCCGTCAGGTCCTGTCCGTCCAGCGTCGGCCGCCATTTGAACTCCAGCAGATCGGTCAAGCTGAAGTCCGGGCCGGTCACGGCACCTGGCGTCGGTGTCGCCTGTACTGCGCCGCGCAGCGCCAGCTCACCCGCGAACAACTCAGCCGGCCACAACACCTCGATCCCAGCACCGTCGAGCGCGTCGCTGTCGCCGGCCAACTCGTCCAGCGCCTCATCATCAACCGGTACTTCCGAAGGCGCCGCGTCCCGCAACGCGGCCCCGAGCGGCGGCCAGACCCGAGCACCCCGACGCAAAGCCAGCAAAAGATCCGTCTCAGCCCGTTCCCCCAAAGCAGCCAGCACCGCCGGAGGCGCATTCCACACGTCGGCGACGTCCACCAGCAAACTCGGATCCACCCCACTACGCAACTGCAGCACAGCCTTGAACTCACCTCCGGGCGCCCCGTCATGCCCGGCGGACTCGTCATCTCCAGCCGGTACGTCGCCCGCAGGCGGCGCGTGGTTGCCAACAGGCAGGTCAGCCCTGGTCGGCACGTCACCCGGTAGCGACCCGTCAGCCGGTAGCGACACATCACCCGCGAGCGACGCGTCGTCGCCAGCAGGCAGGTCGGCCCTGGTCGGCCCGACACCAGTAGCTGGCCCGACACCAGTAGCTGGCTCGGCAGCCGGAGCTGGCTCGCCAGCTGTGGGTGGGTTGATGTTTGTAGTTGGCTCGGTGGTTGTGGGGGGTTCGATTCGGAGTACGAGTCGGGCTCCGGCTTCTTCGCTCCTAGCCGTCTCCTCGAGCCAGGCCGTCGATCCGGTCAACTCGATCGGGGCGAGGTCGGCGAAGGCAGCAGCACCAGCCCGTACTGCGACCGCTGCCGCGGGCGTCCGGACCAGCGTGTCGGCCAGCGCATCCCAGAAGGCCCGAACCAGTTCCTCAGGATCCACCAACCGGAGCGGCCGAGACCCCTCGACCGCCAACGCGTGCCCAGTCGCCGGCATCGCCGCCGCCAGATTCCGCAACCACCCATGATCCGCCGGATCCAACGGCGCCACCCGCCAAGCCCCGAATCCACCAGGACTGACATCCGGCACCAACCGCCCCCGCCCGATCAACCCCACCCCAGCCAACGCAGCAGCCGCCCACGCCCGCAGGCTCGCCGACTTCTCACCCACCCGAACGCGACCCGACCCGATGCCTCCGAAGTCGATGCCCGGCCCGATGCTCCCGGACCCGATGCTCCCGGACTCGATGCCCGCGGTTGGGGCGGCGTCCGAGCCAATGTGGCCCGACCGGGTGCTGTTGGAGCCCATGCCGCCGGAGTCGATGGGCGCCGAGCTGACGTGCGCGGAGCCGATGTTGCCTGAGCTGATGCCGCGGAAAGCTTCGTCGTTGCGTTGTTGTAGGAAGGCCAGACCTTCCGCTACTCCGATGGTCAGTGCGGGGACCTGGGTGCGGCGGATTTGAGTTCCGCGGAGTGCTACCAGTTCGACTTTCTCCTGGGCGGTCAGGGCCGCGGAGGTGAGGTCGCCGTACAGGACCAAGCGGCCCGCGCGGGGCGGGTCGGCGGGTTTGAACGTGACCTCTAACACCTCACGAACCCTACCCAGCTCCACCGACATCTCGGGTTCGTTCATCCACAGGGTGGTGAGCTTGACCTGAACTGATGTTGAGGTTGCAGGCTCAGAGGCGACAGCAAGGCAGGAGACAGCGACGGGATGGAGTCGGGGAGATGCGGGCAGCGGTTGTGACGGAGTTCGGTGGGGCGGACGTCATCGAAGTACGGGATTGGCCGGAGCCGGTTGCCGGTGCTGGGCAGGTGCTGGTCGAGATCGAGCTGACTGATCTGATCTTCGTCGAGACCGCGATCCGGAAGGGGGAGCACGGTGGGTTCTTCGATGTGAAGCCGCCGTATGTTCCTGGGAACTCGTTCGGTGGCACGGTCCGCGAGGTCGGGCCGGACGTCGACGAGCAGTGGGTCGGACGCCGGGTGATCGGCCGCACCGTCGACTTCGGCGCCCACGCCGAGTTCGGCGTCGCCGCGGTCGCGGAGCTCGTCGAAGTACCGGCCGACCTCAGCCTCGAGACGGCCGTGGCAGCGGCAGGCGACGGCTTCACCACATTGCTCCTCGAACAGCTTTCCCCTGACCTGCAAGGGAAAGAGGTCCTGATCACCGCAGCAGCCGGCGGCATGGGTGTGCTGCTCGTGCAGCTCGCGCACAAAGCCGGCGCGCACGTCGTCGGAGCAGCACGAGGCCGGGCCAAGCTAGACCTCGTCAAGGCTCAGGGCGCCGACGTGGTGGTCGACTACAGCGTCGACGGCTGGCAGAAGTTGGTGCTGGAGGCAACGAACAACGAAGGTGTCGACGTCGCCTTCGAGGGTGCCGGGGGAGAGCTCGGCGCGGCCGCGTTCAGCACCGTGAAGGACGGTGACTGGTTCTCCGCGCACGGTGCCCCAAGCGGCGGCTTCGCACGGTACGACCCGGCCGAAGCCGAGCGCCGGGGCATCACCGTCAAGGGCATCCAGGATCTCCGGATCGACAACCTGGAGACCACCATCACCGGCGCCGACGTCCTGCACCGGGTCAGCCAGGGCGACCTGATCCCCGTCATCGACCGGACCTTCGCCCTCGACCAGCTCGGCGAGGCGCATACGGCGATCGAGACGCGGTCACTGCTCGGTAAGGCTTTGATCAGGATCCGATGACGCCCGGTTAGACCCATCCCTCCTCGGGGCATTGGTAGGAGCACCAGCGCCTTGAGGAGGGCGGACCCATGTCGCTGCGTGAGGCGGTACGACGTTCAGTCGCCGACCGGCTGGTCGGAGCGCTCGCCGACGGCAGGCGGGAGTGGTCGCGCGGTGACGATCGTGTTGCGGCCGGCCCGCTTCGCGGTGAGCAGCGCATTGTCGGCGGCCAGGATCAACTGGTCCATCGTCAACGCCACCTCCGGGTAGACCGCGGCACCGAACGATGCCGGTACGCCGGTGATCACCGTCTTCTGGGTGCCGGTCGTGCTGACCGACACGGTCAGGCTGGCCAGCCGGTCCCTGATCCGCTCCGCGACCTCCAGCACCTCGGTCTCGGACGCACCGGGCAGCAGTACGGCCAGCTCGTCGCCACCGACGCGCGCCACCAGGTCACCCTGGCGCACCTCCGCCCGGACGCACTCACCGACCGCCTTGAGCGCCTGGTCGCCTGCCGGGTGCCCGTAGGTGTCGTTGATCTCCTTGAACTTGTCCAGGTCGAGCATGAGCAGCCCGACCGTGCTGCGCAGGGTCTCGGCCCGGGCGAGCTCCACCGGCACCGCACTCGCCCAGTACGACGGGTTGGCGAGGCCGGTCTTGACGTCCGTACCGGCCGCGCGCTGGTACTGCGGGAGCAGCAGGTCGCGGTGCAAGGCGAGCACTGTCACCATCAGCACGGGGACGACCCATGGGTATGACGACTGCATCGCGGCGATCGCCACACCGAGGCCGAGCCCGGCACAGACGACCAGCTGGTCGGACAGCTCGCCCAGCGCTTCGCGGGCGGTCGCCTCCGGGGAGGCGAGCAGGATCGCGCCGATCACCAGCGCGTAGTTGACCAGCCACCAGGTCGCCGCGGCGGCGATCACGACTAGCAGGGTCCAGAAACTGGTCGGGACACGAGGCTCGGCGATCAGCCCACCTGCCCGTAGTACGGCAGCAGCGGCGGCGCTGGCCAGGACGTAGGTGGACGTGGAGAAGATCTTGCGGTGGGCCACGGTGCGGCCATACACCCGGAACCACGAGTACAGGTACGACAAGACGATCAGCGGGACGACCAGTGACAGCGGCAGCAACAGCAGGCTGGCGAACACCCACAGGCACTTCAGGTTCGTGTGCGGGGACGTGTTGGCGGCCATCTCCCGGCGCCGCTCGATCCCGCGGGCGGACTCCAGGTGCAGCGTCGAGGCGGCCGCGAGGACGGCGAAGGCGGCCCATTCTGACGAAGTAACGCCGGCCTGAGGTCCGGTCAGTGTCGCGCGCACGGCCAGTGTGGTAATCGTGACCGCGATCAGATCAATCGCCAGCACATATCCCAGCGCGGCGGGCGGCAACGACCAGAGCTTCCATTGCCGGGGTGGCACCCAGCTGCTCCGACCGATCAGAATCATCATGAGCCTCACAGTTCGACCTGAACGGTTATGCGTTCATCGTAACGGCCTGTTCACGGCAGGTCACCCCTGAATCCGGATTCATTCTACGGAACCACCTCTTCGAAGGGTCGAGAAATCATGAGCAAGGCAGCGCGTACGACCGGTACCGGCAACGACTGGTTCACCGGCGGCAACGACTGGTTCCACGGGGGAAACGACTGGTTCACGGGCGGTAACGACTGGTTCGCCGGTGGCGGTAACGACTGGTTCGACGGCGGCAACGACTGGTTCGTTCCGGCCACCTGTGGCGGTAACGACTGGTGACCAAAAGTAAACTTTACCGACCCTTTACGGTTGGCCGGGCTGATTTCCCGGCCGGGGTTTCAGGATTCGATTTACCGCGATTTTACGGAGTCGGCCGGAATAGGGCGGGCACGCCGCCACGCGGTGCCCGCCGCGACCGCCGCCAATGCCCCGGCAGAGCCCATCAGAGCCAATGCGAGTGACGGGCTGAACTGCTCCGCCAATACGCCGGCGAGCAGAATGCCGAGGCCCTGACTGCTCTTCAGGGCGGTGCTCGCCACCCCGAACGCCTGGCCCCGCTGGTGGTCCGGCACGGCCTGTACGAAGCTCGCGCTGGCCGGCAGGTGGTAGGCCGAGGCGGCGCCGGAGAGTCCCCAGAGCAGCATGGTGACGAGCAAACCTGGCTGTAGCGCGCAGAACACCAACGGAACGCAGGCGGCGATCGCCAGCGGCCCCAGGAATCGCATCCGGCGTTCAGGGGTCCAGAGGGTGATCAGCCACATCCCGACGACGGCGCCGGCGGGCTGGGCGGCCAGCAGCAGCCCAGCGGACTTTGCTCCGCCACCGATCTCAGCGGCGTACGGGACGGCTAGGCCCTCCACGGTGACGTAGAACCCGGCAACAGTGGCCAACGCGACCAGGGACCGCAGACTCGGCGTACGGGCGACCAGTGACGCTCCGGCGGCCAGGTCCTTCAGATAGCTGCGCCGCGGGCCGTCCTCGGAGGTCTGCGTGGGTGCTGGTCGTGCGCGTACGCCGAAAGCGATGAACGCGGCGGAGAGCAGGAAGGTCGCCGAGTCCAGCAGCAGACCTCCGGAGGTCCCTACCGCGACCACTGCGAGACCGCCTGTTCCGAAGCCGAGCACCTGGCTGAACTGGACGACCATGTCGTTGGCGGCCTTGCCCAGGACGTAGTGGTCGTCTGGCAGTACCACCGGGAGGGTTGCGGCCCGTGCCGCGTTGAACGGCGAGCCGAACGCCTGCAACGCGACCAGCAGGAGGATGACTACCAGTAGCGGCAGGGCGTTGATCGCCATCAGGGCGACGAGTACTGCCCGTGCAAGGTCCGTGATGATCATCACGCGGCGCCGAGGATAGCGGTCGGCGAACCCGGCCAGCAGCGGACCGAAGAGCAGATCCGGTACGTACGTGAGGGCGTAGGTGAGAGCTGTCAGTCCGGCCGACGCGGTCCGGTCGAAGACGAGGACGGACAGCGCGACGCGGGCGAGCTGGTCGCCGATGACCGACAGCACGCCGGCCAGGAACAGCGCCCGGAACTCGGCATGGCCGAACACGTCCCGCCATCGAGCCCTCGCCACCGCCGGATCCGCCACACCATCGAACATAACCACTATCCGTAGCCCGACACCTTCATCCCGTGAGGCCTAGGGTTTTCCCGCGCGGTGGCGGATGGCTGCTGTGAGCGAGCACGCGGTCACTGGTCAGTACCAGCGGTGGCACTGGTGTGCAGAATTCAAGGGTTTGAAGGGGCAGATCAGTGTCAAAAGTGGCAGCCGGTGCAGCACTCCTTGTCCGGGCGTTCTATCCTGGTGGTGTCTGGTACCGGGGTCTGGGCGGGGCGGCCCCGACCCTGGTGCCGGACCTCTTTTCTGTCCGGTGACCTTTTCCCGGACGGAGCCGCGGAACCGGCCGAGGCGGCGGGCAAGAACTGTCGGTGGGGCCCGGTAGCGTTCTGATTGCCAGGGGCGGCTCTTGGACGTGCTTCCTTCTCCTTCACCAGGCCTGTAGCGCGTTCGCTCTCCGCCCCTGGCGCTCATGTCCGTGACGCTTTCGCCCGCCGTTCGGGCGCCTCGGGGAGGCTCGCCGTGCCTGATCCTTTGGCGGCAGTGTTGCTGCGCCGGCAACGGCTGGTCGACGCCACCCGCCTCACCCCGCCGGTACGCCGATCCGCCTGGCAGTGGCTCCGCCACCCGCTGAGCACCCAGGCCGGGCTGACCGCGTTGCAGGCCGACCTCATCCAGCGTGGGCTGCTGCTGTCCGCCGACCTCTATCGCTACTGCGCCGGCTTGAGTCCGCTGGCGCTGGCCGGCCTGGGCAAGGCAGTGCTCGAGCTGCTCGACGAGGAGTCGGGCGCGAATGCCTCCCAGGTGCCGCTCTTCCGCGGCTTCCCCGAGAGCGTGCCGGGCAACACCGAGACCTTCTACATCGATCGCGTCTTCGCCCGGCTGCTGCAGGAGCCGGAGCAACCGTGCGTGTTGTGCGGTGAGGCGAGGACGGTCCACCCGGTGTCGCCGTGCGCGCATCTGGTCTGCCGGTCCTGCTGGGACGGCGCCGACTTCAGCGCCTGCCCCCTCTGCCTGCGACGCATCAACCTCGACGACCCATTCCTGGAGCCTGCGTCCGAAGCACCTCCGGCCTCCAGTTCGGGGTCGGGCTCCGGGTCCGGGTCGACGTCCGGGCGTGGGGCGGCCTCCGGGTCCGCGTCGGTGCCCGGGTCCCGGTCTGCGGCGGCCTCCGGGGCCGGGTCGGTGTCCGGGGCTGCGAGTCGGCTGCGGTTGTTGTCGCTTGCGCCGGCGGATGCCGGCCGGAGTACGGCGGCTGAATTGCTTGCTCGACGCGCGCCGTTGTCCGCCGGCGACCGGGCGGATCTTGCCGTGTTGCTGGCCGAGGCGGATCCGGGGTGGTTGCCCGACGTGATCCCGGTGCGCGAGACCCGGGCGGTCGTGCTGGCGGAGTTGATGCCGCGGTTTCCTTCGCTGGTCGACGAGTTGGTGCAGACGGCGACGGATGCCCTGCGGTTGCTGTACGTGTTGATGGGTGCCGACCCAGGGTTGCGGACGCCGCCCGTGCGACGGCAATCGTTGCCGCGGGCAATTCGGCGTACGGTGCTGGCGCGGCTCGATCGGTTGCCGGTCGAGTTGCTCGTCGAAGACCTGCTGCGGCACGAGCGCGCCTGGAAGCGGATCGCGGAAAACCTGCACCCGTTCGAGTTCGCCACCCGCTACCCGGTCGCAGCGATGGCATTCGCAGTACTACGCAAGACGAAGCTCGACGCGAAGAGCCCCGCCGGGCGGGCGGTACTGGGCGAGGCGGCTCGCCATCCCCTGGTACGGGTGGAGAGCGACCGGAGCCAAACGTCGCGCCCCTCCGCCGAGACCCGGGAGGGGGTGGCTTCCGGGTCGTCCGGGGAGGTGCGGGAGGCCGTGCCCTCGGGGGCTGTGGCGTCGCTCACGATGAGTACGTTTGCTAGTCGGGTTGAGGGGGCGTTTGCGGGCGGGCGAGTTGAGGTGGCGTTGGAGTTGTTGCGGGGGCGGCCGGGGGAGTTGTTGCGGCGGTTGGTTCAGTTGGCTCGGGCGGTGCCGGTGGATTCGCAGGCGACGTTGGTGGAGGCGGTCGCGACCGCGGTGTCGGATGTGTCGCCTGTCGTGCTGACGGCCGCGCTCGGGCAGGTTCGTACGCCGCCGGGTGATCTGCGGCTGTTCTTTCCGCGGGGCGGGACGACGCGGATCTGGACCGCCGTCGACGAGCGGGAGCCGTTGCCGGCCGAGCTGGCGGCGGCGCTGAGCGCAGTACTGGTGGGGGAGTTGTTGCGTCGGGCAACGGCTTTGCCTCGGGTGCGACGGGCGTTCCTCGACGAGGAGTTGTCCCGGCTCGCGGCGCCGGGGTCGGAGCGGAGTACGTCCTCGTCGTTGCTGCGGATGACCCGGGGGAGTTCGCAGCCGATCCCGGAGGACGACCTGCTGCGGCTCTTCCTGCACTGGGTCGAGCCCGAGGGGCGGCGAGTCGATCTGGATCTTTCGGTGGCGGTGTTCGACGAGGACTGGGGGTTCGTCGGGCTGTGTGACTACACGCGGTACCGGTTCGATCAGGACGCGTTGGTGCACTCCGGTGATCTCACGTCGGCGCCGCTGCCGCTGGGGGCGACCGAGTTCGTCGACCTGGATCTGGTCGCGGTGCAGCGGGTCGGCGGTCGGTACGTGTTGCCGGTGGTGTTCAGCTACAACGATGTCGCCTTCGAGCATCTGGAGCGCGGTTTCGTCGGGGTGATGCGGCAGCCGTCGGGGTTGTTCGATCCGGCGG
Organism: Kribbella sp. NPDC051620; assembly: GCF_044453825.1. NCBI lineage: Bacteria > Bacillati > Actinomycetota > Actinomycetes > Propionibacteriales > Kribbellaceae > Kribbella > Kribbella sp. NPDC051620. The sequence goes on from NZ_JBITDB010000001.1 coordinate 32,215, forward strand.
CGGTGGAGGAACGGTTCGACCTGGCCGGGCCGGCGAAGATCCTGCTGCCGTTCGGCATCGACCTGCGCACGAAGGAGCTCCGCTGGTACGACGTCAACCTCAGCGCGGCCGGGTACGGGCACAACATCGCGCGGTACGGCGGTCACATCGCGTTGATGGCCGCGGCGATGGAGGAGGTCCACGGCGCCGGTGACCGGGTCAGCCTGTGGGAGCTGTCCTGCTGGCATGCCGCCGCCCGTACCAACGAGGTGGTCGTCCGCTGCGCCGACAACTCGATCGTCGGCTACCTTCGCGGCGAGACCGAGGACGTCGCCGGCTTCGCCCGCCGGCTGACCGCGCGCCTGGAGCCCGACCGCCACTGGGACCTCGACGCCGCCAACCGCGCCGACTTCGCCGCGGTCGTCAACGGCGACATCGACCCCAAATCAGGCGCTGAGGTCTACGCCCTGCACCCCCACCTGCTAGACCCCTCCAACCTCAACCTCATCGACGCACCCCACCTCCTCGCCACCCTCGCCCCGGACAGCAGGGCCGCCCTCCACACCCACTAGCCCGTCGATCGGGGCCGCCGTCCGCACCCAGTAGTCCGCGAATCCGGCCGCCTCCGCACCCACCTCACGGGCGCGAGGGCGGTCCGGCTCGCCCATTCGGGAGGGTTAACACGGTTGCGACATCGGTGAAATGTGGCGACTCACATGTCGTGACATAACGAGTTTGCAGGTTTCCGCCGCAGACTTGAGGAGTACTCCGGTGACGTTGAGCCAACCCACCGATGCGGAGCTGGACGTGATGATCCGCGCGCGTCTTGCCTCCCTCGGTATCGATCTCGATCAGCTCCCACCCGGCACTCAGCCGGATCCCGAGACGGGCAGTCCCGGCCGCGACACGGCGCTGGCCGGCCTCCGCAGCTTCGTCCGGACGACTGTCGTCCCGCTCGCCGCGTACCAATTCGCCGTACCGGGCCTGGATGGTGACGAGGACCGGGCCGCACTGGCCCAGCAACTCTCACCGCCCTCGCTCTACCCGTCCATCGACATCAAGCGGCAGTCGTGATGGAAGACGCCCCGCAGGACACCCGCGTCGACCGCCGGTCCTTCCTCCACCGAGCCAGCGCACTGGCCGCCGTCGCGACCGTCGGCACCGTCGCGCTCCCAGAGATCGCGTACGCCGGTCCGACCACCACGCCACCACCGGCCGACACCACCGACAACGTCCGCCCCGAGGCACAGCTGGACGTCACCGAGCTGACGATCGCCGAGGCCGCCACCCTCATCCGCACCGGCCGGCTCAAGCCCGAGAAGCTGCTCGAGGCCTACCTCGCCCGGATCGGCTCGTACGACGGGATCTACCAAGCGTTCAACCTCGTTCTCGCCGACGAAGCGCTCGCCCGCGCCAAGAAGCTTGGTCGCGGCAAAGGCGCACTCCACGGCATCCCACTAGCGATCAAGGACAACTACTACACCCGCGGCATCCCGACCACGGCCAATTCGTACCTCTTCGAGAAGTTCGTCCCGCCCTTCGACGCCACCGCCGTCCGCAAGCTCCAAGCAGCCGGTGGCATCGTCATCGGCAAGACCCAGATGGGCCCGCTCGCCACCACCCGCGCGACCACACCAGACGGCAGGATCACCACGGTCAACGCGTGGACGCCGCAGAATCCCAGTACCGACCCTGGCGGATCGTCCTCCGGATCAGCCACCGCCGTCGCCTCGCGGATGGCGACCTCGAGCGTCGGCACGCAGACCGGCGGTTCGATCATCGCGCCGTCGAACGCGCAGAACCTGACCGGCCTCAAACCCACGATGGGCCGCGTCTCCCTGCACGGCATCGTCCCGCTCAGCTACACCCGCGACCACCCCGGCCCGCTCGCCCGCGACGCCAAGGACGCCGCGATCATGCTGACCGCGATGGCCGGCGAGGACCCGAACGACCCCCGCACCCAAGGCCTTCCGCCGGTCCCCGACCTGATCACCGCGGCCACCCCCGTACTCCGAAACCGCAAAGTCCGCGTCCGTTGGAAGACCAGAGTCGGCGTCATCCCCGGCTTCAGCACCGGCACCACCGAGGTGGCAGCAGCCCGTCGAGCCGCCCTCGACACCTTGGCCGACGTCCAGGACCTCCAAGTCGTCGATGTCACCCTGCCCGACGAGTGGGACGTCCTCACCAACGCGGCCTTCAACAACGTCCGGCTCCCCGAACGCAGCGAGCCGTTCCTCCCCATGCTGCGGGCCGATTTGCGTGGCTTCGGCGTCTCCGTGACGGGCTGGCTGCAGGGCGCGTTGCTCGGCGCCGACGAGTACCTGGTCGGCCAGCGCGCGAAGGTGCTTCTGCTGCGGCGGGTGCTCGACGATCTGTTCGAGCAGTGCGATGTCGTGGTGCAGACCAGTCCCAACCCGTTCGACTCGATCGGCCTCCCGGAGCTGGCGCTGCCGATCGGGTTCAGCACGGCCGGCGTCCCGATCGGCACGATTCTGGGTGGCAAGCCGTTCGGCGAGGAGCGGTTGCTGGCCGTCGCGGCCGCGTACCAGGCGCTGACCGACTGGCATCACCGGCGGCCGGCGGACCCGCAGGGCGGCGTACGGGCGAGAACGGCGATGACGGTCGGCCAGGACCGCGGCCGGATCCGGGCCGAGGAGGTGCCCGACCTGATGCAATGACGTCGGGCGGAGGACCCGACTTGATGCGATGAGGTCTTGGATATCGATTGCCAACGGTCCCCCTTTCAGCGTCGGTCGAATGTGATGCGCCGCGGTGATTGCCCATCTAACGTCCTCTCCGGCGATGGCTGTCGGGGTGACAGCCCGCCGTGACTGGAGGGGTGGGCCGTGGGTCCGTTGCAGGGATATCTGGGCAAGCGCGTCGCCGGAGCGATCACCGTGGCGATGCTGGCAGCGCTGTTGCCGATGGCACCAACCGTCCAGGCCGCCGACGCCGCCACGGCGCCGCGGCCAAAGACGGTCGCCGGCGGACCCGGCGGACAGCATGCGAAGGCGGTCGCCGGTGCACCCGACGTGCAGGGTGCCCGGTCGGCCGCTCGCAGGCAGGGGTCCAAGGTCGAGGTCACCAACCTCCGGACCGAGAAGCAGACCGTCTTCGCGGACCCGACCGGCGCGATGAACCTCGAGCTCTCCCCAGTCCCCGTGCGGGTCAAGCGCGGCGACTCCTGGGTCGGCGTCGAGACCGACCTGGTACGCCGTACCGACGGCTCGGTCGGTCCCAAGGCCGCGACCGTGGACGTCAGCTTCTCCGGTGGCGGCAAGACGGCCCCGCTGGTGGAGTTCGGCAAGGACGGCAAGCGACTCGCCCTGACCTGGCCGACCACCCTGCCGACGCCAGACCTCGCGGGCGCGACCGCGACGTACAAGGAGGTCCTCCCGGGCGTCGACCTGGTGATGACCGCGGAAGCCTCCGGCTACACCCAGCACCTCGTCGTCAAGAACGCGACAGCCGCCAAGAAGCTGACCCGCGTCGAGCTCGGCCTGAAAACGACCGGTCTGACCGTGCGGACCACCAAGACCGGTGGGTTGGAGGCCAAGGACACCAAAGGCCAGATCGCGTTCACCGCACCGCCGTCGGCGATGTGGGACGCGGGCACGAAACGGTCGCTGGCCACCGTCGAGGTCACGACCAAGAAGCTCACCCTCACCCCCGACCAGTTGCTGATGAGCGACCCGACGGCGAAGTTCCCGATCACGGTCGACCCCAACTGGGCCACCTACGACAAGAACTTCTGGACCTCGGTGGTCTCCGGCAAGGCGGGCAGCGCGTTCCCGAACACCAGCCCGGGCGGCAACACGGTGGCCCAGGTCGGCCTGTGCAACTTCACCGGCTGCAACGGCATCGGCACGGCCCGCTCGTACTTCCAGTTCGACACCGGTGCGGGCGGAATCCTGCAGGGCAAGGCGATCATGGGCGTCTGGCTCGACACGGCCGTGGTGCACAGCGGCAACTGCACCGACAGTTGGCACACGCTGCACGTCAGCGGCGCGGTCGGCGGCGGTACGACCTGGAACAACATGCCGCAGGGTCCCGAGATCGCAGGGGCGAGCGCGCCGCGGGCGAACGACAACGGCGGCTGTGGTGGCTGGAAGCCGTTCTCCTTCGGGGTGCCGACGAACCAGATCAACCCCGGTGGTCTGTCGACGTACTACATCCAGGCCGGCAACGAGGGCGACGCGTCGTTCTGGCGCAAGTACGACCCGGCCTCCACGAAGCTGCGGATCCGGTTCAACGCGTCCCCGAACACGCCCGGTTCGGTCCGTACCGACCCCGCGCTGCCGAGCCCCTGCAAGTGGTGCGCGGGCAAGCAGTACTTCGCCGGCAACACGATCCGGCTGATCGCCGGACTGTCCGACCCGGACGGCAACAGCGTGCTGCCGCAGTGGGACATCTACACGAACGGCGCGCTCGAGACGCGGTACGGGAGCCTGCAGGCCAACGGTGCGACGCATGACACCACGGTCAACCTGACCGACGGCAAGACGATGGAGTGGTACGTCCGCGGCTGGGACACCAACGAGGACAACGGGCAGCGCCTGGCATCCAGCGCTTTCGTGCACGGTCCGGGCCCGTTCATCGTCGACAAGACAGCACCGACCTCGGGTCCGAAGGTGAGCGCCGGACTCTATCGCCAGGACAACCGCTGGCACGGCGGCGTCGGCGTACCGGACACGCTGACCTTCGAGCGCACGTCGCAGCCGCTGCCCGACGCGGGCACGGCAGACGTCGACCACTACATGTGGGGCACGGTCAACCCGCCGAACAACCCGGTCGATGCGACCGGCGCCCTCGGTGGACCGGCGACCGCGACGTTCACCCCGGACGTCGATGGCCCGCAGGACATCTTCGTGCAGAGCGTCGACCGGGCCGGCAACAAGAGCCCGGTCACGACCCACCACATCTACGTCCGGGCGGGCAACGGCGCGTACTCGCAGTACCCGTTCGACGGCAACGCGGACGACACGGCATTCCTCGGGGACCACGACGGGACGCTGTCCGGCGGACCGACGTACGGTACCGGCGCGCTCGGCAACGCGATCCGGCTGGACGGGCTCGACGACTCGGTCTCCGCGCCGAGCGCGATCCGGACCGACCAGGGCTTCTCGGTGTCCGCCTGGGTCAAGCCGGAGTCGCTGCCGGTCACCGACGGGGTGGCGGCGATCGCCACCCAGGAAGGCGATCGGGTCAGCTCGTTCTACCTGAACTACCGCGCGGAGGGTGAGAAGACGACCTTCCAGCTGACCAGCGAGGACAAGGACAACCCGAACGCGGTGTGGACCCAGGGACCGCCGCTCCAGCTCGGCGTCTGGACCCAGGTCACCGGTGTGTACGACAAGCCGAACAACAAGGTGAAGCTGTACCTGAACGGCGCCAAGGTCAGTGAGGCGCCGGTGCCGGCCAACTACGCCTGGCACGCGAGCGGTCCGCTGACGATCGGCCGGGACAAGTGGAACGGCAACTTCGGCGACTGGTTCAAGGGCTCGATCGACGAGGTGCAGGTCTTCGACCGCGCGCTGACCGACGCCGACGTCCGCGCCTCGGTCGGCCGGGACAACGTCCGTACCGGCCAGTGGAAGTTCGACGACGTGCCCGGTACCACCGCCCGCAACGATGTGGACGGCGGCTCCGACCTGGTGCTCAACGGTCACGCGACGCTGACCGGCCCGACGAGTGGCGGTGCCGTGGGCGGCGCGGTACAGCTGGACGGCGATATCAACAGCTTCGCCGCGACCAACGGACCGGTCATGCGGACCGATCAGAGCTACACGGTCGGTACCTGGGTGAGGGCGACCCAGGCGCCGCCGGAGGGCCAGGCGCTGTCGGTCGTATCGGCCGAGGGCAGCGTGAACAGCGCGTTCTTCCTCAGCTATCGCACCGTGAACGGCGTCGGGAAGTGGGAGTTCCTCGTCCCCTCGGCCGACACCGGTACTCCGCGCGCAGCCGATGCCCAGGTCCTGTCCAACGTGCCGGCGAAGCTGAACGCCTGGACCCACGTGGCCGGTGTCTACGACGCGCAGGCCCATCAGATCAAGCTGTACGTCGACGGCAAGCTGGCCGGTTCCGTCGCCCAGAACGCCGGCTTCAACGCGACCGGACCACTCGTCGTCGGCCGCGGTAAATGGGGTGGCGTGCAGGCCGGTCCCTGGGTGGGTTCGATCGACGACCTGCGCGCCTACAACCGCGAGCTGTCCGAGTCCGAGCTCCAGGGCATCGTTGCCCGGAGCAACGTCACGGCCGGCAGCTGGAAGCTGGACGGCAACGCGAACGACACCTCCGGCCGGACCCCGGCGCTGAACGGCACCCTCGGCGACGGCGTCGCCTGGACGGGTGGCCAGACGGCCAACCCCGCGCCGAGCGATCTGTCGCTGAAGCTGAACGGCACCACCGCGCACGTCTCCGCGCCGGCGGCTCTCGACCTGAAGCAGAGCTTCTCGGCCACCGCCTGGGTGCGGCTCGACTCCGACGCCCACGGTGCCGCGGTGGTCTCGCAGGACGCAGGCCGGATCAGCGCCTTCAACCTGCACCTGGCCTGGGACAAGAAGTGGGTGGTCGCGATGCGCAGTTGCGACGCCAGCTGGAACTGCACCGAGACCAGAGCTACCGGACCCGCCCCGCAGTTGGGGGCGTGGACCCATCTGGCCGGCGTCTACGACGCGTCGGCCGGGCTGATCTCGATCTACGTCAACGGCGTGCTCACCGGCACGCAGGCCTACAAGCACACCTGGGACTACGCGGCCGGACCGATCCAGATCGGCCGCGCCACCTGGGGCAACGGGGACAAGGTCGACTTCTTCCCGGGTGCCATCGACGACGTCAACGTCTACAGCCGGGTGCTGTTCGCCGACGAGATCCGCGCGATGGCCGGTCGCGACCTGACCTTGGCGCACAACTGGCGTCTGGACGAGCCGAGCGGCACTGCGGCGGCCGACTCGGTCGGCGCCCGCGGCGGAACACTGGCCGGAGCGACCCACGTCGTCGGGCACCTGGGCAACGCGCTCGACTTCGACGGAGTGGACGACACGGCCACCACGACCGGTGTGGACGTCGACACCTCCAAGAGCTTCACCGTCTCGGCGTTCGTCAAGCTGCGCAAGATCTGCGATCCCGGCGCCGAGTTCCAGTGCCGGCTCACCGCGGTCAGTCTCGACGGTGGCGCGACCAACAAGTTCCGGCTCGGCCATGTCACGGACGTCGACAACAACCTGTTCGGCGCCTGGACGTTCGAGATGCCGGAGGCCGACGGTACGGTGACGAAGGCGGCCGTCTCGGCGGTGCAGTCCGATCTCAACAGCTGGGTGCATCTGGTCGGCGTCTACGACGCGAAGGCTCAGCAGATCTGGCTGTACGTCAACGCGACCCGGCAGGGCGACGGCACCATCAACACGGCATGGAAGGCGACCGGGGGACTGCAACTCGGTCGCGGCCGGGTGGACGGCGCAGCCGCGGAGTACTGGCCGGGGCAGATCGACGACGTCCGGGTCTACACCGGTGGGCTGGACAAGTCGCGGATCGAGACGTTGTACGCGTCGTACCCGCTGGTCGGCGGCGGTACGCCGGCCATGCCGAAGGACCCGGCGGCGTACTGGAAGTTCGACGAAGGCACTGGTACGAGCATCGCTGATGCCTCGGGCAACGGAAAGACGGCGACCATGAAGGGCGGCACCGGCTGGACCGGCGGTCGTACCGGCGCGAGCGGCTGGCTCGACGGGACCAGCGGGTACGCCGAGACCGCGGCGCCGGTGCTCAACACCGCGCAGAGCTTCTCCGTCTCCGCCTGGGTCTACCTGACCCTGCCTGGACAGGGCAATCGGACGATCGTCGCCCAGGACGGGAACCGGGTCAGCAGCTTCCTGCTGCAGTACAACAGCCAGTTCAACCGGTGGGCGGTGATCGTCCCGTCGGCAGACCAGGACAACCCCGCCAACCTGCTGCTGACGTCGGCACAGGAAACCTCGAACGGGCTGTGGACCCAGGTGGGGCTCGTCTACGACGCGGGGCTCAAGCAGCTCAAGCTGTACGTCAACGGAGTGCTGTCCGCGGCTCAGGTCGGGGTCACGCCGCTTGCTTCGACGGGGGCGACGACCATCGGGCGCGGCAAGTGGAACGGCGGACCGGTCGACTACTTCCCGCGTGGCATCGACGAGGTCCAGCTGTACAACCGGGCCTTGTCGGACGGGGAGATGCGCAAGGTGCACGATGCGCCGGAGGCCGCGATGATGGGCTTCTGGCGGTTCGACGACGGCACCGCCCGGGACTGGTCGTTCCGTGCCAACCCCACGACGGTCAGCGGTATAGCTACCTACCCGGTCGGCCAGGTCGGTGGGCAGGCGCTGCAACTCGACGGCGCGAGCGCTGCGACCGCGCAGTACTGGAACGCTCCGCCTCGGGAGAGCTACACCGTCTCCGCCTGGGCCAAGCTGACGCGGGCCGACAAGGTCGCCACGGTCGTGGCTCAGGACGGCGACCGGATGAGTGGGTTCGTCCTGCAGTACCGGCCGGGGCAGGCGCGCTGGGTCTTCGGTACGCCGGATCAGGATGCGGACGGGGCGGCATCGAAGTACGCGGTGGCTGCGAAGCCGGCGGTGCTGAACCAATGGACCCACCTCGTCGCCGTGCATGACTTCGCGGCACACCAGCTGAGGCTGTACGTCAACGGGGAGCTGGCCGGTACGAAGAACGATGTCACCGTGCAGAACGCCTGGGGTGGTCTGACGATCGGACGGGCCAAGGTCAACGGAGCGCCGGGCGACTACTTCACCGGCCTGATCGACGAAGTACGGACCGAGCAGGGAATCGTCGCCGATGACGAGATCGCCTTGCGGGCGGTGTATCCGCAGCCGCCGGGCGGTCAGATCGCCCGGTTCCTGAACGCGGCCGGGGATCGCTACACCGGCAGCACGGATGCTCCCGTCCGGGCCGGCTACCACTTCGAGCGGTCGCTCGGAGCGCCGGTGGCGGCGGGGGAGAACACCAAGGTGCTGGACTTCGGCCGGGTGTACACGGTCAAGCCGACCAACCTGTCCACGCTGCCTCTGTACCACTGCAGCTCGGGCATCGACTCGCTCCAGTCGGATTGCGAGGGGCTCGGGACGCAGACCGAGGTACTTGGCTACACGCTCGCCTACGGACGGCTGGCCAGGTACAACAGCCCGACGTCCTCCGACCACTTGAGCACCACGTTCGACGCCAACCCGGGCTATCGCAACGAGGGTCCACAGGGTTGGTTGGCCAAGGCAACCACTGCCGGAACGCAACCGCTGATGGCCTGCCGCGACGGGGTCGACAACTTCCTGTCCGACCAGGCCGACTGCGAGGGCAAGACCGTGTTGGGTGCCACCGGCAACATCTGGCCGGCCGCACCGGCCGGGCTGACCAGCCAGCCGATCTACCGGTGCGCGATCAACGGCGAGAAGTTCGTCTCGCTGCAGCAGAACTGTGAGGGCTTCACCCTCGAACGCCCACTCGGTTTCGTCCTCAGCACGCTGCCCGCCACCGCCCCGATCTTCGCCTGACCAGCGTCCCGCCGGAAGGAAAAAACATGCGCCGTATCAGACTGTCGCGCGCCCAGAAATCGGTCGCGCTGACGATGGCCTCGATCCTGGTGGCGGTCGGGGTGACCCAGGCAGCCGGTCCGTCGATCGCCGCGGCAGCCACCGGCCCGACCGTGCCGCTGACCAATGTCCCGTCCGTACCGGCCGGCAAGCAGTCGATGGCGCCGCGGCCGGTGGACGAAGCGACCAGCCGTCAGTTGCACGGCGATCAGCCCGCGGCGGGGAGCGCCAAGGAGGGTGGCAGCACGTCGGGCGCGACGCCGCTGGCTCCGTCGGCAACCTGGGACGTCGCTGCGCAGACCGGTGACTTCAGCTGGAACTACCCGTTGCGGGTACCGCCCGCGCCGGGCGGCCTGGAGCCGAACCTCGCGCTGAGCTACGCCTCGTCGGCGGTCGACGGACGGACGAGCGCGACCAACAACCAGGCCTCCTGGGTCGGCGACGGCTGGTCGCTCGACCCCGGCTTCGTCGAGCGTTCGTACGGTGGTTGCGCCGACGACAAGGAAGGCAGTACCAAGGGGCAGAACACCCCCGACCTGTGCTGGCGCTCGGACAACGCGACCGCGTCGTACGGCGGCGGTGGCGGCACCCTGATCCTGGGCAAGGACGGCTGGCGCAACAAGCGCGACGACGGCGCCCGGATCGAGCGGCTGAACGGCGCTTCGAACAACGATGCCGACGGCGAGTACTGGCGGATCACCGGAACCGACGGGACGCAGTACTACTTCGGCTCCCGGTCCGACTCCAAGGCGACCTGGACGGTCCCCGTCTACGGCGACGACACCGACGAGCCCTGCCACCAGGCGACCTTCGACACATCGTCCTGCAAGCAGGCCTGGCGCTGGAACCTCGACAAGGTCGTCGACCCGCACGGCAACGTGCTGCTCTACAACTACGAGACTGAGACCAACAAGTACGGCCAGAACCTCAAGGACCCGGGCGTCGAGTACATCCGTGGCGGCTGGCTGAAGAACATCGAGTACGGCCTGCACGCCACCGCCTCGTCGCAGCCGACCGGGCGGGTCGACTTCGCAACGGCGTACCGGTGTGTTCCGGGGAGTACCTGCACGCTGGACAAGCCGGAGAACTTCCCGGACGTCGCGCTCGAGGACCGTTGCGACACTGCCACCTGCAAGGACCACTACTGGCCGACCTTCTGGACCACCCAGCGGCTGTCGACGATCACCACGTCTGTCTGGCGTGGATCGTCGTGGGGTGAGGTGGATCGCTGGACCCTCGACCAACAGTTCCCCGACCCCGGTGACGGCGGCAAGGCGGCGCTCTGGCTGAAGTCCATCAAGCACACCGGACTCGCCGGCGCGACCCCGGTCGAGCTGCCGCCCGTCACCTTCGAGGGCGCGAAGCTGGCCAACCGCGTCTACCAGGCCGACGACCTCGCTCCGATCATCCGCTACCGGATCACCGGCATCGTCTCCGAGACCGGCGGCGTCACCTCGATCAACTACGCGGCACCGGACTGCCTGGCGCCGCCCACCAACGCGGAGACGAACACCCTGCGGTGCTTCCCGGTCCGGTGGACGAAGAAGAACCACGCCGAGCGGACCGACTACTTCAACAAGTACGTCGTGGCGTCGGTGACCGAGTCGGACCGGATCAGCTCCAACCCGATGCAGATCACCAGCTACGAGTACCTCGACGGCGCTGCCTGGCATTACGACGACTCGGAGTTCGTACCGGCCGACAAGAAGACCTGGAACGAGTTCCGCGGCTTCGGTCGGGTCAAGATCCGCAAGGGCACGGCCGACGACCCGTCCGGACCGCAGGTCGTCACCGAGCAGCGGTTCTACCGCGGCATGAACGGCGACCACCTTGCCGGCGGCACTCGCGCTGTGGACGTCAAGGACTCCGAGAACGGCGCGCACCACGACGAGGACTGGCTGCAGGGCTTCCTGCTCGAGACGATCAGCTACCTCGGCGACACCGGCCAAGTGGTCAGCAAGACGATCAACGAGCCGGCCTGGCAGGGTCCGACGGCCATCCGGGGCGACTTCAAGGCGTACATCGTCGACTCGGCGTCGTCCCGCACGATGACGGCGCTCGACCACGACCGCGGCTGGCTGACGACCAGGACGGAGACGAAGTACGACGAGCTCGGGGTCCCGATCGAGGTCAACGACCTGGGCGACGTCACCAAGGCCGACGACGACAAGTGCGTCCGTACGACGTACGTCCGCAACCGCGACCTCTGGCTGATGGACCTGCCGTCGCGGGCCGAGACGGTCTCGGTCGCCTGCGACAAGACGCCGGTGTTCCCGGACAACGCCGTCTCCGACGTCTACACCAGCTATGACGACCACGCGCGTGGCGCAGTACCGACGGTTGGAAATGCGACCAAGGTCGAGCGGCTCGTGGACCGGCCGGCCACCGGACCGGCGTCGTACACGACTACGACAACCAAGTACGACGTGTACGGCCGGCAGACGGCGAAGTCCGACGCCCTCGATCGGGTGACCACGACCGTCTACACCCCGGCGACCGGCGGCCCGACGACCAAGACGGTGACCACCGACCCGGCCGGATTCGCGACGACGACCACGCTGGACCCCGCCTGGGGCCTGGGCGTGGCCACGGTGAACGCGAACCAGCGCAAGACGGAGACGAGTGTGGACGCGCTCGGCCGGGTGACCGCGATTTGGCCGGCGAACCGGCCGCGCTCGAACCTCCCGGCCAGCCAGACCTACAGCTACCAGTACCGCAACGACGCGCCCACCGTCGTCACCGAGACGACGCTCGGCCCGAACGGCCGCTTCGTCAGCACCAACCAGCTCTACGACGGGCTGCTGCGCCTGCGGCAGACCCAGGCTCCGGCGGTGGGTGGTGGTCGCCTGATCACGGACACCCGGTACGACTCGCAGGGGCGGATCTGGAAGCAGACCCAGCCTTACTACAACGACGGTGCGGTCGACGCGGACCTGTGGACGTCGAGTGACGCGGATGTGCCCGGGCTCTCGGTCACGGAGTACGACGGAGCCGGTCGCACGGTGGCCCGGATCTACCAGGCTGGTGTGCAGGAGAAGTGGCGGACCACGACGAAGTACGAGGGCGATGGCGTCAGCGTGACGCCGCCGCAGGGGGACACCCCGACCACCTCGATCTTCGACGCCCGTGGGCAGACGGTCGAGTTCCGGCAGCACAAGACGGCCGACACCTACGACACGACGAAGTACGGCTACACGCGGACGGGCAAGCTCAGCACGGTCCAGGACTCGGCCGGCAACACGTGGCGGTACAAGTACGACCTGCAGGGCAACCAGGTCTGGACGGACGACCCGGACAAGGGCGCGTCGACGATGGTCTACGACGCGGCCGGTCAGCTCACCCAGCTGACTGATGCCAAGGGCAACAAGTTGTTCACCAGCTACGACCTGCTCGGTCGCCGGCTGGCGGTCCGGTCGGGGAGCGCGGACGGCACGGTGCTGTCTCGGTGGACCTATGACACGGCGCTGTATGGCAAGGGGCAGCTCGCGACGGCGACGCGGTACGACAACGGGCAGGCGTACTCCGTCTCCGTCGATGCCTACACCGCGCTGGATCAGCCCTCGACGACCACGATAACGATCCCGGAGGCCGAGGGGTTGCTGGCCGGGTCCTATGCCAGTACGAGCAAGTACAACGCTGATGGGTCGCTGGCGAGTTCGACGTACCCGGCTGCTGGTGATCTGCCCGCGGAGACGCTGAACCACACGTACGACGACCTCGGTCATCCGCTGCGCACGTACGGCGGGATGGGCGGCTCGACGGTCGAGTACGCGCAGAACACCGAGTACACCCGGTACGGCGAACTGCAGCGGATGCAGCTGGGAGAAGGGACCAAGCGGGCCTGGCTGTCGAACTACTACGACGACAGCAGCCGCCGGCTCAACCGCACCATCGTCGACGCCGAGGTCACTCAGCCGATGCAGGCCGATGTGAACTACGAGCGTGACCCGGCGGGCAACATCACCTCCATCTCGGACACCGCGATGGACAAGCCGGCCGACGTGCAGTGCTTCCGGTACGACTACCTCCGGCGACTCACTGAGGCTTGGACCCCTGGAAGTGGCTGCAGCAGCGACCCTGGGACGGCTGCGCTCGCCGGGCCGGCGCCGTACTGGCAGTCGTTCAGCTACGACGCGATCGGCAACCGCAAGACCAAGACCTCCCACGCTGCAACGGGTGACACCACCCAGACGTACGCCTACCCGGCCGCCGGTGGTGATCGGCCGCATGGACTGGACGCCGTCACCACCACTGGCCCGGGCGTCAATCGGGTTGATGACTACGGGTACGACGTCGCCGGCAACACTGTCGCGCGGAAGGTCGCTGGTAGCAGCCAGACGCTCGAGTGGGACGTCGAGGGCCACCTGGCCAAGGCAACCCAGGCAGGCAAGAGCAGCACCTTCCTGTACGACCCGGACGGCAACCGGCTGATCCGCCGCGACCCCGGAGCACGCACGCTCTACCTGAACGGCGAGGAGTTGCGGCTCGACGAGTCGACCGGACAACTGCGCGCAACCAGGTACTACGGCCACGCCGGCGAATCGATCGCCGTCCGCACGGGGACCGGCCTGACCTGGACGGCTTCCGACCACCAGGGCACCGGGACGATCGCGATCGGCGCCGACTCGCAGGCAGTCGTCCGGCGCTGGCAGACGCCGTTCGGTGAGACGCGGGGGAGCGAGGTCGACTTCCCGGGGAGCAAGGGTTTCGTCGGTGGTACGGAAGATGCCGACCTGACCCATCTGGGCGCTCGGGAGTACGAGGCGTCGACCGGGCGGTTCATCACGGTCGACCCGGTGATGGATCTGGCCGATCCCCAGCAGATGCAGGGGTACGCGTACGCCAACAACAACCCGGTCACCTACTCGGATCCGAGTGGTCGCAGCTTCTGCATCTGCGGTCACGCGGGACCGCCGCCGCCTCCGCCGACGCCGGCCACTGTCATCCAGGTCCCCGACATCCAGCAGAAGCCGAAGGCGCAGAAGCCCAGTGTCACCAACCAGAAGCTGCAGAACCACCTCAACCACATCTACGCCGAGGTGACCGACAAGAACTGGATCGGCAGCGGCAAGAGCGCGGACGCGTTGCGCAACGAGCTGCTCACCGGCCGGGCGACGCACGGCATCTACCACGACGTGTCGGTCGCGCAGGACTTCGCCGGCCTGGTCGACCTGATCGACGAGGACGACATCGCCCGTGGCAAGGGCGGCTCGGTGCTGAGCGGGGAAGAACGCAAGATCGCGATCGACGAGGCCAAGGAGCTGTGGGGCGCGCTGAACCAGCCCGACAGCCGCGGCGTCGTGACCAGGACGACGAACTCGCAGCCGGGGCGCAAGGACCAGTTCGAGCAGCCGTTGAAGAAGGCCTCCGAGAAGATGGCCTACACCAAGGTCACCGACGCTCAGTACTACAAGCCGGAGAATCCGGTCGGCCGGAATCCGGTCTACAAGAACAAGGGCGCGACGACCAGAGGGTTCCTGCGGGGAATGGGCTTCCTGTCCGTGGTACCGATAGCCATCGACATCTTCAGGGGCCCGACGCCCGGGGCGAGCCCGAAGCAGCAGATGATGGAAGGGTTCTGTGTGTTCGACATGGCCGGTATCTGCGACCAGTACCTGAATCCGCAGGTCGGAGGGGTGGCTTGACCGACGCCCGGATGCCACTGAGCCTCGGCCCCTTGGCCGACCCGCTCTGGCTGGCTGTACCGGAGGCGCGTCCGCTCCTCGCCGGCTTGCTGGCGAAGGAAGTGGAGGACGCCATCCGGTACGGCCGGGAGCTGACGCCGCCCGGGTACGCCGAGGTCGCCGATGCGCTCTACCTGGAGCTGCTGCGGCCGTCGATGTCTGGGGCTTCCGGGTCGTCGGAGGTCGTCCGGCGCTGTCTGGGAGTGCTGGCGCGACTGGTGCGTGAGGCGGACGGGGACTGGCGCTGGGAGACGATCGACCGCAACATCGTCCGGATGCTGGAGCTGGACGGTTTCGGGCCGGCACTGACCGCGCTCGATCCGGACTTCATGAGGCTCGTCCAGGACACCCGTCGGCGGCTCGGCCAGGACTGGTCCGTATGAGAGTTGTGTGACTTTTCTGTCGCCAATCCGGCGATCGTGCCTGCGGATCCTGGCGTACGGGGTTACAAAGGAAGTGGCGAAGGGAGCCACGAATGACGTACGACGTGGTGGTGCTCATCGAACGTGAGATGAGCGAGGGCGACGCACGAAGGGTCGCCGCCCTGCATGCAAGGCTCGAGGAGACGGTGGACTATCACGTCCTCGTCTCCAGTCACCCCACTGAGGGCCTCGGCGGTCCGATGGCGTTGCTGGGCTCCAGCTTCGCGGACGTCGCTGGCCTGTCCGCTGGTACCAGTCCAGGCCGCACCACGACCGCAACCGCCCTGGCCGATCCCCAGTTCGACCTGGCCTCGGTGATCGAACACAGCTCTCGAAGACTCCGGGCTCACAACAACTGCCGGGTCAACGTCTCCATCACCCACGGCGAGATCCTGCTGGCCCTGAAAACCCTCGTCAAGTCCACCAACAGCCAAGAGGTGGTAGTAGTCGCCTGGCCCGAAACAGTCGCCCGCTTCCTCTGCTCCGACTGGCCCACCAACGCCCGCAAAGAACTGAAAGTCCCCCGAATCCGCGTCCTGGAACACGCCGACTGAAGCCGCTGACGGGTTCTTCGGCGGCTGACGTTCTACAGGCCGCCAGCCACCGAAGAAACAGCGTTCGCCCAGCGTGGGGTGGGCGTCAGCAGGCCAGGTTGTCCACAGGGGTGGAGGTTTGGGGGTGGCGGCGCGGGGTTTGGGTGCATGTTTTGGGGCATGAACTTGAAACTTGCGACGGTTGCGGCGAGGCGTGGTGGCTGGTTCGATCGCGCGGATGTGCTGGCGGCCGGGTACTCGGACGACGACATCCACCTGCGGATCAAGGACGGCCGCTGGGTCAGGCTGTTCCGCGGGGTGTACGCGGAGGCCGGTGGTGACTACGACTTGCTGGCGCCCTGGGATCAAAGGATCTGGCGGCATGTTCGTACTGCGAAAGCTGCTTACCATCAGGCTGACGGCAGGGCAGTTCTGAGTCATCAGTCAGCTCTCTTGGTGCATGGTGTCCAGATCGGGGATCTCGACCTGAGCCGCGTACACCTCACCAATCTCGCGAGGCTCGGCCGCTCGACCAAATGGATGGGCCAGCACGCGCCGCGGCCGCCGGTCCTGGATCCGGTCGAGGTCGAGGGGGTCTGGCTGACACCGGCTCCGCGGTCGGTCGTCGAGGCGATCCGCGGTACGTCGTACCCGGTGGCTGTCTCGGTCGTCGACGAAGCTCTGCGACGAAAACTCGCGACCTCTGCTCAATTGTCGGAGGCGCTCCGCCTCTTCGGCGGTCGGACGGGCATCGGCACCGCGACCCGAGCGGTGCCGTTCGGTGACGGACGCTCCGAATCCGCGGGTGAGTCTCGCCTTCGGGTGTTGATGGCAGACCTGGGACTGCCGAAGCCCCGCCTGCAGGCCGAAATCCGAGACCTGTCAGGTCGCCTGGTGGGACGAGTCGACTTTCTGTTCGAGGAGTGGGCAGTGATCGTGGAGTTCGACGGTGCGCTGAAGTACGCCGGCAAGGGTTCGGCGCCGTTGGTACTGGAGAAGGCTCGCGAAGATGCCCTCCGCGATCTCGGCTACGAGGTCGTCCGAGCCACCTGGTCGGACCTCTCCGCCCCCGCCGCCTTCACGGTCCGCGTGGCGCAGGCGCGCGACCGGTCCCGAAGGCGGTCGAACAGTGTTTCTTCGGCCGCTGGCAACCTGCAGGGCGTCAGCCGCCGAACAAGGCGCTAGTCAGTCGTCGATCAGAGCTCGGAGGGGGTCTCGGTCGGGGACTGGGACGTAGGTGGCGTAGTAGGCGTAGAGGTTTTGGCGGGTCAGGCGGGCGGCGGCATGGCCGTTGCCGTGGCGGATGGCTTCGACTACCTCGGTGTGGTGGCGGAGGGATTCGAGCATCAGGGCGCGGCTGTTGGTGGCATGGGCGATCTTGTCCGAGATCAGGCTCAGTACTACGCCGCGTACGACCTCGTTGCAGGTCTGGAGCAGGGAGTTGCGGCTGACCCGCGCGACTGCCTCGTGGAAGGCGACGTCGGCCTCGCTGAACGCGGCGAAGTCGACGTCGATCGCTGCCCGCATCGCGACCAGGGTCTGCTCCATCTCGACGAGTTGCTCGTCGGTGCGCAGCCGGGAGGCGAGCTGGATCGCCGCGCCGTCCATGATCATCCGGAAGGCGATCAGCTCGCTCAGCGTCAACTCGTCGACCCGGGCCAGCCGGGTCATCTGCTTGCGCAGCGGGCCCTGCGAGAACGGCAGGATCTCCGGGCCGTTCGGGTCGCCCGGCCGGGAGCGGACGACGCCGTTGCTCTCCAGCACCCGGAGCGCCTCGCGCACGGTCGACCGGCTGACGGCGAACTGGCTGACGAGCTCGCGCTCGCTGGGCAGCCGCTGACCGGGCGCGAGTGAGCCGTCGGCCAGCGCGTCCTCGATCTGCTCGACGATGCGCTGGTACGCGCGGACCGTCTGCACCGGCTGGAAATTCGGCATCGGTCACCTCGATCGCTTGACAGTCGGTTCGGTAGCGACAAACCTAGTGGCCTATTCATACCTAGTCCACTGGTCTGACCAGTTACGGGTCCGCTGCTCACCGGCGATCCGCCGACGCCCGTCACCCCGTGGCCAGGCAAAATGCGCGCATGACGGTCAGAGGAGTTCGCGTGAAGTCGTATTCCACCCGGGCGATCGCGCTGCTCGGCGCCGCCCTGCTGGCCGCCTCAGCCGCGGCCTGCTCCGCGGGCTCCGGTACTTCCGCAGGCTCGTCGCCTGGCGGGGACCAGTCGCTCACGGTCGGCCTGGTCGCCGAGCCGGCCAGCCTCGACTTCACCACCACGGACGGCGCGGCGATTCCGCAGGCGCTGCTCGGCAACGTCTACAACGGACTCGTCAAGCAGGACGAAGCCGGCAAGATCGTGCCGGACCTGGCCAAGTCGTGGACCGTCTCACCGGACCGCAAGACCTACACCTTCGAGCTCGTCGACAACGCCAAGTTCACCAACGGCGCTGCCTTCACCGCGGCCGACGCGGTGTTCAGCATCAACCGGGTGAAGACGGCGTGGACCACGTCGCTGAAGTCGGTGATGGATGTTGTGTCCTCGGTCAAGGCGGTGTCGCCGACGCAGTTGCAGGTGACGCTGTCCGCCCCGAGCAACGGCTGGCTGTTCCGGATGACGACCAGGGTCGGCGCGATGTTCTCCCAGACCGGCGTCGCGAAGCTGGCCAGCGAACCGATCGGCACCGGACCGTACAAGTTCGGCAGCTGGAAGCGCGGCGACTCGATCGTGCTGCAGCGCAACGACGCGTACTGGGGTGCCAAGCCGTTCTTCAACCAGGTCACGCTGAAGTACTTCAAGGACCCGACGGCGCTCAACAACGCGCTGCTCACCGGGACGATCAACCTGATCAGCACGGTGCAGGCGCCCGAGGCCCTCACCCAGTTCACCAGCAACAGCAAGTACCAGGTGATCGAGGGGACGACCAACGGCGAGGTCGTGTTGTCGTTCAACAACTCGCGGCCGGTCTTCAAGGACGTCCGGGTCCGGCAGGCGATCCGGCAGGCGATCGACCACAAGGCCTTGCTGGACACGTGTTTCGCGGGTCGCGGCAAGCTGATCGGCAGCATGGTCCCGCCGACCGACCCGTGGTACGAGGACCTGACCGGCGTCGCGCCGTACGACAAGGCGAAGGCGACCGCCGCTCTGAAGCCAGTCGCAGGCACCACGCTTCGCCTCCGGCTGCCCACGTTGCCTTATGCAACGTCTTGCGGCCAGGTGGTGAAGAGTCAGCTGGAGCAGGTCGGGCTGAAGGTGACGATCGACCAGCTCGAGTTCCCGGCGGCCTGGCTGACCACGGTGTTCAAGAACGCCGACTACGACATGTCGATCATCGCGCACGTCGAGCCGCGCGACCTGGGTGCCGTCTTCAACGCGAAGTACTACACCCGGTACGACGACCCGACGCTGGTCTCGCTGCTGGCCGCGGCGGACTCCGGCGACGACGCCGCGCAGGTCGACAACATGAAGAAGGCAGCGCGACGGATCTCCGAGCAGGCGGCGGCCGACTGGCTGTTCCTGCTGCCGAACCTGATGGTCGCCGACAAGAACCTGATTGGCCTGCCCACCAACGCGATCACCGAGTCCTTCGACCTGACCCGGCTCGCCCGATCCTGATGCCCCGATGATCCTCCGCCTGGCCGAGCGCGCCGCGGTGCTGGTGCTCAGCCTCGCGGTCGCCTCGGTGCTCGTCTTCGGCTTCATGGCGGTACTCCCGGGCGACCCGGCCCGGGTCGCTCTGGGCGTCAACGCTTCGGACGAGGCCGTCGCTGCATTGCGTCAGCAGTTCGGGCTGGACCGTTCTTTGGCGACTCAGTACTTCGACTGGCTCGGTGGGCTCCTGCATGGCGACTTCGGCACGTCGTACGTGTCGAAGGTTGCCATCGGCCCACAAATCGCCGACCGCTTCCAGGTGACGCTCTGGCTGGTCGTGGTCAGCATGGTGATCGCGCTGGTGCTCGCCGCTCCGGCGGGAACGGTGATGGCTGCCCGCCACCGCCGGCTCTCTGGGTTGGCGCTCTCTGCTCTCTCTCAACTGGGAGTCGCGATCCCGGCGTTTCTCGCGGGGATCCTGCTGATCATGGTGTTCGCGGTGAAGCTCGGCTGGCTGCCCGCCAACGGGTGGACGCCGCCGGCTTCCGATCCGGGGATGTTTCTCAAGCAGCTGATCCTGCCGGCGCTGTCGCTCGGGCTGGTACAGGGTGCTGTGCTGACTCGGTATGTGCGCAGCGCTGTGCTCGATGTCTTGCGTGAGGACTATCTGAGGACGGCGCGGGCGAAGGGCTTGCGGCCGTTTCCTGCTTTGTGGCGGCATGGGTTGCGCAATGCGGCTGTGCCGGTGGTGACGGTGCTCGGGTTGCAGTTGGCGACGTTGCTGATCGGGGCGGTCGTGGTGGAACGGGTCTTCGTCATTCCGGGGGTCGGCAGCCTGCTGCTCGACGGGGTGTCCAATCGCGACCTGCTGCTCGTCCAGGACGTGGTGATGGTGCTCGTCGTCGCCGTCCTGGTGGTCAACTTCCTCGTCGATCTCCTGTACGTCGCGTTGGATCCCCGGTTGCGGGTGGCGCGATGAGACGGTGGAACCCGAGTCTCGTGGTCGGCCTGGTGATCGTCGGACTGATCGCGGTCATCGCCTTGCTGTCCTTTGCGTGGACTCCGTACGACGCGACGCTGGTCGACCCGTCGGGGCGGCTGGCCTCGCCGTCTTGGGCGCATTGGTTCGGGACGGACAAGTTCGGGCGGGATGTGCTGAGCCAGCTGATGGTCGGGTCGCGGACGACGCTGTTTGTCGGGTTGGTCGCGGTTGGGGTCGCGGCCGTCATCGGCGTACCGGTCGGTGTGTTTGCTGCGATGAGTCCGCGGTGGGTGTCGGAAGTGGTGATGCGGGGGAACGACTTGTTGCTGGCGTTTCCGGCGTTGTTGCTGGCGATCATGTTCGGGGCGGTCTTCGGGGCCAGTACGTTGACAGCGATGATTGCCATCGGCATCGCTACGGTGCCTTCGTTCGCCCGCGTCATCCGGAGTGGGGCGTTGCAGGTGATGCGGACGGAGTACGTGCTGGCGGCTCGGGCTGCTGGGCGGCGGCCGTTTCCGGTGGCTCTGCGGCACGTGTTGCCTAACGTGACGAGCCTGATCACCGTGCAGGCTTCGGTGTCGTTTGCGATCGCAGTACTCGCTGAGGCTGCGCTGTCGTTCCTTGGGTATGGGACGCCGCCGCCGACTCCTTCGTGGGGGCGGATGTTGCAGGAGAGCCAGGAGTTCTTGTTCAGCGCGCCGCGGCTGGCGGTGTTCCCGGGGGTGGCGATCGCTCTGGCCGTACTGGGGTTCAACCTGCTCGGGGACGGGCTGCGAGACCGGTTCGATCCGAAGCTGGAGGACCGGCGATGACTTCCGGGGATGTACTGCGCGATGAGGCTCGGGCCGACGTGCTTTCGGTGCGGGGACTGACCGTGACGGTACGGGACACGACGCTGGTCGCCGAGGTGGATCTGACGGTCGGGCCGGGGGAGCGGGTCGGGCTGATCGGCGAGTCGGGGTCGGGCAAGTCACTGACGGCCTTGAGCATCATCGGATTGCTGCCGGAGGACGTGCACGCTGCTGGATCGGTACGGTTGGCAGGCGTCTCGCACGACCTGCTGGGTGCCGACGAGCGGCAGATGTCGCGCGTACGGGGCAGCTCATTGGCAATGGTCTTCCAGGAACCGATGACCGCGCTCAACCCGACCATGCGGGTGGGCGATCAGGTCGCCGAGGCGATGCTCATCCATCACACCGTCTCCGGTCGTCGAGCCGGCCGCCTGGCTGCCACCGAACTCCTGGACCGCGTCGGCCTGCCCGGTACCTTCCGCTCGTACCCTCATCAGCTGTCCGGTGGCCAACGGCAACGAGTAGTCGTAGCGCTTGCCCTGGCCAACGACCCCGCGCTGCTGATCTGCGACGAGCCCACCACCGCTCTCGACGTCACGGTCCAAGCGATGATCCTGGACCTGATCATGAAGGGCGTCGCCGCCCGCTCCTCTGCTCTGCTGTTCATCACCCACGACCTGGCCGTCGTCGCCACCGTCTGCCAACGAGTCCTGGTCATGTACGGCGGCCGAGTCGTCGAGTCCGGCCCAGTGGCCGAAGTCTTCACCAACCCACGCCACCGCTACACCCAAGGCTTGCTGGCGGCGTCCGACCTGGAATCCGCCGAAGCCCGCTTGCCGACCATCCCCGGCAACGTCCCGGCGGCCGGCCAGTTCCCGTCCGGCTGCGTCTTCCGAACCCGCTGCGCCTTTGCCACCGACACCTGCGCCGAGGTTCCGCCGTGGACCGGTACCGACGCACACGGCTTCGCCTGCCATCACCCCGCTCCGTCCTTGGAGCGTGCCCATGCCTGAACCTGCTATCCGTGTGGTCGATGTCGTGCGTGACTACCCTCGTGCCCGCACCTCGTTGCTCAAGGCAACCCCGACCGTCCACGCGCTTCGTGGCGTCAGCCTCGAAGTACAACCCGGCGAACGGTTCGGCATAGTGGGCGAGTCCGGCTGCGGCAAGTCCACATTGCTCCGCATCATCGCCGCCCTCGACCGCGCCACGTCCGGCCAAGTGGTTGTCGAGGGCACCGATATCACCAGGCTCCCGGAGCGTCGGCTCAAGTTTCTCCGGTCGAGCCTCCAGCTGGTCTTCCAAGACCCGATGAGCTCCCTCGACCCGCGCATGCGAGTCCGCGACATCATCGCCGAACCCCTCGTAGTACAAGGCCATCCAGCATCGGGAGAGCGCGTTCGCTCGTTGCTGGAAGCAGTCGGCCTGTCAGCGGACGCCGGCGACCGCTACCCGCACCAGTTCTCCGGCGGACAACGCCAACGCATCTCGATCGCCCGCGCCCTGGCCCCCCGCCCACGCATCCTCGTCGCCGACGAACCCGTCAGCGCCCTGGACGTGTCGGTCCGCGCCCAGGTACTGAATCTCATCTCGGACCTCGTCGACGAACTCAACCTCACCCTCGTCTTCGTCTCCCATGACCTGTCGGTGGTGAAACACGTCTGCGATCGGGTAGCGGTCATGCACGCCGGCGAGATCGTCGAGACCGGCCCCACCGGCCAGGTCTACGCAACGCCCACGCACCCGTACACCCGCCGCCTCGTCTCCGCGATCCCGACCCTCCCGCGAGCCCTGGCCGGCGCCACCACTTCAGACCTCCTGAAAGGAGCCGCGGAATGAACTTTCCCGAAGGTCTGCCGATCGGCTCCGGCTGGATCCCCGCGCCGTCCACCGCCCCCGTGCATTTCCCGTACGACGGAACGCTGGTGGCTCGGGCCCCGGTCGGTACCGTGGACCTGGCCCGTCAAGCCCTCGAGAACGCGCTCTCTGTCCGCGCTGAAGTAGGCCGTCTGCCCTCCCACGTCAGGCGCAAGGTGTTGCAGGGAGCGCTCTCCGCCCTTGCCTCTCAGCGCGACGCCTTCGTCGACCTCCTCGTACTGGAGACAGGCAAACCGGTTGTCGACTGCCGGGTCGAGGTCGAGCGAACCCTGCTCACCCTGGAGACGTCAGCCGAAGAGGTAGCCCGCCTCCACGGCGAAACCGTCCCGCTCGACCTGCTCCCGAGCGGCGACGGCCTGCAAGGCTTCTGGGTCCGCAAACCGATCGGCGTCGTCGTCGGCATCACCGGCTTCAACTACCCACTCTTGCTCGCCTCCCACAAGCTCGCTCCCGCGCTTGCCGCCGGCTGCCCGGTCATCATCAAGCCCGCACCTCAAACCCCGCTCGCCACTTTGTGGCTGGTTCACCTGGTACGAGAGGTGCTGGTCGCCGCCGGCGCGCCCGCTTCGGCTGTGCAGCTAGTGACCGGCGGTGTGGAGGTAGGCGCGACCCTCACCACCGATCGGCGAATCGGCGCAGTCTCCTTCACCGGCTCAGCTTCGGTGGGCCATCAGATTGCCCGAGACGCCGCGCCGACCAAGGTACTGCTCGAACTGGGCTCCAATTCAGCCCTCGTCGTGGCAGCAGACGCGGACTTGGGCGCGGCCGCCGATGCGGTAGTACGAGGCGGCTACTACGCCTCCGGCCAAGCCTGCATCAGCGTCCAGCGAGTCATCGTCGTCGAGTCCGTCCGAGCCGCCTTCCTCGCCGAACTCACCTCGCGCCTGGATCAGGTCGTAGTAGGCGACCCCCGCGACTCAGCCACCCGAGTCTCAGCCCTAATCGACACCCCCTCCACCACCCGAGTCCGCACCTGGATAGCCGACGCCATCACGGCTGGCGCCACCCTCGTCCACCCCCAACTCGAGGCGCCCCCCACGCCCACCTCCGCCGCGCCCGCCCCCGTGGCACCGGCCGCCGCCTCTGGCGGCGCGATCATCCAGCCGACCGTTCTGCTTGATCTTCCGCACGGACAGCTGGTCTGGGACGAGGAGATCTTCGGTCCGGTCATCGCCATCCGCTCCGTGCCTGACATCGCCACCGCCTTCGACACCGTCAACGCGTCGCGCTACGGCCTGCACGCCAGCGTTTTCACCAGCTCGCTCGAGACCGCCTTCGCCGCGATCGATCAGCTCGACGTCGGGGGAGTGGTGGTCAACGAGGTCCCCGGCTTCCGCTCCGACGTGATGCCGTACGGCGGAGTCAAGGACTCCGGTACCGGCCGCGAAGGCCCCCGCTTCGCCATCGAGGAACTCACCACCACCCGGATGGCGATCATCCGCCCCAAACCCTCACCCCCAAAGCCGTAAGCCCTGAGCGCGAAACTCTGAGGAGGTTCCCCGATGACCGACTACGCGAACTTGTTCCGGCTGGACGGCAAGCACGCGGTCGTCGTGGGCGCCGGCAGCGGCATCGGCCGCGAATCCGCCATCGCCCTCGCCGCCCAAGGAGCACGCGTAACAGCCGCCGACCGCGACCTGACCGCCGCCTCGGAGACAACAGCACTCGGCAGCGGGCTTACGGCGTACCGGCTGGATGTTCTCGACGAGCAAGCAGTCATGAAAGCCGCCCAGGACCTCGGCGAAGTAGACATCCTCGTCTTCACCGCCGCCACCAACGTCCGCAAGCGCATCCTCGACTACACCGGCGAGGAGTTCGACCGGGTCGTCGCGCTCAACCTGCGCGCATCCTTCGACCTGATCCGCGCCTTCGGCGGCCCGATGGCGGCGCGCGGCCGCGGCAGCATCATGGGCTTCAGCTCCATCCGCGCGACCACGGTCGAACCGGGCCAGTCGGTGTACGCCGCAACCAAAGCCGGCCTGGTCCAACTGCTCCGCACCGCCGCCGCCGAACTCGGCCCCAGCGGCGTACGCGTCAACGCCATCGCCCCCGGCGTAGTCGAAACCCCACTCACAGCCCAGATCAAAGCCAACCAAGCCTGGTACGACGCCTACGCCCAAAAGTCAGCCCTTGGCCGGTGGGCCACCCCCGACGAACTGGCCGGCGCCGTCATCTACCTAGCCTCCGACGCCTCCTCCTTCGTCACCGGCAGCGTCCTCCACGTAGACGGCGGCTGGACCGCAATAGACGGCCGCTTCAACCCACCCAACTAACCCCGCCCCCTGACCACCCACCCACCGACCACCCCGCCTGCCGACCATCCGCCGGCCTTCCGTCTGGCCATCGACTCGTCTGGAGCTCTGACCACGATGACTGAGCGCCTCGCCGATCTGACCGCCGTCGAGCTCATTGCCCGCTACCGCGACGGCTCGCTCTCACCCGTCGAGGTGCTGGAGGATGTGCTCGCCCGAGTCGACTCACTCGAGCCGAAGCTCTGTGCCCTCTACGCCCCAGACCCGACCGCCGCCCGCGCGGCAGCCCGCGATTCGGAGTACAGGTGGCGTACCGGCGAACCAGCCGGCCCACTCGACGGCGTACCAGTGACCGTCAAGGAAAACATCGCCACCCGCGGCACCCCAGTCCCGCAAGGAACAGCCGCCGCAGACCTCACCCCAGCAACGGAAGACGCCCCAGCCGCAGCCCGCCTGCGAGCATCCGGCGCCGTGATCTTCAGCAAGACCACCATGCCGGAGTACGGCATGCTCTCCTCCGGCGTCTCCACCTTCCACCACCTGTCCCGCAACCCCTGGGACCCCGCCCGTACGCCGGGAGGCTCCAGTGCTGGAGCAGGCGCAGCAGCGGCCGCCGGGTACGGTCCGATCCACCTAGGTACCGACATCGGCGGCTCCATCCGCCTCCCTGCCGGCTGGTGTGGAGTAGTGGGCCTCAAGCCCACCCACGGTCGAGTAGCAGTCGGCAACCCCTACCCAGGCAGAGCAATCGGCCCACTAGCCCGTACTGCCGCCGACGCCGCCCTAGCGCTCACCGTCATCTCCGGCCCCGACCGCCGCGACTACACATCCCTCCCACGCGTGCCCGACAGCTACAGCCCATCAGTGGACCCGCAGGGCCTCCGAATCGGACTACTACTCGACGCAGGCCTCGGCTTGCCAGTAGACCCCGAGGTGAGCGCCGCCGTCTCCGCTGCGGCAGCCCTATTGGAGAAGGCCGGCGCCATCGTCGAACCGATCCCGCCGATCATCACGCGCGAGATGCTCGACGGCCTCGACCACTTCTGGCGCGTGCGTTCGGCGTACGACATCAACGCCCTCCCCGAAGATCGCCGCCTCAAGGTGCTCCCAGAGATCCGTCGCTGGGTCTCGACCGCCTCCGAGCTGACCGCCTTCGACGTCTTCCACGGCTACACCCAGATGCACGCCATGGCCGTCGCGGTCGACAATGCCTTTGCTGACTACGACTTCATCCTGTCCCCGGTCGCCCCGATCACGGCCTTCCCAGCCGAACTCGCCTACCCGACCGACGATCCACTGAAGCCCTTCGAACACATCGCCTTCACCGTCCCGTACAACATGTCCACGCACCCGGCCGCAACCGTCAACTGCGGCTTCTCAAGTACCGGCCTCCCGATCGGCCTGCAAATCGCCGCGCCCCGCTTCAACGACCTCGCCGCGCTGCGCCTGGCCGCGTACGTCGATGCTCAGACGCCACACCGCCCCTGGCCCTCGATCTAGACCTGCGCTTCGCCTGACCGACTTGTGCGTGTTGAGGACTTGCAAACATCTTCAATTCACTACATAGTGAAGTCGTGGAGACCCCGATGGAGGAAGTCAGCCAGTTAGCCGCAGGTCTGAGCGAGCGGGTCCTGGCCGCTCAGCGGGCGTTTGCCGAGGCGGAGCGCGAGCAGGACCACTACGCGATGGACGTGCGCAGCGGGGAGTTGAAGAGTCTGCGCCGACTGGCCGCCGAGCACGGCGTGACTGTGCCCGCCGCCGAGTCGGGCGCCGAGGCGTGACCGGGGCCGTTCCGCTCTA
Source organism: Kribbella sp. NPDC051620 (assembly GCF_044453825.1). Classification (NCBI taxonomy): domain Bacteria; kingdom Bacillati; phylum Actinomycetota; class Actinomycetes; order Propionibacteriales; family Kribbellaceae; genus Kribbella; species Kribbella sp. NPDC051620. The sequence continues at coordinate 59,698 of NZ_JBITDB010000001.1, forward strand.
CCAGGCGAAGGCGGAGTTCTTCCGGATGCTCGGGCATCCGGTCCGGATCCGGGTGCTCGAGTTGCTGCAGGATTCGCCGCGCCCGGTCCGCGACCTGCTGGCCGACATCGCGATCGAGCCGTCCAGCCTCTCGCAGCAGCTCGCGGTACTGCGGAGGTACGGGATCGTCACCTCGCACCGGGAGGGATCGACCGTCATGTACCAGATCGCCAGCAGCGACGTCGCCGAGCTGCTCCGCGTCGCGCGCCGCATCCTCACCGACCTCATCGCCGGGCAGAACGAGCTGCTCGCCGAGTTGCGCGAAGCCGAATCCAGCCTCGGATGAGCGCTGGTGGGGAGCGCATTCTCGCGCTGCTTCCGACCCGCTCGGATCTGCGATCCACCCTGCGTCAGCCGCGCCGCGACCTGATGGCCGGCGTCACCGTCGCCATCGTGGCGCTACCACTCGCGCTCGGCTTCGGGATCTCCTCCGGACTCGGGGCCGCCGCGGGACTGACCACGGCCGTGATCGCGGGGGCGATCGCCGCGGCCTTCGGCGGCTCGGGACTTCAGGTTTCGGGGCCGACCGGTGCGATGACGGTCGTCCTCGTGCCGATCATGCACACGCACGGCGCATCCGGCGTACTGGCGGTCGGCATGCTCGCCGGGGTGATCCTGATCGGCCTGGCGATCGCCAGAGCCGGTCGCTACATGGCTTTCGTGCCCGCATCCGTGGTGGAGGGCTTCACACTCGGGATCGCCTGCGTGATCGGACTGCAGCAGCTGCCGTCCGCGCTCGGAGTACCGACGCCCGACGGGGATCAGGTCGTGATCGTCGCGGGTCGGTCGCTCGCCGCCTTCGCGACGCACCCGCACTGGACTGCTGCGGCGATGACTGTTGCCGTCGCGTCGGCCATCCTCGTCGGCGGCCGGTTGCGTCCCGCGGTGCCGTTCTCCTTGGTTGCGGTGGTCCTGGCGACCGTGTTGGCTGAGGCGGCCGGGCTGAACGTAGTACGGATCGGTGCTTTGCCGTCAGGCCTGTCCGCGCCCTCGCTGGGGTTTCTGGACTTCTCGGTGCTCTGGACGCTGGCCGGTCCAGCGCTGGCCGTGGCCGCGCTCGCCGCACTGGAGTCGTTGTTGTCCGCCGCGGTCGCCGATGGCATGGGCGTCAACCACAAGCACGATCCTGACCGTGAGCTGTTCGGTCAGGGCTTGGCCAACTTGGTGGTGCCGATGTTCGGGGGAGTGCCCGCTACCGGCGCGATCGCGCGGACGGCGGTCAACGTCCGGTCCGGCGCCGGTTCGCGGTTGGCGGCGCTCGTGCATGCAGCCCTGCTGGCCGCGATCGTGTACACCGCGGCTCCACTGGTCGGACGGATTCCTGTCGCCGCGCTGGCCGGAGTGCTGCTGGCGACAGCTGTCCGGATGGTCGAGGTGGGGTCGGTCCGGGCAATGGCTCGAGCGACCCGATCAGATGCTCTGGTACTGGCGCTGACGGCTGTGGCGACGCTGGCCCTGGACCTGGTGAAGGCGGTCATCCTGGGCCTGATCGTGGCCGGTGCTCTAGCGCTGCGTGCGGTCGCCCGTAGCGCGACTCTTCGGCAGATGCCGCTGCACCCGGATCTGCCGGGGGACCACACCGTGCAGGAGCGAGCGCTGCTCGACGAACACATCGTGGCCTACCGCATCGACGGGCCGTTGTTGTTCGCCGCGCACCGGTTCCTGCTCGAACTGTCCGAGGTGGCGCACGTGTCGGTCGTCATCCTGCGGATGTCCGCGGTCAGCGCGGTCGACGCCACCGGCGCCCTGGTGCTCAAGGACGCGATCGAGAAACTCGAGCACCCGGGGGATGGTGGTGCTGATCTCCGGCATCCAGCCGGATCACCACCAGCCGCTGGATGCGCTGGACGCCATCGCTCATCTGCGCAGCGCGGGCCGGGTCTTCGCTCATACTCCGGACGCGATCGCTGCTGCTCGCGGTCATCTGCATCGCGCTGGCATCGTCGTTTCCGGTCAGTACTCGCCGTAGACCTGGACCTTCGTCCCGATCGGGGTCTCCTCGAAGATGTGATGGATCTGCGGCCGCATCACCCGTACGCAGCGATGGCTCGCCGGATACGTCTTGATCAACGAGTTGACCCGGCTCCCGTGCAGCGCGATCCCCGGGCGGTCCTTGAGGAAGTACAGGGAGTCGTACATGAACGCGTCGTCGTACAGGCTGCTCTCGTGCGCCCCGGCCCACTTGCGCCAGACCTTGCCGGTCCGGTTCGGCGTCTCGTACCCCGGCCCGCCGGTGGAGACCCAGACGATCCGGCGGATCTCCTTGCCGACGATCTGGTAGAGCACCAGGCAGGTCTTGTTGACGTAGATCCCGGGCTCCTTGGTGGCGGCCGGCCGTTTCGTTGCTGTCAGCACCGATCGGACATCCGCGCCGGTCAGTCCGCCCCGGCTGACCGGCATCCCGTTGGTCTCGCGCCAGGCGCACAACGCCTGCTTGGCCCGCTTGGTGATGTCACCGTCGACGTCCCCGACGGGGTATCCGAGCGCGTCGAGCTTGGCCTCCACCTGCTTCGCGTACGCCGAAATGGGCCGCGGCTTGGGCTTCACCGTCGGCTTGGCCGTGGGGTGGACGGATGGTGGGGTGCTTGGCGTGTTCGGAGTACCGGGAGTGCTCGATGCGCCGGGCGTACTCGAAGTACCGGGTGTTGCTGAGGTACCGGGTGTGACTGAGGTACCAGGTGTGGTTGACGTGCTGGGCGTGATCGAGGCGCTCGTACTGCTCGACGGACTCGGCGACGTCGCGGTGGGGCTCGGCGTACCGGACGATCCTGAATCAGCCGCCACGTCCGCGCATCCCGTCACCGTGACGGCGAGCAGGACGACACCAGCAACGAGACCACGCCGTCGAGACACGATTCCCCTTCCGTCGGCTTTCCCAGAGTCGCAGAGGGGCAACGCCATCAGCCGAAGACCCGCCGTACGCCCCATCCGTCCGCCGAGGCTAGTACCGGCAGAGGTCCCGCACCCTCAGTCCCCAACACCTGTCACCGAACCGTTGCCGTCGGTCGCGTACCGACCCTTCGACAGGTCGATCAGCACAAGCTCGTTGCCGAACACATCGGCAACCACCCCACACCGCCCGACCGGTACGTCGAACGGCTCACTCCGCACCTCACCACCGCCCGCAACAATCGCGGCCACGGCCTCGCCGACATCATCGACCAGCCAGGTCGGCGCATAGTCCAACCCCGTCGCCAGGACGAGCTCGGTCTCGCTCTCGGGCAAGGCCAACCCAGCCTGCCCGATGTCGTCGTTGCGCCACAGCAACGCGTGCCCGAGCTCATCTCGATAGAACGCCAGCCCGCTGTCCAGATCGGGCACCCGGACCACCACCGCATCAACCAGCCGCAGCACAGGCTTCATCGCTTGCCGGCCCGGCTACAACCCAAGATCCCGAAGGAACTCCGGCTTGTACGCCTGCATCACCACGTACCGCGGATCAGGAGTCTCCACACCCTCATAGCTCGGCTCAGGCGCGTCCGCCTCATCAACCGGCGTACTCGGATCCACCCACTCCTGCTTGGCGTGACTCCACCGGGTCAGCGTGAAATCCGCACTCAACCGATCATCCGCCACAAGCTCCCGCACAGTCTTCTCAGCCTCAAGAGCATCCGCCTCGGTGTCTGCATAGATCAGCAACCGAGATCCATCCCGAGTAACCGTCACCTGCCCACCCAGCCGCTTCTCCGCCGCCCGATCAAGGTCCACCGCCCGCAACCGCTCCAAGAACGACAACCCATGCTCAGCGTCATCCAACTCAACCTCAACGCGGTACTCATCAGCCATACCCCCACCCTACCGACACCAATCCCCACCACCCGGCATCAGCCGTTTCAGGCAGCGAGTCCGTCGCCTGGGCCACGCTCGCTCACATCGTCGGCAGTAGATGCGCAGGCGCTCTTACAGTTCGAAGCTCGGAAGCGGGCCGCCGCAACATCTCTTGTACTTCCTTCCCGACTCACACCAGCAGGGCTCATTCCGCCCTGGTGGCCACTCGATGGCGTCGCCAAGCTCGCACCGACTAGTGACGGACACCAGCTCGAACATGCTTCTGGCACGGAAGGCTGCTTGGGCGAGGGGCGACAACACGTCGGTTTGACGCGGTAGCAGGATGACTCGGCCACCTTCGTGCTCTCGCAGCACACGCTCGGCAAGCCCGTAGTACAGGTCTACCTCGTCTCCGGATATGGAAGGTTGTACCTCGCGGAGGCTGTCGAAGTCGGCTCGACTCCTGAATTGGAACTTGCCGTCGATCACGTGTGGCGAGCTCAAAAGCTGGCTCAGACCGAGGACTTTCTCTTCTGCCTCGGCATAGCCCATCCGCGCGAGCAGGTCGCTCTCGTTCAGCGGTATGCCCATCTCCCATCTGGTTCTGCGCCGGCCGGCCCGGACGTCTGTCACCCAGTCATCAGCGAGAACCTTCGCCAGACGCTCTTTGACGGTCAAGTCACCAATGGGCGTTCGGTCAACTGCCGGGAGAGCAGCAACTGCTGCGGAGTACCAGCGCAGTGCCTCTTCCAACTGCCCGCGGTCCTCCAGCAGTTCTGCTGCCAACAGCCACGGAAGTCCCGGTGTTTGCCGGTCGGTCATCAGTGCGGCCAGTTCGGCGTGAGCCTCGTCTTCTTGCTCGGTCCTCAAGAGGTAGTCCGCGTATTCGAGGTGCCCCCAATCGCTTGCTTCCCCACCTTCGCTGATCAGTTGCCGCCAGATCGCAACCGCCTCGGCCGACTCGTCTTCTAGTAGATGTGTCTGCGCGGCATCCAACATTTCTGCCAGGTGTCCGTCGGGCCAGCCGCTTCGTCTCTTGTCTGTTGTCAGGTTCGTCATGCCAGGGAAGGTACGGACTTTCCGCCTCGATTCCGGAGGCTTCTTCGAACCTGTGGAAGACCGCCTCCCAGCTAAGCGCTGACATCTGGGACCGAAGAATCAGTCGCGACCGATCACCTATACTTCTGAGTCATGGAGCTGAGGCATCTCGAGCACTTTGTCGCCGTCGCTGAGCAGAAGCACTTCACGCGTGCCGCGGAGGCGATGTCGATCTCGCAGTCCGGTCTGTCCGCCTCGATCCGCGCCCTCGAACGCGAACTCCACGCCTCCCTCTTCGTCCGCAACACCCGCAGCGTCGAACTCACCGAGGCCGGCCGAGCCCTCCTCTGCGAAGGCCGCCGCACGCTGGCAGCCGCCGAGGCGGCGAAGGACGCGGTAGCCGCAGTACAAGGCCTACTCCGCGGCCACCTAACAGTCGGCCTAGAACAATGCCTAGGCGTAGTAGACGTCCCAGCCCTCCTGGCGAAATTCCGCTCCGCCTACCCAGCAGTCGAAATCGAAGTCCGCCAAGGCGGCTCCACCCCCATGCTCGAAGAACTGGCCTCCGGCCGACTGGACATAGCCTTCGTAGCCACCGCCGGCCACCCCATCGACGGCCTGGACCTACGCCCCCTCTCCACCGAAGACATGGTCATGGTCTGCTCAGCCGAGCACCGCCTGGCCAACGCCCCCAAGGTCTCCCTCCAAGACCTAGCAGGCGAGTCCTTCGTAGACTTCGACCCCAGCTGGGGCGCCCGCGCAATCGCCGACCACGCCTTCTCCAACGCAAACGTCAGCCACCCGGTAACCATCGAGGTAAACGACGTCCACACCCTCCTGGCCCTGGTCAGCCACAACCTAGGCGTAGCCCTGGTCCCAGAACGCATAGCCGCCAAACGAGGCGACCACATCACCGTCCCCCTAACCCCCAACTCAGCCGACCCCTGGCAAGTCTCAGTAGCCATCCCCACCGGTTCCGCCGCCAGCCTCGCCGCCGACGCCCTCATCGGCATGCTTCCGACTACTCAGTCCCTCAAGTAGCTGAGCAGACGAGAGATGTCAGGTGACGGGATCTTCTTTCGGGTCGGAGACGACCTTGTGCTCCTTGAGGAGCAGCAATATGACTCGGAGAGCCTGCTGCAAGAAGCGCTGGCCAGGTATCCCGAGGTGCTTGCCGGACCAACAACCGAGGGAGATGGCGAGGGTCGCCTACTGCTGCTTGGCCGCGAGGCGGGGGTGCCGAGCGCTGAAGGTGGAGTAAGGACGTTCAGCCTTGACCATCTGTTCATAGATCAGCAAGGCGTACCAGTTCTGGTCGAGGTCAAGAGATCCTCCGACACGCGTATCCGCCGTGAAGTCATCGGGCAGATGCTCGACTACGCGGCCAACGGAGTGAAGTACTGGCCGCTCTCGCTCCTTCGCCAGTCCCTCGAGGCGCGTGCCGCGGGTGAAGAGAAATCAGTGGAGGATCTGCTCGCCGAACTGCAGTCCGACCTCGACCCGGATGACTTCTGGAAGGCTGTCGAAGCCAACCTGATCGCTGGGCGGATCAGGATGATCATCGTCGCTGACAAGCTGCCGGCGGAACTCGTACGGGTCATCGAGTTCCTCAACGAGCAGATGAATCCGGCTGAGGTACTCGGTGTGGAGCTGCGGCAGTTCGTTGCCGGCAGTCACGTTGCCTACGTTCCCCGAGTGGTCGGCCGAACAGTTGTCGCGGTCGACAAGAAGAGCATCGGTCGACGGTGGACACGCGATTCATTCCTCGAAATTGCAAATGAGCGTTGCAGCGACGTGGAGGTCCAGCTGATCGAACAGCTGTTTGCTCACGTCGACACGCGCGGTACCAAGCTTGCTTGGGGCAGTGGAGCAAATCCCGGCGTCGGCGGCTGGTACAACATCGACGGCCGCTCGACTGTCGTGTGGGTTCTCAACACCAGTAGTGACAGTCCGACGACGCGGGCGCATATCGTCTTCTACTTCGCCGACCTGGTTGGCCGAGCCGGTCTCGAGCGGATGGAGGAGGCGGCATCGATGCTGGAACAGATCCCGGTATTGAGACAGAAGATCGTGGACTCCCGAGCGAGTGGGTGGAAGAAGTACCCCAGCTTGTACCTGTCCGACGTCGCCTCGAATCCCGCCGCGATCAAGACCATCTTCGACGCTATCCTCAAGCTCGTTGACTGAGGGACTGGCTGTTGGCGATGCCCGGAAGCGCTGATGGCCAAGGGTGCGGCGCCACGCTGTTCGAACGGCGTGACGCCGCAGGACTCGACCCGTGGACTACTACCAGGCGTAGTCCTCCGGAGCGGTCCTGTAGCCAGGGAAGATCTCGTCGAGCTTGGTGAGGGCCTTGTCGTCGAGTTTGAGGTCGACGGCGCGGATCGCAGACTCGAGTTGGTCCATCGTCCGAGGTCCGACGATCGGACCGGTCACGGCCGGCTGGTGTAGCAACCATGCGAGTGCGATGTCGCCCGGCGCGTGCCCTAGCTCATCGGCGAAGGCCTCGTACTGCTCGATCTGCGGCCGCATCTTCTCGACGGCCTCCTTGGCGCGGCCTTCGAGTCGGCGCACTCCGTCGACGTCCTTCTTCAGTACGCCGCCCAGCAACCCACCCTGCAACGGCGACCACGGGATCACGCCGAGCCCGAACTCCTGCGCCGCAGGCAGCACCTCCCGCTCCACATCCCGCACGATCAGGTTGTAGATCGACTGCTCGCTGACCAGCCCGGTGTAGTTCCGCTTGGCCGCCTCAGCTTGTGCCTGGGCGATATGCCACCCAGCGAAGTTGCTGCTACCGGCGTACAGGATCTTCCCCTGCTGCAACGCAACCTCCATCGCCTGCCAAATCTCCTCCCACGGAGTGGCCCGGTCGACGTGGTGGAACTGGTACAGATCGATGTAATCCGTCTGCAACCGCTTCAGCGAAGCATCCAACGCCCGACGGATGTTCAGCGCCGACAGCTTCCCCTCGTTCGGCCACCCATCGCCCATGTCCCCATAGACCTTCGTGGCCAGCACAGTCTTGTGCCTGTTGGCGGGGTCCTTCGCGAACCACTCACCAACGATCTCCTCCGTACGCCCCGGGTAGATCGACCGCCCATACCCGTTCGCAGTGTCGAAGAAGTTGATCCCGGCCTCATGAGCCGCACTCATGATCGCGTGGGAGTCCTCCACGCTCGTATGCGGCCCAAAATTCATCGTCCCCAACACGATCCGACTGACCGACAACCCCGTACGCCCAAGCTGAGTGAATTCCATACCTCCCAACCTCCCTCGCCCGCGCCCAGATTTCCAACAGAAGAATCAACTCAGTTCGATCACTCAGTCTTCTGAGTCCCAGTACGCCGTACCGCCGCCGGTCAACCTGGCGCGTACCGGACGGGTGCGACAGACTGCTGCGATGGCTGCTGAGTTTGTCCAAACTGACCAGTTCCGTGGCGCCCGCATCCATCTGAGCGAGCTCGCTGGCCTGGAGATCCGCGACTGCGAGGTCACCGGCCTGAAGATCGTCGACTGCTACGGCGACGACATCTCCCTCGGCGGCGACTTCAAACGCCTGACCGTCAACGACGTCGACGTCACCGCCTACGTAGAGTCCGAACTGGACCGCCGCCACCCGACCCGCGCCCTAGCGCGCGAGGCCGAAACCCCGGACGACTACCGGACTGCATGGGACGCCATCGAGACCCTGTGGGAGGAGACCCTGAACCGCGCCAGACTCCTACCCGAAGAAAAACTGTACGAGCAAGTAGACGGCGAGTGGTCCTTCGTCGAGACCCACCGGCACCTACTGTTCGCCTCCGACGCCTGGCTAGGCAATTGCGTCCTGGAGGAGGACTCGCCCTACCACCCCCTGGGCTTCCCCGCCGGCGGAATGCCACCCGAAGAATCAACCAAACTCGGCCTAACCCTAGAAGCCACCCCAACCCTCGATGAGATACTCACGCCACGCCACGCCCGCATGACCAAAATGCGCCAAACCATCAACGCCCTCACCGACGCCGAACTCAACCGCGTCTGCACCCGCAAGCCAGCCGACCCGTACCCCGACCAGGAGTACGTCGTCCGCCGCTGCCTGACGGTAGTACTGAAGGAAGAAGCCGAACACCACCGCTACGCAGTACGCGACCTCGCCGTTCTCGAGGCTTAATACGGCCTCAGGAGCAAATCCGCGGGCCCAACCTCGCCGCGCAGCGAACACACCGCTCCGTATGGTTTGCCGCTCACCGCGTCGCGGTCACGGCGCGCTGCTTTGTCCCCGCCCTAGGATGACTGGCGATCGTGACCAAACCCCTCGACCGAAGCGGCGCGGACGATCCACGACGTCAGGACGCGATCGTCCGTACCGTCGTTGCGTGCTCCTCCGTCGAGCCGCAACACACTGCGCCCGCTGAACTGCCCCAGCGTGACCCGATTCGCCCCGCGTTCTATCGACGCGCCGGCGGGTAGCCGCACTCAGCCGTCTACGGAAGTACCAGTTTTTCGCGAGCGGCACGCGCACTGATCTGCGTCGGCAGCCATGCAGTGTTGGCGATATCGACGTCAACCCGCCACAGATCATAAGGACAACAATGCGGTCAGCCAGTTCCTTGGGTGGGACGCCACCCGACCTGTGTACCTCCCAGCCTCCCTCCACTGACCGAGCACCTCCTGCATCCAAGCTTCGAGAAGGATCCGTGCGGGCGTCCCCTGACGAGCCCCAGCAGGAAGTGAGCCGGGGCAGCTCGGGCCTTCCCCGGCCTTCCCCTATGCTCGCCGATGACTCGAACACACACCTGGATCGGCGCCGGGCGCAGGCCTTGCGCTAACCGAGCCCGGAGGAGGCCGCGTTGGCGGATTGGTCGCTGGCAATCGGGGAGACGCTCTCACGAGACGATCGGGTTCGCCTGTACGGTGGCGGGCGATACGGGGGTATCGAACCTTCGGCGAAGACTCCGAACGTCTTCATCTACTCGGATCCATCCAAAGGTGAACGCTTCGGATACAACTATGATGGCTGGGTTGATGAGGCGGATCTATTCCTCTACACCGGCGAAGGTGCACGCCGCGATCAACAATTCCGTGAAGGAAATTTGGCTATTCGCGATCATGTGAAGCGTGGTCGCCAGCTGCGCGTATTCGTCGCCGACGGTACGGTTGCCGGCAAATCCGAGAAGGTCCAGAGGTATGTCGGCGAGTTTTCTCTTGATGAGAAGCTGCCATACGTACGTGCTGAGGCGCCGGATATCGATGGCGTGATGCGCTCCGTCATCGTCTTCAGGTTGCGCCAGGTTGGCGAAGTCTTTCGTCGCCCGAGCGACTCCAGCAAGTACCCGGACGTTAGACAGACGCCGTATGTCGAGACTGAACATCTCCCTGTCGGGGTTCCCGATCTCGTCGTAGAGAGTGTCGCTATCGAGGCCATCAACTCGACCGAGTTCGCCGTCGCTGCGAAGGCGGCGGGGGTCGCGAAGAGGCTCGAAGCGGAGCTTGTTCATCGATTCAAGCGTTATTTGATCGGGCAGGGACATGAAGTCGGTAGCTATTTAATCAAGCCGCCGGAGGAGTTGCGCTCCCTGCGAGCGGATCTTGTAGATCTCACCGAAAATATTCTGTACGAAGCGAAAGCTAGCTCGACTCGCGAATCGATCCGAATGGCCGTCGGTCAGTTGTTGGACTACTCTCGGCATGTTCCGGATGTGAAGGGCTTAGCTGTTCTGTTGCCAAGCGAGCCTTCAAGGGATCTGGTTTCATTGTTGAAAATGCATGGTATTCGCTGCGTTTGTGAGGTTAACGCTACATTCCTTGACGTCGCTGCGATGTCATAGGTGGGCAACCTTTCGGTAAGTTCGTTGGCTAGCGCTCTCTGGCGGGCGGATCATCGCTGCGGCGGTGGATGGTTGATTGAGGCTGTGTTGGGACTTCAGTGCTGATGGCGCCTCGGGCGGGGGCTGGGTTGGAGGCTGCGGCTAGGGCTTTGCGTAGGTCTGGGGGGAGGGGCTGGCGAATTGGGGCCGCGTTGCCGGGGGCGGTGGGGGTGTGGCGTGGGTGTGTGGCGGGGACGCCTTGGATGGATTCCAGTTTGAAGCCGAGGGGGCGGGCTAGGCGGGCTGCGGCGACTTTGAAGGGGCGGTCGTCCTTGCGGGGTTCGAAGGAGATCACTTCGCGGTAGGGCGGGCCGCCGTCTTCGGGTTCGAATTCGCGGTACAGGAGGCGATGGGAGGGGCCGAGCTCCTGGTTGCCGCGGGATTCGGGGATCACGGAGAGCTTGATTTCTGCGCAGTCGCTGAGGTCGTGGTCGGCGTTGCGCAGGCGCTTCCCGTTGAAGCTTTCCTCGTCTCCGTTGGCCAGGGCGCGAAGGCCGAGTCTGAGCGCGCGGAACTCGCGGTCGCGTAGACCGCCAGTCGGCTGGGATGCGGCTGCTCGTTGCAGTTCGGCGAGTTGGTGTCTTAGCTCCGGTCGGACGAGGAGTCGGTACTTCGTCATCGTGGCTTCAGGTCGGAATCGTCGATGTCTTCATCGAGATCGATGCCGAGTTCGGCGGCTACGTCCTCGTAAGGGATCGATGGCCCGGTCTGATTCGCGAGGCGATGGCGCAGGACCGAGTAGCTGGCGTCGAAGCCCTCCTCGTCGGTGGACTGGGCGACCAAGGCGCGCCAGACCTCCCACGGGATGACTACGGCCTCCGGTTGGCCTGCGTCGCCGAAGATCAGTGGTTCGGTTTGGCCTTGGCGGTAGAGGTTGAGTATGTCGGGGAGGTGCTTCGAGGCTTCCTCGGTGGCGATTACCCAGGCGGTTTGGCCGTCGGGGAGGAGGTATGGGGTTTCCTTGTCCATGGAGGTCCTCTCGGTTGGACTCTTCACCAGAATATGCCGGGTGAAGGTTGGTGACTGGAGGTTATCCACAGGGCGGGTGGGGCGTGGGTCAAGGTGAGATGCAGTGGTCAGACGTCGCTCGGGGGTTGGTCGGTTTCGCCTCGGGCGATGGTGATGGCTTTGAAGAGGAAGCGGACTGCTCGGTCGCAGACTCCGTAGATGGCTGCTACCGAGTCGGGGTTGTCGTCGACGCCGAAGCCGCGGGCTGCTGCTAGGCGGAGGGGTTCGTCGAGGGGGGCGGCGCGGCCGGCTATTCGGCTGGTTTCTTCGACCAGGGCGGGGATGTCGCGGACGGATGGGACGTCGGCTTCCTCGCTGACGAGGTACAGGATCTTGGCGAAGACCAGGAGGGACGCGGAGGTACGGGCTGGGTAGTCCAGGAGGTAGGCGAGGCGGAACGCTGCGTTGTCCTGGTCTGCCTTGATTTCCTCGACGTTGTTGTAGCCGAGGACTGCGGCGATCACCGAACCGTTGCTCATGGGGCCTCCGGTGGGGCGTAGATGCGTTGGGCAACAGACGTTAGCCAAGACGGGCAGGGTCTGGGGCTGCTTTGCGGTGTCAATACATGCAACTGGCCGGCCCACTGCGGTGTGCGGGGGCCGGCCGGTTTGATCAGGCGTTGCGGAGGGTGGTGAAGAAGGTTCGGAGGTCGGTTACTACGTCGGTGGGGCGTTCCAGGGAGGCGTAGTGGCCGCCTTCTTTGAAGGTGGACCAGTGGGTGATGTTGGAGTTGTCGCGGTCGGCCAGCGGGCGGATTGTTTTGAAGTCGTCGGCGAAGACGGCTACGCCGGTGGGGGCATTGTTGATGGTTGGTTCGGTACCGGCGTGGGCTTCTTCGTAGTGGTAGCGGCCGGCGGTGGCGCTGGTGTTGGTGAACCAGTAGAGGGAGACCTCCGCCAGGATCTGGTTCTTGGTGACGAGGCTGGTGCCGTTGCCGAAGCTGTTGAAGAGTTCGTTCCAGGCGAGTTGGCCGACGGGGGAGTCGGAGATGCCGACGGCAACGGTTTGCGGGCGGGTGGCGTTGATGGCGTTGTAGCCGCCGACGGACTGGAACCACTGGAGGTGTTCGAGGGCGGCGTAGTCCTCGGGGGTGAACTTCTCGAACTCGGCGGGATCGCCGGACGGGAAGGAGAAGAGTTGGAGGACGTGCAGACCTAGGAATCCGGAGGGGTTCAGGAGGCCGAGTTCGCGGGAGACCATGGCGCCGGCGTCGCTGCCGTGGGATCCGTACGACGAGTAGCCCAGCCGACGCATCAGCGTGTCGAAGGTGCGGGCCACGCGGGCCATCGTCCAGCCGCGATCGACCAGCGGAGTACTGAATCCGAAGCCCGGGATGGACGGGATGACGACCGAGAAAGCGTCTGACGCGTTGCCGCCGTGGGCGACGGGGTCAGTGAGCGGGCCGATCATGTCGAGGAAGTCGATGAAGGAACCCGGGTACGAGTGGATCAGCAGCAGCGGGGCGGCGTCGGCCTCGGCGGAGGGGACGTGGATGAAGTGGACCGTCTGGCCGTCGATGTCGGTCAGGTAGTGCGGGTACTCGTTCATCCGGGCCTCCTGCTCGCGCCAGTCGAAGCCGGCCTGCCAGTGGTCGACCATTTCGCGCAGGTAGCTGTTCGGAGTACCGAGTTCCCAGTCGTCGCCGGGGGCGGGCTCGGGGAGGCGGGTGTTGGCGAGGCGGGTGTTCAGGTCGTCCAGGTCAGCCTGGGCGATCTCGACGCGGAAGGAGCGGATGTCTGCGGAGGTGCTGCCGTTGTTGTTCATGGCTTTACCGTAGAAGCCATATAGGAACGGTAGATTCCCAATTGAACTATGATTTTGAGGCATGCGGGAAACCTCTTCGAGATTGCTGTCGTTGCTGGCTCTGATGCAGTCGCGGCCGGCCTGGCCTGGGTCGGAGCTCGCGGAGCGGTTGGGCGTGAGCACGCGAACCATCCGGAACGACATCGATCGGTTGCGCGAGCTCGGGTACCCGGTGGATGCGACGCGGGGTGCGGCTGGGTACTACCAGCTCGGCGTCGGCGCGAAGTTGCCGCCGTTGTTGCTGGACGACGAGGAAGCGGTCGCTGTCGCCGTCGGGTTGCGTACCGGCGCAGGGGTGGCGGGGATGGAGGAGAGCAGCTCAAGGGCGCTGGCCAAGCTCGAGCAGGTGTTGCCGCATCGGCTGCGGCGGCAGGTGAACGCGATCCATACGACGCTGTCGAAGGGGCCGGACAACACCGGGTCCAACGTGCCGGATCCGGAGGTCGACCCGGTGGTGGTGACGACGATCGCGGCGGCGATTCGCGATGAGCACTACCTGCGGTTCGACTACGTGGTACCGGAGAGCGCTCCCTCGTTGCCGATCCTGGTGGAGCCGTATCGGTTGGTGAGCTGGCAGCGGTACTGGTACCTGGTCGCGCGCGACGAGCCCGGCGAGTGGCACACCTATCGCGTCGACTGGATGGACCTGCGGATGGCGACGGGGCGCAAGTACAAGCCCCGGCCGATGCCGGAGGACGACTATATGGATTTCGTACTACGTGACGTCGCGTCCACCGGCTGGAAGGTGCACGCCCGGATCACGGTCTTCGCCTCCGCCGACGAGGTGCTGTCCCGCGTCCACGCCGCAGTAGGAATCGTGGAGCCGGTGGACGACAACACCTGCGTCCTCATCACCGGCGCGGAGAGCCTGGAAGTCGTTGCCGTGTACATCGGAATGCTGGGGATCGACTTCCAGGTCACTGCTCCACAAGGACTGGTCGATCATCTCAAGCTCATTGGAGAGCGCTATCTCCGCGCCATCGAATAGCTAGAGGTCGCCGAGGCCGGCGTTGCGGGCTTGGATTATGGCGGTGGCTCGGTCGGCTACTGAGAGTTTGGTGAAGATGGTGGAGACGTTGTTGGCGACTGTTTTGGAGGCCAGGCCGAGGCGGGTGCCGATGGCGCTGTTGGAGAGGCCGGCCGCTAGGAGGTCGAGGATTTCGCGTTCGCGGGTGGTCAGGTCGGGGAAGGGGTCCGCGGCGGGGGCTGGTGGGGCGGAGAAGAAGGAGAGGACCCGGCGGGCTACGCCGGGGCCGAAGATGGCTTCGCCTGCTGCTACTGCGCGGATGGCTCGGGCGATCTCGTCTTGTTCGGCGCCTTTGACCAGGTAGCCGCGAGCGCCGGCGCGCATGGCGGCGAAGACGGAGTCGTCGTCTTCGAACATGGTGAGGACCAGGACGGCGACGTCGGGGGCGGTGCGGGCTAGCTCGCGGGTTGCGGCGAAGCCGTCCAGGTCGGGCATCTGCAGGTCTAGGACGGCTACGTCCGGGTGGGTCGTCACTACCTCGCGGATGGCTTCGCGGCCGGTGGCGGCGACGCCCACCACCTCGATGCCGGGCAGGGAGGACAGGAGTGCTGCCAGGCCGGCGCGCACTACTGGGTGGTCATCTGCGAGTACTACGCGGACGTCGGTCATGGCGTTTCCATGGGGAAGGTGGCGTGGACTCGGCCGCCGGTGGGGGACGGGCCGGCTTCGAAGGCGCCGCCTAGTTCGGCTGCTCGTTCCTGCATGGCTTGGAGGCCTACGCCCGGGCGCCAGGCCCCATTGGGTGGGCCGTCGTCCGTGACCAGGACTTCCAGGGATGAGCCGCAGCGCAGGGTCAGTACTGCTGTAGTGGCGCGCGAGTGGCGCACCACGTTGGTCAGGGCCTCGGTGGCGATGCGGTACGCCGCCACCTCGAGCGCCGCGGGCAGTGGGGGGAGGCCGTCGGCCGATACCTGTACTGAGACCGAGGCGCCGTCTGCGCGCCAGGACAGGGCGTCTGCTCGTTGTTGCAAGGCTCCTACCAATCCGAGTTCGTCCAATGCGGGTGGGCGAAGGTCGTCGACCAGGCGGCGTACGTCGGCGATCGCGGCTCGCGTGTCGGTTCGCAACGTACTCAACAGCTCCGATGCTCGCTCCGCGTCGACGGAGACGAGGTTGGCAGCCGCGTCCGCGGTGAACGCGACGCCGGTCAGGGTGGGGCCGAGTCCGTCGTGCAGGTCTCGTCTGAGTCGCCGGCGTTCCTCCTCGCGGGCGGCGACGAGTCGTTCCCGGGAGGTCTGCAGCTCTGCGGACAGGCGGGTCGCGTGCACAGCTACTGCGAGCGGTACTGCAACCAGGTTGAGTACGTTGCGGTCAGTTTGCGACAGCCCGGACTCGCCTGATCGGAGGCCGACCAGGAGTGAGCCGACCGTCGTACCGCCGTAGGAAAGCTCCACCGGTACTACGGTTCCCGCGACTCCGGCGGAGGCGAGGAGCGAGCCGTCGACGGCGACCGCGACGTAGGGGAGTCGCAAGGCGGAGCGGACGGCCTCTACGACGCCGGGCATGCCGCCGGCCACGCCTGAGGAGAGTTCCTCGCCGACGAGTGATGCGACGCGGGCCGGGTCGCGGCGGTCGCCGTACATGGCGCGGTCGACCAGGCGTTGCAGGCGGGGGAGTACGGGGGCGATCAGCAGGGCGATGAGGACGGTGACGATCGCGGAGCGGCCGAAGCGAGTGGAGATGAAGGAGTCCGTGATCGCGACCAGGGCCGCGTAGGCGCCGACGGCGAGCATCGAGAGCAGGGCCCAGGTGAGGGCGCGGGAGACGACCAGGCGGATGTCTAGCAGTTGGTGGCGCACGACGCCGACGGCGACGGCGATCGGGATGAGGGGGATGGCGAGCAGGACGAAGACCGGCGTACCGGTGATGAGCGCCCAGGGGGCCATCACGAGGATCATCACCACTGTTGCCAGGAGCAACCAGAGGAGTTGGCGGCGGCCGGTCTCGTCGGCGCGGCGGTAGCGGATGACGAGGCTGGCGATCGCCAGGGCGTAGGCGATGAGGCCCCGGATCTCGGTTGCTGTCCAGAGCGGTTGCAGGGCGTCGTACGAGGGGAGCTGGAAGTAGCTGCTCGGGCCGCCGTCGAAGAGGGCACCGGTGCCGGTGCCCATCTCGATGGCGAAGAAGGGGGCGGTGATGATGATGCCGATGGCAACTGGTCGCCAGCGGGGCGAGAGTAGGCGGCCGGTGGGGAACAGGAGCAGCGCCAGGGGCAGGAAGAGGGCGATCGACCACGGCCAGGACCAGGAGATGATGGTCGCGAGTACACGTTGTACTTCGATGGGCGCGGCGTTGTCGTGCAGCAGTTGCGACAGGGGTGCGCCGAGGGCGGTGGTCGCGTGACCGATGCCGTCGGCGATGAAGAGCCAGCCGATCGGGTTGCCCGGCCGATGCCAGGCGATCACGGCGCCACAGGTCGCGAAGGTCAGCCCCATCAGCCCGTTGGTGACCAGGAAGCTGTCCAGCGCGGTATCGAACGACCAGCGGACCACTACCGCCAGCACCACCCCAGCCAGTACTTCGGTGACGCCGAAGCCACCCAGTACGGCCGCCAGCGCCCGTCGGTGCTCGGGTACGCCGGTCTCCCGCGCTGTAGAGGCAACAACTCCCGTCATGGGGATCAGTGTGCGGGTTGTGGTGTCCCGGTGTCTCGGGAATGGGGTCCCGGGAGTGGCAGGCGATCTCCTGAGGGGTGGTGACGGCAGGCCCAGGCGCCGGGAGCATGCCTGGCTCGACTGTGGAGGGGAGCGGCCCACCGGGGTCGGCGTACAGGGGAGGTTGGAGATGTCACGGATGTTTCGGACTGGGCTGGTACTGCTCGGGCTGTTGTCGGTAGGGGACCTGGCGGGGCCGTTGCTGACGGATGGGGAGCACCCGCCGATGTCGGTCGCGTTGATCGGGGCGGCGTTGGGGCTGGTGAGCCTGGTACTGGTGGTGTTCGCCTGGCGTGGGGCGCGGCGGGCAGTGGTGCCGCTGATCGTTTTGCGGGTGCTGTCGGCGCTGAGCGCAGTACCGGCGTTCTTCGCCGGTGATGTTCCCGCGGCCGCGGTGGCTGCTGCAGGGATCATCGTTGTACTGACAGTGGCCGGCATCGCGCTCCTGCTGGTGCCCTCCAAGGAGCTGGCGGGCGTGCGATGACTACCACGGCAGCCCGTACTACGACGGTGGCGGACACCCGCGGTATCAGCCGGTGGGCGGCGGCGATCGTACTGCCGCTCGGGCCGGCCGCGGTCGCAGTACTGCGGTTCGTCCTGCCCTACTACACGACCGACGACACCAACGGGATGGCAGCGAAGGTCATCGCGGAGCCCGGACGTGGGTCGGCGGTGCTGTGGGTCGGGTTCCTCGCCGTACTGACGTTGGTGCCGGCCGCGTACGCCGCGGGCAAGTTGACGCGGCGGCGTGCGCCCAAGCTGACTCTGGTGGCGCTCGCGCTGCTCATCCCGGGCTACCTGGCGCTCGGCTGGCTCGCGAGCGAGGACCAGCTCTTCTGGTCGGGAGCCCACGCGGGGCTGGATGCGGGCACCGTCACGCGGATCGCCGAGGCGGTACATCCGACGGGCTCGATCGCAGGGGTGTTCTTCGTCATGGGGCACGTGCTCGGCACCATCCTGCTCGGTGTCGCGCTGTGGCGGTCGCAGGTGGTGGCGCGGTGGGCGGCGGTCGCGGTGATCGTGTCGCAGCCGATCCACATTGTTGCCGCGGTCATCATTCCGAGTCACCCGCTCGACCTGGTCGGGTGGGGGTTGCAGGCAGTCGGGTTCGCCGCGGTGGGGTGGGCGATCCTTCAACTGCGCAACGACGAATGGGACCTCCCCGCCTTGCCCTGAAGGACAGATGAGTCCCGCGGCGGTTCAAGCCGCGGGACGCCGATCGCGAGGCCGGCGATCGTTCGTGATTTCTAGACCCAGATGGCTGCGGGTCGGCCGTCGGTGAAGGTTTCTGGGGGGTTGGGGAGGGAGATGGCCTGGCCCTCGGCTACTCGGAGGGCGGACCAGGCGGCGGCGCCTGCGTCGAGTACGTCGTCTACGCCGACTGCGTGGCCGGCGAGGCCGAGATCGCCGGACAGCGGGATGCCGGCGTCGGCGAGGAGGGCGCGGCGGCGTTCGGCGCCGGACCAGGTGGACTTGCGGACGGTCAGCGGGGCGCCGGCGAGGTAAGCGAAGCTAACCTCGGGGTGGACCTCGACGACTCGGGTGGTGGCGTGGGTGAGCCATTCGTCGACCTCGAACAGCTTGGCGCGCAGGCCGTACGCCTGGATCGACAGCCCTTGGCCGGTCAGCTCGCGGTTGATGAGGACGGCTTCGCTGTGGGTGGGGGCTTGGAGCGCGGCTCGCACCGGAGTGGTGAAGACGGAGGAGGAGAGGCGGCCGATCGCGGCGCGGGCGAGTACATCCGCCTGGCGCGGCGCGGTATCCGGCAGCCCGATCGGCATGTCGATCGCGATCACAGCAATCGGCTCCAGCGGCCGAGCACCGGCGTCGGTTGCTGCGGGGTGGGAGTGCTCGGCTTGGTGGATTAGTTGGGCGAGGGTGGCGGCTACCAGGGCGGTGATCTTGTCGTTGGTACGTAGGACGCCGACCCAGCCTGCTTTGCAGGCGTCGATGCCTAGTACTCGGGTCACGGGGCTATACCCCTTGTTGCTTGAGGAAGGCGACGGTGCGGGCCATTGAGGTCGGCCAGGCGGCGGCGAAGGCGTGTTCCTCGCCAGGGTAGGTGTAGAGGATGGCTTGCTTGCCGGCCTTCTTCAAGGCAGTAAGGGTTTGCTGGGCCCATACGGGTGGGCAGGTGGAGTCGGCGAGGCCTTGCTGGAGCAGGATCGGCTCGGTGACGCGGTCGAAGAAGTTGACGGCCGACAGGTTGCGCCAGAAGGCCGGGTTCTTCGCGGGATCGCCGTGGGCGCGGATGATCTCGGCGGCGGTCGCGGCCTCCGGGCGGGTCCAGCGGTCGAAGTTCTCGACGGCGTTCGAGCTGACCGCGGCGTAGACGACGGCTGCCTTTACCAGGCCGGGTTGCGCGACCAGCACGTTGTACGTGATGCCGCCGCCCATCGACCGGCCGAACAACCCGACCCTCTGCGGGTCGACGTATGGGGAAGCTTTCAGGGCGAGTACCGCGTTGATGACGTCCTCGGTGTAGCCGATGCGCAGGTTGACCTCAGACTGCGGGTCCTTGGACGACTGCGCGTGATTGCGGTAGTCGGTGTGCAGTACGACGTACCCGCGGCGGGCCAGGTAGTCCTGCTCGCGCATCAGCCCGCGGCCGTTGGTGTAGACGGCGGGGTCGATGTAGCCGTGGTTGAGGACCAGTGCGGGGTGGCGGCCGGGGGTGGTCGGCACGTTGAGGATGCCGGAGATCCTGAGCTTGCCGCTGGCGTACGTGACAAAGTACCGGGTGTAGGCGTCGGTACGGGCGATGACCCGGCCGAGGCGGAGGTCGCGGCCGTCGTACTTCTTCGCCATCAGGGCTTGGAGGGAGACGGGGTCCGGAGGAGTGCTGGTGGGCGTGGTGCTCGCCGTCGGGGTGCCTGGGGCTGGAGTGGCTGGTGTTGGGGTGGTGACCGGCGGTGGGGTGGGAGTCGGGCCGGCTGTCGGTGTCGACGAGCAGGCAACCGTCGTGGCGAGGACCAGTCCGACGAATCCCAGCCACGGCAGCTTCATGTCCCAATAGTGCAGAACCGCCCCAAGGGCGCTGTCAGGTGAGGTCGTGGCGGAGGAGGACTGTGCGGTTGTCGAAGGTGCGGGTGTCGGTGAGTTGGAGGTTCAGCCGCTCGGCGACCGGGTGGTAGACGGGTTTGCCGCCGCCCAGGACGACCGGGTGGACGATCACGTGGTACTCGTCCAGCAGTCCTCGTTCGGTCAAGGCGGCCGCCACGCTCGCGCTGCCGGTCAGCAGGATGTCCTTGCCCGGCAGCTCCTTGATCGCCCGCACCTCCTCGACGTCATGGATCACCTCGGCGTCGTAGGGAGCGCTCTCCAGGGTCCTCGACAAGACGAGCTTCCGCGTCTTCGCCCAGACGGGAGCGAACTCGATCGCGTGCGGCTCGTCCGGCGTGATCGACAGCGCGTGCGGCCAGTACGACGCCTTCATGTCCCAGACGGTACGTCCGTACAGGAAGGTGTCGGCGCGGTGCGCGAGGCTCATCGAGTAGGCGCCCAGTTCCGGTCCGAGCACCGGCCAGTCGAACTCGCCGTTCGGGCCCTCGATGAAACCGTCGAGCGACTGGTGGACGTAGTACATGATCTTGCGCATGATCTGCTCCTTTGGACTTGGCCTGCGTACGGCCCTTGGTCGGAGCCGGCCGGCGGCCTTTGACATCGCCGGGTGAAGGAAATCAGCGCGAAGGTTCAGCGGGGGTTGACTCAGAGTGACGCTGGGAGGAATGTCGTTGGGAACGGTTTTGTCAGGGGAGGTCTGGCAGCCGTCCGTGGACCAGCTGCTCTCTGGGGTGGAGCTTCTCGCACTGCGTTCGCAGGTGGCGCGCCGGTCTGGTCGGCGCCGCCGCGACGCGCGCGCCGGTCGAAACGTGGGGAAAGCCCGCAGGACCGTGGAGGAGTCATGGGCGAGTACACGATCGAGGACTTGAAGGAGCGCACCAGAGGTTCCGTCATCACCGACGCGGACGAGGGGTACGACGAGGCGCGCAAGGTTCACAACTGGATGATCGACAAGCGCCCGCGGGTGATCGTGCGGTGCGAGAACGCGGGCGACGTGATGGCGGCCGTCAGCTTTGCCGCGAGCAACGAACTGGACCTGGCGGTCCGCGGCGGCTCACACAGCGTGCCCGGCTTCGGTACGGTCGATGACGGCGTTGTGGCTGACCTGAGTCCGATGCGCAATGTCCGCGTCGACCCGGTCACCCGTACTGCGCGTGCCGGCGGCGGCGCGACCTGGGGCGACTTCAACGCGGCGACCCACGCCTTCGGGCTGGCGACCACTGGCGGCATCATCTCGACCACTGGTGTCGGCGGGCTGACCCTCGGCGGCGGGATCGGATACCTGGCGCGGGGGCTGGGGCTGTCCTGCGACAACCTGATCTCCGCGGACGTGGTCACTGCGGACGGCCGGTTCCTGACGGCCAGTGAGAAGGAGCACGAGGACCTCTTCTGGGCGCTGCGAGGTGGTGGCGGCAACTTCGGCGTCGTCACCGCGCTGGAGTTCCGGCTGGCGCAGGTGGAGACCATCTACGGCGGTCCGATGCTCTTCGAGATGTCCGACGGAGCCGCTGTGCTCGCAGGGTTCAGGGATCTCATCAAGGATGCTCCGGAGCAACTGGGCGGCTTCCCCGCGTTCCAGTTGGCGCCACCGCTGCCCTTCATCCCGGAGGACCGGCACGGCGACGCGTTCACGCTCATAGTGGCCTGCTGGGCGGGCGATCCTGCTCAGGGCGAGCAGGAGGTCAACAAGTTCCGGCAGTTCGCTCCGGTCGTCGCGGAGCACGTGGGGCCGATGCCGTACCCAGCGCTGAACAGTGCCTTCGATGCGCTGGTACCGCCGGGTCTGCAGCACTACTGGAAGGCCAACTTCGTCACTGAGCTCACAGACGACGCTATCCAGGCTCACCTGCAGCATGCGCCTGGACTGCCGGCAGTGAACTCCACTGTGCACATCTATCCGATCAATGGCGCCTGCCACCGGGTACCGGCGGATGCGACGGCCTTTGCCTACAGGGAAGCCAACTTCGCGACAGTGATCGCAGGCATGTGGCCGGACCCGGCGCAGAACGATGCCAGTGTCGAGTGGGTGCGCGACTACTACGACGCCGTCTCGCCACACTCCGAGTCCGGCGGCTACATCAACTTCATGGCCGGTGACGACCAGGCCCGGATCGCTGACAACTACAAGGGCAACTACGACCGGCTGGTGGAGGTGAAGCGCAAGTACGACCCGAACAACCTCTTCCACCTCAACCAGAACATCGCTCCCTAACCTGTACTGCGTTGCGCGGCGCCCTGGTCGGTTGAGGTGGGTGCCGCGCTGCGCCAGCGCATGGCGTGGGCATTGCCGACCTGGGTGAAGGTCGCGCGGGGGAAGACGGCTGAGTAGACCTCCTCGAACCGCTGGCGGCTCAAGTACCGGTCACTGACCCGGTGGTCGAGCCAGTCGCCGGTGGAGAGCTTGAAGATCTCCCAGGCTTCGGCGCGACCGCGGCGTACCATGTTGCGGGCCAGGCGGCGGACCTCGCCGCCGAACAGCCACCAGCGTGGGGTGGCGGCTCGCGGGGATACGACGTCCACCAGCACTGCCTGCCCTCCTGGGGCCAGCAGGCCCTTGATGTGGGCCAGCGCTGCGGGTAGGTCGGGTAGGTGGTGCAGGGTGGCCGAGCTGACGATGAAGTCGTAGCTGCCCTCGATGTCGAGGACACCGGACTGCAGATAGCAGATGTTGGGCCGACTGCGCTTCTGCCTGGCCAGCCGGATCATCGCGGCGGACAGGTCGACGGCATCCACCAGCTCGAAGTGATCAGCCAGCAGTACGGCGTGCCTGCCGGCGCCGCACCCTACGTCCAGCGCTCGCCCGACCCGCTGGTCTGGCGAGTCGGCCGGGAGCACAGACGGAAGCCATTCGCCGACCGGGTCGTCGCTCAGCTCGCCCAGCCGGTCGTACTCGGCCGCAAGCCGATCGAACGACTGCGCCGCTTCCCACGAGATCATCCGCCGCCTCCGCCTAGCCGCCCGCATGTCCATTGGACGATGCGGGCGGGGCAGAAGGTTAGACAATTGCACCAAGTTGCAAGAGCCGTCAGATGGTGAGCAGGCGCTCGAAGAAGGCTCGGTAGCGCTGCAGGGCGGAGCGGAGGGCCTCGGTGTCGGGTTCACCGTCTGACCACTGGCCCTCCAGGCTGCGGTGCTGCTCGTCGAACGTCTTGGAGAGCCGGTCGAGGACATCGCCGACCAGCTTGTCGGCGTCGGTCACAGCGGTCCGCGGGTCGTCGACGAAGCCTTGCTGGATGACATCCCAGCGCGCCTTGAAGTCCACGCTTTCCTGGGTGGGAACAAGCGGCTCGTTGGCATCCGGGGTGGCGTCGTTCCTGGTGGTCGGCGTGGCGTCGGCGTCAGTTGGGTAAGCGGAATCGTCCGCCGTGGCTCGGGGTGCCTGGTCGTCGCCGACCTGGTCCACGGAGTACTCCGGGCTGCGATCGGCGTCCGTAGTACCGGAGTCTGTGCCGCGGCGGTCGTCTGTGCCGGGGTCCGCGGTGCTGCGGGGGTCGACGTCGACAGGCGGGGCGGTGTCCGTAGTACGGGAACCGGCGCTCGGGTACGGGGTGGCTGCCGGGTCCAGGGGATCGTTGGTCATGAGTGCTGCTCCTTGGAATGAGTGTGGCCGTTCAAGTCGGCGGGGTTCTCGAGCAGGGCGACTACTAGCCGGCGGTAGGCGGTCACTGCCTGGCGCAGGTCTTCGGTGTCCACCGGACCCTGGCTCTGGGCGACAGCGACGCTGTGTGCCTGGCGGTAGTTCTGCGCGACCTTCGGGTGGTCCACGGAGATGTCGTCAGCACGCTGGTCGAAGTCGTCGACCGGGTAGCCGGCCTCGCGCATCATGCGCAGTACCAGCCGGTCGGCTTGCGCTACCGCGTCCCCAGGCGCGTCAACGAAGCCCTGCTGCAGTCCACTCCACTCTGCGCGGTACTGCTCGGCAGACTTCTCACTCAGCGGGTGCACGTCGAGCTTGGCCCGCCGCTGCTCCCGGCCGCGCAGGTCACGCAGCGCCTCCTTGCGGTCACCCGCCTGCTCGAGCGTGCGTTCGTACTCCGGTCCGAAGCGCTGCTGGAGTTGCTCGGTCCGCCGTCGCTGGTACGTGTACAGCGCCGCCGCGGCGACCAGTACGACCAGGACGATCACGATGATGGTGATGACGGTTCCCATCGGTTCTCAGTCCCTTCCGAGTAAGTCACTTCGGTGCCCGATTCCGGGAACGACGAAACGCCCGGACCCCCGATCGGGGGTCCGGGCGCCGGTCGGTACGTCAGGCTTTCGGCGCCAGCTTGTGGACGACGATGCCGGACTTGAAGGTGGTCGTGCCGAGCAGTTCGAGATGGTTGATGCCGAGCTTGGAGTCCTCGAAGAGGCGCTCGCCGTCGGCCAGTACCGGGAAGACCCAGAAGTGGTACTCGTCCACGAGCTTGTGCTCGAGCAGCGTCTGGGAGAACGAGCCGGTGCCGAACTTGATCAGGTCGCCACCCTCGGTCTCCTTCAGCTTGCGCACGGCCTCGGCGGCGTCGCCCTCGAGCAGTTGGGCGTTCCAGGTGGTGTCCTTCAGCGTCCGGGACGCGACGTACTTCGGCAGGTTGTTGAACAGGTCGGCCATCTCGCCATCGCGCTGCGACCAGGCCTCGGCGAAGCCTTCGTAGGTGACCCGGCCGAGCAACAGGGCATCGGCGTTCTCCATCAACTTGCCGGAGTAGCCGAAGTGGTCCTCGTCCCAGTACGGCGGGCTCCAGTTCTGCGGGTCGGAAATGCTGCCGTTGAGGGTGACGAAGGTGGACTCGATGATCTTCCGCATGGTCGTGCCTTTCGTTGTTTCTTGCGTGGTTTCAGGGTTGGTAGGGCTGCCGGATGCGGGCGGCCCGGAGTGCGTGCGCCCACCAGACGAGCTGGTCGAGTGTGTTCTTGGCAGTGGCGTCGTAGCCGGAGCCGGGGCGGGGCCAGCTGCCGTCTGCGGCAAACTGTTCCCAGTAGCAGGGCAGGGTGACGGTGTTGCGGATCGCTACCGCCTGCAGCTCGGTGAAGACCTGCCGTAGCTGCGCAGCGGCGTACAGGCCTCCGGTCTCGCGGCCGTACGCCACGATGGCTACCGGCTTGGCGTGCCACTCCTCGTAGTACCAGTCCAGTGCGGTCTTCAGCGGCGCCGGGAAGCTGCTGTTGTACTCCGGCGTCACCACTGCGAACGCATCCGCGGCAGCGAGCCGGGGAGCCAGTACTGCGACCGCGGCGGGCGTGGGCTCGTCGGTGTCGGGCAGTGTCTGGGGGAGGTTCGCAGTGGCCAGGTCTACGACGTCTACGTCGAGGTCGGCACGCTTGGCCGCTTGCTGGGCGAACCAGCCGGCCACTGTCGGGCCGAACCGCCCGCGGCGGGTACTGCCGATGATCACCGCGAGTCGTAGGTTCATCCCCTGCTCACCTCCTCCTGCTGTCCGTTGCTGTTGAAGAAGACTCTGCCCGAGGGGGTTTACGGTTTCTTTCCGGTCTGTGGCCGCCCAGCCGGAATAGAGTGCGGGTCATGCGTTTCGGGGTGCTCGGACCGGTGACGGCCTGGACGGACAGTGGTGAGCCGGTGACCGTCCCGGGGCTGAAGGTGCGTGCGCTGCTGGCGGACCTGCTGGTGCACGAGGGACGGCCGGTACCTGCGGACAGGCTGATCGACGACCTCTGGGGCGAGGACCTGCCGGGCAACCCGGCCGGGACGCTCTCAGCGAAGGTGTCCCAGCTCCGCCGCGCTTTCGACGACGCCGAGCCGGGTAGCCGAGCACTGGTCGTCTCCGGACCGGCCGGATACTCACTGAAGGTCGACAGCGGCTCGTACGACGTACTGGGCTTCGCTGCGCATCTGGAACACGGGCGGCTCGAGGAGGCGCTCGCGCTGTGGCGTGGACCGGCGTATGCGGACTTTGCGGACGAGGCGTTCGTGGAGACCGCTGTGGCGCGGCTGAGCGAGCAGCGGCTGACTGCTACCGAGGACTACTTCGAAGCGCGGCTGGCGCGGGGCGATCACAACGCGCTCATCGGTGAGGTGGCTGACGTCCTGTCGGAGCACCCGCTGCGGGAGCGGCTCCGGGCAGTGCATCTGAAGGCCCTGTACCGCGCCGGCCGGCAGAGCGAGGCGCTGGAGAGCTATGAGCAACTGCGGGCGCTCCTAGCCGACGAGCTTGGCCTGGACCCGTCTCCTGAGCTGGCTGAGCTGCACCAGTCGATCCTGACCCAAGACCTGCCCCAAGCCCGGCGTCGCAGCAACCTGCCGGCCGCCCTGACCTCGTTGGTAGGTCGCGCTGAGGCGATCACCGACATCCGGAGCCGCCTGTACACCGACCGGCTCGTCACGCTGACCGGTCCTGGGGGAGTGGGCAAGACCCGGTTGGCGCTGGCTGCGGCCGATGGGCTCGCCTTCCCCGATGGTGTGGTGCTTGTGGAGTTGGCTGCCGTCGCTGCTGATGCACTGGACGTTGCCGGGTCGCTGGCGGACGCAGTACAGGCTGCTCTGGATCTGCGGGACTCGGCTGGGGCCGGGGGACTGGTTGCGGCGCTGGAGTCGTTGGAGCTGCTGTTGGTGCTGGACAACTGTGAGCATGTCGTGGAAGCGGCTGCGGGGTTGGTTGACGAGTTGCTGGCCGCTGCGCCGGGGCTGAAGGTGTTGGCGACCAGTCGGGAACCTCTGGGGCTCAGGGGCGAGGCTGTGTGGAGTGTGCCGCCGCTGGAGGTGCCTGCGGCGGCTGCTGGGCTGCCTGACCTGCAGGAGTCGTCTGCTGTGCAGTTGTTCGTGGCCAGGGCTGTTGCGGCGGACCGTGGGTTCTCTTTGGATGAGGAGTCGGCTGCTGCGGTCTCTGTGCTGTGCCGTCGGCTCGACGGGATCCCGTTGGCGCTGGAGCTGGCCGCTACGCGGGTGCGGGCGCTGGGAGTACAGGGGCTGGTGGCTCGGCTGGATGACCGGTTTCGGCTGCTTGCCACGGGGCATCGGGGTGCTGCGCCGCGTCAGCAGACGCTGATGGCGATGATCGACTGGAGTTGGGACCTGCTGTCTGTGCCGGAGCAAACGGTGCTCCGACGGCTCGCAGTACAGACGGACGGCTGTACTGCGGATGCGGCCGAGCAGGTGTGCAGTGAGGACGGGATCGACGTCCTTGACGTACTGATGCGGTTGGTCGACCGGTCGTTGGTCGTGTCGGTGCATGGGACGGACGGGCCGCGGTACCGGCTGCTGGAGTCGGTGGCGGCGTACTGCGTCGACAAGCTGCGTGCGGCTGACGAGCTGGAGGTGGTCCGGCAGCGGCATCGCTTGTACTACACGGAGTTTGCTGAGACGGCTCGCGGGTTCTTGACTGGGCCGGAGCAGAGTAGGTGGCTGCAGCGACTTGATAACGAGGCTGGCAACTTGCGGAGTGCCTTCGACGGTGCGGTGGGTGCCGGGGAGTTGCAGCTGGCTGAGCGGCTGGCGGATGGGCTTGCCTGGTACTGGTTCCTGCGGGGGCGGTTTGCCGAGGCTCGGCGGTCGCTGGAGGCTTTGCCGTCGTCGGCCAAGGCCACTGCATGGCTTGCCGGGTTCATGTACGCCCAGGGCGATGTCGGTGCGGCTGCTGTGCGGGAGCGAGTTCATGATGCCGATCCGCGGGCGGAGTGGTGGATCGCCTTCACTGCAAGCGATTCAGGTGACCTGGCTGCCTGTCTGAGGATGCTGGAGCATGCGCTGGGCGCCTTTGAGGCTGCTGGGGATCAGTGGGGCATTGCGGCCGTGTTGGTGGCTCGGGCGAAGCATGCGCATGTGCGTGCTGATCTGAGCGCGCTGGAGAGCGACGCTGTTGAGAGTGCCCGGCTGTTCCGGCTAGTCGGTGATCAGTGGGGTCTGCTGCAGGCCACTGGTTGGCTGGGGGCTCTGGCGGAGCTCAACGGCGACCTCGATCTCGCTGCGCGGTTGCACTCGGAGGGGCTCGAGATGGCTGAGTCGCTAGACCTCTGGCTGGAGGTGGCCGGGGAGTTGGGGTGGCTCGGGTGGACTGCGGTGCGGCAGGGGTCGTATGTCGAGGCTAGTGCCTATGGCGAGCGGGCGTTGCGGTTGGCGACCGAGCAGGGGCACCGGTCTACGCAGGTACTGGCGGAGCTCGTGCTGGCATTTGCGGCTCGGCGGTCGGGTGACTTGGAGGTAGCCGAGCAGCGGTTGCAGGCGATGCTCGATGCGGTGCGCAAGCAAGATGAGCCGGTGCTGTACCTGTCGATACTGCTGGTGGAGCTCGGGTATGCGCTGGAGCTGCGTGGCGCGCTAGGGCGTGCTCGGGAGTTGCACGCGGAGGCGTTCCGGATCTCGCTGGAGCACGAGTCTCGCCGGGGGATGTGCTGGAGCTTGGAGGGGCTTGCGGCGTGTGTCGACGACAAAGCGTTGGCTGCGCGGCTGTTGGGGGTTGCGGCCGCAGTACGGGCTGCGGAGGGGTATGTGGGTACTGCGGCCGAGCAGGCTGATGTCGACCGTGCTGCTGATGCTGCTCGGGCTGTGCTGGGTGCGGACGGGTTCGATACGCAGTACCGGGCAGGTAGTGGCTTGGAGCTGGAAGAGGCGTTCTCAGAGGTAGAGGTCGCCGGCTAGGCGGGTGCGTCGGTGATGAGGCGGTTGAGTGTCTTGGCGAATCGGTCGCGTTCGGTGGCGGGTAGGTCGGCCAGTAGCTTGTCGAGCCGCTCGGTGAGCTCGTCGTTGAAGCGGTGGAGGGCTTTGGAGCCTTCCGGGGTCAGGGTGACCTTGACGGCCCGGCGGTCGTGGGGGTCGCTCTCCCGGGCGACCAGGCCGCGTTGCTGGGCGCGGTCGACCAGCCCGGTGAGGCTGGAGCGCTCGAGGCCGAGCATGCCGGACAGCTCGGCCATCCCGATCGAACGGTCCGCCAGCGAACACAGCATCTGCGCCTGCGCCGCGGTGAGATCACAGTCGCGGCCGATCTCGGCGTACAGGTTCTGCACCAGGAACGTCAGCCGGACCAGCCCGCTGGCGGCGCCCTGCGTCTGCTTCACGGCGGCTCCCACTTGTGATTGTTCGTGGCACGAAGTAATTTGTTCGTCGAGTCAATATTACGTGGCACGAACTACTTAGGGTAGAGGTGGACGATGGACTACGGGCACGAGCTGGTCTTCGGCACGTTCCTGACGCCGGATGTCGAGAACGCCGAGCGCGTGATCGCGCTGGCGCAGCTGACCGAGCAGGTCGGGCTCGACCTGGTGACAGTCCAGGACCATCCGTACCAGCCGCGGTTGCTCGATGCGTGGACGCTGCTGTCCGTCATCGCGGCTCATACGCAGTCGGTGTCGGTCTCCACCAACGTCGCCAACCTGCCGCTGCGCCACCCGGTCGTGCTGGCTCGTAGCGTCGCCACTCTCGACCGGATCACCGGTGGGCGGGTGGAGCTCGGGCTGGGGGCCGGTGGGTTCCTGGAGGCGGTCGCTGCCAACGCTGGGCCTCGGCTGACGGCGGGGGAGAGCGTTGAGGCGCTGGAGGAGGCTATCGCGATCATTCGCGAGGTCTGGGCCGGCGGTACGGGTGGGATTCGGCTTGCTGGCAAGCACTACACGGTTGCTGGGGCTAAGCGAGGTCCTGAGCCGTCGCATGACGTCCAAATCTGGCTAGGCGCCTATAAGCCGCGGATGCTGGCCATCACTGGGCGGCTTGCGGACGGGTGGCTGCCGTCGAGCGCCTACGTACCGCCGGAGGAGCTTCCTGCCCTCAACAAGCTCATCGATGAGGCCGCTGTGGCCGCTGGTCGTGAGCCATCGGCAGTACGCCGCCTCTACAACGTCTCAGGCAACTTCAACGGCCACGGTGGCTTCCTGCAGGGCGGCGAGGACCTCTGGATCGACCAGCTCACCGAGCTGACCCTCACTGAGGGCATGAGCACCTACATCCTCGCCTCAGACAACCCAGAAGACATCCGCCGCTTCGCCGACCTGGCCCCCGCAGTCCGAGAGGCCGTCGCCGCAGCCCGCTCGACCGCAGCCGCTGCGCCAGCGGTGAACCCTGCCCCCGGTACCGCCCCCGCTGAGTCGGCTGCATCCACTTCGCCTCCTTTCCCATCACCCGCGCCCTCCCGCGGGAACTTCAGCGTGGTGCCGACGCCGCCGCCCTCCGCGAAGCGGAGCGGAGTACAGGTGCTGGATGAATCGGAGCGGCCGACTGGGCCGGCGCTGGACCCCACGCGGACCTACACGCCGCAGCAATTGGCGGCGGGAGAGCACCTGGTCCAGGTACACGATCACCTGCGAGCCGAGCTGGAGCAGATCCGCGACCTGGTCGAACAGGTAGCCGCCGGCTCTCTGGGCGTCGGCGCAGCGCGCAACCACATCAACACCATGACCATGCGCCAGAACAACTGGACACTGGGCGTCTACTGCGAGACCTACTGCCGCCTGGTCACCACGCACCACTCGATCGAGGATGCGGCGCTCTTCCCCCGCCTCCGTCGGGCAGACCCGACCCTGACCCCAGTGGTCGACCGCCTCCAGGCGGAGCACTTGATCATCCACGACGTCCTTGAGGGCGTCGACAAGGCACTAGTAGCCCTGGTAGACGGCTCCGGCACCATCGACACTCTCCGCGCCGCCGTAGATCTTCTCGACGACACCCTCCTCTCCCACCTCTCCTACGAGGAGCGAGAGCTAGTCGAGCCCTTGGCCCGACTAGGCGTTATGTAGGAGCTACTACTTCGCCTCGCCCAGCAGTGAGGCGAGGATGTCGAGCAGACGGAGCGTGGGCGCCTCGGCGAGCACCCGGGCGGCAGAGGTCGGCGGCTCGGCGATGAGGCGGACCTGGAGCAGTTTGAAGTCGCGGACGTTGGCCGGGTTGACCAGGTCGCGGTGCACGGCGGCTAGGAAGTCCGGGCCGGCCGATGCCTCGCTGTAGGTCATCCGGATGAAGCTGTCGCTGACGGGAAACAGGTACGGCCGCTTGAGGTGCAGCAGCTTGGCCTTCTTGGCGTGCCCGAAACCGCGGTGGCCGCTGAACTTCTCGTCCAGCTCGGTCGCGGCCTCGAAGAGCGGAGTACCGGGCGCTGCGTCCTCGAGCCGCGCGTCGACCGGTACGGCGGCGAACTCCTTGTCCGCGTCGACCTCGAGCAGCCAGATGATGTCCAGCGGGCGAAGGTCGGACCCGATCAGCATCGTCCGGGCCAGGTCCTCGAGCGTGACCCGGTCAGGGTCGGACCCACCGACGTTCGTCATCCCGGGAAGACCGTCGTAGTACTTGAGCACCGCGCCGTTCGTCTCGGCGTACAGCCGCAGCTGTGCGATTGCCTCGTCCACGACGATCTTCCGACTACCGATGTTCATGGCCACACCCTCACACTCTTCGTGGCAGACCCGCCAGCCGGATTGGGCATTCCGGTCAGCGAATCCGAACTACACGGATGCGGTGAATCGTAGGGGACGCCCACCCCCGCCTGCACACAGGGTGACATCCCCACTTATCCACACCCCGTAACCACCTCACCCCACAGCACCCCAGGAGGCCCATAAACTCTCAGTCACCAGCCATCACCGACCGGAGGCGAACATGTCCCGTGCCCGTCGCCTCCTCCTGCTCTTCCTGACCCTGCTGCTCCTGAATCCACTCAGCACCACACCGGCCTCCGCCGCCGACCCGGGCAACGGGACGTGCGTCCACGTCGACGTCAGCGTGACCGCCAGCGGCGAACTGCTGACGAAGGGCCCGCAGATCGCGAACGACGGCGGATTCGGTCATGCCGGCACCGGCCAGACCTTCACCTTCCAGGCCCGGACCTTCTCACCGTCTCTGAGCATCTGCATCATCAAGCTGACCGACGTCCGTAAGTGGCAGGTGGCATGCTGTTCTTGAACTTTGGCGACAAGGAGCGCGCGTTGGAGTTCTACAAGCTTCGTCACGCACAGGGCCACTCCGGTACACAGATCAAGACCTTCGAGGTGCCGAGCTCGCATGTCGACTCGCTGAGGCAAGCTGCAGTGACTGAACGAAAGGCGAAGGGCTTCCCAACCAGTCCGCTCGTAGTCGACCGGAACAAGGCAGTAGACCAGTTCGGCTTGCGAAGTTGCCACATTCCGGAACTTCTCAACCAGATCTCGCCCGGAAGTGGTGAAGTAATTTGCTGACACCGTCAGATGAGCGTCGGCGTCTTCTGTCCGACGATTCGACCGGCGTAGCAGGTCAAGCTGCCGTAGAACTTTCCGTCTACTCGGCAGACAGCGCTGATCTCCTCCGCCGATGCCGGCAGGTGCTGGAGGTGGTTCTCCGTTACGGTGAGAGGGATTGGCCATCCGTATCCGAATGGCAACGAGAACTGCCGCAGTGGTTTGTGCTTGCTTCTGGTCCTGAGCACTCGGAGCAAGAAGACCAGGAGTGGCTCGTCTGGTGGAAATCACTCCCGCCTGATCAGCAGAACGAAGTCGAGGATCGGCAACCTTGGGCCCTGTCGGAGTGGCTTGAGTGGTTGCGTCCGTCTGAGCGGACCTGGTACTGGCTCGGGGCCGAGCAGTCGAGCACAACTCAGCTGAAGGTTTGGCTCGATACGCCTGGCTCGCCGGCGCCGGTGGGGGCGCTCGAATGGCTTCTGAAGGTGGCAGGCGCTGTCGAAGTGGTCGAAGAGTTGTGACCGATGTGGCGCGCTGCTTGCGCGGGACTGCTTGTTCGTCGTCGGCGACGGCGAGGAGGTGCCCGGGCGTAGGACGCTTGCAGAGGTGATCGCAGGTGGCTGTCGGGTGGCGTGGGTTGGGGCTGACGGGTTGCCGTTCTGTGATCCGCCCTCACTCTTGGACCCGGACTGCATGTCCGGAGGGGGCTGGCGTGGATGACAGACGTCGGCGCCTTCGAGTGCCCGCTGGACCCGGATCTACCGCTTGCCCGAGTCGACGATGAACGTCTTGTCGCGCTCCGGAGACACGCCAGGGGGCTTGCGGACGCAGAGGCTTGAGGTGGGTGATCGCAGTACTGGGTGGTGTGGGTGGTGATGACGCGGTTGTCAGTCGAAGGGGGTGGCGGCTATTTGCTCGGCAATTGGGGTGGGGAGGGGGTAGGGACGTTCGGTGGGGAGCAGGTGCTCGGCTTCGGGTGGGGAGGTTTTGGTCAGGGCGTGGATCGTGTGCATTTGGGGGGTGGCGTCTTCGATGGTGGTGATCCAGTTGTTGACGTAGAGGAGGACTGCCTCGGCGGAGAGGCCGATTTGGATTGAGCGGGTGGTGGGTTGGGCTTTCAGGTGGAGGGTTTGTTCGGGGTCCCATTGGATTCGGACGGGGGAATGGCGGAGAGCTTGGCGCCAGGCGGCTTCGGAGGGGTGGTGTTTGCGGTCGTAGTGGCTCAGGCAGCTGTGGGTCAGAGCCCATTCGAAGCCTTCGCGGGTGATGGTGATGCGGAGTACCCGGGTTTGGTTGGGCTTGGTGGCCCAGCCGGAGCGGTAGGCCATCCAGAGGAAGGATGGCTTGATCCAGGTCATTCGGGACATGTTGAAGGGGGCGACGAAGGTGCCGGCGCGTAGGGCTGGGTCGGCAATCTCGTCGGGGTAGGCCTGGTAGACGGTGATGGTTTCGTCGTCGTACGCGGCGCGGATCTGTCGGTGCGGGGTTGCTGGGGGCACGGTGGTCATTCTGGGTTAGAGGGTGGTTAGTAGTAGGTGTAGGGCTAGGGCGGTGATCAGGGCGCTGGAGAGTAGGGCGGTTAGTAGGCGGGCGATTGGGGTTGTAAGGAGTCGGCCTAGGAGGGCGCCGCTGGTGGCTAGGGCTAGTTGCCAGGAGGTGGAGGCTGCGAAGGCGGCTAGGGCGAAGGCTGATTCTTCTAGGTGGGTGGGGGTTGTGGCGTCTTGGCTAGCTAGGACCAGGGCGGTGAAGTAGATGATCGTGGTGGGGTTGAGCATGGTCATGCCGAGTAGGGCGAAGTACGCGCGGGGTGGGCTGGGGGGAGTGGTGGTTGGAGCCTTGGTTGAGCGCAGGCGGCGGTGTTGGGTGATGGCTGTGGTTGCGCCGCGGGTTGCCAGGACTAGCAGGACTAGGACCGAGGCCCATTTGAGGGGGACCGTGATCGGTTCTATGAGTGGGGCCAGGGCTGAGCCGCCTAGGGTGGCGATGAGGGCGTAGAGGCCGTCGGCTGTTGCTACGCCGAGGGCGGCGGATGCGCCTAGCTTCAGGGACGTACGGGCGGTGAGGGCCACTAGGTATGTCGCGATGGCGCCGACGGGCATGGCGATGCCATAGCCGGCCAGGAGGCCTGCGACCAGGGCGGCCGTCATGACCGCGAGGTGATTGGCCTCCGGGGTCGGCCGGACTGCTGCTAGGCCCGCACCGGGAGGTCGGTGTAGGTCAAGAGCAGGAGGGCTTTCGTCGTGGACATAGCCCGATGATGGCGACCGGCGATGCGCCGGGCAACTGGATTTAGAGCTGGTGGGCGTGGGCGGTGGTGGGGGCCAGGAAGAGAAGGACTGGGCGGCCGGTGTTGGGGAGTAGGTCTGTGTAGGTGTGGAGTTGAGGGGCGTAGTGGGCTATGCGGGCGTCCAGGGCTTCGGCGGGGATGGCGTCGGTCTTGTAGTCGACGATGATCAAGGTGCCGTCGTCTTCGCGGTAGAT
Organism: Kribbella sp. NPDC051620; assembly: GCF_044453825.1. Lineage (NCBI taxonomy): Bacteria > Bacillati > Actinomycetota > Actinomycetes > Propionibacteriales > Kribbellaceae > Kribbella > Kribbella sp. NPDC051620. Next base: position 94,497 of record NZ_JBITDB010000001.1, read on the forward strand.
GAGGTCGACGAAACCTTCCAGGACGGTGCCGTCTGGTTGGAGGGTGCCGACGTACGACTCTCGCCAGTGTTCGCGGGCTGCTGCTCGTTGGACTACCTCGGATGAGAGGGCAGAGCGGACCAGGGCGGTGACGACGTCGGCGTACTCGACTACGCCCTCCGCTAGGCATTGTGCGGCGACGGCGGCTTCGAGGCCGGCGCCGGTGGCTAGGTCGACGACCTGGAGTACGCCGTGTACTGCGCGGCCGATGGCCGTGCCGTAGCGGCCCTTGGACCAGGGCGGGAGTTCGACGTCGCGGGCGGCCTTGGCGGCGCCGGGATCCGCTGCGTGGAGGGCGACGTCGGGGCCGGTGCCTTCGAGGCCGGAGGCGCTTTGGGCGGAGCGTTTGCGGCTCGCTTGGCGGGCGTCGGTGATCCGGGCTTCCCACTCCTGGCGGTTGATCGGCGGGCGTACCTGCTCGGCGTGGGCGGCCGTGCTGGTTGGCGCCGTGATCTGGGGGCCGGTGAAGAGGGTCGGGTCTGCTGCAGTGGCAGCCTCGGCCGAGGCGAAGAGTTCGGCATTGCTGGAGTGGCGGCGGGTGCCCGAGCGGTGGAGCGAGATGACGAGGTGGTCGCGGGCGCGGGTCGTGGCGACGTACAGGAGGCGGCGGCGTTCGAAGTCGTCCATCTGCTCGTCGACGGGTTGGACGAGATCGAAGTCTTCGGTCTGCACGGAGGACTTGAGCTTCACGGCGTACCCGCCGTCGGTTGGCCAGATGACCTGTACGCCGCGTTGGCGGTTCGGGGCCGCGGTCATGCCGGAGAGGATGACGATCGGGAACTCCAGACCCTTCGCGGCGTGGATCGTCATCACGCGTACCGCGTCGGCGTCGGTCTCGGGGAGGATGGCTTCGGCGACTCGTGATGCTTCTTCGCCTTGGTGTGCGGCCCAGGCGAGGTACGAACGCAGACCGCCGTGCTCGACCTCGGACCAGGCGCGGGCCTGGTCGACGACGAAGCGGACCCGGCGCCAGGCGTCGCGGGCGCGCGGGCCGGTGGCGGCGACTTCGAGCATGCGGCGGTCGGCGACGATCTTGGCGAGTACTTCGCTCGGGGTCAGCCAGCGGGAGGCGTAGTACGTGCGGCGGAGCCACTCCATCGCCTCGCCGACCGGGTGGGTGAGCAGGGCGTCGGGGACGGGGGCGGTGAGATTGAAGGAGCCGCCGGATCGCTTCCAGGTGAAGAGGTCGTCGTCGCCGCAGCCGAACAGGGGTGAGCGGAGGGCGGTCACCAGGGCTAGTTGGTCGCTGGGGTCGCCGAGGGCGCGGGCACAGGCGAGAAGGTCGCGGACTTCTGCGGTTTGGTAGACGAGCGAGCTGGCCTCGGCGCGGTACGGGATGTCGGCGCGGTCCAGGGCTTCCTCGAGGAACGGGAGCGAGGTGCGGGCTGGAACGAGTACGGCGATGTCGCCGGCGCCGGCTGGGCGCCAGGACTCGGTCTTCTCGTCGTAGACCTGCCAGTTGTCGCTGAGCGCCTGGTCGATGACGGCGGCGACGTCGGCTGCTTCGCGTTCGCGGAGGACGGAGGCCTGCGCGCGGGGGAGGTCGTCGTGTGGTTCTGCGCCGAGGATTGTCACCGCGGGTCCGCCGGGTGCGTCGCCGGTACTGCGGGGTGCGTCGCCGGTACCGCGGGGTGCGGCGGCGGTACTGCGAGGTGCGGCGGCGGGGTCGGCGGGGTCGGTTGTCGCGTCAGACAGCGTGGGGACCGATGAGAGGTGGCGGCGCAGCGGGGTGACGCTGGCGAGGTGAGTTGTCTCGGCAGGCGGATCGGCGGAGTCGTCTGGCTCATCGGTGGAGTCGGCGGGCTCGTCGGTGAAGTCGAGGAAGGAGAGTTGGTCGCCGCTTACCGGAGTTGTGTGGTCGGGGGAGGTGCTGAGGTCTGGTGAAGGCGCTGTGTGTGTCGGCTCGTCGGCGACGGCGGTGAGGGAAGGGGCGACATCGGCGGGTGGGCGGTGGGGGGTTAGTGGGTGGTAGGTGGGTTGGGCTGCTGGTTCGGGGGTGATGAGGGTGCTGAAGACGGTGTTGATCCAGGCGAGGACGTCGGGGACGGTGCGGAAGTTGGTGGTCAGGGTGACGGTGTCGCCCAGGAGGTCCTGGGCGGTCAGGTAGGTGGCGATGTTGGCTCGGCGGAAGCGGTAGATCGACTGTTTCGGGTCGCCTACTACGAACAGGCTGCCATCGGGGATCTCGATGTCGCGCCAGTCGGGGGCGTCGGCGTCCGCGCCGCCGGCGATGCGGACCGCTAGCTCGATCTGGATGGGGTCGGTGTCCTGGAACTCGTCGAGCAGTAGGTGGCGGTAGCGCTCTTGGAGTGCCGAACGCACCGCCGGCTCGCGGCGGAGGAGGTCGCGGGCGAGTACCAGGAGGTCGTGGAACTCCAGGCGGCCTTCGGCCCGGCGGAGTTCGGCGGACTCCAGGACGCGGACCGCGAGCCAATGCGAAAGGTGCCGTAGGCAAGCATCCAGGAGCAGCTCGACCAGCGAGCCGGCCACGTCGACGACCTCGCTGCAGTCGGCGCGGAGTTTGACGATGTCAGGCCAGTTCTCCTTGCGGCCGATCCGGCCGACCTTGAGGCTGCGCAGGGCCTGCAGGTGCGCGAGTTGGGTTTCTTGATCCGTGGCCGCCTCGAGGGTCAGGCCGAGGTTGTGGATCTGGCGGACCTTCGCCAGCATCCGGTCGTCGGTGTCGAGGCAGTCCGCCATCGTCGAGCCGATCTTGCCGGCCGCGGCGATCAGGCCGCTCAGGTCCGGCATCGCGACCAGTTCGGACGGATCGACCAGCACACGGTCGCTGATCAGGTCCCAGTCGTTGCCGAACAGTCGCGCCAGCGAGCGAAGGTGCTTCAGCTCGACGCCGACGGCCATGGCGAGCAGCAACGGTTCGGCGATCGAGTCGTCGTCGAGCAACTGCTGCTGCAGCTCGGACCAGCGCTCTTCGAACGCTACCGAGGAGCCGACCTCGTCGAGTACGTCGATCAGCGGTGGCAGGCCGGCCTCGATCGGGTGCGCGAGCAGGATCTGCTGTGCGAACGAGTGCAGCGTCCCGATCGACGCCGAGTCCAGATCGTCGAGCGCGGCGTCAGCCGCGGCCCGAGCCGGGCCCTTCCGCGCCTTCTCGAACTCCACGCGCAACCGGTCGCGCAGCTCGGCGCCGGCCTTCTCGGTGAACGTGACGGCCGCGATCGTGCTCAGCAGTACGCCGTCGCGCAACACCAGTGTGATGACGCGCTCGACCAGAGCATGAGTCTTGCCCGAGCCCGCACCGGCCTCGACGAAGAGGGTGGAAGACGTATCGGTACGGATCCGCTCGCGAGCGTCCGCATCCAGCAGCTCAGACATCGGCGAGCACCTCCTCGATCGGTGCCAGAGCGGTGGGATCGATCAGGCGGACCAGGCGGTCGAGGGTTGGGTCTTGGCGTTTGCGTTCCCAGCGGGCTCGTACTTCGCTGTGGCCGATGCCGTCGGGATTGCAATACGGGCATTGCACCCAGAGGAAGTCGGGGATCTCTGGGGCCTTGGCAGGGAAGTAGCCGGCCGCGATCGACGACACGATCACCTCGAGCGTATCGACATACCGGGCGGCAACTTCCGGTGTCAACGGGACCGGGATGCGACGGCCGCCCCGGCGGACGAACCAGTAGGAGGCCTCGACTGGTGTTGTCGGCTCACCTAGCCGGGCGCGGGCCGCATACGCGTAGACAGGAAGCTGCAGCTTCGTCCCCGCGGCGACCGGGTCCGACTCGATCGACTCGTACCGGGAGAAGCCGCCTGTCTTGACGTCCGTGACGTAGATCGTCCCGTCCTTGCCCAGGTCGACCTTGTCAGCGGACCCGCGCAGCAACACCCGACCGGACGGCACCGGAATCTCCACCGGCGGCTCGCCGTCGTAGCCGAATCGCAGCTCGCTCGCCACCACCGAAGCGTTGTGCTCAGCACGCCAGCGCTCGTCATCGGTGAGCAGCACCAGCAGATCGCCCAGGATCCGCAAGCGCTCGCGTTGCCACAGTCGCGGATGCCCGGTCAGGCCCTCGGCCTCGAACCGGTCGGCCAGGTCGGCGCCGATCGCTACCAGCAGCGACCGCTGCTCAGCTGTCCACGGCTCACCGAAGCCCGGCAGCGAACCGCTCAGCCGGTTGACGAAGGCATCCAGGCTGTGGTGGATCAGATTTCCCACCTGCAAAGGGGAAATCACCAGCAGATCCTCAGGTGCCTCCAACGGCTCGACCTGCAGCAGCCGCTCGACGAAGTACGCGTGTGGACAGGTCGCATACGACTCCAGCGACGTCGGCGAGGCGATGCGATCCTCGACTGCGTAGTCGGGCAGGCCCGGTACGCCGGACAGGTTCCCGTCGAAGCGGGTGAACTCGTCGCCGCCGCGCGCACGCAGCAACACGCGAGCCCGATCGACCACGTCGTCGGCCAGCGTCAGCCCCGCCGTCAACGCGCGCACCCGCCAGTCCTGCTCGGTGGCCGGCAAGGTTGTCGTGGTCAACGATCCCGCGTACGACGCCGAGGTCAGCAGCCGATCGCCGTACGTCGCCTGGTCCCACTCCGTCGCGGCCAGCGCGTGGTCGCCGGTCAGCGATCGCAACGTGCCGAGCAGCCACCGCGTCGGCAGCCGTCGGCTCGACCGGCGCAGATCGCCACGAGGGAAGGACGCGACGACCCGTGAGGCACCGGATGAGAACGCCACGAGCAGATGCCGTTGCTTTGCGTCGAGTCGATCGCGGAAGGACGCAAGCTCGGGTGCCGCCGCCTCGCGCACGCGGTGGGGGAGCAGCGCATCCTCGTGCACCTTGCCCGGATACAGGTCCTCCGACAGGCCGACCACGAAGACGAGATCCACCGACAGGCCGATGCTTGCCGACAGCGGCGCAACCAGTACGCCGGTGCCGAACGTCCCGACGCGTGGCAGGGACTGCTGCAGTTCGAGGTCGAGGACATCTCGTAGTACCGACAAGCTGGCCGGGGTGCCGAGCTCGTCGAGCGTTGAGAGGCCGCGCAGCGAACCCTCGACGGCGACCGCCGCATACTGCTCCTCGACGGGCAGTGCCGAGGCGTCGCCGAGCAGTGCTTGGAACAGCCCGAGGACCGAGTTGGCGAGCTCTGACCAGGTCCCCAACTGCGAGGCCGCGAAGAGCCGCCGCCGCAGTTCGACCGTGAACTCGTGCAGCTTCTGCCCATTGCCCGCGTTGTACTGCGCGCGCCGGATCACCCCCGCGATCGGATCGTCGGACGCCTGCTCCTGCTCAGCCGTCCGGCGCTCCGACTCCACGTAACGCCTCAGCCGCTCATCCCAGTCGTCGCCGCGCACCACCCCGGCGATCCGCGACAGCCGCTCCCACTGCGGCACCGGAATCCGCTCGCCGGTGAAGTCACGCGTCGGCGCGTTCGCCAGCGCGCGGAACAGGTCGGCGCGCGGCAGATCGTGATCCACCAGAGCCAGTACTTCGAGCAGCGTCCGGGCAATCGCGCGTTCGTGAACCGGCCGGGTGCCGGGCCCGTTGACCTCGATCTTCGCGGCCGCCAGGTGCTCGTGCAGCAGTCGCGCGTACGGCGTCGAGGCGGAGTACAGAATTGCGATGCGATGAGCGGGCGTTTGTTTCAGGGAGGCGACCACGTCCCGGACGACGCAGCGGACCTCGTCATCGGCGTCGGACGCGTTGAGCACCTCGGTGGCGACCGGGTAGTTCTTGGCGATCGACGTCGGTAGGTCGATGCCGATCCGCTCGAGCGACCGGCGGACTGCCCGGTCGGCCCGGCGGACGTCGGTCAGCCCGACGATCACGGTCAGGTCGGCGGCCGCGTCACCCAGCGCGGAGACGAAACCGGCCTCGGCTTGGGTGAGCTCTTGGGGGAGGTACAGGACCAATGCGCCGAGCTCGGCGACCACACCGGGCTCGCAGCGGGCTGATGCGGCGTGCAGTAGCTCGGTCTCGTCGTACCAGTCGGGTAGCAGCTCGTCGGTCACGTGGCGGTGGAGCCTGACCAGGTCTGGTCCCAGTGTCGAGGCTGACGCGACCTTGTCGAGAGCTGCGGGGGTGAGGTCGCGGAGCTCGCGGTGGGCTGCAGCAAGCGCTTGGATCGTCGAGGGGTGTTCGGCGACGGCTTCGAAGACGCCGGGGGCTTTGGACAGGGCGGTTCGCCAGGTTGCGGCGACGATCGGGCGGGTGGCGGGTCTGCGGGGCGCGAGGGCGCCGGCGGAGAGTTGCTCGGCCAGACGTGGCAACGTGGCCAGGTACAGGGCGCCGATCGTCGTCCGGGCCAGGAAACGGCGGGCTGTGACGCCCGCAAGGTTGTTCGGCAGTAAGAGGGTGACGGGCTTCATCGGGTCGTCGGACTTGAGCGCGCTGACGACCTCGCCAAGCTTTTCCAGCGCGGCAGCGCCGTACGGCGTGGTCTCGATCCGGGTCGCGCTCATCAAAGCCCCTTCCTGACTGTCGCAACAGACGCTAGACCAACCCGCAGACACTTTGCTGAACCCCTGGCCAAGTCTGTGGAAAAGTACGAAACGCCCGCAGGTGAGCGGTGATCGGCTGCGGCTCGGACAATGAAGGAATGACCAAGGAGAGCAGCGTCGCCCGCATCCTGCTGGTGCTGGTCTTCGCGCCGTCCGGTGGGTTGTTCGGCAAGGCTGTCGCCGATGCCGCCGCGGGCCGGGAGTGGTGGCCGTGGCTGGTCGCCGCGCTGGTCTGGCTGGTGCTGTCCGGACTGGTCTCGGTGGCTGTTTCGAGCCGGTTCGACGATGAATACCGCGACCAGCACAGATAATGCTCCGATGGCCGCCGCTGTGCACCACATCGAGATCTGGGTCCCGGACCTGTCCCGGGCACTGAACGACTGGGGCTGGGTGCTCCACCAGCTGGGCTGGAAGGACGGGGACGGCTGGCCCGGCGGGTTCAGCTGGAAGTCGGGCGTCGACAGCTCGTACATCGTCGTCGAGCAGAGCCCAGCGCTGTCCGCCGACACCCACGACCGGCTCCGTCCCGGGATGAACCACCTGGCCCTGAACGCGGCCACCCGGGCCGAGGTCGACGCGATCGTCATCGATGCCGCAGCCCATGGCTGGACGCTGATGTTCGCCGACCGGCACCCCTACGCCGGTGGTCCGCAGCATTACGCCGCATTCCTGCATAACCAGGACGGCTACGAGCTCGAGATCGTCGCCCCCGGATAACCGATCGGATGGTGGGACTTCTGGTGCCTGGAGTGACGCACGGGACTGCTGGTGTGACATGGTTGGCGAAGGCATTCGGTTGGTCGCGGGGCGAAGGTGGAAGGACGGTGCTCGTGACGGAGCAGCCTGACGATGCAGGTACGCCCGCGCCAGTCTCACCGGAGATCCTGGAAGCACGGATCCGCGGCCTCCAGTTCGCACTCGGGCAGTTGCTCGACAACGCGCGTCAGCTCACTCGGGGCGAGCACCAACGCGCAGTACAGCTGCATCGTCAGCTACAGGCCGAGACCGCCGCCGCGCGGCGCGAATCGCGAGGTCTGGTCGAGGCGGCCACCACGGAGGCACTGGCCGCCGCTGAGCCCGCTGCGCGCCTCTTGGCCGACCGGCTGGCACCTGGACTGGCATCCATTCCCCCCAACGACGCCCGCTGGCGAAACCGCCAGTACATCGGCGCCGGCACCCCGTCGTACGTGCGGGTCGGAGAGCTCGAAGCCGGTACTCCGGTGGTCGCGCCCCTGTTGCGCACCAATGGCTGGCGGGTGACCGCCGATCGCAATGAGTCGGCCAGGCGGCTGCTGCAGAGTGTCGCGTTGCGGCTGATCGCGTCGGCCGAGCCGTTCCGGTTGCGGATCGACGCGTTCGACCCGCGGCTGACCGGGATGATGGGGCTGCTCGGGCACCTGACCACGAAGTACCCGCAATTGGTGCCGAGGGCAACGCATACCGCCGATCAGTTGCACACCGTACTGTCCGGGCTGGTCGACGTCTCGTCCTTGCGTGCCAGCAGGCAAGCGCAGCTGGGGCACAAGCACTTCGAGGACCTGGTCCGCGAGACCGGGCGGGTCACCGATCCGTACCGGCTGATCGTGCTGTTCGACTACCCGGCCGGGATCGACCAGCTGGCCCAGCGAGATCTGGTACGGCTGGCGGCAACCGGCGCCGATCGCGGCATCTGCTTCCTGGTCCATCACGACCCGTCGAGCACCGGCGAGCACGAGGTCGACGCGCGCCAGTTGCTCGACCTGCTGACTCCCGTTGCCATCGCCAACGAGAAGGTCGAGATCTCGCAGCTGCCGAACGTACCGGCGAAGCTGGATCCGGCCTTCGACGCCAACGTTGCCGCCAGCATCTGTGACGTCGTCGCCGAGCTCGCGGAGATCGCGGTACTGCCGACGATCGACTTCAATCGCACGCTTCCGGACAGATCGACCTGGTGGCAACCGGTCAGCGACGAGCTGAGCACGGTCATCGGGTACGACGATCGCACGCCGGCGCTGGTGCGATTGCGCAGCGGCAACCCCGCCCTGCCGCATGTGCTGGTGGGCGGCGCTGTCGGGCAGGGCAAGTCGAACCTGCTGCTCGTGCTGATCCATGGTCTTGCCGCGCGCTACGACCCGGCGGATCTGGAGATGTACCTGCTCGACTTCAAGCATGGCGTGGAGTTCTCGGCGCTCGGGCCGGCCGGTGAGCGCGAGCACTGGTTGCCGCATGTGCGGGTGCTCGGGGTGCACAGCGACCGGGCGTTCGGGCTTGCGGTGCTGCGGCATCTGTCCGATGAGCTGGCTCGGCGGAGCGAGATCTTCAAGTCGCACGGCAATGTGGCCGACATCGCTGAGCTTCCGCCCGGTCCGGAGCGGCCGCCGCGCATCCTCGCGGTACTGGACGAGTTCCAGGTGCTGTTGGAGGATGATGACGAGCTTGCTGACGAGGCTGCGCGACTGCTCGAGCGGCTGGTACGGCTCGGGCGGGCGTACGGCGTGCATGTGGTGCTCGCGACGCAGACGATCGAGGGCGTGAAGCGGTTGTCGACGCGGCGCGACTCGATCTTCGGGCAGGTGCCCTACCGGATCGCGCTGAAGACGACGCCGGCCGATGCGCAGGCGATTCTGCGGACGGGCAACACGGCCGCGGCGGAGTTGCAGTTCCGCGGGGAGGCCGTGCTGAACGCGAACTTCGGATCGCCCGACGACAACCAGCACGTGCTCGTCAGCTTTGCGGACAAGGCGGTGCTGGACGATCTCCGCCGTGAGTTGTGGATGCGATCCGGTACTACCCACCCGCCGCGAATCTTCCACCTGGCCGAGCCGGCGCGACTGGCCGACACTGCCGCCGCGGTCCAGCCGGAACTCGGGCGGCCGTGGACCGGGCTGCCGATCGCGGTGACCGAGGAGCCGGTGTCGGTTGAGGTGCGGCCGGAGCCTGGCGCTGGGGTGCTGGTGCTCGGCGACGGGCCTGCGGATGCTTTGGGGGTGCTGACCGGGTTGGCGGTGTCGGCGGCCGCGGCGGCCGTCGTACCGCCTCGGTTCATCTTCCTGGATGGCACGGACTCGGCGCCGGTTGTTGCTGAGGGCAAGGATGCGCTGGTCGAGACGTTGCGGCAGCTTGGTTGCGAGGTCGAGACGGTCGACAAGCATGCGGATGTGGTGCCGCGGCTGTTCTCGTTGCGGGATACCGTGCGGGACGGGCGCGTGGGCGGTACTACGTATCTGCTGGGGTTCGGGTTTCACGGCGTGCCGAAGATGCAGACGCATGCGGAAGGGTTCTTCGAGAGTCCTGCCAATGCGCTGCAGGACATCGTGCGGGACGGGCCGGCGCAGGGGTTGGTCACCTTCGGGTGGTGGAACCGGTTGCACGTCTGCACCGAGCAACTCGGGTACGGGCGGGCCAATGTGGCGACGCATGTGTTCCTGAGGCATCCGCAGGACGGAGTACGGGCGGTGGCCGGGCCGCTGGTGCGGTGGGCGTCGGAGCCGCATCGTGCCTTGCTGTGGGACGGGCTGCACCCGGAGGCGCAGGTTGTCGTACCGTTTGCGCCGCTGCGGGCGGATGAGGTCGAGCGGTACGTGGAGCTGGTGCGGCGATGAAGACTGAGCAGCAGCAGTGGACGGAGTACGCACGGGCGCTCCGGCAGGTCGCGGGGGCCCGGGCAGACGCGCAGCAGGCGCAGGACCGGCTCACTGCGAACCGGTCGAAGGCAGAGGCGACTGCTATGGCCGAGGCGGACGCCATGGCCGAGCGGGGGCGCAAGCTGGAGATCCGGCTCAACGCGCTCGCGGAGAAGGCGGCCGAGAGCCTGCAGCGGGCGGGGCTGCCGCCGGACGGCAAGCGCGCCTCCATCCCGTTGCCGGAGATGCGCGGTATGACTGACATGGAAGCGGCCGCCGCGAAGCTCACCAAACAGCTCGCAGAGACCGTCGACAAGCTGGAAGAGGTACGCAAGGCGGCCCGGGCGGATCAGGAGCGGCGCAAGCGCCGTACGATCAGCGCCGTCGAGGTACTGGTCGGCTTCGTAGCGGTCTGGGTAGCGAGGGGATCCCTCCTGGTCGGCCTGGAAGCCGCTGCGATCGCGGCGGTGACTCTGCTGGCCGCATCGCGGGTACTGGGTCTCCCGCGACTGCCCGGCGCCCGCTGGTGGGGCTGGGGCGGGGCAGCCCTGGTAGTAGTCCTGATGGCAGCAGGACTGCCGTGGTGGCTGGCGGTGCTGGTACCGGCCGCAGTGGCCGGCACGGCGATCGTGCTGCCGAAGAAGCGCAACCCCTAGGAAGAGGCAGTAAGTGTCCGACGTACAGCGGCTCAAGGAACAGTTGCACCAGGTCTCCGCCGAGGCCAAGCAAGCAGCTGGCGGCTTGGCCGGGTTCAAGCTCCGCTTCATCCAGCACAGCGCCCAGGTGGAGAGTCTGATCGCCGGTACTGCGACCGGCGTGGACCGCGACATCTCCGAGATCCTCGACGCCGCGGGCAAGGCGGTCGAACAGGCCGCGGAGGCATTGGAGATCGCCTCGGCCGGCTGCAAGAGCTACGCCGACCAGATCTAACATGCCCTCCGACCTGCAGCGGGTGGCGCGCGGACTGGTCGAGTGTCTGAACGAAGTACCCGCTGTGGTGGCGCACCTGCAGCGCACGGCCGAGCGGTGTCGCGAGAACGCGGCCCTGGCGATCGCTGCGTCGCAGGGGCAGGCGACTGTCGCCGCGCAGCAGCTGGACGCGGCGGCACGCGCATGCGAACAGGCAGCGCATTACCTGTCGATGGCGCCGCCCAAGACGAAGGCCTGGGCCGAGCGCCTCGTCGGCGCGCCCCGCTCCAGCGACCGCCCCGACGCAGGCTCCGCCGACCGCAACCGGGCGACCGGCGGCTCGTCCGACCTCGCGTCGCGTGACCTGTTCGGCCGGGTCACCCGCTTCTCCCTGCCCTTCAAGCCGCTGGAAGATTCCGAGGACTTCGAACCCCCGTTGATCACAGTCGCCCGCAAGGCCTTCGAGAAGCTCCGCAAACAACAGGAGAAGGACGCCGAGGAGTACGAGCAACCGGAGGAACTCGAATTCGAGATCCTCGTCGCCGAAACCGGCGAGCTGGAGGTCTTCGAGGAGTTCGAACCCCCCGAAGACCGCGACTACGAAATCAAGGTCGAACTCGACGCGGCGGCCCGCGAACTCCTGAAGTCCATGGAAGAACACGGCAAACAACCCTGGACCACCGCCACCATCCTCATCGAACCCGACAAGGTGACAGCCACCTTCACCTACCCCGAAGAACGCCCGCCGACACCGGCCCCGGTAATGATCGACGTAGAGCTGCCGGAGCCCGGTACCGCCGCATCCGACAACCAGCCACCCCGCAAAATCGAAGTACCAGAGCTCGCCCCCACCCTCGACGACGCTCCCGCTTTCGACCCCGCCTTCCACCACCGCCCCCTGGGCGACGACTTCGTACCTGGCATCTACGATCCACAACGCAAATTCCGGGCAACCGAGCAGGACACAGCCGAGAGGTTGGCCATCGAGGGCTGGCGAATCGATGGGCGTTTGGAAGACCACACCCAGAAATACCGGAAGAACCCGGATGCGATGGTGCGCAAACATCGTGGCGACCCAGGCATCGTGGTGGAGTTCAAAACCCCCGTGAGCAGGTCGGCGAACGCGCTCAAGCGAAACATCAACGATGCAAGTGAACAGGTAGCGGCCGGTGGTGAGGTGGTGATCGACGGACGGAACGTCAGAGTCACCCAGGAAGATGCTCTGCGTGCCTTCCGGCGGGCCTGCGGTCAACCCGGCAAGACTGTGGCGGACGTAGTACACGTCATCCTCGGTGACGGGCGGTTGGTCACCTATGTGAAGGAGAACTGATGTCGACTGTCGAGAACATCTTTCTCGGGACGGATTTGCCGGTTCGCGAGGTGCTCGAAGAGTGGCTGATGCCGCTGTTCGGGCTGGAGAATGTTCCGGAAGAGCCGCCGGTGGGGGAGGACTTCTACGTCCGGGGCCGGGCCATGGGTGCCGATGGGTGGCTGGGCTGGGTGGTTCGGCCGAACAGCTATGCGGAGGTCGATCCGCTGCCTGAGGACGTACAGGCCTTCGACGCCTACCCGTTGGAGATCTCCATTCGATATGGCAGCCGGTCCGAAGAGATTCAGGAGCAGCAGGCGAGGCTTGTGTTCGAGAAGCTGATCGAAGCGCAGCCAGATGTAGCGATGCTCCTTGTGCATGATCTGGGTCTCCTGGTGGGCGCTCACCTACCGGGAGTCGGCACAAAGTACTTTGACGGCTCCGTCACCGTCGACGCACCGGACCAGGAGCTCTGGCGGGGCTGGGTTCGGGCTTGATGTCGGACAGCGACGAGATCTTTCTGGCGGTCGAGGGTGGGATCGACGTGATCGCGGCGCGGGTGGCCGGGGTTCTGGGGGTTCGGGGGGAAGGGCGGCTCGACGAGGAGGAGGGCGACTGGAGGTTCGTGGGGCAGGGGCGGACGGTCGATGCGCCGTACGGGCTGTTCATCGGACCTACGATCTTCCCGCCCGAAGCCGGGGTGTTGCAGGCTATGGATGGTTATCCGGTGATGGTTGACGTGCAGCTTCGGACGCATAAGCCGTTGCAGGCGGAGGAGGCGCGGCTTGCTTTCGAGGCGATCGCCGCTGCGATGCCTGACGTGCCGGCGCTACTTCTTCACAACGTCGAGTGGCTCGTCGCCGCCTACCTCCCCGGCCGCCCCACCAAGTACTTCGAACCAAGGCTGACACCCGACGCAGAGGACGTGGATGTGTGGGGCTCGTGGGTTACCTCATAGCTCCACTCGAAGAGCCTTATTGGGTGGTTGACGCGGAGGAGTTGGCTGCTGGGCTTCGGGATCGGTGGCCGGGGGCGAGGGTGAGGCTCGGAGCGGTCGAGGGGTCGTCGATGGCTTAGAGGCCTTGATTCCTCTGGTGCCGAGTCCTCGAGAGTTGGGGGTGGCTTTGAGCGGTACTGGGCAGGCGGTCACGCTTGAGCCGGCTGACGCGGAAGGGGCAGCGGAGTTCGCCGTTTGGTACTTCGAGCGCTTTCTGGCCGGGCGGACAGGCATCCATCTGATCGGACCGGCGAGGATGCGCACGGCTGAGTTGACGGCTGGGCTGAAGCCCGAAGACCTGCTGGCGCGAATCAAGTAGTAGCACTCACTTGGAAGAGGTCTGATGTCGGACGAGTACAGCGTCTTTCTTGATACAGGGTTGGGTGTGGGGGAAGTGGCTGAGCGGCTGATGGAGGTGCTTGGGCTGGGGTTGAGTTTGGAGGGGGCGGGGGCTGATGGGGAGGTTGGGCTTCGCGGGGCGGCGTTGGGTGGGGTGGGAGAGTTGGGGGTTTCGGTGCATCGGAATTGGCATGTGTTGGTTGATGCTGAGGCGGGGGAGGCTCAGGCGATTGATCCGTATGCGGTTCAGGTTGATGTGTTGTCTGGTGGTGGCGACGAGGCTCGGGAGGTTTTTGAGCGGCTGACTGGGTTGGGGATGCCCTTGTTGCTGGTTCATGACGTGACCTACCTCGTCGCGGCGCATCTGCCCGAGGTGGGGACGCACTGGTTCGAGGTAGGGGTCAGCATGGATGAGCCGGATCTTGGGGAGTGGCGGGAATGGGTGTCTGAGGTGCGGATGGGGTAGGGGAGCGGGGTTAGTTCGGGTGGGGGGCGGTGCGGGTCAGGCGGGTGGTTACGGCGGTTTGCTGTTCGATGTCGCCGGGCTGGTTTCTGCCGGTTTGGTTGGCTTTGGCCAGGGCGGCGCCTTCTTCGTTGGTGACCAGGCGGGAGCCGATGCTCTGGCCGGTCGTCGGGGAGATGATGATGTCCTGGCGCTGGCCGACGCCGGTGTAGCCGATGGCTCGGCCGGGGCGGCCGTCCAGGGTGGTCACGTCGCCGAGGAGCTGGATTCCGGGGATCTTGCGGGTGGCCTGGTAGAGGGCGGCGCGCAGGTCGGCGGGGGCGAGTCCGGAGTTCAGGACCGTGGCGATGCGGCCGAAGGCGAGCTGGTCCTTGGACGTCAGCTTCTCGCGGGCGCGCTCGAGTTGGTTCCTCGGTGTGTGATCGAAGAGCGGGACGTTGCGCAGTACCGCGAGCAGCGCGTCGGGGTCGCGAGGCTGGCGGGCCAGGAACGCGGCGGTCGGGTAGGCCCAGCCCGGCTTGCAGGTGGCTTTGAAGACCTGGCCGGAGGTATCACCCACTAGACCGACACCGTTGCAGTTGACCCGGTACGTGGTCGGCCTCGGGTGGGTGAGCAGATAGGGCGCGTACCTGGGCGCGGCCGCCCTCGCCTCGGGAGTCGCGAACTTCACGCTCACCAAGGGATAGAAGGTCGAAACGTACCTGCGGGTGGGATCGGCCGTCGTCCAGTCGACGTACTTGACCCGTGTCGTCGCCCGGTACTTGTGCCCCGGACCGAACTCGTACAGGTAGTCGGCCAGAGTCGTGACCTCGCGGTACTGACCAGCCGGGATCGGGGCGTCGGGATTCGTCGCGGAAAGAGCGGCCGCGTCGGCGAGGACGGTACTGGCGTCTGCGACCGTACCGGGGAGTGGACTGCTCTGGTTGCCCACCACATCGGCGGCCAGGAAGCCGCCGGCCAGGGTGAGGGCGAGGCCGCCGGCGACGAGTAGGCGAGCCCGGGTGACGCGGCGGTGTGGAGGTGGCGGGGTGAACAGGCGCTGCCGGGCTCGGGCCAGGGCGAGTGGGTCGGGGGCCGGTACGTCGTCGCGCAGGCGCTTGAGCAGGTCGATCTCGGTCATGACGGGTTCTCCTCGAAGTCGGGTCCGAGCGCGGAGCGGAGGGCTCGACGGGCTCGGTGAAGGCGGGAACGGACGGTGCCGATCGGCAGGTCGAGCGCGAGCGCGATCTCGGCGTAGCTGAGGTCTTCCCACGCGTAGAGCAGCAGGACGTCGCGCTCGACCTTCCGCAGACCGGCCAGTACGCCGGTGAGCGCACGTGACGCCGCTGCCGCGTCGACTCGAGCGGCGACGTCCGTACCGAGCGGGTCGCCGTGCTGGTCGGAGCCGGCTGGTTCCGAGCGGGCGTAGGCGCGGTACTGGCGGACCTCGTCGCGACGTCTGCGGTGGATCAGGTTGGTGGCGATGCCGTAGAGCCAGGGCAGCGCGCCCGCCGCTGAGTCGACGTACTGCTGTCTTCGCTCGAAGGCGATCAGGAAGGTCTGGCCGAGCAGGTCGTCCGCCTCGGTCGTCCCCAGCCGGCGGGCGACGTACCGGTGGATGGTGACCGAGTACCGGTCGAACAGCCGGGCGAAGTCCTCCGCTGTCTCGCCCGCCTGAACCAGCTCACCGTCGGACGACACGGAAGGAGCAGGCAGGACAGGGTCAGGCGGGACGGGCTCAGCCAGGAAAGGGCCGGTGGGGGCCGCTAGTCGGAGTCGGTGCATACCTGCTTCTGCCCGCACGGCCGCATCCGGTTCCCGCCCCATCCCGCCACCCTGTCACGCGCCGGGACTGGAGTCGCGGTCGTCGAAGCGGCTCATTGGCGGTTGCGGTCGCGATATCTGCCGGGTTGCAGGTTGTCGGGGGGCTTGGTCTCGATCATTCCGATGCCTCCTTGGGACGCCCAGATGGTGCGGTCCAGGATGACTTCGCCGCCGGCTACTGCTTGGAGTTGGCAGCGGGTGACGTCGTAGATGTCGACGTGGCCGACGATCGTGGCGTCGAGGATGCGGAAGCTGACCCGGGGCGCGGCGGGGGCGGCGGTGGGGTTGGCGATCCGGCCGTTGCCGAGGTAGACGTACGGAGTGTGTACTTCGTGAGTCTTCCAGCCCTTGGTCGACGCGGAGCCGAAGTCGCCGGTCGACGGGAAGACCTTGATCTTCTGGAAGTACAGCGGGATGTCGCCGCTGACAGTCGAGTCGGCCATCGCAGTGATCGGCGTACCGCCCTCGCTGATCATCCGGCCGGCGTGCCACGGGTGGGTGTGGCCGAGTGGCGTGCTGCCGCGCGGCCAGTGGATGACGCCCGGCGAGCCCTGGATGATCGCGTAGCTCCCGTCCGCCAGGCGAGCCAGACCCCACTCGCGTCCCTCCGGATTGAACTTCGGCGGCAGCGAGACGCCGATGTCGGTCAGCGCGCTCGCGTCGTTGCTCGCCAGCCGCCGGATCAGCGCCTGCCCTGCCTCCTCGTCGGCCACCGACCCCCCGATCGGCTGGTGCAACGCCTCCAACCCGCCTAGAGGCACCGGGGGAGGCGTCAGCCGGCCGTCGCCGGTGTCCCCGCTCGGCGTCGTGTCCTGCGCGGTGGGATCCGGCAGCCTGCTCAACCCGGATTGCCCGGTGTCGGCCCCTTCAGGCTGCGTACGAGCTCTCAGCTCCGAGGTATGCCGCGCGACGAAGGCCTGGAACTCCTCGTACCGCCCCAGCAGGAACTCGGCCGTCGGCGCATCCAGCGCCTCACCCGGGTTGTCATACCGAGCCCCCGACTTGTGTGCGCCCTTCGCTTCATTGGCCAGACCACCCGGCCGTGCCTCGGCCCCCGTCGCCGCCCGATCCACCCGATAGACCAGATCAGACCAGTTCTTGAAGAAGTTCAGCGCCGGATCCGTCAACCCGGCCGACTCGACGATCGCGCTGAACCGATTGATGTACTTGAACAGCTCGTAACTGCGCATCGCCTCCAGTACGCCGCCCGCTTCGCGGATCGCATGACCAGCCATGTCGAGCTGGTCCAGCGCCGCCTGGTAATGCTGATGCGGCCCACTCAACGGCTGGTTCAGCGCAAAGCCCTTCACGCCACCCGGCGACAGGTACGCGTCGTCGCTCATCGCATTGGCCAGCATCTGCTGGTACGTGACCTGCTCGGCCAACCGCGCCTTCTCGGCCGGATCGGTCGCTGCCTTGAGCTGGGCCAGCAGCTTGTCGCCCTCGACCAGCGCATGATCGCGAACCGCCTGCCGAGCCTCGTCGCCGAGCCCAGCCAGGATCTCCACGCGTTCCGGCGCGATCCCGGCCGGCAGATCCTTCAGCAACAGCCCGCGCTCGGGCCCACTCGCGTTCCGCAGCCGCCGCGCGGCGTTGAGCGTCTCGACCTCCATCGTCACCCGGGACTCCAGCGCCGCCCGCGCCTGCGGCGGCAGCCCTTCCAGCGCTTGCGTGTACGTCCCGATCCGGGTGGCGTCGACCATCAACCCCATCCGGTACTTCGAACGCCAACCCGGGTACATCCCGTCCAGAAACGCCTCGGCCGCCAGCAGATTCATACCGGCGTTCTCGCCCGACACACTCAGATCGACATCGCTGATCGCCTCCGTGCTCGCACCACCCAACGGCTTCGCGTCGAAGTGCTCACCCAAGTGCTGGACCAACTGCCGCCGATGCTCCTGCACCCGTCGCATCAACTGCTGGCGGACCCCAGGTTCGAGGCCGGCCCCGATCCCCGTACCAGCGTCCAGATCGCGGATACCGGTCTCCCAGCGTTCCATCCCAGCCACGAATCCCTTGGCGGCCTCAGGATTGCCGTCGAGTACCGCCTGATGCAGGGCCTGACGAGCCGGAGCTGAGGCGGGCAACCTCATCGCGCTGATCGCGGACGCGACGGTATGGATGACGACGGCAACGAGTGCGCCCTGCCCCGCGCCCGCCCCGGCGGCCTTGATCGACGTCTCGACACCGTTCTGGATGCCCTGCCGCCACGTCTCGTCCTTCGCGACCGTCTCGACCATCCCGGACGCGCCACCGGACAGACCGCCTTCGAGCGACGTTCGCAGTACGCCGACCGCGGTCGTCCCGTGAGCTGTCTTGGCGAGGGCGCCGACCGTGGGCCCCATCGCGTCGAGCGCGGCCGTGCTGATGCCACGCGCCGCGACGCCGCCCAGGACGTTCATCACCCCGTCGGTCGCACCGGCCGCGAACGCGACCGCGCCGTCCGAGCCGAGCACGTCGAACCGGTCCCCACGAATCACCTTCTCGGTCAGTACCCGGGTCAGGGCCATGGCGGCCGCGGCGCGGGCCAGCTGCGCGGCGACGATCGGACCGGCGGCACCTCCGGTCAGTACGGCGGCGATCACGCCGACCGCGATGTTGACCACCATCGAGGCCGTGTTGGCGAACTCGTCGCGTGCCGCGGTGTAGCTGGTGAGCGCGTTCGAGGTCTTCGCGATCTGCTTGTCCAGCTCGGTACCGGACGGGCCGGCGGCCTTCTGGGCGAGCTCGCGCTTCTCGTCCCGCAACGCGTCGCCGGTGTCGGTGAAGAGGTCGAAGAAACCGCTGCTCTCCCGGTCGACGGCCTTCTTGAGCCAGTCGGCCTGCTCCAGGGCGCTCTGGTCGCGGGGCCGGAGCGCTGCCTCGGCACGGTTCTGCTCCGACGAACTGAGCGCGCCGAGGACCTTGTCGCGGAATCCCTGGTCCTTTCCGAGCACGTGCCGGTCGGAGTCGGTGGCGAACTCCTCCAGCAGCAGGAACAGATAGTCCTCGTCGTCGCTGACCATGCCGATGCAGTAATCGAGCCGAGCCCGCAGATCGTTGCCGAGGACAATCGCCAGGTCGCGCTTCTCGCCGACGACGGTGTTGGCGGAGACGTAGAGGTGGAAGGGCGACTTCGGGTCGTTCCAGGCGTCGCGGAAGGTCTTCCAGACGGCGGGTTTGGCCATCTTCACGGTGTCGAAGACGGTCGTCGTGTCGACGCCGCCGAGTCCGCGCAGGCGCAGGACCAGTGGATCGCTCATGAGCGCGGGGTCGGTCAGACCGGACGACGAGAAGCCGGGCTCATCAGGCGCCGGTACGGCCGTAGTACCGGGCTGTCGGGTGGTGGGGTCCGGGGCGAGCAGCAGGGCGCGGAGGCGGGCGTGGTCGGCGTCGCTCAGGTCGCCGGTGAGTCCCTTCAGGTCCAGCGGATCGCCCGCGGCGTCGACCTCCTTCAGCAGCGCCGCCTTCTCCGCCGGACTGGCCTTGCCGACCGACTCCCAGATCAGCGCGTTGTTCGTGCCCAGCCCGTACTTCGCGGCCTTGACCAGCGCGACCAGCCCCTGGTCGGCGGCCAGCTTCTTGAGCTTCTCGTCGTAACCGAGCAGCGCGAGCGCGTGCCGGTAGTCCTCGCCGTCCATCTCAGCGCCAAGATCCTCCAGCAGTACGCCGTGCCCGTTGGGCGTCGCAGTGTACTTGCGAAGCTCGTAGTCGCGGTACTCCTCCTCGATCTTCGCCCGTTTGCCGGCCGTGCCGAGCGCCTCGAACAGCTTCGCTTCGTCGGTACCGAGCTGCTCCATCGCGATCACCAGCTCGTCGATGTCGCGCGGCCTGCCGTACTTGAGGATCGCGTGCGCCCGGATCAGCTCGTGCCCGTCCAGGTCACCGTCGAGCGCGACGTCCAGCGTCTCGCCCGCGAAGGCGCTGTAGCCCGACAGGTCGCCCAGCCGGGCACTGTCGACGACCTTCGTCCACTTCGTCTCCGGCTCGCCCTCAGCGTGCGCGTCGCCGAGGACGCGCCACAGCGTCGGCAGGTCGGTACCGAGGCCTTCGAGTGAGATCAGCAGCTTGGTCATCGTCCGCAGGGTGCCCGCGTCGAAGTAGTCCCGTGCCCGGACAGCCTTCTCCGCCGGAAGGGTGGCCAGGTCACCGTACAGATCGAGCTTGTACTGGCTCTGGTACCCGGCCTTGAGCTTCGCGGCCGACGGGTAGTTGGCCAGCAGCAGGCGCAAGACGTTCTCCACCCGGTCGTCGGACATGCCGCCGACGTGCAGGGTCGAGTAGATCGCCTCAAGGGTGCTGCTGATCTCGGAGTCGCTCGCCATCGCTTGCGCCACGGCCGCGTTGCCCGCCGAGGCCTGCAGTCCGAGCAGGTTGCCGGCGGCAGGACTCAGCGCCGCACCCTGCGGCCCGCCGTTCTGCCTGGCCGGGCCGGCCGAGTCCTCCCGTTGATCGCGCAGGTCACCCATCCCACCGATTCTCCGGATCCACCGGGGGCGGTCCAGAGCATCCGGCCCAGGCGCCGGGAGCCCGCCCGAAACGCGGCCTGATCGGGCAATCGGCAGTCTCGCAAAAGATTCGCCGAATCCGCGTCATGAACCCGTCACGGGCTCGTCACTACGAGTGAACCCATCCCCACAGGGAAGTGGAAGTGATCGAAGTGAACGACAGCTATTCGATGCCGCTGATGGGAACACCAACGGGTCGCCGGCGCACGCCCTCGACCGGACGCCGGGTGCACTGATGCCCGGGGATCCGGCGGGAGAACAACGTCGCCGCGTACGAGTGTGGTTCGGGGACCACGTCGTCGCGGACTACCGGGCGGAGGCCGACGTGGCCGACCGCTATGCCGCCGCCATGTCACGCCGGTTCGCCGGCCTGAAGGTGACGAGTGAACCGATCCCCGACGCGGATCCCGGCGGCCGGGCGCTGCCGGGCGAACGGCTCTGGGAGGTCGCACCGAAATGACTGCCCGTCGCTTCCGGCTGATCCGCCATCACGACGTCTCCGGGGTGAGTGGCACCGGACCTGTCGCCGAGGGCGTTCAGTTCACCGACGAAGCCGTCGCGCTGCGCTGGTACGGCGACTATCCGACCACCACGGTGTGGGACAGCATCGACTCGGTGATCGCGATCCACGGTCACCATGGCGCCACCGAGATCGAGTGGCTGGACCCTGACCCGGGGCCGGATCCGGAGCTGCCGAAACGCGCCGATCTGCCGCCCCAGCCCTGGCCGGACCTGCACCCGGCCCCCGAACCCCCGCCGGACGAGTTCGCGTCCGGCCGGCAGACCACGACCGGATCCGGCGCCGCGGACCCGGTCTGACCCGAACGGGCCGGCGCCGAACTCCCTCCGGCGCCGGTCCCGTTCAGCCCGTCAGGTCATCTCGGCGGTCTCCCGCAGGTCCAGGTTGCGGAAGGTCGTCGGCCCGTCGCACAGCTCCATCATCCGGGTGGCGAACTCGGTGGTGTCGGCGCGTTCGGAGTTGGCCATCGCCTCTTCGTAGGAGGCGAACTCGACGATGTTGAAGTAATGGCCCGGGTTGTCCCGGTCGGCACAGGCCATCATCCGGACCGGCGAGGTGCCGGGTCCGGACGCCTCCCGGTTCTTGCGGAACTCCTCACCGAGCGCACGGACCTCGTCCGGCTTGGAGGTCTGGAACTCGATGATCTGAACGAAACCAGCCATGATTCCCCCTGCTGTCTAGGTACTCCTACTGCCGACAGTGCGCCTGCCCCGTGCGCCCCGCAAGTGGTGACGGACAGTTATGACGCGGCGGGAACGGCAGGCCACTGAGCGTGGCTGTCTGCCCTCGGCAGAGGGGGTGGGATTTGTCCGTGCCGCCTGCTTGGCTTGGGCGCGTGGACATTCTGATTCTGGGCGGTACGGCGTTCCTCGGGCGCGAGCTCGCGACGCAAGGGCTCGTGCGTGGGCATGCGGTGACCTGTCTGGCGCGGGGTGAGAGCGGTTCGGTCGCGGCGGGGGCGACGCTGGTCGCTGCGGACCGAGGGCAGCCCGGCGCGTACGACGCAGTACGGGATAGGGAGTGGGACGCGGTTTTCGAGGTGTCGTGGCAACCGGGGTTCGTGCGGGAGGCCTTGGCAGCCCTGAAAGACGCCAGGCACTGGACCTACGTGTCGACGGGGAATGTCTATGCGGCGTTCGACGTACCGGGGGCGGACGAGTCGGCGCCGTTGCGGGAGGCAACCGATCAGGAGGTCGTCGATCGGGAGCTGTACGGCGAGGCCAAGGTGGCTTGCGAGCTGGCGTCGATCGCGGCGGTCGGGGATCGGTTGCTGATCGTGCGGGCGGGGCTGATCGGTGGGCCGGGGGATACCAGCGATCGGGGCGGGGCCTGGGTTGCTCGGGCGGCGCGGGCGCCGGAAGAGCCGCTGCTCGTACCTGACACGCCTGACCTCGCGACGTCGGTGATCGACGTACGGGACCTGGCTTCTTGGCTGTTGGACTGCGCCGAGCGCGGTACGACCGGGACCTTCGACACGGTCGGGCCGGTGGTGCCGTTCGGTGAGTGGATCTCGTTGGTACGCGAGGTAGGTGGGCACACCGGGCCGGTGGTGCTGGCGTCGCAGGAGTGGCTGGAGGAGCAGAAGGTCGAGCAGTACATGGGGCCGGAGTCGCTCGCGATGTGGATCACCGCGCCCGGGTACGAGGGCTGGTCGAACCGCAGCGGGGCCGCGGCCACTGCAGCCGGCCTGAAGCATCGATCACGCAAGGAGTTTCTGGTCGACACCCTCGCGTGGGAACGCGAGCTCGGCCTCGAGCGCGAGCGCAAGGCCGGCTTGAGCCCCGCACGCGAGCGGGAGTTGATCGAGGCCGTGGGACAGTAGCTGGATGCGATTGCTGCTGATCTCGGACACTCATCTGCCGGTCCGTGCGAAGAAGCTGCCCGCCGCCGTGTGGACAGCGGTCGACGAAGCCGACGTGGTGATCCACGCCGGTGACTGGGTGAGCGTCGAGCTGCTCGACGAGCTGACTGAGCGCTCGAAGCAGCTCATCGGCTGCTGGGGCAACAACGACGGACCGTTGCTCAGGGCAAGGTTGCCGGAGGTCGCCCGGGTGACGCTGGACGGGTTGTCCGTCGCGGTCGTACACGAGACCGGCCAGGCGAAAGGCCGTGAGGAGCGCTGCGAGCGCGCCTATCCGGACGTCGACCTGCTCGTCTTCGGGCACAGCCACATCCCGTGGGACACGACGTCACCACGGGGCCTGCGGTTGCTCAACCCGGGCTCGCCGACGGATCGGCGGAGCCAGCCGTACTGCACCTATCAGACGGCCGTGATCGAGTCAGGCCGTCTGAAAGAAGTTGAACTGCACAACCTCTAGGCGTTCGCGGCTTCCTTGACGCGGGTCTTGATGCGGTCGCGGACCTCTTCCGGGGTGTACGACTTGCGCTTGCGCTCGCCTCGCGCGATGACGACGCCAGTGGCGGCGACGCCGACGAGACCTGCCAGTCCTACGACCTTCCATGCCTTCATGTCACTAACCTAGCGACGTGGAGACACGGATAGCACTGGATGACGCTACGGAACTGACACGAACGGGTGACATTTGGCTGTTCCGCGGTGGGAGCGCGGCCGATCGGGCGATCCAGCTGACCACCAACAGCCCGGTCAACCACGTCGGGATGGCGGTGGTACTGGAGGACCTGCCGCCGCTGATGTGGCATGCCGAGCTCGGCCGGTCGCTGCCCGACGTGTGGACCGGTCAGCACCAGCGCGGGGTACAGCTGCATGATCTGCGCGACGCGGTGCTGACCTGGTCGCGCAAGTACGGCCAGCGGGCTTGGTTGCGGCAGCTGGAGTACCCGGTCACCCGGGAGACGGAGGACGCCGTACTGCGCACTGTGGCGCGCCTGGACGGTACGCCGTTCCCGTCGACGGCCCGGCTGGCGTCGCGGTGGTTGCGCGGGCGGATCCCGCAGCTCCGTCGGGGCGAGCGGGAGCTGAAGCTGGAGAGCGCGTACTGCGCTGAGGTGGTCGCGGTGACGTATGAGGAGATGGGCCTGCTCCCGGCCGCCGCCAGACGGCTGAACTGGTACGACCCGGGTCGTTTCTGGAGTGGCGACGACCTGGACCTGATCGGCGGCGCGAAGCTGGGCGAGGAGATCGCGGTGGACATCCCGCCGGCGTAGTACCGGCTGTCGTGCCGGTGGCGTGTGGCGGGCTCAGTCGGTGTGGCGGGCGCGCATCCAGAGGATCACGTCGAGGGTGCGCAGCGGGGTGATCCTCGGGCCGAGCTCGGCCGATTTGTGCGCACGCGTGAGGTGGTCGCGGACCTCCTCGGTCAATGCCTCGTGCAACGAGATCCACCAGTTGGCGCCCTTGCCGAGGTCGACCAGCTGGCTGACCTGATGGTCGTAGATCGGGATCAGCCGCGGCCGCTTGCGGGCCAGCAGCTTGCTCGCGGTGACGCCGGACGTACCGTGCTCGCCGCCGTTCCACGCCATCGCCCGGAACTTCGTGAACAGCCGGTACGCCGCCGAGCGCGGGCTCAGGTCCGAGCGGGAAACGTCCCAGAGGTCGACGTCGGCCGGGATCTCGGTCAGCAGCTTGGTGATCTCGGCGGAGTCCTCCCCGAGCAGCTTGGCCGAGACGGTGATCGGCAGGCGGATGCTGAGCGCCGACAACGCGACGATGTCATCCGAGGTGAGCCGGTCGCGGTCGCGCTCCTGGTCGGCCGGCGAGCCGATCTGCTCGAACCAGCGGCCCGGGTAGCCGGTGCTGGGCGGGCCGTCCTCGAAGTACGCGCGCAGGTCTTGTACTGCCTGCGGATCGGCGACGATGTCCAGCAGCCTGGTGGAGAGGCTGGTGTCGATGGTGAGTTGCATGGTCCCCCCGCGAACTTGTCGGCCGCGGCGCCTGCCGGCTTCCCCCCGCGCTTCCACCTGGGCTATCGAGTGGAATCGTTGCCGCGTTACATCGGATCTGCGCGGTTCCGGCTGCGCTGTTCCGAAAAGTGTCGGTGGCCTGTGATTGGCTTGTCACAGTTGGCAGCGACGCTGAAGGAGGCGCCGGATGTATGCCGTCATCGACACCGAGACCACCGGGCTGTCGCCGGGGTACCGGCACCGGGTGATCGAGGTCGCCGTCGTGCTGCTCGACGCGCAGGGCCGGTTCGAGCGGGAATGGGTGACGCTGCTGAATCCGCGGCGCGACCTCGGGCCGCAACATATTCACGGGATCCTGACCGCGGACGTGCTGGCGGCGCCGGACTTCGCCCAGATCGCGGGCCGGCTGGGGTCGCTGCTGGCCGGGCGGATGGTGGTCGGGCACAACGTGGAGTTCGATCTCGGGTTCCTGCGGGCCGAGTTCGACCGGATCGGGTTCCGGGTGCCGCTGATCACCGAGCGGTCGATGTGCACGATGGCGCTGGCCGGCTATCTGCATCCGGGAGCCAAGCGGACGCTGGGTGCCTGCTGCTCCGCGGCCGGGATCTCGATCGAGGGCTGGCACTCCGCGCTGGCGGACACCCGGGCGACGGCGCAGCTGTTCAGCCACTATCTGCGGTCGTTTCCGTCGCCTCCGCCCTGGCAGTGGGCATACGAGGAGATCAGGCATTTGCCCTGGCCGGCGTTGCCGGGTGCGGATGGGGTGGCGACGGCGCGACCGGTGCATGCGGGCGGTCGGCATGGCTGGATGAGCAGGTTGGTGGATCAGTTGCCGCGAGTGCCTGAGCCGCCGCAAGCCGATTCGTACCTGGCGGTGCTCGACATGATCCTGGCCGATCGGGAGATCAACGAGGCCGAGGCGGATCAGCTGGTGCACGTCGCGACGGATCTCGGGCTGACGCGATCGGAGGTGGACGAGTTGCATCGGGTCTACGTCGCGGATCTGGCGGATGCGTTGTGGAGCGGAGGAGTGGTCAGCCTGGAGGAGCGGACCGACCTCGATCGCGTTGCGGTGATGCTCGGGCAACGGGCGGCGGATGTCGACGATGCTCTGCTGCGGGTGAGCGGCGGGGAGTACGCCGTACCGGCTCGGCCTGGAGCGCAGGCGTTCCCGGCTGGTAGCCGGCTGGTGTTCACCGGGGACATGGTGGAGCCGCGGGAGGTCTGGTGGAACCGCGCTGTCGCGGCGGGCTTCGTGCCGCAGGAGGCGATCTACCCGGACACGACTTTCCTGGTCGCCGCCGACGTAGACAGCCTCTCAGTCAAGGCCCGAGCAGCCCGCGACCTCGGCATACCGATCATCGCCCTAGAAGACTTCATCCGAATGCTCCCCACCCCAACCCAACACAAAGCAGGCTGACAGCCCCACCCAACGGTCAGCCACCAGAACCAACCAAGCCCGAGAACTGCGGCTGGGGGTTGGGTGGGTGGTGGGGGTGGACAGCGGGGGTGACGGGCGGGCTGTGGGGGTGGCGTGAGGGGGAGGGGTGCGGCTGGGGTTGGGTGGGTGGTGGGGGTGGTGGTCAGCGTTGGTTGGGGTGGGGGCTGGGTAGGGTGCTGGGGTGGAGATTGGGGAGTTGGGGGAGCGGATTTATCGGGCGTCGCATTTGACTGGGGAGTTTGTGCTGCGGTCGGGGATTGCGGCGAGTGAGTACTTTGACAAGTACCGGTTTGAGGCGGATCCGGTGTTGTTGGATGCGGTTGCTGGGGCGATGGTGCCGCTGGTGCCGGCCGGGACTGAGGTGCTTGCGGGGCTTGAGATGGGTGGGATTCCGGTTGTTACTGCGCTTGGGCGGCATACGGGGTTGCCGTGTGCTTTTGTGCGTAAGGAGGCCAAGACTTACGGAACCTGCCGCCTGGCGGAGGGGGCCGAGGTAGCCGGGCGGCAGGTGCTGATTGTCGAGGACGTCGTCACCAAGGGCGGTCAGATCGTCCTGTCCACGCAGGAGTTGCGCGCGCTCGGTGCCCAGATCTCGCAGGCGCTCTGTGTGATCGACCGCCAGTTGGGTGGGACCGAAACGCTCGCCGCAGACGGCATCGAGCTGATTTCGCTGCTGACCGCGGCCGATTTCCTGTCCTGACCGCTGACCCGGCAGTTCGTCGGGGGTCTAAGAGGGTTTTGTACCGACGATGCAGCGGGCCAGGCCGGGGACTCGGATTTGGCCGTTCTTTTTGAAGGGGGTGACGTTGGTGAGGGCGTGGGCTCGGATTCGGGCTTGGGCCGGGGCGTCGAGCTGTTGGAGGGCTGCGACGGCCAGGGAGACGTGTTCGCTGATCATGGACCAGTACTGGGCGGGGGAGTCTGTTACGAGTTCGAGGGGGACGTTCCACTCGGCGATGTCGTGGAGGCCGGCCTGCTCGTACAGGGCGGTGATGTAGCCGGGGGCGGCGCAGCGGAACATGGTGGGAGCGCCTGGGAGGGGTGCAGGTAGCTCAGTCTCGGTGGCGATGGCGTCCATGGCGATGGAGGTCCAGGGGTTCTGCTCGGGGCTTACCCATACCGACGCGGCAAGGCGGCCGCCGGGCTTCAGTACGCGCGCGAATTCGGCGGTCGCCTTCCCCATGTCCGGAAAGAACATGTAGCCGAACCGCACCGAGACGCTGTCGAAGCTCGCGTCGGCGAACGGCAGGTCGTCGGCGCTGCAGGCCTTGGTCTCGATGTTGGCGATCCCCTGCGCCGCGGCTCGTCGCGCGGCCACGTCCAGCATCTCCGCCGAGAGGTCCGTCAGTACTACGCGACCGCGCGGCGCCAGCCTCGCGATGCTCAGACCCGGCTCACCCGTGCCAGACGCGATGTCGAGATGCTGTTGATCCGCTGCAATGTCGAGCCGCTCGATCATCGCCGTGCCGACCGGACCGAGCTGGTCCATGATGACCGCGTCCCACTTCTCCCAGCCTGCGGACAGCCTGGCCCACGCAGCGCGCTGACCGTCGCGGATCTCCTCGGAACTCGGCATCGGCTCAGCCGCTCGCGAGCTAGCGATCGGCCTCGTCGTCGACCTGTTCGATCTCGAAGCGCAGCGTCTTGCCCTGGCGGATCCGCTCGACGGCGGCCAGGCAGGCCTCTTCGCTCATGTGCACGCCGATCTCACCGAGCTTGTGGCGCAGCACCAGCGCTGCGTCCTCCGGCGAGCGCGAGCTGGACTCGTTGATCGCCTCGATCGTCGTGGTGGTGAGCTTCTCGCGGATGTCCGGATGAACCTGGTGGATCTCGTGGGTGATTCTGAACTCCGACATCGCGACCTCTCCCTGTGCCCGGCCTGCCCGTGATGTCCAGCCTAGTGCCCGCAACCCGCTCAACGATGCACCTCCCGGCAGCGCGATTTCGCGGCGTCGAAGCCGGCGATCCGCGTCGGCGGAGGGCCGGCCGATGACAGATCGCTGACAGGTACCGGCTGTGATCGTTGGGTTACGGTCCGAGGCGGCCTGAGCAGTTCAACCGGCCCGGCCAGCTCAGCAAAGTCCGTTGGCGAGACCGACCCAGTTTGTTGCTGCTAGCAACCATCGACGTACGTCCGGGTGCGGGCGGGGTCGTGGTTGCGCAGGTCGGCGCCGAAGTCGACGTGGGCCTTGAGTCGGAGCAGCAGGGAGACCCAGGTGGCCGGGTCGGGCTCGCCCTCGTGGGTGAAGGTGAGGTCGGTACCGCGGTTCTCGTCGGGAGCCAGGGCGAAGGTGATGCGCTCGCCGAACAGGCGGACGACGTACAGCTGCTCGCGGACGGCTCGCTCGATCGGTGCGTCGTCGGTCCGGTCGCCGGGCAGCACGAAATGGATCACCCCGTCGGCTTCGCCCGCCGACTCCGCCCAGAACCGCGAGCGGCCCAGCGGTGTGCTGATCGCCCGGTAGACCTCGCTCGGGGCCGACTTGAAGTGGACCTTCCACTGCGTCGAACTCACTGGACCTCCTCGTCGGCCGACGGTCTCGGCTGCCTGCCGATTCTGCGTCACGAACCGGTCACCGCGGGTCAGTTGACGAATCAACCCAATCCTGCCAGGGTTGACGATGCAAAGTTAAACTATTCCTCTTTGGGAGGCGGGCTGCATGTCCACTGACTATTCCGAACTCACCGGCGACTACACGATCGACGCCTCGCACAGCCGGATGGGCTTCAGTGCCCGGCACGCGATGGTCGCCCGGGTACGAGGTGGTTTCGACGAGTTCGCGGGGTCGGCCCACATCGACGGCGAGAAGCCGGAGAACTCCACGGCTCAGGTGACCATCCAGGCCAAGAGCATCGACACCCGCAACTCCCAGCGTGACGAGCACCTGCGCGGCAACGACTTCCTCGACATGGACAACCACCCGGAGATCACCTTCGTCTCCACCGCGGTCGCGCCGGCCGCCGACGACCACTTCATCGTGACCGGCGACCTGACGATCCGTGGCGTGACGAAGTCCGTCGACGTCGACTTCGAGTACACCGGTCGCGGCGTCGACCCGTTCGGCAACGTGCGGCTGGGCTTCGAGGGTTCGCTCGTGCTGAACCGCAAGGACTTCGGCGTCAGCTGGAACGCGGCCCTCGAGGGCGGCGGCGTGCTGGTCAGTGAGAAGGTCACCCTCGAGATCGAGGTCTCGGCGATCAAGAACTCCTGATCCCCGCGGCTCTGCCGGACGCCCTCACTCCTGCCGAGCCCGATGTTGCGACAGCCGGTCGGTTCGTCGCAATGCTGTCACAATCACGGCGGCCACCGCCTGGACGTGGTTTGCCGCATTCGGCCCGGGGACAATCGGGTTGAGTGTCATCCCAGGTCCAGGGGGTCCGCCGATGATCGACACGTCGTTGTATCGCTGGCTCCGGCCCCTGTTCGGGCGCCGGCGTCGAGGGCCGCGTGCGCCGGAGGAGTTCCGGCCGCGGGGGACGAGTTCCAAGATCAGCCGGCTGTCCGCCCGGTACGACGCCGAGGTCGATGCGGCGCTCGAACGGCTGTGGCCGAAGGCGCGGGTCTATCACGATCGCGAGTTCACCCGGGATCGCGCCGACTTCCTGCTGGTGGTCCGCGGTCGTGGCGTGATGATCGAGACGAAGGTGAAGAGCGACCCGGGGCTGTTCCGGGGCTCGACCCTGCCGCCGTTGCTCGACCGGCTGCAACGGGACGGCCGGCGGCTCGTCGTACTGCTCAATCAAGGCGATCCGACGCCGGCCCGGGAGCTCGTCGCCGCCACGCTCGGCGACAAGGCGCGGGTGATCGTCTGGTCTGGTCCGGCCGACGACGCGGCTCTCCATGACGCGGTCGAGTCGCTTCTCAAGCAGGCCACCCGGCACGCCTGACCTGGCTTGTAAAAACCGACCCGAGCTTGGAAACAGACAGCGCGGAGAGCAGGTGGCTGCTCTCCGCGCTGTGAGTTGGCTCCGGACCGCGAGGTGTGCCCAGGATGGACGGCGGCACGGAGACGTTAACGGGGTACTACGAGTTGCTGCTCGTCGCCCGGGGGCTAGGTCAGCAGGACTGCGGGGTGGTGCTGCCGCCGTCGACGACCCAGTGGCCCTGGACGAGTTCGACGCGCATCTGGTCGAGCCAGCGCGTCGGCGTACCGGCCGGGAGGACGCTCTTGCCAAAGCTGTCGACCGTGCGGGCTTGTTTGGTGTCGTAGCAGGCGCGGACGATCACGCCGTTGGAGCGCAGGACGCGCTTGGCCCACAACACCTTGGTGACGCCGGTGTTGTGCAGGCGCTTGGCCCGGAAGTACTTCGCCTGCTGGCCGATCGCCGTGTACATCGTCGGCGTCATCACCGGCGCGAGCTGGCTGGTCGACCGGCCGCCGCTGCGCATCATCACGTCGAACGCGACGCGGTAGTCGTAGTACGCGTTGATCACCGGGTCGTTCGAGGCGGCCGGGCCGGCGCCGGGTTGGGAGCCGTTGGCGACGGCGTCGGCCACGCCGGGTTTGGCGGCCTTGTGGGCGCCGGGTGACGACGCTGCGACCTCGGCGGTGTCGTCATGGCCGCAGCCCGCGAGCATCAGGACCGGGATCAGCGTGGCGGTCACCGCCAGGTTCCGAATGCGCATGTTGTCCGAACCTCCTGTCGGCGCGGCACTGCCGCTCGCACCCTCCGGCACTGACCGTGTAACGCTGCGACACGCACCGTGGTCACTGTGACCTAGGTCACATTAAACCCCCTACCGGGGTAGGGGAGGCCATTTGGCTCCCTGGCGCGATGTTTCCGCCGCCGCTGATTTCTAGGCTCGATCTCAGCCAATGAGACAAGGGAGCAACCGTGACGGACACAGCTCGAAGCCCAGTACCGCCCCCAGCGGGACCGCTATCCGGTCGCCGCTCCTTGACAAGCCGGCTGATCCGCTCGATCGGCTACGACCTGGCCCTGGTCCCGGTGAGCCTGCTGGCGCTGGTGCGCACGCTGCTCGGCCGTTCCGGCGCCGTCCACCAAAGCTGGCGCAAACTCGCCCACTTCCATGGTTCGCCGGACCCGATCAGATTGCGCCGCCCTGGACTCGTCAGCTCACTCCTTAGCGCCCTGGTGAGCCTCGTGCTGGGCCTGCTGAGCTGCTTCCTCCTGATGCTGCTCGTCACCGCCGTCGTCCGCGGCCCCTTCTATGGACTCGTCGAGGACGGCCCGGTCGGCCCAGGCACTTGGGGCGGTCCCACCAAGGCCGGCGCTTGGGCCGTACATGCCGCCATCTCCATCCCGATCATCGGCATCCTCCCTTTCATCCTCCGAGGCCTCGCCCTCCTGCAAGCCGCCTCGATCCGCCGTCTCTACGGCTCCGCCACTTCCCGATTGGTGCTCCCGGCAACAATCCTCCTGGCCCTGGCCGGCACAGCCTTCTTCTACTCCTGGACCCGACAACTCTGAAGGTGGCGCGGTCTGAGCCGGTATCTGACTAAGGTCGTGAGATGAGCTCGAGGTGGCCGGGAGGGCGAGCCGGGATCTGGGTGGCGCTCGGGGTCGGCGCGTTGCTGGTGCTGACGAGCACCGACCTCGGGCAGCACTATCAACTGCCGATCGGAGCAGCCTTTGCGCTCGGGGTGATGCGAGCGCTGGCCTTGGCCCTGGTGTGGTTGAGACCGCCGTGGGCGTTGCCGGTCTCGCTGGCCGCCTCCGTCCTGACCGCGATCGTCTGTATTCCGGTATCACCCGACGAAGCCTGGCCCTGGCCGGTCACCGGAGTCTTCGGCCATTCCCTGGTACTGGCGATCGCCGGCGCGCGAGGCGCCACTGGCTTGGCGGTCGGAGGTGGTCGCGGCTCGACACGCTGGGCATCCTCGCGTTGGGTCCTCGGCGGTTGGTGGGTGGCGACGCAACTGGTTGGCGTGGTGGGGATGGTGTTGACGCCGGAGCGTGGGTCGTGGGCCGGGTTGCTGACGATGGCGTTGTTGTCTGCGGTAGCGGTTGTGGTTGCCGACCTGGTGAGGTCTCGAGCCGATGCACGGCAGCAGTTGCTGGAGCAGGAGGAGATCAGTGCGGTCGAGCGGGCCCAACGAGCTCGGTGGCAAGAGCGGGCCCGCATCGCACGGGAGCTGCACGACGTCGTCGCGCACCATCTGTCGGTCGTTGTGGTCCGAGCAGACAGCGCACCCCATCGGCTGATTGGCTTGCCAGACGACGCTCGCGTGGAGTTCGCCGGAATCGCCGAGGACGCTCGCTCTTCGCTGACCGAGATGAGGCGAGTACTGCGCCTGCTCCGCGAGGACCCGGGCACTGGCCGAGCGAGCTCCGAGCTGGGTCCGCAACCGGGGTTGGCCGACCTGGCAGAGCTGATCGCCACCACCCGACGAGCGGGCGCCGATGTCCGGTTGGAGGTCGAGTCCTTACCTGGCCTGGATCCTGCGGTGGAGCTGACGGCGTACCGGGTGGTGCAGGAGGGGGTCAGCAATGCGGTGCGGCATGCGCCGGGGGCGATGGTGGAGGTTGGGGTTCGACGGATCGGTAGCGAGTTGATTGTGAGTGTTGTGAACGGGCCTGCGGATGCTGCGGTCGGGTCGGGGAGTGGGCATGGGCTGGTCGGGATGCGTGAGCGAGTCGGTCTGCTGGATGGTCGCTTCCGTGCGGCGCCGTCTGCGGACGGTGGATACCGGGTGGAAGTCGTGCTACCGCTGGACGACCAACCCGCTGACGCGGAGGGCGCGGAGTGATTTCCGTAGTGGTTGTGGATGATCAGGCGGTGGTGCGAGGTGGGTTTGCTGCCTTGCTGGGGGCGCAGGACGGTATGACGGTGGTGGGGGAGGCGGCCGATGGGGTGGAGGCTGTCGAGGTGGTGGGGCGGGTTCGGCCGGACGTGGTGTTGATGGACGTGCGGATGCCGCGGATGGATGGGCTCGAGGCGACTCGGCGGATACTGGCCGAGGTCGCGCCGGGGGAGCCGCCGCGGGTGATCATGCTGACGACGTTTGACCTTGACGAGTACGTGTACGACGCGTTGCGGGCGGGGGCGAGTGGGTTTCTGCTGAAGCATTCGTCGCCGGACGAACTGGCGGCGGCGGTACGGATCGTCGCGGCGGGCGATGCGTTGCTGGCGCCCTCGATCACCCGGCGGCTGGTCGAGGATTTCGTGAAGGTACGGCCGGTGTTGCCGGCGGCCGCGGCTGAGCTGACGCCGCGGGAGACCGACGTACTGCGGCTGGTAGCGCGGGGGCAGTCGAATCGGGAGATCGCGGCGAGCCTGGTACTGGCCGAGCAGACCGTGAAGACTCACGTCAGCCGGATCCTCACCAAGCTGAACCTGCGGGATCGGGCGCAGGCTGTCGTCTACGCCTACGAAGCCGGCGTCGTCGCACCAGGTCCGCGTCACTGACAGCGGGACAGGAGACAGGAATGGATGCACTGGGTTGGTTGCGCGAGCTGTGTCTGGCGCTGCCGGAGACGACCGAGCGGTTGAGCCACGGCGAGCCGACGTGGTTCGTCCGGGACAAGAAGACGTTCGTGATGTTCGCCGATCAGCATCATGACGACCGAACGGCCTTCTGGTGCGCGGCCCCCGAAGGCAGCCAGGAGTCGCTGATCGCGAGCGACCCGGAGCACTTCTTCCGTCCGCCGTACGTCGGGCACCGCGGCTGGCTCGGCGTCTACCTCGACGTTCCCGACGTCGACTGGCCGCAGTTGGCCGACCTGGTCGAGGACGCGTACCGGCAGGTTGCCCCCAAATCCCTGGTCGCCCAACTCGATCAGCCCGGCAGCTGAGCGACTGTGAGGTCGCCGGGGGGCGGGATCGACGGCCGATAGGGTGGCGCGGTGGAAGAGACCGCCCTAGAGGCACCTGCCAAGGCGATCAACGACAAAGTCGCCATCGCCCTGTCCTTCGGCAGTTCAGCCGCCGTGATGGTGCTCGAGCTCGTCTCACTGCGCCTCGTAGCGCCGTACCTGGGCCTGACCCTGGAGACGAACACCGCCGTCATCGGCGTCGCCCTGGCGGCCATCGCGACCGGTGCGGCGATGGGTGGCCGAATTGCCGACACCACGCCGCCCACCCGGACGTTGGGACCGATGATCCTGTTCGCCGGCGCACTGGTGCTGCTGATCCTGCCGGTGGTGCGCTGGACCGGCGAAACGCTGCGGGGTAGCGGCAATGAGGCGGTCTTCCTGGCAGTGGCCGTCGCGCTCTTCCTGCCGGCCTCACTGCTCGCGGCGGTGACGCCAATGGTGACCAAGCTCAGGCTTTCGAAGCTGAGCCAGACCGGTACGGTCGTCGGCCGGCTGTCCGCCTACGCGACGGTCGGTGCGATCGCGGGCACCGTACTGACCGGCTTCGTGTTCGTTGCCAAGGTCCCGACGAGCACGATCGTCCTGTGCCTCGGCGGCCTGCTGGTGCTCGCCGGAGCTGCCCTGACCATCTTCTTCCGCGGTCTGAAGGCCGCTAGCCGACCACTGGCTCTCGCACTGATCGGTGCGGGCCTCACCCTGGTCGCGCCGCGGCCTTGCGAGGTCGAGACGGCCTACCACTGTGCCCGGATCGAGAAGGACCCGGCGCGGCCCAACGGCCGCCTCCTCTACCTCGACCAGCTGCGCCACTCCTACATCGACCTCGCGGATCCGACCTACCTGCAGTTCCAGTACACGAAGGACTTCGCGACGGCGATCGAGTCCAGGTGGCCGGACAGGTCGCCGCTGCAGGCGCTGCACATCGGTGGTGGCGGGCTGACCATGCCGCACTACCTCGCGGCGACCAGGCCGGCGACCAAGAACAAGGTCTATGAGATCGACCCCGGCGTGATCGAGCTCGACAAGGCCGAGCTGGGCGCCCGGCCCGGTCCGGATCTCGACATCCAGATCAAGGACGGGCGGCTCGGCGTACGGTCCGAGCCGGACGACAGCCGCGATCTCTTGGTGATGGATGCGTTCGGCGGGGTCGCCGTGCCCTGGCATCTGACCACCCAGGAGATCGTCGCCGACCTGCGCCGGGTGCTCAAGCCGGACGGGCTCCTGATCGCCAACATCATCGACTTCGGCCCGCTTGCGTTCCTCAAGGCCGAGCTCCGTACCGTCGCCGCCGAATTCCCGTACGTCGCACTGATCGCGAAACCTGCCGAGCTGGCGGGAAAAGAAGGCGGCAACTTCGTCCTGCTGGCCGCCGACCAGCCACTGCCCGGCGCCGCGATCCGTCAGCGCCTCGGCACGACCGGCGGCTACATCGACGACGCCGGCGCGTTGCGGGAGTTCATCGGCGACGCACCGTTGCTCACCGATGACTACGCGCCGGTAGATCAACTCCTGACGCCCTTCCCGACCTGAGACGGCCGACACCGAGCAGCGAGACGCGCCACGGGTGGAGTTGTGATCCGGGCCGAAGGCTTGTTGCATGTGCACATGCACCCACGCGCAGGCCAGCCCGCTCAGCCCGAGGATCTCGTCGACGTCGACGCGCTGCTCGCGGCGTACGAGGGGATCACGCCGGACGTCGAGAACCCCGCCCAGAAGGTCGTCTTCGGTACGTCGGGCCACCGCGGCTCGTCCCTCGACGGCGCCTTCAACGAGGCACACATCCTGGCCATCACGCAGGCCATCTGTGAGTACCGTGCGGGCGAGGGGACCACTGGGCCCCTCCTGGTCGGGCGGGACAGCCACGGCCTCTCGGAGCCGGCATGGCGGACCGTGCTCGAGGTCCTGGCCGGCAACGGCGTGCAGACCCTAGTCGACAGCGCGGACCGGCTCACCCCGACGCCAGGCGTGTCCCATGCGATCCTGCGGCTCAACCGCGGCGCGGGAGCAGGTGCCGACGGCATCGTCATCACACCGAGCCACAACCCGCCGCGCGATGGCGGGATCAAGTACAACCCGCCGCACGGTGGCCCGGCCGACTCGGACGCGACCGGCTGGATCGCGGCCCGCTCAAATGAGTTGATCGCCGGCGGCAACCGCGAAGTACGCCGCGTGCAGTTCGAGGCAGCAAGAGCGCAGGCGGGGGAGTACGACTTCCTCGGGCACTATGTCGACGACCTGCCGTCCGTGCTCAACCTGGACGCGATCCGCGCGGCCGGTGTCCGGATCGGCGCCGACCCGCTCGGCGGCGCGAGCGTGGACTACTGGGCCGCGATCGCCGAGCGGCACCACCTCGACCTGACCGTGGTCAACCCGCGGATCGACCCGGCCTGGTCGTTCATGACGCTCGACCACGACGGCAAGATCCGGATGGACTGCTCGTCGCCGTACGCGATGGCCTCGCTGGTCGCGCAGAAGGACCGGTACGACGTGGCGACCGGCAACGACGCCGACTCCGACCGGCACGGCATCGTCACGCCCGACGCCGGCCTGATGAACCCGAACCATTACCTCGCCGCCGCCATCTCGTACCTGTTCGCCAACCGGCAGTGGGGACCGGAGGTCGCGGTCGGCAAGACGCTGGTGTCGTCATCGCTGATCGACCGGGTGGTCGGTGACCTCGGCCGCCGGCTGTGGGAGGTGCCGGTCGGGTTCAAGTGGTTCGTGCCGGGCCTGATCGACGGCTCGGTGGGCTTCGGCGGCGAGGAGTCCGCGGGCGCGAGCTTCCTGCGCTTCGACGGTACGGTCTGGACGACCGACAAGGACGGCATCCTGCTCGCGCTGCTGGCCAGCGAGATCACCGCCGTGACGGGCGAGACGCCGTCGCAGGCGCACGCGAAGCTGGTCGAGAAGTTCGGCGCATCGGCGTACAGCCGGGTGGATGCGCCGGCCAGTCGAGAGCAGAAGGCCAAGCTGGGCGCGCTGTCGGCCGATGCCGTGACCGCGACCGAGCTGGCCGGCGAGCCGATTCTCGACCGGCTGACGAGTGCGCCGGGCAACGGTGCCGCGATCGGCGGGCTCAAGGTCACCACGGAGTCGGCGTGGTTCGCCGCGCGCCCGTCCGGGACCGAAGACCTGTACAAGATCTACGGCGAGTCCTTCAAGGGTGAGGAGCA
Source organism: Kribbella sp. NPDC051620 (assembly GCF_044453825.1). Taxonomy (NCBI): domain Bacteria; kingdom Bacillati; phylum Actinomycetota; class Actinomycetes; order Propionibacteriales; family Kribbellaceae; genus Kribbella; species Kribbella sp. NPDC051620. The sequence continues at coordinate 131,634 of NZ_JBITDB010000001.1, forward strand.
CTTGGCCGAGGTCTTCGCCGAGGCCCGGGACGTGGTCTCCCAGGCCCTCAGCTGACTGCTAGCGCACGAAGGCGTCGACCAGGCGGTCGAGGTCGGCGCCTGGGTCGTTGGTGAGGCCGCTGTGGATGGGGCTGGGGTGGACGACCGTACTCCGGGGCGCAGCGAGCCAGCGGAAGCGTTCGCCGATTCGGGTGGCGGCTGCGGGGCCGCCCTCCGGCTCGCCTGCACAGATGGCACGCAGGTGCTCCAGTGATGCGCACACCACGTCCACGTCGACCGCTGGGTCGAGGGCACGCAGCCGGAGTGGGTCGACGTCCCAGGACGCGCCCAGGAAGTCCAGCGAGCGGCAGTAGAGCACCGCGCCGACGTTGACGAACTCGCCGCGGTGGATGCGTGGTGCCGCGCGCAGGATGACGTAGTCGAAGGGCACCAGGTTCACCGCGGGGTCGAAGGGCAGCAGGTTCACTGCGCACCGCCCGGCAGCCAAGCGGACCGATCGTCGAGTCTGGCGGTCAGGTGGCCCAGGTACCGCTCGCGGTCGCCGTCCTCGATCCACTCGCCGGGCACCAGCGCGATCACCTCGGTCAGCAGTTCGGGAGTGATCGCGGCCGCCAACTCGGCGTCAACGGCCGGTACCGAAGGTGCGACGTCGCGGAACACGTGATCCTGCGCGTCGTACGGGAGCCCGGTGAACTTCTCGGCGGACATCCAGGAGTGGTGGAAGTACAACGCTGCTCCGTGGTCGATCAGCCAGAGTTGCTTGTGCCAGACGAGCAGATTCGGGTTGCGCCAGGAGCGGTCCACGTTGGCGACGTACGCGTCGAGCCAGAGGATCTTGGCCTGGGTGGCCTCGTCGGGTCTGCCGCTGGAGCCGTCGTAGCCGAACGAGCCGGGCAGGAAGTCGACGGCCAGGTTCAGGCCGGCGCTGCGCAGCAGCAGTTGCTGGATCTCCTGGTCGGGCTCGGACTTGCCGATCACCGGGTCGAGCTCCATCAGCTTGAGCTCCGGCACCCGCAGATCCAGCCGGCGGAACAGTTCGCCGACGATGATCTCGGCGACCAGCGCCTTCGGGCCCTGACCGGCGCCGTGGAACTTCAGCACGTAGGTGCCGAGATCGTTGCCTTCGACAACGCCAGGCAGCGAACCGCCTTCCCGCAACGGCAACACATACCGGGTGGCAGTCACGATCGGCAGACTCACCCGCCCGAGCCTAGTGCATGTCCGGCAGCCGGCAGCGGCACGGTTTCCGCCGACTGGGCGCCGGGTACCTCGAAGGCACCGCGACAGAGGAGAGAGCTTGAGCCACCCGTCCATGGGCGTCGAGGAGGAGTTGCTGCTGGTCTCGGCCGGTGGCGACCCGGTGCCACGCAGCAAAGCCGTCGCCGCGAGCACCGAGGGAGTCGACGTCGAGCTGGAGCTGACCAGGGCACAGGTCGAGATCAACTCGCCAGTGTGTCAAACGGCTGATGAACTGCGCCATCAGTTGAGCTGGGCGCGGTCCAAGCTCGCGGAGGCCGCGGCGGACGAGCATGCGCGGTTGCTGGCGATCGCTGCGCCTCCCGGTGGAGTTGCGGCTCAACTGATCACCAAGAAGCCGCGCTACCAGGAGATGGCCGAGAAGTACGGGTTGCTGGCTCGCGAGCAGGCCGTGTGTGGGTGTCATGTGCATATCGACGTACCGGACAAGGAGGCGGCTATCCGGGTCAGCAACCACCTGCGGCCGTGGTTGCCCGCACTGCTGGCGTTGACGGCCAACAGTGCGGTCTATCTGGGGCAGGACACCGGCTTCTCCAGTTGGCGGTCGATCATGTGGTCGCGCTGGCCCTGCTCCGGCCCACCGCCGTACTTCGAGTCCGCCGAGCACTACGAAGCACTGGTCGCCATGCAGATCGCCACCGGCGCCATCATGGATGAGCGGATGGTCTATTGGGACGTGCGGCCGTCCAGCCACCTACCGACGGTCGAGGTACGCGTCAGCGACGTACCGCTGACCGTCGACGAGACGGTACTGCTGGCGACGCTCGTCCGCGCCTTGGTGATGACTGCACTCGACGACGGCGGCCTTGGCCCGAAGCTGGAGCCAGAGGTACTACGAGCCGCCTACTGGCTAGCAGCACGCGACGGCATCACCAGCAACGGACTGGAGGTCGCAACAGCTCGCCCGCTGCCGATGACCGAGTTGCTCGGCCTCCTGCAGCGCCATGTCTCGAAAGCACTCCGCGAGCTGGATGAGGCCGACATGGTCGCCGAGACCATCCAACGAGTACTCCGGGAGGGCAACGGCGCCGTCAAACAACGCCAGGCCTTCAGAGCCGGCCTCGACGTCGTTGCCCTCACTGCGGTGGGTGACTAGCGGAGGAAGTCCTCCAGGCCGTGGAGGTCGTCCGTGTTGAGGTGGTCGACCCCAGCGGCCACCAGTTCCGACCAGACGGCTTCACGGGCGGCGCCGGGGATGTCGGGGGTCTCCCAGAAGCGGACGCGGTAGCCGGCGTCGTGTGCGGTCGTGACGATCTGCTGCAGCTTGGCGCGCTCGGCGCTCCGGGAACGGGCCGATGCCTCGCCAGGTGAAGTTGTTGGACCAGTTGTCGCTGACCAGGGGCATCAGCGAGGCGGGCAGCTTTGAGTTCAGGTCGGTGAGTCGGCCGTCGTAACCGGCGTATCGGACCTTCTGTGCCTTCAGCACGTCCAGCGGGCGATTGCCGCTGATCACCGAGGTGACGGCGCCGCGGTAGGTGTGGCCGCCGGCGAAGACCGTGCTGATGGACCTGTACTTCCGCAGCGCCGCATCAACGGCCGCGTACGTCGAAGGCCCGTCGCTCTTGATGTCGATCAGCAACTGGAAGTCGCGCCCGTGCCGATAGACCTCGCCATGGTTCTCGCGAACCCGCTGAGCGAGCGGCTTCAAGTACAGGCTCTCGAGATTGCGACCCGGCACCGCATCCTCCAGGTCATGGGCCACGCGAAGCTCGCCGTCGACCAGCCAGACGTCGGCCTCGACGCTGTTGAAGCCACGGTCGAGCGCGTCGAACAGCGGCCGCCGGTGCTCGTAGTCGTTGTGAGCGTGCGCCGACGACAGCGCGCGGACGGCCGGCGCGTCGTACGCGACCGGCAACCGGAACCCGTTCGACCGGACCACCGAACGCACCCGGTCCGGGTAGTCCGAGATGATGCCGTCGACACCCTTGTCGATCAGCGACTGCATCGTCGCCGGATCGTCGACGGTCCACGGCACCACCCTGATCCCGGCCTGGTGAGCCGACCGGACCATGTCAGCGGTGACATAGGGCCGGTACGCCGGATCCGTCACCTTCCCGTCCTGCGGGAACCCGTGCACCGGCGAGATCGCGTCGGCCCCGAACGATGCGACCGCCTTCACCAGATCGCCACCGAAGTCGTCGATGTCGAGGCCGCCCAACCAGGGCGACTTGCCGGGCTGGCCGGTCTGCAGGAAGTCGTAGTTGGTCAGCGCGACGATCGGCAGCTCGGGCGCGACCTGCCGCATCCGCATCAGCGATCCCCAGTCGAAGCTCTGGATCGTCACCTGCCGGCCGATCCGGGCCTTGCGGATCTCGGCCGCGACCACCTGGACGAACTGCTCGCGCGGTGCCGTCTGGGTCGGCGCACCTGCTTCGACCTTGGTCTCCACATTGAGCTTGACCTTGTCGGCGTGGAAGCGCTTGACCAGCGCGAACACCTCGCGCAGCTCAGGCATCCGCGCGCCGGGGTCGGGTGTCTGGCCGGGGAAGTTCGACTGCGGCAGCGAGCCGCAGTCGAGCTGCTTGACCTGCTTCAGCGTCAGCGTGTTGATGAACTTGCCGACGTACGGGTACTCCGGGTCGCCGGGCGTGTAGGGCGCGGTGTCCTTGCACTTCGCGCCGGTGACCTGGCGGTCATGGGTGACGACCGCGTAGCCGTCCTCGGTGATCTGGACGTCGAGCTCGAGGGTGCTGACGCCGACCTCGAGGCCGCGGGAGAAGGAAGCGATCGTGCTCTCCACGGTCAGCCCGAGACCGCCGCGGTGAGCCTGGATGTCGAACTCGCGACTGTGACCGGCCTCAGCCGGGGGAGCGGCACTGGCCGGCAGCGCGGCCACGGAAGAGCTGAGCAGTCCTGCGGTGAGGGCAACGAGCAGCGCGCGGGGGAGGCGGCGCATGAGAAGTTCCTTCGCGTAGGGGACGGCGGTTGGCGCCGATGGTTCCCGTCGCAGGGATACCCCGGCCCTCGCGAAGGTAGCCGAAAAGAGGCCGACGGGTGACCGCTAGTGCGCCGTCGGCCTCTCACGGATTGCTACTCGTACTGCAGTGCCTCCAGCGGGTTGAGCCGGGCCGCCCGGCGGGCCGGCCAGATCGCGGCGAAGATGCCCACGACCACCGAGACGATGGCGAAGATGAGCAGCTGCCCGGTCGGGACGGCGAAGGCGACCTCGTCCAGCCGGGCCGCCAGCAGCGACGCCAGGCCGAGGCCGAGGACGATGCCGATCACCGCGCCGATCAGCGCCGTGATCACGCTCTCGTGCCGGATCATCCGTTTCACCTGGCGTCGGGTCAGGCCGATCGCCCGCAGCATGCCGAGCTCCCGGGTCCGTTCGAACACCGTCAGCACCAGCGTGTTGACGATGCCGAACAGGCTGACCAGTACCGACAGAGCGAGCAGCACGTAGAGCACGTTCAGCAGGCTCTTGATCCCGTTCGACTGGGCGTCCTTGAACTGCTCCCGGGTCTGCGCCTTCGCGTTCGGGAACGTAGAGAGCGCTTTCTCCAGTACTGCGGTGTTCGCCGCCGTCACTCCGCCGTCCATCTTGAGGAAGGTGTAGAGGTTCAACGGCTGCGGGGTCGCCGCGTCGAACGTCGTCGTGGAGATCGTCACGTCGCCGAACGGCGAGCCACCCGCGGGCGGGATGAAGATGCCCCGCACGGTCAGCGGCAAGGTCTTGCCCGCGACGGTCGTCATCGAGAAGGCCGAACCGAGCTTGAGATCGTGCTTGTCCGCGTAGTCCTCGTTGACGATCGCGCCGTCGGCACCCAGGGTCCCGAGCGTCTCCTGAGAGCCGCTCTTCCAGTCGAAGCGCAGTACCGACGGCGCCTGCTCATCGACCGCACTGACCTGGATCGTGTCGCCGAACACCTGCCCCTGCCCGCCACGCACACTCGACGCGGCCTGTACTCCGGGCACCTTGGCGACTGCGGCCGCGACCGTCGGCGGCAGCGGGCTGAAGTTGTTCTGCGCCGCGACCGCGTAGTCGCCGCTGAAGATCCGGTCGACGGCGTCCTCGAACGGCTTGATGATGCCCGCGCCGAGCGTCGCCACCAGTGTGACCAGGGCCAGCCCGATCATCAGCGCGGCAGCCGTCGACGCGGTCCGATGCGGATCGCGCCGGCTGTTCTGCCCGCCGATCCCAGCCGCCGGCCCGTCGATCAGTACGCCGGGGAACTCGGCCGGCCACTCGGGCTGCCACGAACTCACCCGGCGCCGGATCGCCATCGCGGTGACCACGATCAGCAGCACCGGATTGAGCACTGCGCCGAGGACGAACCCGCCGGCCCGCTTGAACCCAGAACCCGGACCCCAGTACCCCCGCCGCAGAAGCCAATAGGGCAAGGAGAACAGCGGCCACGCGAGGACGGTCAGCACGAGTACCGACCCACGAGCCACCGGATCGGACGCGGCCGCCAACGGACGTACCAACTGCGCCGCGAACAACGCGATCCCGATGAAGATCAGCAGTACGCCGACCGCCAGCAACGTCAGCAGATTGCCCGTGCCCAGCCCGTTGACGAACAGCCCGACCACGACCAGCGCGACCCCGGCCAGCGTCAGCACCACAGCCCCCAGACCGCGGTATCGGTGGAAACGGCCCGGCGGCAACGAAGCGCCCTCGCGAACGGCCGCGATCGGTGGCACCCGCGTTGCTCTCATCGCGGGTCGAAGGCTCGCCAGCAAAGTCACGAGGATGCCGACCGCCAGCGCGACGATGATGGTCCGGCCGCGGAACACCAGCCCGTTGTTGGGCAGGGTCAGTCCGGCCGCGTCGAAGATCTTGAACAACCCCGTCGCGATCCCGAGACCGAGGAACAGTCCGGCGACGGCCGCCACCACACCGGTCAGGAGTGCCTCGAGCACGACGGTGTTGAGGATCTGGCGCCGGGAGGCGCCGAGTGTCCGCAGGGTGGCGAACTCACGGGTGCGCTGGGCGATCGTGATCGACAGCGAGTTCGCGATCACGAACGAGCCGACGAACAGCGCGATCCCGCCGAAGACCAGCAGGAAGGTCCGGAAGAAGTTCAGGAAGTCGCTCGTCCCGGCCGCGTCCTTGGCGGCCTGGTCCTCGGCGGACCGTACCTGGGTGCCTTCCGGCAAAACCTTCTGGACCGCGTCGATCAACTGCTGCGGCGAGGTGCCGCTCTTGGCCTTCAGCAGGATCTGATCCAGCTTGCCCGGCTTGTCGAACAGCTTCTGCGCGGTCGGCAGCTGGAAGCCGGCCAGCGTCGCGCCGCCGATCGACGACACCGAGCCGAACTCGACCAGACCGGAGATCCGCATCGGCTGGACCTCGCCGCGGGCCTGCACACCGATCGTGTCGCCGGTCGCGAAGCCCTTCTTCGAGGCGGTCTGGGTGTCGATCACGACCTGGTTCGGACCCGGCCACTCACCATTGACCAGCGCGAGCGAGTTGAACTCGGGGTGTGCCGGGTCGACGCTGAAGCCGAGGTTCGGCGCGCCCCCGAAGACGACCGCCTTGCCGTCCTTGCCGATCAGCTGCGCCTCGCCCGACACCGCCGCGCCGGCCACGCCGACCTCGGGAAGCGTCGTCACCTTCGTCAGCAGGGACTCGTCGAACGGCGGTGCCGGCGCGGTCCCGTCCGGTACGTCGAACGCGGTCTTGCCGGTGATCGCCGCGTCGGTGTTCTTGTAGTTGTCGGAGAAGATCGAGTCGAACGCGCTCGAGATCGAGTCGGTCAGCACATAGGTGCCGGACACCAGCGCGACGCCGAGGACGACGCCGATCGCGGTCAGCGCCGTGCGGAGCTTGCGGCTGAGCAGCCCGCGCAGCGCGAAGCCGATCACTGCAGGTCCAGCGAGTCGATGATCTGCAGGATCTCGTGCTGGTCGGTCCGCCCGGTCTCCTTCACGATCTCGCCGTCGGCCAGGTAGAGCACCCGGTCGGCCATCGCGGCCGCCTTGGCGTCGTGGGTGACCATCACGGTCGTCTGGCCGTACTCCTCGACCGAGCTGCGCATCAGCTGCAGGATCTCGTTGCTGGTCCGCGAGTCGAGGTTGCCGGTCGGCTCGTCGGCGAAGATCACCGTCGGGCGGGAGACGAGCGCGCGGGCGATCGCCACCCGCTGCTGCTGACCGCCGGACAGTTCGGCCGGTCGGTGCGTGAGCCGGTCGGCCAGGCCGACCCGGGCCACCAGCTCGTCGAAGTACGCCGGATCCGCCTTCTCGCCGGCGATCGTCAGCGGCAGCACGATGTTGTCCCGGGCCGTCAGCATCGGCAGCAGGTTGAAGAACTGGAAGATGAAGCCGATGTGCTTGCGGCGCAGTTTGGTCAGGTCGTCGTCGCCGAGTGTGGTGATCTCGGTGCCGCCGATCTGCACCGACCCCGAGGTCGGCTTGTCCAGCCCGGCCAGGATGTGCATCAACGTCGACTTGCCCGAGCCGGACGGTCCCATCACCGCCGTCAACTGGCCGGCGGTGATCTCCACCCCGACCCCCCGCAGCGCCTTGACCGCGGTGTCGCCCTCGCCGTATGTGCGAACCAGGTCGGTCGCACGCACGACTGTATTTCCCTCCATACCGATCGCCCTCCCTCAGTGCGCCAACGCGGTGCACTGGCGTCTCAGCGGCCCCCGAACCGTCGTGACTCCGAGTTTGCTCTCACTGGCAGTGATCGCGACAGGGGGTTTCCCCCGACCGGACCCCGAGATCCCGGCCGGGGGCATGCTGGTTCGCTGGGTCAGCGCTGCTTCTGCAGGCCCGCCTTGATGCCGGCGCCGAAGCCTGACGGGGTGCCCTTGTAGTCTTTGATCAGTGACGGCTCGTCGGCACAGTCGCTGACCACCCAGCCCCACGCGAGATACGAGATGTTGCGCGTATCGGCGTACTTGGTGAGCTTGTCGGTGAACCGGTGGGTGCAGTCGGTGTCACCCATCTCGCCGATCACGACCGGTACCTTGGCCGCCACCGTGTCGATCTCGGGCCAGCGCGCTTGATCCCGGTACGGCGAATCGAGCGGGAGCCCGTAGATGTGCACCGACGCGGCGAGCTGGTTCGCTGGGTCGACGGGCTTGAACTCCAGCCAGCGGCGCAGCGATCCGGCGTACTCCGGGCCCGGCACCAGGATGACGTTCTTGGCGCCGGTGGAGCGTACTGAGGTGACGAGTTCCTGCATGCCTGCCGTGACGAAGCCGACGCCGGGACATGTGCCGCCGTCGCGGACGCACTTCCAGGCGGCGGTGGTGTCGCGGTTCCTGTCCGGGTACGGCTCGTTGAAGAGGTCGAAGATGACAGCGGGGTTGCCCTTGAACGTGTCGGCCACCGAGTGCCAGTACAGGGGTGCATAGGCCCGCGACGGCATCACGCGTTGATCGGTCGCCTTCTTCGCGTCGGTCTGCGTCCAGTGCTCGTCGACGATCACGGTCATGCCGGCGGTGGTGAGCTTGGTGACCCAGGCCGCGATGGCGTTCCGGTACGTCGAACCGCGCAGGCCGGCCCGGATCTGAGTGCTGCCGAGCCAGCAGGTCTCGTTGAGCGGTACCCGGACCGCGTTGACGCCCCAGGCCTTCATGGCCGCGATGGTCGCGTCGGTGGCGGGAGCGTCGAAGATCCCCCAGCCTTCGGAACACGCGTACTGGGCGCCGGAGTGGTTGACGCCGCGCAACTGCACTTTGGCGCCGGTCTGGTCGACGAGTTGGTTGCCGGACACCCGCACGGTCAGCGGGCTCTGCGCCTCCGCGGGGGGCAACGACACTGTCGAGGGTCGAGTGGTGACGGTGAGTAATGCGATCAGGGCAGCAACAGCCGCCGCGGCCAGGGCTTTCCGCACTGGGTTCTTCTCCTTGTTCAGTCCCCAGGTTTTCTACTGCTTCGGGCTACGGCCCCACCTCCGCACGTCCTTGCCTATCAGGACGGACGGCAAAAGTTAATGGTTTAGGTCACAGAAAGATAACAACGCAGAAAATCCGGCCAGCGCGAGATGCTGACCGGAGCTGCGGGATTGTGGGTGCCGGACCGGGAAGCGCCTCACGGCGCGAGGCCGCTCGAAGCGGCTAATTTTGGGACCCGGGGCTACCGCGGCCCGACACCTTCATCAGTGTAACCGGTGGGCAAATGCCTTGTCCTGTTGAGTTCTCACGGGTCGGTTGCCCATAACATCCCGGATCTACCGATGCAAGTACCGCGCCCGGATCACCACAGGTTACCGGTCCGTTCGGTGCGTGCGGCGGTCTGCAACTGGTCGGCCAGTTCGACGAGTTTGGACGCCGATCGGACCAGGTCGTGGGTGTCGTCGGCCAGATGCGCCCGGCCGGTCGCGACGATCCTTGCGAAGGCGGCCGCGCGGTCGAGGGTGGTGGCGAAATCGCCGGTCGCGACCCCTCGTAGTACGGCGTCGACCATGTCCCGTACTTCGGTCGGCCCCGGCGGATCGGCGACGCCGGCCACCACGGCGTGCACCTCGGCGTACTTGCGGCCGGTCGCGTACTCGCGGGAGACCTCCTCGGCGTTGCCGTGCACCCAGGAGCGCAGCAAGTAGAGCCGCCACAACGTGCCGGGCAGCGAGTCCGCCGGCGAGTCGGACCACAGGTCCGCGAGCTCGTCGAGCCCGTAGTCGTCGGCGAGTTTGACCACCCGCGCGATCACCTCGGCATCCTCACTCGACCGCGCACCCCGCACCAGCAACTCCGCCGTCCGGTGCGCCACCTCGGCCACCGCGGCCGGGTCGTGCGCACCCGGCAACGACTCGAACAACTTGGCACCCGGCAAAATCGGCCGGCGCGGCGTAGGAACAGTCACCCGCCCATCGTGCCCGACCGTCCCCAACTCCGCATGCCGACCCGGCGCAGTCAGTACAGTCGGAGCATGGCGGGTGGAAAAGGGAAGTTGGCCAAGAACGTTGTGAAGTACGGCGTGCGGTATGGGCCGATGGCGTTCGAGGCGGTCAAGCATGGGCGGGAGCCTGCTCAGCAGGCGTTGCAGGCGGCGTTGGCGAAGCGGACTGCTCGGAAGAAGGCGATCGAGCATGCGGTGACCGTGCGGGACGGGTCGCTGTTGAAGGTGATCAAGGACGGGCAGGCGGTGTTCTTCGTGTTCAGCGGGGATGCGATCGTCACGACGTATCCGCCGGTGCCGCAGTCGACCTATCCGGAGTTGTTGCGGCACGCGGATCTGGATCGGCGCGAGAACGCCCTCGAGCTGGCCGCCAGCAGGGTGAAGCTGACTGACCGGCTGCCGAAGATCAAGCGCCGCCGGTAGGGGTCGCTCCAGCTCGGCCGGGGACCGCTCAGCAGGGTTGACCTGCTTGTAACACGCAGGACCCGGGGTGGCAACAGCTCCCGCGCACAGTGGAAGAACGTGTCCACGAGGGAGGGCGTCACCATGCTCTGGAAGATCAGGACCGAACTCGCCGACCGGCCGGGTGCACTGGCCGAGCTCGCCGCACGCTGTGGTGCCGACGAGATCAACATTCTGAGCCTGGAGGTCTTCACCGCCGAGTCCGGCGCGGTCGACGAGCTCGTCGTCTCCACCGGCGTCGGCTGGACAGCGGACGACCTCACCGCACTCGTCGCCGAAGCCGGCTGCACCGGTACTACGGTCCGCCCGTGCCAGGCCGACGTCCTCCACGACGGCCCCACCCGGTACCTGCGTGCAGTACTGCGGCTCCTCGACGACCCGATCTCCGTGGACGAGGAACTGGAGAACCTGCAGGGATTCGACGAGTACACCCCAGCTGAGTGGGCGCGGGCCGACGTACTGGTCGAGATCGCCGGCCGGCTGGCCGAGCGGGAGACCAGCCCGGTCCAGGAGCCGCCTCGGCCCGGCAGCGCAGTACCGGAGTTGCGCAAGGCCACTGTCGACGATGCCGAGGCAGTAGTCGCCATGCACGACCGGTGCTCGTACGAGAGCCGCACCCGCCGGTACCACGTCCCCATGCCCAAGCTCACCGCCCGTACCGCGCGCCACCTGTCGGCCCCGGCCGGTGGGATCTCCATCGTCGCCGCAGCCGGTGAGGCCGTCGTCGGGATGGCCACGGCCGCTCCCTGGGACGAGCTGAGTGGCTCTGCGATGGAGATCGCCGTACTGGTCGAGGACGGCTGGCAGCGGCATGGTCTGGGCTCGCAACTGCTGCGCCGGGTGATCAAGGAGGCCCGCGACCTGGGTGCCGACCGAGTGGTCTGCATGGTGCAGCCGGAGAACGTCGCGATGCTGCGGACCGTCGAAGGTCTGCGGATGCGCACCAGGGTCGTACAGGACAGTGGCCACCTGATGGTGACCGTCGCACTGTCCGACCAGAGCCTGTCGCATGCGGTGGATCGGCCGTCGGTGGCCTATCGTCAGACGCGTGCCATCCCTGCCCGGTCGTAACCCCCACGGCCTTCTCGTCAACCTGCCCGCGAGCACACGCTCGCCGGTGGTGGAGTTGTCCAGACGGCTGATGATCGCGCTCGGCCTGCTGGTGCTGATGGTCTGCATCGTGCTGGTCGACCGGGGCGGCTACCGGGACACGTACGACGGCAGCGTCGGTTTCATCGACAGCATCTACTACGCGACCGTGACGCTCACCACGACCGGGTACGGCGACATCACTCCGGTGACGCCGACGGCCCGGCTGGTGAACGCCTTCGTCGTGACCCCGCTGCGGATCGCGTTCCTGGTGGTGCTGGTCGGCACGACGCTCGAAGTCCTGGCGAACGAAGGTCGCCGCATCATGCGCGACTCGCGATGGAGGAAGCGCATGAAGGACCATGTTGTTGTCGTCGGCTACGGCACCAAGGGCCGCTCGGCCGTGCAGACCCTGCTCAGCAACGGGGTCAAGCGCACCGACATCGTGGTGATCGACCCGCGCGCGCAGGCGATCGGTGACGCGGGCAACGATCAGATGGCCGCCTTCCACGGCGACGCGACCAACCGGACTGTACTGCGCCGCGCCGAGGTGATGACGGCCCGCGAGGTGATCGTCACCACCGATCGCGACGACTCGGCGGTCCTGGTCACCCTCGCCGTCCGGCAGCTCAACCCGAACGCGCACATCGTTGTCGCGGTCCGCGAGGAAGACAACGTCCCCCTGCTGCGACAGAGCGGCGCGGATGCGGTCGTCACCTCGTCGGAGGCGGTCGGCCGTCTGCTCGGCCTCTCCGCCGTCAGCCCGAACCTGGGCGAGGTGATGGAGGACCTGCTCACGTACGGCGAAGGCCTCGAGGTCGCCGAGCGCCCGGTGCTCGGCCGCGAGGTCGGCAAGGCGCCCTCGTCGGTCCCGGACCGCGTCGTCTCGGTCGTCCGCGACGGCAAGGTCCACCGGTACTACGACTCGTCCGTCTCCGTCCTGGCCGCCGGCGACAAACTCATCGTCGTCCGCCCCGCCAAGGAGACCCCTTGGGCGGAGCGTCCGGGCGCCGACGACCAGGACGAGTAGCTCAACCCGCTCGACCCGCTCGACCCACTCAAGCTGCTCAGACTGCGAACGGTACTGCGTTCTCCGTACTGAGCTGAGCTTCGCCTGGACGGGTCCAGAGGCCGTCGCGTTCGAGGCGGGGGAGTACTGACTCGCCGAACCAGTAGGCCTCCTCTAGGTGGGGGTAGCCGGAGAGGATGAACTCCTCGATGCCCAGGTCGGCGTACTCCTTGATGCGGTCGGCAACCTCTTCGTGGCTTCCGACCAGGGCGGTGCCGGCACCACCACGGGCGAGGCCGACGCCGGCCCACAGGTTCGGGTAGATCTCCAGATCCTCGGCCGAGCCGCCGTGCAGGGAGAGCATCCGCTTCTGGCCCTCCGACTCGCTCTTGTGCAGGCCCGCCTGGACCTTCGCGATCGTCTCCGGCGGGAGGGCCGCGAGGAGGCGACGCGCTTCGCGCCAGGCGTCCTCGGAGGTGTCCCTTGTGATGACGTGTAACCGGATGCCGAAGCGCACGGTACGACCGGCTTCGGCGGCCAATTTGCGGATCCAGCCGAGCTTCTCGGCAACAGCGGCGGGCGGCTCGCCCCAGGTCAGGTACACGTCGCTGCGGGCGGCGGCCACTGGACCGGCGGCGGCCGACGAGCCACCGAAGTAGATCTGCGGCACCGGATCCGGCACCGACACCAACCGGGCCTGCTCGACCCGCAGATGCTCGCCCCGGAAGTCGAACGGGTCGCCGTGCTCCCACAACCTGCGAACGATGGCCAAGAATTCATCCGTACGCCGGTACCGCTCGTCCTTGCTCAGGAAGTCCCCGAACGCCTTCTGCTCGGCCGGTTCGCCACCGGTCACCACATTGAGCAGCAGCCGGCCGCCCGACTGGTTCTGGAAGGTCGTCGCCATCTGCGCGGCCAGTGTCGGCGACATCAGCCCGGGCCGGAACGCGACCAGGAACTTCAGTCGATCCGTTGAGTCGAGCAACGAAGCCGTCGAGAGCCAGGCGTCGTCGCACCACAACCCGGTTGGCGTGAGCGCTCCCTCGAACCCGAGCTCCTCCGCCGCTGTGACGATCTGGCGCAGGTAGCGAGTAGTCACCCGCCGGTCGCGATGCACCACGTCGGCGCCGTGCCCTCCGCCGGTGATGTTGCGGGAGTCGCCGGAGGTCGGCAGGAACCAGTGAAAGGTCAGAGTCATCGGGCTGCTCCTGGGCGATGGGCTATTAAGTTCATGAGATTAGTTGACATGGCGAGGGCTGCCCGCGACGTCTCGGATGGCGGGCGGCGGTGGTTGCCCGGAGTACAGACCAGGTGACTGGTGGTCCGGTGTTGACGACGGCTCGGGAAGGGTTTTAGAGTCGATGCTGTAAACGATTACAAGAACGATTACAGGAGGCTGCGTGAGCCGGCCGACGATCGCGGGAGTGGCTCGGGCCGCCGGAGTTTCGGTGGCTTCGGTGTCGCGGGTGCTGAACGGGCTGCCCGCGACCGAGGAGATGGTCGAGCGGGTTCGGCGCGCGGTCGAAGAGCTCGGGTATGTGCCTGACTCGCGGGCGCGGTCGCTGAAGGTCGGGCGGACCTTCCAGCTGACCCTCGCGGTGGCCGACGTCGGTAACCCGGTCTACGTGACGATGATGCGCGCGGTCGAGGAGGTTGTCTCGGCGGCGGGGTACCGGCTGGTGGTGACCACGACAGGGCCGGATGTCGTCGACGAGGTCGCGCTGGTCCGGGGGATGGCTCGGGGGTACGCCGATGGCCTGGTGATCAGCCCGTTGCGGGTGGACGACGACCTGATCAAGTCGATCCGCGAGTGCGAGGTGCCGGTGGTCGTTGCCGGTAACGTGCCGTCGTCGGCCGGGGTCGACACTGTGCGGGCGAACTCGCCGAAGGGCATGCTGCTGGCGGTCGATCATCTGCTGGCGACCGGCCGGAAGCGGATCGCCTTCGTGAACGGTCCGGTAGACACCGTGCCGGGAACGGCGCGGGCGAAGGGTTTCGCTGACGCGATGAAGGCGAACGGGCTGCGGGCGGTGGCCGAGGTGGAGGCGGGGGACTTCACCTTCGCGGCCGGTCGGGAAGCCGGCGTGGAACTGTTGTCCGGGCTGGACACTGGTGTGCGCAGCTCCGGCGCGGAGGCGCGGGGTGGTCGGCTTGATGCGGTGATCGCGGCGAACGACTTGCTTGCCGTGGGCATCATGCATGAGTTGGCGACGCGGCGACTCGTCGTACCGGATGACGTTGCGGTGATCGGGATGGATGACAGTGAGCTGGCGGAGCAGTGTTTTCCGCCGTTGACGAGTGTGAACCTCGGGTCGGCCGAGCGTGGCCGGCGGGCTGCTGAGTTGCTGTTGGCAAGGATCGACGACGACACCCGGACGCCGCGGCGGATCGTGGTGCAGCCGACCCTGAGTGTGCGGAGGTCGACGCCGTGAGTGCCGCGACTCTGACGGCTGCTCCGGAGCAGTCTCCCAAGACCGGCCGGCCGAAGCAGAACAGAGAAGCGATCTTTCTGTTCCTGCCCGCGTTGCTGCCCGTTCTGCTGCTGAGTGTCTATCCGCTGATCCGGGGGATCGCGCTCGGCTTCACCGACGCTCGCGCCGGGCTGCACGTCGACACGAATTTCATCGGCTTCGGCAACTTCGGCAAGCTGCTGCACAACGGCCTGTTCTGGGACTCGTTCAAGATCGGGCTGATCTGGACGCTCTCGGTGACGATTCTGCAGTTCGTCGCCGCGCTCGGCCTGGCCTTGCTGCTGAACACCAATCTGCGTTTCCGTGGCGTCGCCCGCACGCTCGCGCTGATCCCGTGGGCGATGCCGCCGGTCGTCGTCGCGATCATGTGGCGACTGCTGCTGCACCCGACGAACGGCCCGGTCAACGAGATCCTGCAGAAGCTGCACCTGACCGACCATCCGATCAACTTCCTCGGCGACTTCAGCACCGCGCTGCCGGCCGTGATCGTGGTCGGTATCTGGGTCGGCATGCCGATGACGACGGTCACCCTGCTGGCCGGTCTGCAAGGCATCGACCGCTCTCTGTACGAGGCGGCCGCGGTCGACGGAGCCGGCGCGTGGTCGCAGTTCTGGAACATCACGCTGCCGCAGCTCCGGACGGTGATCGTCGCGATCACCAGCCTGGACATGATCTGGAACTTCAACTCGTTCGGCCTGGTCTACGTGCTCACCGCGGGCGGACCGGGTGGCAAGACGATGCTGCCGATGCTGTTCGCCTACAACGAGGCGTTCCGGTACGGGAACTTCGGGATGGCCGCGGCGATGGGTGACGTGATGGTCGTGATCATCATCGTGTTCCTCGCGTTCTATCTCCGGAACCGGTTGAGGAGCGAGGCATGAGAACGCGACCAGCCGCCCGCGCGGCACAGTACGTCGCGGTGATCTGCTATCTCGTCTTCCTGGGTTTCCCGCTGCTCTGGCTGATCTCCAGTTCTCTGAAATCGCCGAGAGAGTTCGCGAGCGTCACGCCGTCGATTCTCCCGAAGCACCCGGACCTGTCCAACTACGCCGACGCGTTGCGGGAGCAGGGCCTGGTCCACTCGATGTGGAACAGCCTGCAGATCTCGGTCGCGTCGACGGTGCTCGTCCTGGTCGTCTCGCTGCCGGTCGCCTACGCGCTCGCGCGGTTCCGCAGCCGGCTCCGGCCGATCACGAACGGCTGGATCCTGGTCAGTCAGGTGTTCCCGGTGATCCTGATCGTGATCCCGCTGTTCATGATTCTCCGGCCGCTGCACCTGACCAACACGATCCCCGGCGTGGTGATCGTCTACATGGTCTGGTCGATGCCGTTCGCCCTGTGGATGCTGCAGGGGTACGTCGCCGCGGTACCGCGCGAGCTGGAGGAGGCGGCGTCGGTCGACGGCGCGAGCCGGGTCCGCACGATCGTGTCGATCGTGATGCCGTTGCTGCGGCCGGGGCTGATCGCGACCGCCATGTTCACCTTCATCTCGGCGTGGAACGAGTTTTTCTTCGCCCTGGTCCTGTTGCAGGACCCGCAACTGAAGACGCTGCCGCTGGTGCTCGCCCGCTTCGTCGGGGCCGAGGGCCAGGTCCAGTTCGGGCCACTCGCGGCGGCGTCCGTCCTGGCCACCGTACCGAGTCTTGTGTTCTTCGCTTTCCTGCAGCGCCGGTTGACCTCCGGTCTGCTGTCCGGCGCCGTAAAAGGCTAGAAATCCCCTGAGGAGTAGAGATGTTGAGAAAACCGATCATCGCCTTGCTGGCGGCAAGCGCTCTGGTGACGCTTGCGGCCTGTGGCGGGAGTGACGACAGCGGCTCCGGGGACGGTGGGTCGACCGAGAAGGTGACGCTGAAGTTCCAGAGTCTGGCCTTCCAGAAGACCACCGTCGCCGCGACCAAGAAGATCGTCGCGGACTGGAACGCGGCCAACCCGAACATCCAGGTCGAGTACGTCCAGGGCAGCTGGGACTCGGTGCACGACCAGCTCGTCACCCAGTTCCAGGGCGGTACGGCGCCGGACGTGATCCAGGACGAGTCGGCCGACATCACCGGGTTCGCGAACCAGGGGTACCTCGCCGATCTTTCGCAGTACCTGAGTCAGGAGACGAAGGACGCCGTCTCGCAGGGCGTGTGGGACACGGTCTCCAGCGACGGCAAGGTGTTCGCGGCGCCGACGCTGCTCCAGTCCTACGTCGTGTTCGGCAACTCGACGCTGCTCAAGCAGGCCGGGATCGCGACGACGGGTGACTCGCTCAGCTGGGACGACCTGCAGGCGAACGCGAAGAAGCTCACGGCCGGCGGGAAGTACGGGCTCGGCTGGGGACTGAAGAGCCCGACCGCGACCGTGCTGAACCTGGGGATGAACTTCGACGGCGTCTTCTTCGAGGGCTCCGGTCGCGACGCCAAGGCGAAGATCGGCGACGCCGAGCTCGAGGTGCCGAAGCGGATCCACGCGATGGCCTACACCGACAAGTCGATCGATCCGACGTCGCTGACCCAGAGCGGGTCCGATGTGCTGCCGGGCTTCTTCGGTGGCAAGTACGCGATGATCGTCGGCGGCAACTATGCGGCTCAGCAGATCGTCGAGCAGGCGCCGAAGGGCTTCCAGTGGGAGGTACTGCCGCCGCTGAAGGGCACGTCGGAGAAGCAGGCCGCGAACCCGCAGACGCTGTCGGTGCCGGCCGAGGGCAAGCACGTCAAGCAGGCCGCGCAGTTCATCGACTACTTCATGAAGGCCGACAACCTGGCCGCGGTCGGCCAGGGCGATTGGCTGATCCCGACCACGAAGGCGGCCCGGGACGCGATCGAGAAGGCGACCGGCGGCAAGAACGGCTGGACCCAGACCCTGGCCAGCGGCGAGGAGCTGACCAAGGCGCCGTTCCAGAGCGTGGAGAACTACCCGAAGTGGAAGGACCAGATCGCGACTCCGGCGCTGCAGGAGTTCCTCGCGAACAAGATCGATCTGAATGCCCTGGGCAAGAAGCTGAGCGATGGGTGGGGGCAGGTCAACTCCTGATGTCGGTGCTCGAAGAGAAGTCAGTGGGAGTCCTCGTCGGGTCGGCGGTCGGTGACGCGATCGGTGGCGCCGTCGAGGGCTGGACCCCGGAGGCGATCCGGGAACGGCACGGTGGCTGGGTGACCGGCATCGTCGGTCCGTGGTACGACGACTGGCGCAACGCTCGGCCGATCGCGCCGTACCACAAGGGCGACGGGCACATCACCGACGACACGTTGATGACGCATGCGCTGGTCGAGGTGTACGACGAGCTGCGGACGCACCTCGACGCGTACTCGATCGCGGAGTCGCTGGTGCCGAAGTTGCTGACGGAGAAGCGCTGGATTCCCGAGCTGGAGACCGAGGCGCTGCTGTTGCAGCGGGTGTTCCTGGCCGAGAAGTGGTTGGTAGCGCGGCTGCACTACGGGCACGTCGATCCGCGCGAGGCCGGCGTCGGGAACATCGTGAACTGTGGTGCGGCGATGTATGTGGCGCCGGTCGGGATCGCCAACGCGGGTGATCCGGCCGGGGCCTATGCCGAGGCGATCGAGCTGGCTGGGGCGCATCAGTCGAGCTATGGGCGTGAGGCTGCTGGGGTGTTGGCTGCTGCGGTCGCGGCCGCAATGGTGCCGGAGGCAACGGCTCCTTCGGCGGTCGCGGCCGCGCTGGCGCTGGCCAAGGACGGGACCCGGGCGGCCGTCGAGGCGGTGGCTGAGGCGGCCGACGGGTTGACCGATTGGGAGTCCGCGATCCCGGTACTGCGGAGAGCGGTCGAGCCGTTCGACACCGTCGGGCCGGAGTACCGGAACCAGTCGCTCGACGCGCGCCGGCCGAGCCGGACGAAGGCGATCGAGGAATTGCCGGTCGCGCTGGGTTTCGTCCTGGTCTCCGGTGGGGATGTTCGGGAAGCCGTGCTGGGCGGCACCAACTACGGACGCGACGCCGACTCGATCGCGTCGATGGCGGGGGCGATCACGGGGGCGTTGAGTGGCGTGGCCGGCGTACCGGCCGACTGGGCGTCGGCGATCGCGGACGCAAGCAAGACAGACCTCGAACAACCAGGACGGGTGATGGCATCGGTCGCACTGGAACTCCACCTGTCCGACGCCCGCCGCTTCGCCCACCGCACCGAAACGCTGGAGAGACTGACCCGATGAGACTGACCTGGGTGCAACCAGAGGACCTCCTCCCGCACCAACTGGTCCAATCCACCACCGAAGGCGTCGACGTCTCCGACATCGCCGCCCGGTGGGTATCTGCCGGTGGTACGACGGACGCCCCGGTATCCGGTGCCTCGGACAAGCCTGCCGGGGCAGAGTTGCGTGCGCTCGCCCGCGACCTGTTGGAAGAACTGGACACTCGCTTCGCGGGCTGGGTCGCCCCCGAGATCCCGCCGCTCCCGCTGCTGAGCCGCGCGCAGAGCGCGCCCGTCGTCGGCGAGGCGGCCACGGCGCGGAGCGCCGTAGGCCGGCCCAGCTCGGAGCGGCGACGCGATGACGCGCCCCTCGCTCTGCGCTCCCCATCCGCCGCCCGCGAGCCGGCGGAGCCGGCGAGCGGGCGAGTGTTGGATGCGTGGCTTGGGCGGGCTGCGGGGAACTTGTTGGGGAAGCCGGTGGAGAAGATTCCTCGGGAGGGGATTCGGGAGATTCTTCAGTCCTCGGGGCAGTGGCCGTTGCGGGAGTACATCACCGCGGTGGGGGTGCCGGATGAGGTGCTTGGGCGGTGGCCTTGGAATCGGCGGTCGAAGCCGACGAGTCTTCGGGAGGTCATCGACGGGATGCCAGAGGACGACGATCTCAACTTTGCGATCCTGGCGTTGCAGTTGGTGGAGCGGCATGGGGATGGGCTGAGCACCGAGGATGTGGCGGCCGCGTGGCTGAATGATCTGCCGGCGGGGCGGGTGTTCACGGCTGAGCGGGTTGCCTACCGGAATCTGCTCGACGGAGTGGATCCGTTGCGGGCTGCGGTGGTGCGGAATCCGTTCCGGGAGTGGATCGGGGCTCAGATTCGGACTGATGTGTACGGGTGGGTGCGGCCGGGGGATCGGTCGGGGGCTGCTCGGTTGGCGTTGGTGGATGCTCGGTTGAGTCATACGGGTGCGGGGGTGGATGGGGCGCTGTGGGTGGCGGCGATGTCGGCCGCGGCGATGGTGCTTGACGATCCGGTTGAGGTTGCCGAGGCGGGGCTGGGGGTGGTTGACCCCGCGGGCGAGTTGGCTGAGGCCGTGCGATTCGGGTTGGGGCTGGCTGAGACACCTCTGGATGACGCGTTGGACGCGTTGCACGCGGAGTACGGGCACTTGCACTGGGTGCACTCGGTGAACAACTCGGCGCTGACCGCGTATGCGCTCACCGCGCCTGACTTCGCGACCGGGATCGGGCGTGCGGTGATGGGCGGCTGGGACACGGATTCGGCCGGCGCGACGGTGGGTGCGGTGCTTGGCGCGGTGCTCGGGGTTCCGGCAGAGTGGACCGAACCACTCGACGACCGGCTGGCAACCAGCCTGCCCGGCATGAACCAGGTGGCGATCAGCGAACTTGCAGCACGGACGATGGCAGCACGGAAGGTGGAGGCGGGGCGTGGCTGAGGTTGTTGTCGTGGGGAGTGCGAATGTGGACCTGGTGCTGGCGGTCCAGCGGATCCCACGGCCTGGCGAGACGCTGCTGGCGAGCGACCTGACGCGCGGACCCGGCGGCAAGGGCGCCAACCAGGCGGTCGCCGCGGCCCGCGCCGGTGCCTCGACGGCGTTCGTCGCCTCGCTCGGCGGGGACGACGGCGGCGCGCTGCTCCGTGATGCCCTCGAAGGCTCCGGAGTAGACCTCTCGCTCGTCTCCACCTCCGCCAACCCGACCGGTACGGCGATCATCACCGTCGCCGCCGACGGCGAGAACTCGATCGTCGTCGCCCCTTCCGCGAACGCCGACCTGAAGCTCTCCGCCGAGGCGCTGACCGGAATCGGCCAAGCGAAAATCGTCCTTTCCCAACTCGAGATACCGCTCTCCACGGTCCAGACGGCCGCCGAAGAGAGCGCGTACTTCATCCTCAACGCCGCGCCCGCGACCGACCTGTCCGACGAGCTGCTCGCCCACGTCGACCTGCTGGTGGTCAACGAGACCGAGGCCGAGGCGATCGCCGGCAAGGACTTCAAGGACCTCCTCACCCGGGTACCGGCCGCCGTGGTCACGCTCGGCGCCGAGGGAGCCGTGATCCTGTCCCGCGATGCCGCGGAAATTCGTATCCCGGGCGTGTCGGTCGAGGTCGTCGACACCACCGCCGCCGGCGACACCTTCTGCGGAGTCCTCGCCGCGACGCTCGCTGCCGGATCAACTACAGCCCGCGACCTGACGAATGCGGTCCGACGCGCTAACGTTGCTGCTTCATTGAGCGTTCAAACCGCGGGGGCGATCCCTTCGGTGCCTCACGGGGAAGCAATCGACGCGCGCCTTGCGGAGGTATACCTGTGAACCCCCTCGAGCCCAGGCCGATCGATCAGCCCGCGAAGGTCGATCTCGGCCTGCGTGCGGATCTGGCCTTCCTCGACGACGCCAAGATCCTCGGCGCCCCCGACGACCCGACCGACCTGCCCCGCTGGCGCGGCAAGCTGGCCGAGTGGCTGATGGGCGCCTACGACCGGACGGCGTACGACGGCGGCCTGCACTACGAGGAGCCCGGCCGCGAGTGGACCCAGACGGCGTACTCGGTGGCGCTCGTCTGGCTGTGGGACGACCAGCTGTACGACGTCGACGAGGGCGTCTTCACGCCGGAGAAGTTCGTCCAGCACGGTATCGACGACTTCGGCGGGTACGACGCCGTGGTGCTCTGGCACGCGTACCCGGTGATCGGGATCGACTCGCGCAACCAGTTCGACTTCTACCGCGACGTACCGGGCCTGAAGCAACTGGTCGACAAGCTGCACGACCTCGGGCTCAAGGTGTTCTTCGACTACAACCCGTGGGATGTCGGCACGCGCCGGGCCGCCCGTCCCGACGGCGACGAATTCGCTGCCCTGGTTGGCGATTTCGGTGCCGACGGCGCCTTTCTCGACACGTTGAAGCAGGCCGACCCGGCGTTCACCCGGCCGTTGAAGCGGGCCAACCCGGCGATCGCCTTCGAAGGCGAGTCAAGGTTGCCGTTGGCAAGGATCAGTGACCATGCGCTGTCCTGGGCGCAGTGGTTCGCCGACACCCGGGCACCCGGCGTACTGCGGGCGCACCTGTTCGAGCGCCGGCACATGATGCACCACACCCGCCGCTGGAACCGCGACCACAGCGACGAGTTGCAGTCGGCCTGGGTCAACGGCGTCGGCATCCTCGTCTGGGAGTCGGTGTTCTCGGCCTGGGTCGGCTGGAACGCCCGCGACCGGTCGACGCTGCGCCGGATGGTGGCGGCGCAGAGAGCGTTCTCGCCGGTACTGATCGGCGGCGACTGGATTCCGCTGACTCCGGAGATTCCCGACAAGGCCCGCGAGCATGGCGTCTTCGGGTCGCGCTTCGAGCTGGCCGACATCACCTTCTGGACGCTGATCAACCGCGACGACGAGGACTTCGAGGGCATCGTCCTGCGCTCGGAGGATCAGGTCGGCGACTGGTACGACGTGACGTCGGGCGTGCCGATCACGGCCGACGAGGACGGGGTGCACCTCGTCGTACCGGGGCGCGGGGTGGCCGGGATCGTGCGAGTCGGCGCGACGGCCGGCCAGGAGTGCCGGGCGACCGCTCGCCGGCTGGGGACGATGTCGCGTCCGCACGTGAAGGACTCGGCGTTCCCGATGAGGCCGGCTGTCCGGGTGGCTGTTCCGGAGGTGTCCGGCGGGTTTGCCGACGACGCGGTCGAGGTGCCGGCTGGGGAGCGCTCTCTGATGGTGCGGCACCGGCGGCGCGAGACGGGTCTGTACGACCAGGCGCCGTACGTGGAGGAGTGGAAGCCGTTGCCTCCACGGCTGCACGACATCCAGACGGTGACGCGGGAGATCGCGCTCTCTGGGGTGTCGGTGGCTGTGCGCGAGGTGAGCAACGCGGAGTACGCCGAGTTCCTGAAAGCGACCGGATACAAGCCGAAAGTGGCCAATCGGTTCCTCGCGCACTGGGTCGACGGCGCGCCCGTCGCCGGTACGGAGGATCAACCGGTCACGTATGTCGATCTGCCCGACGCGCGCGCCTATGCGGCCTGGCGTGGGGGCCGGCTTCCCACCGAGGACGAGTGGCAGGTCGCAGCTGGACTGGATCGGTTCACTCGTTCCGAGCCGCTGGTCTGGAACCTGACCGAGAGCGAGCACCGCGACGGCCGGAGCCGGTTCTGCATCCTCAAGGGCGGCTCGTACTTCGTTGCCGAGGGCTCCGACTGGTACGCCGACGGCGGGCCGCAGGACCCGGAAGTCAGCTTCAAGCTGGTGCTCACGGGTGGCGGGCTGGATCGCTCGGAGACCATCGGTTTCCGGTGCGCGGGATGAGAGTTGGAGACTTGCTATGAGGCCGGCGCCGCTCGAAGGCGTGAAGGTGCTGGAGGCGGCGACGCTGTTCGCGGGTCCGCTGGCGGCTACGTTCCTCGGCGACTTCGGGGCGGACGTGACGAAGATCGAGCATCCGTCGCGGCCGGATGCCGCGCGGGGGCATGGAACCAGCAAGAACGGCGTCGGGCTGTGGTTCAAGACGCTCGGGCGCAACAAGCGGTTGGCGACGCTCGACCTGTCGCAAGGGCGGGAGGTGTTTCTCGAGTTGGTCCGCGCCAACGACGTACTGGTGGAGAACTTCCGGCCGGGGACGTTGGAGCGGTGGGGGCTCGGGCCGGAGGTGTTGCTGGAGGTCAATCCGCGGTTGGTGATCGCGCGGGTGACTGCCTTTGGTCAGGTCGGTCCGTGGTCGCGGCGGCCCGGGTTCGGCTCGTTGGCTGAGGCAATGAGTGGGTTCGCGGCCGTGACAGGAGAGCCGGACGGGCCGCCTACGCTGCCGCCGTTCGGGCTGGCCGATGGGATCACTGCGCTTGCTACGGCTTACGCGGTACTGGTCGCGCTGAGAGAGCGCGATCAGTCGGGGGCCGGCCAGGTCATCGACATGGCCATCATCGAGCCGATCCTGATGATGCTGGGTGGTGGGATCACGGCGTACCAGCAGACCGGGTACGTCCAGCCGCGACTCGGGAACCGGTCGTCGAACAACGCGCCGCGCAACGTGTACCGGACTGCTGACGGTCGCTGGGTGGCTGTCTCGACGAGCTCGCAGAGCATCGCTGAGCGGGTTGTGACCCTGGTCGGCCGGCCGGATCTCGTTGCCGAGCCGTGGTTCGGGAGTGGACGGGAGCGGGCCGAGCATGCCGACGAGCTGGACGATGCCGTGGGCAACTGGATCGGAGAGCGCTCCCTGGATGAGGTGATGGTCGCCTTCGAGAAGGCTGAGGCGGCGGTCGGGCCGGTGCATGACATCCGCGGGATCATGGCGGATCCGCAGTACGCCGCGCTGAACACGATCGTCGAGGTGGACGACGAGGAGCTCGGCGGGCCGGTACAGATGCAGAACGTGCTCTTCCGGCTGTCCGAGTCTCCGGGCTCGATCCGCTGGGCGGGCCGGCCGCACGGCGCCGATACCGACGCGGTGCTGGCGGAGATCGGCGTATCCCCGGAGCAGTTGGCAGCTTTGCGTGAGGCAGGAGTTGTTTAGGTGCTGACGGCTTTGTACGTACCGGCCAATCGACCGGACCGGTATGCGAAGGCTGTTGCCGCCGGCCCCGATCTGGTGGTGTTCGATCTCGAGGACGCCGTACCGGTGGACGACAAGGTGGATGCGCGGGGGTGGGCCGTCGCGTGGATCGCCGCGTTCACCGGGCGGACGCCGGTCGAGGTTCGGGTCAACGCGCCGGGGACTCCGTGGATCGAGGACGATCTGGCGGCGCTGGCCGCGGTACCGGCCGCGCGGGTGCGGGTGCCGAAGGTGGAGAGCGCCGACGACGTCCGGTGGGTGTTGGATCGGGTGCCGTCGGCAAGGATCACGGCGTTGATCGAGACGCCGCTGGGGCTGGAGCGGGCGTTCGAGATCGCGACGGCTGATCCGCGCGTGGTTGCTGTCGCCTTGGGCGAAGCCGACCTGGCGAGCTCGCTGGGTGTCGACGGGCCGGACGGGTTGGCGTGGGCCCGCGGCCGTCTGGTGTCGGCCTCGCGAGCGGCTGGGCTCGGGGCGCCGATGATGTCGGTCTACCCACACGTCGACGATGAGGACGGGCTGCGGCGTACGTCGCTGGACGGGCGCGCGCTCGGTTTCGTCGGGCGGACGGCGATCCACCCCCGGCAGTTGCCGACGATCGTCGAGTGCTTCACCCCGACGGCCACCCAGGTCGCCGACGCCGCCGCACTCCTGGCCGCCGACGAGAAGGCCGGATTCGCCGAGGGCGGCGTGCTCGTCCTTCCCGACGGCCGCATGGTCGACCCAGCGATGCTCGGCCGCGCCCGCGAGATCGTCGAACTGATGGGCCAGATCGACCTCTGACCCCTCCGCTCGCCCGGACCGATGGGTGGCGGACGGCCACGCATGCACAACCTGCCTCGACGGCCCACCTTCCGCCTTGCGACGGGCTGAGCCGTCGAGTTGTGCATGCGTGGAGAGTCGGCTTGATGTGCAAGAGGTGAACGAGCTATGGTTCTTTCATGACGACAACCAAGCTGTCCTACCAGGTGCATGTCAGTCCGAGCGCCTTGCGTTCCGGTGACCAGCGGATGCCGAATGGCGATCCGCTGTACTGGAACCCGCTCTCCACCACGTTGATCTCCGGCGAGCGCGACGCGGTGCTGGTCGATCCGCCGTTCCTGAGCGAGCACATCCAGGAGGTCGGGGACTGGGTCGAGCGGTCGGGGAAGCGGCTGATCGCGATCTACGCGACGCACGGGCATGGGGACCACTGGTTCGGCACGGGGGAGCTGGTCAAGCGCTTCCCGGGTGCTGTCGCCTACGCGACGCCGGGGACGATCGAGATGATGCATCAGCAGGCCGGGGTGGGGCGGGAGCAGTTGTGGGACCGGATCTTCCCGGGGCAGATCCCGGTGACGCCGGTGCTTGCCGTGCCGGTACCGGTTGAGGGGATCGTGCTTGAAGGGGAGGTGCTGACGGCGGTCGAGACCGGTCACACGGACACCGACAAGACGTCGGTACTGCATGTGCCTTCTCTTGGTCTGGTGGTGGCTGGAGATGTCGCCTACAACGGCATCCACCAGTACATCGTGGAGGGCGGTGACGGTGGATTCGAGGAGTGGATCGCGGCGCTGGACCAGGTGGCTGCTCTCGAGCCGACCGCTGTGGTCGCCGGTCACAAGAACCGCGACCTGCCCGACGACCCGATCATCCTGCAGCAGACCAAGCAGTACCTTCAGGACGTGAGAAAACTGCTCGCCGGCCGGCCGACTCCGCAGGAGTTCTTCGACCAGATGACCGCGCTCCACCCGGACCGCCTCAACCTCAGCCCACTCTGGTACGGCGCCCTGGCGCTGCTCGCCCGATGACTTCGCTCGCCACCACCCGCTACACCCTCGATCCCGCCCCCGACGGGCTGTCCCTGCCCCAAGACTTCCTCAACACCAGAGGAGTAGGCACCCAACCGGACCTCCTGGCCGACGTACCAACCGCGACGGCCTGGGTCGCGGAGGCGCTCGCTGACGGGGTACAGCTGAGCGCTGCGGACCTCCAACGCCTGCGAACGTTCCGCGCCGAACTGCACCGCCTGGTCACCCCCGACGCCCAGCAGTCGCAGCCGGTGGACGAGGGCGGCGCACCTGCTACTGCAGCCGGTGCCGCGCTAAGCGCGGCGGGGGAGCGGAGGCCGCCGGGCGGAGCGGCGCTGCCGGGTGGAGGAGAGCTGGCGAGCGGAGCGACAGCCCCAGGGGCGGTCGCGGCCGACACCGTCACCCCGCTCGACGCCACGGCGTCGACCGCCAACCCACTCAGCGCCAGCCCGGTTGCCGCCGGTGGGTGGAGTGTGGCGGCGGAGTTGGTGTTGGGGGTGGACGGGGTGGTGGAGTTGTGGCCGGGCGGCGGCGGGGCGGAGTACGTGATCTCGCGGGTGCTGGCGGAAGTACTGGCTGGGCAGCAGGTTGATACCTGGCGGCGGTTGAAGGCTTGTAAGAACGACAGGTGCCAGGTGGTGTTCTACGACCGGTCGCGGAACAACAGCGGCGTCTGGCACTCGCTGAAGACCTGTGGAAATCCTGCGAACCTGCGGGCCTTCCGCGCCCGGAACAAAGAGGCGAGCAGCTAAGGTCGGAAGCATGCTGCCGCGCGTGGTTGATGCTGTGGTGATCGGATCCGGACCGAACGGGCTGGTGAGCGCGATCGCCCTGGCCGACGCCGGCTGGGACGTCCTGGTCGTGGAAGCCGCCGACGAGCTGGGCGGTGCCGTGCGCTCGACCACCAGCGACGGCTGGATCAGCGACCGCTTCAGCTCCAGCTATCCACTCGGAGTGGCCTCGCCGGTACTACGTGCGCTCGAGCTTGAGAACTTCGGACTCCGCTGGTCCCACGCCCCGCTCCCGTTGGCGCACCTGATCGACCCCGACGACGAGGACGCGCCTGCGATCCACCCGGATCCAGCCGACACCGCCGCCTCGATCGGCCGCGACCACTCCAAGGATGGCGACACCTGGCTGCGCCTCTACCAGGAGTACACCAACATCCGCGCGCCTTTCCTCCAGTCCTTGCTCACCTCCTGGCCACCTGTCGCCCCCGGCCTCCGGCTCGCGCGCAAGCTCGGATCGGTGGGGGAGTTGGCCAGATTCGCCCGGTTCATGGCGATGCCGATGCACCGGATGGGCCAGGAGCTCTTCGAGGGCGAACGCGGCCGCGCGATCCTCGCCGGCAACGCGTTCCACGCCGATGCTCCGCTCACCGGCAGCGTCAGCGGGACGATGGGTTGGCTGCTCGCGATGCTCGCCCAGGACGTCGGCTTCCCTGTCGCCCAAGGCGGTTCGGGCATGCTCTCTTCGGCCCTGGTACGCCGGGCCGAGCGCGCCGGCGCCCTCCTCTCGACGGGCACCCCGATCACCTCGATCGACGTCTCGGCCGGCCAGGCGACCGCAGTACGGACCGCGAGCGGCGAGACGATCTCCGTCCGGCGTGCCGTCATCGCCGACGTCTCCGCCCAGACTCTGTACGCCGAACTGTTGCCCGCAGCAAGCATCCCGGCCGGGCTCCGGCGCGACCTCGAGAACTTCGAATGGGACTACCCGACGGTCAAACTCAACTACCGCCTCAGCGGCCCGATCCCATGGCGCGGCACCCAGGCCCGCGAAGCGGGCGTAGTACACCTCAGCGGCACCGCCGACGACCTCGTCCACGTCAGCGCCGACCTGGACACCGGTCGCTTGCCCAAGGCACCTTTCCTGCTGATCGGCCAGACCACCAAGGCCGACCCGTCGCGTTCCCCGGAAGGCACCGAGGCCGTCTGGGCCTACTCGCACCTACCCCGCGGCCTGGCCGACGACGCCGATGCCGAGAAGCTGGCCGGCCGGATGGACCGCGCCATCGAACGCCACGCCCCAGGCTTCCTCGATCTCGTCGTCGGCCGCGACCTCCAACGCCCCAGCGACTTCGTCCGAGCCAACGCCTCCCTCGGCCTCGGCGCGCTCGGCGGCGGTACTACGCAACTCCACCAGCAACTCATCTTCCGCCCCACCGTCGGCCTGGGCAGCCCTCGCACCGTCATCGACGGCCTGTACCTGGGCAGCTCCGCCATCCACCCCGGCCCCGGTGTCCACGGCGCATGCGGTCACCTGGCCGCCCGAGCCGCCCTCCGCGACGCCTCCCTCCTCGGCCCCCTGACCCGCATCCCCACCACAGCCGCCCTCCGCCACCTCCAGCGCTGAGCCGCCGCCGCCGCCCGCCGCCTTCTGTCCTTCCAAACTGAGCGTATCCGTTGAGGCCTCGCGCGGACGGTGGTTATCCACAGGCCCCTCGGGGCTGCTGCACCGGCGGGGTGGGAGTGTGGGTGTGTGAAGGGGATGAATTCGGGCGAGCGGGTCGAGGGGTTGCTGCGGGAGTTGGCGCCTCAGGTTCTGGGATTCTTGGCTCGGCGGCATGGGCAGTTCGATCTGTGTGAGGACGCCGTCCAGGAGGCGTTGCTGGCAGCAGCCACTCAGTGGCCCAGCGATGGGGTGCCGGGGAATCCCCGCGGATGGTTGATCACCGTTGCCACCCGGAAGCTGACCGATCAGTTCCGCAGTGAGAGTGCTCGGCGGCGGCGTGAGGACTCGGTGGCGGCGATGGCGGGGACCGAGGAACTGGTCGCGCCGGGCGCTGACCAGGATCAGGTACCGGAGTCGGATGACACGTTGACGTTGCTGTTCCTGTGTTGCCACCCGGCGGTGACTCCCGCCTCGCAGGTGGCGCTGACGTTGCGTGCGGTCGGTGGCTTGACGACGGCTGAGATCGCGAAGGCGTTCATGGTGCCGGAGGCAACGATGGCGCCGCGGATCAGCCGGGCGAAGAAGAGCATAAAGGCGGCCGGCAGCCGGTTCGTGCTGCCGCCGGAGGAGGAGCGGGCGGATCGCCTGCGGGTAGTACTGCAGGTGCTTTATCTGATCTTCAACGAGGGCTACACGGCCAGCTCCGGTCCCGATCTGCAACGGGTCGAGCTGACCGCCGAGGCGATCCGGCTGGCGCGCATGCTCCACCAGTTGCTGCCGGACGAAGGCGAGGTCGCCGGCCTGTTGGCGCTGATGCTCCTCACCGATGCGCGGCGGGCGGCGCGGACCAAGCCGGACGGCAGCCTGATCCCGATCGACGAGCAGGACCGCAGCCTGTGGCGGCGTGAGCCGATCGAGGAGGCGTCCGCGCTGGTACTGCGCACGCTCGCGCGTGGCGAGGTCGGCTCATACCAGTTGCAGGCGGCCATCGCGGCGATCCACTCCGAGGCGCCGAGCACCGAGGAGACCGACTGGAACCAGATCCTCGGGCTCTATCTGCTGCTGGAGAAGGTCGCGCCGAACCCTATGGTGACGCTCAACCGCGCGATCGCCCTCGCCCAGGTCGAGGGCCCGCAGGCCGGGCTGGAGCTGCTCAGCACGCTCGACGACGACCACCGGATGACGGACAGTCACCGGCTGGACGCCGTCCGGGCGCATCTGCTCGAGCGCCTTGGGAGAGTGGCCGAGGCTCGTGAGCACTACCTCGCGGCAGCGCGGCGTACGACGTCCTTGCCTGAGCAGCGGTACCTGACCGCCAAGGCCGCTCAGATCGCCGACGGCTCCTGAATCTGCTCGACCACGCTCGTCTACCCGGTGCCGCGGCGGGCCCGGGGGTGGGGCGGTCGTGACCTGGGTCACGTGACTTGGGTTGTAACTTCGGTTTACAGTTACTGCATGGTCATCGAGCAGAGTGCGAAGCCCGGTCGCCGGCGGGATCCGATCGGGGTCGGGGTCGCGCTGCTGAACCGGCTGGCGAAGTCCCAGGTGATCGACCGGTTCGGGTGGCGCAAGCAGACCGAGCGGGTGGTGTTCGAGGCGACGAAGACCGGGTTCCGGACGGCTGGGGCGCTGACGCGGAGTTTTGTCGCGGCGTCGAAGCTGGCCAAGCCGTCGCGGCTGCCCGCTGCGAAGGGGACCGGGCGGTTCGATCTGACGCCGACCGAGGATCAGCAAATGGTGGTCGGGGTCGTCACGGAGTACGCGGCGGAGGTACTGCGGCCCGCGGCGGCTGAGGCGGATGTCGCCGGTACGACGGATGCCAAGGTGCTCGCTCAGTCGGCGGAGCTCGGGTTGAGCCTGATCGAAGTACCGGAAGAGCTCGGTGGGATCGTCAGCGAGCGGTCGGCGATGACCGGCGTACTGGTTGCTGAAGCGATGGCGCATGGCGACATGGGGCAGGCTGTCGCGTGTCTGGCGCCCGCGGCCGTGAGCACGG
Source organism: Kribbella sp. NPDC051620 (assembly GCF_044453825.1). Lineage (NCBI taxonomy): Bacteria > Bacillati > Actinomycetota > Actinomycetes > Propionibacteriales > Kribbellaceae > Kribbella > Kribbella sp. NPDC051620. The sequence goes on from NZ_JBITDB010000001.1 coordinate 162,581, forward strand.
CGATCTCGTTGTGGGGTGACGAGACGCAACAGGCGACGTACCTGCCGGCCTTCACGGGTGAGTCGGTACCGGCCGCCGCGCTGGCGATCGTCGAGCCGCGTGCGCTGTTCGATCCCTTCGCGTTGAAGACCAGGGCGACGCGGCAACGAACCGGGCATCTGCTCAACGGGGTCAAGTCGTTGGTGCCACGGGGTGCCGAGGCCGAGGTGTTCGTGATCGCCGCTCAACTGGAGGATCAGGGGCCGGCACTGTTCCTGGTCGAGTCGGGGCATCCGGGTGTGACGATCGAGGCTGAGCCGTCGATGGGGTTGCGGGCGGCTTCATTGAGTCGCGTTTTGCTGGAGGACGTACCGGCTGTGCAGTTGGGGACGCTGTCGGACTATGCGGAATGTGTTCGGCTGTCGCGGCTCGGGTGGTGTGCGCTGTCGCTCGGTACTGCGAAGGCGGTGCTCGACTACGTCACGCCGTACGTGAACGAGCGGACCGCTTTTGGCGAGCCGATCAGTCATCGGCAGTCGGTCGCGTTCATGGTCGCCAACATCGCGATCGAGCTCGAGGGGATGCGGCTGGTGACGTACCGGGCCGGATCGCGTGCTGAGCAAGGGCTTCCGTTTGCTCGGGAAGTCGCGCTCGCACGACGGTTGTGCACCGAGAAGGGTATGCAGATCGGGACGGATGGGGTGCAACTGCTCGGCGGGCACGGGTTCGTCAAGGAGCATCCGGTGGAACGGTGGTACCGCGACCTGCGGGCCGTCGGCGTGATGGAAGGCGCGGTGCTGGTCTGATGATCAACCTTGAGACGCCGCGGAAGTTTCGCGCCTTCATTCATCAGGCGCATCAGGTCGCGGCGGAGATGTTGCGGCCGAATTCGCGTCAGTACGACTTGGCTGAGCATGCGTATCCGAAGGAGCTCGACATGCTCGCGGCGATGGTCGACGGGTTGGGGGCGTCCGGTACCGGGTCAGGGGCGGGGGCCGGCGGCGTACGGCGTACTGCTGGTGCTGAAGATGACGACGGCAAGGTGAAGAACGGGTCGAACCTGTCGTCGGTACTGTCCGTGATGGAGATGTGCTGGGGCGATGTCGGGCTGTTGCTGTCGATGCCGCGGCAGGGGCTTGGGAACTCGGCCATCGCGTCGGTGGCGTCGGACGAGCAGTTGCGGCGGTTCGACGGCGTCTGGGCCGGGATGGCGATCACGGAGCCGGAGTGCGGTTCGGATTCGGCGAGCATCCGGACGACGGCGCGGCTCGACGGCGATTCTTACGTGATCAACGGCGAAAAGATCTTCGTCACCGCCGGCGGCCGCTGCGACGCGGTCGTCGTGTGGGCGACGCTGGACAAGTCTGTCGGGCGGGCCGCGATCAAGTCCTTCGTCGTCTTCAAGGACACCCCGGGGATGACGGTCGAGCGGCTCGAACACAAACTGGGGATCCGCTCGTCGGACACCGCCACGATCCGCTTCGAGAACTGCCGCGTCCCAGCCGCCAACCTGCTCGGCACCCCCGAGATCGACGCTGACAAAGGCTTCGCCGGCGTCATGCAGACCTTCGACAACACCCGTCCACTGGTCGCCGCCATGGCCGTCGGCTGCGCCCGCGCGTCGTTGGAGGTCACCCGTTCCCTGTTGTCGGAGGCCGGCGTCGAGGTCGACTACGACCGCCCGATCTTCAGACAACCCGCCGCCGCGGCCTCGTACCTCCAAATGGAAGCCGACTGGGAAGCTGCCTACCTCCTCACCCTCCAAGCCGCCTGGATGGCCGACAACTCCCAACCCAACTCCCTCCAAGCCTCCATGGCCAAAGCCAAAGCCGGCCGCGTCGCCAACGACATCACCCTCCGCTGCGTAGAACTAGCCGGCAGCATCGGCTACTCCGAACACGAACTCCTCGAAAAGTGGGCCCGAGACTCCAAAATCCTGGACATCTTCGAAGGAACCCAGCAGATTCAGCAGCTCATCGTCGCGAGGAGGCTGCTCGGGAAGACTTCAGCTGAACTGAAATAGCCTTAATCAGAAGGGATTCGGCGGCGGATTCGCCGGTCGATGCTGGACTGTCGGCGGTGTGGATGCCGGGCCTCATGCTGCGGTGGAATCGTCCCTGCTCCGTCGCTGCTCCGTCAGCCGCGAAGCAAGTCGTTCGAGACGACGGTCGACGGCCTGCCTGGCGCGATCGTAGGACGACGGGAGCATGTGGGTGTACATCTGAAGCGTGAACCCGGGATCGTAGTGTCCGAGGTACTCGGACAGCTCTTTGATGTTGACACCATCCGCCAGTGTGATGCTGGCGAAGTAGTGGCGCAGCGCATGCATTCCTTTGGTGTAGTCGGTCTTAAAGATCCATCGGCCTCGCGTGCCCTTGACAGGCGGCGCGATGAGGCCGATCTCTGCGAGTGCAGGCTTCCAGATCATCAGGTTGTAGACACCGGCTCGGATTATCCGGCCGTCCGACCAGACGAAGAGGAGATCGTGCTCCTGGAGTTCGCCGTCAGTTTGCTCCCAAGGTAGGGAGATGGTCGTCGTACCGAACTGCGCTATGTGCTGCTTGACCAGCTTGGCCAGCGCCGGGGACATGGGCACAAGGCGCTCCTTGTCGTTCTTGGGCAGGGCGAAGACGTACTTGTTGCGGAGCCTCTTCACCTGACGCCGAACTCGAATGACCTGTTGCTCGAAATCGAAGTCCTCAACCGAGAGTGCGAACAGTTCGCCCTGCCGCAGACCTGTTGCCGAGCCGATCACCGGAATGAGCCTGAACTCCGCAGGATGCTCCGCGATGATCCCTTCGACCGTTTCGTCGGACCATGCCACGACTTGGGAGAATCGTCGGGCGGGCTTCTTGACGATCTTCGAGTTGCCGGGGTTGCGCTTGATGAGTTCGTCGGCAGTTGCAAGTTCGAGGCATCCGTACAGCACGAGGAACGCACTCCGCGCCGTTGACGGGCCGTACACGCCGATCAGATCGGTCAGCCAGACGGCGATTTCCGACGGGAGGATGCTCTTGAGCATCCGCCGTCCGAACGTAGGTTGGACGTGCAGCCGCCACTTGGACTCGTATTGAATCTCGCTGGCCGGATCGATCGTCCGAGACCTAATCCACCGCGGCCAAACCTCATCTAGACGCACCTTTCCGGCGTTCGGATCCAGGTAGTCCCCACGATCCCGATCCGTCTCCATCCCGGTGGCATACTGCAGCGCTCTGGTCTTCGTCTCGAACGCCCTCGACTTCTCATCCCCGTGCGGATCGAGCCACACCCCCAACCACCGTTTGCCCCGCCCCCACCGCTTCTCGTTCCGCTCCCGCCGCACCTGCCCATCAGCCTGCCTGACCGGCTTCGTCCACTGATCCTTCGCATACGCCATCTGCAACCTCCTGGTTCGTCGAGCACTCAACGTCGCTCGGCGCCCAGGGAACTGGGACATGAATCTTGCTCCCTGTGGATAACCACTCCAGAAGTTGACCGCGCCGACCCGTTGAGGAACTGCGGAACGAATCTCTGGAGGTGGAGGACGATGGCTGAGATCGAGATCGTGCACCGTCATGCCGAAGGCACCGTGGCTGGTGGGACACGGAGAGGTGATGGTGCGGGGGAGATCCTCAAGGCCAAGGGCTGGCGATGGTCTGGTCACCTAGGCGCGTGGTTCCTGCCCCACTCCCGGGACCGGTCGGCGAAGACCGGCGTCATCAAACTCACCGAGGAAGCGCTCGCGGTCGCTGGGTTCGAAGTCTCGGTCGACATCGACGACTCGGCGATGAGGCCGATCGAGGAACGCGAGGCCGAGCGTGCGGAACGTATCGAGGCGCGTGGAGAGCGGCTGCAGGAGCGCGCGGAGAAGCGCCGCAGTGCGGCCGAGGCGATGGATGCTGCGGTCCACCAGATCAGTGACGGAATCCCGCTCGGACAGCCGATCATCGTCGGTCATCACTCAGAACGGCGACATCGTCGGGATATCGAGCGAATCCAGGACCTGACCAGCAACTCCGTTGCGGAAAGCCGTGCTGCGGACGAAGACCAACGTCGCGCCGATACGTTGGCCGGCGCGACCGAATACCGCTATTCGGTCAAAGCAGTCGGGCGGCGGATCGAGAGGCTTGAAGGCCGGCTGCGCAAGGTGGATCGGTACTTGGAGGCCGGGTTCCTGACCGACGAGTTGGTGCAGCAGCGCAACGACCTTGAGGACCAGATCGCCTACTGGCACGGGATTCGTGACGAGAACGCCGCTACGCAACCGACGTACTCGCCCGAGACGATCAGCAAGGGAGATCTTGTCCGCGTGAGCGGCTTGTGGCGTCGAGTAGAACGAGTGAACCAGAAGTCAGTGAGCGTCGAGACGGGCTTCCCATGGACCGCACGGGCGCCGTACCACGACATCACGGACCACCGCTCACCCAACGACATCGAAGCCAACAACGAACCGCCAGCGCCATGACCCCAAGCCTCGATGCCCAGCACTGACGAACGACTGCGCTGGCCCCATGCTTCAATCCACTCGAAAGACATGTTGAGGAAGAGGGGCCGGCGCTCGTCGCGGGCTGAACGGCCATGGTGGCCCGGCCTTGCCGCAGATCCGCCGCTACGAACACGGCTATCCCGGTGCGATGCTCCACGTCGACGTCAAGCGGCTCGGCAACATCCCCGACGGCGGCGGTTGGCGCTACCTGGGCAAACACACGGCTAACGCAACCGCAACGCGAGCGCAGCCCGCACAGGCCGACGCATTACCCGCAGCGACCCCCAACATGGGCACCGCCTACGTCCACACCGTCATCGATGACCACTCCCGCGTCGCCTACTCCGAAATCAACGACGACGAAATCGCCGCCACCGACACCTGCACCGAACTCGGCATCAGGCCAAACGAACCCGCCCCTACTGTCCCCAGACCAACGGCAAGACCGAACGCTTCCACCGCACCCTCGCCGACGGTTGGGCCGACGCCCGCCTCTACCCCACCGAGCAAGCCCGCCGCGATCGCCTGCCAGCATGGCTCCGTCACTACAACCACCACCGACCCACACCGCGATCGGCAAGGTCCCACCCGTCACCCGCTTAACTAACCTGCCTGGGCAGTACAGCTAGCCGGCTCCGGGTCGTGGGGATCGACAAGGTGGCAGTTGACGCCTAGCCAGGTCCACTGGCTGTCGCCGGAAGCGGAGAAACCGCCGGGTGCGCACGCGCGGACATTCTCGCACTGGTGGCAGGAGGGCTCAGGGGCTGTGGACAATTCCTGTGGCGGGGAGGACATTGGGGGATCAGGGGAGGGCCTGCAATAGCTAGTACATGATCCAGTTACCGAATCGAGAAATCGAAAGAGGAGAAGCAGGATCCGGGGGAGATCGGTAGCGCGGTCTGGCCGATGGCGGTGCGAGACGACCGTTGACACGGCGGCCACATACGTCTCTGCGACGACGGCACGGCATTCGAACCTGGGATACGAGATGACCGCATTCGCGGACGGGAAGATCAACGCTTACCTGGGGCCGGTGGAGCTCGGGGCACCCGACGATCTCGAGTCGGTGATCATCGAATTTCTGAACGGTGCCAAGAGATCGCTGGACATCGCTGTCCAGGAGATCGACAACCCGAAGATCGCCCAGGCGATTCTGGATGCCCGTTGGCGTGGGATCGACGTCGAGGTCTTCCTCGAGCAGGACTACCTGCGCAGCCTGCTCCAAGGCCGACCTCCCAAACAGCCGAAGCCGAGGAATGGCGAGACGCCCGAGCAAGCACTGTTCCGGACCCAGTGGCTGGATGACGAGACCCAGTTGGCCGAGAACCGCCGCATCCTCGCGGCCTTGCTGCGATCTGATGTCCAGGTGCGCGGTGACTTCAACCCGAAGTTGTTCCACCAGAAGTTCATCCTGCGCGACTACCGCGACGGGAAGTCGTGCCCGACCGCAGCGCTACTGAGCGGCTCGGCCAACTTCACCGAGACCGATACGCACCGCAATCTCAATCACGTGGTCGTTTTTGACAGCGCATTCGTCTGCCGGCAGTACCAGGCCGAGGTCGCCCAGTTGCGGCGCGGGTCGTTCGGTCGCGGAATGCATGGCGACGTGCCGAAGGTATACGACCTGGCGGGCGTCCCGGTGAAGATTCTGTTCGCTCCTGATCACACTCCCGAGCTGGAAATCATCAAACAGATGCTCAAAGGCGAGAAAGAGATCTTCTTCGCGATCTTTACCTTCGCCGGCTCCTCCGGTATCGAGACGCAATGCTCGCGCTGGCCCGCGGCGGGATGAAGATCAAAGGTGTGTTCGACCCGGGGCAGGCGCGGCAGAAGTGGGCAGCGCCTGCCTGGCTTGTCCATCCGAACATCGAGCTGTATATCCCGCAGAGAACGGGTGTGTTCGGCAATCTGCGCAAGTTGCATCACAAGCTGATGGTCATCGACGAGCAGGTCGTCGTCGCCGGCAGCTTCAACTACACAGCCCCGGCCAACGACTACAACGACGAGAACATCTTCGTCATCGGCTCGGTTCACGACGAGGTCGAAGGACTCGTCGTCGATGCGAACCCGTGCAGGCAACTCGCACGGCACCTGAAGGCCGAGATCGAACGCATCATCGCGGGCAGCGTTCTGTACGACCCGAGCTGACGAGCTACCGAACAAAGAACCAAGGGGGATCGTGATGTATCTGGAGACCACCGACATCTATTCGGAGATGGATCCGAGGCTGCAGCGCGCCGTGGAGCGCCGTCGGCGCGGGCTGCGGACCGTGGCCACGGCGTCGAGCGACGTGGCCGAGGTCGGCGTGCTGGTGCTCGTCGACGACCCAGAGCGGTTCGCCGCTCGAAGCGATGTACGGCTGGGTGCGGTGATCGGTGAGGTCGATGACGGCTGGCTGCTGACTGCCCGGGTGGCGCTGGGCAGGATCGAGGCCGTCCGCCAGGCTGACGGCGTCCGCAGTATGAAGGCTGCACAACCGGTGCGACCTCTGCTGAGCGCCACTGTCCCGGAGATCGAAGCGGACCCGGCTGCACTGCCGCCAGGCTCACTCGCGGCGGGTGGATCGGGGGTCGTAGTCGGAATCATCGACTCGGGCCTCGACTTCGCGCACCGGAACTTTCTGCGACCGGACGGGTCCACGCGGGTGGTCGCGCTGTGGCACCAGGACGGACCGTCCACGCCGGACAGCCCGTTCGGCTACGGCAAGCGGTACAGCGCTCGGGACATCGATCTAGCGCTGAGCCTGCCGAACCAGTACGACGCACTCGGCTACGGACCCGCGCCGGACAGCCCTGGGCGGCCGAAAGGCACTCACGGAACGCATGTGACCGACATCGCGGCAGGCAACGGTGGTGGTTCGGGCATGTCCGGTGTGGCGCCGGAGGCGGACATTGCGTTCGCAGAGCCCGCTGTCTCGGATATCGCCTGGGAAGGGGAGGCGGTGGTCGACTCCTCCTTCGGAGACTCCGTACAGCAACTCGAGGCGGCGCGCTTCCTATTCGACGAGGCCGGGGATCGGCCCTGTGTAGTGAACATCAGCCTTGGTACCAACGGCGGGCCACACGACGGCTCCAGCCTGGTGGAGAAGGGCCTGGACGCGCTGGTAGGGCAACAGCCCAACCGCGCAGTGGTGATCGCGGCGGGAAACGCATTCGACGACGGCGTTCACATCTCGGGCACGGTCCCTGCCGGAGGCAGTGCCGACGTGGGCTTGTCGATCCCGGATGGTCTCGTCGCGCAGTGCGAAATGGAGCTCTGGTACGGCGGCAGCGACAGGTTCAGCGCTGAATTGATCACCCCCGGCGGGGTCAGCCTGGGAACGGTGCCGCTCGGGGCCAACGCCCGAGTCAAGGCCGACGACGGCACGACGCTGCTGTTCGTAAGCCACCGCGCCGCCGACCCCAACAACGGCGACAACGTGGTGGGTCTCTTCTTGGAGGAGAGGGTGCCGAGAGGCGTCTGGCAGCTCAGGTTGCACGGCGAGCAGGTCGCCGACGGCGGCTTCCATGCGTGGATCGAGCGGAACGACCAGTCCCAGGCGCCCTTCGTCGACGCTGACGGCAGTCGAACGTTGGGTTCCCTGTCCTGTGGCCGCCTCACTCTGACGGTCGGCTCGTACGACGCGCACAAGCCGGCCAAGCCTTTGTCGTTCTTCTCCGGCGCAGGACCAACCCGCGACGGTCGGGAGAAGCCGGAGATCAGCGCGCCGGGGCACGAGGTCTTCGCAGCGCATTCGCGGACGGTGACGGGCGTGACCCGCAAATCAGGCACCAGCATGGCCGCGCCGGCGGTGACCGGTGTCGTCGCGCTGATCCTGGCGGAGGCCCATGCGCGCGGTCTCGCGCTCGACGCTGCAACCCTCCGAAGCATCGTGATCGACAGCGCCCGTACTGACCCGCCGCCCGCTGGGGGCTGGGATGATCGGTACGGTCACGGCCGGGTCGACGTCGCCGAAGCATTGCGGGCGGTCGAGAAATTGGGGAGGCCGTAGTTGAGTTCCGAGGGACCGGACCCCGACATGACGGATCGCGACGCACAGGACAGCGACCCGCCGGACCGAGACGCGCCAGAGCAGCTGGAGCGGGATGCGCCGGGGCCTTTGGAGATCGAGCAGCCCAGCGGTCCCGGCCGCTACCCGAAGGTGCGTGCAAGGGCGAGCTCGCCACTCGGCCCGGACCTGGCGGCGGACACTCTGCTGACCGCCGTCATCGAGGTGACCGAACCGGGTTACCGGCCGCCTGGTGTAGACGTCCGGGGGTTCATCACAGAGACGCTGCTCACCGGCGGAGTCCGCCCCTCCGAGTTTGCCGAACTCGACCAGGACCCGCGCGTTGTCTCGATCGAGCTCGGCAGCCAGGCGGACCAGATCGACTGACAACGCAGCGAGTGCTATCGGGGGGAAGAAAACCTATGCCATTGGCAAGTTACGGAGTTCTGGCCGGCAGGCTGATCCGATTCGCCCGCGAGGATCCGAACGATTTCGGGTCCTGGTACCACGGCAAGATGTACATCGCGACGCCGGCCGGTGAGTACGAATGCGCTGTTGACGTGTCGACGCCGAACGGAGTACCGGTCCAGTACCAGGAGATGTCGAACCTGGACCTGCGGCTCTTCGCCTCGACCGCCGCTCTGAGTGACGGATGGCATCAGTTGGCCAGTTCAGCCGACTCAGGTGCTCTCGACTATGTCCGGTCACCGCTGCTGCGAGAACGACGCGGATGTGTGGCAGCGGCCGCCGACCCGCTGACCGCCCTGGTCAACGCGATCCTGCGATCTTCCAGCTCTGGTTGGGTGGACAGCACCGCCGACAATGCTCTGGACCTGCTGGAACGACGCCTGACCGGGAGCGAACGGGTCTACGTGTTCGGTGCCCCTTACTCCCGAGGGCTCGGGGTACACGACATCCACTGCAACCAAGGCGACCCGCCTGGACCGTTCCAGCACCTCGATGGGATCTGGCAGGACGGAGGCACGATCGTCCAGCTCGCCGGCGGCGAGCTGACGGCATTCCTCACCAAGTTCAAGCCGCAGGTCCTCACCACCGACGACCACGGGCTGCCCGCATGACGCGGGCCCGCTTGAGGGGGCACGAATGACAGAACCATCGCCGTCCGGCGGTACTGCTGATGCCGAGGGATCGTCGTTGCGTGACTGCGACCTGATCATGAAGGGTGGCATCAGCAGCGGAATCGTCTATCCGCGGGCCGTGAGCGAACTGGCCAAGACCTACCGGTTGCGGCGCATCGGTGGAGCTTCGGCCGGTGCCATTGCCGCGGCGTTCGCGGCAGCGGCGCAGTACGGAGGTGCTGACGGTTTCGCCAAGCTGGACAAGATTCCGGAGAGCCTCGGGACCGGACTGGCGGACCTCTTCCAGCCTGAGGACGCGATGCGACCCGCGCATTCGATCGTGACCGGCTGGCTCGAACCCGCCTGGTCGATCGGGCGGAAGGTCCGCGCCTCCGTGTCGGTGATCATCCGGCGATCACGCTGGACTTTCATGCTCGTCGCGCTGCTTCTGCTCGTGCCCGGGTTCGCGGTCGCGGTCACCAGCCGTGGTGCGCCACAGGACCTGGGGGACTGGCTGGGGCTGGCTCTGGCAACCATGGTGTGGTTGCCGACGGCACTCGTCGTCGCGACCGTGGCGGCCGCAGTTGAGCTGGGCGCGGCTGGAGAGCCTGAACGGGCTGGGCGCCAAAGGGATGCGTAAAGGGTGCGCTGGAAACACAAAGGCCCGAGAACAGATTGCGATGTCTGCTCGGGCCTTGGTGTTGGTGCGCCGCCAGGGACTCGAACCCCGAACCCGCTGATTCGCAGCCGAGGCTGTTCACCGTTTGTCGACGGTGCGCGAAAGCGCTTATTGGTAAGGGATTCGTGGCTGATCTGGTTCGCATCTGTTCTCATCGATCCTCATCCTCTCGTGCTGATTGAGGTGCGTAAAGAGGTGCGTCGTGGGGTCCGCAGATAGGGCCTGTAGATCGTCGTCGAGAGCCCTGCGTCCCGGCGCTTTTCAGCCGGACGGTGCTTGAGCACGATCCGGGAGGTTCCCACCAACTACGCGGGCGGGAACGGATCCTGGTGATCGGCATCAAGCGTCCAGTAGCCATAGCGGGTCTCAAGCACGCCGAGAACCTCCGAGGCGCGAAGGGCGCCTGGAGCCAGCCCGTAGCCGTTCGCTGTCGCGAAGTATGACGCCGCCAGGTGGTGGCGTAGAGACTGTGCGGTGACGGCTGAAACATCGATCTGCAGGTCGGCGGGATCCTCGGGTTCCCAGCGGGCAATCCGTTCCCTCAGGGCGGGATCGCGGCCGTCTTGTCCGCGTTCTGTCAGACGATGGTTGAAGATCTGGTTGAAGAGAGCCATCAGGATGTGCCAGTCTTTCCAGCCTTCGGCCCGTAGCTCTGCGGCTATTTCGCGCATCTGGCCCTGTTCAAGCAACCTCGGCAGCGTGACTTCCAGACTGCGCATCAACAACGGATACCTGCCGGCAGTTCGCTCTTCTGGCGACTCGCCTGTGAGTACCGGCCCGCGTGTAATCCGCGGCGACAGGTACTTCGATGTGAGCACCTCACCGAATCCGGCGGGTGCGAAAGGCGTGGTCGACTGCCGTTTAGCCTGGGCAAAGCTCTCGCTTGGTAGGACCGCGTAGGCCCTGTCGTACCTGATGTGAGGCATCACAGCCCGCGCTAGAGCACCACCGGCTCCGATGCGCGACAGGACATCTCCGATCGAGTCATGGGGTAGGAGCGACGCAGATAGATAGAGAGCACTAGCAACACTTGTTACCTCGGCAAATGCTGCCTCGAATTCGACAGAATGTGGTCCCAGGTCGCGAGTCAGCGTCGCCTTCCATAGGACAGCACCATCGTCGGCGCGCCCAAGGTCCTTGAGGTGCCGACTAAGTCCTTGTGGAGGCACAGGCACAGGACGCCTGGTTCGGACGTCAATGTCCAACGTCACCGCTGCGAGTACGAGGTCTTCCTCGCCGAGTACGGCGGCGATGATCTGGATCACGGCTGCGAGCCGCTCGGCTGCTCTCACGTCGTCATACGTATTTTTGCTGCGTATGCGCCACCGAACCTCGCGGGTGGTGAACGTGATCAGCCGATGACGGCCGCCATCGGCGAACGGCGGTTGACCTAGCTCCGACACGATCTGTTCAGTCAATCCACCACGAGGCGCTGTCCTTGTCAGCTGGCCGAAAGCCGGCCGTGTTTCATTAGCTTGGTCGTCTGGTAACCGCTCGTGGAGCCACTGCGCTAGCTCGATGGCCCCAGCCTCCTCGATGACCGCGGCGACCATGCCCAGAGACCGAGCGACCTCGATCGTGTCGTCCCATAGAAGGGGCTCGTCGGCACCGACTCGAAGGTCAGTGTGCGCCTGGGCCGCCAACGGAAGGATCGCGATGAACGAGAACCAATTGCCGGCAAGGAAATCGCACTGGGCGGCGAGCAACAGGCTGTCCACGACGAGTGTCTCCGGCTCGTCTCGCTCCATCGCGGCAATCGCGCCCGCCGCGAGTGCGTAGTACTTGGCTGCGTAGAGCAGGCCGAGCTGTCGATAGACCGCAGCGGCGTCCAGCATGGCCTGCGCGCCCGCCCGCTGGTCGCGCCCCGAGAGCATCGCCGATCGTGCCGCGTGCAGCTCCGCGAGTGCAGCGAACGGCCTACCTGTCGCCAGAAGACTCGATGAACGTGTCCGCGCGAGTTCTGCGACCGCGAGATTTCCGGCCGCTGAGGCAACCATTGAATCCAGTTGAGTCCGCAACGTAGGCCAACGCGGATCGTCCTCGACGCTCGCGGCGTGAAGCGCCACAGTCATCGCGAAAGACTCGACAGGAAACCGCGGTGCGTGATCCGCGAGTCGCACCGCCTCCGACCAGGCATCCATTGCGCTGCGGGCGTCGCGGACAGGTGGGACGAACTGCCGCTCTGCGATCCGGCTTGCCAGTAACTCGTCCCACTCGTCCGAAGACATCGGAGGTGGCGGGAGGAATTGGCCGCGGCGGAACTCAGTACGCACAAGTTCACGTAGGTCGATGCGGAGGCGCACTCGGCCGAGAAGCGCATACAGCTGGCAGGCATGGTTGGGATCTGAAGCTGCCAGTGCCAATGCGGCGATCTGTCCCTCCAAGCCGTCGCCGAACTCCTCCAGCTCACCAGTAGTCAGGCCAGTCGCCGCGTACATCCACGCACCTCGGGCGTAGGTTGCGAGGAGCTCCGCCGAATCCAGCTCTTCGGCCGACTCGGAGCCCAGTGCATCGGCCAACGTGAGCCGTACCAGCTCGTCTGCAGGTCGCATGTCGCCTAGTCCGCGATACGTCGCTACGGCGATTTCGTACCGAGCACGCCGGCGAATGATCTGATCCTGGCTGTCCAGCAGCGGGGTCAGCCGAGCCAACCATGTCGGAACATCACCGCGAACGTTCGCGGTGAACGTAGCGAAGCGCAGGCAGCCTGTCAGTTCCATCAGATCGCCTGCGGTCGCGGCTTGAGTCGTACGGGAAAGCCATCTCGCGTGACTGTCCTCGTACCACTCGGGGCCCGCATTCGGCGGTGCAAGGTACGCAGGGATGTCGAGGAACTCCACTGCGATCCAGAAGGTGTCCCGGTCACAGAGCAGGCCGGTCAATGTCTGGCCGTCCAGGATCTCCAGCCGAACATGGTGCGCGTCGTTGGCTTCCTGGATGAGCTGATGCCGAGTTGCAGTGGGAATGTCCTGCTCGGCGAAGTAGACGACTGCGTCGACGGTGGATCCGATGGAAACCGCTCGGGCGATGTCCCGTCTGATCTTTCCTGCCAGATCCGTGCGGCCGAGAGTACAGCAGAAGACGATGGTGTCGCTGCCGTCGATCCCCAGACGAGACGCGAGATCGCGACCGCGTCCCGGCATGTACCCGATGAAGGTCTCGAAGTCCCGTCCTTGGTCCCCTCCCGAGGAAACCGGTCCTGTGCCTGCCACGATGTTCGGGGTGATTCGTTGCCTGGCCAATGCAGTGCACAGGTGCTCGAAGCGGTGGTGCTCGTTGCGACCGAGAAGCTGTGACAACGCAAATCGGACAAGCACATGCAGCTGCCCGCGCTCAACCGCAGGTTCCTCAGCAGCCAAAAGTCACCCCCTGTGAGGGAATGCACGATACCTCGTCAGACCGGAGGAGACTCAAGCCCGTGAAGAGGCAGGCTTGCAGTCGGGATCCCCGCCGGAGATTGTGCGCCCGGTTGAGGAGGTTGTCCGCGGTGACCTCGGTTTCCCTGCGGCTCGCGCCTTCGAGCCTGACCTCGAAAGCTCGTGCATCATCGATCGCGTCAGCAAGTTCCCTGGGTACGACGCTGCTCAGCCGGTGCCTAACCTCGTCACTTTCACTGCTCAGCATCACTTCGAGGTCATCGTCCAGGCAAGCGACAGTGTCGGTGTTTTGCAGCGGCGCACTGGTGTCGGCGAACTCCAGGTCAGCGATGCGTTCGCGTTGAGGTCCTGAGCGATGCTGCGGAATGTCGGCGACTAATTCGGCTGAGTCGGTGGGGAGTCGGATCCGCAGGCCTACGTCGCCATCCAAAGGCACGGGACGGTCCGGAAGTGTGGGTCAGTCGAAGGCTCTCCGACTTACCACCGGCGCCGCCCACGATATCTGCGTACCCATCGGGGTAGCGCGGTCTCGCCGAGTTTCGCTCAGATCCACGCGTCAGCTGTCGCACTGGCACGTGGCAGCTCATCGTTCTTGTACGCGTCAGCCGCTGAAGGTTCGAGGACACCCAAGACCACGAGGTGCTGGAGGACTCGTATTGCGACCTCTTCGGGAGCGAGCAGCGGATCGACTACGAGGTCGAATGTCGGGTCGAGACGTTCGAGTTCGGCTTCCCTGATGCGAACAACGGTCCACCCGGCCTGTCGGATCCGGTCAGCCTTCGCGGTGTCTCGAGCAACGCTCGTCGCCGTTCTGTGCCAAAGACCCCATCAAACTCAAGGATCAGGCGCAGCCCTGTGCGAGCGTCCTCGGCGACCATGTCAACGTTGGCAATCCGGCCTGCGGCATCCCGGGCTGTTCGCCTCTCGTCATCGATCGGCAAGACCGTCGCTAGTTCTGCCTTCTGCCGGAGTTCTTGTACGGAGCTGTGTGCGAGACGGCAGCTTGGACAGCCCGGTCCACGGCGAACCCAACCGCCAGTGCGTCGGCTGACTGGGGCTGGCCAAGGAGGGTGGTTGTCGTTAATGGGGCAGCGATGTCCGGCCGATGGACGGACAGGCAGTTGGTGGACGAGACCCGCTTGCCCGAACAGAATGGGCAGTTGCTGCCGGCGACCCGTTTGTCGATGCTCGCCGGCCAACGGTGGTCCTCGGCCTCAACACATCTCCACAAGACCCGCTTGCTCGAGCCGACCGAGAAATCGTCCGGAGTCAGATCCTTGCTCTCGGAGTCCCACTGATCGAGCAAGGCCTTGTCGGAGCAGTGCATCGAAAATCGGTTCCCGTCGTTCACGGGGTACCACCGCAGTCCGGGCACCCCGAGCCCATACTGACCCGGTTGTCCGGACTGGCGGGCCAGCGGTGGCCGGATCCGCACACCCGGTGCACCTTCGTATTACTCTGCTGAGCCACCTCCTGTGGCGTCAGCGGATGATTCGCGGCGCTGTCGAAGTCCGCAACCAGTGGGTGGTCCGATAGCCACCCCAATCGTCTAGCCCGAGTAGGGCATCAGATCGCTTCGGCACAGTTGCCAACATGGCACGACCCGAGTGCAGCGGCCTGGCTCCCTACCCCCTTATCGCGATCGATCACGAAGCGTTACAACGAGCTGGCGCCTGCGCCGGATGGCAGTCGAGCCCGGCTGGTCCGGCGGGACCGTGTAACGGAGCCGCAGACGCCGGCGATTAGTACTTCGTGTCCAGAATTCGCGTTCCCAGGAGGCCTGTGCACGGTCGCAACAGGCAGCCGCGTCGCACGCTCCGTCAGCAGTCGAAGTATCGCCCATTTCGACCGTGTCGGCTACTCTGTGCATCCGGCACTGGTCAGGCCTCTGATTGTGTAAGGAGCTGTGGGGATGGCAGTCGGGGACAAGGGGAAATTTGAGGCGGGGGCCTCAGCCCTCGGCTTTGCGTACCAGTTCAGGGTCGCATTAAATCGCGCCCTCGATGCGCTGCCACACGGTCTCGACTGGCAGATCGGAGTTGAGGCCGCCGACGATGTCGAGTACGTATCCGACGCCAACTCGGAGCGACTGCAACTAAAGCATCGAGCCGACGGAACCTCGTTGAGCGATGCCAGTGTGGATCTATGGAAGACTCTGCGGATCTGGTGCGTCGGGCTGTCCGACGGCTCGCTCGAGATCTCAACGACATGGCTATATCTCATGACGACGGCGACTGTTTCTGGCGATTCGGCCGCCAGTCGGCTCGGTCCCGAGAATCGCGACATCAGCGGGGCGTTGGCGATGCTCCGCAAGACAGCTGCAACCTCAACCAACAAAGAGTTACAGAAGGCGATTCAGGCGTGGAATGCGCTCACTGAGAGTGAGCAAGGAGCCTTGCTGGAACGTGTGATCATTCTGGGCACGGCGGACAGAGTCGAGGAAGTGCTCGACAAGATACGTCGAATTTGTTCGATGTGCGTGCGACGTGTGCACCTCGATGCATTTGTCGAGATGCTGGAGGGATGGTGGTTCCAGCAGTGTCTGCGTGCTCTCGCCGGACGCCGGAGCCCCTATATCTCGGGGGAAGAACTCGATGGGTATGTGAGCGATCTACGTGAGCGTTTTTTGCCGGACAATTTACCAATCGCGGCAGATATCGAGACTTCGGGAGTGCCAGACGTCAATGCATTCGCCGAGAGGATCTTCGTCGAGCAATTGAGACTGACCAGAATTGGGGCCGTGCGAATAGGCGATGCTGTCCGTGACTACCTGCGAGCATTCACGCAGCGGTCCCGATGGGTTCGCCAGGGTCTCCTGATACCAGGTGAGCTAGAGGAGTATGAACGCCGACTGATAGAGGAATGGCGATATGTCTTCAACCGACTGGCCGACGAACTCTCGGACGACGCGCTCGAAGATCAGAAGGTGGCGGTCGCGAAGCAGGTGTATGCCTGGGTCGAGGAGGCAAGCGCGCCGCCTGTTCGGGCAATGTGTACGGAGCGGTTCCTCATCAGAGGCTCGCTGCATATGTTAGCTGATGTGATTCGAGTTGGCTGGCATCCAGACTTCGAGGCTCGTCTGGTGTCCCTTCTTGAGCCGGTGACAAGTTGAGTCGCCAAAGTATGGCGGTCGCCTCATCCGAGACTGCCGCATTGCTGAATCCCGCCTTCATTGCTCTTGTGCTCCGTCGCGCTGTCGAAGGTCACCTCGAAGCGTCTGCTGCGCCGATGCCGCTTGTGCTCGCCTATCCAATTTCCGGCATCGCGCTGTACCCACGAGCCCGCGACGCGTTGACAAACGTCATCACAACCAACGTGACCAGTTGGATCTCTAGGAACCCTCGGCTGCGAGCCGAGTTGCCGCCGAGAATGGCGTCGCTGGTGCCCTTCGTCAACGAAGGTCTGCTGTTTGGCCTGAGAGCGGACATCGTCATCCTAAGTGACGCGACGCTGACGCTTGGCGGTCATGGGCCTCATAAGTCCGCGCGTGGAGATTCGGCCGAGGTGGTCGTAACGCAGCGGGCAGCCAGGTATCTCGGCCGGTGGTTTTCTCAGGCAGGTAGCCCAGCTACAGTTCTCGCGCTCCTAGGAGTTCGACCGTGACGTTTCAGATCCGTGCGATCCACTTATTCAACTATCAGGGCGAGCGTCATACGCTACCGTTCAGGCTCGATCGGCTCAATGTCATAACAGGGGCGTCTGCGAGGGGTAAGAGCTCAGTGCTCGACATCGTCTCGTATTGCCTGGGGAGCGCCGACTACCCAGTTCCGGCCGGAGTGATCCGCGATACTGTCGCATTCTATGCTCTGGAGTTAGAGACATCTGATGGCGTCTTGCTAGTGGCACGTCCTGCTCCCCAGGAAAAGCGAAGTGTCAGTACGCAGATGCATCTTTCGTTCCGCGGTGGCTCGACGGCAGGCGCTCCAGAGTTGGCTGAGTTGGCCCTCAATTCAGATGTCGACAGCGCGGTTCAGCGCCTTTCGCTGATTCTCGGCATTGGCGATAATCTAACAGACGTAGGCGGCGGGAGCCGGCGATCTTACGCCGCGACCGTCCGGCATGCGCTGTACTTTGTTTTGCAGGCGCAGGATGAAGTCGCGAGCCCGGATCTATTGTTTCACGGTCAGAATGAGGAATGGGTTCCGCAGTCGATTCGAGACGTGCTGCCCTTCTTCCTGGGTGTCGTCGACCCGTTCTTCGTTCTCAAGCAGGATCAGCTTCGAGCGAAGGAGCGGTCGCTCCGGGCCCTGCAGAAGCGCGCAGCTGACGAGCGAGCGATCAGCGAGCCGAACGACCGTGCCCGTCTGCTGGCTGTGGAGGCGGCTGCGGTCGGCCTTATGGAGCCCGCGGGTGACATGACCCAGGCCGAGCTTGTTGAGGCGCTGTTCGGTGCTTCTCGCACGGGAGTTGGGGCTGAGGGGGTAGCGCCGGTGCTCGGTGATGGCCTACTTGGCGAGCTGCTGGAACAGCGGGAGGGGGTTCGTACAGAGCACGATCACTTGCGGCGCGAGATCTCTCGACTGCGCAGCCTTGTGCGTTATGAGTCGGACTTTGCCGGTGAGGCCGGCGAGCAGCACGCTCGGCTGAGTTCACTTGGATTGCTCCGGATCGGGAACGAAGTTGGGGCCGCCGACACCTGCCCGATCTGCGACTCGATACTGCCCGACCCCGTTACGGATGTGGATCAGATTCGGCGTTCGCTAGAGCGTGTTGCGAGCGAGATTCAAGACGTTGGCGACGAGTTACCTCGACTTCAAGCCATCCTGGGGGAGAACGAGCTTCGGCTGGCCGAGCTGGCCGATCGGCTTCGGCTGAACCAGTTGGCGATCGATCAAGCTACGGCGACGCAGGAACTCTTCGCGTCCCTCCGAGATCAGTCATTGCAAAGAGCTGCGGTTCGCGGCCGGATATCGCTGTATCTGGAGAGCGTTAATCGCGAGGTGGAGTCTGCATTCCTTGACGAGCGAATCGCTGAGCTCGCAGCTGAGATCGAGGAGCTCCGGGCAGATCTGGATGCGGATGCGGCCGCGGAGCGTCTGGCGAGCGCGCTGTCTCGGATATCCCACTCGATGACAGATTTTGCAACTGACCTGAAGTTGGAGCACTCGCCGGCACCTGCTCGCCTCGACATCCGGAATCTGACTGTGGTGGTCGACACTGCTGGTGGCTCGTATCGGCTGAATCAGATCGGAAGCGGTGAGAACTGGGTTGGCTATCACATAGCAACCCTGCTGGCGCTGCATGAGCACTTTCTGGAGGAGCGGCGTCCCGTGCCCCGCTTCCTGGTTCTTGATCAGCCATCGCAGGTCTATTTTCCACCAGACGTTTCGTTTGATAGCCCTGATATCACCGATGACGATCGTGATGGAATTCGAAGAATTTACACGGAGCTGAATACATTCGTTCACGCATCCGGCGGATTCCAGATAATAGTGTTGGATCACGCCGATCTTCAGGATGACTGGTTTCAGGATTCAGTGATCCAACGATGGCGCGGTGAAGGCGAGGGGCTGGTACCGGCATCCTGGGTGAGATAGCTAGTCAGTCAAGCGTGCGGCGCTCGGCGGTGATGGCACGAACGACGGTTCCCGCAGGTTGGCTTCCGAGTTCCTGATTGTCCATTGGGCTGCTCCATGCGAGGAACAGTTTGAAGTTACCGTGGCGCTGTCGTCGCGGTTGCCGGGCGAGTACTCCTGCCCATCTGACACTCGCGCGGACCTCGGCCAGTTGCTGGTCGAACGCGACAACTCGGTCGAGGCAGAGCCTTGGTTTCGCGCCGCGGCCATGCTGAACGATGCCCAGGCAATGAGCAATCTCGGCACGTTGCTGGCCGATCGACGCGATGAAGCGGAGGCCGAACTCTGGTTTCGTGCGGCGAGTGCCTTAGGCGAGGTCAACGCGATGTTCAACCTCGGCCTATTGCTGGAACAACAGCGCAAAACCGAGGCCGAGCGGTGGTACCGCACCGCCGCCGAACTTGGCCTCCCCGACGCGATGAACAATCTCGGGCGCATCCAGGCGCAGCGCGGCCAGGAGCGAGAGGCCGAAAGGTGGTTACGCGCAGCAGTGGCCGTCAACTGCCCTCCAGCGATGAATAACCTCGGAATCCTGGTCAGCACGCAAGGTGACCTCGAGGAAGCCGGACGATTGTTTCGCGCCGCCGCGGCTAGCGGTGACGACGATGCGATGAACAATCTCGGCGCATGGCAAGCCCAGCAAGGACATACGGCGGAGGCCGAGCGGTCATTCCGGGCCGCAGCCAATCGCGGTCACGTCAGCGCGATGGTCAACCTTGGTGACCTGCTCCGACAGCGGGGTGATCGTCGCGAGGCAGAGCGCTGGTACCGCGCTGCGGGTCAAGCAGACGACACTGGTGCGATCGACAGGCTTGGCGAGATGTCGTCAGAGCACGAGTCTGAGCGACTAGCGAGCCTCGTAGAGCACGGCTGTGTGTCGGAGAAGGAATAAGACACTGCCAGACGCTCTGGACCTGGCGGTGCCGCCATGCGCCGTGACCACGTAGTGTCGGTGGACTCCGCGATGATGGATAAGCAGGTCAGTCATCGGTAAGCCGATGGCTTCGCCGAGGTTCACAGCGGCTAGCGTTTGGACGCGGGAGGGTAGCGATGACCGAGCTTACGAACCGTCGAGGCGTCAACACGGTTGAAGAGCAGGCTCTTGAGATGGACTGGTTCTTCCGAGACCAACCGATTAGTGATCAGGGCATCGACGCGCATGTGGAGAAGGCCCCAGGAGGGGCTGGGACTGGTCGTCTGCTCGCACTGCAGATCAAGTCTGGGCCGAGCTACTTCAGCGAACCGACGAAGGACGGCTGGATCTTCCGATTCGCCAAGAAGAAGGCGCGTCTCTGGCTCGAGCACGCCTTGCCTGTGCTCGTTGTCCTGGTGGACATCCAGCAGCGAGTTGCTTACTGGCAACACATCTCGGAACAGACGATTCAGTCGACCGGGAAAGGATTCAAGGTCGAAGTTCCACAGTCCAATACCGTCGCCGATGCGGATGACCTGTGGACACACATCGCGAGCGGTATCGAGCGGCGTGCGGCCGAGCGTTACGACCTTGCCATGTCCCAACTGCCCCCACAGACGAAAACAGCACTTCGAAAGCTCGCCGACGACGCCCTGATCGATGCAAGAGTCTTGGCAGTGCACCTGGCCGAGGGACGGGGAAATCCGCGCGCAACCGTGCAGTCGTTGCTCCTGACCAGGCCTGGTTGGCTGAGCCGAAACACTCCGCTGTCGTGGCAAGCACTCGGAAGCTACGCGGCAGAGCATGACCACTGCGACCTAAGCGCCGACGCCTTTGAACGAGCATCGGAGGCCGTTCCCGACCCAGGAGCATTGCTGGCTGCTGCGGCATTGAACGTCATGCCCTACGACGCAGTGCGGTCTGAGGAACTTCTCATTGCTGCTGAACGGGCAGACTCCGGCGCGTTGCTGATTGCCATCGGCCGATCCCTTCTCAACCATCCAGCCGGTGATGCAGGCGCACGCACAGTTCCCCCATCGCTTCTCGACGATACCGAGGAACTGCGAACGACAGTGGCTGTTCAAGCATTCTTGAGCGACCAGGCCCGGCGTGCGAACGAACTGGACGTGGCTCGTCGGCATGCATTGCTCGCTCTGGAGGCGGATCCCGAGAGCAGCGACGCGATGCTCCGGGTAGCGGAGATCACACTGAGGCGTGTGCAGGCGGGCCAACTGCCCGATCATCACCTCCTCGAAGCGATAGATCTGCTAAACAGGGCCCACCAGCAGCGACGCGAGTGGGCAGGGCCGACGCTCGAGACTCTTGTTCAGCTCCTGATGGCCCACTACCTTCTCGGACAATTCGATGACGTTCTTGCCCACGCTCTTCCTAGCCCTATCGGAAGCGCGACTGCCGACGAGGCTGCAGATCCTGAGGTCCGACGGTTCGCACTCGTCGCCGCGAGCTACGCCGGCCGCCGCGATCTCGTTGAAAGCTTGTCATCCCAGCTCGGTGAAAAGGTTCAGGACAATGTGACGAGGCTGCGGGTCGGAGCACTAGACCTTGGCCCTACAGAGGAACGAGCCCTTCTAGAGCAGGAGTTTGAACGGGCCGTGCACGATGATGACTACGTCGGGGTTCTGCATGCATCGATAGCGCTCGCGTCGCACGGTGTGAACATGACGGAGGCGATCAGGCCTCTCGTCGAGCGCTCGATCATTCAAGCCAGTGACATGCGTCTGATCGAGGCGTTGGCGGACATACAGGTGAACACGGATGCAGCCCTCGCTCAGCTCCGAAGCCTTGCGAGGACCGACATGGGAGCAGCTGAACACCTGATCGGGCAACTCGTAGCGGCAGAACGGTTCGTCGAGGCAGCCGAGGCGTGTCTCACGCTGTACGAATCGACCCGAAGTTCGTTCTTCGTCGTCGCACGCGCGGAGATACTGATCCAGGGCGGTGATGATCACGCCGAGGAAGCTGCCCGTGCGGCAATCGCACAGACTGGCTTTTCCTACCAGCGCAGGTCGCTTCTGACCTTCCTCGCTCAGCAGGCCTCGGATCGCGGCGATTGGGATGAGGCTGAAGAGCACCTGTCAAAGGTGCTGACTCTCTCGGCCCAGCCTCGTGACTCCGAAGTCTGGAACCTGCTTGTCTGCCTCGTCGAGCTCGGCAGACTGATGAGGGCTTCGGAGATATGGCAACAGTATCGGCCGAGTGTTCGCGACTATCATCAGGCGATTCTGTGGCTGAAGGTCAACGGCGTAGCGAGGTGGGACGAATCGCTTGCCTCCGAGGCACTGACGCTCGCGCGTCGTTTCAACGAACCAGCGCTCTCCACTGCACTTCTAAGTCGGATAATCACAACCACGATAGCCCGCGAAACGAAGGACGGTGATACGGATCCAAGTCTTGAGGCGAGGCGTCGAATCGCTCAGGGCTCAGTCCCTGCAGATCTCCACCGCCAAGCTTTCATTGCCCTCAACGGCCTGGTTGAGGAGTTCGGCAGCGCCACAGGTGTGACAGTGCTCCGCGGAGAGCCCGAGGATCTGATTGAACAGATTACCGAGCAAACGCGAACGCTTGCGACCGCGGAGCCGCTGCTGAACCTCGTCGAGGCTGCGAAGGAGTCACGCGCACCAGTCGGAATCCTGACGTCGGTGCGCAGGAGTGGCTACGCCACCTTCTTGATCCAACGACTCCTACCGCTCGTGGCTGGGGCCGCAGACGACGCCGAACATGAAGATGAAGTCGCCAACGCACGTGGTGCGATCGATGGGGTTGTAGTAATCGAAACGGCCGCCCTGCTCACTCTCACCGCTGACGGCTCTCTGTCCCACCTCGACGGTCACTTTCGTGCACTGCAGTACCCGACCCCTTCGCTGTATGACGTCCATCGTGCGGTCTTCGACATCCGAGGGCTGGCCGGTAGCCCTGGGAGCACGACATGGGACTATGACCGCGATGCGATGACGTTCAGCGAACTAGGTGACGATGAGTTCATCCGACAAATGCGACGTTCGACAAGACTTGAGCAACTCGCGGAGGGTCTGGCGATCAGGCCAGTGCGGGAACTGCCTCTTTTCGAACGTTTGGCCGACGAACCGTCTCATTCCGCTTGGCTGGCTCCAATCCAGCTAGCTCACGACCAGCAGTTGCCGTTGTGGAGTGATGACCTGGGCCTGCGACGGTTGGCGCGACATTTCGGCGTGCTGGCGTTTGGAACACCGGCCCTGGTTGACGCGTTGCGCGATCGAGGTCTCCAGTCCGCGAGGACTCCCGAAAGCTATGACTCGGTCCTCGCCATCACTGCGACAACAAACCAAGATCTGGCCGCGGATCTCGTAGTCGATGTCGTACTCCATATCGAAGACCTTATCGCGCTCGGGGACCAGACCGGCTGGCTGCCCGAGGCGGGGGCTCTCGTACTGGCCAGGCCCTCCTGGTGGGCTTGGCAACCAGCCCCCTTCGACGACCTTTTGAAGTTATACGCTCACATTAAGGAGCGCCGCCCCGAGAGGTTGAGCGACTGGCAGCATGCCGCGATGATCGGCGCAGCCAAGGCCTACCAGCAGGCTGGCCTGTCGACACGGGTCCTAGCCGCCATTGCGCTCCTGGGCTTTGAGGGCGGTCGGCATCTCGACGACCTTGTGGCCGGCTGCCTTCGGGCCCGCCACGTCGCGAAACAATTGAATCTGCCGGATCCGGTTTCACAGCTCCCTGCCGCCGCGGCGGCCCTGTCAAAGGGTGGACGGCTCGACGATCCGGCCACGATTGTAGAGAGAGTGCTGGCGCGGCTCCCAGTTCCAAGTGAGCGGAATGAATGATCTCATCTCGCTCTCGAGGTTCAGCCGGCCGCGTCCAACAGATGGCACAGAGGTTAAGGTCCACCCAACAAGAGTGACGCCTCGGATGAGAAGCCTGGACCACCGGGCGGATCAAAGGAGATCCAGGGCTGCCCATGTGGCGCGCACCTTGACCGAGAGGCGCTTCCCGTACGTGGTTCTGAACCACGACTCGACCTCGTCGCTCCACTGCCTATCGAACAACTCGCCTACGGAGTCGATAGCTTTCTCGATCTCGGGGTCGTCTGTATTCAGGTAGTAGCCACCGTTGTCCTCGTCGTACTTGAGAAGATCGTCACGAAGGGCCGCTTCGGCTTCATCCTGCTGCGTGCTGAATTGTTCCGGGCGGAACAGTTCACCCCGACCCCGCTCCTCGTAGATGGCCTCCGTCACGCCACCTGTGAATCCCTTGAGGGCGTCCTGAGCTACCTCAACGGCGGCCTCGAACTCCTCGATCTCTGTGCCCCTCGGCCGGGTTGCCGCCCTGAACAGTTCTTGGGTCTTGGCGGCCGTCATGTCAGCGAGTTGGTCCCGGAGTTCGCTGACCTCCTTCTCGAGAGCTTGTGCCTTGGCCTTGTGTCTGGCACTTTGCACTTTGGCCGCCTTGAGGTCAGCCACAGGAATGCGGGTGCCCTCTGCAAGGTTCTTGAGAAGGTTTGGGAGCTTCGCCTCGAACTGTGTGCGCTTCTTGTTCCACATGGGCGTCTTGGCAGTAAGGCCGAAAACCTGCACGATGCGATCGTGGAGTTCGGACAGACCCTTCTCTTGGTCGACCTTGGCTGCCTGGACTTTGCCGAGCAACTTCTCCACTCGGGCGAAGTCGACAGGAGGAACGATCAGCGGGAAAGCGCTCTGCCCCAGTCCCCACATCGCGCCAACCTCGATCAGGCAGACTTCGCTGTCGAAGAAGGCGGGTGTGAAGAGGGGGAGAACTAGACCAGCGTCCGAGATTTGGATGCGAAGGAACTCGAGATAGTCCTTTGTGCCCGCTGGGATAGTCATGCCTTCGAGTGATGTGCAGAGAATCCGCTCAGAGGGCAGGTCAGTGCCAAGGCGCAGAAGATCTGCCAGAGCGTCGGCGAGATCTGCATCTGCCGATGCGTGGGAGATGAAAAGACGGCTAGTCGAACTGGGCTTCGGACCGTTCGGGTGGGACACGCGATTCTCATTTCCTCTAGGTGCTAGCTCGTCCAGGCCGTACGCGGCGAGTCCAGCGCACACGACCTCATCCTGGCGCCCTTCCCGCTCGGCTTGTAGTAGAGCGGCGTTGACGTGCTTCTGGATCCCGTAGTTCTTGCCTACTGAGCTGTATGCAGCACCCAAACCCTGAGCAATGAAGAAAGTCTCAGACCTAGGTCCGCCGCCAGCTCTCATGGCCTCGACGAGGACCTCTATGGTTCTGCTCTGCACCTCTGAAGTATAGAGAGTCACGGTGGATCAGTCGCTGATTAGCGAGTGGAGCGGGAGGATCGTCATGCTCGGCGAGTACAGCCGGTGGCTCGCGCAACATGACTCAGCCGGACAGGCAATCTACGGCGTCGCGCTGATGTCGGCCGAGGTTCCGGTAGACGACCGCTTTTATCTCAGTGCTGACGTCGGTTGCTCTTGAATGAGCTCGACACGACTGATTGCACCGACTTTGCGTCGTAGCCTCTGGGCGTTGAGAGACCTGGGCCGATCCCGCTTATGTCGCGGATTTGGCGTTCGGAGCGCTTCTTCCGGGCTCGGGGAGTGACCCCCGTGGGCTTCGGTGACCTCTCGAGGGGCCGGACGAGTTCTCGCGCTTTCTCGACCGCTCGCTGAGGATCTGCATGGCCGGTGGCAACACAGAGAGCTCTTACCAACGCCGCTCGGCGGCGCGTGTCCGCAATCGGCAGGATCGTTGTCCGTGACCGGGAGATCTGGTCGTACTCCCGAAGCGCAGTATCGGTCTCGCTGCCGGGGCCGCCAGCCTCGCGAGTCGGGGTTCTGTACGGCACAGTCGCCGTGTCGCGTGTGGACGGGGTCCGAGTACGGCGATGTACTTGGCTGGAGCGGCGAGTGCCGCGGCCAGGTACTCGCCGTCGCGCAGGAAGTTGTGGGTCATCACCAGGACGTAGCTGGAGGCGTCGACGTTCGGTAGCGTGCGGGTCAGGCTGGTGCCGGCGACCCGATGCGGATCGTCCGATCGGTCAGTCAGAGCGGTGAAGTCCCGAGAGTTCTGAGCGACGAGCCATTCGGAATACTGCTGATGCAGTCGTCGCTGCTGAAGCGTTCGCATTCGCTGGACAGCTATCGTGACTCCGACCGCAATGAAGTCGTCTGACTAGGCTGCTGGGCGCAACCGGTGGGCCTGGGCGTGTCGCTGCCATTTCTCGGTGAGGTTCTAGGGTCGGAGGATGGTGGGACCACGGATGCCGTCGGGAGCGGCAAGACGACGTGCCAGCCGCCTCGATCAACAGCAGCAACCCCACCGCGTCCTGCAGCACCGAGTTGCAGGAGTCCGAGGTGGAGAGCGCCCGGATGGTGCCTTGGCGGTGGTCAGGGGTCAGATGCTGCTGCAGGCCTTGGACTTCTGGCTGCGGAACCCGGACTCGATCCTCGTCCGTACGATGCGGTCAGGCCCGGGGCACGATCTGCCATCGTACCGTCAGGGGTCGGTCGCATAGTCCTGGTCGTTGCCATGAGCAAGATCATCGCAGGGGACGAGAAGGCAGCCCGCCTGGCGCAGGTAGGGACCGGCGCCGCGGTCGCCGACGGCGGCGGCCACCGCCGGGGCGAAATGTGACCGCCCGATCAGTACTGGATGCCCGGCCTGCGCACCGTAGGAGGCCCGAGCTAGCGCGTCCGGGCCAATTCCAGTTGCGAGCACTCGCCGTACGACGTCCGCTCCCACGTCGGGCAGGTCCACCAGGTGCACGAGGGCGGCCTCGGCCCTGGTCGATCGGGCCCAGGTAAGGCCACGGCGGACCGACGCCCCCATTCCTGTCGACCACTCAGGCGAGGGCACAATGGTCACGTCGTGATTCGCCAACAGCAAAGCTGCCTCGTCGCTGGCGGCCCCGAGGACCACCGCCACCTCTGCGCAACCACCATTACGTAGTACGTCGACCGACCGCACGACCCAGGCGACGCCTGATGCGTCCGTCACCAGCGCCTTCGGCCGCCCCATCCGCCTCCCGCCGCCGGCCGCGAGCAGGACTCCTACGACAGCGGGCTTCATGGCAGCCGTTCCCGCGCCTCGTGCGGCCACTGGCGATCGACCACGGCGTTCAGTGCCGCGCCGACCAGTACTGCGATCACCGACATGTAGAGCCAGAGCACGACCGCGATCGTCCGGACCGGCACCGACAGGTGGTACAGGGTGTTCAGGAAGCCGGCCGACAAGATGGTGACGACGGGGCAGTAGAGCTGATTCAGGAAGTCGACCCGGTGCGGCAGCAGTGCGTCGACCGTGTCAGGGCCGGCCAGGACCAGCGGGAGGTCGATCACGCCGATCACCAGCGCGCGCCGCAGTACAGGCTGAAGGACAGTGCCCGGGTGCGGATGATGCCGCGCCGGCCGCCTATCCCGTACATGATCGTGATGGTGTCGACGAAGACGTTCAGCGCGCGGCTGCCGGACCACGGCGCCAGCACGAAACCGACCGAGATCACGTCCGGCCGGCCGCCGTTCAGCACCTGGTTCAGGGTCGGCACGATGACGGTCCTGACCGAGTCGTCGGTCAGCGCCCGAGCGGTGATATCGGCGATCTGGAGCTTGATGTCCTCGATCGTCTCGACCTCGAAGTGCCGGTTCGCGACGAAGCCGACGCTGCCGGCCAGCGCGAAGATCAGCGGCGGCAGCGAGCCGATGGCGAAGAACGCCCTCTCGGCCGCGAGACTGGTGCCCCGGTAGAGCGCACACACCCCAGTCGTGCGAGTGATCAGCTTCCAGATCGTCGAGGGGAGCGTGCGGACCCAGGTCAAGGACAGCGGGCTCCGAGAATCTGATCCTCTCCTTGAACGCGTCACGCCGCAGTACTGACAAAGAAAGTCCGACGGCTTTCGAGTACCGCGACCGTGTCTCAGCCACGCAGGGTGGCCGAGGGGAGTTCGCCGAAGCGCTGGCGGTACTGCACGGAGAACCGGCCGAGATGAAGGAAGCCCCACTGCAGAGCGAGGTCGGTGACGGTGGTGTGAGCCGGGTCGGCCAGTTTCAGCGCGGTGTGGACGCGGCGAAGGCGGATCTCGCGCAGGTGGTTCATCGGTGTCGTGTCGAAGTGTCGGCGAAACCCCTCCTGGAGAGCTCGGACACTGACGCCGACTGCCTCGGCGATGTCTTCGACGGTCAGTGGCTCGGCTGCGTGTGCTTCGATGAGTTCCGTCGCGCGCTTGATCATCTTGGGCGCGGCGCTCATCGGCTCGCGGTGCAAGGCAGCGCTGTAGTTACTGGGCTGTGCCAGCAGCAGCCGGCTGAACACCAGACGCTCCAGCTCCCGCATCGCGAGCGGTTGTTCCAACGGCCCGGTCTCGGCATCGACCTCGCGGCACAGCAGGTCGACGACATTGCGCCACGAGCGGATGGTCTGCGCTGTCATGTCCACGCCGAGGTCGAACATGAGCGGTTCGGTGAGCGGCTTGCCGAGCATCTTGCTCAGGTGACGCTCGAGCCCACCGCGGTCGGCCCGGACGATCAACTGCCTGTTACCCGCACCCCACCGTACGACGAATTTCCGATCTGGTGCCGGGATGGCACCGGCCGATGGGTGAACGAGCACCGTCTCGTTGCCGGACGTGACCTCGGCGGCTCCGGCCAGCGGCAACAGGACGAGGAAGAAGTCCCGTAGTTCACCGGGGGCCACGCGGACCTCCGCACCGTAGTCGAGATAGTGCAACCCGAGCCCACCCAGTCGCACGGAGTGGAATCGCGTGTGCAGAGAGCTGTGGCGAGTCAGGGGCAACAACTGGTGCGCACAGAAGTCTCGTGCCACCAGTTCGCGGGCCTCGTCGACGTCCCGGGTGTCCAGGCGCTCATACCGGGCCAGCGGAAGCGCTTCCGCGGCCGGCGGCTGATCTTCACCATGTTCGGACATGGTCACCTCGTGTGTGATGCAGGTCATTGGAACCGTTGGTTCGACCATAGGCCACTGCTGCCTCGGGGCACGACGTCCGAAACAGCGCGATTGCGTGAAACGTACAACAGCCGCGCCAGACGGATACCTGGCGCGCGGAGCCCGGCTCTACCGTCGGCAACTCAATCGAGCAGCGGTGGTCCGGTGACCACCGCATTCGTGAGGAGATTCGCAATGAGACGCATCGCGATCGTCGGAGCCGGGCAAGCAGGGCTGCTCGCCGCGCACGATCTCCTACGCCAAGGCTACGAAGTCACCTTGTTCTCCGACAAGACACCCGAGGATTTCCTGGAGCGCGCCCGGCCGACGGGCACGGCCGCCCGCTTCGACGTCGCGTTGTCCTATGAGCGTGATCTCGGGCTCGACTACTGGCGCGACAAAGCCCCACACATCGATGGGATTCACCTGCACTTCTCCACCGCGAAGAATCCACACAATGCGCTGCTGACGCTGCTGGGGCGCCTGTCGAGACCCGCAATGGCCATCGACCTGCGGTTGCAGAGCGCAACATGGATGCGCGCGTTCGCCGAGCGAGGCGGCAAGACCGAGATCGGCAACGTCGATCTCGGGCAGTTGGACGAGATCGCCGCGGACAATGATCTCGTGGTGGTGGCCGCCGGCCGAGGCGAGATTCACCGGCTGTTTCCGCGCGATCAAGGGCGTAGTACCTGGGTACGCCCGCAGCGGAACCTGACGATGGTCAACGTGACGGGCGTCGGGATGCAGATGCCGTACGCACCGCACCTGACGCCAGTGAAGTTCAACTTCTTCGCCCGGTACGGAGAGATGTTCTGGGTGCCGTGGTACTCCAAGGACGGAGCGCCGTCGTGGAGCCTGGTGTTCGAGGCACGACCTGGCGGTCCGATGGACGTCTTCCAGGGGTCGGGCTCGGCCGACGAGGCACTCGAGCGCGGCAAGTCGGTGATCAACCGCTTCGCTCCCTGGGATGCCGAGTGGGTCCGCGACGCCGTGCCCTGCGATGCGAACTCATGGCTGGTCGGCTCGTTCACCCCGGAGGTTCGCCAGGTCGTGGGAACGCTGCCGTCCGGCCGGCACGTCATGGCGCTCGGCGACACCGCGCATTCGCTCGACCCGATCAGTGGGCAGGGCGCGAACAACGGCAACAAGATGGCGCGGAATCTTGTCGCCAGCATTGTCGAACGCCAGGACCGGGCACTCGACGCGGCATGGATGCGCGACACCGCCGAAGATTTCTGGGAACGCAACCGATGGACCGAGGAGTTCAACAACACTCTCATCCGGCCGCTCACCAAGCCCGGCCAGAGCTTGCTGCTGGCCCAGTACGGCAGTACCGGGTCAGTGGGTGACACCTCGCCGCAGCAGATCCTGGCCAACCGGTTCTGCGACAACTTCAACGACCCTGCCGATCTGACGCCGGCCTTTCACCAGGACGAGATCAGCAGGCGGGTCATCGCGCAGCACTTCGGTGAGGCCGACAAGCCCGTCCGGCAGGGAAAGACGCGCATCGTCCGCGCACAGCTGCGTCAGGCCTTCGGCCGTCCCGCCAACCACCCCGGCACGAGTCCCCTGAAGGGAAGCGCATGAAACTCGACGGCAGAACTGCCATCATCACGGGAGCAGGCAGCGGCATCGGCCTGGCCACCGCGCTACGGCTCGCGGAGGAAGGCGCGCAGCTCGTCGTCAACGACCTGCACGCGGAGTACCTCGACAAGCTCATCGCCCAACTGCCGGGCAGCCGACACATCGCGGTGCCGGGGGACATCTCGCTCGAGAGCACCGCCGAAGCTCTCGCCGGCGCCGCCCTCGACCGCTTCGGGCGGATCGACATCCTGGTCAACAACGTCGGTCAGCTGTTCTTCAAGGACATCACCGAGACCAGCGTCGAGGAGTGGGACAAGCTCGTCGCGGTGAACCTCCGCGGCCAGTTCCTCACCTGCAAGCACGTGATCCCGGCGATGCAACGACAGGCCAGCGGCGCGATCGTCAACCTGTCGTCGATCGCCGCCTTCATCGGGCAGGAGATGGGCGGGCAGTCCAGCTTCGCGTACAACGTCACCAAGGCGGGCACCCGTCAGCTGGCCACCTCACTGGCCACGCGATACGCCGCCGATGGCATCCGGGTGAACAGCGTCTGTCCCGGACCGACCCGCACCATGCAGGTTCGCCACTTCCTGCCGCACTTGTCGACGCAGGACGAGGCTCAGATCTGGGACGCGGCGGGGACCGAGGGCACCCCGATCGGCCGAGTCGGCCGGCCAGAGGAAATCGCGGCCGTGATCGCGTTCCTGGTGTCCGACGACGCCTCCTATGTCACCGGCGCCAGCTGGCTCGTCGACGGCGGCTACACAGCCAGATAGCGGACTACCGTCCATTCGCTGTGCCGTCCCAGTACGGACAGCGGATGGTCACGCGCGGCCCCGGACTGCTCCGACGCAAACCGCACAGTCGCTTCGCCGAACGGATAGCTGGAGGCGGACGTCGCCCGTAGCGTCCCGCATCAATCGAACACAGGAGTGATGCACCTCTCCAGGCGAACTCGTCGTCCCCCGTGGCGCACCGGCGTTCGAACTCCTGATCCGACCTTCGGAGGAACCATGACCACAACTCTTGACGGAGCAGCCATGACCCGCGACTTCGGTTCCCGCGAGCTGCGGAGCGCGCTGGGCCGGTACACCACCGGCGTCACTGTGATCACCGCGCAGACCCCGGACGGGCGCCGGATCGGGGTCACCGCGAACTCGTTCACCTCGGTCTCCCTGGAGCCGCCCCTGGTGGCGTGGTGTCCGGCGAAACGAGCGCCGAGCCTGCCCGATCTGGAGAGAGCCACGCACTTCGCAGTGAACGTACTCGCTGCTGGACAGCATGACCTTTCGAAGCAGTTCGCCACGCCGGCAGCGGACAAGTTCGCCGGCGTGCCGACCACCGAAGGCCTCGGCGGCGCACCGTTGATCGGCGGCGCCCTCGCCCGGTTCGAATGCCGGACCGTGCGGTGGGTGGATGCCGGCGATCACGTCATCTGTATCGGCGAGGTCGAGCGTTTCGACACCGCCGACGGCGAACCGTTGGTGTTCCACGCAGGCATGTATCACGTGGCCGCACCGCACCCAGAGTTCTGAGAGTCAGGTCGTCATGCTTCTGCCACCCCTGCGATACCTCCGTCCCCACACGGCCGGTGCTGCCGTCGCCATGCTGTCGGAGACTGACGGCAGCGTCGTTCTCGCCGGCGGTCAGACGCTGCTCAACATGCTGAAACTCGACCTCGCGCAGCCGGCCGCAGTCGTGGACATTCATCGCATCGACGCGCTTCGGGGCGTCCGGCACACCGAGACCGGCACGTTGGTCATCGGTGCCGCCACAACCTATGCCGCCCTCGCCGCTGCCCGGGACGCACGGGGAACCCACCCGGCGGTCGCAGAGATGGCAGCCGGCCTGGTCGACCGGCAGGTCCGTAACCGCGGAACAATCGGCGGCAACTGCTGCCTCAACGACCCGACCAACAATTTTCCTCCACTCCTGGTTGCGCTCGGCGCGCGATTCAGGGTGCTGGGTCCTGACGGCGAGCGGGTACTGCCTGCGGACGAGTTCTTCGTCGGCTCGCTCGCCACGGCGGTACGGCGCGGCGAGTTGCTGGTCGCCATCGAGATTCCGCCGCTGCCGGCCGGGGCCGTAGTGGCCCATGAGCATCTGCAGGTAGGCGCCGACTCGTGGGCGGTCGCCCGAGCTGTGGTGCGCCTCGATGTGACCGATGGCGTGGTCGATCACGCCCGCGCTGTGCTCGGCGCTGTCTACGGCTCGCCGATGCGCCTGCCTGCCGTGGAGCAACGTCTCGTCGGCTCTCCAGTGACGCCGGATCTCAGCAGCGCGGCCGACGCGCTGCGCGAGGAAGACGTCCAGACCGCCGATGACGTGCATTGCTCCGCGACCTACCGCCGCGAGATGGCCGAAGTCCAGTTGCGCCGCGCGATCGGATCCGCCGTGGAAAGGAATGCCCAATGACGTTCGAGGACACCGCCCGTCCGATCTGCGTGATCGTGGACGGCAAGACCGAGACCGGCGCCGTGCAGGACCGGACCCTCCTGGTGCACTGGTTGCGGGACGCACTCGACAAGCGCGGCCCGAAGATCGGGTGCGACTCCGGCAACTGCGGCGCGTGCACAGTGCGCTGGAACGGCTCCCTGGTGAAGTCGTGCATGGTGCTGGCCGTTCAGGTCCACGGTGACGAGGTAGAGACCGCCGCGGGATTGTCCGCAGCGGACGGAACGCTCAATCGTCTACAGCAATGTTTCACGGATCACCACGCGCTCCAGTGTGGTTACTGCACCTCCGGGATGCTCATGACCGCGACGGATCTCTTGTCCTCCGGTGAGGAGATCACGGAGCAGTCGGTGCGACGCGCCCTGAAGGGCAACATCTGCCGCTGCACCGGCTACCACAACATCGTGAAGGCCGTCCGCGCCGCGGCGGGTCAGAACGTACCCCCGCCACACGGCCGGACGGACGAAGAGGTGGACGCAGAATGACAATCGGATCGACAGTGCCGGACACTCGCCACTTCACCGGCAAGGCCATGCCGCGCAAGGAAGACACCAGACTGCTCAAGGCCCAGGGCGAGTTCGGCGACGACACCCCTGTCGCCAACCTTGCCTACGTGGCGTTCGTACGGTCTCCCTACGCCCATGCACGCATTCTGGGAATCGACGTGTCCTCGGCCGAAGCAGTTGCCGGCTACCTCGGTTGTCTACTCCCCGACGAGGTCGCCGAACTCACCGACCCTTACATGGAGCTCCAAGGACCACCCGCGGATGCCGAGGTCGACCGGTGCCTGGCCACCGGTGGCATCGCAAGGTTCACGGGCGAACCTGTTGTCGCTGTTGCCGCGTCGAGTCGCGAAGCGGCACGTGACGCAGCGGCCGCGGTCACCGTCGACTACCAGGAGCTTCCTCATGTGCTCGACGCACGTGCGGCCGTCGAGCCGGAGGCGCCTCTGCTTCACGAGCCGATCGGTCTCAACGTCGCGTTCGACTCGCTTTTCGACTGGGGCGACGTCGACTTCGCACTGGAGCACGCCGATCACGTCATCGAGGTCGACGAGTTGCACTTCCACCGGTTCTCCTCCACACCGCTCGAGTGCACGGTCGTCACCGCCGAGTACGACCCCGGAGTGGACACCTACACGTTCTCAGGTGGCTTCGCCACCCCGCAGTTGGCCATCCTGAACCTGGCTGTCGCGCTGCGTCACCCGGCGAACAGGCTTCGGGTGCTGAGTAAGGATTTCGGCGGCTCTTTCGGCGTCAAGATCAACACCCATATCCCGGCGACCGCGGTAGCGTTGCTCGCCCGCAAGCTGGGTCGCCCGATGCGCTGGACCGAGACTCGCAGCGAGCATCACCTGGCGGGCGGCCACGGCAACGAACGCTGGTTCCGTAACGTCCGGCTGGCGCTCCAGGCCGACGGCACAGTGCTCGGCCTGACCTACGAGGCACTCGACGACGTCGGCGCCTATACCCGCTACGAGCCGCTCGGTGGGGTGATCTGGACCCAGGTCGCCAATGCCTGTTATCAGCTCAAACATCTGCGGGTTCACTACCGGTCGGTCTACACCAACAAGTGCCCGACGCACCCCAACCGAGGCTACTCGCGCATGCAGCATCTGTGGTTGGTCGAGCGAATGATGGACATCGCCGCCCACAAGCTGGGCTTCGATCCCGTCGAGTTCCGGTTGAAGAACTACGTGCAGCCGGACCAGTACCCCTTCACAACGGTCAATGGCTGCGTCTACGACTCCGGTGATCTGCCGACTTCGTTGCGCAAGGCATTGGACCTCATCGACTACGACGACGCGCGCAGACTTCAGCGGGCGTGCGCAGGGACCGGCAAGCGGATCGGAATCGGCATCGGTTCAACGCTGGACTCCGGTACGAACAACTTCGGGCAGGCTCGTCTGCTCAACCCCCAGCTCCCGTTCGCCGGTAACAACGAGGCTGCGCTGATCCGCATCGGCGTTGATGGTTCGGTGTACGCCACCACCGGCGCGGTCGCGTTCGGCCAAGGGCACGAGACGACGATTGCGCAAGTCGTCGCCGACCTGCTCGGAGTCAGCTACGACGACGTGCACGTCGAACGCGGCAGCGACTCGGCACTGTCCGCACAGGCAGGTACATCCGGTTCTTATGCTTCGCAGTTCGCGGTCACCGGCATCGGCGCGATGGTCAATGCGACGCGCAAGCTGTCGGAGGAGATCAAGCGGGTTGCCGCCGCAACCCTGGGCGCTCAGCCGGGCGAGATCGTCCTCGCCGACGGGCACGCGCACGTCGCGGGTGACCGCGATCGGTCGCTGCCACTGTCCGCGGTCGCGGGCATCGTTCACTTCGCGCCGGCCACGCTTCCCCGGGAGATCGCCGAGGACGTCGGTCTGGTCGGCCGGTCCGTCTACTCCGCGCCCTTCGACCTCCCCGACCTGGAACGCAAGTACGGCAACCTCACCCTCACCTACGCGACTCAGATCCATGCCTGCGTGGTCGAGATCGACGAGGAGACCGGCCAGACCTCACTGCTGCGCTACGCGATCGTGGACGACTGCGGAGTTCCGATCAACCCGATGGTGGTCGAAGGGCAGGTCCACGGCGCTACCGCGCACGGGATCTCGGCGGCGCTCTTCGAGCACTTCGCCTACGACTCGAACGGGCAGCTGACCACGGGCAACTTCTACGACTACCACGCGGCAACGGCGTACGACCTGCCGAGCTTTCGCTACGGGAACGTGGTCAGCCCGTCACCGTTCACGCCGATCGGGGCCAAGGGCATGGGGGAGGGCGGTGGTGGGCCGCTGCACGCGGTCAGCGCCGCGATCCAGGACGCCGTCGGTCTCGAGGCGACCGTGCTCGACTCGTTCAATCCACCGGAGCGTGTGCTCCACCTCCTACGCGGCCTGAACTCCGAGAAGGTGCAGGTGACTCGATGAAGCTG
This sequence comes from Kribbella sp. NPDC051620, assembly GCF_044453825.1. Classification (NCBI taxonomy): domain Bacteria; kingdom Bacillati; phylum Actinomycetota; class Actinomycetes; order Propionibacteriales; family Kribbellaceae; genus Kribbella; species Kribbella sp. NPDC051620. Next base: position 198,522 of record NZ_JBITDB010000001.1, read on the forward strand.
ACTGGACGCTTCAGTACCACGGTTACCCCGACGGCTCTGCTGGCGCTGCAGCGTGATTTCGGGGCGCTCTCGCGGGTACCCGGCTTCACCGACGTACGAATCGATGCCTCCGGCAACGTCCGGGCGCAGTTCACTCCGCGCGACCTGTTCGTGCCGATGCCGTTCGCGCTCACTGTCGAGGTCGAGCGCTTGGAGGCATCGGAGGCCGTGCTGACCGTGCAGGCCGGCCGCGGATCCACCCTGGTCGACGTAGGCCTGCGGATGGAGTTCGCAGCGGAGGGTGCTGCGACCACGGTGTCCTGGGCCGCAGAGGTCGCTGTCCGCGGTCCGGGCGCGTCCGCAGGGCAGCGAGTGGTTCGGGACCTCGTGTGGGTCGCCATCGACGAGGTGCTTCGTGGCGCCGCGGCGGTCGCGGCATGACCGCCGTCGACCTGCACGTCCATCTGGCCCCCGCTTTCGACCTGGCCGATCTCGACCTGCCCGGCATCGGGCGAGCTGGCGACGGGCGTCTGACAGCAGACGGCAATCCGCTCGGACCGCCCGCGCTCTACCGGCCTGAGGAGGCCGAGGCCTACCTCGACCGGGCTGGGTTGGACATCGCCATCGTTTCCGTCCCTCCGCCCCTCTTCCAGCAGCACCGCTCGGACACGGCACGATGGGCCCGCGCGCTCAACGATGGCCTGTTGCGGGCCACCGAAGGGCGCCCACGGCTGCGGCCGCTGGCCTACCTGCCCCTCGAGGACCCCGTACTTGCTGTCCAGGAGTACGACAACGTTCGTACGGATCATCGGTTTGCGGGGGTGTGCGGACCTGCGGGAGGACGGTCTGCCTCACTCGCAGACCCGTGCTTCGGCCCGTTGTGGTCGGCGCTGGACGCGGATCGGCGGCTGCTGCTACTACATCCAGGATCCTCGCCGGACGACCGTCTCGACCAGTTCTACTTGCAGAATCTGCTCGGCAATCCGGTCGAGACGGCGGTCGCCACCGCCCAGTTGGTTTTCGGTGACGTGCTTGCCAGGCACGCGGACCTTCGAGTGCTCCTCGTTCACTGCGGTGGATGCGTGGCCGGCGTCGCCGGCAGGTGGCAGCACGGCCTGGACACGGGGAGGCCCGGAGTCAATGCCCTCACCGAGCCACCGCTGAAGGCTTTGCGGCGGGTGTTCGTGGACTGCCTTGCTCACGATCCGTCCCTGGTCGATCAGGCAATCACCGTGTTCGGCGAGGGGCGGCTGGTGCTGGGCAGCGATTGGCCGTTCGCCATGGGCACCGGCGATCCTCGCGGACAGGTGGCGCATCGCGGCGAGGCCTTTGTCGAGCGGGTCGCCACAGTCAACGCCGAATTGGCGCTCGGTCTGCGCGACGACCGCCCTTCGCAGTACCGGTAGTCGCTCGTACCAATCGACCCACCAGAGAGGCAGGACCAGCGCCATGAGCATGATAACCACCGAGAACTGTCATCGCGGAGTGTTCTCCATCGATGATCCGTTGCCCGGTTACGCGTTCCCGACCACGGTGTCTTGCGAGCCGCTCTCGGATCGCCTGTGGACTGCCACCGACGGCATCTACCGAACGATCTTCGCCGAGGGCGACGAGGGGATCGTTGCTTTCGACACCTTTTGGTCGCCGGCGGCAGCGGCGTCGTACCGGACCGCGTTGACACGGGTGCTGCCGGACCGCGAGATCCACACCGTGGTCTATTCCCACGATCACCTCGACCACACCGGTTTCGCGTCGGACTTCGCTCCCGAGGCGAGCACCGTACTCGCCCATGAGGAAACCGCGCGGGTGATCGAGGCACGCGGTTCCGACGGGCAGACGGTGCCAACCACGACGTGGTCAGGTGAGCGTGCCCGGGTAAAGGTGGACGGGATCGAGTTCGAGTTGATCAATCCTGGCCCCACCCACGGCAGTGGGAACGCAGCGGCCTGGTTCCCCGAAGCAGGGGTGCTGTTCATGGTTGACACGGTCATTCCGGGGGTCAGCTACACGTTCGCGCCCGACTGGCATCTGAACCGCTACCTGGGCAGCATGCGCCGCCTGGAGGAGTTGGACTGGGACAGGTTCGTGCCCGGGCACTTCTGGCCGATGGACCGAAAGGGCTTCGGTGAGAATCTCAGCTTCTACGAGCGGATGGGTGAGGTTGCCAGGCAGGCTTTGGCCGATGGTGTCGATCCCGACCACTACGCGTCCGTGGACGCGTACGCGCGTGAGCGACTGACCGGCGAGTTCGGTCGGCTGTTCCGGTTCGGTGAGTACATCGGCATGAATCTGATGCGGTTCATGGCCCACGAGGTGACCGGCGGCTGGGGCCTCGAGGACGCCGACGGCGACAGCAAGTCGACGCTGGGACCGGCGACGGAGGTGACGCTGTGAACAAGAGGATCGAACTACTGGCCGACGGCGTGTGGACGTTCGCGGCCGACGATCATCGGTGCCTGTTCGCCGAGGCAGACGAGTCCGTGGTGGTCATCAACGCGTTGGCCGGCGGCGCCGCCACCGACGCCCTTCGGGAGGCAATCGCAGCGACCGTCCCCGGCAAACCGATCAGCCACATCGTCCATGCGATCGACCACCTCGATCACGTTGGCGGCTCGGCCCAGTTGGCCCCAGACGCTACCGGGGTGGCCCACGATCTCTGCGCGGCTGTGCTCGCCGGTCGCAGCGAGTCGCCGATCCACCGCCGTGTCTTCGGTACGGGTGAGACGATGGAGGTGGACGGCCTGCGGCTCCAGTTGGCGCACCCTGGCCCCAGCCAGGGCACCGGAAACCTCGCCGTCACCATTGCCGGCACCGGAGTGCTTTTCATCGTCGGCCCGCGGGCCGACGCCCGCTATGGGCTGCTGAACGACTTCCACTTCCGCCACGCCACCCGCGTATGGCGCGAACTAGTCACCGACGATGTCACCATCGTGGTCCCCGGACGCGGTCCCGTGATGGACGCCGATGGTCTGTGCCGCGCAGCCGACTACATCGACGCACTCGCCGATGCGACCCAACACGCCTTCGCGGATGGGGTGCCGATCTGGGTCTACGAAGCGATGGAACCGTACGTGCGTGAACGCCTGGCGCCGATGTACGGCGCGCTGGACGGGTTCGATGACCACGTCGGCATCGCAGCCATCCGCATCGTCCATTACTACCTGATGGGGGGATGGGGTCTCGAAGACACCGCCGCCCCTCCTCTCACTGCGGTTCAGCACTGAGGCGGGGCAGTACCGCTCTCCGTCCCCGGACGGAGAGCGGTACCTGGTCAACGGTCCCGGAGTCTGACCGGCGGTCGGGCTGGAGGCTGCTGACGAACACAGCTGGATTCGCCTCCACGCTGATTCAGCTGGCTGTCGGTGGGATCGTGACGCTGATCGCGGGGGTCGGGTACGGCCTCCTCGCGGGCGCCCTGGTCGCAGTCTTCGGTGGAGTTCTCGGATGCCTCGTCGGTCACGTGGCCCGCATCTCGGGGACATCAAGCAGGGGAATCGCCCGCTTGTACGGACTCGGTGGGCGAGGATCCGCGCTCGCTTCGCTGATCCTGGCCTTTGCGTCCCTTGGCTTCCTCGCGCTGGAGAACGCCCTGCTGTACCACGCGACGCTGTTCCTGCTCGGCTGGGAACCCGGCATCGGCAACGCGATCGCGATCTACGGTGTGCTCACTGTCGCCTGGATGCTGCTGACCGTGCTCGGGCTGGAACTCGTGCAGAGGACGGCGATCGTGCTGCTCATCGTGTTCGTCGTCTCGACCGGCGCGATGGCCTGGCGGTCGCTGAGCCGGTCCGGGATGGCGCTGGCCGCGCTGTTGTCCGCCGGTCCGTCGATCTCGGCGTTCGGAGGGCCCGCAGACCGGTTCAGCGCGGTACTTTCGCTTCTCGCCGGCTCTGCCGGCGCGCTGGCGCTGACCACCGCGGATCATGCCCGGTATGCGCGCTCCAGCAGGGATGTGGGCATCCTGGCGGTCGGGGGCGCGATCATCATCGATGTGGTCGTGGTGGTTCTGGGCACGATCATCGTCCATTCCGGCGTCCACTTCATGGCCGCCTATCTGGCCGTTCATCCCGCTGCGAGCGCCGCCCAGGAGGGCGCAGCGGTCAGCGACAAGGCTGCGTGGATCGTCAACAACAACGCCGGTGCTCTCTACGTCGTGGTGTCAGGACTTCTCGGGTTCGCGCTGATGTTCATGGCGCAGGCGAAGGCGCAGGTGCTGAGTACACACAGTGGATCGCTGGCCCTGTCCGACCTTGCCCGCGAGCTCGCCGGCCGTCGTCTCGGGCGGGTCGCCGCGGTGGTGACCGCCAACGCGATCGGTCTCGCGATGGTGACCGGAGACATTCTTGGACTGGTCCGGGGCTATCTCGGCGTGCTGGGCGTGACCACGACGTCACTCGCGGGCGTCATCATCGCGGACTTCTTCATCGTGCGTCGCCGCCGTCCGGCCGATCCCGGCCAGACGGAAGCCGTGAACTGGGCGGGCGTCACGTCGGTGAGCGTCGCGGCGATCGGCGGTGGAGTGCTGCAAGTAACCGGGGTCACCTCACTGGGTTTCCTGGTCGCGCTGGCTCTCGTACTGATCGGTTATCCGCTGCTGCGGGGTCATGCATCACCTGGACAGTTGGCGCGTTGAGCGGCTATCTGAGCATCGGTGCTCGCTCCTACCGTGGCCAATCACATGACAGGCCGATCAAGGAGCGAGTTGCTGTGACCGAACAGGAGACGGTACCGGTCGAGGTGCTGACCGAGACGATCGGCCGGATCTTCGCGGCCGCCGGTCTGACCGAGCGTGCGTCGCGGACGGTTGCACAGTCCCTGGTGGACGCCGACTGCCGGGGAATCCCGTCGCATGGCGTGATGCTGGTCCCGATGTACGTCGCGCGGATCCGCGACGGCTCCGTCAGTACCGAGGAAATGGGCGCTGTGGTGGCGGACTGGGGAGCGGTCGCCACTCTCGACGGCCGGCACGCGCTCGGCCAGCTCACCGGCGATCACGCGATGGGCCTCGCAGTGGCCAAGGCCGAGCGGTTCGGCATCGGTGCCGTCACTGTTCGGCACGCTTTCCACTTCGGTGGGGCGTTCCGCTTCGCCCTCGCCGCGGCGGAGCAGGGGTACATCGGCATCGCCGCCGCGAACACCCGGCCGCTGATGCCGGCGCCGGGGGGCGCGGCTCCAGTGGTCGGCAACAACCCGATCGCGCTCGCGGCGCCCGTTCCCGGCCGGGTACCGATCGTCCTCGACATGGCGATGTCCGAAGCCGCCTTGGGCAAGATCCGAATCGCGGCCGCGGAGAGCCGAACCATCCCGGTTACCTGGGGTACGGACGCCGACGGGGTACCGACCACCGATCCGGCCGCCGCCATCGCCGGGATGCTGCTGCCCGCGGGCGGCCCGAAGGGGTACGGACTCGCGGTTCTTGTCGACGTGCTGACCGGCGTACTGTCCGGCGGCGCGTTCGGGGCAGGCGTTTCCGGGCTCTACGCCGACACCTCCGTCCCGAATGACTGCGCGCACTTCTTCCTGGCCCTGTCCCCGGCGGCTTTCGGGGTTGGAGACCAGTTCGGCGACCGGATGGGAGCCTTCGCCGACGCGATCGCCGCATCCCCGCTCGCTCCCGGATCCGAGCGCGTGTACCTGCCCGGTGAGCTCGAGGCGATCCGCTACGAACAAGCCCGCGGCCAGGGGGTCCGGCTCGAGCCGGCCGTCCGCGCCGCGCTGACCGCCGTGGCGCGCGACCTCGGCGTCGACATCGAACTGGCCGCGGCTTGGGAGCCGCTCCGGGAAGCACAGCCCACCGTCTGATCATCCACCGTCGCTGAACCGACCAACAGGAGACACAACTATGAGATCGACCTACGACGCTCATGACGAGGTACTCGTCGTGACCGGCGGAGCCAACGGGATCGGTGCCGCCACCGCCCGTGCGTTTGCCGAAAGCGGCGGCACCGCAGTGGTTCTCGATGCCGTTCACAGCGCTGAGCTCGAAGGGCTGGCCCGGATCGAGCAGCACCTGGTGGACGTGGCCGACCGGGACGCTGTCAACGCCGCCGTGAGCGACGTGCTCGAGCGGCACGGCCAGATCGACGGATTGGTGGCCGGAGCGGTCGTCCAGCCACGCTGCGACGTCGTCGACATGGATCCGGACACCTGGCGTCGCACCCTGTCAGTGAACCTCGACGGCGTCGTGTGGTGCAGCCAGGCGGTACTGCCGGCGATGATCGCCCGACGGTCCGGCAGCATCGTCGTGTTCTCTTCCGGGCTCGCGCAGGCCGGTCGCGCGCAGGCGTCGGCGTACGCCGCGAGCAAGGGCGCGCTGATCCCGTACGCGAAGTCACTCGCCGCCGAGGTCGCGGAGCACGGGGTCCGGGTGAACACCATCTTCCCCGGTGTGATCGACACCCCGCAGTTCCGCGCCGCGAACGCGTTCGACAGCGAGCGGGGGCACTGGGCGGCCACCACTGGCATCGGAGTTTCGGAGGATGTCGTCGGACCGCTGTTGTTCCTGCTGTCCGACGCAGCCACGATGACCGGCTCGATCCTGACCCGGGAGAGGGCGTTCACGATGGGAGCGGCCGCATGAGCGGACACGAGACCCTGCCGGTCGCGGTGTTGGGTGGCGGCCCTGTCGGGCTGATCACCGCACTCGGCCTCGTCCATCACGGGATTCCGGTGGTTGTGTTCGAGGAGGACGAGACGCTCTCCATGGACACCAAGGCCGGCACCGTGCTCACCCGCACGGTCGAGGTCCTGCATCGTTACGACGCCGCCGACTCGGTGTTGCGGGCTTCGCTGCGCATCGACGAGATCGGTGACCTGGACCGGGCGACCGGGACCGCCCGTCAGAGCGTGCTCACCGGGACGCTGGCAGGCGACACGCGGTATCCGTTCGTCATCAACATTCCGCAGCACCACCTGGAACCGGTGTTGCGCGCCAGACTCGAGGAGCTCGCGCCCGGCGTCCTGCACATGCGTCACCGGATGGTCGACTTCGTCCAGCACGACGACCACGTGGAGCTCGTTCTGGAGACCCCGGACGGCGAGCAGCGGGTACCCGTGCGCTACCTGCTGGCCTGTGACGGCGGCCGCTCGCAGACCCGGGAGAAGCTCGGCATCGCCGTCGAGGGTCTGACCCTCGATCAGCGGGCCATGCTGGTCGATCTCGAGGTCGACCTGGATGTGAAGAACCCGCGCGACTATCCGTACCTCGCCTATTTCGGCGACCCGGACGAGTGGATGATCCTGGTGCGCCAGCCGCACTGCTGGCGATTCCTGTACCCGCTCGAGCCGGGTCGTCCCGAACCTGACCGGGCCGAGCTGGTGGCGAAGGCGAAGCGGTTCATCGGGGATGTCGACGGACTGCGCGTTCTCGGTACGAACATCTATCAGGTGCATCATCGCGTCGCCGAGAAGTGGCGCGACGGCAGGGTCTTCCTGATGGGCGATGCCGCTCACCTCATCACTCCGATGTGGGCTCTCGGCCTCAACACCGGCGTGCTCGACGCCTCGAACCTGCCATGGCGCCTTGCCTGGGTGCTGCGGGGATGGGCGGACGAATCTCTTCTCGACGGTTACGAACGCGAGCAGGCGCCCATCGCGATTCGCGGCTCCGGTGAGATGGCGGAGGCCGCCCGGGCCTACATGGACCGCCGCAACGACGGAGTCGCGGCCATGGCCGGCGGCGGGTGGGGAGTAGCAATCACCCGGACCCTGCTCGGTGTCCGGCTGGACGTCCAGGACGCAGGCGAGTGGTCGATGATTGCCACCGGCGACGTTCCACCGGCCGTACGTGCAGGTGAGCGGCTGCCCGACGTGCAGCTGTTCGGTGCAGCCGGCGGCCCTGTCCACGTGCACGACCTGTGCGCTGACTCGTTCGTGGCCCTGTACTTCACCGACGCGCGCCGCAACCCTCAGCTTCCTGCGGACGATGAGCCCGGCCTCCAACGATTCGTGGTCAGCCGCTGGGACGCTCCGCTGGACTCCGGGCTGCGCGACCGTGCGCTGTTTGACCCGGGAGAGCGGGCCACCAACCGGATCGGCGTCGCGGCCGACGCCGTGGTGCTGCTCCGGCCGGACGGGCACGTGGCGGCCATCGCACCGTTCGACCCGAGCGACGCGAGCAAGGACCCGGTTGCCGATCTCTACGCACGCACCATCCACCCGGAGCCGGTCAGTGAGGGAGTTCCGACATGACTGCCGGAGCCACAGTGCTCGCCCCGGACGGAACGCCTGTCGTGCTGGGCGAGATCGGTCAGACGGTACTGCTGGAGAACGAGCGGGTGCGCATCTGGGAGGTCACGCTCGCCCCGGGTGAGACCCAACCGTGGCATCTGCACCACAACCCGTACCTGGTGGTGAACGTCGAGGCCTCCCCGGGCCGGATGGACTGGCTCAACGGCGCGCCGTCGCGGTACCTGCAGGAGCATGTCGGTGGCGTCATCCTCCGGCCCACCTCGCCGGTGCACATGCTCACGAACATCGGCACCACGTCGTACCGCAATCGGTTGGTGGAGTTGCGCGACATCGGCGAGCACGCTGTCGGCGATGTCGAACCCGCGCTCGTACCGAAACCCGTGCCGCCGGCGCCGGAAGTCATTCGTACCCCCGACGGTGCGGAGGCCAGTACTGGTGCCGTCGGCCACCACATCGTGTTCGAGTCCGATCTCGTCCGCGCCTGGGAGATCGTGCTCGACCCCGAGTCGGCGCTCAGTTGGCACCGGCAGCGGAATCCGCACGTCGTCATCACGCTGGACGGCGCCGAGACCCGCATCGATTCGCTGACAGCGGAGGGGCCGGTCGATATCGAGGTCGCCGGATCAGTGCGGTATCGCGAGCCCGGTGAGGTCCAGTCCCTGGTCAACGCGGGGAAGACGCGCTACCGCTGCCGATTGATCGAGCTCAAGTACCTGGGAGAGAACCGATGACCACCAACTACTCGGCACCTGCCGCCTACTCGGGAGAGGCGGCTGAGCGGGCTCGCGTGGCCGACGTGCCCGGTGCCGACGGTGCCACGCTCGGCCGGTACCAGGAGATCCTGCTGCAGACCAACGATCTCGACTGGGTCGACAAGACCCTGGCCGGCCTGTCCCACAAGCTGCTGTGGCGCGACGAAGAGACCGGTGGCTCGATCGCGCTGGTGCGCTTCGAGAAGGGCTCGGGCATCCCGTCGCGGCACACCCATGCCTCGAACCAGTTCATGTACTGCGTCTCCGGTCGCTACACCTACGTGCCGACCGACATCACCCTGACCGCGGGCGCCTTCTACTGGAATCCGAAGGGCTCCGCGCACGGACCGACCGTGGCGCAGGAGGAGTCGGTTCTGCTGGAGATCTATGACGGTCCGCACTATCCGACCGAGCCGGACTGGTACTCCGATCCCGAAGACGCCCGTTGATCCCCGCACCCAAGGATGTCTGATGCCCAAACAGGAAGTCGTGTCAGCAGACCTCGCGGAGCCCAACGGGCACTTCGCGCAGGCCACCGTCGCGCCCGCCGAAGGGCGGCTGCTCTTCATCTCCGGGATGACCGCACGCAACTCCGCGGGCGGTGTCACCGGTGTCGGTGACATCACCGCGCAGACGCACCAGGTGTGCCAGAACCTCGAAGCCGCCGTCAAAGCGGCAGGCGGCGCGCTCGACGACATCGCCCGCGTCGACGTGTACGTCCGCAACATGGAGGACTTCGACGCCATCCACGCCGTGCGCCGGCAGTATTTCCAGGGCGTCGCGCCGGCCTCGACCATGGTCGAGGTGTCCAAGTTCGTGAACAAGGACTACCTGATCGAGATCAACGCCATCGCCGTGCTGCCCGGCGAGGTGCCAGGATGAAGCTCGCGACCGTCGTCGTCGACGGGCATGAACGTCTGGCTGCCGTGGAGGAGGACGACACCTTTGCGGTCCTGCCGGCAAGGTCGCCGACGCTCGACGACCTCGTCCGGGGGGCCGCCGGAATCGACGCAATACATCGCGATCTCGTGCATGCGCAACGCCTTCCACGGAGCGCCGCTCGGCTGATCGCGCCGTTGCAGAGATTCAACCGGGACATTCTGTGCACCGGATGGAACTACTGGGATCACTTCGAAGAGTCAAAGGGAAAGCGCGAAGGCCAGGACCCGCCGGAACGCCCGAAGCACCCCACCTTTTTCACGAAAGGCCCCGGCACCGTCATCGGCCCGACGGATGACATCGCGTACGACCCAGCGATCTCCAGCAAGTGGGACTATGAGGCCGAAGTTGCCTTGGTGATCGGAAAGACCGGCCGCTCGATTCCGGAGGAACGTGCGTGGGAGCACGTGTTCGGGCTCTGCGTCGCCAACGACGTGTCTCAACGTGATCTGCAGCGAAGGCATGGCGGCCAATGGCTGAAGGGCAAGAGCATCGACGCCACAATGCCGCTCGGCCCGTGGATCACGACCGTCGGTGAGATCGATGACCCCTATGACCTCACAGTCCGCTGTGTGGTCAACGGAACTGTGCTTCAGGACGCCTCGACGCGACAAGTGGCATTCCGCTTCGAGCGCATCATCGCCGAGCTGAGCTGGGGGATGACGCTGCGCGCCGGCGACGTCATCCTCACCGGCACTCCGAGTGGGATCGGCAACGCCCGCGACCCGCAGGTCTTCCTGCAGGCTGGCGACGAGATCGTTTCCGAGGTCAGCGGCCTCGGCGCGCTCCGCAACCGCATGGCCGGCCTGGACCTCAGCGGTTACCAGGGGCGGGGATGAGCCATGCGAGACGTCCTCGACGACCTCTATGACCGCTGGCGCCGCGGTGAGGCCGTCGGCGTCGGTACGGTCGTCGCCACCTCGGCCTCGGCTCCCCGCCCGCCGGGCGCGACCATGGTCGTCGCGGCCGACGGGACGACCTCGGGCAGCGTATCCGGCGGATGCGTGGAGGGCGCGGTGTACGACCTGGCCCGGCAGACGCTCGACGACGGAATTCCCGTTCTCCAGAGGTACGGATTCTCCGCCGACAACGTGTTCGCCATCGGCTTGACCTGCGGCGGGATCATCGACGTGTTTGTGTCGCGCCTCTCCCAGGCGGACCTGCCCGAGTTCGCCGACCTGGTAGCAGCGATCCGGGCAGATGTGCCGGTCGCTCTGGCTAGTGTCATCGAGCACCCGGACCCAGCGCGCGTAGGGGGGCACCGCGTCGTCTGGAACGAGCGCGCGAGCGGCAGTCTGGGCGATCCGAGCCTGGACGAGGTGGTCACCGACGACGCGCGCGGGATGCTGGCTCTCGGCCGGACAAGCACTCTGCGGTACGGCCCGGGCGGCCAGCGTCTCGGCGATGGAATCGTGGTGTTCGTCAGCACCTTCCGGCCGCCGCCCCGGATGCTGGTGTTCGGAGCGATCGACTTCGCGCGGGCAGCCGCCGACATTGCGTCGTTCCTGGGTTACCGAGTCACCGTATGCGACGCCCGGGCAGTGTTCGCCACCTCCGCGCGATTCCCCCGGGCGGACGAGGTCGTGGTCGACTGGCCGCACAGATACCTCGCGGCAGAGGTCGCGGCCGGCCGGGTCGACGAACGCACAGCAGTGGTCGTGCTGACCCACGATCCGAAGTTCGACGTACCGGTGCTCGAGGTCGCACTGCGCGCCAAACTCGGCTATGTCGGAGCCATGGGTTCACGCCGCACCCACGAGGATCGGCTCGCGCGCCTGCGGGAAGCTGGAGTGACGGACGACGAACTCGCTGTCCTGTCCTCACCGATCGGGCTCGATCTCGGCGCCCGAACACCGGAAGAAACGGCCGTATCGATCGCCGCCGAAATCATCGCGGCGCACCGAGGCGGAGACGGACGACGCCTGATCGACGCGGACGGCCCCATCCACCACTAGTGAGTTCGCCCCTTCGCCTGTGGGCGAAACAACCGCGCGCTCCGCCGCTGACAGCGAGTTCGGCCGGCCGGTTCGGGGCCCTGAGTTTCGGTTGCTCCAGGCAATCGAGTCCCGCGTCTGAGTCGCGCCCTTACGGAGCGACGACATCTGCTTCGTTGCTGCCTATCGACGTTGAACTGACCGAGATCCGGGCTATAGATGGGTTGTCCGCATCCGACCAGATCTTGGAGTACTCGTGCCTGTGCTGAAGCCCGGTGATCCGTTTCCCGAGTTGCCGATCAATCCCGTCGGATCGGAGGTGCTCAGACTGCCTGATGCGTTGCACGGAAGCTACGGCGTCGTCCTGATCTACCGCGGGTCATGGTGTCCGTACTGCAACGCTCAGCTGAGCGCGTTTGGCCGTGCGGTGGAGCAACTCGAGGCGGTGGGCGGCAAGGTGATCGCCTTGTCGGTGGACGGAGAGGAAACCACCAAAGCACTGATAGACAAGCACAGACTGCCCTTCCCGGTCGGGTACGGCGCTGACGCGCGTGAGGTCGCCGCCCGGACCGGAGCATTCCTCCACGAGGATCCGCTGTTCTTGGAGTCCACCGGGTTCGTTTTGAGTCCTCAAGGCCGCGTGCTGACCAGTGTGTACTCCAGCGCGACAATCGGCCGCCTGGTCCCTGCCGATCTGATCGGATTCATCCGTTACATCCGCGAACACGCCAGTTGATCTGGAGTCGCCGCCTGCTCGCCCGAGCGGGGCCGGTTGCCTGCGGTACAGCGATCGGATGATGATCGCTATACCGCGCCGGCCTTGAGCGCGGTGGTGATGGTAGCTACTCGGGTGCTTTGGTAGCGGGCGGTGTTGCGATGAAAGTTCATCTCCGTCGGCGCTTCGGTCTCGGGGACGAACTGGAAGACGAACCGGACACCGTCGAGGACCAGTTCCTCACCGGTCGCGGCGACCTCGTGGGTAGGCTTGATCAAGGTGCTGCGGCCGTTCGCTACCCCGGCCGAGATACCGACCATGACCTGCCCACAGGTATTGCGGGGGAGTCTGCCGCCGAACATGAAGCCGGCTCGGCGTCCATCGCGACGCCGGCAGCAACATTCTCGCTGACCGCATGCTGGTAGAAGCCGGATGGAGCGACTACCGGCACCCGCCCCGCCCCGGACGTCGGCCTCGTCGATGACTCCCTTGACTCCGCCGAAGTGGTCCAGATGACAGTGGGTGTGGACGACCGCGGTCACGGGTCGGTCACCGAGGTGTTCACGGACGAGTTCCAGCCCCGCGCCACCGCCAGAGGCTGGGATGGACGGTATTCGGCGCCTCACCGGTGACAAAGTCGTACGCCGTCAGGTCCCAGACAACTGTGCAGTGAGGGTCCTGGATGATCGGCGGCTCGATCGAGGCGATCCAGCCTCTGGTCACGTCGTCGGACGCGCGCGTTGCGCAGCGTCGGTCCGTAGTCGGAACCAGCCGGGATGAAGCCGTCGTTCGCGTAGGCCTGGCCAGTCCCGCGGCTAGGCGGCACTTGGTAACCGGTCTACATCCTCGTACCGGCCGCTGACGCGGGGGAGATGGAGACCGGAGTCCAAGCAGTTGTACAGAGCGGCCAGTTGGGCGCAACCGGCGGCGACGGCGTCAGTCAGGCTGGGCCAGCCATCGGTGCACCAGTAGGGGTCGTCGGGCTGACGGTCGCTGTCGTCGTCGATGTCGGCGCACCAGCCGCCGGTGAGAACGTGGTGGATATGCAGCCTGAGCTTCACGGTCGTCTTGATGGCAATCTCGCCTTCACCACGGCAGGACGCGTCCGGAGGGGGTTCGAAGGTCGTAGACCTTCGTGTGCCGGCGGGCCTTGGACTTGAGCGGCTGGCGACGGATCTGGACCTGCGCATCGGACTCACCTCCTCTGGACGTCTGCCCCGCGAAACGGCTTGTCACTGACGCTAGAAGCGTGGTTGTCGAGCAGCTATCCGGTTTGCGCCCAGGTGATCCACTATCTGCACCCTGAGAAAATTCAGGCGTCCGCCGAGGCGGTTCCGAAACTTGTCTTCAGGCCATCCTCCGAAGTCGGCGTGCAGTGGTGAGTAGGGTCTGGGCCACGAGGTGGCCGGAGCCACCGCTGAGCCCAGGGCCCGGGTGGGTCGACGCACCGATGTGCCACAGTCCTGGGACGACGGTGCGGTGCGAGGCGCCGGCAGGGAACGGTCGCCAGAGAAAGTTCTGGTCGAGTTCCGCCGAGCCGCCGTAGGGATCACCGGCGATGGCGTTCGGGTTGTACGACGCCAGATCGGTTGGCGCTACAACATCCACGGCGACAACCTTGCTCTGCAGATCGGGTGCATGGGCCGCGATCCTGTCGAGCACTCGGGCCGAGTAGGCGCGCGCCAGGTCCGTGTTCCACTCGCCGTCGGCCTCGAGGTGCCCGGCCGCATCACCCAACGGCCGGAACGGAACCTCTTGCAGTTGGATCCATAGCGCGCCGGCTCCGGCGGGCACTCTGGACGGATCGAGGAGCGATTGCTGGCCGACCACGACGGTCGGTTGCCGAGGTAGCAGACCTGCCTCTGCCTCGGTGCAGGCGATGCCGGTGGTGCTGGACCCGTCCGAGATATGGAGCAGCGGCACGTGCGCGAGTCGTTGATCGGTCCATGTCAGCGGCGCGGACAGTGCGACATGGATTTGCATCCCGGCTCGGCCCGGCCGGTAGCTGCGCGCGGTGTTTCGCAGCGCCGTCGATACGACGCTCGCAGGGAGCATGCCGCCGTACAACGCCTGCGGTGCAACGGAGGCGAGGATCGTTCTGCGAGCTCGAATCACTTTGCCGTTGGCGACAACTCCGACAGCACGGCCGCCATCGATGATGATGTGTTCGACCCGGGTGCCGGTGTGCACAGATACCCGCTCTTCGGCGAGGAGGCGCTCGAACGCGGTAATGAACTGGCCGCTGCCGCCGGCAACCACCGGTACGCCGAAGCCGTGCAAGGTCGCCGCCAGTATCGGCAGCATGAATCCTCCGGACGCGTGGTCTGGCGACAGTCCTGCGTGCAGGAGCCAGGGTGACCAGAGATGATCGACCTCTCCACCCTCGAAGGTCCGGCGGCAGAAGGAGCGCCCGCTCGTCCCCACGTCCCTGAGCCATGCCTCGGTTCCCGACCGCCCGTTGGCGCGCAGCATCCGGAGTGCCCTACGGACTACGCCGAGCGATCGCAGTTCGCTGCCGATCAGGTCGCCGATCGGCTCCGCGTTGGCGAGGAACCGTTGCAGGGCTGCCAGATACGCCGTCCGGTCGGCCGGGTGTTCGAACTCCGCGGCGGTGGCTTCGGGATCGCGGTGTGCCACGGTGACCCGGCCATCTTGGGCCACACTCGCGGTGACCAGGCCGTCGGTGTTCCTGTACTCGAGCCCGTGCCGGTGCAGGTCGGGGCCGAGTGCTGCATACGCCGGTCCAGACAGGAACAACGGGTGCCACGAGGAGTACGTGTCGTGGAGATAGCCCGGTACGGTCCGCTCTTCGGTGGCAATGAACCCACCGAGCCGGTCGTTGCGTTCGATCAAGGCGACTGAGCAGCCCGCCTTGGCGAGTTCGGCCGAGGCGACGAGTCCGTTGATCCCGCTGCCGATCACTATCACGTCCACAGTGCTGGTCATTGCCCGCAAATGTAGAAGCGGCGGCAGCCGGCTCGCTATCCGCACGGCCACCTGGATATCCAGATAACGAACCCGCGCTGTGCGGATCGAACTCCTCGCAGTTCGGATAGTGGCGTGAGCCATGCCGCTCGATACTGAACGGCATTCGCACTCTCGGAGGTGAACGATGAGCACTGCTACCGCGATCGGCGACGCTCTGGATATCCGGCAGGTCATGGCGGCGTGGACCACTGGCGTCACGGTGATCACCGGCCAGTACCGCGGGCGCCCGACAGGTCTGGTCAGCAACAGCTTCACCTCGGTTTCTCTTGAGCCCGCCCTGGTCTCGTGGTGCGTCGACCGTCGGTCCTCCAGCATCGCTACGTGGCTCCGCTGCGAGGCCTTCGCCGTGCACGTCCTGGGCGCGCACGAGTCGGAGCTGGTGGCCCGTTTCGCCCGCAAAGGGGGCAACAAGTTCAGCGGCCTCGACTGGGAGATCGGCCGCAGCGGGGCTCCGCTGATCCGTGCAGGCATCGCCCGGCTGGAGTGCCGCACGTGGCGCCAGTACGACGGCGGTGACCACGTCATCCTCGTTGGTGAAGTCGTCGACGTCAGCGACTCCGGCGGCCATGCCCTGGTATTCAGCCGAGGCTCCATGCTTCCCGCCCCGCTCACCGCCTGACCCCACTGGAGGCACTCCGATGACCAAGACAATCCTGGACGGCAAGTCGTTCAAGCTCGGCATCTTCTCGGCGAACTGCTCGTCAGGGCTCGCGGTGACGAAGATTCCCGAGCGCTGGTCGGGCAGCTGGGAGGACAACCTACGACTCGCCACGCTCGCTGACGACGTCGGAATCGACTTCTTGCTCCCGATCGCCCGGTGGATCGGTTACGGCGGCGAGACCAACTTCCACGAAGGCGTCCTGGACCCCACCACGCTGGCGGCCGGTCTGCTCGCGCACACCCGCCGGATCGCGGTGTTCGCCACGATCCACACGGCGTTCAATCACCCGGTTGTGGCGGCGAAGCAGCTGGCGACCGTGGATCAGATCGGGCAGGGCCGTGCCGGGGTGAACATCGTCGCCGGCTGGAACAAGCCCGAGTACGAGGCCTTCGGCGTCGACCTGCCGAGCGACCATGACGACCGGTATACCCTCGCCCAGGAGTGGTGGGACGTCATCCACAGGATCTGGACCACGCCCGGACGATTCGACTACGACGGGCGGTTCTTCCAGCTCCGCCACGTCGAGGGCATACCGAAGCCGTACGACGGCCCGCTGCCGGTGCTGAACGCCGGATCCTCCAAGCAGGGGCGGGACTTCGCCGCTCGCAACGCCGACTTCGCCTTCACCGTCGTGGGCGGCCCCGACGACGGCGCCGAGGTCGTCCGGACGGTTTCCGCACAGGCGCGGGATCGCTACCGGCGCAGCGTGGGCGCGTTCACCCTCGGCCACGTCGTGTGCCGGCCGAGTCGCGCCGAGGCTGAGGACTTCCTGCGTTACTACGCGGACGAGAACGCGGACTGGGATGCCGTGGACAACCTGATGGCACTGCAGGGCTTGCACGCGCAGTCCTTCACCCCGGAGATGCTCCAGACCTTCCGCGCGCGGTTTGCGTCCGGGCACGGCAGCTGCCCGCTGGTCGGGACACCGGACGACGTTGCGGACCAGATCGAGCGCTTCCACCGCGCGGGCTTCGGCGGGATGACGCTGTCGTTCGTGGACTACGTCTCGGAGCTCGGCTACTTCGCTCAGGAGGTTCTGCCAAGGCTGGAGTCGAAGGGCATCCGTGTGCCGGTGTGAGCCGGCCAAGGAGGTGTCACCCGATGGAACGGCAGCTGACGACCGTGCCCCTGAGATCGGCCGACCCGTTGCAGAGCAGACGGATCGACGACCTGCGCGACGCCGTGCAGCGGCTGACCGTTGTTCACGATGTCGCGGTCCGGGTGGGACAGGCCAACGGGCTCGTCACCACCGCGAGGCTCGGCGGCCTGGATCTGGTGTACGTCCGGTACGGCACCCGGGTTGTGGTGGACGCCTTCCCGACTGCTCACCGATTCGCGCTCACCGTGCCGCTGGGACCGATGGGCGTGGCGCTGGACGACCTACGCGGAGCGGAGACCCGCCGCGCAGGCTTCGTACTGTCCCAGGAGCGGCACACCCTGATGGATCCGGATCCGGCCGACGGCGCGCTGGTGATCTCGGCCAGCATGGCCCACGTAGAGCAGCATCTGATCGGGATGACCGGCCGGACGCTCAGCCGGCCGCTGCGCTTCCTTGCTCCGCCTGCATCACCAGGCGCGGCACCGGCCGAACTGCTCGACTCGGCCTGGCAGTTGGTCTGCCGGACGCTCGGCGCGAGCGGCGGTGAGCGTCCGGGCGTTCTGGTCGCCAGGGCGCTGGAGGACACCCTGCTGTCAGCCGTTCTGCTCGCGCTGCCGCACACCGCGACCGGCGATCTTCTGGCGGAGGAGGAGCGGGTTGGGTGGACGTACGCCGACCGAGCCCGTCAATGGCTGGAGGCGCACCACGAGGAACCGGTCTCCGTCACCGATGTCGCCCGGGCGGTAGGGATCGGCGTCCGCCAATTGCAGCACCTGTTCGCCGAGCATTTCGGAGCTACTCCGACGGAGGTGCTTCGGGAGATCAGGCTGTGCCACGCGCACAGCCTGCTCAGCGGGCATGCCGGCGGATCGATGCCCACCGTGGCTGCTGTCGCCCATCGTTGTGGGTTTGCGCACCTCGGTCGCTTCTCGATCGCGTACCGCGACCGCTTCGGTGAGAGCCCGTCCGAGACAGCTCGCCGCGTCCGGGGGTAGCAGCGCCCTCAACAAGGCATACAGCAACAACCTCGCCGACGCCGCCCAAGGCCTTCCTGCTGACGCGGCTGAGGCTGCCAAGTCGTCCTCGTCGCCGTCCAGCAAATCGCTCCACGCTTCGGCTGACCGGGGCGCCGTCCTCCTCCAAGCGAGCAAGCAGGCCTTCGTGGACGCCACACCAGATCGGTCGGAGCCGCGCCACGTCCGGCCAATTGGGTTGTTAAGAACGGACAGTCGTTTATGTTCCAGTCATGCCCAAGGTAACTCGCGAACACCGCACCGCTCGCCGTGACCAGATCGTCTCCGCAGCCCAACGGTGCGTCAATGAGCGGGGCTTCCACAAGACGACGATGGCCGATGTGATCCGCGAATCGGGGCTGTCCGCCGGCGCGGTCTACAGCTACTTCAAGAGCAAGGAAGAGATCGTCTCCGCAATAGCCGACCAGGCGCTCAGCACGATCGCGGAGTCGTTCGAGGGCATCCTCGCGACCGAGCAGCCGCTCACACCACTCGCCGCCCTACGGGCTACACTCGAGCACGTCGTCCGGATCGCGGAGCAACCCGGTGGCGACATTACCCGTGTCGCCCCGCAGGCCTGGGCCGAGGCGATGCACAACGAGTCGAGCCTGAGCATCGCCCAAGACAAATACGGCCTACTTCGCGGCCACTTCCTAGCAGTTACCCGCCGCGCCCAGGCCGACGGCACAGTCGACCCGGATATCGACCCGGAGTACATCGCACAGGTTCTGTTCGGTCTCGTCCCCGGCTTCGTTCTCCAACGCCTCATCCTCGGCGACGTCACCCCCGAAAGCTTCACCACCGGCCTCGCCGCCCTTCTGAAATAGCACCGCGCGAGATCGACGGGTGCGCCTGATAGCCGCGATGCGTCCAGGGGGTGATCACTGCGGCCTGTATCGAGATTCCAGTCAACGGCGAGACCGAGCGGTTCCATCGGCTGGCCTGCAGGTGAAAGGGCGAACGGAGGCAGGGCGAGATCACGGTTGGTGGATGGGGTCCTCGCAAGTGCGGGCGGTCATCGCGGTCGTCGGTAAAACTGGCAACCTGTCGGCGCAGGTGAGACTCGGTATCCAGCACTCCGCGTAGGTTCCGGCACGGATGCGCGGGTCTCCGGGCCTCGTCACTCGGGCGTGACGGTTCTGGATGCCCTTCGGCAGGCAGGTCGGCCGCTGTACTACCAGCAGCCGGGCTCGGTCACACCGGAGGAGCGCAGAATGCTCTGATGAACGGGCGCTGGGCATGGTTGCAGGACCAGTACATCCGGCCGAACGAACTGTTGCTCCCAGGTGTGGATCCACGGAGACGTGACATCCGTCCGCTGACGGCGACTGACCTTCCGGGCCTGCGAGTCGCGCGTGTGCGGGAACGCGACTCGCAGGCTGAGGTACCACGGGCCTTCATCTCGTATCTCCAGGTTGCGGACGACAACGAACGGAGACGCCACGGCCACCCACAAGCCTGGGTGAGCTCGGGTCGGTCAGCCGGCGTCCGGCGCGACTAGTTCCGGCAGCTTCGCGTCGAACCGGGCGGCGAAGGTCAGACTCGGCAGGATGTATCCCTGGTTCGGTGCTCCGGTCACGACGCTGTACGCCCAGGAGGCAGTGCGGGCCCGCTGGATCGGCGTCCCGTGGTGGCCGAGGGCGGTGAACTGGCAGTCGCCGACTCCGTAGAACACCTGGGTGAACAGTTGCACGCGCTTCCACTGCATGCTCGCGCCTCGGGAGTGCGCCAGGTAGTACGAGCCAAAGGCGTCGGCCATGAGTTCTGTACGCCGGGTCGCTTCCGGCCCCGTCAGCGGTGAGTCGAACAGGTTGTCCGCGTATTGCACCTGGTGGCCGAACTCGTGGGCCAGGATGGCCTGCGGGGCTACGTCACCAAGCCCGAGGTCTTGGTAGGCCTGCAGGATGCCGTCGCCCATGACGATCTGGTCGGGCAGTGCGGCCAGTACCGGGTTCGGGTCGCCCTTGCCACTGAAGGCGTAGGCGTTCAGGCTGAGGAACGGGTGGTTGCGGAACTTCGGCTGCGACGCCCAGTTGGAGAACAGGTCCGCGAAGTAGGTCGAGGCGAACTCGTCGCGCTGGAAAACGGTACGGAAGGTCCGATAGAGCGCGTCCCGGTTGGCCAGAATGGAGCTGTGCAGTGGCCGCATCTCAATGTTCGCCGAAGGAATGTCCCAGAACCGGCCGAGGTCTTTGAAGGTGTGTGTGAGAGGGATGGTGAACTCGCCACTCGGCCCGTACGGCGAGTCGACCGGCGTGGTGATCATTGAGGCGTATCCGCCTAGGTTGAGCAGGGCATCAACGAGTGCGAAGATCTTGTCTTCCAGGGTCCAATCGGCGATGGCCGCCTCCGCCCACTCCGTCAACCGGGTGTTGGGCGAGCACTCGTAATCGCTCGGGTCGAGCGCTGCGAGGATGGCACGCGTAGTAGGCGTCTCCTCGATGCCGAGCCGCTCGTTGACCGCGCCCGCCGCGGCGAGCAGTTCGGGGCCGATCAGGCTGCGCGCCTTGTCGGCGACGGACTCGGTCGCGGCCTGAGTGGTTGCGGGAGAGTCCTGCATCGCAACAGCCTGTATGGGACTGGCAATGAGTGCAGACAGGGTGAGCGTTGCGATCGCGATCGGCCAGCCGAAAGCTTTCTTCATGATGCTCCTAACTTGCGCCGGCATTATTTTCCGGCGACACGGGACGGCCTCAGACTGGTGGCTGCTCGCCAGCTTGACGAGGGCCTGCACTGTCCGATTTCGGCGTGGCAAGATCCTGACACCGGACCATTGACGCATCGGTCGCCCAGGGAGCCGTTCGTGTTCCACAGGGTGGCACACCATGCGTCGAGAAGGCCTTATGGCTTTCGTTTCTGCCAACTGAAGCTAATCAGCGCTGATGCGCTTACGGAGTCATTAAGGAACCTCGGAGCGCAAGGTTCTGGGGCACCACGCACCTAGGGTCGGTCGTGTTCAAACGATCACTTGCTTGCCGCAACAAAGGCGGCGAGCCCCGGGCGAGAGGGAACCGACCGTATGCCAGCGAACTTGACCACCTTGACCACCATGACCGAGCCGGTCGCCGAGCGGCTCACGAAGGCGGGTGGGTACATCTGCCGGTACGGGCTGGTGATCGTGCTGGTTTTGTTCGGTGGTGGGAAGTTCATCAAGATGGACAGCAAGATACTGATCGAGAACAGTCCGCTGATGAGCTGGCTGTACGACTTCTTGAGCGTCACTGCGGTGGCGCGTGGCCTTGGGACGCTGGAGATCGTCACGGCAATCCTGATCGCGCTGCGGCCGAAATGGCCAGAGCTCTCCGCCGTGGGCAGTGGGATTGCCGTGGTGCTGTTCCTCGGCACGCTCAGCTTCCTGTTCACCTCACCCGGCGTCGTGGTGTCGGTCGTGTCCGGGTTCTTTCCGGTGCTGTCCGCCCAGCCAGGCCAGTTCCTGCTCAAAGACCTGGTACTGATCGGAGTAGCGATCTGGACACTGGGCGAGGCGCTGCAAGCCGTCAATCAACGGCGAAAGAGCCAGCTCGAAGAAATGTGATCCCAGCCTTCGGAGCAATGCTCAAGGACGCGATGAGTCTGCTGTTGGAGTTGGCTCAGAACTCTGGCCGGAGGCGGTGGGCCGCTGATGTCGGTGGCGGCATAGGCGAGCGAGGCAACGAGTAGGGCTGCACCTCCTCCGCTGCTCTGCTCATCCAGGTCTGTCCGTGAGCTAGGGACCTCAGTCAGAGGCTGGTCCTGTAAGTCGTGTTGATCGGGAGAAGGATCCTTCCTCGGCGTCGAGCTCCCACCTGAGGTCGATGAAGGCAGCAGGGCTCACCTGACGATGAATTGGCCCTACGGCGTCGACCAGTCGCCGTCCGTCGCCACCTTGGCCGGCGGCGATGATCTCGGCCACGATCGAAACCGCGGTCTCCTCCGGTGTGCGGGCGCCCAGGTTGAGCCCGATCGGCGAGGACAGCAGCGCATGCTGTCCTCGCTGACTCCGGCGTCGCGAAGCCGCGCGAGCCGGTCCTCGTGGGTGCGACGAGAGCCCATCGCACCGACACAGGCGAGGCTCGCGCGCAGTGCCACCTCGAGGACAGGCACGTCGAACTTCGGGTCATGGGTCAGAACGAGCGCCACCGCGCGATCGTCGATGCGACTTCCTGCGATCTCCGCTGCGAGGTATCGGTGCGGTCAGTCGACAACGACCTCCTCCGCGCGAGGAAACCGCACGGTCGTGGCGAACACCGGCCATCGCAGACGGTGACCCGATAGCCAAGGAAGGATCCGATCTCGGCCGCCGCCCGGGCGAAGTCGATCGCCCCGAACACCAGCATCCGTGGTGGTGGCTGGAAGGTGGAGACGACACCGTGACCCCGTCGCCGAGGCGTCGTCCGTCGGGGCTGTAGCGCACCGTGCCGGTCCTTCCCGCAGCCAGCATTCCCCGTGCGTCTTCGGTCACCAGAGCATCAAGGCGCGGATCGCCAAGGCCTCCGGCCGTTCGACCCGCCAGATGACTCGATTCGCGCCGACGCGGGCTTGGTCCGGGTGCTCGACGGTGGTGGCCAAAGCACAGGGACATCTGCTCGGACCGCATCTACCGAGGTCCCACCGTTGCGGCGGTAGCGATGGTCGGCGTACTGTTCTAACAAACGGAATGTATATGCCGTATCGTGGAACAAGCTCGACCGCTCGGTTTCTGCGCGTGTCGATCTGGGCGCAGCTGTTGGAAGACCCGCTCGGGAGGTGATCGGGCCGAAGGGTCGGGCTGTCGCGTAGGAGCGCGCGCTACCGGTCGTTGCGGTGAGACGCGCTCGTCGCGGTTCGCTATTGGCCGCCGTCGCTGACGGGTCCTCCGGTCGGCAATAGACGTTCTGCCGGAATGACTGCGACGCCGAGGATCTCGATCATTGCCTCTGGCTGCCAAAGGCGTGTGCAGCCGATACCTGCCATCGCCGGGTAGCTGCGGCCGGCCATCTCGCGCCAGGCGATGCCGATCTCCTTGCCGTGGGCCTGGTAGTCCTCGAGGTCGGTGAGATAGATGGTGACGCTGACCAGGTCGCCGGGCTCGCCGCCCACCTCCCTGAGGGTCGTCAAGACGTTGTGGAACGCCTGGCGGAACTGCTCGACGATGCCGCCGGCAACGATCTTCATGTCCTTGTCGAGTGCGGTCTGGCCGCCGAGATAGAGCGTGTTGCCGGACAGGGTTCCGTGTGAATAGCCCTGCGGCTTGGGAAGGGCCGCGGGGTTGATGGCGGCGTTGGCCATGGCTGCTCCTGTTTCGATCGGCGGTTCAGGTGGCCGGCATCCGTCGGCGCCTGGTCACGGTATTGACTATATATGACGAGCGTGACAAATTCGACATATCGGTTCGGATGAAGGAGCGCTGATGGATCTCAACTTCGACCAGTACGAGCTGGAAGGCGACGCGTCGCCGTACGCGCTGCCCAACGGCTTGATCGCACCGGTCGTGACGCGCGGTGGCCTGGAGGACGTGCAGACCGCCGACTCGGGTGGGGCGGTGCGGATCTCGGGTGTCAGCATCCAGCACACGCCGGCGAAGCGGTTGTGGTACGGCAAGGTCACCAATCTGCCTGGCTACCGGTCCGTGTCGCATCATCACGGCGAAGCCGAGACCGGAGGCTACGTACTGCAGGGCAGCGCCCGCATCTACTACGGCGAAGAGTTCGGCGAGTACGTCGATCTCGAAACGGGGGACTGGGTGTACGTCCCGCCGTTCATGCCGCACGTCGAGTGCAACATGTCGACGACCAAGCCCTTGGTATGGCTGACCACGCGTACGCCCGAGAACCTCGTGGTCAACCTGCCCGACGTCGACGACGCCGATCTGGATGGGTTCCTCCGCGCATGAACCAGTCCACCCGGACAACCGCGACGTCCGAAATCATCACGGCGGCACTCGATCTGAAGCCGGTCGAACCGCTGCATCACGACCTGGCCTTCGTTGCCAGAACGCAGCAGTGCCCCTGGCCGAAGGCCTACGGCGGCGACGTGGTCGCGCAGGCCACCGTCGCCGGAATACGCTCCGTCGACACCGAGCGCGTGTTGCACTCGATGCACAGCTACTTCCTCCGGCCGGTCGACGTCGACGCAGAGGTTCGCTACGAGGTCGAAGTGCTTCGGGACGGGCGCGGATATTCGACCCGGCAGATCCGCGGCTACCAGTCCGGGAAGGTCGTCTTCGTCGCGATCGCGTCCTTCCACAGCGGTGAATCAGGTCGAGAGTTCGCCGCGCCGCTGCCGGTGGGTGTCCCCGATCCGGAACTGGTTCCCAGCAGTGCGGCGTACCTCGAACCAACGGTGCCGGGAACCCCCGAAGCCGGATCGATGACCGTGGCATCGAAGTCCTACTGGTCCGAGGGCCGCGGTTTCGACATGCGGCACGTGCCCGGCCCGGTCTATTTCGAGGTGGAAGGCGAACTGACGCCGATGCAGGCGGTGTGGGTCAGGCCGTTCGACGAACTCCGGCCGGTCGACGGCCTGACTCCTGCGATGCGTGACCAGGCAGCGCTCGCCTTCGTGTGTGACTACACGGTCCTCGAACCGATCCTTCGCGTTCTCGACCTTCCGTGGGCCCTTCCTGGCCTGACCACCGCGAGCCTCGACCACGCCATGTGGTTTCACCGCGCCGGGTCGATGGACGACTGGCTGCTCTATGCGCAGGAGGCCGTCACAGCACATGGAGGGCGTGGCCTGGGACTCGGCCGCTTCTTCACCCGCGACGGGCGGCACCTCGCGACCGTCGCACAAGAGGGCTTGATCCGCGCACCTTCCCCGATTCCGCCGCGGGCCGTGCGCGGGCATCTTTGAGAGGAAACCGTCATGGAGTTCACACCTTCGGCGCATCAGGACACCTTTACCCGCGACCACCTACCTCCTGAACGTCTGTGGCCGACGCTGGAGTTCACGCTGCCCGAGCTGCAGTACCCCGACCGTCTCAACGCCGCGACCGTACTGATCAACGAAACTGTCGAGCGGTTCGGCGCGGACCGGCAGGCGTTGCTCACGCCGGCCGGTGAGACGTGGACCTACGGCGAGGTGTTGCTGCGGGCCAATCAGGTCGCGCAGGTACTGACCGAGGACGTCGGCATCGTGCCCGGTGAGCGGGTACTGCTTCGCTCACCCAACAATCCGTGGACAGTGATCTGCTGGCTGGCGGTTCTCAAGGCCGGCGGTGTGGTCGTGACCACGATGGCGGCTCTCCGGGCACGCGAGCTGCTGCCCCTGATCGAACGCACCCGCCCGGCGGTGGCACTCGTCGACCACAGATTCGCCGAAGAGCTGCGTATCGTCCAGGAGACGGGGACCTTCGGCCTGCCTCTGATCGAGTACGGCGGCGCCGGGCCTCGCGACCTGATCACGCTGGCGTCGGTGAAGTCCGGACAATTCACCGATGTGGACACCGCGGCAGACGACGTCGCGCTGCTGTGCCCGACTTCGGGGACGACAGGTGTGCCGAAGCTGACCATGCACTATCACCGCGACGTGCTGGCGATCTCGGACACCTTCGGCCGTCACATCATGCAGTTGCGCCAGGACGACGTGGTTTCGTGCACGGCGCCACTCGCGTTCACGTTCGGGCTGGGCGCCCTGGTGATCTTTCCGTTCCGGGTCGGCGCCGCGGCGTTGCTGACAGAGGCCGCGACGCCGCGTGAGCTTGCCGGGGTGGTGCACGATCGCAAGGCGACGGTGCTCTGCACCGCTCCGACGGCCTACCGCGCGATTCTGTTGGACGGCTTGGAGCACCTCCTGTCGGGTGTACGGATGGCGGTGTCGGCAGGCGAGCATCTGCCACTGTCTACCTGGATTGCGATGCGGGATCGGGCCGGCCTTCGGATCGTCGACGGCATCGGCTCCACCGAGATGCTGCACATCTTCATCTCAGCATGCGGGGACGCAGTTCGCCCTGGGGCGACCGGGCGACCCGTTCCCGGATACCGGGCCACCATTCTTGACGACGAAGGTCGTGAGCTCGGCGACAACGAACCCGGCCGGCTTGCGGTGATCGGACCGACAGGTTGTCGCTACCTCGACGACGAGCGGCAGGAGAACTACGTCGTCAACGGCTGGAACGTCACCGGGGACACCTTCTATCGCGACAGCGACGGGTACTTTCACTACCAGGCGCGTACCGACAACATGATCGTCTCGTCGGGATACAACATCGGTGGCCCAGAAGTTGAAGAGGCAGTCGTCCGTCACGCCGACGTGATGGAGTGCGCCGTCGTCGGCCGGCCGGACGAGAACCGGGGCGCGGTCGTCTGCGCGTTCGTCGTCCTGCGCGAGGGTGTCGCCGCGGACGACTCGACACGCCGGGCGATCCAGGACTTCGTCAAACAGGAGATCGCCCCCTACAAGTACCCGCGGGACGTGCGTTTCGTGGACACTCTTCCGCGCAACCCCAGCGGCAAGGTGGAGCACTTCCGGCTGCGCCAGTTGGCCAGCGCTGAGCCGGGCCAGGCCGGTACCCCGGCCGCCCGCTGAAAGGAACCTGCACAATGAAGATCGCTGTCGTCGGCGGAGGTCCCGGTGGACTGTATCTCGCCGCTTTGATGAAACAGCTCGATCCCGGCCACGAGATCACGGTGTGGGAGCGCAACGCACCCACCGACACCTTCGGGTTCGGAGTCGTGTTCTCCGACGAGACGCTCGGCGGGATCGAGAACGCCGACACCCGGATCGCCGACGCGATGAGCACCCAGTTCGCCCGCTGGACCGACATCGACATCCATGTCGACGGGAAGCGGTACACCGTTGGCGGTCAGGGCTTCGCGGCCATGAGCCGCAAGGAACTCCTCTCGCTGCTGCAATCGCGATGCCTCGAACTCGGTGTCGAGATCCACTTCTCCACCCTCGCCCCGAACGTCGAGGACCTGCGACTGACCCATGACCTGGTGGTCGCATCGGACGGCGCCAACTCGCAGGTCCGTTCGTCGTACGCCGACATCTTCCGGCCCTCGCTGGACCAGCGGCGCAACAAGTACATGTGGCTGGGGACGGACCTGGTCTTCGAGGCCTTCCAGTTCTACGTCAAGCAGACGGACTGGGGAACGATGCAGATCCACGGCTACCCCTACTCCGACAGCGGTTCGACGTTCATCGTGGAGATGCACGAAGACGTCTGGCGACGGGCCGGCTTCGACGCGACCGAGGGCGACGAGTTCCCGCCGGGTACATCGGACGAGTTCGCGATCGCCAGGATCCGGGAGATCTTCGCCGAGGAACTGGACGGCCACGAGGTTCTCGCCAACAACTCCAAGTGGCTCAGTTTCACGACCGTGCGCAACGAGTGCTGGCACGACGCCAACGTCGTACTGCTCGGTGACGCGGCGCACACGGCACACTTCTCGATCGGCTCCGGGACGAAGCTGGCGATGGAAGACGCGCTCGCGCTCGCCGCCTGCCTGCACGAGAATCCGGACGTCGAGTCAGCGTTGACCGCCTACGAGGAGGAGCGACGGCCGGTCGTGGAGTCGACTCAGCGTGCCGCGCAGGCATCCCTGGAATGGTTCGAGAACATCGGCCTGTACATCCACCAGGAAGCCGTGCAGTTCTGCTTCAACCTGCTCACCCGCTCGCGGCGGATCACCTACGACAATCTCCGCACCCGGGACGAGGAGTTCGCCGTCGGCGTCGACGCTGCCTTCGCCGCGCAGCAAGGGCTGCCGGCGGGTCCGCCGGCCATGTTCCAGCCGTACCGTCTCGGCGGTCTGGAGCTGAAGAACCGGATCATTGTCTCGCCGATGGACATGTACTCAGCTGTCGACGGCGTCCCTGGCGACTTCCATCTGGTCCACCTGGGGTCGAAGGCTCTCGGCGGGGCGGGCCTGGTGATGACCGAGATGGTCTGCGTGTCCCCGGAGGGCCGAATCACGCCGGGTTGTACAGGTCTTTGGAACGACGAGCAGCGCGAGTCCTGGTCTGCCGTGGTGCGCTTCGTCCATGAGCGTTCGACGGCTCGGATCGGCCTGCAGTTGGGCCACTCTGGCCGTAAGGGCTCGACCAAGCTGATGTGGCAAGGCATGGATGATCCGCTGCCGGACGGCAACTGGACCATCGTCGGTCCTTCGCCACTTCCGTATGGTGCGGACTCGAGAGTTCCGCGGGAGATCACCAGGCCGGAAATGGAGCAGGTGATCGACGACTTCGTGACCGCTGCGCGACGCGGCGCCGAGGTCGGCTTCGATCTGCTGGAGTTGCACTGTGCTCACGGCTACCTGCTGTCCTCGTTCCTCTCGCCCGTCGCCAATCACCGCACCGACGAGTACGGAGGCTCTCTCGAGAACCGGCTGCGGTTCCCACTCGAGGTCTTCGACGCGGTCCGTGCGGTATGGCCGGCCGAACGCCCGATGCTCGTGCGCCTGTCAGCCACTGACTGGACGCCTGACGGCAACACCGAGCACGACGCCGTGGAGATCGCGCGAGCGTTCGTCGCTCACGGTGCCAACGGGATCGATGTGTCGTCGGGACAGGTGACGAAGGCCGAGAAGCCGGCCTACGGCCGGTCGTACCAGACACCGTTCGCGGACCGGATCCGGCACGAGGTCGCAGCCAGAGCCGACGTCGCGGTGATCGCCGTCGGCGCCATCTCGTCGTACGACGATGTCAACTCGATCCTGCTGGCCGGACGTGCCGACCTGTGTGCTCTGGGCCGGACGCATCTGTACAACCCGCAGTGGACGCTGCACGCCGCAGTGGACCAAGAGTATCGTGGCGCGGCCGCGGAGTGGCCGTTGCAGTTCAAGGCCGGCCGGCGCAAGCCGCCGTCATCGCGCACAGATGCGGTCCGTCCCCGATTGTCGCTGTTGCGCGACGAGCAGGACAATGACGTCCATCTCCGCTGGCAGCCGGCTCGGCCGGCATCGGTTGCGGTGTCCTGACGTGGACGCCGACAGCTCAGCAGCCCGCGCCAAGGCGTCTTCGGTGCACTCAGCTCGAGTCGAGTGGATGGATACGGATGCTGCGGGTCATCATCACAACACCGCGATCGTTCGATTCGTCGAGGCCTCCGAAGCAGCGCTGATGCGAGGGCGTGGCGTGTCCGGCTACTTCGGCGTGGTTCCCCGGGTTCGATTCGAGGTCGACTTCGAGGCCCGGTTGTACTTCGGGCAGCCGGTCACCACACAACTGGTACTGGAGCGGATCGGGCGGACGTCGATGACGTTCCACTTCGAGGTCTGGGGTGAGGAGTTCGATGGATGCCCCCGGCAACGGGCCGCATCCGGCCGCTACGTGACCGCGCACGTGCCGAGGGCAGGGGGGCGCGCCGAACCGTGGCCCACTGCGTGGCTGACCGCTCTGCGGGCGACGGCGACCGAGTCGTGTGTTTCTGACCTGCCGGGGGAGAGGCGGTGAGGCTCGCGACTGTCCGGCTGCCGGGTGAAACAGCGGCGGTTCGGGTCGACGACGACGCGGCGGTCGAGCTGGGCGCTCGCGACCTCGGCGAGTTCCTGGCCCGGCCGGACTGGCGTACAGCGGCCGAGTCGGCGTCAGGTCCTCGTCATGCACTGGCGGACCTGGACTATGCGCCTGTTGTTCCACGACCGGAGAAGGTGATCTGCGTCGGGCTCAACTATCGGAGTCACATCCGTGAGATGGGACGAGACCTGCCTGAGCATCCGACGCTGTTCGCGAAGTTCTCCCGCGCGCTGGTGGGTGCATACGACCCGGTCGAACTGCCCCACGGGTCCACCCAGGTCGACTGGGAGGCAGAGCTCGGTGTGGTGATCGGCGCAGAGGTGCGCCACGCCACGCGAACCCAGGCCGCCGCCGCCATCGCGGGGTACACGGTCGTCAATGATGTGACGGCACGTGACTTCCAGTACCGCTCATCGCAGTGGCTGCAGGGCAAGACGTTCGAGCGCAGCACTCCGGTAGGGCCTTGGCTGGTCACCGGCGTGTAGCCTGGTTCGGTGTCGTGCAGCGTGGACGGCGATCTGGTGCAGCACGCCAGCACGACCGACCTGGTATTCGGTCCTGTCGACCTCGTTGCCTACATCTCCCAGTTCGTGACCCTGGTTCCTGGCGACCTCATCGCTACCGGAACTCCGGGTGGCGTCGGACACGCCCTCAAGCCGCCTCGCTACCTGACCGCGGGCTCGCAGTTGGTCACCCGCGTCGAGCAGGTGGGCGAGTTGCGCAACACCATGGTGCAGACACCCTGAGTCGGGCTTGTCCAGTGCCCCGCCGACGAGTCGATATGCTCTCCATGTGACGACCTCCACCGAGACGACAGGGACGCGCTCGACCAAGCCAAGCGCGTTCATCCTGACCCTGTACGGCTTGTACGCCCGGGAGGCCGGAGGCTGGCTGAGCGTGGCGGCGTTGATCCGCCTGATGGGCGACCTCGATGTCGACGAGCCTGCTGTACGGTCTTCGATCTCCCGGCTCAAGCGCCGTGACATTCTCGAGCCGGAGCGGATCAACGGCCAAGCCGGCTACCGGCTGTCGGACCGCGGCCGGCATGTGCTGTCCGAGGGTGACCGCCGGATCTTCGAGCGTCCACGGGCAGCGCTGTCCGACAGCTGGTTGGTCGCGGTCTTCAGCGTTCCTGAGTCGGAGCGGCAGCAACGCCACCAGTTGCGTTCACGACTCACCTGGCTCGGCTTCGGTACGACCGCCTCCGGCGTCTGGATCGCGCCGGCCCACCTGTACGACGAAACCCGTGAGGTGCTCGAGCGCTACCAGCTGGCGTCGTACGTCGATCTGTTCCGGTGCGACTACCTGGCCTTCGGCGACATCACCGAACGCGTCGGTGAGTGGTGGGATCTGGACGGCCTGCAGGCGCTGTACGACGAGTTTCTCGCCTTGCAGCAGCCGATCCTGGCCAGATGGCGCCGGCGCCGGACGGTGGCTGAGGCAGCGGCCTTTCACGACTACGTGATCGCGCTGACGGCGTGGCGCAGACTGCCGTTCCTCGACCCCGGGTTGGCGCCA
The DNA here is from genome assembly GCF_044453825.1 of Kribbella sp. NPDC051620. Taxonomy (NCBI): domain Bacteria; kingdom Bacillati; phylum Actinomycetota; class Actinomycetes; order Propionibacteriales; family Kribbellaceae; genus Kribbella; species Kribbella sp. NPDC051620. Next base: position 229,728 of record NZ_JBITDB010000001.1, read on the forward strand.
GAGCTGCTTCCCGCGGATTGGAACGGGGCCCGGGCAGCGGATCTGTTCGCGTCCCTGCAGGAGCGGCTGGCCGGGCCCGCCCACCACCACGCGATCGCGACCATCGATCAGTGAAGGTTGGTCGCGATCGCGGGCACCGGATCACGGCTGGTTGGGCACCACCACGTTGAACGCTGGGCTGAAGTTGTCGAGGAGGGCCAGGAACTCGTCGAGCTCGGTCTGGTCGCCGTCGACGGTGGCAACTTCTTTGGCCAGCATCTCATCGAGGGTGACGACGCCGTAGGCAAGATCGGCAAGCCCTGCCCGGGTGGTCCGCAGAGTACCGGCGGGCTTTCCGGTGCTTGATTCCGACGTATGCCGCAGGATCCCGTGCCGGACGATCAGTACGAGGCGCTCCTCGCTGGAATCCGGACGCGCGTCCGTCAGCTCGAGCCCGATGCGAAGATCAGCTGACCCGGCCCGCCGGCCGTTGAGGCGAATGGCCAGGTAGTCGAGCACCTGCTCAGTGGTCATGCCGGCCACGAAGTCAGCTCCAGCACTGTGGAACGACCGGCCGCCGGCCGCGCCACGGCGCAGCTCCTGAGCGCCGAGAAGGTAGAAGTTTCGCCACGGGCCGCTCTCCGCCTGATAGCCGAGCTGCTCGAAGACGTCGGCTTGCAGTTGCCGGACGGCTTCGTGCTCCGGGTCGGCGGCGAGCGCGTGCTTCAGCAGTTCGGCCGCCCACCTGTCGTCACCTGCGGTGTGTGCTGTCTCAGCATGGGCCACGACCGCCTCGAACCCACCCATGGAGTCGACATACCGGCGACCCGCATCGGCGGGTGGCAACGGGTTGAGGTTGGCCGGATTGCCGTCGAACCATCCGAGGTAGCGCTGATAGACCGCTTTGGTGTTGTGACTCGTGGAGCCGTAGCAACCGCGGTTGGCCCAGAACGAGTCGAGCGACTCCGGCAACTCGACCAGTTCGGCGATCTCGTTGGGCGTGTGGCCATGGTTGGCCAGGCGCAAGGTCTCGTCGTGGATGTAGCGGTACAGGTCGCGGTGCATCTCCAGGTGTTCGACGATCCGCTCCTTGCCCCAGACCGGCCACTGGTGACAGATGAACATGACGTCGGACTTCTCGGCGTACAACTGAAGTGCCTCGTCGATCGCCGCGCTCCAGGCGACGGCATCGCGGACCGGAGCGCCGCGCGGCGTGTACAGGTTGTGCATCTGGTGGGAGACTGTCTCGGCCATGCACAGGGCCCGATGATCCGGCAGGTAGAAGTTCATCTCCGCCGGCGCCTCCGTGTCTGGCGCGGACTGGAAGACGAACCGCACGCCGTCGAGTACGAGCTCCTCACCGGTCGCGGTGATCTCGTGTGTCGGCCGGATCAAGGTTCGCTTGCCGCTGGCAACGCCGACGGAGATACCGATCATGACGTGGCCTTGAGCGTTCCGGGGCAACCGGCCGCCGAACATGAATCCCGCCCTGCGGCTCATCGCAACGCCGGCCGAGATGTTCTCGCTGACTGCGTGTTCGTAGAAGCCGGCCGGTGCGACCACCGGCACCCGGCCAGCCAGGACGTCGGCTTCGTCGACGACGCCCTTGACCCCACCGAAATGATCGGTGTGGCAGTGCGTGTGAATGACCGCGGTGACCGGGCGATCGCCCAGTTCCCGGCGAACCAACTCGATGGCGGCCGCTGCGGTCTCGACGCAGGTCAGTGGGTCGATCACCACGTAGCCACGCTCACCGACGATGACGGTCAGGTTTGCGGCGTCGTAGCCGCGGACCTGGTAGACACCTTCAGTGACCTTGAAGAGGCCGTGGTGCCGGTTGAGCTGCGCCAGCCGCCACAGACTGGGATGCACGGTCGCGGGTGCGTCGCCGTCGACGAACGAATAGGCGCTGAGATCCCAGACCACCGTTCCGGCCGCGTCCCGGATGACTGGGGGTTCGATCGACGCGATCCAGCCTCGGGCGGCGTCGTCGAATGCTCGCCGATCGCCCCAGGGCAGCCCGTCGACGGCGGCGGCGTGCCGGGCCAGCGTGGCTGGCCCGGCGTCTCTTGGTCCGCTTCCCGCGGTGTTCGACGACTTCGGCATTTCTTTGTCGCTCCTCTGGAGTCGGGTGATCAGCGAGCTGAAGGTGAGGCTGTGTATCGGTCGGCGCCGTGGTGCTCTGCCAGTCTGGCCCGGTCCCGCTCAGGCCGAACGAACAACACGGCCAGAACGCCGCCCACGATCTGTAACAGGCCGGTGATGACAAAGGCGATCGTGTAACCGGTCCTGGGGTCGGCATACGCTCCGACGAGTTCTCCGGTCAGGACGGGCGCGATGACGCCTGCGAGCGCGTAGACGGCGGCATACGTACCGAGGACACCGCCTCGCCTGTCGGTGGGGCAGATCTCAGCCGAGGTGGTCTGACCGATCCCGATGATCATCGCTCCCAGGCCGAACCCGATACCGATCAACACGAGTTGCAATGGTCCGGTGGCGACCACGCTTCCCATGATCAGTGCGACGCCCGCGACGAGTACCCCAAGTCCCCCGACGGCACCTCTGGCGCGTCGACTCGACACACCGCGCCGCAGCAGCCAGTGGGTGAACAGTCCCTGTCCGATCATGCCTGCGGCCATGATCGCCCAGGGCAGGATGATCACCGAGCCGACCTCACGTGTCGAGTAGTGGAGCACCGTCGTCAGGTAGGACGGCACCCAGGCGACGAGCATTGCACTCGCCCAAGCCGCACCGAAACTGCCGGCCACACTCCCGAGCCACGTTCCGGTGCGTAGGATCCGCGACGAGGGAATGGACGATTCGCCGTTCGGCGGGGCATCGACCGTGGTCGCCGGCGGGGCATCGACGGTGTCCTTCACCGGCCCTTCTTTGCCGACCAGCGCCCAGGCAAGGGCCCAGGCCAGGCCGATCGCTCCGGTCAGGCCGAAAGCCAGCCGCCAGCCATGATCGGCAATTGTCCAGGACAGCACCGGAGCGGCGACCATCACACCGACCGGGACACCGAGTCCGACCACGTTGGTCACAACGCTGCGGTCCCTGTTGATGAACCACTTGTGGGCCGCATGGTTGGTGAGCGGCACCGCGGGGCCTTCGGCGGCGCCCAGCAGGATTCGGGTCGCGATCATCGTCGTGTATCCGGCCGCGGGAATGAGCAGTGGAAGTTGCGCTACCGACCAGGCCAGCGCCATGACGAACAGGATCCATTTCGTCGAGATCCGATTTGCCACGAAGCCGATGAGGAGTGCCGACGCGCTGAAGAGAAAGAAGAAGGAGGTCGCGATCAGGCCGTAGGCGGCGGGGGAGATGCCGAGGTCCCGTCTCAGCGAGACGGCGGACAGGCCGAGCACTGCCTTGTCCGAGAAGTTGATGAGCATGAACAGCGCCAAGAGGACGGTGATCGTCCAGCCACGCGCTGAGCCGAAGGCGGGGACTGGGCCGGTCGTGGATTCAGTGGTTGTGGACATGCGTGGCACTCCTCACCAGAGCGGGACGGATTCGAACAATATCGCGTTACTTTGACGAGCGCCAGAAAAACGGCTAATCTCGTGAGGAGATGGCGGTGTCTGCGAGAAGGAGACGACATGTCCGATTTCCAGCTCGCGCCGCAGCATGTCGCGTTCGTCTCCTGGGTTCGTGAGAAGGCCATCGAAGAGCTGGCCGATCTCAGCGGCGACGAGTCCGGACGGGTCAACCGACCTCTCGTCCAGGCGATGGGCAAGCTCGGACTCCTGCGCGCGCTGTTCGGAGGCGAGCCGGGGTCGCCGCCGCGCGATGCCGCGGCGCTGAAGCTTTGTCTGTTGCGCGAGGCCTTGGCCCAGGTCAATGGTGAGGCTGAGACCGCGCTTGCGTTGCAGGGCCTCGGTAGCTATCCGATCCTGCAGTCAGGAACGCCGGAGATCGTCGAACGCTGGATCCCGCGCGTCATCTCGGGTGAGGCGATCGCCGCGTTTGCCCTGTCGGAACCGACTGCGGGATCGGACGCCGCGGCGCTCGAGCTGTGGGCCGAACCCGACCGCACCGGCTGGCGGTTGTTCGGCGAAAAGATCTGGATCTCCAACGCCCCCGACGCTGACGTCTACACCGTGTTCGCCCGGACGACGCGTGGAGCCCGGGCCAAAGGCGTAACGGCGTTCGTGGTCCCAGGCGATGCCGTGGGCCTCGACGGATCGTCATTGGACATGCTCTCGCCGCATCCGATCGGACGGCTGACTTTCGACGGAGTGGCCGTCGACCGAGGTGATGTTCTCGGTGAACCCGACAAGGGATTCGCGGTCGCCATGCGCACGCTCGACCTGTTTCGTCCGAGCGTCGGGGCCTTCGCCGTCGGGATGGCCCAGGCTGCGCTCGACGCCACGACAGACCACGTTCGTACCCGGGTCGTTCACGGCGCGCCACTTGCCCGGCAACAAGCCGTGGCCCACCGCATCGCCGACATGGCGACCCAGCTCGAGGCCGCCCGGCTCCTGGTCTATGCCGCTGCGAGCGCCTACGACAACGGTGGCGACCCGGGCGGCATCACCCGTCGTGCGGCCATGGCGAAGCTCTACGCGACCGAGGCCGCCCAGTCGATCATCGACTCCGCCGTACAGCTGCACGGCGCCAAGGCGCTCCAACGTGGTCACCTTCTCGAACATCTGTACCGAGACGTGCGATCGCTGCGGATCTACGAAGGCGCCTCTGAGATCCAGCGTTCCATCATCGCCCGCGAGATCATCGGCCGAGGAGCCACCACGTGACCAACCCCTATCGCTTCCGCGCTTCGGCGCCCCTGACCACTGAGTGGGAGAACTTCCGCTTCACCGTCGACGACGGTGTGGCGACGGTGACCCTGAACCGGCCGGAGAAGCTGAATCCACTCACGTTCGAGAGTTATGCGGACCTTCGCGACCTGCTGACCGAGTTGCCACACCACACCGATGTCCGCGTGCTGGTCGTCCGTGGGGAGGGAAAGGGGTTCTGCGGTGGCGGCGACGTCAACGAGATCATCGGCGAGCTGATCAGGATGGACGCGGCCGATCTGATGCGCTTCACCAAGATGACCGGGGACGTCATCCGCGCGATGCGCGAGTGCCCGGTGCCGATCATCTCGGTCATCCAGGGCATCGCCGCGGGTGCCGGCGCCGTTCTTGCGCTCGCGAGTGACTTCCGCATCATGGGCCCGAAAGGCCGGTTCGCCTTCTTGTTCACCAAAGTCGGGCTGTCCGGCGGTGACATGGGAGCCGCTTATCTGCTGCCCAGGGTGGTGGGAGCGGGTCGAGCGACGGAGTTGCTCCTGCTGGGCGACACGATCGACGCCGAGACCGCGGACAAGTACGGCCTGGTCAGCCGGCTGGTGGTGGAGGAAGAACTCGATCAAGTGACCGCCGAGCTCGCCCGTCGACTGGCGGACGGTCCGACGCTGGCGTTGGCCCAGACCAAGTCGTTGATCACGCGCGAGCTCGACATGCCGCTCTCGACCGCGATGGAACTCGACGCGATGACGCAGGCCCTGTTGATGACCACTCACGACCACGCCGAGTTCCACGCCGCGTTCAATGAGCGCCGGGCCCCGAAGTGGGAGGGACGATGACTGGCACCCCACCGGCCGGCGACTTCCTGCAACTCGACGAGCGCCTCACCGTCGAGGAGCGGGCAGTGCGTGACACAGTGCGCGACTTTGCGCAGGCTGAGCTCGCTCCGCACATCGCGGGTTGGTACGAGAACGGCGTGCTGCCGCAAGACCTGGGTCGCTCCTTCGGAAAGCTGGGGCTGCTCGGCATGCATCTCGACGGTTACGGCTGCGCCGGCGTCAGTGCGACGGCGTACGGCGTCGCCTGTCGTGAGCTGGAAGCGGTCGATTCGGGCCTGCGCAGCTTCGTTTCGGTCCAGGGATCGCTGGCGATGTTCGCGATCCACCACTGGGGAAGCGAAGCGCAGCGCGAGGAGTGGCTGCCCAGGATGGCCACCGGGGAGGCGATCGGCTGCTTCGGCCTGACTGAGGCCGAGGCCGGCAGCGACCCGGGCTCGATGCGGACCTCGGCGCGCCGCGACGGCAGCGACTGGATCCTCAACGGCACCAAGATGTGGATCACCAACGGGACGCTGGCGCAGGTGGCCATCGTGTGGGCACGCACCGAGGACGGTGTCCGCGGCTTCGTGGTGCCGACGGACACCCCAGGATTCGCCGCCCATGAAATGCACCGGAAACTGTCGTTGCGAGCATCGATCACCGCAGAACTTGTCCTGGACAACGTGCGCCTGCCGGCGACGGCTGTCTTTCCGGAGGTTCGGGGCCTGCGTGGTCCGCTGTCGTGTCTCGACGAGGCAAGGTACGGAATCGTCTGGGGCGCGGTCGGCGCCGCCAGGGCTTGCCTGACCGAAGCGTTGGAGTACACCTTGGAGCGGACCCAGTTCGGCAAGCAGTTGGCGGCGTTCCAGCTGACCCAGGGCAAGCTCGCCGACATGGTCGTTGCCGTCAACAACTCCGGCCTGGTGGCTGCCCAGCTCGGTCGTCTGAAGGATGCTGGATCTCTCCTGCCCGTGCAGGTGAGCTACGGAAAGCTCGCCAACGTACGCGCCGCCCTCGATGTCGCGCGCACCGCACGGTCGATGCTCGGCGCCGCCGGCATCACGCTCGACCACACCGTCATGCGGCACATGGCGAACTTGGAAACGGTGTACACCTACGAGGGCACCAACGAGATGCACGCCCTGAGCGTCGGGGCCGCGGTTACCGGAATTCCGGCGTTCCGCTGATCCAGGAGGGCACCGCCGCCACTTGCGTGGTGCCCTCCTGGACCACTGACACGGCCGGAGGACAGGGAAGCTCGGGCTTCCCTGTCCTCCGGCCGGCTTTCGTACGTCAGCCGGCTACTGCCAGGTGACGTTCGATCATGTCGGCGACCTCGTCCCGCGTCGGGCCGGCCGAAACCTTCGGGCGGAAACCTGCCTGGTATCGCTTGCGCGCGATCGGCTCGGCCTCGTCCAGAACGTCGGGCCGTTCGCGCATGTCCAGGTAGTCGTCGATGGCCGGTATCAGCGACGGCTCGACCTCGGCGACCGCACAGACCAGATCAGAGGGGAGCCGCTGCGAGAGGTCGATGGGCTCACCGCGCCAGCGGGCGAGCAGACTGGTGTCCCGGTGGATGTGGTCCATCACCCAGGGCCGCATGTTGTCCTGACACCAGTGATCGAATCGTTCGCTCACAGCCACGTAGTCGGATCCGTGGTCGTCGAGAATGGCAAGTAGCTGCTGCGCCTGTAGCAAAGCGGTGGTGACGCCGCGTCCTTCGGCGGGATTGGTCGTGACGACCGCGTCGCCGAGCCACAAGATTCCGGCCATGCTCGCTGATCCCTTCGCCGGGACGGGCCGGCGATAGTGGTCGTACAAGCCGGCGCCGCTCATGGCGGGCAGGACCGGCTTGGCACGGTCCGGACTGATCCAGTCCTGCAAGCCCGGAATCGACAGTGACACCTTGTCGAAGATCTCGCTGTCGCGCAGGTGGGCGAGTGCCTTGTCGGCTGCCGCGCGGACGTACAGGATCTGGAAGGTGCGGGCATCCTGGTAGAAGATGCTGGCGAAGTAGCCGTCCAGGACGCCTCGCCATCCGGGTGGCGAGTTGAACGGCCCCGGTTCGGCGCCGGGCAGAAGCTCGTACTGTCGCGAGGCGTAGGCGATTCCTGAATCCGTCCCCTCAGCAGGGGCGCGCAAGTCATCGGTGAAGCGTCCCGAGCGTCCGGAGGCGTCGATGACCAGGTCCGCCTCAAGGACGGTGTCGCCGACCACCACTCCGTGGACGACTCCGCCGGCTTGCGCCACTTCTCGGGCAGCCCCAACCGAGAACGAAACGCCTGGCTCGTCGGCGGCAGTCTGACGTAGCACCCGCTCGAAGACCGATCGACGCACGCGGTAGCCCAGTAGGTCGGTCGGATCCGCGGCTCCACTCCATCCCGGGCGAGGCAACGCCGACATCCCCGGCGTGAGAACTGCGCCGGCTTCGACCAGAGCGTCGGCGACGTCGGGCAGCTCAGCGAGCAAGGCGTCGCGGACCTGCGGGCGGAGGTAGTGCGGATGCAGGAACTGCATAACGCCCTTCCTGGTCCATCCGCCGTCCTGGTCCGGACCGGCATCACGATCGACGATGGTAACTCGGTCACCCCGGCGAGCCAGGCCCATGCCGAGGTACAAGCCCGCCGGTCCGGCCCCCACAATCGCAACAGATCGTTGCGTCATCTCACGCACCTTTCTCTCGACATCGATGCCGCCGCCGGCGAAAGCCTCGGCACTTCGGAGACAGAGGCTCCGATGCCGGCCGCCGTCTGCAGGCCTGCGCGGCGCCGACGTGAACCCGGATGGCGCGCCGAGCCGGGCGTCTGGGCTGTTCAGCGGGCGCCACTGTTCTGCTTATCGAGCGTATCTGACGGACGTCACCAAGTCGATATGACGCAGTCCAATGTTTCCGGTCACGGTTGGATGCTGCCACCGTCGATGGTGAGGCCCTGTCCCGACATCGCGGCCGTCTCGGTGCAGTACAGGACGGCAGCGGCTACTTCGTCGGGAGTGATGAGACGGCCGATCGGCTGCTTCCCCTCGATGATCGCCCGCGCCTCGGCCTCGGTGCGGCCTGAACCAGAGGCGATCCGAGCGATCGTCGCGTCGGTCATCGGGGTGTCCACGAATCCGGGGCAGACGGCGTTGACGGTGATTCCGTCCGATGCGAGTTCGGTGGCCGCGACCCGGACCAGCCCGAGGGCGCCGTGCTTGCTTGCGGCATAGGCGGCGATGTAGGGCTCGCCGACCCTCGCGGCGGTGGAGGCGACCACCACGATGCGTCCCCACTTCTCCTTGCGCATCGCGGGTATGGCCCGTCGGAGGCAGCGAAACGGTGCGGTCAGGTTGAGATCGATCATCCGGAGCCACTGTTCGTCATCGGTGCGCTCCAGCCGTGCGGAGAATCCCGCGCCGGCATTGGCGACGAGGATGTCGACGGTGCCCCACGCGGTTTCGGCCTGGCTGAAGACCTCCTCGACTCCTGCCTGGTCGGTGATGTCCGCAGGAACGACAAGAGTCTCACCGGGGCAGCTGTCGGCCACCTGCTCGAGCTCGTCTCTGGTTCGCGCAGTGAGCACCACTCGGTGTCCGGCGGCGCTGAGACGCTGCGCTATCGCGCGGCCACTGCCGCGGCCGGCGCCGGTGACGAGCGCGATCTTGGCCCCGGAGTTCCGGGGCTCCTCTGCGGAGTGCGGCACGTCCGTTCCTCTCTCTCGAGGGTCAGCTGCGCCCCGACGCTAACACGCCGTACTTCTGACGTTCGTCACGGATGCGCGATAAGAGCGCTCTCTCGAGGCCGCGGTGTGACCGATCGGTCACGGGAAGGATTTCACGCACCGAACCTCTTGTTGCCGCCAACTTGTTGAGGTACGTTCCGTCCAACAGTACACGAAAGTCGTATCCCGAAACAAAAGTGAGTATCTGTTCCGCGATCCGGAACAGTGAAGCAATGTCAGGGAGCTTGCAGGACCGCTCACTTCAGAGCGGATCCTGACGTAGGCGACGCCGCTCTCGGTCGACAGGCAGGAAGACGCGCCGTCCTCTCGGGACTGCCGTCGGTGCGGGACAAACGACGAGGAGAACGCCGTGAGCAAGAGGAGCGACGTGCTGAGCATTGGGGCTGCGGCCGATGGGGCGCCACAAGACGGGACGCCAATGGCTGACCAGACGGAGCCGGTACGGGTCCGGGCACGAGGCCTGTCGATCGGGTACCGGCTGCGTGGCGACGAGGAGTTCGTGGCCGTCGCGGACGCGACGTTCGACATCGGGCCGTCCGAGATGGTCTGCATCGTCGGGCCGAGTGGCTGCGGGAAGTCGACGGTGCTCGGCGCGGTCGCCGGTCTGGTGCCCTATCGCGCCGGAGTGCTGGAAGTGGACGGCCAGCCGGTTTCCGGTCCTGCCTCGGACCGGGCTGTGGTCTTTCAGAAGGCGGCCCTGCTGCCGTGGAACACAGTCGAGGACAACGTCGCCTACGGGTTGCGCTGTTATGGCGAGAAGAAGGAGCCGGCCCGCGAGCGAGCCCGCGAGCTCCTCAAGCTGGTGGGACTGGAGAGCTTTGCAAAGTCCTATCCCTACCAACTGTCCGGCGGGATGCAGCAGCGGACGAATCTTGCCCGGGCGCTGGCGGCGGATCCGAACCTCCTCCTCTTCGACGAGCCGTTCGCCTCATTGGACGCGCAACAACGCGAGATGCTCCAGGACGAGCTGATGCGAATCTGGTCTGCGACTGCCAAGGCCGGTCTGTTCATCACTCACCAGATCGACGAAGCGGTTCTGCTGGGCAATCGGGTCATCGTCAGCACCAAGGGGCCGGCATCCGCCATCCGGCGGTCGGTCGAGATCGACCTGCCGTGGCCGAGAACGCACGAGACCCGGCTGCATCCGGACTTCGCGGGGTATGTCGAGCAGATCTGGCGGATGCTCTCCGCCGAAGAGCAGCCGGACCGGCCGCCGGGTCCCACTGCGGTCTGAGAAGGGGTACGTCCACTCGCGGACCGTGCCAAGAGGTATCCGGAAACAGCAATGACGAATTCACTCTCCGGGGTGGGATGGGCGGTAGAAATGTTCGGCAGAAGGAGTACGGCGCCCTGCGACGGGCCCAGCAGAAAGGGAAGTCGCGGGAGGCGACGCGGGTTGCGGGCAGCCCAGGCATGGATCGCGGTGGCCGGACTGCTGGCGATCGCAGCGTGTTCGTCAGGCGAAGGTGGCAAGGCGTCGGGGCTGACACCGATCAGCTATGCCTACCTGAACAACGGCATCGGGTTCTTGCCCGAACTGATGATCAAGGCGAACCCGGCGCTGTGTGCGCCGTTTGGGATCGAGCCGGAGATCACGTTGCTGAGCGCAACGACCGCCACCCCGGCCGTCAGCGCGGGCAAGGTGCAAGCAGGCCGGGTGGCGACCGGAGCGGCACTGGTGAACGCATCCAAGGATCCCGAGTCCCTGAAACTCGTCGCCTCCATCCTCGGGGTCCCGTTCTACCTCTTCGTGCCCAAGTCCATCACCTCGCCCGAACAGCTGCGAGGACAGAAGCTGACATTCCCGGCTCCTGGCGGTATCGCCGAGCTCCTCGTCCGCGCCTACCTCGACGAGCAGGGAGTTGCCGTCGGCAAGGATGTCACAGCGACCTACTCCGGCAGTGCCGGCGCTTCTGTCGGGCTGGCAGCATCCGGAGCTGTCCAGGGCCTCGTCTGGAACCAGGACCTCCCCGCCCCCGCAGTGCGGGCCGGCTTCCACCGACTGACCCAGCTCGGCGGATCGGAACGGCTGGACGCGATCGGGTCCAACGCGATCATCGTCCACACACCGTTTCTGAAGGACAATCGGCCCGCGGTCGCGGGGATGCTGGAGTGTATGCGCAAGGCGATCTCGCTCGCGCAGGCCGAACCCCTCAAGGCCGCCGGCATCTTGGCCGCCGCACAAGGCATCAGCAAGGAGGCCGCCGCCGCGCAGATCGCAGCCTCCCCGCCGTCGAACACCAGCACGGTCTGGCAGTTCTCGTCTCTTCAGCCGGCGAGCGCAAAACTGGTCATCTCCGCGCTCGAGAAGGCGAAAGTTCAGCAGTTCGGTGACTTCGATCCCTCCCGGGTCATAGACAACTCTCTGGTCGAGACGCGGTAGGTCGACATGGTCATCCAGTCAGAACGGCCCGTGGCCCGCGATCAGCGGCCGGGCGGCGCGACACCCCGGTCCGGCAGGCGGTGGATCCGCTATCAGTACCAGCGCCGCGAGAAGATGTTGCTCGGAACGCTTTCCCTGCTTCTCGTACTCGTCGCGTGGCAGGTGGCCGCTGACCTGGAGCTGGTGAAGCAGTCCTTCGCCAGTTCGCCGCGGCTCATCTGGACGTCATTGCTGGACTACTTCAGTCCAGGTGGATCAGGCTGGACAGATCTCCGGGCGAGTGGTCAGGAGTTTGTCTACGGCTTCGTCATCTCAGTGCTTATCGGAATCCCGGTGGGCATTCTGATGGGTTGGTACCGTCGGCTCGACGCGCTCCTGAACCCGATCGTGCTGTTGCTCAACAACAGTCCCCGGATCGCGATCGCGCCGCTGTTCGTGATCTGGTTCGGAATCGGCCTCGCCTCGAAGGTCTGGGTCGTGGTGCTCAGCGCCATCGTGCCGATCATCGTCAACGCGCGAGCAGGTGTTGTGACCATCGAGCCGTCCCTGATCGCGATGTCGCGGTCATACGGATCCTCCGACTTCCGGTTGCTCCGGACAGTGATCCTCCCCGGCAGCGTGCCGGCGATCAGTTCCGGCATCCGGCTCGGCATCGGGTACGCACTCCTCGGCGTCGTGCTGGCCGAGTTCATCGCATCCACCGAAGGCCTCGGCTTCGTGGTCACCAACTCCGCGGCCACGTTCAACACCGACCGGCTGTTCGTGGCCGTGGTGGTGATCTCAACCCTGGGAATGGTGGCCAACGCCCTGCTCAGCCGGGTCGAGAAGTACTTCGACCGCTGGCGAACAGCGTAGCGATGGCTTTCCAACAGCATCCCCACCGGCCGGCGATCCCGTCCAGCCGGCCGGCTGAACCCATCGCAATTCTACGAAGGAGAATACGGTGAAGTACGACGACATCGTCATCGGAGGCGGCTCCAGCGGGGCGGTGATCGCTGCCCGGTTGTCGGAAGATCCCAACCGGCAGGTCCTGCTGATCGAGGCCGGACCCGACTACGCGACGCTCGAAGCCACGCCCGACAGCATCCGCAACTTCCATCGGCCACCGCTGGACCACGACTGGGGCCTGGAAGCCGAGATGGTGCCTGGCCGGAACTTCTACTATCCCCGCGGCCGAGTGATCGGGGGATCGTCGGCCACCAACGCGGTACTCGCCCTGCGTGGTCTGCCCGAGGACTACGACGTCTGGGCCGCGATGGGGAACGACGAGTGGAACTGGAAGTCCCTGCTGCCAGAGTTCCAGCGCATCGAGGACGATCCGACCAAGGACCAGTCTTATCACGGTAGCGGCGGACCGATTCCGATCTGGCGGCGGAGCGAGGACGAGCTGACCCCGAGCCAGGCCGCGTTCCTGAACGCCATCACCGACCTCGGCTTCCCCCGGACCGATGACCACAACGCGCCGGACGCCACCGGCGCCGGTCCAGGCCCGGCGAACGTCAAGGACGGCGTCCGCATCTCCGCGGCTCTGGCGTATCTGAACGACGCACGTTCGCGGCCGAACCTCACCATCCGCGGCGGATTGCTCGCCAACCGGGTCCTGATCGAAGACGGCCGCGCCGTCGGCGTCGAGGTTCGCGATCAGGTCGGGAACGCTGAACGGATCTATGCCGGCCGGACTACTGTGTGCGCGGGCAGTATCGGATCTCCTGCGATTTTGCTGCGCTCAGGAATCGGTGATCAGGACGAACTGGCCGAGCTCGGCATTCCGGTCGCCCAGCACCTTCCGGGCGTGGGCCGCAACCTGATCGAACACGCTCACATCGGACTGAATCTCGCCGCGGTCGAAGGTCCCGGCGACGGCACCAAGCCGATGTGGCAGGTGGTACTGCAGTGGACGGCGCCCGGATCGTCGCACCGCAACGACATGCAGTGCCTGATGCTGCACGCGGTGGCCCAGCCCGCGCACCGGCTGATGATGAACCTGATGCTGCCGAGATCACGCGGTACGGTCCGGCTCGCCAGCGCAGATGCGGCGGTTGCGCCCAAGATCGCGCTCAATCTGGCCACGGATCCGGAGGACGTCTCGCGGTTGGTCGCGGGACTGGAAGTTCTCACCAAGCTGGCCCAGTCACCGCGCTTGGCTCCGCATCACAGCGGCAGTGTGTACCTAGACACCGGAGTCGAGATCCCGGTCGGCGAGATCGCGGAGTACTTCGCTGACCGTGCTACGGCGGAGAAATACATCGCCGATTCGGTCACCCACTACGTCCATCCGGTCGGAACCGCTCGCATGGGTCCGGCGAGTTCGCCCCACGCGGTCGTCGACCAGCACTGCCGAGTACATGGCATCGCGGCTCTCCGAGTCGCCGACGCCTCGGTGATGCCGGACATCCCGCGGGCGAACACCAATCTGACCTGCCTGGTCATCGGCGAGCGGGTGGCCCAGTGGATCCGTGCTGAGGATCGCGTCGCCGTCGGTTCCTGACTTCTCTCTCACCCCCATCAACCTGACTAGCTTCGAGGAGCGCACCATGACGGAGACCGCCTTGCGTCCGCTGAGCATTGAACTCGACTCCACCAGCGTGTTCGTCGACGGCGAGTGGCGGTCCAGTCATGGCCGGGAACGCGTCCCAACGGTCAACCCGGCCACCGAGGAAACGATCGGCTGGGCACCAGACGGTGACAGCGTGGACATCGACAACGCGGTGCGGGCAGCGCGAGCAGCGTTGGTACGGCCCGATTGGGCCGGTACCACACCGGCCGAGCGTGCCTCCCAGCTGCGGAAGATGGCTGACCGGCTGGAGGAGCGGGCCGCTGAGATCGGTCCGTTCCTCACCAGCGAGAACGGACTCGTCGTCGGGCTGTCCGCCGGTCTGAACGTGTTCGGGTCGGCCGAGGTTCTGCGGTACTACGCGGATCTCGGGGAATCCCTGGAGCTCGAAGAGACCCGGGGTACGACGATCGTCAGGCGGGAGCCGGTCGGGGTTGCCGGCCTGATCGTGCCCTGGAACGCGCCGCTGCTGCTGGCGGTCATGAAGCTCGCCCCGGCGCTACTGGCCGGTTGTACCACGGTGATGAAGCCCGCAGCCGAGACGTCCCTGAGCGCCGCGTTCCTCGTCGATGCCGCCCAGGCGGCCGGCCTGCCCAGCGGTGTCTTCAACGTCGTCACCGGTGGACGCGAGACAGGAAGTCACCTCGTCGCACACGCAGACGTGGACAAGATCGCCTTCACCGGCTCGACGGCGGCGGGCCGGGCTGTTGCCGCCGCCTGCGGAGAAGCGATGAAGCCTGGGACGTTCGAGTTGGGTGGGAAGTCGGCCGCCATCATCCTCGACGATGCAGATCTGGACGCCGTGCTCCCGCAGATTCCGGTGGTTTCGCTGGTGGGATGCAGTCAGGGTTGCATGCTCAGCACCCGCTTGCTCGTCGACCGGAGCCGCTACGAGGAGCTGAAGGACGGCCTGCGCTCAACCATCGCCCAACTGCCGGTCGGCGACCCGCTGGACCCGAAGACGGTCTTCGGACCGCTGGCCATGGAGCGTCAGCGAGATCGCGTCGAGGGGTACATCAAGGCCGGCATCGACCAGGGCGCGACCCTCCTGGTCGGCGGCGGCCGGCCGGCGCACCTGTCGAAGGGCTTCTACGTCGAGCCGACGGTGTTCACCGACGTCGACAACTCCACCCGGATCGCGCAGGAGGAGATCTTCGGGCCGGTGCTCACGGTCACGCCCTTCGACGATGTCGACGAAGCCGTTGCTATCGCCAACGATTCGCAGTATGGGCTCGGCGGCACGGTTTTCAGCTCCGACACCGAGCGTGGTGTCGACGTTGCCCGCCGGATCCAGACCGGGACGATCGGCGTCAACGGTTACGCGGTCGACCCCGCGTCTCCCTTCGGTGGCAGAAAGCAGAGCGGAACCGGGCGCGAGCTCGGTCCCGAGGGCCTCAATGCCTACCTGAAGTGGAAGTCGATCTACCGGCCAAGTCGCTGACGGGCGCCGATCTCGCAGCTGCGTTGTCAGACCAACCCACGCCATTCCCGAGAGGAGTTCTGAAATGACGGTCCGCCGTGCGTATCTCGTCGACGGGGTTCGGACCCCGATCGGGCGTTACGGCGGGGGACTGTCAACTGTCCGGCCGGACGACCTGGCGGCTCAGGTGATCCGTGACCTGATGGATCGTCAGTCGGGTGTGGAGTGGTCCGCGGTCGACGATGTCGTGCTCGGCTGCGCGAACCAGGCGGGTGAAGACAACCGCAATGTCGCCAGAATGGCGGTGCTCCTGGCCGGCTTGCCCGAGACCGTGTCCGGCGCCACGGTGAACCGGCTGTGCGGATCCGGAGCGGACGCGGTGGCGGTGGCCGCTCGAGCGATCGTCTGCGGGCAGGCCGAACTCATGATCGCGGGCGGTGTGGAGAGCATGAGCAGGGCACCGTTCGTGATTCCCAAGGCCGCCTCGCCGTTCGCCCGGAACGCCGAGATCCATGACTCCACGATCGGTTGGCGATTCGTCAACCGCGCACTGGACGAGCTCTACGGGACCGATTCGATGGGGGAGACCGCAGAGAATGTCGCTGCTGAGTGCGGAATCTCGCGCGCGGATCAGGATCAGTTCGCCTGTCGGTCCCAGCTACGCGCGGCGAAGGCACAGGCCGATGGATGGTTCGATGGGGAGATAGCGCCCGTGGTGGTGCCGCAACCTCGCGGTGCCGCGGTGGTCATCGACCGGGACGAGCATCCGCGCGAAACCAGCCTGGAATCACTTGCTCGACTCCGTCCCGCCTTCCGTACCGACGGCAGTGTCACGGCCGGCAACTCGTCCGGGATCAACGATGGCGCGGCCGTCGTCTTGATTGCTTCCGAAGAGGCCGTGGAGCGATTCGGCCTGACTCCGCTCGCCGTTATCAGCGCAGCGACATCCGCGGGCGTCGCCCCTCGTCTGATGGGGCTCGGACCTGTTCCGGCGACCCGCAAACTTCTCGCCCGTACCAGCCTGACGGTCCGTGATCTCGACGTCATCGAGCTCAACGAGGCTTTTGCCGCCCAGAGCCTCGCGGTACTGCGCGAGCTTGGATTGCCCGATGACGCGGACCAGGTGAATCCCCATGGCGGTGCCATCGCCCTCGGTCACCCGCTCGGCATGAGTGGCACCCGGCTCGTTCTGACGGCAGCACGGGAGCTGAAGCGGCGTGCTGGCCGACGAGCCTTGGCAACCATGTGCATCGGCGTGGGGCAGGGCATTTCCGTACTTCTGGAGCAGTGCTGATGAATTTCCTGCCTGGAGATGCCACACAGTGCATTCCGATATATAGTATGAGCAGGTCGTATCGTGGAAGAAAACTGGACTTTTGTTCCACGATACGACACAAAGACAGTCAGTCGACGGCCGAGCCGAAACCAGGGGATCTCGGGCCGTCGGTCTTCACGAGGATGGTGGACCGTTGAGCGAAGTACAGTCCGTACAGAGAGCGCTTCTCATTCTCGAGCGCCTGGCCGAGTCGGGCACCTGCGGCGTGCAGCAGTTGGCCCGTGACTGCGAACTGGCCCCCTCGACGGTGCAACGACTGGTTGGCGCGCTGGTTGCCGCCGGGCTGGTCGAGCAGGACTCGGAGAGGACGTACCGGGTTACCTGGCGCCTGTTCCGCTGGGGTCAGGCTCCCGTTTCACGGCTGGGATTGCGCGAACTGGCGAAGCCGTACATGCAGGAGCTTGCCGCGGAGGTCGGTGAGACGATCGCTCTGGGCGTCAGGGATGGCGACAGTGTCATGCACATCGAGTGGATCCCGGCGCGGCACCTGGTACAGCCTCGGGTTCAGATCGGCGACCGGGTGCCCCTTGTCGAGTCTTCCCTCGGCAGGTGTCTGCTCGCCTGGCTGCCCGAGTCCGACCTGGAGCCGTTCCTGGCCAGCCGTCCGGAACTCGGAGCCGCGCTGAAAACCGTGCGCGAGCAGGGACATTGCCTGGTCGAGAACGACGCGGTCGGCATCCGCACACTCGCGGTCCCCGTCTGGGGAAGTCACGCCGAGGTGGTCGGGACGATCGGCATCGGTGGGCCGATGCATCGGTTCTCCGCTGAGCGGGCCGCGGCGGTCCTGCCTTCTGTCGTAGCCGTCGGAGACGCGGTGACATCGCACTTCGGCGTCGACTCGGCGCGTGGCCGCTCTCGTATGGATGGGGTTGGTTGAGCGATGAACACGTCGGACAACAAGGTGTCTCCAGTCGCCGCCGGCGACTGCGAGAACGAGCAACTGCGCTTCCGGTCGGTACTACGAACCTTTGCCAGCGGTGTAGCTGTCGTAACCATTGCTGACAGCAACGGAGTTCACGGCATGACGGCATCGTCCTTCACCTCGGTGTCGCTCGAACCGCCGCTGTGCTCGGTCAGCGTCAACAGGCTATCGCTGCTGTCCGATCAGCCGAGCCGGATGCACACGCTGCTGCAGGAGACCGACGGCCTCTTCGGTATCAGCATCCTCACTGACCAGCAGGGTGACGTGGCTGACTTCTACGCCCGACGGCCCTGGGCTGCCTCCTCCGACATCGACATCGAATGGCGCGACGGATGCCCGTTGATAGCCGGCTCGCTTGCCTGGCTTGTCTGCCACAAGTGGGCCGAATACGACGGCGGCGACCACAGCATCTTCGTCGGGCACCCCGACCTCTACGGATCGGCGAGCAGTGGCGATCTCGCCCCTCTGATCCATCACGACTCCCGCTATCACCGGCTCGGTGTCACCCTCGGCGACACCGATATCCAGTAAGGAGACTCCCATGGAGTACGTACTCGCCCCTGAGGACATCGTCTGGAAGGAGTTCGAGAATCCAGCGTCGCCCGGTATCGGGTTCGGGTTCACGCCGAGCGTGATCGACGAGGAGTACACCGAGGTGTACAGCGCGCAACTCGGCAAGATCGGGCCGGGTGGACGTTCGAAGCCGCACGTCGATCACTACAACCACGCCTTCTACTTCATCTCCGGTCAGGGCGATGTCACGATCGGCAAGCGCACGTGGCCGCTGGTCCCAGGCACCGTGGTCAGGATCCCGTCGGGGCTCACGCATGGCTTCACGAACACCGGGACCGAGGACCTGACCTTCTTTGTGGTGTACGACCCGCCGTACGTCGCGGGTGGGCCGTTCGAGGCGAAATGACCGCGCCGGCTCTCGAACGACGTGTGCGGCCGGGTGAGGAACGCGAACTCGACCTGGTCGTCAGCGAAAAGTTGGTGGTAGCCGACGGCGTGATCGAGGTTCGCCTTCGCAACGCCGACGGAGCACCATTGCCCAGGTGGCAACCAGGTGCCCACGTGGACCTGAAGGTCGGAGACTGCGGCTGGCGTCAGTACTCGCTGTGTGGTGATCTGCACGACAGATCTACCTGGCGCCTGGCGATCCTTCGTGAACCAGACGGGCGCGGCGGATCCCGCTGGGTCCACGACAACCTCGAGGTCGGTACCCAGCTACGGGCGATCGGGCCACGCAATCGTTTCGTGCTCGAGCCCGCCCACCGGTACCTCTTCCTGGCTGGTGGCATCGGCATCACTCCGCTGCTGCCGATGGTCGCGGCTGCCGAGCAGACCGGGGCAGACTGGCGGATGGTCTACGGCGGACGCCGGCGCGAAAGCATGGCCTTTGCCGCCGAACTGTCCGCCCGGTACGGCGAACGAGTGGAGATCCGGCCGGAGAACGAGTTCGGCCTTCTCGATCTCGAAGGTCTGCTGTCGGAACCCGACGGTTCGACCTTCGTCTACTGCTGCGGTCCCGACGCACTGCTGACAGCCGTTCTGGAACAAGGCCGGATCCGGGGCTGGGACGACGGCGACATCAGGGTCGAGAGATTCGCGGCGGTGGAAGCAGACGCCGCGTCCGACCAGGACTTCGTCGTCGAACTGGCCAGCACAGGACAAACGGTCACCGTCGGAGCAGGGGAGTCGATTCTGGTCGCGTTGCGACGCGCCGGCATCGACCCGCCGTACTCCTGTGAAGAAGGCATCTGCGGAACCTGCGTCACCCGGGTGCTCGCGGGTTCCGTCGAGCACCGCGACGCCGTGCTCGATGACCACGAACGCGCGAGCCTGATGGCTCTGTGCGTATCGCGGTCCACCGGTCGGCTCGTTCTCGATCTCTGAGAGCCGAACCAGCTCCGACGACATCGACCTGAAAGGGCACGTCATGACAGACAACACATTGGCATCGCTTCACATCGACCTCGAACTCAAGGAAATCTTCGCCGGCGGCGAGTGGCGACCAAGCCACAGCGACGGGAGAGTCGCCTTGGTCAATCCCGCGACGGAGGAGACCTTCGGGCACGCACCGGACGGGGACGCAGAGGACATCGACACGGCTGTGCGAGCCGCCCGCTCTGCACTGCTCAGTCCGGAATGGGCAGACACCACACCTAAAGACCGTGCGGTGTTCCTGCGCGGCATCGCTGACCGGTTGACCGAGCGTGCCTCCGAGATCGGCGATTTCGTCACCAACGAGAACGGCGTGATCGTAGGGGTGACGACCGGGCACGCACTCGCCTCAGCCGGCATCCTGCGGTACTACGCGGACATGGCGGACAACCTCGAACTCGAGGAGCGGCGTGGGAACTCGATCGTTCGGCGTGAGCCGGTCGGTGTGGCCGGCCTGATCGTGCCGTGGAACGCTCCTCTGTTGCTCGCCTTCATGAAGCTGGCGCCGGCTTTGCTCGCGGGGTGTACGACGGTCATCAAGCCCGCGGCCGAGACAGCGTTGAGTGCGGCCTTCATCGTGGACGCGGCGCAGGCGGCCGGTCTGCCGGCCGGTGTGGTCAACGTCGTGACCGGTGACCGCGAGACCGGGCAACATCTGGTCGGACATCCCGATGTCGACAAGATCGCCTTCACCGGATCGACGGCTGCGGGCCGCGCCATCGCCGCCGAGTGTGGGCGGCAGATGAGGCCAGGAACCTTCGAGCTCGGTGGAAAGTCCGCCGCGATCCTGCTCGATGACGTCGACCTCGGCCACTTCCTCTCGCAGTTGATGCCGGTCTCGCTGGGAGGTTGCGGGCAGGTCTGCCGCGCATGTACTAGGTTGCTGGTGGCGCGTAGTCGCTACGACGAGCTGAAGGAAGGGCTCGTCGCCACCTTGTCCGGGCTGACCATCGGTGATCCGCACGATCCGGCTACTGCTTTCGGCCCGCTGGCGATGGAACGGCAGCGCGATCGCGTCGAGGAGTACATCCGGCTGGGACTGTCGGAGGGTGCTGAACTGCTGATCGGTGGTGGGCGGCCGGCGCATCTGTCGAAGGGCTTCTATGTGGAGCCGACCATCTTCACCGATGTCGACAACTCCAGCCGGATCGCGCAGGAGGAGATCTTCGGCCCAGTGCTGACGGTGACACCCTTCGACACCGTGGACGAAGCCGTCGAAATGGCGAATGCCTCGGAGTACGGCCTGGCCGGGACCGTCTTCACCGCCGACTCGGAACGGGGCGTCGAGGTCGCGAGGCGCATCGAAGCAGGCACCGTCGGCATCAACGGTTACGTGATCGACAGCGTTGCTCCGTTCGGCGGTCACAAGCAGAGCGGGTTGGGCTCCGAACTCGGCCCGGAGGGGCTGAACGCCTACCTGCAGTACAAGTCCATTTACCAGCCAACGGCATGAGGTCAGGGCGGCGCGAGATGCTTGATCAGGTGACCATCGAGGTCAAGCAGCTCGACCGCGTGGTGATCCGTTTCGCCGGTGACTCCGGCGATGGGATGCAGCTCACCGGAGACCGATTCACCGCAGAGACGGCATCGTTCGGCAACGACCTGTCGACGCTGCCCAACTTCCCCGCCGAGATCCGGGCACCAGCCGGGACCCTGCCGGGCGTCTCGTCGTTCCAGTTGCACTTCGCCGACCACGACATCCTGACGCCGGGTGACGCGCCGGACGTGCTGATCGCGATGAACCCGGCGGCTCTGAAGGCGAACCTGCCGGAGGTACCGCGCGGCGCCACCCTGATCATCGACACCGCCGACTTCACCGCGCGGAACCTGAAGCGGATCGGGTACGAGCAGAACCCGCTCGAATCGGGTGAGCTCGAGGCGTACCACGTGGTCGGGCTGAACCTGACCGGGATGACGGTGGAGTCGGTCAAGGAGTTCGGGCTGAGCCGCAAGGACGCTTCCCGGGCCAAGAACATGTACGCGCTGGGCCTGGTCTCCTGGCTGTTCCAGCGGCCGGTCGAGTCGACGATCGAGTTCCTGCAGGCCAAGTTCGCAGGCAAGCCCGACATCCGCGACGCCAACATCGCGGCGTTCCGGGCCGGCTACAACTTCGGCGAGACGGCGGAGGAGTTCTCGGTCCGGTACGAGGTGAAGCCGGCCCGGATGGCGACCGGCACGTACCGCAACATTTCCGGCAACCTCGCGCTGGCGTACGGCCTGGTGGCGGGCGCCCAGCGGGCGGGGCTGCCGCTGGTGCTCGGCGCCTACCCGATCACGCCGGCTTCCGACGTACTGCATGAGCTGTCGAAGCTGAAGCGGTTCGATGTGACCACGATCCAGGCCGAGGACGAGATCGCCGGCGTCGGCGCGGCGCTGGGCGCGTCGTTCGGCGGCGCGCTCGGCGTGACGACGTCGTCGGGCCCGGGGATCAGCCTCAAGTCGGAGACGATCGGCCTCGGCGTGATGCTTGAGCTGCCGCTGGTGGTCTGCGACATCCAGCGCGCCGGCCCCTCGACAGGTATGCCGACCAAGACCGAGCAGGCCGACCTGCTGCAGGTGATGTTCGGCCGCAACGGCGAGGCGCCGCTGCCGGTGGTCGCGGCCCAGTCCCCCGCGGACTGCTTTTCGATCGCCGTCGAGGCGACCCGGATCGCGGTCACCTACCGCACCCCGGTGATCGTGCTGTCCGACGGCTACCTGGCCAACGGCTCCGAGCCCTGGCAGGTCCCGCAGATCGAGGACCTGCCGACAATCGACCCGAACTTCACCACTGGCCCGAACGCGACCAACGACAAGGGCGAGCCGGTCTACCTGCCCTACCTGCGCGACCCGGAGACGCTGGCGCGCGCCTGGGCGATCCCCGGTACTGCCGGCCTGGACCACCGGATCGGCGGGTTGGAGAAGGAGGACAAGACCGGCAACATCTCCTACGACCCGGCGAACCACGACCTGATGATCCGCACCCGGCAGGCCAAGATCGACGGCATCACGGTGCCGCCGCTCGAGGTGGACGACCCGGACGGTACGGCCAAGGTCCTGGTACTTGGCTGGGGCAGCACGTACGGGCCGATCGGCGCCGGCGTCCGCCGGGTCCGCAAGGTCGGCGGCAAGATCGCGCAGGCGCATCTCCGTCACCTCAACCCGTTCCCGGCCAACCTGGGCGAGGTGCTCGCGCGGTACGAGAAGGTGCTGGTGCCGGAGATGAACCTCGGCCAGCTCGCGATGCTGCTGCGGGCGAAGTACCTGGTCGACGTCGTCTCGTACGCGCAGGTCCGTGGCATGCCGCTGGGCGCGGCCGAGCTGGCCGAGGTGATCGGCAACCTGGTCGAGGAGACCGAGGGCATCGACGACGACGCGCGGCACCTCGGCGTCGCGGCCGCCAGCCTGACCCATGGCGAGGCGCTGAACGTCCAGCCGAACGGCATCCACCACCCGGAGGGAGCACGATGAGCACCGTCGATCTCGGCTTGCCGAGTCTGCCGGGCGGGCTGGCCGGAGTACCGGCCGCCACCGAGCCGCAGAACCGCAAGGAGTACGTGTCGGACCAGGAGGTCCGGTGGTGCCCGGGTTGTGGCGACTACGCGGTACTGGCTGCTTTTCAGGGCTTCCTGCCCGAGCTCGGGATCAAGCGCGAGAACGTCGCGATGGTGTCCGGCATCGGCTGCTCGTCCCGCTTCCCGTACTACCTGTCGACCTACGGCATGCACTCGATCCACGGCCGCGCGCCGGCGATCGCGACCGGGCTCGCGGTGGCGCGACCCGACCTGAGCGTCTGGGTGGTGACCGGTGACGGCGACGCGCTGTCGATCGGCGGCAACCACCTGATCCACACGCTCCGGCGCAACGTGAACCTGAAGATCCTGCTCTTCAACAACCGGATCTACGGGCTCACCAAGGGCCAGTACTCCCCGACCTCCGAGCCGGGCAAGGTCACCAAGTCGACCCCGATGGGCTCGGTCGACAACCCCTTCAACCCGGTCTCCCTGGCCCTCGGCGCCGAGGCGACCTTCGTCGCGCGCACCGTCGACTCGGACCGCAAGCACCTCACGTCGGTACTGCGGGCAGCGGCCGAGCACCGCGGTACGGCGTTCGTCGAGATCTACCAGAACTGCCCGATCTTCAACGACAACGCCTTCGACGCCTTCAAGAACCCCGAAACCCGCGACGACGCGATCATCCCGCTCGTCCACGGCGAACCCATCCGCTTCGGCACCGACGGCCACCTGGGCGTCGTCCGCGACGGCTTCGCCTCCCTGGCGGTCCGCGAGGTAGCCGACCTCCCCGGTGGCGAATCCGACCTGGTCATCCACGACGCCCACACCGAAGACCCCGCCTACGCCTTCGCCCTGTCCCGCCTCACCGACGCCGGCGTCCTCCACCGGGCCCCCATCGGCATCTTCCGCTCAGTAGCCCGCCCCGCCTACGACGACCTCGTCCGCCAACAGGTAGAAACCTCCAAAGAAACCCAATCCGGCGGCACCCTGCAATCCCTGATCACCGGCTCAGACACCTGGACAGTCAACTAACCTCGAACGGACAACTTTCGTGCGCGAGCAGCTGGAGTCTTTCCTCATCGACGCGGATGTCGATGCTGTCTGGTTGCGCGTTCGCGACCTGGCGACCTGGGCGACCTGCGTGCCGGGGCTCCAGTCTTCCGAGGTCCTCGACGATGAAACCAGCCACTGGGCATTCGCGATGAGACTGGGTGCCGTGACCCGCATGGTGCGGCTCAAGATCACTCTGGTCGAGAGAGTTCGGTCGAAGCGGATCGCGATCGCCTTCGCTGATGAGACGGGCCCGATCTCCGGCGTCATGTCTTACGACCTGGAGCCCGTGCCGAACCGGCAGGCCACCATCGGTCGTATCCGGCTGTCAGTGAGAGGGAATGGCCCTGTCGCCTCGGCGGCAGTGAGGATTTGGCGGCCGGCGCTGTCCTCGCTGGCGCGGTCGTTCGCGGCCTCGTTGTCCGGAGAAGCTGAAAACTCGACACCGGCGCTGGCCGGCGTCAGCCGCGGCCCGCAGCGTGAAGCACGGTTTCCGGGGCGGGTGTACCGCGTGGGCAGTGAGCCCGATCCGCGCTTCTCACTGGCCAATGAACGAACGTTCCTTGCCTGGATCCGGACCTCGCTGGCCCTGCTCGCCGCGGGTGTCGCACTGGAGGTCGTGTCGCTGCCGATGCTGCCGGCTTTGCGATGGACCGCATCAATCCTGATGGTCGCTGTGGGAGTGATCATCAGCCTGCTCGCCTGGGGCTCGTGGGGCCGTGCCGAGCGAGCTTTGCGGCTGGGAGAGCCCTTACCGTCTCCGCGGCTGGGCGTTGTTCTCGCAGCCGGCGTAGGGACGGCCGGCATGCTGGTCCTACTCGCGCTGCTGCTGGGGCCATGACGTGACATCGCCAACTGCGCCGGCCGACCCAGGACTTCAGCCGGAGAGAACCGCACTCGCATGGCGGCGTACAGCGCTCTCGCTCACAGCCGTTACAGCTGTCGGCCTGCGCCTGGTCTCCGCGGGAGGGGGTGTGACCGGCCTCGTGCTCACCGCCATCTGCGCGACCGCGGGGGCGACGGGGCTCCTCGCCTCGCTCGGCCGCTATCGCCGGCTGACGAAAGACATGGGGACGGAACAAGACATCGGCCGCAGTGCGGGACGCCCGCTGGCGGTCGTCGCCGCGATGTGCGCGATCGCATGCCTGCTGGGCCTTGTGGTGATAGTTCTGCTCGGCCCGCGCCTCGCTCCCTGACCGATCCGGAGCGAGCTGAAGCCTTGATTACTTTACCAACCGGAAGGTAAAGTCTTTCTATGGCGCAAGTACGCAAGACGTTGCCGTCGGCATCAGTCGGAGCGACGGTGGGGCGGCCGTCCCAGCGAGGGCAGATCATCGGCGCCGCGCTGGATCTGCTCCGCCGGGGAGATCCGGTGACACTGGAGTCGGCGGCCCGGGCCGCTGGGTTGAGCAAGCCTGGATTGATGTATCACTTCCCGACCAAAGAGGCCCTGGTCGAAGCGATGGTCGATCACGTTCTCGACGGTTACGAGCGGGACTTCGCCAGGTATCTGACCGCGAGCTCGGCCTCCCCGACCCCAGCCGAGCGCCTCTTCGGCTATTTGAGCTGGGCTGTCGAGGGCAGCCATGACGCCGCCGACCTGGTGATGATGACCGATCCGCGACTTCGTGAGCAGATGGCAACCCGATGGGCTGACCGGCTTCGCGCCTGGACCGAAGTCCCCGGCACCCTTCCGATCGGGACTCGGGCACGTCTGCACGCCGTGCGGTTGATGGCGGACGGCTGCTGGTTCGCGGACGCAAGTGGTGTGCTCCCGTTGACGTCACCGGATCGCGAGGCGCTCTTGACGGTCGCTTCGGAGCTTCTCGGCGAGGTCTGAGATGAGGACAGCAGTGCTGCTGGGACTGGCCATCGTGAGCGAGGTGGTCGGGTCACTCTCGCTGCGGGCCGCCCTCGATGGATCAATCTTCTACGCGCCTGCGGTGCTGGGCTACCTTGCTGCCCTACTCCTGTTGGCGAAAGTTCTGCGCCGTGGCGCGAGTCTCGGTGTCGTGTACGGCGTCTGGTGCGCGGCCGGCATCTCGGTCACGACGGTTTGTTCGGTGGTGATCTACTCCGAGCCGATGACGGGGGCCAAGGTGGCAGGACTCGCCCTCATGTGTGGCGGCGTTCTGGTGATGGAAGTCGGTTCGTCGGCTACCCCGCGTCCGGACATCGGCCGGGCGACTGGGTGGCGATCCTGATGGCCTGGCTCTTTCTCGCAATCGCGATCACCTCGGAGATTGCGGGGACGCTGGCGCTGCGGATGGCCTCCGTCTCCAACCCGAGGTGGTGGCCGATCGTTGTCGCTGCCTACGCTGCGGCGTTCATCGCGTTGTCGATGGCATTGCGTGATGGCTTACCGCTCGGAGTTGCGTATGGCGTCTGGGCAGCGAGCGGCGTGGCGCTCACCGCAGTCGCCTCGCGGGTCCTGTTCGGTGAGGCGCTGAACCCGCTGATGGTGTTCGGCATCGTCCTGATCGGCTGCGGCGTGTTGCTGGTCGAGTCGGGGACCGGATCCGCAGGTAGCTCCCCGGCGGCAGTTCCGACGACCGTTGAAGGGGTGAGTGCCTGATGTGGCTGGAATCCCTGCTGTCCCGAGGAGAGCTCGGACTGCAAGCATGTGTCGACGTGGGGGAGCATCGCTCCATCACGGGAGCACAGGTGGTCGAGATCGAGGACCCAGGACGATGGATTCTGCCCGGCTGCCTCGCTCTGACGACCGGGGTCGCGTTCACAAACGACGTCGAGGCGCAGACCTCCTTCGTCCGCAGCTTGCAACGCGCGGACGCATCCGCCCTCGGGTACGCCCTCGGAAATGCGACGGACGAGCCGCCGCCGGGTCTGATCGTCGAGTGCCGACGGGTCGGGATGCCACTGTTCACTGTGCCTTTCGAGGTTTCTCTTCGAGATGTGGTCACCACGATCCTGGGGGAGACCTTCGGTCCGATGGCCGTGGACCGCGATCAGGTCATCGAGATGCAGGACTTCCTGCTCGCTTCACTCGACCATCGCGAGCCTCAGCAAGAACTCATCCGCCGCTTGTGCGAACTCCTCGGAACCCCAGTCGCAGTGGTCGGCACCAATGGGATGGTGCTCACCCACGCCGGCGATGCCGCCCAGCTCGATCTGATTGCGGAGGTATCGCGGGCCTTCCCCGGTGACGTACAGCGCGCAGATCGCCGATTCCTCGTCAGCGAGGTGCAACTCCCGCTTGGGGCGCCGCTCAAGCTCGTTATCGCTTTGGGCAGCCTGACGCGAGCCGAGAATCTGGCCCGCTCTCTGAGCCGGTTCACTTGCGGCCTGCTGAAGATGATCGCGATGTCGCGACGGCTGCGGACCGAGCTCGAACGACGGATGTCGGCACGCGTCTGCCGGGCACTGCTCGATCCCAGTCTGCCCAAAGGTCGCAAGCTACGCGACGAGGCCGCTTGCCTCGGACTGACCGGCGAAGACGCCATGACCGTACTTCGGATCTCGGGCCTGCCCGCACACCACGAGCGAGGCGAGGAAGACAAGGTCGAGTTCTCGCCCAGCCTGACTGTTCACGACTTTCTGGACCGGTTGCGGATCCCTTACATCGCTGCGCCCGAAGGGTGCATCCACTTCGCAATTGCTCAGGGCAAGGACATCGAGAAGCGCATCCGTGAGCTGTCACCCTGGCGGGCTTTCAGCCGGATCGCAGTCGGCCTGTCGTCTCCGACGAGCAACTTCGAGGCCCTTCCTCATTTGGCGACGGAGGCCCAGCTTGCCCACCGGCATCTCGATCCCCGTATCGGCGAGGGTGTCAGCACGGCGATGTTCCACGGCACCAACGTCGCAGATCTCCTGCTTGCGTACGTTCCATCCGCAGTCCGTCACAACCTGATGGATGTCCTCGCACCACTCGACGACAAGCCCGACCTCATTGCCACCCTGCGGGCGTATCTGGACAACCGCCGCGACGTCACGGCAACAGGTGCCGAGCTGTACCTGCATCCCAACACCGTTCGCTACCGGCTGGCGAAAGTGGAAACTCTCATCGGTCGTAGCCTCGACGAGACCGACCTCGTCGTGGCGATTCACGTGGCGCTGCGCGACCGGGTGGCGACAGGACTGGACGGCGGTAGTGCCAGGCGTCGCGTCGAGACGCGTCCGTAGTTCGTTCTGGTCCGCGGACATCGCCGCGGGCGCAGAACTTTGTGTGGCCGCCAATCCGCACGCTGCTGTTTGGCTTCTGCGCCAACGACAGGGCAAGCGCCCAGTCCTAGCATTCGAAGCAACATTCAGCCCGCGGTGGTTTGGGCCTGCGTTCCCCAGGGAGTTCCCGATGAAGTGGATGCGTTGTAGCGGGGCCGGCGCGACGACGGTCGCGGTGACTCTGGCTCTTATTTCATTGGCCGGGTGCGGAGCCGCGTCGACCGCCCAAGGCTCCGGCAACAACGCGGAGGCCGCAAAGGCCGCTGCCGCAGCTGATGCGGAGCTGCAGACGCTGTACAAAGGCACGAACGCAACGCCGCCGGCTAGTACAAGTCCGGTGCGGGACGGTGCCAATGTCTTCGTGGTGGGAGACATGGCAGTCTCAGCCACAGCGGCTGCCGTGGCCTCTGTCGTTGCCGCTGGCAAGATAGCCGGCTGGCACGTCAAGACCTGGGACGGTAAAGCTCAATCGTCTCAGCAACTGGCCGGCATTCGCACCGCCGTATCCCAGCGAGCCGACGCGATATTCGTGTACGGGGTCGATTGTGCGGGAGTGAAGCCCGGACTCGAGGAGGCCAAGGCAGCCGGAATTCCTGTGGTCGCAGGTCAGGCCTACGACTGCAGTGATGTGGCAGCGGGTGCGCCATCACTGTTCACCTATCGAGTGGACTACGTCATGGGGCAGCTTCCGTCCTTCAGCAAGGCGTGGGGCGCAGCACAGGCGACGTACCTCATCTCCAAGCTCAAAGGAGATGCGAGGGTGCTCAACATCGTCGAGACCGACTATCAGGTGACAGTGGTGCAGAGCCAGGGATTCGAGGCGCGGTTGGCTCAGTGTGGCAGCTGCAAGATCGTCGACACAGTGAAGTTCACAGCGGCTGAGTTCGGTCCTCCACTGCAACAGAAGATAGCGCAGGCGTTGCTGCGCCACCCGGACGCCAACGCGACATCGGTGCCCTACGACGCTGTGTTGACCGGCGGTGTCCTAGGGGCGATCCGTGACGCCGGCGGGGTCGGCAAGGTTCTCGTGGCTGGCGGCGAGGGCCAGCCGGAGGGGATCAGTCTGGTGCGGAGCGGAGAGGTTGCCGCAGAGTTCGGTACCTCGACTCCGTGGGAAGGCTGGGCCGCCGCCGAGGCGATCAACAGGCTGCTGGCCGGCGCGAAGCCGCAGCCGAGTGGGATCGGAATTCAGGTCGTCGACAAGGAACACAACCTGCCGGCCGCGGGTGGCTTCACTTCGTCGGTGGACTTCGAAGGCATCTATACCAAAGCCTTCCGCGACGCCGTCGCCAAGTGACCGACGTCGCTGACCTTGGGGAGTTTGGCATGGATGCAAAGGTTGTCCTCGGCATCGAAGACGTGCATCAGTCGTTTGGAGCGACCAAGGCGCTGAACGGGGTGAGCTTCGAGGTCCGGCGTGGCCGGGTGCACTGTCTGCTCGGCGGTAACGGCTCTGGAAAGTCGACGTTGATCAAGATCTTGGCCGGCGTCAACCACGCCGATGCCGGCCACATCCGCTTCGGCACCAAGCGCGTTGACGTCAGCAACCTCTCACCAGCGATGGCGCGCAAGCACGGACTGCATTTCGTGCACCAGCAGCAGTCCACCTTCCCCGGGCTGACGGTGGCCGAGAACCTTCGCATCGGCGAAGGGTTCGGCACTCCGGCCCTTGGAAAGATCGGCTGGCGCCGGCTGATGCGGGAATCTCGGCAGGTGCTCGAAAGATTCGGCATCGACGCCGATCCGTCGGAGCTTCTCCGGGACCTTCGGCCGGCGGTGCAGGCGATGATCGCCATCGCTCGAGCCGTCCAAGGCCAGGAAGGGCAAGAGGGCGGGGTGCTCGTTCTGGATGAACCGACGGCCTCGCTGCCGCTGCACGAAGTCGGGCTCCTGCTGGCGGCGATCACCCGCTTCGCTGCTGAAGGCCAGAGTATTCTGTTTGTCACTCATCGCCTCGCCGAGGTCGCCAGGGTTGCCGACGATGTCACCGTTCTTCGGGACGGGAACGTCGTCGCCACGCTCGGCAGTGACGAGATCACCCACGACGCCCTGGTGGGTCACATCCTTGGCCGCAAGCTGGGAGGCGTACTGCCCCGGCCCGTCAAGTCCGAGGTGGGGGAGCCGATGCTCCAGGTCGAGGAGCTCGCGGTTGGTCCGTTGCGAGACGTCACCTTCTCGCTGCGTCGCGGAGAGGTCGTCGGACTGGCGGGCTTGCTCGGCTCAGGGCGGTCGACGCTCCTGCAAAGCCTCTTCGGACTGCGGCCACCGAGGGCGGGAAGAGTCGCGCTCCTCGGCAGGAGCCTCGATCTGCGGAGCCCGCGGCAAGCGATCGGATGTGGGATCGCCTTCGTACCGGAGAACAGACTTCTCGAGGCGGCTTTCACCGGCCTGGATGTCAGGGAGAACCTCTCGATCGCCGTCGCCTCGCGGTACTTCCGCAGGGGCCGGATGGCGCGCCAGGACGAGTGCTCCGACGCACGGCAGTTGATCGCCGAACTGGCGGTCAAGGTCGAGGACATCGACAGTCCGTTCTTGTCGATGTCCGGTGGCAACCAGCAGAAGATCATCATCGGTCGCTGGATCCGCCGCGAGCCGCAACTGCTGCTGCTCGACGAGCCGAGCCAGGGCGTCGATGTGGGTGCCCGTGCAGAGATCTGGCGACTGGCCCGGGAGCTGGCGAACCGGGGCGCTTCGGTTCTTGTCGTGAGCAGCGACCTGGAGGAACTCGCCCAGGTAGCCGACCGGGTGCTGGTGCTGCGCGACGGCCGGATCAGCGCCTCGATGGCCGGTCCGGAACTCGGCGAGGAGAACTTGAATCTGATGCTGCTCCACCAGGAGGCAATCGATGTCGATTTCAGCTGAGAGTGCGGCCCCGGAGGCGATGCGCCCACGAGCGCAGCGAGCGCGCCGCCGTCGCAGCCGGGTCCTGCACTATGCCGAGGCCTATGCGCTGCTCGGCCTGACGGCCGTTGTGGCTGTCGTTTTCTCGCTTCACCCCGCAACCCGGGAGACATTCCCGACTCTGATCAATACCCAAGCGGTGCTGGCCAACCAGGCGGTGATGGCAGTCGTCGCCTTGGCGGCGCTGCTGCCCCTGGTTTGCAACGGATGGGACCTGTCGGTCGGCGCTGTTTGCGGACTCTCGTCGATCGTCATGGCCAGGACGATGAGTGAGGGCCACGGAGTCGCCGTCGCACTGCTCTTCGGGTTGCTGGTGGGATTGGCGGTCGGATCGCTGAACGCCCTGCTGGTCACTCGGGCGAGAGTGAACGCGGTGATAGCCACTCTGGGTGTTGCCACGGTCCTGGCTGGTGCCGTCAATCAGATCACCGGAGGGTTGACCGTGGTCAGCAACATCCCGGTCTTCGTCACGTCTCTGGGCTCTGGCCGATTCCTCGGTCTTCCCTGGGTGGCCTACGTGATGATCGTCGTCGCGCTGCTCGTGTACTACGTACTCGAGCACACCCCGGCGGGTCGATATCTGTACGCGTTGGGTTCGAATGCGACGGCTGCGCGCCTCGCAGGTCTGCGAACGCGGGTGCTGCTCGCCTCGACCTTCATTTGTGCGGGCCTGCTGTCAGCCCTCGGTGGTTTCCTTCAGGTCGCGAGGTCGGCCGGCGCCGACCCTCGGATCGGTGACTCGCTCACCTTGCCGGCGCTGGCGGCTGCGTTCTTGTCAGCGGCGGCGATCAAACCTGGTCGCTACAACGTCTGGGGCACGATCGTGGCGATCTTTTTCCTTGCGACGCTCAACAGCGGATTGAACCTGTCGGGCGTACCGCCGTATGTCAACAGCTACGTCAACGGAGCTGCGCTGGTCGTAGGAGTCGGTATCGCCGGCTTGCTGGGCCGTCGGCGCGCGGGATTGACGTGAGAGACGGGGCCGCTCGCTGTGAGGGGCGGGCGGCCCTCTGGTCTGTGCGGTGCTACACCTCGGCGACTGGTTCGTAGGCCTTCCCGACCAGCCAATGGTGGAACGTCGACAGCAGCAACTCGTGCTTGCTGAGGCGGCCGGCCTGGGCGAAGCGTGAAGCCAGGCCGATCGACTGCCGGTTGGCCGCAGCGATGTCTTCCTCCAGGATCATCTCCGAGTTCTCGACGTACTCGGCGAATCCAGTCAGCAGCGAGGGATCGTCCCCCTGCTCGACGAGGCTCGCCTGTTCACTCGGTAGGCACAGATGCCCAACCACCTTGGTTCGACCGACGCCTTCCGGGAGCACGTAGTAGTACAGGAGACAGTCGACGGCAAGGGTGAGCATCAGATTCGGATACACCGTGACGATTCCCATCCCGGCTCGCTCGCGGTCGGTCAGTGAACTGATGATCGGGAACAGGGGCCGGCCTGCTGTGCTCAGGCTTGTCTCAGGGAACTCGCCGAAGGTGAAGGTCCAGGGCTGGGTCGTCATCTCGGGGTAGGGCTTCCACCGCTTCATCGGCATGACCGGATGGAACGAGTCAGCGTGTACCCACGCCACGTGATACTCCTCGGCGAAGTTCTCGACCAGCAGCTTCCAGTTCCCTTCGAGTTGCCACTCGAAGCGGCGAACCGAGCGCTCGTCAGCGAGTGCGTAATTCTCCGCGCCCCATTTGCTCACCTCGCTGAGCTCGGGTGCCAACGGCGCCGGTGAGGTGCTGAGGTTGACGAAGACGAAGCCGTTCCACACTTCGACGCATGCCGTCGAGGAGAGACTGCCATCGGCGGAACGGGTCACGCGAATCTGTTCCGAGTCGACCATCCGAACCAGCTCGCCGCCCTCGACGTCGAAGTCCTCCATCCGCCCGATACAGAACCACTCACGATGAAAGATCCGGTCGATCTCTACCTGGTAGACGTCCGGGTCGTGGAAAACCCTGGGTGGAAGGTTGTACGCCTGCAGGGCCGGCCGGGAGGTTTTGGCGTGATCATCCGGTCCGAAGGCACCTGCGGGTGCGTCGCCGATCGCCCGAGTCGTCATGGCGTGGACTCCTTCTTCTGTTGTTGGACCTCGGTATGAGGAAGGCCGAGCAGACGTAGGGCATTGGTCGCGAGGACGGACTCGGCACGAATCGATCGCCAATGCCGCACCTGGGCGGGCCCGCGGTGCTCGCCGCGAGGAAACGCCGAACCCCACACCAGACATCGGTCGCCCAGGACCTCGACCGCGGCCGCAACCGTTCGCTCCGACTCGTGCGGAGCGATCGTCAGCGTGATCCGCCCCTCCCGCAAGAGCGCCTTGGCGGCGGCGCCTGCTTGCGCGCTCACGTAAGTGAGCCTGTCCAGCCAGGCTGGCACCCACCCCACACCACCGTCGAGCACGCACACCTTCAACCGAGAATGACGGTCGAGGACCGAACCGACGACCAAGGCTGTCAGCTGACGCTGGGAGTCCCAGGACGGCCCGAGAGTCATCGCGAGGTGTGGATCGCTCCACAGATCGTCATGGCCGGGAAATCCGGGTGAGTCGTACAGTTCGCTGCAGTGGAACAACGGCAGATCTGCGTCCTCCAAGGCCGCGAAGATCGGCCGCAAGCATGGGTCCCAGACCGGAACATCCGCAGGTACCCGGACCGACGCGCCCGCGACCCAGCGGCGGCGTGCAAGCCGTCGCAACTCGAGCAGTGACCAATCGGGGTGCAGACCGTGCAGCTGAATCGATCCCATCAACCGTGTTGGTTCGGGTCGGCAGTACGTTCCGAGGTAACGGTTGTAGCCGGCGAGGAGGCCGCACCCGAGGCGGGTGTTCGAGAGGGCGGCTGCCGGACCAGCGAACGATGCCGGATGGAGTACGACAACCTCGACACCGTCGGCATCCATGGCAGCGAGACGGGCATCGGGCCGATCGTGGAGCAGGCCCGGCTCCTGTCGGAAGGGACCGCCGTGCCGGAACTCCTGAGTGTGGTCGAGATAGCGGATCGGGACGACTTCGAGCCCCAGCCAGGGACGCTCCCAATCACCAAGGTCGGGACGGTTGTCCGCTCGGATTCGCAGGTAGGGATCCACGTGCTCTCTCCACAGACCCCTGACCTCTGGTCGGGACTGCTCGTAGACGAGCTCGAGCGCACCGAGCAGGGTCCCGTTGATGTCGATGACCATGACCTCGGCCCACTATGAGGAGAGCGTGGCTTTGCGGTCAGTCGTAACCCAGGATCGAAGCTGCTCCGACAGTTCGGTACCTCCGCGGGCGGCCGGGTTCGGCGTGGTGATGGCCTTGCTGAGAGCGACCAGCGATGCGGCTGCTTCGGTGGCCAGCCCCTCTTGAACCAGGCAGTTGCCGATCAGCATGGTGTCGGCACCAGGGCCGGGAAGCGCAGTCAGGGCGATCCACGCCTCGGCGTGCGGCACGAGAAGCAGGTTCGGCCGCAGTAGCCGAGGAGACCGCCCCCCGGTGTCCACGGGGTCGCCGACCAGCCCGTCACCGTCGGACGACATGGTCCACCGTGAGGAAGTACGCTCGGCGATCTCGGCCAGTACCTCGTACCACCGTCCGCCGGCGGTCGACATCCACCGGGCGGCCGATGAGGACACCGCGAGTTCGTCGACGAGTGCCGGATCCAGGCCGCCGTTCGACGGGACCGGGTCGGCAGGATCGATCGCGACCATGGCGAAGCCGGCCCATTCGGTCGCCTGGAAGCTGATCAGAGGGAACTCTGATTTGTCGAAACGCTCGGTGTATTTCATCTCGGGCGCGCCGCGCAGTTCGCCGTCAAGCGAATACATCCAGCCGTGGTAAGGGCACATGATGGATTTCACCAGGCCGGTGCCTTCGAGGATTTGGCTGCCTCGATGACGGCAGACATTCAGGTGTGCCTTCAGCTCGCCGGTCCCGTTACGGATGACGACAATCGGGTCGGCGCCCACGTTGAAAGTGACGAAAACGCCCTTGCCGACCAGTTCTGACGTTCGGGCGACGGCGATCCAGTGCCGATCGAAATGTCCATCGAGGTCGCAGTTGTCGTGGTACTCGCTCATGGCGACCCGCCCCTCGTCGGTGTTGGTCCGGTTGACCACGAACCTAACGGACCGCCGAGCGAATTTCGTTGTCCCTGGTAACAAACCTCTGAGGGTGGGCTTGGCCCTTCTCCAGACCCGTCCCCGGCCCCCACAAAATCACCGGCAGCTCGATTACCGTCAATAAAGCAACGCTTTTCGTCGTTCGTGGCGGGCGTCGCTGCCGGGTTCCGAATTGCGGTTCCTCACCGAAAGGAAAGCCGTGGCAGGTGCGTCTTACGAGCTGAAGGTGATCGACGTCGTCGATGAGACGCCCGACGCCCGCTCGATCTCCTTCGAGGTTCCCGTCGGCCTTGATCGACGGTTCGTTCATGCTCCCGGGCAATTCCTCACCCTGGCGGTGCCAAGCGATCAGTGTGGGGTGGTTGCGCGGTGCTACTCGCTATCCAGTAGTCCTCGGGACGGTGGCCCGCTGACCGTCACTGTCAAACGGACAGCCGGCGGCTACGCGTCGAACTGGCTGTGTGACAACGTTCAGCCGGGAACTGTCATTCGGGTACTGCCACCCGCGGGCACTTTCACGCCGACCTCGCTCGACGCCGATCTGCTGTTGCTCGCCGGTGGAAGCGGCATCACGCCGGTCATGTCTATTCTTCGGTCGGCTGTTGCTGCCGGCTCGGGCCGGATCGCGCTGTTCTACGCCAACAGGGACGAGCATTCGGTGATCTTCGGCCGAGAGATCGACGAATTGGCTGAGCGTTGTCCCGAGCGGTTCCGCGTCGTGCATTGGTTGGAGAACACGCACGGTCTGCCGGGGCCGGCGGACATCGAAGCCTTCTCGATGGGCAAGACCAGCTGGCATGCGTACTGCTGCGGTCCGACGCCCTTCATGTCGATGGCGTTGGGTGCCCTGGCTGCGTTGGGTATTCCGAAGGATCGTCGTAGGCACGAGACTTTCGTGTCATTGAAGGCCAATCCTTTCGGGTCGACCGAGCTGCTGCCCGCGCCAGGCCTGGTGCAGCGGTCAGCCACGGGACCGGTGGCGACGCCGGATTTGGTGAGACTTGAGGTCGAACTGGACGGCACGGTGCATGTATTCGACGATTGGCGGCGAGACACGACGTTGGTCGAGCACATGGAAAGCAAAGGCATCAAGGTGCCCTACTCGTGTCGCGAGGGGGAGTGCTCCGCCTGCGCCGTGACCCTGCTCGACGGTGAGGTCGCGATGGCGAACAACGACATCCTTGACGAGAGCGACTTGGAGGATGGCACCCGCCTCGCCTGTCAGGCTCGGCCGGTCACTGATGTGGTCCGAGTGACCTACTCCTGACCTCGTCGAGCCAGGCCGACAGGACCACTGCGAGTTCCCGGTGCCGCTCGATGTGCAGGTAGTGCGAAGAACCTTCCCATTCGATTGCGCGCGAGGCCGGATCGGTGAACAGCGCTGTCTCCCACTGTGCTCGTCCACGCAGGGA
Source organism: Kribbella sp. NPDC051620 (assembly GCF_044453825.1). Taxonomy (NCBI): domain Bacteria; kingdom Bacillati; phylum Actinomycetota; class Actinomycetes; order Propionibacteriales; family Kribbellaceae; genus Kribbella; species Kribbella sp. NPDC051620. The sequence continues at coordinate 266,680 of NZ_JBITDB010000001.1, forward strand.
GTGGATCGCAAGGACTGGACACGTTCGGCGACGTAGATACGCCTCGGCCTCGGGTGAAGACACGAACATTTCTTCCGGGCCGGACGCCAGTCCGTCGTAGTAGTCCCAGAAGACTGAGGGGTCCATGGCGTCGACGCAGTTGGCCAGTCTGATCCGCAAGGACGGGGACATCGTCGGTGCGGTGAGAAGGGCGTCAGGGAGCTTCGCCGACTTGCGTTGGCTCTGTGTACGTTCCGCGTTCCACGCGCCGACCACGACTGCCGGCAGCGCATAGGCAGGATCAACTTCGACGACCGCTTGTACTCGGTCTGGGTGTTGCACGGCCAGTCGCGCGGCGACGGCGCCGCCCAACGAGTGGCCAACTGGGACGAACCGGTCACATCCCAAATGTTCGGCCAGGGCAAGGACGGCGCTCGCGGCATCGGCGAGAGTATGACTCCTCCCGGCAGTTGAGTGCCCATGTCCGGGAAGGTCCAAGGCCACGACGCGGTATCGCGCTGCGAGCTCCGGTACCACCCAACTCCAGTCGTTCGAGTCGGATCCAAGTCCGTGCAGCAGCACGAGTGTGAGCGCGCCTTCGCCGTGCTCGGCGAAGAAGAGACGACCGTCGGTGTGATCGATGTAGGGCATCTGGCCTCGCCAACCTAGTCGGAACAGAACCTTGCCATCCGCAACTGAACCATCAGTCCCAGGCGTGTGTCCGGATCGGCCAGGTCGAGATCGCAGATGGTGCTGATGCGATTCAGCCGATAGCGCAGGGTGTTCGGATGTACGGACAACGACGACGCCGCCGCCGCGACGTCTCCGAATGCGTCGAACCACGCGGAGATCGAATCGAACAACATCGACTTGTGCGTGCTGTCATAGGCGATCAGCTCGGCCACCGGCCCGTTTGCGCGGTCTCCGCGTGCGGCGGCGAGGTCACCGAGATCGAGCAACAACTCTTCGAGTTGTACTTGTGGCAGAGTCGCCGCTCGGCGTCCCTCGCCGCCACCGCCGCGAAGCACTCGAAGTACGCGACTGACGGTTGCCCGCGACGAAACCAGTTCGGCCGGTGTCCTCGCTACTGGACCGATGCCGGCGACCGCGCGAAAGCGCCGGGTACGAGCCAGGAATTCGTCAACGATCTCGACGGCGCGCTGCTCGGCCTCAATGCCCTCGCGTGTACTGGGCATCAGGCCGTAGGTGACACCGCCGACCACCGCGCAGGCACTGCGTCGATCCAGGGATCTCAGATGGAGCGCGAACGCGTCACTGAGGTGCTGGCGCTCGGCCTCGATGGAAGCGGCATCGGTGAGGTTACTTCCGTCAACCGCTCGCTCCAGAACCTCGAGGCCGAGCAGTACCACGCGCTGGTCGGACAGGCCGAGGCGGGTCATCGCCTGTCGCGCCTCGGCCCCTCCGTCGAGGGCAGCTCGTACCAGGTCGGATTGCGCCTGGCGGTCGACGTCCAGACCATTTCTGAGTCGCATCAGGTGAAGGGCTGCCACATTCGCGCCCTCGGTGAGCGCCCGCGATTGCTCTGCTGTTGGTCGAACGGGGAGCAAGGCCCAGATCGAGCCGAGAATCTCGTCACCAGCACGGACCGCGATTGCGACGCGCGGCAGCTGATCGGGACCGGCCTGTTGTGAGTCGACCCAGACGGGCGTGTCGGCCTGGTAGACCTGTTTGAAGACACCTTGCTGCAGATACCGCTGAGTGGTTTGTCTTGGTACCTGCCGATCGAGAACCGACGCCACCCACTGGCTGTCGGCCTCGTCCTGGCGACCTGAGAACGCGAGGACGCGAGAGGACCGATCCTCGATCGTGATGGGGGCACCGAGTAGGACAGAGACAGCGTTGGCGACCGTGAAAAGGTCGCCGCGTTCGACCACGTCAGTTGCACGCTGGTCGATCTGCTCCACGGCGTCGGAAGCAAGCACAGTTCGGAGCATGACCACGAGTCGGGTCCATGATGCTCCGGGCGTGAGTCCGAGAACTGCAACCCCGGATCTGTTGGCCGCCTTGGCGAGGACTTCGTTGTCAGACACAGGTGCTCTCACGACAAGCGCCGATGCGCCTCTTGTGCCAAGGTCGTGAAGCGCCGCGGCGATCGACTCGTCACCGAGGGCGGAGACCCCGAGCACGATGGCACCTCTGGGTAGGTCGGGCTCGTCGACAGGGTCGTAGATCACCACGCCGTCGATCTGCGTCGCTCCAGCCGGTTCGCCGTGAGCAACGCTCAGAAGCGTCGTACCAAGGGCGTCGAGGACCCGGCTCAGGGTTGCGCGCGGGCGGTCGCCCTCGGTCGCCTCGAACACACGGCCGAAGTCAGCCAGGGGTGCTTGAGCGACAGCGGATAGCGAGCGCACGATACGACCACCAGTTCAACCGAACCTCGGGCGCGGCCGCGAGTCGGCCGAACACCAATCACGTCCAATGTATTGCGCATAGGTGACGGCCGTCAACACTAAAGCATATAACGTGACGGGCCGTCCCGAGAGTCAGACGGCGAGCCGTTCCACGCTCGTGGTCACCGCATCGAGCTCGGCCTGCAGGGGCTCCACGCCGATACCCGGTCCAGTCGGCACCTGGAGGTGGCCATCGATCAACGTGAACGGGGCCGTGATGTCGGTCTGGTAATAGCGGCTCGAGGCGGAGGTGTCGCCCGGCAAGGTGAAGCCGGGGAGGGCGGCCAGCGCTACGTTCGCCGCTCGGCCCAGGCCGGTCTCCAGCATTCCGCCACACCAGACGGGCACTCCGTGAGCCACGCACACGTCGTGGATCCGGCGAGCCTCGAGGTAGCCCCCGACCCGGCCAGGCTTGACGTTGATGATCGAGCAGGCACCGAGGCGGATCGCTGCCGCGGCGGCGCGGGCCGAGGTGATCGATTCGTCCAGACAGACCGGCGTCCGGATCTGGCGGGCAAGCTCCGCATGCCCGAGCACGTCCTCTTCGTCCAGGGGTTGCTCGATCAGCAGGAGGTCGAAGGGATCGAGGCGGGCCAGATGCCGCGCGTCGGCGACGGTGTAGGCGGTGTTGGCATCGACCTGCAGGAGCACGTCGTCGCCGAAGCGCTCGCGGACGGCGGTGACCGGCTCGATGTCCCACCCCGGCTCGATCTTCAGCTTGATCCGGAGGTAACCCTCGTCGAGGTAGTTGCCGACGGCCTCGAGCAGCTGCGGCACCGAGGCCATGATGCCGACCGAGACCCCGGCGGGCACTCGATCATGGACGGCGCCAAGCTCTCGGCTCAGGGACCGGTTGCCGGCGCGGAGCTCGGCATCCAGTACTGCGGTCTCGAGCGCCGCCTTCGCCATCCGATGGCCATGGAACCTGACAAGCGCCGGGCCGACGGCAGCCGCATCGAGCCGCTCGACCGCTGCCAGGGCGGGGACGAAGAAGCGGCGCAGCACGTCTGCGGCGCCATCGACATACTCTGACGAGTACAACGGATCGGCCATGGCCACGCATTCACCCCATCCCTCGGAGTCGGTGCCGACGGCGCGCACCAGCAACGAGGTGCGCGTGGTCTGGGTTCCGAACGACGTCCGGAACGGCGCCACCAACGGCATCTCGATCCGGTGCAGCTCGACTCCGGTGAGCTTCATGACGAGGGTCCTTCCTGGGACGATGGCAAGTTGGAGAGCCACGGCGGTTGTGCGGTCACGGCGTGCCCGCCGCGTCGACCGGATGGGCGAGGTCAGCAATCAGAGCCGTGAGCAAGGCGGTTCGTGGCAGCAGCATTGCGACAACAACGTGTTCGTCATCTCCGTGTGCACCGCCCCCGACCGCACCGAGACCGTCAAGCGTCGGTGTGCCGATTCCGGCGGTGAAGTTGCCGTCGGACCCGCCCCCGACCGATGCTGCACGCAACCGTGGGAGTCCGAGTTTCGCTGCCAGCTTCGACGCGCGACGGAAGAGTTGGTCGGAGGCTGCGCGTGTCAGCGGTGGACGGTTGGGGCCGCCCAGAAGGTTGAGCTCCGCATCGGTCAGTACCGGACGTAGGTCCCGCAGAGCGGCGTCGATCCGTTGCTGCTCGGTCAGATCGCGCACCCTGACATCTACCAGGAGCGCGGCCTCGCCGGGGACGGTGTTCTGTGTCGTCCCGGCTGTCAGGTGCGTCGGGGTGACTGTTGTTCCGTGGTCGGCGTTGCCCAGTTCGTTGATACGGAGGATCTGGTGGGCTGCCTCGACGGACGCGTTCACGCCGAGTTCGGGCTCGAGGCCGGCGTGCGCCGCACGCCCGCGGATACGTAGCTCATAGTTGGAGACGCCCTTACGTTCGACCTTCAGGGCACCACCGTCGCCCGACGCCTCCAGGAGCAGCGCGGCTACGCAACCGGCGGCTTCGGCTTCGATCAGCTCGCGTGACGACGGCGATCCCAGCTCCTCGTCGCCGGTGATCAGCAGGGTGACACTTGACCTGTCGGACAGCGCAGCCACGGCATGGAACGCCATCACCAGCCCGGCCTTCATGTCGAAGCAGCCCGGCCCTCGAACGACACCATCGTCGTGGCTGAACGGATGCCTGGCGAGGGACCCGATCGGCCAGACGGTGTCGTGGTGCCCGAGCAACAGGATGGGTGACGGTCCGTTGCCGAGCCGCCAGCGTAGGTGTGTCCGTCCCTCGATCACGACGTACTCCGGCGCAGCCCCGAGTCGTGCTGTCCCCACCCGGGCGACGCGATCGGCACTTGCGGCGACTGCGGCGAGATCGGAGGACGGCGACTCGCAGGTCACGAGGTCTTCCAGGTCCGCAAGCATCGTCGGCAGCCTGTCTGTGATGTCTGTGCCGATCATCGACCGGCCTTCGGCGTTGCGCGGACCCCGAAGTGCAGGTAGCGCTCACCTGTGGCGAGGGAGAAGAACATGACCGGAAGCCAGGTCAGTGATTCGGGCGGTCGAATGACGAAGAGGTCGCCGGTGTCGTCGACCGGGATCAGGTCGTACGACCGAGTCGGCTCGGGCATGGTCTCGGCCAGCGGGCCGGTAGTGGTAATGCGTAGGCTCAGATGTCCGTCCCGGGTGCGCACCTCCAGAAGACTGCTGCTCCGCTCGTAGCGTCCGACGTGACGGGTCGCGTCGACCTCGGGCAGGATCGCCGGAGGAGCCAGGGGCAGTGGCATGGTGATTCCGGCCAGCTCGCGGAAGATCTCCCGGTACAGGTCTTCGTACAGATCACGGGTGTTGCCGCCATTGGTCAGCAGAGCGACGGCCATCCCCTGCTCGGGGAGCACCCGAAGGAAGGCGGCCTGACCGATGGTGTTGCCGTCATGGCCGATGAGCCGATGACCGTCCCAGTCGTGCCGAGCCCAGCCCAAGCCCCAGGAGTCGCCGGCCGTGTGCGTGTCCGGTAGGTCGACCTGGTTGGCAGCCATCTCACTGACCGCTTCCTCACTGAGTAGGCGGGTTTGGGCCGATGTCATCCCACAGGTCAGGTGAAGGCGTGCGAAGGCCAGCACATCGGCGACCGTCGACGTGATCAGACCGGCCGGCCCGATAGCGCGTGGCAGGCCCCAGACCGCAGCCCGTACAGGTTCCCGACCGCCTTCTGCCTGGTGGCCAACGGCCGCGCGGTACAGCAACGCCTCCTCCGGCAAGGTCACAGTGTGGCGCAAGCCGAGGGGTTCGATCAGACGACTGCGCAGGGCCTGATCCCAGGTATCACCGGTTACCTTCTCGATCACGCGTCCGGCGAGTGAGAATCCCGAATTGCAGTAGGACCAGGTCGCGGCGAGCGGATGGTTCTGGGCAGCGTCGGCGAGAAGTCCCACGTACTTGTCCAGGCACTCGTCTCCGCGGCCGGTGTCGGTGAAGATGTCCCCGTCGATTCCACTGGTGTGGGTCAGCAGGTGGCGCATGGTCAGCTGCTTGGCTACCTCGGAGTCCGACAGCTGGAGTTCCGGCAGCACGTGGATGATCGGGGCATCGAGGTCGAACGAGCCCTCGTCGGTCAGTTGGACGGCAAGGGTGGCCGTCCAGACCTTGGTGATCGAACCGATCTGGAAGAGCGAATCCGTCGTCGCCTCGACGCCGGTCTCCTTGTTCAGTACGCCGGTAGCCGCTTGGACCAGCTCGTCCTCCGCGCCCGGCAGGACGCGCAGGATGCCGAGAGTCGCACCTGGCACCTGGTGCTTGGCAGCGAGCTCCGACAGTCTTCGCTGCCACTGCGCCTCGTCGATCCGCGGAGGCTCCTGATCTCTCACCGGGGCTTCCTTCCGCTGCCGGTTCTGTCGACGACGTAGTAGCCGGTCCGGTCGAATCCGATGACGCGGGCGCCCTCGGCCATCAAAGTTCCCAGCACCTCGCGGACTGCCATCCGCCACTCGCCCACCGCCCTCGGATCCACGATCCGCAGCTTGTCGATGTCAGCAGGCACGGCTACCAGAACCTGCGCAGCTGCGAGATCACCGAGCTTGGGGCGCCCGGTCTGCGATTGCGACAAGGCGAACGGCGCGCCCGCTGTCTGGCCATCGCTCGGATCGGCGTTGATTCGTGAACCTGCCTCGGGCGTCCATGAGGCCAGCTCCCAGCGAACCAGGAGGCGATCACTGTCCTGGCCGCTGTTGAGACTGTCACGCATCGTGCCGTAGAAGTTCGACAGATATTCGCTGGCGACCGCTCCGAGCTTGGTCAGGTTGAAGTAGGCGTTGCGCCGGACCAGCGGATCGAAGGTCCAGTGAATGGACGAGATCCCACGCTCCATCGCCCAGGCACGTTGGTGCACCTTGAGTGCCAGCCCGACGTTCCGGCCGCGCGCACTCTCCGCGACGCCGGTGATGTGACTGTGCAGCGCCTCTGTGCGCGGCTCGCTGAAGAACCCCATGCAGGCACCGACCAGCACGTCGCCGTCGAATGCGCCGGCGACGTAGTTGCCGGCCTTCACGAGTGCTCGCAGGAGGCCGGTGGTCACCGGGGGTTCACTCGGTTCTGGATTCCAGATGGCGTCGAACAGCCGATAGGCACGGTCGAGGTCGTGCAACGAGGTCAGGGGGCGGATGTCGACTCCGGCCGTGACAGCGGCGTCGCCGGCGGCCAGCCGACTCGCCACGGCTGCGCTGGGCGGCAGATGCAGTTCGGTCACGAACCCATGCTCACGGCGGGTTGCGCCGGTGTCATCGTCGGTTCGCACGAGCCGGCGGTCGTCGCTTTGTCACAGTTGCCCGCCACCTCGCCGTCTGTGCGAAATGACGAATGCCGAACCAGTAGATAGGGCATTCGAACAACGCCAGGCGAGGCCGTTCGCAATAAAGTTCGGTGGTGACCACCACGTCGGACCCGCGCCCACAGGTCACCCTGGCGCGGATTCTGGACGACCTGGGCACGACCCTGCTCCACCCGGTCGCGGGAGACATCGAACACTCCGGCCGCATCGGTGGCATCGCCATCTACGATCCGTTCGACGAACCGGACCTTGCCTCCGGTGCGGTGGTTCTCGGGATCGGTATTCACGACGACGACATCGTCAGGATTGCCGAACTGATGGGCGATCGTGGCGCGGCGGCGCTGGTCCTGAGGTCGCCGGTGCGGCTGAGCGCCGGACTGACCGATGTGGTCGACCGCACCGGGCTTGCCGTTCTCGGGTTGTCCCGCGGTGCGTCGTGGTCGCAGCTGGTGGGAATCCTGCGCTCGTTGCTGGCAGAAGGTTCCGTCGCCCTGGGGCACGATGAAACAGCTGACCCCTATGGCCTCAAGTCAGGGGACTTGTTTGCGCTCGCCAACGCCATCAGCGGGCTGCTGGATGCACCGGTGACCATCGAGGACCGCAGTTCGCGACTGCTTGCGTTCTCCGCGCGGCAGGACGAGGCCGATGAGGAACGGGTAGAGACCATCCTGGGGCGACAGGTCCCCGAACGGGTCACGCAGTCACTGGTGGAGCACGGCATATTTCGTGCCTTGTACCGCGACGAAAAGTCGATCTGGATCGGTCCGGACGTAGGCCTGTCCCGCCTGCCCCGGGTCGCCATTGCCGTACGGGCCGGCGACGAGGTGCTGGGATCGATCTGGGCGGCTGTCCGTGAGCCGCTCAGCGATGCGCGATCCGAGGCCCTTGCGCAGGCGGCGAAGGTGGTTGCTCTACACCTGTTACACATGCGCGCGAGTGCGAACGTCGACCGGCGGATGCGCACCGATCTGGTCGCAACCGCTATTGCCGGCGGACCTGAGGCGCTCGAAGCACTCACCCAGCTCGGCCTGCGCGACAAGCCCTTGGTCGTTCTTGCCCTGGAGGTCGTCGATGCGTCCGCCGCCGAGCCGTCCGTCGGCGGGATGGCGAGCCTGGAGACCGAGCGAAGGCGGGTCGACGATGCCTTCGCTCTGCATCTCAGTGCGATGGATCCCAGATGTGCCTCGGCGCGCCTGGGGACCGTTTCCTACGCCCTCGTTCCCACCAGTCGGCATGGTGTCGCCGGCGAGGAGCGTGCGGTCAGGATCGCAAAGGACTTCCTTGACCGACTCGGCCGGCGTGCACCGACCCTGATCGCGGTGGGATCTGTGGCAGAGCATGCCTCGGAACTCACCAGTGCACGCATCACAGCCGATCGGGTGCTCAGAGTGCTCCGTACCGCACAACGGCCCGGCCTCCGGGTGGCGCGTCTTGCGGACATCCACTTCGATTCGGTGCTGCTCGACCTGCAGGACATCGCGATAGCCCACGGCGGTCCGCTCAGTGCGGCCGTGGCTCGCTTGGCGGAGTACGACGCCGAGCACGGAGGTGACCTTCTGCAGACTTTTGTGGTCTGGCTCAACTCCTTCGGGGATGTCACCTCCGCGTCGGAGGCACTCGGCGTTCATCGCAATACGCTCCGCTATCGCATCACCAGGATCTCGACGGTCGGTCAGATCGATCTTGCCGACCCAGATGCGCGCCTCGCGGCGATGCTCGAGCTTCGTGTCGGCGCCCGCTCGGGATATTTGGACCAGAGCCGAAGCCAGAGGCACCCCTCAGTGCTGAGACGCGACCAAGACGGTAAGGCGTCGTCGTAGAAACAGCGCTTCGCGCTGTCGATGCCGGCAGCAAGTTTCTGCCGCATGCAACCCGTCAGGCACCTCGTTTCCGTGCACCGACCGCTTGTGCGGATGCACAAGCAGAACACAGACAGATCCGTCAGTCACACGACGCCGAGCCACATGGTGTGGGGGTTCAATGGCGCAAGATCACCATCCCGGTCGACTGGAGGACAAGAGTCATGAGGCAATGTAGGCAACGGTGGAGACTCACTCCGTCGGACCGGCGCTGGGGTTCAGCGTGGCGGCGCAGAAACGCGGTCGTGGTCGCGGTCGCCCTGACAACGACATTGGTGGCCGGCTGCTCGAGCGGGTCGGCCGCGTCCGGCGGGAGCGGCCAAGCCAGTGGCGCACTATCGATCCTCTCGTGGGCGAAGCCGGCGGACACGATCTCGACGGATCCGCACGTAGATGCCGGCGGCAATGATGCCGACTGGGAGATGTACAACCTTGTGTACAACAACCTCGTGACCCTGGACACCGCACAGCGGGTGGTGCCGGCGCTCGCCACGAAATGGGTGCAGGAGTCACCGACCCAGTACCTGTTCGACATCAGGCCCGGGGTGAAATTCTCGAACGGGCGCCTGCTGACGGTGAACGACGTGATCGACTCCCTGAAGCGGATCATGGACCCGAAGCTGGCTACGAGCTGGGCGGGCCGCCTGAACGTGAAGTCCGCGGCCGCGGTCGGGACCGACCAGGTGCGGGTGACGCTCGCGAAGCCCAACTCCACCTTCCTGGTGGCGCTCGCGATGCCGATGGTGGCGATCCTGCCGATGAAGGAACTTCAGTCGGGGGCGTTCGACCCGGAGAAGGAACTGATCGGTACTGGGCCCTACGTGGTGGTGAATCATGTGAAGGGCCAGTCGTGGCGGCTGAAGCGCAATCCCGACTACTGGGGACCGCAACCCAAGGCGGCCGAGATCGACATCAAGATCATGCCGGAGGTTGCTGCCCGGATCGCCGCGCTGAAGGCCGGAACGGCCCAGATCACGACGTTCGACCAGCCTGACACGATCAAGCTGCTCCAGGGCACGAACACCGTCACGACGGTCGATCAGAACCAGAATCTCTATTTTCGGCTGGATGTGAACGCGAAGAGCTCGATCTTTGCCGACCGCAGGGTCCGTGAGGCGCTTGCCCTGAGCATCAATCGGGCGAATATCGCGAATCTCGCCCTGGCCGGGGTCGGTGCGCCGACCGCCGCGATCGTGCCGAACTTCGGGGTGTGCGACCCGAGCTCGGTTCCGTTCGGTCAGACCGACACCGCCAAGGCTCGCGACCTGGTCAGTGCCGCGGGCGCGACTGGCAAGAGCGTCACAATCCTGGTCCCGTCGGGTGTCGGCGGCGGGGTGGACATCGCTCAGGTGCTCAAGCAGGACGTGGAGAAGTCAGGTCTGAAGGTCAAGATCGAGCAGATCGAGAACGGCCCGTGGAGCAAGCGAATCTACAGCGGCCCGCCGTCGGACTTCGACTTCACGATCAGCTACAGCGGCAACTACGCCGACCCCACGATGATTCTCGGCAACTTCAGCAACACCACCGCGCCGTACGCCAAGGGATACCAGGTCGAGGACCCGGCGCTGGACAGTCTGATCGGCAAAGCCCAGGCGGTGCCGGCCGGGCCGGACAGGAACAAGCTCCTGGACCAGGTCTGCCAGCGGATCGCGCAGAACGCCAACGTCATCCCGCTGGTGATCAAGGCCCGATTCGTTGCCTATCGCAATGACAAGATCGTGGCCGAGATCGGCAAGGTCGAAGGGTACAGCGTTCCGCTTCGTGGTATGCCCCAGTACAGCGCCAAGTAGAGATCGGAAACCCATGAAGGAAATCGCCCGGTACCTGGTGGGGCGGGTTGCTACCGGTTTGAGCACGCTCCTGCTGGTTTCGGTGCTCGTCTTCCTGGCAATCCACCTGGTGCCGGGCGGGTACGCCGACGCCGTCGTCAGCCCGACGGCGTCGGAGCAGCTGAAGCAGAACGTCATCGAGAAGTACGGCCTGGATTCGCCACTGCCGGTGCAGTTCTGGCACTGGCTCCAGCAGGTGGCGACCGGCGACCTCGGACACAGTTTGGGTGACGAGACTCCGGTCTCGACCTTGGTCAGGCAATGGATCCCCGTCACGGCCGAACTCGCGGTCCTGACGACGCTCTTCGTGATCGTGATCGGTGTGCCGCTGGCGATCGCTGCCGGGATGGCGAAGGGGGAGGCGACCCGCGGGATGAGCCGGTTCAGCGGGGCACTGGCGATGAGCACTCCGGACTTCGTCGTCGGAAGCATCCTGGTCTACGCCTTCTCGACGTACAGTCTCGGCCTTCCGGTGGGCGGCTACGTTCCGTTCCTCGAGGACCCGGTTGCCAATCTGAGGTCGATGGCACTGCCCGTGCTGACGCTGGGAAGCTTTGGGCTCGCGATTGTCGTCCGTACAGGTCGTGACGCGGTTTCGACGGTGCTGAGCTCGCCGCACGTGGCCGCCGCGGTCGCACGCGGCGAGTCGGTACCGCACATCGTTCGCCATCATCTGCTGCGAAACATCGGGATACCGCTGGTGACTGTGCTCGCCTCGTATATCGGCTATCTCTTCGGCGGAGCAGTCGTCGTAGAGCAACTGTTCTCGCTTCCGGGAATCGGGCAGGCCGTTCTGTCGAACGTCGGCCAGCGAAACTACCCGGTGGTCCAAGGGATCGTGCTGATCTCCGCCGCCGCCTTCATCTTCTTCAATCTGCTGGCCGACTTCCTGTACGGCGTTCTCGACCCCCGGGTCGTCAAGGTGGTGGAGGGTGGTGAGTGAGATGTCGGAGCCGAAGCAATCAGCCGTGAACGCTGCTGACCAGGCTGCACCTGCCCGGCAGCGGCGCGGGGTGCGGATTCCGTTCGCCGACGACGTGCTCGCACGGATTGCGCTGATCATGCTCATCTTCTTCGTCTCGACAGCGGTCTTCGGACATTTCCTTCCGATCGGCGCCCCCGACGCGATCGACGTCGGACCGCGGCTCGGAGCCCCGTCTGGGAACTTCCTGGCCGGGACCGATTCGCTGGGGCGGTCGGAGCTTCCCCGCCTGGCTCAGGGCGTCCGGACGACCCTGCTGGTTGCCGGCATCGCAGTGTTGCTGACGGTGCTGGTCAGCAGCTTGCTCGGTGTGCTGGCCGCCTACTTCAGGAGGGCCGGTGAGGTCATCACCCGAGCGGCGGACGTGCTGTTCTCGTTCCCCACAATTCTGTTGGCGATTCTGATCGTCGCAGTGGTCGGTCCCGGCGGGAAGGGGGTCGTGATCAGCATCGCCTTGATCTGCAGCCCGTTGATGGTCCGCGTGGTCAGGGCCGCCGGTATCGGCGTCGTCAGCCGCGACTTCATCGTGGCTGCTCGGGTCGGCGGAGCCGGGCACGCACGCATTCTGCTCGTTCACGTTCTGCCGAGCGTTGCGGGGACGGCGGTCGTCCAGGGGACGTACGCGCTCTGTCTCGGCATGCTGATCGAGAGTGGTCTGAGCTTCCTGGGCCTCGGGCTCCAGCCGCCGGCGGCCTCGCTGGGCTCACTGGTCAACGAGGGATCGCGGTACCTGCCGATCGCGCCCTGGTTGGTCCTCGCGCCGGGAGTTCTGCTGGCGTTGATCATCATGTCCGTCAACCTGGTCGGTGACGGTCTCCGTGACCGGCTGGATGTCCGAGGTGTTGAAACCCGACGATGACAGGCCGAGAAGTGAACCTGAACACGCATGTGGACGACGCGGACCTGCTCCTGCAGTCCAGCGAACTCGCCGTCGACTACCGGTTGGGCCGGGACTCGAGGATCAGAGCCCTGGACTCAGCGACGCTGGAGGTAAGGCGCAGCCAGATCGTGGCCGTCGTCGGCGAGAGTGGATCCGGGAAGAGCACGCTGGGCCTGGCGGTCGGGCGGTTGCTGCCCGGGAACTCGGAACTGGCGGGGGGCTCGCTCAGGGTCGGAGGGGTCGACATGTTCACTGCGGACGGTCCGACCGTCCGACGCACGCGACGCGACGTACTGGGCTTCATCTTCCAGAATCCGATCGCGGCGTTGGACCCGACGATGCGCATCCGCGCGCAGGTGACACTCGCCGCGCCCCGGGCCAGCATGTCAGCCCAGGATGCGCTCGCGCAGGTCGGGCTCCGGGACGTGAAGCGGGTTCTGGAGTCGTTCCCGCACGAGCTGTCCGGCGGCATGGCTCAGCGGGTTGGTATCGCCATCGCGCTGCTCCGGCGTCCTCAACTCTTGATCGCCGACGAGCCCACAGCGGCCGTGGACGCAACGTTGCGGGGCCAGATCCTGGATCTGCTGATCGAACGATGTGCCGCCGAGCAGTGCGCACTGATGCTGCTCACGCACGATCTTCATGCGGTCGAGAAGTACGCGACGCACGTCGCGGTGATGTACGGCGGACGGGTCGTCGAGTTCGGACCGGCCGACGCGGTGCTGGTCGATCCGAAGCATCCGTACACCCAGGCGCTCGTCACAGCGCTGCCCGGCGAGGAGCGATACGGTGAACGGCTGGAAGCGATCGGCGGCACCCCTCCAGTGATGAGGGGGCCGGTCCGTGGTTGCGCGTTCGCCGGCCGCTGTCCACATGTGGTCGACGTTTGCTGGTCGACCAGACCGACCTTGGAGCCTTTGCCGACGGATGCCGGGCGAAAGGCCTGCTGTCACCGGGTACAAAGTGTTGCCACCGGCGTGGGAGATGACGATGCGTGATCCGCAGTTCGTGAGCGTGGACGAGGTGGGTGCTGACGGGGACGGCGACGTCGGCGGTGAACCTCGAGGTCTCGGGGGTCGGCGCCCCGACGTGACTGCCGCACCCGAAGCCGAGCCGCTGATCTCGATTCGCGATGTGTCCGTCGAGTTCGCCGGCCGCGGCCGCCGCGCGCAGGCGGTACGGGCGCTTGACCACGTATCGCTGGACGTCGGACACGGTCAAACCGTGGGCATAGTCGGCGAGTCTGGTTCTGGGAAGACGACCCTCGGTCGGGTGATGCTCGGTCTGATCAGGCCCGCCGAGGGAACCGTGCTCTTCGACGGGCTCCCGCTGCGAGGTCCAGGAGCGTTCCGCCGGTTGAAGGGACGACTGCAGGTGGTCCTGCAGAATCCGGACTGGTCGCTCAATCCCGCGCTGCGGGTCTGGCGTTCGTTGGCTGAGCCACTCGCCGTCACCGGTGCGGCGCGTCGAGAGGACCGCCGCGCTGCGGCCATGGAGATGCTCACGCTGGTCGGGCTCGACGAGTCGTTCGCCGATCGGCGTCCACATGAGCTCTCCGGTGGTCAACGCCAGCGGGTCGCGATCGCCCGCGCGATGATCACCTCCCCGGACCTGATCGTCTTCGACGAGGCCGTGACCGCCCTCGACGCATCGGTCCAGACCCAGGTGCTGAACCTGATCCACGACCTGCAGGCCGAGAGAGGTTTCTCGGCAGTCTTCATCTCCCACGACTTGGCAGCGGTGCGCTACATCTCAAGTCACATCGCAGTGGCCCTGAGAGGCGAGATTGTCGAGTTCGGCCCGGTCGAACGGTTCTACGGCCGCGCTGACCACCCCTACACTCGCCAGCTTCTTTCGACCCTGCCCGTGCCACATCGCGACAGGCCGGTTGGAGGTACCACCCCGGGACACGACGCGGGGAAGGAGACCGAGCTTTGACAATGAAAGGGGGTGACAACAGGTGGCCGTTGCCTATCGCAGGCGGGCGCTGTCGGCGCCGATTCGCTATCAGGAGGTTCTCGCCCGGTCGGCGGAGGCGGCCAGTTCGGTCGCCGGCGTCGGAACTGTTGCCCACCACATTCCAGCTCTGGCGCTCGTTGACGCAGACTCTTTCGGTATGGCCGTGGCGACTGTTGATGGGGATATCTACACGATTGGGGCGGCCGAGGAGCCCTTCTCGATTCAGAGCCTTTCGAAGCTCTTTGCGCTGGCCTTGGTCATGTCGTTGGACGGGGAGGCAATCTGGGAACGGGTCGGTCGGGAACCGTCGGGCAGTCCATTCAATTCCCTGACTCAGCTTGAGGCCGAGAACGGGCGCCCACGGAACCCGATGATCAACGCGGGCGCGATCGTCGTGACCGACCGTCTGCAGGAACTGACCGGCGACGCGAGCGAGACGGTCCGACGGCTGATCTGTTCACAGGCCGGCAACGCCGGCCTCGACACCAACCCGGCAGTCGCTGCGTCAGAAGCACAACACGGGCATCGCAACGCGGCGCTCGGACATCTCATTGCGGGCCACGGAAATCTTGTCCATGACGTCGACACCGTTCTCACGCACTACTATGCCCAGTGCGCGATCGAGGCGAGCTGCCGTGACCTCGTGCTCGCAAGCAGCTTTCTGGCCCGCCAGGGGGTACGACGCGATGGCGGCCACCTCCTCTCACCCAGGCAGGCCAAGCGGCTGAATTCTGTGCTGTTGACCTGCGGCACCTACGACGCGGCCGGAGACTTCGCCTACCGCGTCGGTCTGCCTGGCAAGAGTGGCGTCGGCGGAGGCGTGCTCGCGATCGTGCCGGGGCACGCGGCCATCTGCGCCTGGAGCCCTCGACTCGATCGCGCAGGCAACTCGGTCGCAGGCGTCGCCGCTCTCGACGCGTTCACGACAGCGTCCGGACTGTCCGTCTTCTGAGGTCCCGTGGCGTCAGGCCTGTGTACCGGATTCCACCCGCGTCCTTCAGCATCCTTGCCAGGAGCAACAGGTTCCAGGTCTCCATGATCCTGCGGCTGACGTCGACAAGGCCTTCGGTAACCGAGCCCCTGCCTCTGTCAGCCGATGTCGCGTTGGATGATCAGGTCGGCAAGTTGGGTGAGGTCGTCGGCGGTGAGATCCGGCTGGGGACCGATCGGGCTGGGGACCATTCCGGGTCGGCGGAGGAAGGCCGCTCGGCAGCCGGCTTCGAGGGCGCCGGTGACGTCCCAGGCGTGGGCTGCGATCAGGCGGACTTCGCCGATCGGTACGTCGAAGGCTTCGGCGACTGCGCGGTACGGCTGCGGTGCGGGTTTGAGGTGGCGCACCGTGTCTGCGGACATGACGCGGTCGAACAGGTGGTGAATGCCTGCGTTTCTCAGTTGTGCTTCGGCAACATTCTGGACCGAGTTGGTCAAAGCGACCAGGGGCAGTGTGTCGGCGAGTCTGGCCAGCGCCGCGGGCACCTCGGGGTGCGGCGGCAAGGAGGTCATCAATGCGACGGTCTGGTCGATCTGTTGGTCGGTGAGCGTTGTGTTCTGGCGTTGTGCGAGCATTCGCAGGGCGGCGCGTTGGGCCGTAGTGAAGTCGACGTATGAGCCGGTGAGGCCGCCGACGAAGGACAGTTGCAACATCTGGGCGAACCACAGCGGCCGTGTGGCCGGCGTACCGAAGAGTTCTTCGAACGGCCTGTCCAGAGCCCTGAGGTCCAGCAATGTCTCGTTGACGTCGAAAGCAAGTACCTGGGTCACAGGGATGAGTACATCACTCGCTGTCGTTCGGAGGCACGCAATGCCTTGTGCGGTTCGTGATTCGTAAGGGTCGGGTCAGGGCAGCGGCGACTAGCGTGGCTCTGTGCCCCGACTACAGCTACCCATGCTCTTTGCCATGATGTTCCTCGGTGTTGCAGGCTGCTCGAACGACGCGTCCCCCACGAGTGCATCGCCTCCTGACGACGGGGAGTTCGCCGTCCTGCGAGGCGATGGGTTTCACGCCGACGGCAGTTTCGATCCGCGCATGACCTGTGACGGTGCGGGCGACTACTCGCCGCCCCTGGCGTTTCGGCATGTGCCCGGTGGCACCGTCGAGTTGGTGTTGTCGATGGTGGACGAGGACAAGACGAGTCCCCAGGGAGATCCGCTGATCCATTGGGTCGAGTGGAGGATCCCCGCGAGCTCGACAGGTCTCGTGGAGCACATCAAACCCGACGAGGCTCGGGAGGCGCTGAGCGACCTTGGCGAAGCAACCTACAACGGGCCGTGCCCGCCGTCCGGTCAGACTCATCACTATCGCTTCACGCTGCTTGCGCTGTCGAGGTCACTCGACCTGCCGTACGGAGCACCTGCCCGCACCGTTCTCACTGCAGCCGGACCATCGGTGATCGGCACCGCTACCGTCGTAGCCGCCTACCGGCGAGCCACCCCTGGCGGCCAGTAGACGCCGGCTGTCGATGGACGTCGCAGTCTGACCGTCGACCACCTGGAGGGGCCGGCCCTCACCCGCTTCCTACGACTGTGGTGGGCTCCAGAGATTCAACCCGACCTTTGGGGTGACAGCCATTTAGGAATGCCCGCGTTGCGGCGATATTCGAGACAGCCGGACGCCCAGCCACGATGACAGGAGATGCCATGCGCCCCCTGCAGGATCTGGGTCTGTCGGAGCTAGCGGAGCAGACCTATCTCGACCTCGTCGAACTGGGCGGAGCCTCTCGCGCTGACCTGGCAGCGTGCCGTTTGGTCGCGGCGGACCAGCTCGACACGGCGCTGGCGGCGCTGGCGGAGATCGGCTTGCTCGACACTGAGGGCAGCAGAATCGTTGCTCGTCCTCCGCAACTCGCGCTGGAACCTCTTGCGCAGCGCCACCTCCGGGAGGCCGAGCTGGTCAGGAGCAGCGTGGCTACGCTCTCGCGGATCTGGAGGCGCGGTGTGGGGCGGCAACCGGCAGCCGAAATCCTGCCGTCCGCACAAGCCTGGCGAGCCGAGATCGACCGACTGGTGGGCGAGGCCGAGCGCGAGGTTTGCGCCGTGTCGGTCGGAACGCTTGTCTCGGACGACACCAAGATCGCAGCAGGGCTTTTCGATGCGCTCGAGCGGGGCGTCACCTTCAGGGTCATCTACAGCACCCAGGTGTTGCAGGATCCAGCGACTCTTCGCTTGGTGCAGATGTGTGTCGAGGCAGGTGAGGAGGCGAGGGTGTTTCCTGAAATTCCGGTGAACCTCACGATCGTTGACAATCGCTGGGGTCTCGTCGGTGTTCGACTGCCGGAGCCGGCAGGGGACGACATTGCGGCGGCCGCACTCGGTCCCGGGCCATTCCTCACCGCATTGCTCGCCACCTTCGAGGCGTTCTGGCGTATGGCCGTGCCGATCACCAGCGGCACGGAGATCGATGAGACGGCTGGTGCGCCTACCCAGGAGACCAAGCGACTACTCAGCTACCTGAGCGCCGGATTGACTGATGAAGCCATGGCTCGCCAGTTCGACGTCAGCCAGCGAACTGTGGCTCGGCGGATCACCCGTCTCCAGGAGATCCTCGGGGCTCAAACCCGATTTCAGCTCGGCGTGCAAGCCAGTCGCCAGGGCTGGCTCTGATCTCCGTGCAAGTAGCGCGCCGGACGATGGTCTGAACGTGCGAGCTGCACCGGGCAGCGCCGGACGCGCGCGGGTGGGTTGCCGTCGTGGCGACGGCAACCCACCGGAGATCCTGGTCGGGTCAGCCCTGGAAGTAGGCGCCGGGGAAGTCGACCGCCGAGCCGGGCGCCGGAGCGATCAGGTCCTCGTTCGGCTCCTCGTCGACGAAGCCGATCACCGGGCAGTTGATCAGCGCCTTGACGCTGCCGAATTCGGCGCCGCCAGGACCGGTCAGCAGGTCGGGACGCTGGGCCGCGAGCTTCAGGATCTGGAACTCGTCGGTCTGCCGGGTGTTGAGGCCGGCCTTGACCGCCTTCGGGGTCCACTGTCCGAACTGCGCCTCCCACAGCGGGCTGTACGCGGCGCGGCGGTTGTTCTCGGTCAGCGTCGGGAAGTCGCCCTGCACGTTGAGCGCGTCACCGTTGTTCAGCAGGGCCTGCAGCAGCGCCTTGTTCTTCAGTGAGGCGTCCTCCGCGGCGTGGCCGTCCAGGATCACGTGCGACAGGCCCTGAGCGTTCGGGTTGCCCGCGCCGGTCTGTCCGTTGACGAAGGGGAAGATCCGCTCTCGGACGCTGCCCAGGAAGTCGTCGCCGCCGGCGAAGGCGGTGCCGTTGAGCGCGGGAACGTAGGTGGCTCGCTCCAGCACCGCGGTGGTCGCATCACTCGCATCGGTGGAGATGTACAGGATTCGCTTGCCGGAGTCGAAGCCACGGACCAGCAGCAGATCGACCGAGGCGCCATGGAACTGCGCCGGCCCGGTGGCCTTGGCGGCTGGGTGAACGGCCAGTACCCGGTCGCCGGTGTTCGTGTGGTGGTCGACATCGAACGGTCCGTTGCCGACCGCAACGATCGGCGCGTTGTAGACCGTCTGCGACCCGGCGATCCGGATGAACGGACTGTACTTCGCTCCGCCGACCGCACCGGGAGTTGCCTCGGCGGGCGGGAACCCGGTCGGGCCGGCCTTCAGCACCCGCGTGGGGCTGAAGTCGGGAATACCTTGGAAGTGCACGACGCCTTCGTTGAAGACGTTGCCGTCGGCAGTGGTCAGGGTGACGTCCTGAACACAGTCGGGGCAGCCGATCGAGGCGTTGCCGAGTTTCGGCGCGTAGTTGAGGCCGAGGTCGTCGGCGGCTCCCTGGTCGGAGGCCTCGGTCAGGACGTACCAGACGGTCTGCCCCTTGAACTCGCCGCGGTGCAGTGGCAGCCGGACGAAGCCGTTGGTGAGGTCGACCTTGACCGCACTCGCCAGGATGATCTTGCTGGCCGGCAGGATGCCGCCGGCCGTGTGTGCGCCGGCGGTGGCGGCACTGCTCTTGGTGGCTGGCGAGCTGGAGGCCGTCGCCTGGACAGCGAGAGCTGAGGCGAGCGTGGTGACCGCTGCCAGGCCGATCAGGCCGCCGCGGATCACCCGCCGGCGTTGTTGAGTTCGCACGTGATACTCCTCGGTGAAGGCGGAAAGGGTGATCACATCGTCTGATGCTCCGCCACCGTAGTGCGAACTCTGCGGACAAAGGCATTAACTCGACATTACGGAAACCCAGACCAGTGTTATCGAGCGGTAAGCGGACCTGGATCGCCTTATCAGTAACGCAACCTCACCCGTCCAGGTGATCAATGCCAGCAGCTTGCCTTGAGCAACAATATGACTCTCTCCGGTAGGACGCCCGGTCTGGCAGAGCTACACCAACTACACCGTGGTCGGCCTGATCATCGAGGCCGCGACCGGCAGCGGGGACGTGGTCTCTACTGCCAGCGACTTGACCAGTTCTATGCGGCTAGGAAGCGAACCGCGCTGCAAGGGTGGCCTGGTACCGGGCCAGGACGTCGGCTGGCAGATGCTTAAGGCAAGCTGGATGTCGACATAGAGTTCAGATGGCCACCTCTTCTTCGCTCGGGACCTACAGGGGCAGAGCCCGGGTCTCGAGCTCGACCGTAGTCCACTGAATCTCAGTGAAGTCGTCGAGCGCTTCGACGCCTGAACGGCCCCAGCCGCTGCCCTTCATCCCGCCGTTGGGCAGGTGCGGCTCGTCGTTGATCGTGGGTGTGTTGACGTGGACCGCGCCGCACTCGATACGGGACGTCATCGCCTTGCCGCGGGCCGTGTCGCCGGTGACTACGGCAAACGACAAGCCGTACGGGCTGGCGTTGGCTAGCGAGATGGCCTCTTCATCTGTCTCGACGGGACGGACGACCGTCACCGGACCGAACGTCTCTTCACACGAGGCATCGTTGTCGTCAGGAACGTCGACCAGGATGGTGGGCTCGAAGAGGGGACCGTTGTGATTGCCACCGGTCACGATGCGGCCGCCGGCTGAAACCGCTGAGGCGACTCGCGCCTTGACGCCTTGGAGAGCGCGGGCATTGATGAGGGGCCCCACGATGGTGTTCTGGTCGGCCGGGTCGCCGATCGGGAGGGTCTCGGTGACGGCCTTGAACTTCTCGAGGAAGGCGTCGTACACGCTGCTCTGCACGAGGATCCGGCTGGACGCCATGCAGACCTGACCCTGGTGGAAGAACGAACTGAACGCGGCGATCTTGGCGGCGTGGTCCAGGTCTGCGTCGTCGAGTACGACGATGTGGTTGTAGCCGCCGAGTTCCAGGATGCTTTTCTTGAGGGCGGCGCCGGCGCTGGCGGCAACCTTCCGCCCGGTTGCCGCGGATCCGGTGAAGAAGATGCAGCGAACTGCCGGGTTGCTGTAGAACTCCTCGGACACGTCGGCCGCGTCCTTGCCGGCGTGCGTCACGACATTGATCGTGCCGGGTGGGAACCCGGCGTCGTGGAGTACTTCGGCGATGGCGACGCCCGCGGTGTACGGCGACTCCTCCGAGGGTTTGACCACAACCGTGTTGCCGGCCGCGAGGGGAACGACGACGGCCCGCCAGGCCAGCAGGTTCGCGCCGTTCCACGGCGTGATGCTCGCGACGACACCGAGGGGTTTGCGTTCGGTGGTGGCGACGGTGTGCGGGAAGTCGGTGTGCACGATCTTGCCTTTGGGCTCGTAGACCCAGCCGGAGGCCAGGCGCAGCAGCTGGGCCGACCAGGTGATCTGGTACCAGGAGAACGCGAAGCCTGCTCCGGTCTCTTCGGCCAGCCTGGCAACGAGGTCGGGACCGCGTTCCTCGAGCAGGTCGGCGGCTCGCAGGAAGAGCTTCTGCTTGTCGCCCGGAGAGACGGCGGCCCAGCCGGGTTGGGCTGCGTGGGCTGCGGCGATGGCCGCTGCGGTGTCGGCGCGGGTACTCGCCGGGGCCGTCGCGAACACGGTGCCGTCGAGCGGGTTCAGCGACTCGAAGGTGGCGCCTCCGACAGCGTCGACCCACTCGCCTCCGATGAACTGCTTGAAGGCTCGGACCGGGGTTGCAGTGCTCGTGTGGGACTCACTGGCCAGTGTCATGATTCTGCCTCTTTCTTCCTGCAAGGGGGAGTGATCGATCAGCGAGCGATGAGGTCTGATGCCTTCTCGCCGATCATGAGAGCGGCTGCGTTCGGGTTGACGCAGGGCAACGACGGCATGATGGAGGCGTCAGCAACGCGCAGCCCGGTGAGGCCCTGGACGCGCAGATCGGGGCCGACGACCGCCATCGGACCGGTTCCCATGACGCAGGTTCCGGCTGCGTGGTGGTAGGCACCCGTGCCCACGGCGATGTAGTCGCGGATGTCGGCCTCGGTGACGGCCCCGTTTCCCGGAAGCACTTCCCGCGCGATCCACGGCGCGAACGGGGCCGAGGCGGCGAGTTCGCGCGCCCGCTGGATGCCGTGGACGAGCTTGGCAACGTCCTCGTCATCGCCGAGGTAGTTCGGGTCGATGATCGGCGCGGTTGCCGGGTTGGAGTCAGCGAGCTGGAGCTTTCCCCGGCTCTTGGGAATCGTGGTGACACCCAGGGTGAAACTGTTGGGCGGGGACTCCAGTCCGGGCTGGTGGAACGGGACCTCCATGAAGATCATCTGCATGTCGGGTCCGTCGAGTGACGCGTCGCTGCGCCACAGGATCGAGGCCTCGCACATGTTGCCGGTGGGCGCCGGGATCTGTGGGACCGCCTCGAAGACGACGCTGCAGAGCGGGTGATCCATGAGGTTGCCGCCGACACCGGGCAAGTCGTGGACGACGTCGATGCCGACCAGTTCCAGGTCCTCGGCCGGTCCGACACCGGACAGGAGCAACAGCCGGGGAGAGTCGATGGCGCCGGCGCTCACGATGACCTCGCTCCTTGCCAGCGCGATCGTGGGTTCGCCGTTGCGTACGAACTCGACGCCGACGCACCTCGTACCGTCGAAGAGGAGTCTTTCGGCGCGGGAAGCGATGGAGATGGTCAGGTTGTCGCGATCGCGGACCGCTTCGGTCAGGTAGCCGTCAGCAGCGCTCTGGCGCTTGCCGTCGACGATGTTCAGGTCGTGGTAGGCAGCCCCGATCTGTTCGCCACCGTTGAAGTCCGGCGTGGCGGGGTGTCCGGACGCAGCGGCGGCGTCGAGGAAGACCTTCGCGAGCGGGTGCGGTTGCGAGGCAATCCCTGGCCGCATGGGCCCTTCAGTTCCGCGGAATTTGGGGTCACCGGTGGGGACGGACTCGATCTTGCGGAAATACGGCAGGACTGATTCGTAGTCCCAGCCTTCGCCGCCGGCGCGTGACCAAGCGTCGTAGTCGGAGCGACTTCCACGCAGGAACAGCATCGCGTTGATACCGCTGGAGCCGCCGAGAATCTTGCCTCGCGCCCAGTACTTGGCGACGCCCCCGGCGTGGACCTGGGGGACAGTGAGGAATCCGTGGTCGAACGGTGACTCGAACAGCGCGGGCCAGGCGGACGGCATTTCGACCTCGGGAGATGGATTGGATCCGCCGGCTTCGAGGAGTAGAATCTGTGCTTCGCTGTTCTCGGAGAGTCGTGCCGCAATTACGCAGCCGGCCGATCCTCCGCCGACGACGATGTAGTCGAACTCCATTGTGTCTCCCGATGTTCTTGCCCTAGTTGCTGATCGATCTGGGCGTGTTGCAGGAATTCCGATATTACTTTGATCTGGACTAACGGCTTTGACTCTGCTCGCCAAGGTGCTTGTCTATTTCCGCCAAGGACGGACGTCGGATGGTGTCGATCGTGAATCGGGAGGGTGAGTCCTCCGACCTGCTCGAATCCGAGCTGTGGTGCCATGCCGTCGAAACACAGTTCGGTGGCGTTGAAACGACGCTGGCCGAGTCGGAGGGTCTGCCCTGGGGTGCCCTTTCCGGCAATCAACTTGGCGTTGTCGGAGCGTTCCAGATGTCGGGACCGCCGCAGGTGTTCAGGCGCTCGGCATCAGCCATCAAGCGCTTTCAGATCGATCTGCTCAAGGTATGCATCCAACTGACCGGCCGCGCCGTCCTGCACCAGGATGGACGCGAAATCGAGTTGGGCCCGGGTGACCTTGCCATCTACGACACGGCACGCCCGTACGAGATGCGGCTGGACGGCACCTGGTCATGCGAGGTCCTCACGCTGCCGCGAACCTCCCTCGCTTTGCCGTGGCGTGCTGTCGCTCTTGCGATGGAGCGCGCCTTCCGCACCGATGTCGGAGCAGGAGCCGTTCTGACCAACCTCGTGTCCGCGATGACTGTTCACCCGCCACTGCAGCACGAGAGGGCCGCCGCCGAGATGGGCGACGCCGGATTGCACCTGCTCGCCGGCACACTGGTTCAGGACGGGTCGGTGCTGCGGGCAGACCCGATCGACGACATCCGGCTGCGGGTCATGGCGTATATCAGGAACCGGCTCTCGGACCCCCAACTCACGCATGCCTCGGTGGCGTCGGCGCACCATTTGTCGCCGCGTAGCTTGGATCGGCTTTTTGCTGAGGAGCCCTATACCGTCGTAGGCTACATTCGCCACCTTCGCCTCGCGGCTGTTCATCGAGAGCTGTCAGATCCGGTTGCCTTTCCGTCCAGCATATCTGGGATCGCCGCGCGATGGGGATTCCATAACCCAGCACACTTCGCCCGGATATTCAAAGATACCTACGGAAAGAGCGCCTCCCAGGTCAGGTCGGAAGGTCTTCAAGCCAGTTCCTGAGCGGTTTGCTTGGTGGCCGCGGTGTGCGGGTGTGAAATGAGTGCGACGGAGATCAGGGACAGGGCCGCGACCCCGGTCAGGTAGAGGGCCACGGCGTTGCTCGAGCCGAACTGCGCGTACAGTGCCGTCGCAATGAGTGGCGCGAATGCTCCTCCTCCGACAGCGCCTAGTTGATACCCGAGCGAGACACCGGAATAGCGCACCTTGTGACCGAACATTTCCGAGAACAACGCCGGCGCCGGACCGTAGGTGAAGCTGAAGAACACTTGCGCCACGACCAATGCGACTGTGGCCAGCACGATGTTTCCGGTAGTGACGAGCCAGAACATCGGAAACACCCAGATGCCGAGCGCGACAGCGCCAATACCGTACGTCTTGCGTCGACCGATTCGATCGGAAAGATGGGCGGCGGAAGGAATGGCGAAGATTGAGACCACCGCCGAGATGATGACGGCTGTGAGGATCGTGCTCTTCGGAAGCTTGAGCTGATTGGTGAAGTAGGCAAGCACATACACCGCGAGGATGTAGTACGCAGCGGCATTCAGCAGCGTCGCGCCGGCGGCCAGGAGTGTTTCCTTCCAGTGGTCACGCAGCAGCACGAAAAGGGGCAGGCGCTCAGCTCGTTCGTCCTGGTGGGAGTCGACGCCTTCGAGCCGCGACTGGGCGTAGATGCTGACGCCGACCAGCAGGATGCTGAGCATGAACGGCACGCGCCATCCCCACCGCAGGAAGGCCGCGTCACTGAGTGCCGCGGACAGGCCGAGGAAGATGAGGTTGGATGCGATCAGGGCGAACGGCACGCCGATCTGGGCGAAACTCCCGTAGAAGCCACGGCGGTTCGGAGGAGCAGTCTCGGTGACGATGAGGACCGCGCCACCCCACTGCCCGCCCAATGCGAGCCCTTGAATGAGGCGCATCAGCACCAGCAGCAGTGGGGCAAGAGTCCCCACCGACTTGTACGTCGGCAAGAATCCGATCGCCGTGGTCGCCGCGCCCATCAGCATCATGGCTGCGACGAGCGTCGGCTTCCGGCCGAAGCGGTCTCCGAAGTGGCCGAACAGGGCCGCGCCGAACGGGCGTACCACGAAGCCGACCGCGAAAGTGGACAGCGACAGCAGAGTGCCGGCTGAGTCGCTGAACTCTGGGAAGAACAGCTTGTTGAGCACCAATGCCGAGGCGGTGGCGTAGATGAAGAAGTCGTACCACTCGATCGCTGAACCGGCGACTGCGACAGCAACTTTCTTCCGCATGTCGGTGTTGATTCGATTCGAGATGTCTTTTGTAGCCATGGATTCCTCGCTCGGGTCGCTTCACGCTTCGATCAGGATTTGCAACTGCTCAAGGACCGAGCGCAAGACGGCGGCCGTTGCCGAGTCCGGCCCGAGGCCTTCGGCTTCCAGTTGCGTATGCGCGGCGGCCAGGATGAACTCGGGTTGGCGCACGACGGCGGCATCGACCTTTTGCAGAATCTGGCGGAGACTCAGCTGGGCCCGAACGGTACCGAGCGGGCCCATCGATGCACCGATGATTGCGACCGGCTTCGCCGTCAGCGGCAGCGGTTGGCCCTCAGCGGGCCGAGACAGCCAGTCGATCGCGTTCTTCAGGACTCCAGGGACCGACGCGTTGTACTCGGGTGTGGCGATCAGCAGAGCGTCTGCGGCCCGGACGCGGCGCCGCAGATCGTCAACCTCAGGCGGGGCGGGGAACTCGTGGTCCTCGTTGAAGTGGGGGAGGTTTCCGAGTGACTCATAAATGTCGAACTGGAAGGCATCGGGGGCCAGCTTCGCTGCTTCATCGATCAGCCGGGTGTTGAGCGAGGCTCGTCGCAGGCTTCCGGAGATGGCGAAGATCGTCGATGTGGCGTCTTGGGTCGGCATGGCTCACTCGCCGCCTGTCCGGGTTGCCCATAGTTCGGGGAACGGCATGACGGTCAGCGTCGGCGCTAGCCATGCCGTGCCGCTGGTTCCGAAGTACGCCGGTCTGGCGCCAAGGGTGCGGGAGGTCGCAAGGAAATGCAGGTACTTGTATTCGGCGAGGCCCTCGGCGATGGCGACGAAGGCGTGAGCCAGAGCAGACAATTCCGAGTGCTTGGCTTCTCGGGAGAGGCACACGGTCGTCCAGAACGAAACTATGGACTGGTCCAGCGGTCGTTCGTCCTGGGCGGGTGTCGCTTCGACTTCCGGGAGGTCGTAGCCCATGCGGCGCGCCATCGCGATGGCGTCCTCGTAGACGCTAGGGGCTTCGTAGGCGCGGAGCAGGTCGGCGTGCTGCTCAGGCATGCTGGTGAGCTCGTCGGCGAGGGCGGCGTCCTTGAGGCCTAGACGGAAGAGCATCTCGCGGTACTTCCACGACTGGAGCGAGGTGGACCTACCATGCTCCTTCGTCATTCCCACCTTGATGGATGCGAAGTCGGCCGGCAGCATCCACGACAGTGATCGCCAGGAGGCGTTGAGGCCCGCGAAGTGCGTAGCCGCCCGTTGAAGTGAAGCGGTGGCGTCGCGAAGTCGGTCCTCGCGCAGATGGTTCGATGCCGCGTCGACGTCGTGGGAGATCAGCGCGAAATAGAGTTCCTGTACCTGGCACACGACCAAGAAGGAGCGCTCGCCTTCGTCGCTGGTTACTTGGACCTGCAGCGAGTGCAAGGTGTCGGTCTTCAGGTACGCGTTGTATGCGGTACCGGACATGGGTCCTCCATCTGCCGGAGCGATCGGAGATCTGTGGACCCATGGTGAGTGCCTGCGTTATGCTGCGCCAATACCAAAACAGACGACTGGCATTCCTGAATCGGTATGAGGTGCATGGTGAAACTGCCTGACCTGCTCGACGGGAGGCTCAAGTTCCGGCACCTCATGTTGGCCGACGCGATCACGCGTCTGGGAACGTTGAGCGCGGCTGCTGAAGAGTTGAACATCACTCAGCCGGCGGCGACCCGGACCTTGCGGGAGCTCGAGGTGTTGCTCGGCGTGACCCTGTTCGACCGGACATCGCGAGGGCTTTCGCCGACCCCGCTCAGCGCAGCTTTTACCGGACATGCCCGGGCGGTGGTCGCGCAAGTTCGGCAAGCCGAAAGGCACGTCGCCGAGCTGTTGGACGCAGACCGCGGCTCGGTGGTGGTGGGCGTTCACCTGACGGGTTCCAATGCGCTGGTTCCGCGGGCCGTGGCGACGCTCAAGGCCCGGCATCCGCTGCTCGTCGTCGAGCTCTTCGAAGCGCTGCCGCAGCGGCTGCTGAGCGAGCTGGAATCGGGGCGTCTCGATCTGATCGTCGGCCGGCTGACCAGGCCGACCGACGAACACTTCGTCCGTCGCCGGTTGCACGACGAGGCGGTTTCGCTCGTCGTCCGGGCGGAACACCCGCTTGCGCAACGTCAAGAGTTCGACGTTGCGGAGCTGTCGAACTACCCGTGGATCATGCCGAGTTCCGAGGCGCGGCTTCGCGGAGAGCTGGAGCAGTTCTTCGGCGAACAAGGCATCGACCTGCCCAGCAACCGGGTCGAGACGACGGCCTTCCTTGCTGTTCGGCACCTTGTCCTGACGACGGACTCGATAGCGGCCCTATCTACGTCGATCCTCCGGGAGCTGCCGGGAGCTGTTTCGCTGGGGCCGCAGCTGGACCTGGCCAGTCACAGCGTCGGCATCACGCTGGCGGCGTCGCGGCCCCTCACTCCGGCTGCGAAGAAGATGATCGACATTCTGCAGGAGCTCGTCCACGGCCAGTAGCTATTGCAGTTTCGGCATGACAGAGAGCCGAAAGTGCATTGGCCGGGTATGACGTGGCTCACTCAGGATGGTCTCGTCAGTATTCCGGTGGCCGGCCACAGGCCGCCGTGGCGAGGAGGAGTGATTCGAGTGACCGGTCCCGTGCCCACCAGTACCTTCGTTCCGAGCGGGCCCGAAGCGTTGGCTTTCAGGCACGCCCTCCGTCACTTTCCGACCGGGGTCAGCGTGATCACGATCCCTGATGGGGACGGCGTCCATGGGATGACGGCAAGCTCCTTCTCGCCGATTTCGCTGGACCCGCGGTTGTGTGGGGTCAGTGTCAACAAGCCGGGCCGGATGCACGAGCTGCTGCTGGCCACCGATGGCTACTACGGGCTGAGCATCTTGAGCAACACCCAGGGCCCGATCGCCGACTGGTACGCGCGCAGCCCGTGGGCTGTCTCGCCGGACGTCCAGATGGAGATCCAGGACGGCTGTCCGATCGTGAAGGACTCACTCGCCTGGTTTCTGTGTCGTAAGTGGGGTACCTACGACGGCGGCGACCACTCCATCTTCGTCGGCGAGGTGGTGGATCACGGCTCCAAGGAGGTGGGCGACGTGTCGCCCCTGATCTTCCACCACTCGAAGTACTACAACATCGGCGACAACATTCCCCGAGGCGACACGAGTGGCTACTGAAGCCGGCCGTGCGTCCGTTCGGTGACCTCGGGATCAGTCCCGGGGGTACGCGTTCTCGAGTTGGGCGTCGCGTCGCGCCAGCGTGGCTTGTACGCCACCAGCGGCCGCGCGGACCTGGTGGGCATGACGCCGGGGATCGAAGCGCGGTGTCGGCCCCGTGACGCTGATCGCTGCGACAGCCGTCGAGTCCGTGTCGAGGATCGGGGCGGCGACACAGGCCAGACCGACCGCCGACTCCTCGTACTCGAAGGCCACCCCGTGATCAGCTGCCTCGCTGAGCTGGCGCCGCAACAAGCCCGGCGCGGTGATGGTACGGCTGGCCCGGCGTTCGAGCGGCCGGCCGAGGTAGGCGTCGATGACATCAGCGGAGGCGTGCGCCAGGAGCGCCTTGCCGATAGCGGTGCAGTGCAGGGGGAGACGGCCACCGACACGAGACGGGGCTGCCGCTTGCCGGTGGCCGCCGATCTTCGCGATGTAGACGACCTCAAAGCCTTCGCGTACCGCCAGGTGCACTGTTTCGTGGGTGAACTCGTAAAGGTCCTCCATGAACGGCATCGCCACATCGGCCAGGCTGCGTTCGACCGACGCCCGCATCCCCAGCTCGAAGAGATGTCCGCTGAGCCGGAAACCGGCTGAGGTGCGATCGAGCATGCGTGCTGAGACCAGGTCGTTCACGACCCGGTGGACGGTGGACTTCGACAGCCCGGTGCGCCGGCCCAAGGTGGCGAGGTTCAGCGTGCGGTCCTCGGGCCCGAAGGCGTGAAGCACGGCCATGACCTTGGCGAGAACGGACCCTGGATCGAGTCCGTCGTTCCGGTTCACTCCGGCTCGAAATGCTCGAGCGGGCTCAGCCGGTGGGCGTCGAGCAGCGCGATGACCGCCTCGGTGTCGCGGCGGCGGACCGCCTCGAGGATCTCCTTGTGCTCGGCGTGGTTGGTCGTTCGGTGATGGCCGTCGTTGAAGAACATCGCCCGGTAGGGGTCCGACTGGTCCCACGTGGTGGTGATCAGCCGGAGCAACTGCGACAGGCCGCACGCCCGGTAGAGCAGGAAGTGGAACTTCCGGTCCTGCTCGACCATGGTGGCCACGTCGCCGGCGGCGTCACTGTCTTCCATGTCGACGATCAACTGTTCCATCGCGTCGACGGTGTCGTCGGCTATCGAACTGAGGCCGCGGCGAACGGCCATCGCCTCGAGGGCCGAGCGGATGTCGCACAACTCGATCAGTTCACTGCGCTCAAGACGTGCGACGAAGAACCCGCGATGAGGGAGGTGGACGACCTGGCCCTCGCTCTCCAAGGTCTTCAGGGCTTCCCGGACCGGTACGACGCTGGTCGAGAGCTCCGAGGCGACCAGTTCCTGGCGGATCTGGTCGCCGGGAACCAACCGTCCTGACGAGAGCCGGCGACGGAGTTCGTCGAGCACGGCGCGCTGCGTCGACGGTGGTGGGGTGTAGCCCTCGGTCATGGGTAGCTCCTGTCGGTTGCGCCCCATTCTGCCAGAATCTTAGGTCCAAGACTATAGATCTTCTAAGATCTATGATTCAGTGGAACCCTACCGAGAAGAGGTCGGGACGATGAGGCAGTACAGAAACTTCATTGACGGGCAGTTCGTCGAGGGCATCGGTACGTTCGCCGACGTGGACCCGGTCACGGGAGCGACGATCGCCGAGGTCCATGAGGCCGGCGCCGCGCAGGTCGACGCGGCCGTCTCGGCCGCGCGGGCCGCGTTGAACGGACCCTGGGGGCGGATGTCCGTCCGCGACCGTTGCCAGTTGCTCCGCCGGGTTGCCGATCTGATCGACGAGCGTGCCGGCGACTTGTTGGCGGCTGAGGTCGCGGACACCGGCAAGCCGGAGCCGCGGGCGCTGGCCCTGGACATCACTCGCGCCGCGGCGAACTTCAGGACGTTCGCGGACACGACGGCCGCCGAAGGCGTCGAGTCGTTCCTGCTGGAGTACGGCGAAGCTTCGCAGGCGCTCAACTATGCGCTTCGCAAGCCGTTGGGTGTGGTCGCGGCCATCGTTCCCTGGAATCTGCCGCTGCTCCTGCTGACCTGGAAGTTGGCGCCGGCGCTGGCGTGCGGCAACACTGTCGTCGCCAAGCCGTCGGAGGAGACCCCCGGGTCGGCCACTGTGCTGGCCGAGATCCTTCAGGAAGCCGGCGTGCCGGACGGCGTCTACAACGTCGTGCACGGATTCGGCAAGGATTCGGCCGGCGAGCTGCTCGTCGCGCACGCGGGCATCGACGGGGTGACGTTCACCGGTTCCTCACCCACCGGCGCGGGCATCATGAAAGCCGTTGCGTCCCGGGTCCGCCCGGTCTCCTTCGAGTTGGGCGGCAAGAACGCCGCCATCGTCTTCGCCGACGCCGATCTGGACGCGACCGTGGAGGGACTGTCCCAGTCGATCTTCGCGAACACCGGTCAGGTGTGTCTGTGCACCGAACGCGTCTACATCGAGCGCAGCGTCTTCAACGAGGTCGCCGGCCGCTTGGCCGAACGAGCTCGCACATTGAAGTTGGGGGCGCCCGACGATCCGGAAACCACGACAGGTCCGCTCATCTCACTCGCGCACCGCGAAAAGGTCCTTCGCTACCTGAAGCTCGCTGAGCAGGCCGGCGCGACCGTGCTGGTCGGCGGCGGAATTCCGGATCTGGAGGAACGCCTGGCCGGGGGTTGCTGGATCGAGCCGACCTTGTGGACCGGCCTGACGAACGCCGACCAGGTCGTTCGCGAGGAGGTGTTCGGCCCGGTTGCAGCACTCATCCCCTTCGACACGGAGGAAGAAGCCGTGGAACTGGCCAATGACACCGAGTACGGCTTGGCAGCGGTCGTGTGGACACGGGACCTGAAGCGGGCCCACCGCGTGGCTGGGCGGATGGACGTGGGCATCGCCTGGGTCAACACGTGGTTCCTGCGGGAGCTTCGGTCACCGTTCGGCGGCACTGGGCTGTCCGGCCTCGGCCGCGAAGGCGGGCGTCACTCGCTGGACTTCTACACCGAGACGACGAATGTGTGCGTGGCGCTGTGAGCACCGCGACGATCTCCCAGGCAGCTGCCCGACTCTCCGACGCAGCATCGTCGCGCACCGGGTGTGCTCCGGTTCGTGACCTGATCGGTGCCGGCGACCTCGATGCTGCCTACGCCGTCCAGGAGGAGCTGACGCGGCAACGCCTCGCTGCCGGCCGACACATCGTGGGCCGCAAGATCGGCCTGACCTCGCCGGTGGTGCAGCAGCAGCTCGGTGTCGGCCAACCCGACTTCGGTGTGCTGTTCGACGACATGTTCTTCTCCGACACCGACACCGTCTCTCTGGATTCGTTCGTCTCACCGAGGGTCGAAGGCGAGGTCGCGTTCGTGCTCAGCCGCGACATCGAGAACCCGAACGCCACGATCATCGACGTGCTCGCGGCCACCGGCTTTCTGCTTCCCGCGATCGAGATCGTGGATTCGCGGGTCACCGGCTGGGACATCACCATCGCGGACACGATCGCCGACAACGCCTCCTCGGGCGCGTTCGCCCTGGGCACGACTGCCGTCGACCCCGTGGGACTGGACCTGACGGAGGTCGCGCTGCGGCTGGAGCACCGTGGTGTGGTCATCTCCAGCGGCAGCGGCGCGGCATGCCTCGGTTCGCCCGTGCGAGCAGTCGCTTGGCTGGCCCGCGAAGGGGCTCGCCGCGGCCGGCCGCTGCTGGCCGGGGAGGTCGTCCTGTCCGGAGCGCTCGGGCCGATGATCGGGGTCTCCGAACCAGGGACTTATCGGGCCGACATCTCCGGTCTCGGTCACGTCGAGGTCACTTTCGAGAGGAACTACTGATGGGTAGCGTCGAGATTGATGAAGCCGTTCAGCTCCTCGACGAGGCATTGATCTCTGGCATCCCGGTCTCGTCATCGAGCTCGTTTCCGACACTCGGCCTGGCTGAGGCGTACACGGTCCAAGGGAAGCTCATAGAGCTCCGGGAGGCGCGTGGGGAGAGGGTCGTCGGCGCCAAACTGGGCTTCACGAGTGCAGCCAAGATGATTCAGATGGGCGTTGACTCGATCATCGCCGGTCGCTTGACCGATAAGAAGCGGGTCCAGGACGGCGGAACCCTGGACGACCCGGCCCTGATCCATCCACGGGTCGAACCCGAGGTCGCGTTTCGCCTCGGCCGTGACGTGGACCCGACCGATCCGACCGAAGACCTGCTGGACGCGATCGACGCGGTCGCCCCCGCCTTGGAGGTGATCGACTCCCGTTACGCGGGATTCGCGTTCGACCTGCCGCGCGTGGTTGCTGACAACACGTCAGCCGTCGCGTTCACCATCGGACAATGGACGCCCATCACCGGCGACGTCATCAGCCTGCTGGCCAACACCGCGGTCACCCTCTCCCTTGATGGACACCCCGCGGCGTTCGGATCGACCGCCGACATTCTTGGCAACCCGCTCCGGGTACTGGCGGACCTGAAAACCATGGCCGCCGAGCACGGCATCGCCCTTCGGAAGGGCTTCGTCATTCTCGCCGGAGCAGCGACCGCGGCGGTCGAACTCTCCCCGGGGGTTGTCGCCGAAGCACGCGTCGCGGGTCTGGGCCGTGCCGCCTTCACCCGAAAGGCATCAGCATGAGCGGCTCGTTCCTGGTGGAGGGAAAGGCCACGCCCAGGGGCCGGTTCCCTCATGTCAAGGTCGTCGGCGACCTGGTCTTCATCTCTGGCACGAGTAGTCGCACCCCGGACAACCGCATCGTTGGGGCATCCGAGGATGCGATGGGGACACTCAGTCTCGACATCAAGGAACAGACCACCGCTGTCATTGAGAACATCCGCGACATCTTGGCCTCGGTGGGCGCTGACCTCTCCGACGTTGTCCAGGTGACCACGTTCCTCGTGTCCATGAACGACTTCGGCGGCTACAACGAGGTCTATTCGCGGTTCTTCGACGAGACCGGCCCGACCCGAACGACGGTTGCCGTCCACCAACTGCCGCACCCGCAACTGCTCATCGAGATCCAGGCGATCGCCTGTCTTCCTGCAACCCGACACACGAAAGAGGTCCCGTCATGACAGAACCCACTCAGGCCGTCAACTTCGAGGCATGGGTTGCCGAGAACGAGAGCCGGCTCAAGCCGCCGGTGAACAATCAGGCGATCTTCACAGGCGATGACTTCATCGTCCAGGTCGTCGGCGGACCGAACGAGCGCACCGACTTCCATGTCGACCCGTACGAGGAGTGGTTCTACCAACTCAAGGGCGACATGCACGTCAACGTCATGACCGGGGACGGCCCGAAGACCGTCCACATCCGCGAAGGACAGACCTGGCTCCTGCCCGGGAATCTGCCGCACTCTCCGCAGCGTCCCAACGCCGGCTCCCTTGGTCTGGTGATCGAGCGCATCCGTGAAGAAGGCACCCTGGAGAAGTTCCAGTGGTACTGCGAGAACTGCAACCACCTCGTGCACGAGGTGGAG
The DNA here is from genome assembly GCF_044453825.1 of Kribbella sp. NPDC051620. Taxonomy (NCBI): domain Bacteria; kingdom Bacillati; phylum Actinomycetota; class Actinomycetes; order Propionibacteriales; family Kribbellaceae; genus Kribbella; species Kribbella sp. NPDC051620. The sequence goes on from NZ_JBITDB010000001.1 coordinate 300,858, forward strand.
CTCCAGGTGCGCGACATCGTCGCCGACCTGCCGCCCGTTTTCACCGAGTTCTACTCGGACGAGAATGCTCGGACGTGCGGAAACTGCGGCACACTGCACCCTGGCAAGGGCTGAAAAGGACGTGACGAGCTCGATCGACATCCATTCTCACTCTGTTCCGAAGGGGTGGCCCGAGTTGCCCGGTGCCGCGCCCAATCCGTGGCTGGATGTTCGAACCGAGAAGGATGCGGTGATCATGATCGGGTCGAAGGAGTTCCGGCGGATCGATTCGAGCGCCTGGGACGCCGAGGTGCGTCTGGCCGACATGGACGCAGACAACGTCGAACGTCAGGTCATCTCACCGACCCCCGTGTTCTTCTCTTACGACAAGGACCCGGCGGAAGCGTCAGCAATCGCGAGAATCTTCAACGACCTGTCCTTGGAGATCACCGCGGAACACCCGCGTCTCATCTCGTTCTGCCAGGTTCCCCTTCAGGACACGGACGCCGCCTGCACGGAGCTGGAACGCAGCATTGCCAACGGCCACATCGGCGTTGAAATCGGAAACCACATCGGTGACCGTGATCTCGACGACGAAGGCGTCGTGACGTTCCTGCAGCATTGCGCGAGTCTCGGTGTGCCCGTCTTCGTGCACCCATGGGACATGGCGAACTCACCACGGTTGAACCGATGGATGGCTCAATGGCTCACGGGAATGCCGGCCGAAACCCATCTGTCCATCCTGGCGATGGTCCTGGGCGGGGTCTTCGATCGGGTCAGCTCCGACCTGCGGATCGCATTCGCCCATGGCGGTGGCTCCTTTGCCTATTGGCTCGGGCGGATGGACAACGCATGGAAGCACCGCCACGACGTCATCGGCACCTCTGAGCACCCACCGTCGCACTACGTCGACCGCTTCAGCGTCGACTCCGTCGTCTTTTCCCCGTGGTCACTGCGGATCCTTGTCGAAACGCTCGGTGTCGGTCAGGTCATGGTCGGAAGCGACTACCCGTACCCGCTGGGCGAACGGCCGGCCGCTGCAGTCGTCAGGGATGCGGAGTACCTCCAGCCCGCCGATCGTGACCGGGTACTCCGTGAGAACGCACTGACGTACTTGGGCTTGACGACCGAACCCTAGATCGACCGCTTCGACTGCCTTGAACAGAAGTAAACCGCAGCCCCAGGTAGATGGCCTCTACCTGGGGCTTGACTCGCAGCGACGGTGAGAGTTGGCGACCAAACTCTTCTCAGCGCATGGGCACTTCGACCTCGGAGGTCATCCCTGGCCGGCGCGTGTGAGGTCGAGGGCGATATCGACGATCATGTCCTCCTGGCCACCGACGAGTTTGCGTTGGCCGACCTCGGTGAGGATGTCGCGGACGTCGATGCCGTACCGGGCTGAGGCGTTCTCGGCGTGACGCAGGAAGCTGGAGTAGACGCCGGCGTAGCCGAGGGTGAGGGTTTCGCGGTCGACCTGGACGGCTCGGTCCATCAGCGGGCGCACGATGTCATCGGCGGCGTCCTCCAGCGCGGCGAGATTGCAGCCGTGCTGCCAGCCTTCCATGGTCGCCACGGCGATGAATGGTTCGATTGGGCAGTTGCCTGCACCTGCCCCCAGACCTGCGAGGGACGCGTCTACCCGGGTGACACCTTCTTCGACGGCAACCACGGAGTTGGCGACCGAGAGGCTGAGGTTCTGGTGGGCGTGGATGCCGATTTCGGTCGACGGGTCCAGTACGCCGCGGTAGGCACGGACGCGTTCGGCAACGCCCTTCATGGTGAGGTGACCGCCCGAGTCCGTGACGTAGACACAGTGTGCCCCGTAGGACTCCATGAGCTTCGCCTGCTTGGCGAGGGTCGCTGCGGGTGCCATGTGGCTCATCATCAAGAACCCCGAGACGTCCATGCCGAGCTCTCGGGCGTAGGCGATGTGCTGGGCTGAAACGTCGGCCTCGGTGCAGTGAGTGGCGACGCGCACCGAGCGGACGCCGAGGGTGTAGGCCTTCTTCAATTCGTGAATGGTGCCGATGCCCGGCAGGAGCAGGGTCGTCAGGCGAGCATTGGTCAGCACGTCAGCGGCTGCTTCGATCCATTCCCAGTCGGTGTGACTGCCCGGTCCGTAGGTCAGCGATCCGCCGGCCAGACCATCACCGTGGGCAACCTCGATCGCGTCGACACCGGCCGCGTCCAGAGCAGAGACGATCCGCTGGACGTCTGTTGGTTCGATTCGATGCCTGATGGCGTGCATGCCGTCACGTAGGGTGACATCTTGGATGAAAATGTGGGTCATCGGACGACCTCTCTGGTGTTCAGGCTCGAGGCGAGCGACTCTGCTACGCGCAGGGCAGCCGAGGTCATGATGTCGAGATTGCCGGCGAAGGCGGGCAGGTAGTGGGCGGCGCCTTCGACCTCAAGGAACACGGTGACCTGGTGGGTCACGGCAGGAGAGCCGTCGGGTACCAGGGTGTGGATGGGCTCGTCGGCGGTGATTTCCCGGAACTGCACGTGCTGCTTGAGGCGGTAGCCGGGCACGTAGGCGGCTACGTCGGCGATCATCGATTCGATCGATTCGCGGATCTCGTCGTGGTCGGCGTCACCGATGAGCGCAAGGATGGTGTCGCGCATGATCAGTGGCGGTTCGGCCGGATTGAGGATGATGATCGCCTTGCCGCGACCGGCGCCGCCAACCGTTTCGATGGCCGCTGAGGTGGTCTCGGTGAACTCGTCGATGTTGGCGCGAGTGCCCGGCCCGGCGGACTTGGATGCGATCGATGCGACGATCTCCGCGTACGGCACAGAGGTCACGCGTGAGATCGCTGCGACGATGGGGATGGTCGCCTGGCCACCACAGGTGACCATGTTGACGTTGGGCGCGTCGAGATGTTCGGCCAGGTTTACTGCTGGGACTACGTACGGTCCGATCGCCGCGGGCGTGAGGTCTACCAGTTGTTTGCCGTAGGGAGCCAGCTTCGCGGCGTTCGCCTCGTGGGCCTTGGCCGAGGTCGCATCGAAAATGATGCTGATCTTTTCGAAGCCGGCCATCGCGATCAGCCCGTCGACACCGTTGGAGATGGCGGGCACTCCGAACCGCTCGGCCCGGGCCAGGCCGTCCGAAGCAGGGTCGATCCCGACCATGGCGGCCATCTCGAGCGCCTCGGAGAGGCGCAGGACCTTGATCATCAGGTCTGTACCGATGTTGCCTGAGCCGATGACGGCCACTTTGGTTCGTGTCATACGGCAACTGTCAATGGGCTTGGCCCGCAGCTACAAGGAAGATGATCCGCTGAGCGGAACGTCTTGTTTGAGCGCCTTCGACCACCCGTGGGTCTCCGGACCTCGCCACTCGGGCGTGACGGTCACAGGTCCAGGGCGAAGGCGTACAGCTCGACGCCATCGACGGGGGACCAGTCGCGGTCGGGGATGCGGGTGAAGCCCAGGCGCTCGTACAGACGGTGGGCGGTGGTCATGTAGGTGGCGCTGGACAGGACCACGCGGTGGAAGTCGAGCTCGCGGCTGCGGTCGACACAGTGCTGGGAAAGCGCGGTACCAACGCCCAATCCGCGGGCTCTGGGCGCCACGGCGAGCATGCGGAACTCGCCTTCGCCTGGCTGGGCGATCTCGCCGTAGACCGAGCCCGGTAGGCAGAAGGTGACGGTGCCGAGTAGGCCGGTAGGGTCGGCGGCGATCCACAGTTCGGCTTTGGCGGCTCGGTCAGCGGCGTTGCGCAGCGTCAGTCCGTAGTCGGAGCCGGCCGGGATGAAACCGTCGTTCGCGTAGGCCTGGGCAGTCAGTTCGCCTACCTCGTCGTACTCGCTGAAGCGAGCGAGCCGGATCTCGGTCATCATGTGACTGTCTCTTACTCCTGTGGTCGTCTGGCTCTGCCGGCTGCTGAACCCACTCTCGGCTTTGACGGCCGGGAGGTCATCCTCCTGCTAGTCGAGCTCGCGTGTCTCGGGGAACTTCTCTATCGCGACATCGGCCTGAACAGCAGATATAGGACTGGGTGCCGGCTTGGAGACACCCGTACGCTCAGCCACTATTCGCACGGCGATGAAAACACCGATGCTGGTGATGGCCAGGGTGGAGATCAGCATCGCGAAGAGGACTGGCATGCCCATTTGATCGAACATGAGACTCAACTCCTTCTGATTGCTCAAGACGTTACGCGCGATCCATCCGAGAAGGGCTTACGTCGACCTAACGCATGACCGCCAGCTCGTGCGGCATATTGCCTACCTCCAGCGTGATCTTCCGGGGCGGCCTGCCCGTGCTGGTGGGTAACTGGCGGACCCTCGCCTGGGTGACGAGAAGCGGCCTCGTCTGGCGCCTGGTTCCGAAGCACGGGAGCCACCATGCGTGGTGCACTTCCGAGGTTGTCGAGGGGTCGAGGGTCTCGTCGTCAAAGGTGGCGCGACCCGTTACCAGCCGGGCCGGCGGGAATGGCTCAAGGTGAATTCTGACCGGGTGCCCCATGTTCGGTTCGTTAGCGCAGCGACTTGCCGGAGCCGTTGCGCAAGTAGAGGTCGCGGAGCAGGCATATCTCCGCGCCGTGGTGGATGACCTCGACGTTCACATACAGCATCTTTTTCGCCAGTGGTGCGTGGGCGAATGCTGGCGGATGGCCTTGTGGTTGGGCGAGCCCCACCGTGCCGAGACTGCGCACACCGCCGATCCAGAGCTGGTACTCATCATCGAGCTGCCGCAGCGCTTCCTCAGCGCTGCCCGCATAACAGAATGTCGACTCACTGGCGGCCGCGCGGCCGAAATGCTCTCCGTTCGTCGATGCGAACCCGACGATCAGGTGCGCGAGCCGCCAGGCGATTGTTGTCACAGGTTCGCGCTCGTGTGGCGGCTTGCTGTAGTCCATGGTGAACTCGCCTGCACCGAAGGAGATCGACGCAGAGCTTCGACCGCGAGGGCTGATCGTCCAGCAGTCGGGGACCGGCTGCCAGAAGTACTCGTCGTCAGTCACCCCGTCCAGACGAGGCCTGAGCCGATGCTGCCAGTGCGACTCGAGCTGGTCGACCACCTCGGCGCTCCAGTCAACGTCCATCCCCAGACGGTAGCCGCTGACCGGGCGACGTCGACTCGAACGGTCTGTGGTCCGATAACGCCATTTCCCAGCTGCCAGGATCCAGAGCTGGACCAACGACGCGGAACGATGTGAGGTGACACACAGTCACGATCAGGTCAAGGCGTGGGGAAAGCGTGGGCGACCACAGGAGAGGTCAGTGGAGGGTGCGGGTTCGGTCGCTGGTGGCTAGGCAACGAGCGACGTCCGGCAAAGAGGGTTGTGGACAACACAAAGGCCCGAGAACAGATTGCGATGTCTGCTCGGGCCTTGGTGTTGGTGCGCCGCCAGGGACTCGAACCCCGAACCCGCTGATTTGCCGCCCACACTGCTCATTGCTTGCCGGCCAATGCCGAAACGTTCCGTGGCCTGCAAGTTTGTTCGAGGTCAACGCGCAGCACCTGCAAAGCCTGTTCAGTACTTCTCGCTGATTAAGGTGCGTTAAGCGGTGCGTAGCTTTGATCATGAGGCTAACGCTTCCTTGGGTAGCAGATCTCTTCAAGTGGGCTTGTGGATAACCGCGGGCAACTTGATGTCGGCTACGTTGAGTGACAGCGGCTGCCTCAGTGGCAAGACGGCTGCCCCCGTCGCAAGAGTCATCCCGACCATCATCTCCAAGAACCCCAGAACCCCGGCCTTCGAGTTGGTCAACAGATTTCTGGAGTGCAACGGGGGAGACACCATTGCCTGATGTCTCTCCAGGTCCGATAGCCGCCATGCTGGTTGGCGGGTCCGCTCACGCTCGGCATCGTTCGGTTGGGCAGTTGGCAATCGATCGGTCGGTCAGCTTGACGAGGTTGCCCATGAGCCGCAGGACCCGATGCCTGACCTGGTCCGGATGGCCTTCGACGACTTCGGCGATGACGCGAGCGAGGCCTTGTTGATCGCCTCGCGCACCGGTTCACGTCCTCCGTGGCCGTCGCCGTGGCTGTGATCGAGATCCGCCACCTCGGCGGAGTCTAGCCTGCGAACTGGAACGCTCTGCCGAGGTCGCCCTAATCGACCAGCAGTACCTGATCCCGGCCATCGGCTAGCCCCCCGGCAAGCATCAACGATCGCCGAGACCCTGCAACGCTCGCTAGACGCGGTAGTCACTGGCCGGCCGAACGCCTCTTCCCAAGCTTCATCCAGGGCGGCGAGCTGGAGCTCCTCGACGCCTCCGACACCCTCACCGACCGCAATTCACAGTCATCAGTAGACCCCACCGGCCTCCTCCGAGGCACTCAGTCCTCACATCACACCTGGCTGAGCATCTCGGCGGTGACGATCTGATCGGTTCCTGGCAGTGCGGAATTCTTCAGTGCGTCTATGGCGGCATCGACCTGGTCGGCATAGAAGACGATAGCCAGAGGCCTGGTCGCCCGTGAGGCGCAGACATAGAGCCGCCGCCGTGTTCGATCGATAGTGGTGTCCTACCGGAGCAGTCGTTCGTCGAGCTCGATCAGATGGTGCTCGCGGGCCACTGAGAATGCTCGGCGGATGGAACCTGGCCCACCGTCTGTCATTACAGTGACAAGTTCCTGAACGCCGGCGGCAAGTTTCGCGAGGGTGGCCCGTACTGCGGTCTGGTCGATCAGCTCAGCTCGTAGCCATGGGCTGGACTTGCGAAGCCGTGGGAGCAGAGCTTTCCTGCCGACTCATGGGCCGTTGCGGCGGCGCCGGCTCATTCGGTAGGTGCCACCGGCTGCCAAACTACGATGACCTCTTTCCTGACCCAGTGCTGCGCTGGCTCGTGAATCGGACGGGGCTGCGCTACGCCGCTTTCACTCGGGCCGACCAGACGAGGACAGCGCGGGTGTAGAGGAGGTCGAAGCCGCTGTGTTGGGCGTTTTGTTGGGATTTGGACGCCGGTTGGGTGGTGATCACTCCGACATCGCAGCCGGCCGCGGCGGCGTCGGACAAGCGGGTGGCCAGTAGGGCGGACTGGATGCCGTGGCGGCGGTGGGCGGAGAGCGTCGCAGCCCCGGCGAACTGGGCGATGCCCGCCACAGTGCGGAGACCGGCGCCGCCCGCGATCTCATTGTTGTGCAGGGCAACGTACCGGTTGACGTCGGCGGCTGTGCTGTCTCGCTCGGCTTCGATGTAGGTGTCGCGCGGGAACTCTTCGCGCCAGGGGACGCCTTGGGTATCCGGTGCGGCGACGGCGTCGGCCATCAGGTTCAGCCATTGGTCGAGTTCGTCGTCACCACTGGGCCGGATGGCTATACCGTCGGGCAGCGCTACGTCGTACTGGTCCTCGATGCCGATGCCGAGCACGTTCTCGAACGACTCGAGCCGGTATCCGCGGCGGGTGAGGACGACGCCGATCTCGGGGTCGGCGAGATGGGGGAGCTCGACCTGAACGGGTGCACCGACTGCGGTGTACGCCTGCTCGATCTCGTCGAGTTCGCCTGCTGTCGGTACGCCGCCGAAGCCGAGTCCGACGACCTTGTTGAATGGCGAGTCGGCCTGGGCGAAGGAAGCGAGTCCACCCGCTAGGGGGATCACGAACCCCCGTCCGTCGGCCAGCCGCCGGTGGGCGGCACGCGCCGTGGCCTCGATCAGCTCGGCCTCGGCCCGCTCGATCCGCGTGGCCAGCCCGGTATCGCAGAACAGCGGAGTCCGTCGGGTGTTCATGATTCTCCTCCCAGATCTCGGTCGAGCCAGACCCGGTCTCGTAGTGGGATGCCGTCGATGAGGTGGTTGTCGGGGTAGCCGGTCGCGGTACCGAAGACGTCGCGTTCGACCCTCAAAAAGCGGAAGCCCTGGCGCTGGTAGAACCGCAGGTTGCCGATGTCCGCGGTGGCCGTGGCGACGAGAAGTCGCGTTGCCGCCTGCTGCCGGGAGTACTCGATGGCTGCTTGCATCAGCGCGCGCCCGACGCCGGTGCCACGCTGGTTCGCGGCGACCGCCATGCTGTTGAGCTCGGCCGTCTCATGGTCGGTGATCAGTTGGAGATGGCCGATGATCTGATCGCCGTGTTCAGCGACGAGTACATCGCCGAGGTCGAGGTAGGAGTCGATCTGTTGCTCGGAGTCGTCAGCTTCTCGGAACAGCGGGCGGAGGGCCTCCCGATCACCGTCGTACCGGCGGATCGAATGTTCATCCATTGTCGCGATCTCCTTCTGATCGTCCGGATGGCTTGTGGGCGAGCTCCTGCCCCGCTCCGGCGGGAGGCCGGTTGGCAGGCTTGAGAAGGACCAGGGCGGCGGCGGGGAAGATCAGGACCGATACGAGTCCGGCGCAGGTCAGGGCGGCGGCGGTGACCGCGGACATCAGTCCGGTCGTGACGCCGATCTGGGTCGCCGTCACGATGAATGGCAAGGAAGTTGCCTGCAGCAACGCGACGGCTGAGGTGGCGCGCGGTCCGAGGGTCCGGATCGACAGGTACGCCGGTACGCCGCGCGCCACCAGAAGCGCGACAAGGAAGAGCGGAACTCGGAGGAGCGCCGTTGGATCGGCCAGGAGGCCGCCGAGGTCCAGGCGCAATCCGCTGGTCACGAAGAACACCGGGATGAGGAAGCCGTAGCCCAGGGCGGCGAGCTTGACCCGGAACTGTGGATGCGAGGTGGAGTCGCGGTCGACCAGTCCGACGACGGCGCCGGCCAGGAATGCACCGAGAATGGTCTCCAGGCCGAATCGCTCGGCGAGGGCGACGAATGCGACCAGCAGGACCACGGCCGCCCGGACCCGGATCTCGGCGGTGGTGTCCTGGAGCCGGACGAGCGCTGCTCCGATTCGCTGCGAGCGGCCTGCGGTCGAGACGGCGAACCCCGCGACGGCGACCAGGATCGCGAACAGCGCGACCATGACGAGCCGTTCGCCGGCACTGCCGCCCTCGGTCGAGAACAACAGCGAGAGGACGAGCACCGCCGCGAAGTCGGCGATCGACGCGGCCGCGATCGTTGACTGGCCGACCTGCCCGTCGACCTGACCGGCGTCCTTGAGCACTGGTACCACCAGGCCGAGCGACGTCGCGGACAAGGTGACCGCCAGTAGATACGGGCTGTGGACCCAGCCCGCCGCGGAGAATCCGGCACCGGCGAGACCGCCTAGTGCCAGGGTGATCAGGTAACCGAGCAGGGCCATTCGCAGCACCCGGCCCCGCAGCCGGTGGACGTCGATCTCGAGGCCGGCCAGGAAGAGCAGGAATCCGAGACCGAGCAGCGCGACGATCTGAACGGGGAGGTCGACGTCGACCAGGCCGAGTGCATGTGGTCCGAGTGCGATGCCGACGACGATCTCGAGGACCACGGCCGGGATCCGCAGAGCCGGTACGAGTCCGAGCAGCAGTGGTGCCACCAGGGCGACCAGGGCGACGGCGAAGAGATTGGTGAAATGGACATCTGGCATGGCTGCGCCTCTCGAGGAGGACGGTGCTAGTCGTCGCGAGGGAAGTTGCGGAACGCATCGAGCAGCTTGTCGCGGGTCTGATCGGACAGGCTGTCGGCCGGGAGCTGTCCGATCTCGCCGATCGTGCGGCGCATCTGTTCGAGATAGATCTCGCAGCCGTCGCAGATCGCAAGGTGCTCGACGAATCGTTGTTCGGTCTCGTCGTCCAAGCTTCCTTCGAGGAAGGCGGTGACGAGTTCGACCAGTTCGGCGCAGGTCACGAGGGACCTCCCGCCGTCGCTTCGTAGTACTGCTCGAGGTGGCTGCGGACGGCCGCCCGGGCGCGGTGCAGGAGCACGCGTTGGTTGGCCGACGAGATCTCCAGCAGGCTGCAGACCTCGTCGGCGCTCTGACCGTCGATGTCGCGCAAGGTCAGCACGACCTGCTGCCGGGCCGGTAGCAGGTCGAGGGCTGCGGCCACGACACTCCGCACCTCCCGCGCGAGCACCTCGCTCTCGGTGTTCGGCCACGTCTGGGGGAACACCAGCCACCCGCCGGGGTACGGGTCATCCCGGCCGCGGAACCGGCCCGGGTCGACGGCCGGCTCGTCTTCGGCGGTCAAGCTTGTCCACGGCACCGTGCGTTGCTCACGGGCCCCTCGCTTGCGGGCGGTATGGACCAGAATTCGGTAGACCCAGGTCTTCAGCGACGACCGGCCCTCGAATCGGCTGACCCCTTGGAAGACAGCCAGCCAGGTGTCCTGGACGACCTCCTCGGCACTGGCATTCGTCGACACGAAAGTCCGCGCCAGCCGCAGCATCGAGGAGGACCAGCCGTCCAGCAGACGCGCGAATACATCCTCGTCGCCGGCTCTCAGACCGGCGACCAGGACATCATCCGGAGGCAATGCCACAACCACAGCTCGAAGGTAACGGACAAGGCTCTCGCCGTACCGCGGTCCGGTCATTACTCCTGCCTTACCTGTAGCGCGGTCAGCGATACTCCGGGTTCGCGAAGTCGAACCGGCAGCCCGCATCCCACTCCGACCGTTGGTTGCCGTACGCCGGGACCCCACCCGCGTCCTTGAGCATCCGGGCCAGGTGCAGCAGGTTCCAGGTCATGAAGGTGGTGTTGCGATTGGTGAAGTCGTTCTCCGGTCCACCGGAACCTTCGTCCAGGTATGACGGACCCGGGCCGGCCTCGCCGATCCAGCCGGCGTCAGCCTGGGGTGGAACCGTGTATCCGAGGTGTTGCAAGCTGTAGAGGATGTTCATCGCACAGTGTTTGACGCCGTCCTCGTTGCCGGTGATCAGGCAGCCGCCGACGCGGCCGTAGTAGGCGTACTGGCCGGCCGAGTTGAGGATCGAGGAGTTGCCGTAGAGCCGCTCGATCACCTGCTTGGTGACCGAGCTGTTGTCGCCCAGCCAGATCGGTCCGGCGATCACCAGGATGTCGGCGGCCATCACCTGCTCCTGGATGGCGGGCCAGTCGTCAACGACCCAGCCGTGCTCGGTCATGTCGGGCCAGACGCCGGTGGCGATGTCGTGGTCGATCGCGCGGACCAGGTCGACCTGGACGCCGTGCTTCTCCATGATCTTCCGGCTCACGTCGACGAGGCCCTCGGTGTTGCTGGGTTCGGGTGATCGCTTGAGGGTGCAGTTGACGAACAGCGCTCGCAGGTCGTCGTACCGGGTGGGCATAGCGTTTCTCCTTGCTCGGTCAGAGGATTCACAGCAGTTCGGCGTCCTGCTCGACACAGAGCAGAGCGGGTCCGGTGGTCGCGAAGAGTTCGGTCATCGCCGTTTCGAGGTCGTCGCGGCGATCAACCCGTAGCCCGGTCGCGCCGCAGATGCGGGCGTACTCGGCCCAGTCGGGGTTGGTGAGGGAGGTGTGCCAGACGGGATAGTCGGCGGCGAGTTGTTCTTTGCTGATCTTGCCGAGGGCGTTGTTGTTCAGCAGCACGTGCTTGATCCCGATGCCGTACTTGACCGCGGTGGTGAGCTCGGCGGCGTACTGCCCGAAGCCGCCGTCGCCGGTGACCGCGACGACGGGCCGCCCTGGTGCGGCGGCCCACGCCCCTAGGGCGGCCGGGTAGCCGAAGCCGATCGATCCCAGGTAGCCAGACATCAACACTGGCTGGCCTTTCGACTCGAGGTAGCGGCCGAGCGAGTACGCATGGTTGCCGACATCAACAGTTACGACAGCGTCAGTCGGCAGGTGACGAGACAGGGTGTCGAAGACGGCCGCGGCGGAGACGCCCTGGCCGCGGTCGTCGTTCACCCGGCGGGCCTTCTCCACCCGCCAGATCGCCCACCGTTCAGCCACATCGGGGCGCTGGTCATCGGCTTTCACCTCGGGAAGCTGGTCGATCAGTGCGGTGAGGCTGAGTGCCGCGTCGCCGAGTACGTCCACCGTGACGGCGTCGAAGCGGCCGATCGCGGCGTGGTCGTCGTCGAGTTGCACGATCGGCATGTACGCCGCGATGCCGGTGTGGTTCGAGAACGAGGCGCCGACCACGATCAGCAGGTCCGACTCGTTCATCAGCCAGCTGGCCACCGGAGTACCGCTGCGCCCGAGGACACCTGCGCCGAGCGGATGGGTGTCCGGTACGAGCCCTTTGGCCTTGAAGGTGGTCAGCACGGGGGAGTTGAGGTGCTCGGCAAGCCGGCGTACGTCGTTCTCGGCCCCTCGGGCGCCGTGTCCGACGATCATCACCGGCCTCCGCGCGTCGCGGATCAGTGCGGCGGCACGGGCCAATGCGTCTTCGTCGGGACGGATCCGGCGGGTCGAGAGACGTCCGCGGGGAGTGGCCGCCGGTGACTCCGAGGGCAGTACCTGTACCTCGTCCGGCAGGACGAGATGTGCCACGCCGCGGCCGTCGATGGCATGTTTCACCGCCAGCCCGGCGAGCTCGGCGTGGTCGCTGCCGGCCTGGATCGCGGTGGAAGAGACCGCGACGTCCTTGAATACCGCGGTGAGATCGAGATCTTGGAACGCGCCGCGGCCGAGCACCTTCGAGGGCACCTGGCCGGAGATCGCCAGGACAGGGGAGCCGTCGAGCTTCGCGTCGTACAGACCGGTGAGCAGGTTGGTGGAGCCGGGGCCGGCGATGGCGAAGCAGGCCGCCGGGCGGCCGGTCAGCTTGCCGTAGGCGCTGGCCGCGAAGGCTGCGGCGCCTTCGTGCCGGATGCCGATGTAGGTGAGTTCGCCGCGCTCCTCGGCCCGGCGCATCGCCTCGGCGAATCCCAGGTTCGAGTGGCCGACCATCCCGAAGACATGACGGATGCCATGAGCAACGAGCGTCTCGACCAGGACGTCGGACACCGTCCGGACCTGCTCCGGTACGACCGGCAACTGGACGTAGACACCATCGTCTCGTTCGTCGACGGGGTACGCCGTGACGCCGTCCGAGAAGCCTTCCGGTGGCTGGCCGGTGATGGGGTCGTAGTCGTAGCCGTGCCACGGACACCGCAGCAGACCCTTCTCGATCGAGCCTTCCCCGAGCGGGCCGCCCTGATGAGGGCAATGGTTCTCCAAGGCGCCCAACCGGGCTCCGCAACGAGCCAGCGCCACGCTCCGGCCGTCGACGACCACGCTGCGAACCCGCCCGTCAGCCGGTACATCGACCGGGTCGACCCGGTGCCAGCGGTCCTGTGCGATCTCACCCGACATGTAACGCCTCCCCACCTCAGTGACACTGATGTGTCTGAAGGGTCAGTGCCGGCAGCACGCCAGGCGTTACACGAGGAGACTGTGAGCCATGGACGAACAGACACTGGTCAGCACCCGCAGAGCGCTCCACGGGGTGGCCGAGCTGATCCTGGCCGGGCCGCAGTACCGGCTCGGCGGCGGGATCCGGCTGCGCGTCGTACCGGGTGGCTTCGGCACGGTGGCGGCTCCCGATCTACGGGTCGACGGCGACCTGTTGGTCCTGCCGGGTGGGTCGATCGAGCTCTCCGGTGGGACCTTCGCGGAACGCGCGAAGGAGGCCGGCGTGGTGGCGAGCCGACTGGACGACGTCTATTCGGGTGGACTGAAGGTCGACCCGGACTCCCGCATTGAAGTGGATCGGGCCGCGGCCCGGCTCATCGCCGATGCCTTCGCCCGCGGCGACGCCGCGCTCCGATCCTTCGACGCCGACACCGCGCCCGTCCTATGGCCCGAGCATTTCGACGTCGGTATCACCCTCGACAAGGTGAACTACGGCGTATCACCCGGCGACGAAAACATCCCGGAGCCTTATGCGTACGTCGGTCCGTGGAGTCCGCCGACAGGAGCCTTCTGGAACGCGCCGTTCGGGGCGGCCCGGCTGATGGCCGAGCTGCCCGACCCGGAGGCCGTTCTCGCGTTCTTCCGGGCCGGGCAAGAGCAGGCAGCTGCTCAGGTCTGATGATCGCCTCGCGGAACGTTAGTCACTAGCAATCGGCGTCGGCAAGGGCACCGCGTGGATCGCGCGTGACCGCGGCTATTGGAGTCGCCGGCGTCTGGGACGAGCAAGCAGAAACCTTGCCGGGTCGCTCGCGGCACACGCTCTGGAAGCCAGCCAATCGTCGAAGCCGTTCAAGTTCCTGCGCTCGAATTCGTCGAGCACGCCCTGGCGCAGGCCTGCGATCGCTACTTTCGCCTCTGCGGAATCGGCGCGTTGGAGCTCGACGTAGCTGCGCCGCCACTCCCTACATAGGTCCCGGTCAGTGAGCTCGCGCAGTACCGGCGTCGTGTTCTCACAACAGTCGACAGTCGGTGCGGGCCGCGCTTCGATGCGTGACCCGGACCGCACCGCTCGTTCGGAGACAGGCCACCTGGATACCATCACGGGGCTGGTGACGGCCAAAATCAGCGTCAGTGGAAGGACGGCAATCCCGATCAGGGTGCCTAGTCCAAAGAGCGGCACCACGATGGAGCCGGCCAGGCAGCCGCGACGGACGACGGTCGCAGCCGAGATCGGTCCGCTCGGCTGACCTTCTCCATCCAGCGATTGCAGCCTCGCTGAGAGAGTACCGAGAGACAGAGCCAGCAGCCCGAACGCGGTGACAGTCGACAGCACCGATGACGAAGCGACCGCAGCCGCGCCGCCCAACAATCCGATTGGTATGGCGAAACTCCACCACAGCACCCGGTGAATTCTCATCAAGGGCTCCCAACCGGTCGACTCATGGCGAGAATCTTGGTCCTGGGCGTGGTCAGGGCGCGGCTGGCCAGGGCGCCACGAAAACTGATCAGAACATGTCCCTCCCGGAACGGAATGGAAGTCCGCGTCACCCGTCGCTGGCTTGTGGCTGAGGACAACGTTCACCGCTATTTCAGCCATCATCGCAGGGTTTGTTCACGTGGCGTGAGGCCGTTCCAGGTCGGTGTCATAGATGTCAGGGACGCCGTCGTGGTCACGGTCGGCGGCCTCGGCTTCGTGGATCCGCCGGTAGACGCGGTTGCGGAGTCTCAGGACGACCGCGGCGATCAGTGCCGCCGTCAAGGATCCGGTGAGGAGCTGTGCCTGGCCGTCTTGCTCGCTGCCGATCCCGAAGGCCAGTTCGCCAATCAGCAACGACACCGCAAACCCGACACCAGCCAGAATCGCCAAGCCGAGCACGTCGACCCAGGCCAGATCAGGATCCAGCCTGGCGTGGGTGAATCGCGCCACCAGCCAGGTCGCGGCCATGACCCCGATCGGTTTACCGATCACGAGACCAACCATGATGCCGACAGCGACCGGGTCAGTAAGCGAAGTCATCAACCCACCGCCCTGTCCGCCGATCGCCACTCCGGCAGACAAGAACGCGAACACAGGCACCGCGACGCCCGCCGACAGGGGCCGGAACCGGTGTTCGAAGTGCTCGGCCAGGCCAGGTCCGGCATCGGGGCCGCCTGCTCGGCGACTGCGGACCACCGGCACCGCGAAGCCCAGAAGGACACCGGCAACGGTCGCGTGCACCCCCGATGCGTGCACCAATGCCCAGGTCGCTGCCGCTAAAGGCAGCAGGACCCACCACGACCGCACCCTCCGCTGAACAGCCACAGTGAACAGACCCAGGGGAATCACCGCCAACAGCATCGGCAGGACCGACAAATGCGCGGTGTAGAAGACCGCGATGATCACAATCGCCAGCAGGTCGTCGACCACCGCCAGCGTCAGCGTCAGCAAGAATGTGCGCAGCGCTGACGGCAGACACCTACCGACCACTGCCAGAACTGCGAGCGCGAAGGCGATGTCGGTCGCAGTCGGGATCGCCCACCCACTCAGGCCACCCGGGTTTTGCAGATTGACCGCCGCGAACAGACCGGCAGGGACGATAACCCCGCCGACGGCGGCCGCGATGGGGACAGCGGCCCGTCGTGGGCTGCGTAAGTCGCCGGCGACGAACTCCCGTTTGAGCTCCAGACCGGCAACGAAAAAGAAGATCGCCAGCAGACCGTCGGCGGCCCAGGTCGCCGCGCTGAGGTCCAAGTGAAGAGCAGCCGGTCCGAACCGCCACGACCTCAGCGACTCATACGCTTCCGACCACGGCGAGTTCGCCCACACCAGGGCGAGCACCGCGGCCACCAGCAGCAAGGGGCCGCCGATGGTCTCTTTACGCAAGATGTCGGCGACACGCTCGCTGGGGCCGCTTTGGCGATCTCTTGCGCTCCGGAAGTGCCCTCAGGGGTGACCAATCCGGCTCGCCTCGCTCCACGAGCCTCGACTGAACAGAATTCGCGAGCGCGGCTCGACGGCCATGGGATGCTCCTACTTTCGGGGTCAGGGCAATAACTGCCGACCAGACTTCCCGGCGCACCACACCCCACCTTACCTATTGACGCGCGTCAGCTCTTCGAATCAGGGGCGCTTCTTCGAGCTGGACCGAACAACGCAGCGAACGTCCCGAGTGCCTTCGACAGGTGAGCCGTGCCTTGTGCTGTGGGAGCCATGGGCGGTTCCTCGGTCAGGCTCGAGGCTTCCAGGCGGTCGTAGATGCGAACGATGACCTGCTGGGCGATTCCGCTCAGTACCTCGGTCTGGTCGTTCGCGATCTGCTCCAGCAGTTCGGCGACTACCAACGCTTCCGGCTCGGGCAAGATGCGCAGGGCCTCTGCGTGCCGGCCCTGGTCGAGTTGCTGAGCCAGCAGCGAAGCGTCGGAGTACGGCATGCGAGCCTTCTCTCTCGGGGACGGTTAGGACGTCGCCGACCAGACTTCCCGGCACACCAGAGTGAAGCGTTGTCATGAGTCAGAACCGAGACTCGCTGAAACTCCGTACACGTGTTATATCGAGCGCGCTGCCGAAAGCGTTACACAGTCTCCTTCTGGAGGGACGTCGATGATGCCGGTACCGATCTCTCACGGCATCGCTCGCCGGGCTGTAACGCCGACGGTGCCCGGTGCGATATGGCGATTGCGTGAACGTCGTGGCGTCTTCAGGCCGCGGATGTTTGCTGGTGTGCCGGGAAGTCTGGTTGGCGACGTCCGAGCCATGTCCCGATCCGAAGGTGAAGCAGATGCACAGCAGCAGAGTAAGAGTCGTTTCCTGGCCGATCGTTTTCGGAGGCTGGAAAGGCGAGCTGACGTTCGACGGTGATGTCGTCAGGATCGATGGCGGTGCGGGTGGCCGGAGCGTGGAGATCAACATCGGCGAGGTCACGCGCGCCTCGTTCAACTCCAGCAACGGCTTGTGGGCGATGCGGTGCAAGAGCGGCCGGCGGATCAGGTTCCAATCAGCCGGTGGTCTGCTCTCAGCGGACCGGACGGCAGCAGGCCGGGAGACCAACGATCAGCTCTGGGCGCTTCTCCGCAAGCACAAGGTCAAGCACTTCAGCGTCTGACTCGCGGCGGTTGATCGCCCGCACTGTCAGGCTGCGACCGCGGCTACCAGGACTGGGAGAGCCCTGGCCCCGCCGCCGGTGGTATTTGCCCCTGGCCTCGGAATAAGGAATGGTTGTCGCCGGAGAGCCGGGAAGTCTGGTCGGCAATGCCTTCGCCCATTCGGGCGCGGGCTGGTCGCCGATGCCCGGAAGGTCGTTTGCTGGTGAATGTTTGGGGAGCCGCACCTCCGCCCGGCTGGTCGAGCGTAGGCTGGATCTGTGCACGGACAACAGATGGCCGAGGACTTTCCGGTAGTCAGCCTGGACGACGATGCCCGCAAGGCGGTCGAGCTCCTGGCCTCACGGCGGTTGCCCGGTTTGATCGTGACGAACGAGGACGGCAGCCCGTACACCGTCCTCCCTGCGTCGCAGGTGGTTCAGTTTCTTGTTCCGAGCTACGTCCAGGACGACCCGTCGCTGGCTCGGGTGATCGACGAATCGCTGGCGGATCAGATCGCCGACAAGCTGGCCGGTGTCACGGTCCGCAGGCTGCTCCCGGCGCGGCCGGCCGAGCTGCCGGTGGTCAAGCACGACGACACCGCTCTGGAGATCGCGGCGATCATGGCACGGCTGCGGTGTCCCTTGGTGGTAGTGCTCAAGGACCGGAAGATTCTCGGCGCTGTCACGGCGTCGCGGCTACTCGAACTGGTGATGGCGCCGCACTGATCGAGTTCGGCCGCCTCGCTGGCCGGACCTGCCGCAGCATCGAGGGTGTCGCCTGATGACCGTTCTCGCGGTTCTGGTTTTCGTGGTGGCCTATGTGCTGATCGCCACGGAGTGGACACACAAGTTGCTGGCTGCCTTGGGCGGCGCAGCAGTTCTACTGGCTCTTGGGGTGACGGATGCCGAACATGCGTTCTACTCCCATGAGACAGGTGTGGACTGGGACGTCATCTTCCTGCTGTTCGGGATGATGGTGATCGTCGGCATCCTGCGGCGTACCGGGGTGTTCGAGTTCATCGCGATCTGGGCGGCGAAGCGGGCGAAGGGTTCGCCGTTGCGGGTGATGATCTTGCTGACGCTGATCACGGCGTTGGCGTCGGCGTTCCTGGACAACGTGACCACGGTGTTGCTGATCGCGCCGGTGACCTTGCTGGTGTGTGACCGGCTCGGTATCAATCCCGTGCCGTTCCTGATCGCGGAGGTGTTCGCCTCCAACATCGGCGGCGCCGCGACCCTGATCGGGGACCCGCCGAACATCATCATCGCGAGCCGCTCCGGGTTGACGTTCAACGACTTCCTGGTGCACATGGCGCCGTTGGTGGTGATCGAGCTGGTCGTTTTCACCCTGGTGATCCCGTGGTTGTTCAAAGGTTCGTTCGCGGTGGACTCGGCGCGGGTGGAGAACGTGATGCGGCTGAACGAACGGGAGGCGATCGAGGACCCGCGGCTGCTGATCAAGTGCGGCGTCGTACTGCTCGCCGTGTTCGTCGGCTTCGTCGGGCGGTCGTTTCTGGGGATCGAGCCCTCGGTGGTCGCGCTGCTGGGCGCTGGTCTGCTGGTGCTGGTCTCGGGGGTGGCGACCAGGGACTACATGAGTGGTGTGGAGTGGCAGACGTTGCTGTTCTTCGCCGGCTTGTTCATCATGGTGGGCGCCCTGGTGAAGACGGGCGTCATCGGCGACCTCGCCGCTCAGGTCGGCAAGCTCACCGAGGGCAATGCCCTGCTGGCGGTGATGCTGATCTTGGTCGTGTCGGCGGTTCTATCGGGCATCGTGGACAACATTCCGTACGTCGCGACGATGAGCCCCGTCGTTCTCGAACTGACGAAGGGCATCCCCGATCCGGGGCAGGCGGAATCGTTGTGGTGGGCACTCGCGATCGGCGCCGACTTCGGCGGCAACGCGACCGCCGTCGGCGCGAGCGCGAACGTGGTGGTGATCGGCTTGGCGCTGCGGGCCGGCTCCCCGATCACCTTCTGGGAGTTCACTCGCAAGGGTGCGGTGATGACAGCGATCACCATCGTCGTCGCCGCACCGTACCTGTGGCTGCGGTACTTCGTCCTGGCCTGACCGAGATCTGAGTGTTTCAACACTGGTCGTTCTGCCGGCCGGAGGGAAGTCACGATGCTGTTGCTGTGCTTTGCGGTGGTTCTGCTGATCGCCGTTCTGGTCTCGAGTCTGGCCCACCGGACGATCCTGTCCACGGCGGTGCTCTTCCTGGTGGCGGGTTTCGTGCTCGGCCCGGAAACGACCGGCGTCCTCGATCTCCGACCGGACTCGCCGGTGGTCTCCACCCTGGCTGAACTCGCGCTGTTCGCGGTGCTGTTCACGGACGGGATGCGGGTCGGCTGGTCCGATCTCCGATCGGCGTGGCGGCTGCCAGGGCGGGCGCTGGGTTGGGGACTGCCGCTGACCTTGGTGATCACCGCGTTGGCCGGCCATTTCGTCGTCGGTCTGGACTGGCCGGCCGCGCTGCTGATCGGGGCGATCTTGGCTCCGACGGACCCGGTGTTCGCCTCGGCTCTGGTCGGCAACGACAAGGTGCCCGCGAGGCTGCGGCATTTGCTGAACGTGGAGTCGGGCGTGAACGACGGGCTCGCGCTGCCATTCGTGATGGTCTTCCTGGCCGTCGCCGCGGGAGCGGACGATCTGCATCTGGGCGAGCTGGGGATCGAGCTTGCCGTCGGCATCGTGATCGGCGTGGCGGTTCCGTGGGTCGCGATTCGGCTCGAGCGCCTGAAGTTCTTCTCTGCGTCCACGCAGTACGAGCCGTTGAACGCGGTGGCGATCGGGGTACTCGTGCTCGCTCTGGCCGAGACGCTGCACGGCAACCTGTTCCTGGCTGCGTTCGCGGCCGGTATCACTGTCGCGACCTTCGGGCCGGCTCAGCGGGAGGCGTTCGAGCACTTCGGTGAGTTGATTGCCGAGAGTCTGAAGTTGGCCGCGTTGCTGGTCTTCGGTGCCTTGATCTCGATGGAGTTCCTCGGCGAGATTTCCTGGCAGGGCTGGGTCTTCGGTTTGATCGCGTTGGTTGTTGCGCGGCCGGCGGCTCTGGCTGTCTCGTTCCTGCGCTCTGGTTTAGGCGCTCGCGAACAGGTCGCGGCGATGTGGTTCGGGCCCAAGGGCTTCGCCTCGGTGGTCTACGGTCTGCTGGTGCTGGAAGCAGGCATTCCTGATGCCGACGAGGTCTTCCATCTGGTCGCGCTCACCATCGTGATGTCGATCGTGGCTCACTCCTCGACCGACATCGTGGTCGCTCGCTCGTTCGAACACGCCGATCTGACTCCAGAGCCTGACAGCGGTGCACCGCGATGACCTTCGGACCGGAAAGCATCGCCGCCGTGACCGACGCGTCGTGGCCAGACAAGGTCGAGGTGG
The DNA here is from genome assembly GCF_044453825.1 of Kribbella sp. NPDC051620. Lineage (NCBI taxonomy): Bacteria > Bacillati > Actinomycetota > Actinomycetes > Propionibacteriales > Kribbellaceae > Kribbella > Kribbella sp. NPDC051620. The sequence continues at coordinate 321,370 of NZ_JBITDB010000001.1, forward strand.
CGTTCGATCCTGACGAACTCCATCGCGAGCGGATGACCGTGCTCCGGGGCTTGCGGCTCACGGGCTGGGGATGGCTCATTCTCGCCGGTGTGGCATCTGTCGCGATCGTGCTGCCCCTCGCCGGTTCGGCGATCGATGGCCTCTGGCCACTTGCTGCGATCTGGGTCGCGCTGATTGCGGGCATGTTGTGGACATCGGCGAGGAGTTTCAGCGCCCTGGCACGCTGCAGCGGTTGGCGTAACGGCGAACAGCCGAAGTACGCTCTCCGGCTGAGTGCGGACGGCCTCTGGATCGCGGGCACGGCCACCTACGGATGGCAGTCGATCCAGGCGCTCAGGACTCGGACTGCCTTTCGCCGCACGTACCTGATCGTTCGCCTGAAAACCGGCGTACGCCCGGATGCTCCGATCGTCGCCGGGCTGGCGGAGCTCGGCCAGCCGGGCGAACGCCGCCTTCCAATCACCCCGCGCGGTCCCCGGCTGCTGGTCAAGACGCTGCAACTTGAGGACACCGACATCGCCCGCGCAGTACGCCACTACTCCAAGGGTCAGCTCACGATTAGCGGATGACGGTCGTCAGTTCTCGGCCAGTACTACGACGCGGTCGTGAGCGGTCAGGGTGAGAGTGGTGTTTTTCGGGGGATTGAGTACGACACCGTACGCGGGTGGTCGGTAGAACTCGTCGTGGACGCGGTAGCCGATGGCTGTTTCGCCCAGGCGGCGGGCGGATTCGGCGACTGTCGCGAAGGTCGCGGGTGCGCCGGGGCGCACATAGTCGGAGGCTGGCTTGAGGTAGATCTCGGCTCCGATCGGGTTGAAGAGGTCCTCGAAGACGGCTGCCAGGTGACGGTTCTCGGTCAGCTGGGTCAGCAGCAGGCTGATCAGCTTGTCGCTGACCACGAAGTCGTCGGCCCGGGTCACCTCGGCGATCTCGCGGTTCGCGTCGTCGTTGATCTCGCTCACGATCGAGTACGGGACCTCCAGCCCGTGCGCGAGGTCGCGCAGGTGCAGCAGTGTGACCAGGGTGCGTGCGTCGGCTTCCTGGACGCCGAGATCGTCGGCGGACAAGACGATCACGTGCTGATAGCTGGTGACGTCGAGCGCCTCCAGTTCGACTCGGTCGGTGGGATCGCAGTCCGTCGCCGAGACCTCCAGGGTGGCGTAGTGGCCGGTGAGGTCGTTGCGAGCGTTCGGGCTGGCGATGCGTAGTACGGAACCGTCGTAGGCGAAGGCGTCGAGGAGCCCGAGAATTTGTGGTGCTCGCTTGTTCCAGCCGATCATCAGGGTCCGGGTTGGAGTCGGCGGGCGCGGTGCTGGGGGAGCGATGGCTTCTTGGAGCACCTTCGGTGTGGACTGGGCGAGCCGGATCATGGTGTCGTCCTCGGCGAGCACGATCAGTTCGTCGCCCTCGCTGATCACCGCGGCGCCTGGCGGGTTGAGCTCGATCGTGTTGTCACTGTGGCGCAGGCCGACCGGTACGCCGAGTTCGTAGGCATGGACCGCGGCGCCGAAGGTGGTGCCGGTCAGGGTGGGCTCGGCCTTGAGATAGAACTCGTTGCCGGCGAAAGCGAGCAGGTCCGCGCAGACGGCGGACAGGCCGGATTGCCGGTGGGCGTTGACGATCAGCCGTATTGCGAGGTCGTCCGCGCCGATCAGCTGCGCTCGCGGGCCGCCGGCCAGCCGGGCTGCGGGAAGGTTGGCCGAGTCGGCGACAGCGGCGACGACGTGCGGGCCGCCGGTTTTGCTGGAGCCGGAGCCGCCTGAGGTCGCACTCGACGCCGTACCGCCCGCGCCGGCGCCGAGGGAGAGCAGCACCTTGATCACGTGGATGTCGGCATCGTCGGTGTCCGGTGGCAGGACCATCACCGAGCGGGCTGACCGCAGAGCGACCAACTCGAGGTCGGCTGGCCGGAGCGGATTACCGGTCCGGCACACCACCTGGGTCTTGCCGAGCGTGGGAACGCGAGCGCGGATCGCGTCCTCCATCTCCACCTTGTCCCGGTCGGCCAAGATGGCGACGCACGAGCGGCGGTTGGTCTGGTTGGCCTCGGCCAGTTCCGATACGACGGTGAAGATCTGCTCGGACCAGCCGAGAATCACCGTGTGGTCGCGCTCGACGATTCGCGAGCGGCCTTTGCGCAGTACCGTGATCTTGTTCTCGAGGCCGGTCGTCAGGACGCCGATGAACGAGCTGACGATGAAGATGCCGCCGAGCGTGACGGTCAGCATCAGGGCCAGGAAGACGATGCCACCCTGATCGCCGCCCATCGTGCCGGGGTCGAGAGTGCGAAGCAGGCTCATCCACAAGACGCCGTGCCAGCCGCCGTGGCCACTGACATCGCGCGGTGCGAACGCCAGTAGCAGTGTCGAGGTCACTGCCACCAGCAGTACTGAGGCTAGCCCCAGCCACCCCACCAGAGCCGGCGTACCGCGAGACATCGTGCTGTCGAACCAGTACCGCGCCCTGTCACGCCACATGCCTGGACATCTCCTCACTTCCACGGGCCGGTCGGCCGACCCCAGCCCAGGCACTATGCCATCAATCGGCTATGGGCGTCGCACGCCAGCGACAGTGTTGGAGGTGGCAGCAGGCGTGGAGGGCGAGCCAGGTGCTGAGCGTGACGATGGGCGGCGCGGTCGTGTGTCCTGGATGGCAGCGCGCAGCAAGCCAGGATCGGCGGAGTAGAGGGCAGCGGGATCTCGGTGTTCGGGAAGGCCGGACAACCCTGACATTCCGCCAGGTCGATGGGGGCGCCCAGAACGTGCTGTGTTCAAGAACGGACGCCTCGAACTGGACTACGGATCAGAAGACTCACCGCCGTTGTCATGCGCGTTTCGTGCGTGTTGACCAGGCGTCCCGGCAGAGAAAAGGCGACGCAGGGGACCCAACCATCGCGCTGGTGGTGCCTTCGACGAGCCATCCCGTCCGGTCTGGTAAATAAACTCGCTGACCAGAAACACGAGTAGACAAGGAATCGCCAGCCAGTCGGACTCCAGACCGATCCCGCCGACCAGGCCACCAGTCCACGACACCGCGACCAGCCACCCGACGTGACGATGTAGGACGGCAGACGCCCACAGCGCGCGAACAGTCAAGCCAACTGTGATCACGACCAACAGCAGCAACTCGTAGTTCATCCCAGCCCTCCTGCCTTGGCCCGAGCGTACCGACGGCCACCGCTCTTGCTAACGAATTTGCTAACAATCGGTGTGGATCGATGTGGACGACCAGGCGCGACATGGGTCGGGATCACGCTCAGACTGAGGTGGGCGAAAGGCTCCTGTGGACTGCTCCGGACGGGTCGGCGGCAACCTTGAATCTCGCGGGGCAGCGCGGCTGCCGGAGAGCCCTGGACATCCGTCATCGACCCTCGACCAGTGGCCACAACTAGCGCTCAGGATCGACGGTCGTCTGCGTGCGGACGCTCATGGAAGCGGACTCGTAATGAGAAGGTCAACAATTCGCCTCCCGGGCGCCGCACATGCGAGTGATAGCGAGCGCCAGCTCAGCGGATCGCGTGAGGGCGGAGCCTGCTGAGCCGACGCTGCCTGCAACCGATGACGATCAGCGACCGCTCCATGCGTCGCCTCCGCCGGTCGGACGCCGCGAGGCGGCGAGGTTGTTGCGGGTGGTGAGGGTATCGGGGTTGGAGACAGGTCCACTTTCGGCCCCGGTGTCATCTTCAAGGCAGGTCCTAGGATGCCAATCTGGCAGCCATCGGCCGATGTAGCCACATCGGTCCTACGTCGAGTGCGATGGGCGGTGTCACCACCCGGGCGTGGGTTGGGTACTTAGCCGACGACGGCGAGTTGCGACTGGTGTGGTGGGAGTTCGCTTGAATCGGTTAGGCGGGTCAAGTAGAGGATTACGGGTTCGTCGTGGCCGTACCAGGTCAGGGTTGCCGTGCAGGCGTCGCAGCGGGTTAGGCGAAGGCCTGGTACTCCCGACATCCAGCCGTCCCCTTCCTTTGCGGCCAGGTGGGCCGCCACTACTGGGACTTCGGGGCCATTGATCCATTCCATTCGCGCAGCGCGGTGTGATCGTGGCCAGCCGTCGACCCATGCGGTGGTGGGTTCATCGAACATCCAGGTCCGGAGGATCGTCTGGACCTGGCCGAGGAGTAGCACCGCAGGTGAGCTCAGGGCTGATAGGTTCTCCAGCTCCGTCGGGGTCAGTTCGGGCCCGTCGACGAAGTACGGGTTGATCTCGCGAACAACTTTCAGAAGGTCCATGGAGCCATTCCTGTGATCTTGGATCGGGATCACAGCGTCGTGGATCGCCCGCCGACGGATGACTGAGGCATGCGCCGTAACAGGATCGAGTGAAAGTCGATCCGGCGACGTAAGTCCGCAGCGACAAAGTCTCGGATGATCAGCTGGCTAGGGATCCCGGCCAGCGCCCGATCTTCAGGCGTGGTTTGCCCTGCACCTTCTTGACACTGTGAAGGTATTCGGCCGCCTTGATCGCATCGAATGCGGCGCGGTCGGCCTCTGGAACTTCGTCGGGGTGTTCGGCCGACGAGTCGGGTACTGAATAAGCCGGCAGGTTTTGGCAACGATGCCCTGCCGGCGCCGGCACTCCGGTCTGACTACTGCTGGGCCAAGGATCTGGCGACTGCACAGCGTACTGGCGATCAAGGCTCGTCGATTGAAGGTCAACGGGTCCTTGATCTGTGGATCGAGGTTCTTTGACTTCGCTCTCCGCGGGACGTTCGGTGGTATGAGCATTGATCCTGACCGCCAGAAGCTGCGGTGGAGTATCCAGCGGTTGATCGAGTTGATTGATGAGGGCATCGATTCGGCGGGGGAACAGCTGTCACGTGGTGAGAACTTCAGTGCATGGCGGGCTCCGGTCGGGTCGAGTCGCGATGATCCCGACCCGGAGACCAGCGTGGGGATGAGTCCTTGAATCGCAGATCTGGGTTCTGACCTCGGCAGGCGACGGCGATCTTCGAGTGCGACAGCAATCGGTTGCTCTTCGGAGGTTGTGATGGGTGAGGTCATCGATCCGGGATTCGTTCCTACTAAGGAAGAACGGCTCCGGGTCCACGAGGCGGTTGCTGCGGCGGGTCAGTACTTTCGTCGGGAGTTGCTCAGGGCAAACGCCGACTGGCCGGCACGGTTTCTCAGGAGTAGGGGACTGGAGAACACGATGGCAGCCGGAGCGACGTGGAAGGTCGGCTACGCGCCCGAGAGCTACTCAGGCTTGACGGATCATTTGCGGAAGCGGGGATTCGATCTCGCGACCTTGGTGAGGTCCGGGTTGACTGGCTGGACCGACGAGGGAGCTGCGATCGATCGGCATCGCGACCGGATCATGTTTCTCGCTCGCAACGACAGATTGGAGCCTGTGGGGTTCGTCGGGATCGATCGGAACGGTCGGGTGGATTCGCTCACCGCATCGACTGCATTTCATCAGCCATCGAACGTGCTGGTGGGCGTGAAGGAACAGATCGATCTACTTGATGCCGGCGCGACTCCGGTGATCGTCGACAGCCCAACGGATGCTTTGGCGATCGAGGAACTCAGCCGCATGACGACGAGGGACTACGTAGGGGTTCCGCTTTGCGAGTCGCCGCTGTCGAGTGCTCAGGCGCGGATGCTCGCCCGGCACAGCGAGACTGATCACGCGATCGTCATGATTCCGACCGCGCGACCCGGCCGCGAGCGAGCCGTTGGAGCGTCCCTCGACCTCGCTCTCTTCTTCGACCGCATCCGGGTTATTCCACGTCCTCCTGATCATGCGATGTCCATCATGTCGCACTCCCCACACGAGCGTCTGAACATGCTCACATATCTCGCGCTCGCCAGGCCGCTGACCGGCCACCGGAACGGAGTCAACGACAACGGAACCCAGCACACGTCCTTGGACATCGAGGATCCAGGCCCAGGTCTGGGTCCTTGAACTCCAGATCTGGGTTCGCAGCTGCGTCGGGGGGCGCGATCTTCGACTCGACAAGGATGGATGTTGTGCATCGGAGGTCGTGATGAATCGCAGTGGCGTAGGCCGTATCTCGCCTGATGGGTTGCGGCGGCTGCATGAGGCGAATGCCATAGCGGCCATCGTCTTCCGTCAGGAGCTACTGCGAGCGGCGGTTGCCTGGCCAGCGACTGTGCTTGAGGACTGGGGCGTCCGCGAGATCCTGAATCCTGAGTCGGTCTGGCAGATCGGGTATGCGCCTGATGGCGGTACTACCCTGGTGGATCGCCTTCGGAAGGCCGGTTTTGGGCGCGAAACGCTCTTGCTGTCCGGGCTGGCGGATATCGCCGACGATGGTCGAGTGGTCGACCGGTACCGGGATCAGTTGGTCGTGGTTTCGTACGATCGAAGGTTGGACCCGGTGGCTTTCGTAGGGATCGACCGGGATGGGCAGGTGCGGCCGATCACGCCGGCGACTCCGGTGCATCGTCAGTCGGAAGCGCTTGTCGGAGTACTAGAGCAAATTGATCTGCTGGAAGGTGGCGCGACGCCGGTCATCCTCGACCACCCGTTGGATGCGGCTGCGCTTGAGATCGCCAGCCACACGGGAAGTGAGGGCTACGTCGGGATTCCGCAGTGCGGGCTGCCGATCTCAAGGGCTCAGGCGTCGATGTTGCGGCAGTACGCCGTCAGTGATTGGGCGATCGTCATCGTGCCTGCCGAACTGGCGGCTAGCCAACGTGCCCTCCGTAGCGCCGTCGAACTGGCTGCAGACTTCGAGCGCGTCAGGCTGATCACGTCCCCTTCCGGACCGCTGTTGGCGAACCCCGAGCAATTGGACTTCCTGGCCGATTTGTCCTTCGAGACTCGGGAGTTGGATCGGCAAGACAGCCCAGTACATGACGGCGACGCGGAGACCACGTCCGGGCTTGAGAGTGATGACCAGACGCTGAGTCCTTGAAACGCCGATCCAGGTTCTGAAGATGGTGGGAGTTCGGCATCTTCGACGCGACAGCGTAAGAGCGCGTGCTTCGGAGGTTGTGATGGGTGACCAGCAGATTGGAAGCGGTCTGTCTGAGGGTGAACGGCGATGGTTGCATGAGGCAAATGCGGCGGCGGCGGCCTTCTACCGGGAGGAGTTGCTGCGTGCGGCGCCGAAGTGGCCGGTCGAGGTCCTTGAGCGTTGGCATGTCGAGGAAGTGCTGCATCCGGATTCTGCCTGGCTGATCGGATACGCGCCAGACAGTGGAACCCGGTTGATCGGCCACCTGGAGAACCGCGGATTCGAACGGGACACGCTGATGCGGGCAGGGCTGGTGAGCTGGACCGGTGATGGTCGAGTGGTCGACCGCTACCAGGACCAGCTGGTCGTCGTTTCCCGCGATCAACGGTTGGATCCGGTGGGATTCGTCGGTATCGATCGCGACGGGCAAGCGACGGTGATCACGCCGGAGACGGCGATACATCGCCCGTCCGAGTCCCTGATCGGTTTACTGGAGCAGGTCGATGCTCTCAAAGCAGGGGCGATGGCCGTCATGGTCGATCATCCGCTTGACGCGATCGGGGTTCAACTCGCCGTCAGCCACGCCGGAGATCTCCAGTACGTCGGGATTCCGACGCTGGGACTGGCGGTGTCGGATATTCAGGCGCGGATGTTGCGGCAGCACAGTGTCCTCGGCCGCCTGATCGTGACGGTTCCCCGTGAGATCGACCCGGCTGAGCGCGCACTCGAAAATGCACTCGCGCTGACGTCCGCCTTCGACCACATCCGGATCTATCAGCGTCCGCCCGGACCTCTGCTCGGGCACGACGCGCAAATGCAGATCATCGCTGACCTGGTCGTGAGCGACCAATCCAGCGACCTGAGCAGCGACAGTGACCGTGATGCCGGCTTGGGAAATGAAGTCCCGGGACCGAGTCTGTGATCGATGGATGCCCTGGTTCGGGCCAATGCGTTGGCAGCAGAGTTCTTTCGCCGGGAGTTGCGCAACTACCGTACAGGCTGGGCGGCCGGACATCTGATCAAGAGAAGGTTGGGAGCCGCGCTCAATGCGGACAGCGCCTGGGAGGTTGGAGTCGCTCCCGACGGATGGACCCGGCTGAGCGATCACTTGCGGTCGAGGGGGGTTGCCGACGAGGTGATGGTGGCAGCCGGGCTGGCAATGCCGACCGAGTCCGGCTTCTTGGTGGATCGGTTCCGCAATCGCATCACATTCGTGGCTCATGACATCGATCTGAGACCGGTGGGTTTCGTTGCGCGGTCGCGCAACGGGCAGCCGCGGTACCTCAACACTCCCACGACGCAGATCTACACCAAGGGCCGGTCCCTGGTCGGCACCGGTCCCCAACAGAAGCAACTCGCCGGCGGCGCGATTCCGGTAGTCGTCGAGGGACCGACGGATGCCTTTGCGGTGAGCCTGCTTGGTGAAAAGTGGGCTGGGATTTCCCCTTGCGGTACGGCGATCACGCGGCATCAGGCCCTGATGATCAGACGGCATGCTGTCACCGACACGGTAATCGTCATGTTGGACCCTGATGCGGGAGGCCGAGCAGGAGCAGAACGGAGCCTCAACCTGCTGTCCACGCACTTCGAAACGGTCTTGGTAGCGGAACTTCCTGAAGGTAATGATCCGGCCGCGCTGTACTCCACCGATCCAGGCCTATTGCGTGCCGCCATCGAGGACGCAAGGCTCTTGCTCGAGTTCGCGATAGACGCCGAGCTGGGCCGATGGGGGAAGGTCCTCGATCACATCAGCGGTCAGGTGGAGGCGTTGCGGGCCGTCGCGCCGCTTGTTGTGAGGCTTCCGAGTGACCGGATTGCGGCCCAGGTCGTGCGGCTTTCCAGGCATCTCGGGCTGGAGGAACGGGTTGTGTCACGGGAGGTCTTGGCCAGCGTCAGCCGTCGGCAGACCGCGGGTGCGCCCGCAGGCGATTTGGAGGCCGGCCCGGACCTGGATTCCAGGACTCCTTGATCTCGGAATCCAGGTTCTGAACCGCGTCGGCAGACAGCAGATTGATCTTCATGGATGACGACCTGGAGGTACTCATCAACGCTGCTGCGAAGTCGGCGTGGGCCGATGAACCGTCCGTCCAGTTGATCGAGGCGATTGAAGAGCACATTGTTGTGCCGTTGCCAGGCTGGATGAGAAGGGTCCTCGGTCGCGACGAGGCCGCTCAGCTCGCTCGCGTGGTCGCTTGGCGCAAGTGTCAAGTACTCGCGGTCAAGCCGCCTGAGGCAGGTGCGTCCTGGGGATACCTGGCCAACCATGTCCGCTGGCGCGTGAAGGACGCGGCATTGACTGAACTCCGGCATCGCCAGCGCTTCCCCCTCACTCCCGCGGTGCCGGACTCCGAGCTGCCGGAGATACCGATGCTCGGTCTCCATCTGGAACAAATCGTCGCCGAGCTCGAGCGCCACGGGATCTCCACCGCCGTAGGGCGGAGGTTGGTCCGTACGGCGGCCGACGGCCCTCCGTTCTACCGGGCGGCCATCGTCGCCAGGCTGCGAGGGGTAGGCGTCACCCGGTCCAGGGCAGAAGGACTGGCTTGGCTGCTCCGTGGCGGCGCGGCGAGGCCATCTGCTCTGGCCCGACTAGCTGGTGGACAGCCACCGGAGCAGGTGTTCGCCGACCCGGCCGTGCGGAACTGGGTGAAGGCGGCCACTGGCGGTGACCTGCTGTTTTTCGGACAACGGACTAGCGAAAACTGCTGGAACGAGCTCGCTAGATCCGCCTGAGGAAAGTCTCCCGAGCCAAACCGTTGAGACCGCATGACCAACTCATGCCGTCACAACTGGCTCGTCCGCTACTACCGCGCGCAGTTCAAGTTCTGGCTGTACGTGCTCGCCGGCCTGCACATTTTGCCGCCTCCCATCGCGTTGGCCGGCCTCAGGTGGCTCCGGCGTACCTCGATCCCCAAGAGAGGAATTCTCACATGAACCGCACCAGTCGAGCACGCCTCGTGCTCCCCATCGCGATCCTTCTCGTCGTCATCACGGTCGTTTCAATCCTGGTCTTCGGATCGAATGGTCGGGGCGACGAACAAGCGAAGACGTCCCAACCGACGATCGTCTCGAACCTGGCCGACGACGGGCCGGCGCAGCTCGACGCATGGAAGCGACCCACGACTTCCGATCCGAAGCTGATGGCGATCGGATACGCCCGGGCGATCTGGACCTACGACACCTCGAAGCACAGCCTGGACGACTGGCGGAACGCCGTCAGCGTCTTCGCTGATCCGTACGGGGAGGGTCCGCGCGTTGCTCGCAGCCTGTTGCCGCTCATGGGGGAGTGGCAGCAGCTCGAGTTGCACCACGCTAGGGCGAGCGTCGATCAGATCACTGCCGAGATCACTCCGGAGATGAAGAGGCTCCAGCAGAGCGCCTCGGCGCCTGACGGATGGACCGGATTCGTCGTCCATGGAAAGCAGACGACTCTCCTCGACACAGACACAATCGTCTCTGATCGGCAGATGGCGGTTGGCATCGTCTGCACTTCGATCTGCAAGTTCTGGTCGGCATCGGCCCAGATCAACCCGTGATTGCCAAGGTAGCGCTGGCCGGAGCCTTGCTGGTCAGTGGCGTCGGCTTGGTTGCGCCGCTCGCGATGGCGGCCGGCGGCTCGGACACGTGCATCGCTACTCCGACTGAAGCGATGCCCAACGACTGCAAGACGCCTGGAGACACCCCGGCGCCGGGCGGTACCGGTGAGCTTCCTGATGCACCAGGCGCAGTCGCTCGTGCGCTTCGCCTGGTGGGGAGTCACGGCTACTACCAGTTGTGTGCGCGACTGGCCGCCAACATCTGGGGCCGCCCGCGGGCTGGCTACTACTCGGCTGCCGAGCAGTGGCAGCAGATGGTTGCCTTGGGCAAAGCGCATCGCAATGACGTGCGGCCACCCGTCGGAGCGCTCGTGTTCTGGGCGACGGGCGGACCGTACGGGCACGTCGCCGTGTACATCGGCGGCGGCCGCATCGTCTCCAACGACATCAACGACCGATTCCCGGGCGAGGGCGGCGTCTACGACGTCGCGTTCGGCCTCATCGAGACCCGCTGGGGTGCGACGTACCTCGGCTGGGCGCCTCCCATCTACTGAAGGACCTCACGTGCTCATCCTCCCGCTCCAAGACCCAGGCGTCACTCCGAACAGCAACGGCCTCCCCGGTCTGTCTGCGATCCGGCAGATGGTGGGTGCTCTGCAAACAATGTCTCTGGTGGTCTGCGTGGGGGTGGTCATCGTCGGCGCAGCTGCATGGGCGCTCGGAAGCTTGAACAGCAGCCCCCACTACGCAGGCAAAGGCAAGATCGCGTGCGTGCTTGCTGCCATCGCTGCGATCCTGATCGCCTCGGCAAACAAGATCGTGGCGTTCTTCAGCAACATCCCGATCGGCTGATCGCAATGGCCTGGTCTGACTGCCTGCTCAACCCGGTGTCCTGCGTCGTAGACAACACGGCTGGTGCCGCCGCCAGCTCAGTGTGGGATTCGTTCCTACGCTGGGCCGCTGGTGGCCTGACCGATCTCACGAACTTCGTCTTCAAGGCATTCAGCTCTAGTACGTCACCACGATTCGACCAGCAGTGGTGGTCCGACAATCTGGGACTGATGGTCGCAATCTCTTTGCCGATCCTCGTAGGGCTCTTTGTTCTGCAGTGTGTTTCCGCCGCCATACGTCGCGAACCTGGTGGCCTCGGGCGCGCCCTGATCGGCGTAGTGATCGGCACAGCGGGGGTGCCATTCGCTGTCGCGGTCATCGCTTCGTGTGGAAGAGCGGCTGACGAGATCGCTGTGGCGATCCTTGGCAACCAGGCTACGGCCGACGGGCTGAAGCGGATGATCGACCTCAGCGTGGTTCTGTCTGCAGGGACGCTGGGCGGCTACCTGCTTGTGGCGGTTTTCCTCGGGCTGATCGCCACCATCTCCCTGTACGTCGTGATGTTGCTCAGGGACGTCGCGATCATCGCCTTCGTCGTGCTTGCTCCCCTCGCAATGGCCAGCTGGACCTGGGATGCAATCAGGCACTGGCTTCGCCGCTATCTGGAGGTCATTGGCGTCTTGGTCTTCTGCAAGGATCCGATGGCACTCGTCTTCGCCCTGGGCGTCTCCGCTCTTGGCAACGGTGGATCGACCGGCGGTGCGAGCATCGGTACCTTCCTCGCAGGTGTTCTGTTGCTCGGGATGGCTGCGTTGACGCCATTGGCGACGCTGAGGTTTGTGCATTGGATCGGCGATCATGCCCAGGCGGCCGGGCAGGTGCTTGAGCATGGTTTGGCTGGAGCCACGTCGGCGAGAGAAAAGGCCGGACAGGTCCAGCAATGGCGGGCGGAGCACTTCGGCAGCTCCGGCGGTGGCATTTCCGACCCGATCGTCGGAGGCGACTCGGACGAGGACTCCGACGGTTCGACCGTGGTCGGTTGGAGCGAGGAGGACCTGGGAGGAGACGACTCTCGCGGCACGAGCGCGCGCGGGAGTGACGGCGGGGACTCAGGTCGCGACGGGAGTGGCAGCCGGGTGGCCGGCGTTCCGACCCACGGGGAGCCTCTGGCCGCGCCCTCGGGACCTGAATCATCGGAGACGGCATCCAGACCAACTACCGCAGGTAAAGCGGGATCTGAGGGCGGCGCCGACACGGGCGGTACACCGGTGTCGAACCGTGGTGACTCGAGCGTGATCGCAAGCACGATCGGCGATGTGTCTGGCAGGGCCTCGGAGCCGTCAGATGACCGAGCCGGATCTGACGACGAAAGCGAGGGCCGTCGATGAGCACCCTTTCGACCCGGTTTCCACGACCGGAACGCACCACGGTGCTTCTTGGGCTCCGGCCGATCCAGCTTGCCCTGGTAGCCGCTTGCGTTCTCATAACGACCGTCACGATGGTCACGGACACGACGTCAACGGTGAAGGCGGTCGGCCTGCTTGTGTCTGCCCTCTTCGTGGCAGTTGCGTTCACGCGCGTCGAAGGTGTGGAGATGCATCGGTGGGTCGTGCTGCGAGCTACGCAACTTTGGCGACCACGTTCGTACCGTGCGCAGGTGATGAGGCCACGCAGGCACGGTCGCCTGGAGATTCCTGGCGAGAAGTTGGGGCTGTTGAGCTGGAACTCGTCGAGCGGGATCGTTCACGATCTGAAGAGGCGACGGCTGATTGCTGTGGCGAGGATCGATGGACCGGCGCACCTGCTGCAGAACTCGGATGAGCAGGACCGGCGCGTCACGGCGTACGGCCGGATGATCGCGGGTCTCTGCCAGAACAACCGGATCGCTCGAGCGCAGATCCTCGAACGCACCCTTCCGGATCCTGGGGACGAGGTCGGCGCCTGGGCGAAGAAGAGGAACGTCGACCCATCGACACCAGCAGGAGCGGTGTACGCCGAGCTGCTCGACCGGGCAGCGCCCGCAGCCGCCAGACACGAGACCTTGTTCGCCTTCGCGATCAATCTTGACGCGGTATCGCGCGAGGTGCGGAAGCATGGCGGCGGTATCACCGGAGCGGTCGCCGTGCTGGAGTCCGAGGCTCGGGCGTTCCAGAGCTCCCTAGCAACCGCGGGGGTCACCGGTACGTGGCTGCCGGCCGAAGAGCTGACGATGAGTTTGCGGCTGGCGTTCGACCCAACAGCTGCTCGGGGATCGAAGGTGCTCGAAGCCGCTGACGTTGGCCCGCTGGCCATGGATGCCGACTGGGACATTCTGAGGACCGACTCGTCATTTCATCGCGTCTACGTCATCTCGGAGTGGCCGCGTGTGCGGACCACGCCGTCGTTCCTCAGCCCGCTCCTGCTGAGGCCGGGTATCCGGCGTACGTTCACGCTGGTTCTCCAGCCGATTCCGATGGCCAAGGCTATGCGCGACGCTCGTCGGCACCAGGTCGAGCGGATCACCGACCGCAGCACCCGTGCGCGGATCGGGCGGCTGGAGACAGAAGAGGATCGGCAGTACGACGCGGACGTCGCACAACGCGAACGAGATCTGGCCGCCGGCCACGGCGACGTTCGATGGCTTGGGCTCGTCGTCGTCTCGGCAGATGACGAGGAGAAGCTCGACGACGCCTGCATGGAGATCGAAATCGCCGCAACGCAGTCGTTGCTAGACCTTCGCCGCCTCGTCGGTCAGCAGGCCGAGGGCTTCCTGGCTGCGGCCATGCCTTTCGGGATTGGACTCTGATGACACTCCTCGTCGACGCCCACCGTGCCACGACCCGGATCGCTCAGGTCGCCTACCCGTTCCTGGCCGAAGGTGGACTTGGGGCCGATGGCACCTACATCGGCTCGGACGTCTTCAGCGGCGGATCATTCGTCTACGACCCGTGGGTTCTCTACCAAAGCCGGATGATCACCAACCCGAACATCCTCCTGGCAGGTGTGATCGGCAGCGGCAAGTCATCCACGGCCAAGGCCCTGATCACGAGATCGCTTGCCCTCGGCCACAAGGCATACATCCCATGCGACCCAAAGGGGGAGTGGACCCTGGTCACGGAGGCGATGGGCGGTACCGCGATCAAGCTCGGTCCGGGCCTACCCACTCGTCTGAACCCGCTCGACCCCGGCAGTCGGCCTGAGACTGTGGCGGTCGACGAATGGGACAGAGTCGTCTGGACACGACGCCGAGCGCTCTTAGGTACGTTGGCAGAATCCACGCTTGGCCGTCCGCTAGCGGCTATCGAACACACTGCCCTGGACCTCGCTTTGGAGACGGTCTCAGCGCAGGTCGCCGCACCGACGATCCCGGACGTCGTCGTCGCACTCTTCACGCCGGACACCCGATGGGCCGAGCGAGCCGGCCTGACGACCAGCAGTCTGACTGCCGACGGCCGCGAGGTTGCACATGCGATCAGGCGCCTGGTCCATGGCGACCTGTCCGGCATGTTCGACGGGCCGTCGACGACTGAGTTCGACCCGGCTACCCCAATGGTCTCGCTCGACTCATCGTGGATCGGTAGCGGCGGCAACGACCAGGCGCTCCGGCTTACGCTCGCTTGCGCCTCTTCATGGATGGAGGCGGCCGTGGCCGATCCCGCGGGCGGCAACCGCTACATCGTGTACGACGAGGGCTGGCGGGTGATGCGTGATCCCGCCTTGCTGCGCCGTATGCAGGAGCAGTGGAAGCTCTCCCGTGCCTGGGGCATCTCCAACGTACTCATCGTCCATCGCCTGTCGGACCTCGCGGCTGTGGGCGACTTAGGCTCTGAGGCGAGAGCTCTAGCGGAGGGGCTGCTAGCCGACTGCTCGACACGCATCATGCTTCGTCAGGAGTCGGACCAGCTCGAGCGAACCGCGAGCCTGCTGGGACTCACGGACGTCGAGATAGCGACAATCGCCAAGCTTCCCAAAGGCCGGGCTCTCTGGCGCCTGCCGAGTCGCTCGTTCGTCGTCCAACTGGTACGGCATATCCGCGAGGTCGAGCTGTTCGATACCGATGGGCGGATGTAGCCGTGCGCCAACCGCGGAACTCGGCGCCGCTGGAACTTTCGGACATGCTGATCGCAGGTGCGGCTCTACTGGTGGGATTTTCGGGCATGCTGCATCTGGCCGGCGGTCTCGGCTGCCTGCTGACCACAGGTAGATGGGTCGACGCTGCATGGATCGACAGCCTCGGCGTGCTTCTCCACCCGGGTGATCCCGCGAACGCCTTCGGACTGCAACGGAATGAGTTGCCGCCAGCAACGTATTGGACCGTCTTAGGCATGCTGATCGCTCTGCCGCTGACGTGCGGCACGGTCTTCGGTCAGCTGATTCTGCGTAGAAGAGCGGGAGCCGCGAGTCGAGGACGTGCTCTTGCCCGTCGGCCAGGGCTCGCCACCAAGGCTGACATCGAAGCGACGGTTGGTCGTCTGCAGGTCGTACGCCGTGGACATGCGGCGCGGCCGCTCGCGCCAAGCGGTTCGCCTGCCGAGGTCGGGAATCTGCTCGGGCACTCTCGGAGGCGTGAATGCTGGGCTTCGGTCGAGGACTCGGTGATCGTCGTCGGTCCTCCTCGCGCAGGCAAGGGACTCCACCAGATCATCGGCACCATCATCGATGCGCCAGGCGCAGCTGTCACGACATCTACCCGACCCGACAACCTGCTCGCCACCCTCGGGCTCCGCCGAAGGACTGGACCGGTCGCCATCTTCGATCCCCAAGGACTCTCAAAGGCAGAGGGCATCCGATGGTCCCCGGTCCGCGGCTGTGAGAACCCGACAACTGCCATGGTCAGAGCCAGCGGCCTCGCTGCGGGCGCGGGCTTCGCCAAGGGCGGCGTCAGTGACGGCGCCTTCTGGCACGGACAAACTGAGATGGCCCTGCGCGGTCTCCTGCACGCTGCGGCGATCGACGACACCGGCATCTCCCAGCTCTACCGGTGGGGACTCGAGCCGGCGTCCGCGATCGAAGCCGTCACCATCCTCAACCAGTCTTCGCTGGCCGCCGAGGGCTGGGGCGACACCCTGGACGGAATAGTCAGGATGGAGAGCCGCACTCGCGACGCCATCTGGGCCGGCGTCCGATCAGCCCTGTCCGCTCTCGCCGATCCAGCCGTCCGCAAGGCCTTCGACCCACCGCAGGGGGAGGGCCTCGACCCGAAGAAGTTCATCCAGGAGAAGGGCACCATCTACCTCCTCGGAACAGGCGCCGGCGCCAGTGCGACCTCGTCCTTCATTGCCGCGCTGCTCGAGGACATCACCGAGTCAGCACGTCAGATGGCCGCGGGCAATGCTGGCGGCCGACTCGAACCACCGCTAGCCATGGTGCTCGACGAGATCGCCAACCTCTGCGCAGTACCGTCTCTCCCGGGCCTCATGGCGGACGGCGGCGGCTCCGGCATCTCCACGTTGGTGGTCATCCAGTCCCTCGCCCAAGCCCGCGACCGCTGGGGCGAACAAGCCGCCGCAGCAATGTGGGACGCCGCCACCCTCCGCCTCATCCTCGGCGGCTCCGCCCAGCCCCGCGACCTCCAAGACCTCGCCGCTGTCTGCGGCGAACGAGACGAAGAACTCCGCAACTGGAGCCGCGGCGCCGACGGCGGCCGCACTATCTCCACCAGCACCCGCCGGCTCCCAATTCTCCCGCCGGACGTCATTCGCACACTGCCCTTCGGCACCGGCGTCCTCCTCGCCCGTACCGCCCCACCAATCCTCCTGAAGATGACCCCATGGCCAAGCCGCCCAGACGCCGACCAGATCCGCCGCAGCATCCTCGAAACCTCACGCCCAATGACCTAACCAAGGCTCTAGGCCTGATCCCAACAAACGACCCGTACGTCATCTGCTGGCGCGACCTAGACACCGCAGACCTGGCCGACGAGCTCGACCGCCTAACCACCTGGGTCGACTGGGCAACCGACCGCTACCGCCTAGACCACAAGGTCATCCCACCCTGCTGGTCCAACCACGGAGCCCTGGTCGAAGAACTCTCCGCCCTCCGCACCTTCTGGGAAGCCTGCTACCTAGAAGACGCATCCCCTTCGGACCCTCTGAACTTCCACCGAGACCTAACCCTCGCCCTCCGCCGCCTCCGAGACTGGAGCTCCATTCTCGGCTGCTCCCGAACCACCCACCGACCCGAGCCGTAGCTGTGCGGGCCATTACGATCCACCGCTGGCGCGGGTCCGAATTTGCAGGTCGTTGCAACCGGTAGGGCGGACGGCTCAGCGTCGATCTGCGGAGCGCCCTCCTTGAAGGACGGCCCCTCGATGGCGCTGCGCGTCCAGCTGCCTTCACCGTATCTGACCGTATTCACTGTCGACTCGAAGAAGACGTCCGCGATGAGCGGCCATTCTCGGTTAGGGGAGGCCCCTCAACTACGATTAAGCCGACACCGTTGTCTCCAACCTTTCGGAGTGCACTCCAGTTCGCTGCGCGGCGGGGTCCTGTAGCGATGCCGGCCGAGCACTGGCCCGGCCGGAATGGGAGCGGAGACAGGCACCGGCTCCCGACGGCGACCTCGCGCTGTGTAGCTCACCCCACGAATCAATCGACGCCTTCTGAGGAGTTACCAGCTGATGCCCACGCAGTCAGAGTTGAATGCTTTCGACATCGACCGGATCCGGCAAGACTTCCCTATCCTCAGTCGAAAGATGCGTGGTGGGCAGCGGCTCATCTACCTCGACTCAGGCGCCACGTCCCAACGCCCCGTACAAGTGCTCGATGCAGAGCGAGACTTCGTACTGAACCATCATGCGGCCGTGCATCGAGGTGCTCATCAGCTCACCGAGGAGGCCACGGACCTCTACGAGGAGGCGCGCCGCACAGTCGCCTCTTTCATCGGGGCGCGCGAAGACGAGATCGTCTTCACCCGTAACACCACCGAGGCTATCAATCTGGTGGCGTATGCCATGAGTAACGCTGTGACGGCCGAGCCGGGCCTCACCGAACTTGCGGTCGGGCCGAAGGACAAGATCGTGGTCACGCAGATGGAACACCACGCCAATCTCCTCCCATGGCAGCAACTCGCGCGCAGGACAGGCGCGACACTGGAGTGGTTCGGGGTGACTGATGATGGGCGCTTGGACCTGGATGACTTGGACAAAGTGGTGTCGGAGAACACCCGGATTGTCGCTGTGACCCATCAGTCCAACGTCCTGGGCACGGTCAATCCTGTCGACATCATCGCTCGGCGTGCTCACGAGGTAGGAGCGCTGTTGCTGGTAGACGGCGCGCAGTCTGTGCCGCACCAGCCCGTGGACGTACGGACGTTGGGGGCCGATTTTCTCGCCTTCTCAGGGCACAAGATGCTCGGCCCAACGGGAATCGGCGTGCTTTGGGGGCGCCATGAGTTGCTCGCGGCCATGCCGCCGTTCCTTACGGGTGGCTCCATGATTGAGACAGTGACCATGGAGGGTGCGACGTTCCTTCCACCCCCTCAGCGCTTCGAGCCCGGCGTGCCTATGGCCCCCCAGGCGGTGGCTCTCGCCTCAGCCATCAACTACCTGCAGGACATCGGTCTCGACCAAATCAGCGCCCACGAGGACGCGCTGACGCATCGGACCCTTGACGTGCTCACGGACATCCCCGGCGTAGACATCATCGGCCCCTCCTCCATGGAGAGCCGCGGCGCGACGGTGTCTTTCACGGTAGAGGGCATCCACCCGCACGACGTCGGCCACGTCCTAGACAGCCTCGGCGTGGCAGTGCGGGTCGGCCACCATTGCGCGCGCCCCCTCTGCATCCGCTACGGCATTCCGGCGACTACCCGGGCGAGCTTCTACCTGTACAACACGGAGCAGGAGGTCGACGCACTCGCAACCGGCGTGCGGGAGGCAAGGCGCTTCTTCCTGGGAGCATGATTTCCTGACCAGCATCTGGGCATCGTGAGCGGATCTACGCTCACGACACCAATGTCGATGTCCGCTCTTGGTTGGCCTCCCAAGCCGACGAGCGGAGATATCCAGCCCGAGACGTGAGCGTCACCTGCACTGTTGTATGCACCTGCGAAGACGACGCCGGCAGCCGACCCGCCCACACTGCGGGCGGTTGCCGCCTTTCATCTACCGCCGTCTCACGTGACGGCATGCCTGTCAGTTCGCTGCGCTACCTATCGTCATCTGGCAGGCGGCTAGCTGCCCATCGGCTGCTCGCAAGCTGGGCATTGCAACAACCTGCAACTCGGTAGCTCCGAGTGACGACCTGGACTAACCTGGAGCAACTTCGCCCCTTCCCGGCTCAGCGGCTCGCTAGCGATGTCCATAAGGCTCGTTCGGGCCTGCTGACCACGAGTTGCTGCTCCACGTCTACCTGAAGTTGTTGGACTGCTCCATACCCCAACCCGTCGTCGACCAATACAGCCACACGAGCCTTGATCTCCACATCGTCTCAACTCCCCATAGCAGGGGCGCCGTCCATATCAAGTGCAGGGCTCCTCAATGCGGAGTGCGCTCCGCGGCATCCCGAGGGGCTATGGCTTCCGGCCTACGTTCCGGCAGCTCTGCCATGCCACTCAGCATCTGGGCAGGGCTATTTTTGAATGTCACCCAGGCATCCAAAAGGAGTCCTGCCGGCGTGCGCCTGCCGCCTTTCGGACGCACCCCGTATGTGATTGGAATTTGATTATCCCACTGTGTGATAGTGGCCTGGACAAGTGATTGCGGGCCATGCTCCCCTATAGAGTAACGTGATAAGTTCTTTCGGTGGTTCGGTCTTTTGGAATCGATGCCACACGTGTCCTTGGCGTAGGCGGAAAAAGCTGACAGTCTCTGCCATGCCAGTCGTCTAACGCTTGATAGCGCTCGCCTATCACACGCTTGCCCGAGGGAGGCCGTCTTGGAGTGGAATGGAATGCCTGGAGGCGTTGGCCTCGACATAGGGGCGAGTAAATGGGTACTGGTCGACCAAAAGAACCCAGCAGTACAAATACGCGGCCGCACGGCGGATGATCCGATCCAGTGTCTGCGTGAGATAAACGCTGCCCTCCTTGATAATGTCGGACCGACAGTTCCTCTGGGTATCTCATTTCCAGGCTCGCTCAACAAGGAGGGAGTCGTGGAATCGTGGCCGAGGCGGCCTACCTGGGTTGGCTGTCAGCTATTTGAAGGAATGCCGTGGGCTGATCCATGCATCACGCTGGTGCTCGATGATGGGATCTGCGCTGCCCTCGGCGAAAGACGCAGGGCCGGCGAAGGGCTCGACAGTTACCTTTGCCTGACCTTCGGCACCGGCCTCGGCGGCGTGGCCGTGGTCGACGGTCTGCCACGCGGTAGCCGATCGGGTGGTGCCCGCACGTTCGGGCATCTGCGGGTGCCTGGAGTCACCACTCCGTGCCCCTGTGGGCGACAAGGTTGCCTTCAAGCGGTAGTCCTCGGAGAGCGGCGAGATCGTTCCACGCTCGAGGAACTCCTGGCAGGCGCTAGGCGCGGATACCTCAGTACGGTCGTCGCGGATTTCGTTACTGCCTCCGGACTTGACGGTGTGGTTCTGACCGGCGGCCTCCTCGGGCATGTCCCGGAATTTGCCGACTTCCTTCTCCGCGAGCTCACCGAAGAGTTCGCTGGTACTGGTTGCGATGCGCGATTGTCGTCGCGACCTCACGAATCTGCGTTGCTGGGTTCATTGGACCTAGCCGTGGCTGCTACTGGCGGGAGCCTTGATGCCTCCTTTGATTATATTCGACCTCGACGGGACGCTGATCGATTCACGGAACGTCATGGAAGAGTCCTTCAGGGAAGCGTTCATAGCTGTAGTAGGAGGCAACGGTGAGCCTCCTCTGGACGACTTTTATGACCTATTGGGCGATTCCTTTCCCAATATCCTGAGGCGATTAGGATTGCCGCAACAGATGGCACCGGTCTTCAAGGCGGCAGCACAACGCAGAATCGCTGATATTGATGCTGTGCCGGAAGCGCTGGATGCCTGCAAAGAACTGCATCGGCGAGGAATCACTCTTGCTATTCTCACCGGAAAAGACAGGGAGCGCACGCACGAGATATTGACATACTTTTCCATTGATCGGATCTTTGGAGCGGTGGCCGCCGGGTCCGACGGCTTCACCCCGAAGCCGGCGCCCGATGGCGTGCTGTTGCTCTGCGGAACCTTGGGGTACGACCCGAGTGACTCCGTGGTCGTCGGCGACTCAGCGTTCGACATACAGTCTGGCCGGTCCGCGGGAGCCAGGACCGTCGCGTGCACATGGGGAATGGGCCGCGTTGAGGAACTAAAAGCCGCTGAACCAGATGGTTTCCTCCAGCATCCCAGTGAACTGCTGCCGTACTTGCTAGAAGCCATCGCGTGAGGGTGCAGGTGCGGCTACGGCACGGAGACCATGGCCATATCGCTGGGGAGGGTACCCGTTGAGTGAACAGACGCTCAGGGTGGGCATCGTGGGCGCGGGATGGATCGCCCGGAAGGCGCAGCTCCCCTACTTCGCGGACCGCCGCGGCATCCGACTGGTCGGCATCGTGGACCCTCTGCCGGACACTGACGTGGTTGCCCGTGATTGGGGCACCACAACCTACGCATCGCTCGAAGCGCTAATACCAGACGTTGACGTGGTGTGCGTATGTACGCCCGGCCCCACACACGCTGAACTCATACGAATCTGCCTGCTGGCTCAAAAGCATGTCATCTGCGAGAAGCCCCTAGCCATGACAAGTGGTGAGGTTGCGGAACTCATGGGGCTTGCCCGCCGGAACGGCGTCGGCATGTTCTGCTGCATGACGAACCGGTACCGAGCCGACGTTCAGTACATGGCGCAACGCATCAGGGAGGGTTCCATCGGAGCGCCCCGCATGCTCACCTTCTCCTGGCTGCGTTCCAGAGGAGTTCCGGCGCGTCCTGGCCCGCTCAGCCAGGGGGTTTTGTGGGACCTGGGTTCACACCTTGCGGACCTAGCGTTGTGGATGACTGAGTGGGACCCGACGGAATCGGCGGTGACCGCCCAGGCCACGCGGCTGCGCCCGGCGGGCGCCCCGTTGGTCGCCTCTTGGTACGGAAGTGCCTGTGTCGACGTAACGCCGCCGGCTTACGACACGGTCCTGCTCACCGCGCAGGGAACCGACGGCACACTGTGCCGTATCGAGGCGTCGTGGGACTCAGGTCTGCCGCATGACATGTGCCGGCTGCTCGTCGTAGGGGAAGCGGGCGCCCTCATGCTTCAGACGGTGTTCGGGTGGAGCCCCCACCGTCAGACGGTCGAGACGCCCGCGCTGAGCATGAGCCATGACGGCGGCCCCTGGACGCCTTCGTACGTACCGCAAGATCGTCAACACACTGAGTACTCGGCGCAGTTCGATCACCTGATCGGGGCTGTGCGGGGGAACACGACCTGGATCACTGACATGGAGCCGACACGGAAGTCCATACATCTGTTGGAGAGGGCTGAGGGGATCTTGGAACAGGGAAGGCCCATATGACTAGAACAGCGCCAGCCCAATTGGCCATTCGAGGCGGCCAACCCCTACGAACCCAGCCTTACCCTGCATGGCCTCGACCTGATGATCGATCGGAGCAGGCGGTACTCAAGGTTCTGCGCAGTGGTCATTGGTGGCAGTCTGGCGGCGGCTCGGCGGAGCGGCTGGAGGAGTGGCTCACCTCGTACCATGGTGTCGGCGCCAGCGTCGCCGTGGCCAACGGCACAGTGGCGCTAGAGATCGCTTTCCGGGCCCTCGGCGTAGGCCCCGGTGACGATGTCCTGGTACCGGCTCTTACCTTCTTTTCAACCGCTTCCGCAGTGGCGGCGGTCGGG
This sequence comes from Kribbella sp. NPDC051620, assembly GCF_044453825.1. Lineage (NCBI taxonomy): Bacteria > Bacillati > Actinomycetota > Actinomycetes > Propionibacteriales > Kribbellaceae > Kribbella > Kribbella sp. NPDC051620. Next base: position 344,431 of record NZ_JBITDB010000001.1, read on the forward strand.
GCCAGCCCAGTGCCCGTCGATGTGTTGCCGGACACGCTCTGCTTGGACGTGGAAGCGGCACGACATTGCATCACGGACAGGACCAAGGCGATCGTTCCTGTTCACCTCGCCGGACAGCCCGCCGATCTCGACGCGGTCACAGCACTGGCCTCTGTGCACGGGCTGTACGTCGTGGAGGATGCGGCGCAGGCCGTTGGCGCCCAGTGGAACCAACGCCCAGTCGGCTCATATGGTGACGTGGCGACCTTGAGCTTCCAGGCAGCGAAGCTTCTTTCTGGCGGCGAGGGCGGTGCCATCCTTGTCAGAGACGACAATGAACTAGCCGAACGTGTCCGGCGCTTAGCGAACTGCGGCAGGGCACGCGGAAGTGCGGCATACGAGCACATCGGCGGTGCTACAAACGGCCGCATTTCCGAGTTCAGCTCAGCACTGGTGCTCGCGCAGACGGCAGACCTCAAGGATCTCAAGGCGCGTCGAGAGGTTGCTGCGCTGTTCCTTGCTGAGGAGCTGGAATCGGCTGGCCTGGGCACTGTCACACGCATCGATGCCCGGGTGACAAGCATGCCTTGGTACATGGTGGTCATCCGTCTCTCGGAGGCCGTCCTGGCCCGAATCACGACTGACGAGTACGCACAAGCCCTGACCGCCGAGGGTGTCCCCGCGAGTCGCATGTACAAGCCCTTCCATCAAGCGGCCGCCTTCGCGGGCACGGCGACCGCCTTGGCCGTCTGCCCCGTCGCAGAGGACGCGGCGCGCAGCTCGGTGTGGCTACACCACCGTCTGTTGCTCGACGGCAGATCCGGCATCCGCGACATCGTTGACGCGATGCGCAAGCTCGATCACTACTACCGATCACACGACACCAACACAAAGGACCAGCTGTGAACCAGACTCCGGAATGGGTGCTCGGCCTCGGTGGCTCCTCCCACGAGTTCTCCGCCGCACTCATGTACGGCGATGACATCAAAGTCGCCATCGAAAGCGAACGCATCAGCAGGGTGAAGCACGGACGCGCCCTGTGGTTCCAGAATCCTCTTGCGGGTGCGGTGGACTACTGCCTCCGAGCTGAGGACATCACCCTCGCCGACGTCTCTCGCATCGTCTCCAGCGATCTTCTGCCCTACAAGGTTCGCGACATCTACTCCGGCCACCGACTCACCCTCTACCCGCACCACATCTCGCACGCTGCATCCGTCCACATGATGCTCGACCCGGGCGTACGAGCGGCAGTTTTCGTCTACGACGGAATGGGGTCGGTCACCTCGTCGCGTCAGGATCCGGGGTCGCCCGTACCGCGGGTGAAGAGGGAGACTTTCTCCTTCTTCCAGGCCCAGGACGACCAGCTCACCTACCTGGGCGGCACTCATGGCGAGGGGTTGCTCGAACACGTCGAATACGGGAACGGTGTCACCAATTCCATCGGCTTGCTCTACGAGCTCGTCACCGTTGTTCTCGGGTTTGAGCCCGACGACGTGGGCAAGACAATGGGGCTCGCGGGCCATGGGCAGCCGACCGCCCTGCCTCTGCTGAAGAAATACGTCACGCTCGGCAGCACGTTCGAGGACATCTTCCAGGTCGACTTCTTTTCGGGAGACCTGGAGGGCGCCCTCCGTGAGTTCGTGGAACGCGGCGGCGGCGGCTTCCAAGCGAAGGCCGACCTGGCTGCGAGCGTGCAGGAGTTGCTCAACGAGACCTTGGTGCGCTGCTCCGAGCTGTACGACCCGAACGACTACGACGTTTTCGCCGTGGCGGGTGGCTGTGGCTTGAACACCGTCGCCAACGGTGTCCTCGCTGAACGGTTGCCGGCCGGGAAGAGTCTGCTGGTCGCTCCGCACGCCACGGATGTGGGCCACGCTTTCGGAGCGCTGTGGCTGGACCGGCAGGAGCACGGAGAAGGGTCCTTGGCTCTCACGCTTAACGGAGCCCCGCTCAACCCGGCCATCGGCCGCCCAGGCCGGCGCTACTCCGAGATCGAGATCACCACCGCCGTCAACGCCGTCTACCCACGACTCGCTCTGGACCCCATGATCTCCTCCCCCGAGGGACTTGCGGCTCGTCTGGCCGGCGGCAGCGCGATCGGTGTTTTCAATGGATCATCCGAGATCGGTCCGAGGGCGTTGGGGGGCCGCAGCATCCTGGCCGACCCACGCACCGTCGAAATGAAGGAGCGGATCAACCGGCACATAAAACTCCGCGAGCCCTTCCGTCCGTTGGCCCCCATGGTTCTGGCCGAGGACTTCTCGGACTGGTTCCACCCGGAGGCCACCCGCGACCACTTCATGCTGAAGATCGCTCACGGGACGGAACGCTGCCTCCGCGAGGCTCCTGCGGTTGTCCACGTGGACGGTGGCGCACGCGTACAGGTCGTCGATGACAATACCGACCCTTTCCTGGTGCGCCTGTTGCGGGAGTTCAAGAGGCTTACCGGAGTTCCAGTACTGCTCAACACCTCGTTCAACCGCCGGGGCGAGCCGGTGGTGGAAACCCCAGCTGACGCAATCGACGCGTTCTTCTCCCTGGGTCTTGACGGCCTTTACCTCGACGGGCGGTTCTTTCTCGCCCAGCAGACTGAGGACTGAATGAGCATGCCCATCTCCGTGTGCGCGTTCGTCGAACCGCAGCAGGGCGCAGGCTACGACAAGATCCTGCGCTTCGCGCACGCAGTCGAAGAAGCGGGTTTCGATGGGCTGTTCCTCTCTGATCACTACCTTGCTGAGGGCGAAATCCCTGCTGGCATGGGCCCGTCCGACGCCTGGTTGACACTGAGCGCACTTAGCCGGGACACATCGAGACTGCGACTGGGCACCCTGATGAGCTCGGCCACCTTTCGGCTACCTGGCCCCTTGGCCGTGGCTGCGGCGCAACTGGACCAGATGAGTGGTGGGCGTTTGGAGGTTGGACTTGGCGCAGGGTGGTATGAGGCCGAGCATCACACACATGGGATCCCGTTTCCTTCGGTCGCCGACCGGTTTGCCCGATTCACCGAACAGTTGGAGATACTGCGTGGTCTCTGGCGATCCAGCGAAACGGGAAGCTTCAGCTATCACGGTGCCCACTACCGTCTTAAGAACTGCCCCGCGCTTCCAATTCCAGTGCAGCCTGGCGGACCGCCACTCATCGTAGGAGGGCGCGGGCCGCGCAGATCCCCAGCCATCGCCGCGCGATACGCGGACGAGTTCAACATCCCCTTTGCCGATCTGAATGTACTGGTAGATCGGATCGCGAAGGTCAGCGCCGCGTGTACGGCCGTCGGGCGTGATCCGCTCGACCTGCGCATATCCACCGTGTTGACCGTCTGCTGCGGTGCCACGGAGGCGGAGACATCCGTGCGCGAGCGTCGTATGGAGCCCTATGCCGGCGCTGGGCGCGGCGTGCTCGCTCAGGGCTCTCCGGTGGCCGTACTCACCCGGCTCGAGGTCCTCGGCGCGATCGGGCTACATCGCGTCTACCTCCAATTCCTCGATGTGGAGGACTTGGATCACCCGCGTCTGATCGGCGCGGAGGTTATCGCACCGATTCGCGCGGCCCGCCAGGCACCGAGGGTCGCGCGCTGACTGCTTCTACCAACCCGAACACTGCGAATGAGAAGAGGAACGGATATGCCCATCGTCACTCAGGACGAGCGTCCCCCAGGTCCCGGCCGGTTTCCGCTCACCGAGAAGCGCATGCTTCTCGATGAGGGCACCACTTCGAGCCCCGTCTCCATGGGCGAGCTGGTGCTGCACCCAGGCGCCTATGTGCCGCCCCACCGTCACGACGTGGAAGAAGCGTTCTACGTCGTCGCCGGTCACCCCACCTGCATGACCGGCGACGAGGTGTGCCGTGCTGCCCCGGGTGACGCCGTGCTGGCCCCGGCCGGCGCCCTGCACTCGCTCCGCAACGAGACGGCTGAAGACGTCAAACTCGTCTACTTCTACCCGGTGGCAGCCAAGGCCCAGGATCTTGGGATCTCCGCCGACTACCCAGAGTCCACGGCCGACGTCGACAGCTGAACACCACAGGAGTGCGACACCATGTCATCCACAACCGAAGTACCTCAGGCGCCGGCCTCGAAGGCTAGACCGGGGGACTTGGTGGCGCACGCTACCCAGTCCAAGTCTTGGTACCGGCACCACTGGCAGCACCTCAGACTGCTCTACCGGACGACGGTGGTGGAGTGAGCGACCCCATCCGCGTCCCCGTCGCGCTGGGGACTCAGTCCTATGACGTCGTCATCGGTGCCGGGGTGCGACGCATGCTGCCCGACGTGGTGGCCCGGCTATCACCGGGTCGGATCGCGATCGTCACCGCGCGTCGGCCGTCCATGCTGCCTCCGCTCGGCGCGGAAACGAAAGTCATCGAAGTAGAGGAAGGCGAGCATTGGAAAACTCTCTCCACAGTGGAAGACCTGTGCCGGGCATTCGCCCGGCACGGCCTCCACCGGGGAGACTTGGTGGTGTCATGCGGGGGCGGAAGCGTGTCCGACACGGTTGGTCTTGCTGCCTCCCTCTACCACCGCGGCCTGGCTGTGGTCCATCTACCCACGTCCCTCTTGGCACAGGTCGACGCGAGCGTGGGGGGCAAGACTGCGGTCAATTTGCCAGAGGGCAAGAATCTGGTCGGCGCCTACTGGCAGCCCGCGGCGGTCCTGTGTGACACAGACTTTCTCCGCTCCCTACCCAAGCGGGAGTTGCTCAGCGGCTACGGAGAAATCGCACGGTGTCACTTCATCGGGGCAGGGGACCTCCGAAGGCTGCCGTTGGAAGCCCAGATTGCAGCCGGCGTCCGCCTCAAAGCTGCCGTCGTGGCCAAGGACGAGCGAGACACCGGCCCTCGGCATCTGCTGAACTACGGCCACACTCTGGGGCACGCCCTGGAGATCGCGAGTGATTTCGCCTTGCGTCACGGTGAGGCCGTAGCTGTCGGTACAGTCTTTGCCGGTGAGTTGGCAGGGCTCCTCGGGCGGATTCCCGCAGACCGGGTGGCCGAGCACCGTGAGGTCGTTAGCCACTACGGGCTTGACTGTGATCTCCCTTCCGGCGTCAGTCCCGATCGACTGCTCCTGCTCATGGGACGGGACAAGAAGGCGTCGGGCCGGGGACTCAGTTTCGTTCTCGACGGGCCAGAAGGCCCCGAATTGGTGATCGACGTCCCCCCGGCCAAGGTGCGGGGTGCACTGGACTCGATGATCCATCCGCGCCGATTGGAAGGTGTGACGCGTGAATGACGGTGTCAGGGTTCTCACTTCGGCGGCCGAACTCGCCGAGGCGGGGTGGGACGACCTGCTGCAACCCGGCGACTACTACCTCTCCACCGAGTGGCTGAGGGCGATTGAGCAAGGGGAGGGGGCCGCCGCGTCGTACCCCACGGTGTGGCGCGGTGGGGAGTTGGTCGGGGGAGTGACCACCCATCCTCTTGATGCGAAATCCTCACCGTTCTTTCGCGTTGATGTGCTCTTGGCCGAGCACGCCCCCAGTTCGTCGCTCGTCGGGGCGAACGACCCACTGCTCCCAGTTCTGACGTGCGGAGGTCGGCATCTGGGCACATCCAAAGTGCCTGTCCGCGCCGACCTGTCTCCTGCCGAGCGCCGCGAGGTTCTCGACGCACTTCTGGGCAGCCTGACGGAGCAAGCAGGAGAGTCCAACGCTGCCGCCACCGCGTTCCTCGCCGTCGACAGCGCGGATACTCCGTTGCTAGATGCTCTGGATGCCGCCGGGTATGTCGGCTTTCCCAGCGCCGTACATTCCATACTTCGCTTGCCGCCCGAGGGCTTCGAAGCCTATGTGCAAGGGCTGGACAAGCGCGGGCGCAGGTATGTGAGAACAGATATGAGGAAAGTGGCGGCGGCGGGCTATACCTTCGAGGTACGAGAGCTAAACGAGGAACTGGCTCACACAATCGCACCGCTGGAATCGAGTCTCAACGAGAAGTACGACGGTGTCACCGCCACCGCAGAACTCGCGTACCGCCACCTTCGCTACCTCGAGTGGTTGCCGCGGGGTATGAAGGTCTTACTGGCGCTATCGCCGGAGGGGGCGGTGCACGGATCGATCACCTTCCTCGATTGGCGAGGCTGCCTCTTCGTTCGGACTTGGGGCAAGCACCCCACCGTGCCGGAGAACTTTCCCCTCTACTTCAGCACCGTCTACTACGAACTCATCAAGTGGGCCTACTCAAACGGATACCACACTATTGATCACGTGACCCATCAAGAAGAGGTCAAGCGGTCGCGTGGATGCACCCAAACACACAAATTCGCCGCCCTGCACGGAGTAGCGGCGGCCGTTCATCAACAACTGACCCGAGAATTCCCGCACCTCGTTAGCGCGGTTAGACAGGAGAACAACCATGACTGACCGGGTTGCATTGATCACAGGATTCACCAGTGCGATAGGAACCGAGGCAGCCCAGTCGATGGCGCGACTGGGCTTCCTGGTCGCGGTTACCGGACGTCAGCCCGCCGACCATCCGACGGTGGCCAAGGCGATGGCGAACCTACCTGCAACGAGCAGGTATTTTCCGGCGGACCTCACACGTGAGGGTGACGTGGCAGCTTTGGTGTCCCAGGTGACGGAAACCTTTGGTCGCCTCGACGCGGCATTGAACAATGCCGGCGGAACTCTCGGGGTGAGTGGCCCGCTCAGCGGCCTCAAGGTGCAGGATTGGCACCGTGTGGTTGAGGTGAATCTCACCAGCGTTATGCTTTGCCTTAAGCACCAGATGCGGTGGATGAGTGAAAACGGTGGTGGCTCAATCGTTTGCACATCCGGCGTACTTGGACACGACGCCGCTGCGGGAATGAGCGCGTATGTCGCCGCAAAGCATGCGGTTATCGGACTGGTAAAGGCCGCCGCGTTGGAAGGCGCACCCCTGGGGATCAGGGTGAATGGGCTTTCGCCAGGCATGAGTGTGCGCAACGAACCCGACGACGTCATGCTCAGTCGCGAGCGGGCGGCGGAGCAAAAGGTTCCCCTGGCCCGCCTTGGGACTGCGGCGGAGATCGCCCAGGCAGCGGCATGGCTCTTGTCCGAGCAGGCATCGTTCGTCACCGGCCAGTGTCTGGTGGCTGACGGCGGCTGGCTGGCACAAATCTGATGCGGAGGCGTGGGGGTACACAGGGATGCTCTTCGGTATCTCCGGCAACCGATCGTGATCTGGGAGCCGAGACCATCGATGAACTTACCCGGGTTGGGGCTGAGTTGGCGATCGACTTTGGCATTGACGGGCCCGAGTTGACCTGTCTGGCTCACGCGCACAATGTCACCTTCCGCGTGGACGGTCTGCGCCGTGGGCAGCGTCGCTCGTACAGCCTCAGGCTGTACAGGGCCGGCATCGGAACAACGGACCGGGTGGCTGCTGAGAGCCTCATCCTGTCGCACTTGCACGACCATGGGGTGGCCGCTCCCGTCCCCGTGCCGGACCAGACCGGGACCACAGTGCACACCACGCGCGCGGTACGGAACGGCAAGCCCCGTACAGCACTCCTGTGTAACTGGATCGAGGGTGAGATCCCCACGACCGAAGTGTTCCGCGCAGCGCCCGACCGGCTCGGGCGGGAACTCGCCAGAGTGCACGAGGCTCTCGCTGCACTCGATTCACGACAATTGCGCGCTGCGCGGCCGCGCTGGGATGCGGCAGGGATGGACGGCCGCGTCGTGGGAGCCGACCCTGACCTCGCCGACACGATCGCGACTCCCGTCGAGCGCGCTTTGCTGCGAAGGGCACGCTCGACGGCGGGAGCGGTCCTGGACTCTCTGGTGCTCAGCGGGCACCGCGCGAGTCTGATACACAGCGACCCACGGCGCGCGAACGTCCTGGTCGCATCAGGTGAATTCGCCTTCATCGACTTCGAGGGATGCGGTTGGGGACAACCCGCCTACGATTTCGCCGTCCTGATCTCGGACCTTCTGCGCGACCAACCCCACGGCGACAAAGGAGAATTCCTTGCTTCAGCGCTCGCCGCCTACCGTGAGCTGCGAACTCTGTCGGCCGAGCAGGAGGAAGCTGTTGCCCCTCTCCTTGCGGGACGCCTAGCCGTGCACCTGACGTGGTACCTGTCCAGCACCGCCGACCCCCTCTTCCCACGCGACGTCAACTTCCGTGCTCTTCAAGCCGAACTACTCGCACGGACCCTGCCGGCCCTGCGGACGAATCCAGCACTCCACCGCCCTGTCACTCCGACCCGGAAACTACCCACATGACCAGCAGCGAGCACACAGATATGAACATTGTTGACATGTCGCGCCAAGTAGCCGTGGTGGTCGACGGCTACGCCATGGGTAAGTACCTCCCAACGGCATTCGCCGCACACGGCATAGACGTGGTGCATGTTCAGAGCACACCCTCCTGGATGAAGCGGCTCACACCGCCGGACCTTGGCCCCTATCGAGCCAACGTCCCCTGGACAGACGAAGAGGACGTCGCCGCTCGACTACGGCAGCATCGACTCATAGCCGTGGTACCAGGAATTGAACCCGGCGTCCCTGCGGCCGACCGGCTCAGCGAACTGCTTGGTCTGCCTACCAACGGAAGCGCCCTTTCTGCTGCCCGCAGAAACAAATACCTGATGATCGAGCGGCTACGTGAGGCCGGACTGCGGTGCGCCGATCAGGTCCTGGCCGACTCCGTCGACAAGGTCGTTGCGTGGGCCCGAGCGCGTGATGACTACCCCGTCGTGGTCAAGCCGTTGACCTCAGCCTCCACTGACGGCGTCTCCATCTGCCACAACGATGACGATGTCGCCCAGGCGGCCAAGGACGTCCTGTCCAGCAGTACGATCTTCGACGCAGTCAACACCCACGTACTGGCCCAGTCCTTCTTGGAGGGTGACGAATACATCGTCGACACGGTCAGCCGTGACGGCCGCCACTACGTCTGCGGTGTGTGGCGTATGGACAAGATCTTCCTTGGCCCCAACAAGAAGATCTACGGGCGTGATGTCCTGATCGATCCCGACACAGAACTGGTCGCACGCCTCGACGCCTACACACGTGACGTCCTCGACGCGCTGGGCATCACCCACGGACCTGGGCACGCCGAGGTAATGATGACGTCCCAAGGCCCTGCACTCGTCGAAATCGGTGCCCGTATGGACGGTCACCTCCATGTTGACTTCCATCAACGCTGCCTCGGCCACGACCAAGCCCAACTCACCGCGCTGGCCTATGCGGACCCGGAGCGCTTCATAGCAACGTACGCCGACGGCCGCTATCGCAAGCACCAGGAGGCCATACTCTTCAGCGCGCACTCAGCGCGCACCGGTCACGTTGAAGGACTTGAGCCGGCGACGGTTCAGGAGATCGAGAACCTGCCTTCCCTCCAGCTCCTCACGCCGCTGCTCAGGCCAGGCAGCACTATCACCCCGACAGTGGACCAAACCGTCATCCCATTCCGCGCCTATCTGGCCGGAGACGAATGGCAGCAGGTGGAGAAGGACTACCTGCGGATCGAGGAACTGCAGGACCGGCTATACCGAATCTCGGACAGCGCCCCTGGCAGGCCGGAGCAGCCGTCTTGATCGACATGGGGAACAGTGCGCTGTTGCGCGTACAGGTTGGGAACTCACTGAGCGCCTTCGGTCACGGCTTCACCATAATCTTCCTCTTTATCTATGTCTCGGAGGTACGGGGACTTGGCCCCGCCGTCGCGGGAGCGGTCATGTCCACGCTAGCCGTTGCCGCACTCTTCGCGCTGCCGTTCGCCGGGAGGGTAGTTGATCGCAAAGGCCCCATACCTGTTGCCGTAGGCGGGGCGGTGGGAGCGGCCGCTGGGGCCGCCGGACTAGGGCTGTCCAGCGCGGAAATCCCGATGTTCATCTCGGCATCCCTGCTGGGTGCCTCTATGGCAATCGTGTCTCCCGCACTGGCCACACTGATCGTCCACTGCACGACGACCGCCACCCGATCCCGCGCCTTCGCCGTCCAGTTCTTCCTGAACAACCTCGGCATGGGGATGGGTGGCCTAGTCGGTGGCTTCGTTGCCGACCCGAGTAGTCCCTCCAGCTTTCTACTGCTCTTCTTGGGCGAGGCGGCTATGTTCCTTGTTCTCGGCGCCATTACGGTCTCCATCAGGCTGCCTGGAAGCGAGCTGGAACCTGCCGATGCGCGGAGAGCGCTGGACGACAGTCCCCACACATCTGCTCGCGTCGTCCAAGAGTTCACGCGGGAGGGACACGTCCTGCGTGACCGGCGGATGTTGCTGATCTGTGTCCTGGGTTTCGTCCTATTCTTCGTGTGCTATGGCCAATTCGAGTCGGGTCTCCCCGCTTATGCAGTCGAGAGCGTGGGTCTGTCGACGAAGACCCTGGGGCTCGCTCTCACGGCGAACACCGTGCTGATCGTCCTGTCCCAGTTCGTCATTCTCAAGCTCACCCACGGCCGCCGGAGAAGCAGCGTCATCGCGCTCGTGGGGTTGCTGTGGTTCGTGGCATGGCTGCTTGCTGGACTCGCGACCCCAGCGTCCAACGACCGTACGGCGGCAGGCGCCCTCATCATCACGACGTATGCGCTATTCGGCATCGGCGAGGCAATGCTCTCTCCCACCCTGGGGCCTTTGGTCGCCGACATCGCGCCTGCGAACCGGATCGGCTCATACAATGCGACCTTCACCTTCTTCCGCTACACGGCCCAGGTCTGCGGTCCTGTTGTCGGAGGCCTGTTGATCGGAGCGGGGCTACACACTTCGTACATCGTGGTCCTCACCGTAGCCGCGCTGCTGGTGTCCGTGCTCGCGCTGACAACGAGGCGACTACTCGCCCGCGAACACGACAGACCGACAAGAGCAGTGGTCACGTAGGCGGCCGTCTGTACGCACGTCCTTTGACCTGCCCTTTGTCGCCATAGGCTGGTCTGCCGCCCGGAGCGACCAGCATGGGACTCGCTGACAGCTGGCGCCGACGCCGATCTGGTCCGCACCGACGGCCGCTGATGTCCCGTCGACCATCAGCAACTACCACCCCGGTGAGCGTCCTTGATCGTCCAGGTCGGTGAGTTGCTCGCTTTCCCCAGATCTGCCGCTCAACGGGAAGAGCCAAAGCACTGTCCACCATGCGCGACGCTGTCCGGCGAGACAGTCTCGGCTGAGTTCCACACGACAGCCGCACGATGGGGTGAGTGGGCCGACGTCGGAACATTGACGCGGAAGCCATCGGTGGGGGGTGTCCCTATGGGGTTGGTCAAGCGGCGCGGAGCGTGGGTGGTTGGTAGTGGGTGTTGGTGCGGAGCATGGCGAACAGGACGTCGCAGCGGCGTCGGGCCAGGCAGATGAGGGCGGCGTTGTGGCTCTTTCCCTCTGCGCGTTTGAGTTTGCGGTTGCCGCTGCGGGCGGGGTGTTCGCCGCGGATGCTGGAGCCGGAGTGGTGGGTGACGGGTGCGATGCCGGCGTAGGCGGCGAGGTGGCCGGAGGTTTTGAAGGCGGAGGCGTCGCCGATCTCGAGGAGGAGGCGGGCTGCGGTCCTGATGCCGATGCCGGGCATCGCGATCAGGACCTGGGCAAGAGGGTGCGCATCAAGGATCTCCTCGACCTCGGCTGCGACGGTCTTTCGCTGGGCCAGCACGGTTTTGAGGCTCTCGGCCAGCCTGGGTAGGACGGTGTCGGCGGCATTGGTGCCTGGGACGACGACGGTTTGCCCGTCGAGCGCGCGGACGATGTCATCGACCAGTTTGGCTCCCATCCTGGGTGCGTGCTTGGTCGCGATCGCGGTCAGTTTCCGGCGGCTGGCCGAGCGGATTCCGGTCGGTCCTCCGCAGCCGATGAGGATCTCCAGTACTGCGGGTGTGCGGCCTTGGGCCTAGTACTCGCTCCAGCGCGGGGTGGATCCCGGTGAGTAGGCCGCGGATGCGGTTACTGAGCCGTGTGGCTTCGGAGGCCAGATCGTCGTCGTAGCCGACGAGCACGTCCAGCTCGGCCAGCGCTTCGGCGCCGGCGTTGATCCGGCGCAGCATGCACGTGCGGCAGGGTCCGGGCGGCGTCGGCGATGATGAACGCGTCCCGGGCATCGGTCTTGGCGTTGCCCGGGTACAGATCGGCGATCCGGCGCATCGCCAGTCCAGACAGATAGGCGACGTCGTGGCCACAAGTCCCGGCCACGGTGACCGGCAGCGCGCCGACCGTGGCGGGCTGATTGAACCGTCCCGCCACCGCCGTGATCGCAGCCCACTCAGAGTCGTAATCCTGAACGTGCTCGGTCACCAGACGGACCGCCTTGACCCTGGTCTGCTCGTCGTACTTGCTCGGCATAGATGCCACCTTCCCAACGAAGGAGGTGTGCATCAAACCCGGGGTGGTTCAATGAGTTTGTCGATGCCCTTGATCTCCGGGACGCGTCCCACCTGACCCAGATCGTCATCGTTCAGCCGCATGTCAGTGGGACGACGTTGCGAAGGCTCAAAGACGAGGCTGCGGACGGTAAGACGAGTGACGACCTCCTGCGCCTCCACCGCCTCGAAGGAATGCTCCTGTCCGCGAGGGCGACGGCGCTTGGCATGAGTGCCGATCTTGAGGTTATTGGAGCCTTGATCTAGGGCATGTGCTGAGCGACCGTTCAGCGCCGCTGACATGGTTTGCGTCCGTTGGTGGCCACCGGGATGAGTTGCAGCGACGATGTCCCGTCAATAGATCCTGCGGGGGAGTAGCCGTGGCGTCGCTGGTGTCGGTAGTTGGTCGGCGAGGGGTAGCGGCTTTTCGGAGCCGAGGGATGGGAAGTCAAGCATGCCGAGGCTGGATGCGTGGGAAAGGCAAGCTTGGAGAAGGTGAGCTGTGGCGGTGGCATCGCCGAGCGCGGTGTGGCCGGCGTTGAGGGTGATGCCGTGGGCGGCGCAGCAGGACCCCAAGGCGAGTGAGTCGGTCGCTCCCAGGCGGCGATTTAGTTCGAGGGTGCAGAGGGTTGCCCAGTCGGGTGGCTCGACGTCGGCGCGTTCGTACTCGGTGGTTAGGAAGGTCAGGTCGTACGCCGCGTTGTGCGCTACGACTACGCGTGCGGCGAGGAGGCCTGTCAGCCAGTCAGTGAGTTCCGCGAAGTAAGGTGCGTTCGCTAGATCGTCGGAGTGCAGTCCGTGGATTTGGGTTGGGCCGGCGCCGCGGCCGGGGTTTACGAGGGTGCTCCATTGGCCGGTGATGTGGCCATGTGGGTCGGTGTGGACGATGGCGATCTCGATTACGCGGTCGTCGAGGTGGCCGGCGAAGCCGGTGGTCTCGAGGTCGATCACGGCGAACGGAGTTTCGCCGAGGCGAGGGTAGGTCGGGGCAGCGGGCGACGGATGATCGTCGAGCAGGATTGATTCGATCCCGAACTCGGCGGTGGACAGGTCGCGAAGAGTCGACCAAGCTCCCGGTACATCGAGGCTGTGGGCAGCGTAGGCCTTGGCCAGGAGGTGGTCGGAGAGGTATTCGTCGTACTTGTCTCTGTGCTTGTTGCCCACGCTCGCGGCAAGAATCTCTGGGTCCGGCTCGGATTTGGCGGCGAGGTTGCGGAGTACCGTCAGGGCGTCTTCGGCGGTGCTGTCGTTGATCTGCAGGGCGACGCCGTCGAGGCTGACTCTGAGGCCGGCATTGTTCAGGGCGACGGCGAGGGTGTTGAGGATTCGATCTCCACGCCAGCAGAAGACGAGTGTGTCGTTGCCCCAGGCCACGATCGGGTGCTGATCGAGGCCGAGCCGCCGATAGGATGCGCGCGCCTGGTCGAGAAGCCCTTGGGCTTCGTTGTTGAGATAGACGGGTACGTCGGAGGACTCGTAGATGGAGCGCATTCGCTGCCGCACGAGGTCGGCGACTTCGCCGCCGCCACCGGAGAACATCGGAGGGCGGCCACCGCTGGAGCGTGTCAGTTCGATGATGCGGGATCGGCTGTCGACGTCGACTACCTGCCAGCGGCGGCCGGCGAAGATCAGCAGGCCTCCGACCAGTACGGGATAGTCGACAGGGATGGAGCCGAGGGTTCGGCCGCGGGTGACGAGGCGGTACTCGTCGGCGGTCTGGAATGCGGTGTAGAAGCTGTAGTGGTTGACGAGTTGGTCGCCACGCTCGCCGTGCAGCAGCAGCCCGTCGCTTGACTGGGTGAGAAGCTCGCTCGTGCCGAGGTCGCTGAGCAGATCGACAAACGTTGCCTTGTCGACGCGCGAGAACGGTCCGGTGCCGCACAGGGTTGTGTAGAGCTGCTGGGCTGTTGCTCCTCCGTGCTGGGCGATCATGGAGAGAATCTGCTGAGTCAAGGTCGAGAGGTGTAAGGCGCTTGTGTTGGGCGGCTCGAACCAGCGGTCTTTCAGCATGAGCTCGACCATGGCGATGCTCTGGACCAGCTGCGCGCGGAGTTGGTCGGCCGGCGGGGTCCGCTCAGTCAGTTCGCCTTCGGAAACGTAGATGCGCAGTATTGCGGGTTGATCGCGTCGGCCGGATCGGCCGAGTCGCTGGCGCAGCGCGGCGACGCTGTAGGGAGCGCCGATTTGGGCGACGGCATCTGTACTGCCGATGTCGATCCCCATCTCGAGGGTCGAGGTGCAGACGGCAGTGGTGGGCGTATCGAGTGCGCGCAGGCGGCGCTCGACGTCTTCGCGGTACTCCTTGGACAGGTTGCCGTGGTGAGGGAAGAACTCGTTGGGCACCGAGCGGTCTTCGGACATGCCATGGAGGATGTCTACGTAGGCTTCGACAGCTGATCTCTTGTTGGCGAATACCAGGTTGTCTTTGCCGCGGAGTGTCGCGTAGAGGTGTTCAGCGATCGACCTAGCGTCGTTGGCGTGTATCGGCGCTTCGTCGTCAGGGCTGACCTCCACGGTTGCGGCCTTGGGATCGGTCTTCACATAGCCACGCAATTGCAGTTTGATCTCGGCGATGTCGCCGCCTGGGTTGTCGATGATGGATGCGAGCTGTCCGTGCCCCGGTCGGAGAAAGTCGGCGGCGACTGCGAGGTCGGACAGCGTCGCTGACAGGCCGATGCGGGGAACTCTTCGGCGGATGGCGAGTTCGAGCCGGTGCATCAATGACTGGAGTTGGGCGCCGCGTTCGGTACCGATGAAGTCGTGCAGTTCGTCGACTACGAAGTACTGCAGGCCGGCGAACACGGCGGGGAGCCGGTGTCCTTCCCTGACGAACATCGCTTCGAGCGACTCCGGAGTGATGAGCAGGATGCCGTCCGGGTTCTTCATCAGAGTGCGTTTGCGACCGCCGGCGACGTCTCCGTGCCATGGATGCACGGGGACATCGATGCGTTCCCCGAGTGGCTCCAGGCGTAGGTGCTGGTCGTTGATCAAGGCCTTCAACGGTCCGAGGTAGAGCGCCTTGATGCCTGGCTGCTTCTTGATCTCCTGGTCCGCGAGTCTGGAACAGATCGGAAGCCAAGCGGCTTCAGTCTTGCCGCTCGCGGTCGCCGCGGCGATGACAACGTCCTGGCCGTCGAGGATCGGCCCGACGGAGTGTGCCTGGACCGACCTGAGCCGGTCCCAGCGTTGCTCGTAGATCCATCGTTGAACGCCTGGGTGCAGTCGATCGAAGGCGTTGCCCGGATCTGCGGAGGCTGTGGTCACAGCCTGAAGTTCGTCAGCTCGTCGTCGTCGCGTGCCGCGCTCGGAGGGGACCCGGCCTCGTCCGGAAGGGGTTCGAGGTCAGGGTTGGACTCGGCTGCCACCGGCAGTGAGCCGATGATGTGCTCCCATCGCTGATCTGGGTTCTGTTCGAGGATCGCGAGCAGGTCGAGGAAGCTGCGGATGGTGTTGCGTGGTGTACGGAAGTAGGCGTCGCCGATTTTAGACGAGCAGTGGTTCATGAACGCGTGCAGGCCTTCGGCCGGAAGGAGGTAGGCCTCGTTGTTGCCGGAGGCGTGTACGTGGACCAGCTTGCTGAGCAGGACGTACAAGTCCTCCGGGGTGAGCGAAGCCAGCCTGATGACTGGCCCGGTGAGATCGGTTCGGCCGTTGGTCGCGAAGGTGTTCTCGCTGAGGCGCGACTGCAGGGCGGTGTACGAGTAGAGACCGCGGCGGCTGTCGGTGAGGAAGTCCGGTGTTCCGCCGAACAAGAACCCGATCCCGGCCGCAGACCCTTGCAGGGCGTCATTGAGAATCCGCAGGATCTGTTCGTAGTTGGAGTTGCGGGCCTGGCTGTTGGCCAGCTTATACAGGTTGACCATCTCGTCGAGGCCGACGAGCAGTCCGTCGAAGCCTGCCAGCCGGACGAAGCGGGCCAGGAGCTTCAGCTGATCGTAGAAGTTGGCGTCGTCGATGATCGTCCGTACGCCGAGCGCCGCGCGGGCGTCGGTACGGGTGGTGAACTCTCCGCGCAGCCAGCGGACCGCGTCCGACTTGAGCTGTTCGTTGCCGGTGTCATGCCCTTGCCAGTACTTCGCGACGACATCGGCGAAGTCATACCCGCCGGTCAACTCGGTCAACTGGCCGAGGCCGGCGCGGATCACGGCTTCCGGCGAACGACCGGTCTCCCTCGCTTCGCTGAGGGCACTGGTGACAAAGCGCTCGACCACGCTGCCCATGGCTCCGCCGTCGGGCTTGGCGCGGGTGGCCATGTTGCGCATCAACTCGCTGTACAGGCTGCGGGCCTGGCCGCCGGTGGCGTGCAGGCGCCGGTCGGGGGAGAGGTCGGCATGAACGGTCACCAGCTTCTTCTGCAAGGCAACGGATCGTACGAGCTGCAGAAAGAATGTCTTGCCCGAGCCGTACTCTCCGATGACGAAGCGAGCGGCCGAGCCGTCGTCGGCGATTCGGTCGATGTCGGCAAGCAGCGCGGTCAGTTCGCCTGCGCGGCCCACCTGGATGTGGTGCTGTCCGATCTTCGGTACGACGCCCGCGCGCAGCGAGTTGATGATGGCGTCGCGGTCGCGTGGGCGGATGCGCTCGGTGTTGGCCGTGGTGTTGATGGTCATGCGAGGAGCTCCTGCCGAGCGAAGTCGTTGATGGTGAGTGTGTCGTTGCCGTCGTCTTCGACGAATGGCTCGTCGGTGGCGTCCAGCGCTGCTTCGTTGAGGGTGTCGAGCGCGCCGTCGGGCATTACGCCGTACTGGGCTGCGACTTCCTCGAACTCGCCCCGAGTCCACGCATCGCGGCTTGCAAGCCTTCGCAGGATTGTGGAGTGGATGGCGTCGAGTCCGGCAATTGACGGGGCGTCAGATGGTACGAGGTCAACTGGTGTCGTCGCCTTGGGCGTGATGGTCTCCGGTTGATCTTCGCTGAATATATCGGTCAGCAATGCGGAAACCTCGGCGGTCTCCGCGAACTTGGCTTCGATCGCTGCAAGGTCCAGCGTGATGCCTTGATCTGAACCTGAGGTGCGCCGGTGACGGGCCTCCACCGCTTCGGGTTCCTGGATCGGATAGCCCGCATCGGGTACGCCGGCAGGGCGAACCGTGACCGGGCCGGTCGCGGGCTCCGGACGATGGGAGGTACCGCCCGAAAGGTGAGCGTGGAGGCGACTGTGGACCTCTGACGGATCGAAGGAAAGGAGGCGGAAGATCTTCGTCAGGCTGGCGACCTCGTCGGGTGAGATGACGCCGTCTGCCGCCGCAACGCTGACCAGGAGCTCGGCGAGCGCCTCCCGTTGCGGTCTGTTGAGAGCTTCGATCCGCCGCTTGAGACCGGTGAGCTTGATGTCGCTGGCGGTCAGCCACAAGAGGTGAGCCTCGAGCCGCGTGCGCTCGCCTGCCGTCAGCTGGAGTGACGATTTCAGGTGAGAGACGAGATGAGTCTGTTCGGCCTCACTGATCGTCCCGTCGGCCGCCGACACAGCGGTGGCCAGATGTAGGAGCGTGGTGGCGGCCGCATAGCTTGCTGTCGCCGTGTTCGGTGGGTCGTCTGTGGCGTGGAACAGTACGACAGGTGTTGCAGGTGTGATCGCCGGTCCGCCGAGGCGTATGTCGGGCTCGATGGCCAGGTCGAACTGGGCCAGGAGTTGGGCCAAAGCGACAGCCTCCTGCTTGGCCATCCGTTCGGGCGACTTGATCGGCCAGCGGGCTAGGAGTACGTCGCCGCTGACAACCCGGCGGGTGTCGGCCAGATCGGTCGCCCAACTGCGCAGCCGGCCAACCTCCCCTGAGGGTTGACCCAACAGCTCACGCGGCAAAAGCGCGGCCGCTGCGACGGTGCCGCGACCTTCCGGGTTGCGGCCGAGGTACCGGCTGTACGGCTCGAGATCGTCCATTGCCGCGTGAGCCAGGGATGCCAGTTGCCGGCGGGCGCCGAGGTCGTCGAAGACATTGGGAATGTTGGTGGTCAGCGTCGCGGAGGGGATGCCCTGGCTCGCGGCGTAGTACTCGAGGCCGACGGTCGTTTGCCCAGGCCTGACCACGAGACCTGCCTTGTACTTCGCCGCGTATCTCGCTTTGAACAGCGTGACGAACTCGTCCGTGCAGCGGGTGGCTGCGGTTCGCAGCGAGACGTCGGGGTGATACCAGGCCCAGGCCAATGCCCAGTCACCGGGGATCGGCTGGCCGCTGGACGCAAATGTGCCGAGCTGAACCAGCAGCGATGGCGGCGGCTGCCACCGGTCCTCGCGGGTGAGTGGCGGCAAGGCCTGTGATTCGGTGGGTGTCAGCACATCGAGCAGACCGAGGAATCTGGTCGCGTAGCGATTGAACGAGTCGTTGGCACCGTAGATCGAGAGCAGCCGCTGCACCTCGCCACGTAGCTGCGGCAGTTCCCAGGCCAACGTCGGATCGTTCGCGATGTCCACGAGTACACGTCGTTCGATGCCGTAGTAGTACAGGAATACGTAGCCGATGTACGCGCTCGGATGGTTGCGACCAGTGGCCAGCCAATGCAGGTAGGCGGCTCGCGCCTCCGGAGCTATCTCGTGGTACGAGGGCCAGTACCCCATCGAGGTACCCGCGAAGTCCGGCCGGCTGTGATTCAGCTTAAGGCTCGGGTTGATAAGAGCCGGTTCGAACATGCCGGCCGGCGCAGTCAGCCCCTGGCCGACGTACAACATCCCACCCGGCAACTGCACACGCCCGATACTTGTCTGCGCCCCCGGACCAACCCAGTGCGCATGCCGCGTCAGCCAGTGAACGGCAGGCGGCGACGTCGGTAGCGAGCCCGCCTGCCCCTGCCCGATTGGTGCCTGCGGAACCGACTTCCGCAAACGGTCGAGTAAGCCCACCCTGCGTCCCCCCTTGGATCTCGGGTGCTGCGTCCGGAACCATACACGCGAACGCAGGCACCCGGCAGGGCAGAAGGTCACTCGTAGTGAAATCGACGCAGCCTCTTGTCATTAGCCAAGTTCGTCGATCTGACTACAACGGAGCCCTCCGTCGCGGTTAGGTTGCGCGGGCCGGAAGCACCAGGAGCGTCCCGTCGCTGTGCTTCTCGATCTCGATGACGACCTCTGCGGTCGAGGCTGCGGCGGCTACTCCATCACCAAGGGCTCTGAGCCGATAGGACGTCTCAAGGAGGCCATCAACCTGCCCTCGAGTCATCACCCTGTCGATCAGGCCCTGCGGCGGTCGCAACTCAAGGGCCGAGAGTCGTTGGAGCACGTTGTCGATGCGGGCTTCCAACTCGTCGATCCGCTGATGGTCGACGCGGAGGCTGCGGACAAAGTTTTCGAACGGGTTGTCGGGGTCGCTCTGACCAGCCTCCACTCCCTGCAAGACGACTACGCGACGCTTCAGCGCGATGGCGAGGGCGCCAGCTCGATATGGGTGCGGAACTCGCCGCCCTCCTTACTGATACCGGGAAAAGCAGTCTCCAGATCGGCGACTTCGATGCGGTTGTCGACGATTGAGCCGAGGGCGTCTTCCCACTTCTGCACCCGCCGGGCGGCCTTCTCCGTTGCCGTGCTGATCGCATGAACAGCTGAGTCGAGGCCGAGCGATGCTCCGACCTTTCCCCGATCCAGCAGCAGCGCGGAGGCCTTGTCGATGGCGTCGCGGCAGCCGTCGAGCTCACCGCGCTCCTGCTCCAGCCTGTCGTCATGCAGCTTCTCCAGCAAGTCGGCGATGTGCTCGATCGCGTTCCGGCGCTGCTGGTCGGCATACGCGGTTGCGCCGACCGCGATCGCCATCAGAACCAGCGGCGCTGCGACAGTGATCGCACCTCCGGCAGCGACAGTTCCGGCGGCGGCGCCGGCCCTTGCCGAGCTGCGCGGCAACCTTCGCCGGCACCATCATCCGGTAAAGGACCTCACCGGAATCAGCGACCCGCGCGACCGCAGGCACGTTCTTCGCATTCGCTGCCACGAGGCGCGAGAGCTCCAGCGCGAGAGGACTCACAGCGTCGAGCGGCAGGCCCGCTGCGCGATCGCGCAGCTTCGGCAACGGATGAGCCTCCAGCGTCACCAGCGGGACCGACGAGAACGCCGCGAGCTGTAGCCTTCGTGTCGAAGGACACGCGCGTCATCTCGTCATGATGCCGGATGCCTAGCTGGCCAAGTCGGGGTCGGATGAGTCGGGAACGGCTTGGTGCAGGAGCCGAGCAGACCTCGATTTGAAGGCTTCCTCAACCAGTTCAGGTATGGACAGCCGACCAAGACGGCGTCGTAGCAGTGGCCGGCTCCACATATAGCGCCGCCATCCGACCCTGTAGTGAATCACCGATGCGAACAGCTGAACTGCGACCCACTCGGCGGGAGGAACACCCGATGGTTCCTCATTGGCCCGGGGCTGACCTGCGATGTTCATCGCTCCGCCGGTAGTTACCGGACCAGCCGCCCAGGCCTGCCTGGCATGTACCGTCACCTCAGCTCGCAGCGACTGGACAAGATGGTTGAAGACATGTCCCAGTTCGACACTGTCCGCCGCAACCCAGGCGGTGGCATAAGCGAGCGACTCCTGGATCTCCGCGCCCAGCGCCTCCAAGCGCGCAAGTGTTGCCGGCTCGTCATCGACACGTCGGCGGATTCGCAGCGGGAACTGACCCCAGGCATTGAGTGCCTTCGCTGCGTCGGCGTACCCGGATCGAACGGCGTCGGTCCGCGAGTTGGATCGGTCGAGCACCTTACCCACCATCGTGCCCACGACGGAGGATCCGAGTGCGACTGTCGCGATCGTCGACCAGGCCGTGAGGTCGGATGATGCCGGCATGGGTTGTCTCCTGGAGGCAGGCGGTATCTGGCGGCCGCACGCATCGTTAAGACAGAGCCGAAGCAGTGCGCGCGACCGAGCCGGAAGACTATCCTCCATCGGGTGCGTACGATCTATCAGTTCATGTGGGGATACCAGCATCACTTCCGGCTATCGCTGGAGCATACGGCGCAGTACGCTCTCAAGAGAATCGGTGTTGACCTGAAACCGGTCGCGATGCTCGTCGGATTTCGTGCGACTGAGGAATCCCAACGACTGCCGATTTGTGTCGAGCCTGAGACCGGGGATGTACAGCCCGAGCATCTTACAACTGTGGTTGCGGACGGCCAGGCGAATTATGTGGCCAGCCAGGAATTTCGAATGTTCCATTCGGATCCCCAATTGAATGAGATCCGTCATGCGGGATACAGAGACCGAAGTCGGGCTGATGCCTTGGGAGCGGCGCTGTCGATGGCTCCTGGTGGCAGTGATCGAGTGTTTTTTGTTGGCTACTCGCAGCGCATCGAGGAGCACGAGGTCCATCCAGTGCTTTCAGTCGACAAGAAAGAATTCGAGTCCCTGCCGCGGTTGACAACGTCCACCCATACCAATATGCCGATGACAGTCTCACTTCCGTTCGGAGTCATCCAGAACGTTCTTCGCCTTGCGACACGGTGCATGGCGTCCGGGGAGGCTCCGCAAGGTATCTCGAGTCTCAGTGACGCTTCTGATCGAGACGCCGTCCTTGCCGCTGCGCGATCGCTGGTCTATTCCGTAGCCACAATGACGGGGAATTTCTTGGCGCACAGTTTGTACGACGCGTTGGGCGAATTGGTGACGATGCCCTACGAGGGGCGCGCCGGTGCGGGAGGGATCTGTCTGGTTGACAGGCGCCACGCGAATATCTCGACCGTCGTAAGTTTACAGACTCCAGTAAATATTACCGCTGAGCGGCAGTTTCGCAAACTGTTGGAGATCACCGCCCCAGGTCTGGATCTTCTGTGCGATGGAGAAGAGGTGTATGCGCTTGGCAGGTTGAAAGAAGGCTACGACCAAACTTCTGAGAATGCTTTCCGGATCGCTGTAGTCGCTCGCGGAGCCTGGGAGCTCGAACATAGCGGGGTCGGATTGATGAGGGTCGAACACGGAAAACCGGTCGTCCCGCGGCCGCGAATTTCAGAAGAACGGTTCGTTGACACGGTGCGGCGTGTGTTCGCCACAATCAGTCAGGACGACGCAGCCCGCCTCTGGAAGGTTGCGCTGATCGCCTCCAAGGCCGCTCATGGGACGATGTTGGTGATCACGGAATCCGCAGAGGAAGAGGTGGCGCGCCTCGCGCCGCAGGCGGTGGCCATCGTGCCCCAAGTGCTTGAGCCTGAGGTGTTTCATTCGCTCACTGCGATCGATGGGTCGCTCCTGCTGGCGCCTGATGGCACCTGCCATGCCGTGGGTGTGATCCTGGACGGCTATGCCGCCGGGGTGGGCGACGCAGGTCGAGGAGCGCGATACAACTCCGCGATTCGCTATTCGCGAACGACGAGCCTTCCGTGCGTAATCGTCATCGTTTCGGAGGACGGCATGATTGACATCGAGCCGGAGCTCGCGCCGCGGGTGGCCGCAGCCGCGGTGGAGGAAGCGGTTCGCGATTTCGAAGCAGCGGTCGACGGGGAACCACTGAACTTCGAGGCCATCTCGAAAGCTCGGCGGGAGGTTGAGCGACTCTCGTTCTACCTCGATGCCGGGCAGGTCGAGCGATCGAACCTGGCGACAGAACGCGCTGAGGACCTCCGGCAGCAATCATCCGGCATGCGGATCCACCTGGCGGCCTTCGAACTCGATCCGCGCATGAACGACGACTATTTCACCGACTAGTCGGTACAGCTGGATCGGGGCTGCTCGGACGCAACGCCTGACGAGGGTGTCTCTGCGTTATCGAAGGGGCGGCGTCGACCCGCAAAATTGTGGACTGATCCGCGAGGTCGTTCGGTTCAAGATGGGCGAGCAGGGCATCGTAAGACAGATAGTGCCGGTCGCTGCTGGCAGCGCTCATCTGGTGGTGTTAGAGCCTCCAGCGTGTCCTGCTCGAAGTCGAGCCGTCCGGGCGTGGTCAAGCCGTACCAGCCCCGCCACGGAGTGTGGGTCGCGTTGAGGCGGCTAGTCTTCGTCGGCGATCTCGTCAGGTCGGGTTTGGATGCCGACCACGCCGGGGATGGCCGTCAGTTCGGTCACGAGTTCGCGCAATGAAACCTTGCCGCGGAACCGGCAATTGACCGTGACGATGCGGTCGCCGTGAGGTCCTTGCGTCAGCGATGTTGAGACGATCGCGGCATTGAATCCCATGTCGGTAGCTGTCGCGAGTACGGTGCGTAGCACACCGTCGCCTTCGTGGTACCGGACAGCAAGGACTTGTCGCCGGTCCGTTGTCGGGAGTACCCGCCCGAGTGGCGCGAGTCCGAAGATCGTCACGAGGTGCAGGCCGGTCAGCGCTGTGGCGATGACTGGCATCCCGGCGGCGCACGCCATGCCGATGGCTGCGGATACCCAGATCGTCGCGGCCGTGGTCAGGCCGCGGACGATGTCGCGGCGCATGAAGATCACGCCGGCTCCAAGGAAGCCGATACCCGAGACAATTTGCGCGGCGATGCGTGACGGGTCGACGACGACGTCGGACCCGACTACGCCTGCGAATCCGTAGGCGGAGATGAGGGTGAAGACCGCGGAGGCCATTCCGACGAGCGTGTGGGTACGCAAGCCTGCGGCCTTCTGGTGGTACAGGCGTTCAAGGCCGATGATCGCGCACAGCACGAAGGCCAGGCCTAACAGTTGAAGCTCGGTCGTCGTCGTTCCAGTCCAGGCCCAACCCATGCTCAACCCCTCCGCGGGTTTCGCCTCGATGTACCGCCCGAGGCCGCGGTGCGACGACTGCACTGCCGTTCGACAACCACGGTGTGGGTGGGGTGAAGCGAGGATGAATTTCGCATAGCTCCCTCTTCTCGGATCGTCCTGGTGGTGGTAGCGTCCCGCACTGGGACCGGTCCCGGGACCGGTCCCAGTTTGGCCCGCTACGAACCATATCTCCTCGGAAGGCATGAAGATGCACCATTTCAAAGGCCCGCGCGGGCCCCTTGTACTGGCCGCGGTCATGGTGACTGTCGCCGCGGCCCTCGCCGGTTGCTCGTCGGGTTCCGCGGGGTCGTCAGGTGGTGGCTCGGCCACAGTGAGCCTGATGATCTGGGATCCGGCCCAGAAGGCAGGTGTGCAGAAGGCCGTCGACGGTTTCCTGGCCACCAATCCGGACGTCAAGGTTTCGCTGGAGCAGGTGCCGGAGGATCAGTACTACACGAAGCTTGATGCCTCGCTTGGTGCCGGCGAGGGCCCGGATGTGATGTGGCAGAGCTCGCGGGCCCCTGTCTACGTCGAAGGCGGCGCCCTGGAGCCGCTGGATCAGTACATCGAGAAGGACAAGGTGTCCATGGGCGCCTACCCGGAGAAGCTCGTCAACTTGTACAAGTTCGACGGCAAGCAGTACGGGATCCCCAAGGATCAGGACGTCTGGTCGGTCGTCTACAACGCGGCCGTGTTCAAGAAGCTCGGCGTGACTGACCTTCCCACCGCTGGGTGGACGTGGGAGGACATGCTCCGGATCGCGGGGGAGATCAAAGCGAAGCAGACTTCGTCCGCCGACGTGCCTCTGTATTACAACTACGACTTCAACCGTGGAGTGGGCAGCCTCATCCACGCCCTCGGGGGCACCGTCGTCAAGGACGGCGCCGGCACCGTGTCCTCACCGCAGGGCATCAAGGCGTTCGAGATGATCAAGGACCTGCAGGACAAGAAGCTCATCCCGCCGGTCAAGGACTCTGCCGACTTCAAGGGGACGCAGTCCTTGCTGTCGGGCAGCATTGCGATGGCGAAGGTTCCGTCCTGGGAGCTGTCCTTGCTCGCGCAGGCCAACGTCGCGAGCGGGACGTTCCAGATGGTCCCGCAACCCTCGGTCAACGGGTCGCGAGCGACCGATACCAACGGGCTGTCCTACGTCATGAACGCCAACTCCAAGCAGAAGGACGCGGCGTGGAAACTCATCAAGTACCTCACCTCCGATGAGGGTGCCCAGCTGCAAGCCGAAGGTGGCGCGTCCTTCCCCGCCAACGTGTCTGCTGGTGTCAAGGAGGCGTACTACAAGGCGAACAGCAAGATCGACGGGATGCAGAAAGCGTTCGATGTGACGCTCGAGCAGAACTACCTGCGCACCACCACCGAGTTCCCGAAGATCCGCGCGGTCATGCCGGAGATCGAGAGCACGGTGGCCGGGCCGTACTACGCCGGGTCGATTTCCGCGTCGGAGGCGGCGAGCAAGGCCGACGCCATCCTCACGAGGTCACTGAAGCAATGACCAGCCTCACGCTTCGGCGCCCCGAGGGCGTCAAGGAGGGCCTGCGTCGCCCCACAGTGCGGCATGCACCCGGCCGGCGGGACGCCCGGATCGGCTTCCTGTTCCTGCTTCCCCTTTTTGCTGGACTACTGGTCTTCCGCTTCTACGGCTTCGGCTACAACGTGTGGCTGTCGTTCAACAAGGCCGGTGCCTTCGGAACGGCGAGGTTCACCGGGCTCGCCAACTACCAACGGTTGCTCTCCGACAGCCAACTGTGGATCGCGTTGGGCAACACGTTCAAGTTTGCCGCGTTCGTCGTGCCTGGTGTGGTCGTGGTGTCACTGCTGTGCGCCACGCTGATGCAGTACAGGTTCCGCGGGCAGTCAGCGTTCCGAGCCATCGTGTTCCTGCCGGCAGTGTGCCTCCCGACGGCAGCCATCTTGTTGTTCGGGTGGCTGTTCCAGACCCGGTACGGTCTCATCAACGCCATCATCCAGGCCGCCGGTGGCTCGCCGGTCAGCTGGTTCGGATCCCCGGCCGGTGTCACTGTCGTCATCACGGTGATCGTCGTCTTCTTGTCCTTCAGCGTCCCGACGATCATCCTCTATGCCGGCATGCAGGAAATCTCGTCCGACATCTACGAGGCGGCCACCATCGACGGTGCTGGGCCGGCGCGCCAGTTCTTCTCGCTCACTTTGCCGCTTCTCAGCCCGTCGCTGTTCTTCGTCATCCTCACCACGACGATCGGCACACTGAAGCTGTTCGACGTGGCCTACATCTTGTTGCCGCCAGAGCAGTCAGCTTCAGTGAATTACGGGCTCACGGCCGTCTACTACTACTACCAACTGGCGTTCCTCAACGTCGGTGACCGTGGCTATGCCTCGGCCGTCTCCTCCCTGCTCTTCGTGCTGATCCTGGCCGTATCGATCGTCTTGTTCCGTCTGCAACGTCGTTTCGTTCACTACGGGGAGGACGGCTGATGCTGCACCGACATCGCGTCCGCTGGTGGACCGTCGCCGTCGTTGCCGCCGTCGGTCTTCTGATTCTCGCGCCGTTCGCCTGGATGGCCGCCACAGGTTTGATGACGCCGGGCCAGACCCTCCTGGTCCCACCGAAGCCGATACCCGATCCAGCGACCCTCGACGGGGCCCGCGGGGTGTTCGACCGGATCCCGTATCTGACGCTCTTTGGGAATACCGTCGTCGCGTCGGTTGGACGGGTGATCGGAACGCTGGTCATCTGCACCCTCGCCGCGTATGCGCTCGCCGTCATCAAGGTTCCGGGAGCGCGGGTCATCCTGGTCACCGTTCTGGCCCTGATCATGGTCCCCGGCGACATCTTTGTCGTCCCGAACTTCGCGATCATCTCCGCGTGCGGCCTCACCGACACCCTGGTGGCCTTGTTCCTGCCGTCGATCTTCGACGTGTTCGGGGTGTTCCTGCTGTATCAGTTCTTTCGCGGCATCCCGCGGGAGTTGGTCGAGGCGGCTCGGATGGATGGCGCATCACACCTGCGCATCCTGAGCACGATCGTTGTGCCGATCGCCCGCGGCGGCCTCATCACACTCGCGATCTTGACTGTCCTGTCCGAGTGGAAGGAACTGCTGTGGCCGATCGTGGTCAACAGGTCGATCGACAAGCTGACCCTGGGACCAGGAATTGCTCTGCTCCGCGGCTCGTACACCACTGACTACAACGTCTTGATGTCCGCCGGTGTACTCGCCGCACTGCCGATGGTCGTCGTCTTCCTCGTCCTCCAGAAGCGATTCATCGCCAGCGTTGCGCGAAGCGGTCTGAAGTGACCGGCGCCTGGTGGACGAACCTCACAGAAGGGACTGAACAGAAGATGGCAAAAGTCCGCACCTCGCAGGCGAAGGTCGGCGTGAAGTACACCTCGCGAGGGCCGGTAGCATGAGTCCCGTGCCCAGCAGCGCCGACGCAGACTCCCCAGACGGCGTTTTGGTGGACGGCGACCCTCAGGACGACAGCCGAAGAGCGAGCACGATCCGTGATGTTGCGCTGTTGGCCGGCGTGTCGAAGTCGACGGCGTCTCGTGCGCTGCTAGGACAGCCTGGAGTCAGCCGGAAGAACCTCGAAAAGGTGCGGCAGGCGGTCCAGCAGCTCGACTTTGTCCCGAACCAGATCGCTCGCAGCCTGTCGGCGCCGTCAACGGCAATGCTGGGTCTGTTCCTGCGGAACTCGGAATACCCGTTCTATGGCCATCTCGCCAAAGGGTTCACCGGCGAAGCGGGGACACGCGGGTACGAGGTGTTGACTGTGTCCTCGTTCGATCAGGCCGACGAAGCCAACTACCGGTCGCTGATGGTTCTCGCCGGTCTTCGGGCAGCCGGGATCGTTGTTGCCTCACCGGTTGTCGACCCGCTGACGATACGGCGTATCGCAAGCCAGGTTCCGCTGGTTCTCGTCGGGCAGATGGGCCAAGCATCCAACCCCGACGTGCCGTTCGTCGCTCCGGACCCCGACGACGGGGTAGTGCTCATTGAGCACGTCACCGCGCTCGGACATACCTCCGTTGCCTTGACCGCAGTCCCGCCGGAGCAATCTCCCACCCAGTGGGTCCGGATCGAAAGGATGCGCAGCCACCTCGAAGCCCGAGGTATTCGCCACCGCCTCGTCATTGTCGAACCGGATACCAACCTGATGGACGTGCTCTCCGGGCTGCACCAGGAGTCGGTGACCGCGGTGCTGTGCAACAACGACTTCATCGCACTTGATGTGCTCGCCGCGGCCGCGAATCTCGGGCTGTCGGTTCCTGGCGATCTGTCGGTCGCCGGCTTCGACGGGCTCCCGCCCCTCGACCACGAGGCCCTCGGGCTGACCACCTTCCGCGTTCCGACAGCTGGCTTGGCGACCGCAGCAGTCGATCTCGTGCACAAGCTGATCCAGGGCGACGAACTCGAGAGCCGCGAAGTATTCGTTCCCGGTGACCTGCTCGTAAGCCGCACAACGGGACCGGCGCCCGCACACTAGACCGTTCGTGACGCGTTCTGGCGGGTGACGGCCGAACGCGGACTACACCTCTACGCCGTGCTGCGTCGATTCGCCCTGCCCACATCGGCAAACACAAGGCCCGCATCGCCAATCCCGGCCCGAACAAGACTGACTATCCGAGGCGGTATCCGACTTGACGAACCTAGAAACCCAACAACTACTGAACATCGCTCGAAGCAGCGCCAAACGGGGCGGCGAGCTGGCCGCCAAGATGCGCGCTGATGGAATCAGCATCGCGTCGACGAAATCGAATCGACTGGACATCGTCACCCAGGCAGACACCGCGGTCGAATCACTGATCCGCAGGGACCTGGCAGCCGCCCGCCCGGACGATGGCTTTCTCGGCGAAGAGGGCGAACCGACACGTGGCACGTCAGGAATCTCCTGGATCGTCGACCCCATCGACGGAACCGTGAACTACCTGTTCGGATCGCCCTACTACGCGGTGTCGATCGCCGCGACGACCCGCGAGCCTGACGGCCGGCGTCGTACCTTGGCCGGCTGCGTCTTCGCCCCCGAGCTCAACGCTGAATACACCGCGACCGCAGATCAGCCAGCTGTCCTCAACGGACGCGAACTGCGCGTCGATGACCAAGTCACCCTCGCCGACGCCCTGGTCGCCACCGGCTTCGGCTACGACCACAGCAAGCGCGATCGTGTCGTTGCCGCGATGGCTCGGCTCGCCCCCAGGATTCGCGACTTCCGGCTCAACGGTGCCGCATCTTTGGAGATCTGCGCAGTCGCCGACGGGCGACTCAATGCCTGCTTCCTGTGGGACCTTCCCGTCTGGGACTACGCGGCAGCAGCACTCATCGCCACGCGCGCCGGCGCCCATGTTCAAGGCGGGAAGGACTCGCCCCGGACACCGCTCCTCCTAGCCGCGCCCCCGCTGCTCGCTGACGCGATCACACCACATCTGATCCACCGATGAACGTCCAGAACCGCCGAACGCGCCCAACACCACCTGAACCAAACCCCGATCTAGGAGACACGTGACCACACCACGGACATTCGTCCTCGCTGGGCACCGCGGAAACATGGCTGCGGCGCCAGAGAACACTCTGCTGTCTTTCGCCAGCGCGGAAGCCGTCGGCGTCGACGAGAACGAACTCGACGTCCAGCTCACTCGAGACGGCGCCCTCGTTGTCCTCCATGACCGCACCGTCGAACGCACCGCCGCGACCTCGACACCCCATCTGCGGACGCCCATCGAAAACCTGACACTCGAACAGATCCGAAGCGTCAACCTAGGCCAGGACCAGCGCATCCCGACACTGGACGAGGTGCTCGACTCGACGACCGCCCTGCTAAGGATCGAAATCAAAGCGCTGGCCGCGGCACAGCCTCTTGCCGACCTGTTGAGCCGGCGCTCCGAAAGCGATCAAGCACGATGCATCGTGACAAGCTTCAGCTCCCTGTCATTGGCCGACTTCGTCAGCGCAAGCACCGGCCTGCCGCGAGGCGTCGGCCTTCATGTTCCGGACACCGACAGCAACTGGCGCGACGAGGTCAAACGGATCGGCGCATCAACGGTTCTGATGCCCTTCCGCGCGCTGACACGCGCACTCGTCGACGACATCCACCACGACGGGATCCGGGTAGAGGCGTCCCTGATCGAAGGACCCGCCGACATCCGCACGATCCTCGAGCTCGACGTCGACGCATCCGCTTCAAACGCACCCGGCTACGCTCGCGACCTCCTCAAAGCGTCCAGCGAATTCACAAACCGCTTTCCCTCGTTCGGACAAGGCAGACCCATCCATGCAAACGCGACTTGCTAGCTCGGCAACTCCGTTGATCGCGCGAGGCCGTACGACGAGTTGGCTGCGTCAGGCCCCTCGCCCGGCTTGAACGTGGTGTGTTGGTTCCCCACGGCGGCTGGTTTCAGTCGGTGGTTGCCGTGTTGCCCGGTTCTGATGATGGTGGGCCGGCATGGGTGGCCGGCTGCCGGCGGCGTCGGGCGAGCCGTCGTAGCTGGGTGAGTCGTGCGGTTCCGATCAGCATGGTCACGATGCCGACGCCGACGCCCGCTATCAGCAGTGCCATGGCCAGCGGTAGTGAGCCGTCCATCCAGAGGAAGCTGATCTGGACGGTGCGGGTGTTTTGCAGCATGAAGACGATCAGGACGACCGCAGCGAGGGCTGCGGCGCAGATGCCGACCCAGGCTGCCCCGGCGCGGGTTCTCGGTACCTGTGTCGTAGAGGCGCTCGGTGTCACGACGGCAGGATCCGCGGGTGACGGTGGGATGTCCACAACGTCTCTTTGGTCGTCCGGCTCCGGTGGTAGGCCGGGTGGGGTTGCGGTGGCCCGTTCGGCGGGGGCGCGGTGTCTCGAGGTGCTGCTGCGAGTGCGACGTAGTCCGGACATGGGTCTTCTCCCTGCACAGGCGCCGGGTGTGGCTGGCACCTCAGGAGCGGAGTGTCGTCGGTCCCGGATATTTCCACAGTACGCCGCGGAGCCGGCTCGTTGGTGCTGTCGCGTGTGATGACCGTCCTGGGTGCGACCGGTCGGCGTTGGCCCAGTCCGCTGCAGTACTGCCGTTCGCCGCGATGTGTTCGGGGTCAGCTGGGCGTGTCGACGTTCAGTTCGCGGATGGTGAGGGCGCGGAAGGTTGCTTCGCCGTCGTTGACGAACAGGCGGATGTGGTCGTCGGCTGGGAGGGGGAAGACGCGGTGGGAGTGAACGTCGCGGCCGTCGTCGATGAAGTACTCGACGCTCGAGCGGTCGACGAGTATGCGGATGGCCAGTCGTCCGGTCGTGGGGTCGATCGGCGACTGCGATTCGCCGCCGGTCGGGTTCACGGTCGGGCGGCGGTTGACGTAGGCGAAGGGGCCGTTCAGGTAGGCGCCGACTGCGACGTGGCGGCCGCCGCCGTGTGGTGCGCGGCGTAGTTCGAAGCCGATGTTGGACGGCGGCGACGTTGGATTCCACTCGAGCTCGCACGACAGTTCGTAGGCGGTGGCGCGCACGTCCAGGTCGCGAACACCGGAGAGGCGTACGTCGCCGATCCGGTGCGTGCGAGTCACATAGTCGTGCAGTGCCGCGGTGGGCGACGAGGCTAGCGCGTAGCCCGTGCCGGTTCGCAGCAGCCGGACGTCTCGCGTGATCATGTCGTCGCCGTTGTAGCCGTCGGTCACGAGTGAGGGAGTGTTGTGTGGGTAGTCCCAGAAGTTGGCCCAGCCGATGGCGTGCCGGAGTGCTGGATTCTCGTTCCCGTTCGCGTCATGGTGCGGGTAGGTGACGGCGCCGTAGAAGTCGAAGCCGCAGTCGAGCCACTGCGGTGCGTCGGCGTCGGGTACGAAAGATGCGCCGTCGAATGCCCCGATCCAGTACGCGTAGGTCGCGGGCAGACCTCGGGCCTTGCCGTTCGCGCTGACGCCCAGCACCCAGTGTTGCGTTCCGTCGTCCGCGGTCATCGTGAACAGGTCGGGACACTCCAGTAGCCCGATGTCCGTACGCCGGTACTCGCCGGCGAACTGCCATGAGTGCAGGTCGAGGGAGACGTAGAAGCCGATGCGTTGTCCCTCGGCGTTGGCGAGGACCCAGTGCGAGCGGTCGGCATCCCAGATGATCTTCGGGTCGCGGAAGTCACGGACACCAGGATTCGGCAATACCGGGTCCGTCGGACCAGCCTGGAATTTGCGTCCGCCGTCTGTCGAGTACCACAGGTACTGCGCCTGCACGCCCTTCGGCGCCTGCGTGACCAGCGCGATGATCGCTCCGTCTCCGTAGCCGGCCCTGCCATGTTCATCGACGACGACACTGCCCGACCAACAGTCGCCGTTGCCGTCGCTGCTCTTCGGGATCGCGATGCCGCGGTCGCGGAAGCGCACATGGTCGCGCGTCGTCGCCAGCCGCCACGCGGTGCCTGGCCCGCCGTTGAGGTAGTCGGCGTTGTAAAGGTAGTAGTACAGATACTCACCATTGACATAGATCGGCCGCTGCGGGTCGTTCTTCCAGTTGTCAGGCACGCTGAAGTGGTATGTCGGCCGGTAGGTCGGCCTACGAGCCTTGCCTGGTGCGCCGGCCGGCCCGGTCGAAGCGTCTGCGGGCGGGCTGAAGAACACTGCTGCCGCGCCGCCCAACGCGAGGCCGCCGGCGCTTGCCACCACGCCGCGGCGAGAGATTCGGGGATGGGTCATCGGGGTCTCCGCTCGTTTCTGCTAGGGAATTGGGGGAACGGCGCGTGCGGCTCGAGCTGGTACCAGTAGGCGACCGAGGAGACGTCGTCGCTGCGCTCGAACAGGTCCGGGCCGACTTGTCCGATCTGCTGGACGGTGACGCGCAGGTCTTGCTCGAAGTGGATCGGGTCTGGCAGGTGCCACCGGTACATGCCGTGCACGGGCGCCATGGCGGTCGTGTACACCGCCTGTTTCGACGTATCGCGGGTGGCGTACTGCGGGTACCCGGAGAAGGGCGCGCTGAAAGTGAGCACATCGGGCTCGACGGTCGAGCTGAGCTGGTCCTGGAAGGCCCAGGCACCGCCTGCGTAGTCTTCGGTCCCGGTTCCGCAGATCGTCGGATACTCGTCGTCGCCGTCGAGATAGAACTTCACTTCGCCCTCGCCCCACCAGTAGCGCTCGAGGGCGGTGATGCTGAGGAAGGTACCGACGTAGGCTCCACGGCCGCGGACGCCGTCCAGGATGGTGTAGTCGATGCCCGGTTCGGTGGGGTTCTGCCTGCGCCATTGGGCATGGAACCGACCGGTGTCGGTGGGTAGGGACTCGCCGAGCTGGTAGTCGATCTGGAAGAAGAATCCTCCGACTTCCACCGGGTGTTCGTTGGTGATCGTGATCCGCGCGGCGGTCCCGAACGGCATCGGGAAGTAGCAGTTCATGCCGCCGGTCGGCGCGACGGTGATCGGCGCCGAGGTGATCAGCGCCCGGGTTCCCGCGCCACAGCAGAAGAAGTCGCCGATCGGTACTTCGACCGACGGGGTGTCCTCGCCGTCCCAGTAGGCGCGGAGGACGAGATCGCGGAGAACGAACCCGACGGCGTCGGTATGGTCGGGCAGGGTGAACCAGAGGTGGGTGATCCGGCCGCTGCCCTCGATGTGGGCGAGCTCGGTGGTCTCACCTGCGGGCAGGGTCAGACACGGCCGGCCCTTCCGGCCGGCGCCGAGTTGTGAGGCTGCCCGGCCGCCGGCGCCTTTGGCGCCGGTCGGGTTCTCGGCGGTGATCGAGCGGCTGACCACTCCCGGCCGAATGGTGGGTGCGAACTCGTACAAGTTGTTGTCTCCTTGTCAGGGCCGCAACGGGCGCGGGCCGGTCCAGATGTCGGCCATGGTCCAGGCGTCAAGCTGCTCAAGCCGGACAGCGCCGTCCGAAACGCGCAGCGAGACGCCGGTGGCATCGGGGCGGGTGGGATAGATCCGCGCGGTGAGGGCCCGGCCGTTGGCGAAGATCTCCAGCACCGAATGGTCGACGATGATCCGGAGTTCGACGCTTCCGTCGGCCGGGATCGGCAGTGCTCCGGCCAGTGGCGTCCGGTCGACGTCAGGATCCAGACTGCTGTTGGCGCGGTCGAGTCGCAGTTCGCCGGTCCCTGCTCGGTCGATGGAGATGACAGTACGTTCGGTGCCGTCCGGTGAACAGCGGAGGGCGATCTCGGCGTACGCGCCGTCCGGGATGACGAGCCGGGCTTCGATGTCCAGTTGGTCGCCGATCACCTCGGACAGCTCGATGGCGACTCCGGGCTCGAGCGTCTGCGGCCGTACTGCCACGTGGTCGCGTCGTAGCGCCGCGATCTCCGCGACAGGTTCCTGGACGAGCTGGCCGTCGCGGCCGATGGTCAGCTGTCGCGGCAGCGACATCGCGCCGGACCAGCCGGCCCGCTGGGTGGCGAGGTCCGTTCGGCCTTCCTGGATCCAGCCGAAGGCAATCCGGCGGCCGTCGGAGTCGGTCATCGACTGAGGAGCGTAGAAGTGGCGCAGGCCGTAGTCGAGCTGGTGCAGTGACGTGGCGACGAATTTGCCGTCGGCGTAGTCGCCCACGTAGTACGCCGGATAGTGCGTCGTTCCGTCGTCCCAGACGGAGAAAAGTAGGACGTGACGCTCGCCGAGTGCGAACAGGTCGACGCATTCCCACATGGTTCCGGTCCACAGCGTGCCCGGCCTGTCGCCGTCAGCGGTGTGCAGAGGGCCCTCGTACTGCCAGGAACGCAGGTCGGGGGAGGTGTAGTGCAATGCCGCACCTCCGCGCCCGGAGATGCCGGCGCCGATGAGCTGGTGCCACTGGCCGCCTTCGTGCCAGACGCTGTGGTCGCGGTAGGCGACCAGGTCGAGGTCGTCCGGCGGTTCGGGAATCACTGGGTTGCCGGGTTCTTTGCGCCAGTTGCGTAGCGAAGGATCACCAGTGGCCAGGCAGGCTCGTTCTGTACCGTCGCGGCGGCCGGAGTAGATCATGGTCGGTACGCCGCGATCATTCACCAGTACGCCGGACCAGCAGCCGTCTGCATCGGGCCCGTCCTCTGGAGTCAGGGCGATCGGCTCGTCACTCCAGTGCACGAGATCCATGCTCACCGCGTGGCCCCAGTGGATGCGCTCGTGCCGTGCCGAGTCCGGGTTGTACTGGTAGAAGAGGTGGTACGTGCCGCCCCACTGGGTGAGGCCGTTGGGATCGTTGAGCCAGCCACCGGGCGACACGAAGTGGAACCGCGGCCGGTGCGGATCTCGCCAGGCCAGCTCGCCGAGGTCGGCAACCGTCGGGAGCTTACTCTCGTCCGTCATCGCGCTCCTTGCCGGACGGTCGGGGTGCTGGCGGTGACGGTGGCGCCGTCCGCGTACAAGCCGACCCGTCCGGGGTATGGAGCGTAAAGCCGTCCGCTGAGCGCGACCTGATCGTTGACGTAGGCAACGAAGGCTGTGCCGTCGGCAACGATGCGATAGCGGATCGGCACACCTGACTGGATGGGGAGCGGCCGGTCGAGTTCGGGCATGTGGTCGACGTACCAGTTGCGGTAGCCGCCGATCTTGCCGAACTGCACAGCCTGCCGGTCAGGGTTGAAGCGCAGGAAGTAGCCGGTGTCGCCGGTGGCATCGACTCGCAGCAGGACACCCGCTGTGCCGGTGTTTTCGGTGAAGGTGAGTTCGCCTTCGATCAGGCAGCTCGCCGGCATCGCTTCGCCGTAGGCCTCGGTGTAGGCGTGCGGGGAGTCCGCCCGGTATCCCTCCGGCGTGGCGACCCAGCTGGAGTCACTCAGCTGAAGTCCTTGCCGGCTTGGCTGCCCGAACGCGGAAGCCAGGGTCGAGGGCATCCGGACGCCGAGGGTTCCGTCGTCGTTCTGCACGATCTCGTGAACCGTGAGGCTGCCGCCCCACTGCCAGTCACCACCGTCCGCGTCGCCGACCTTGCTGGGATTCCAGCCGAACAGGTACCTGCGGCCCTGCTCGTCCCCGGCGGATTTCGCGGCGTAGAAGGCCCGGTTGTCGAACAGGTTGTCGGCCGGAGTGAGCCATGGCCCTTGCAGGGAGCGGCTCATGACGTAGCGAGTGGCCGTTCGGGTGGTGTATTCGGAGAACACCAGGTAGTACCAGTCACCCATCCGGAACAGGTCAGGACACTCATGACCGTGGTACCGGGCCGGGGCGTAGAACGGCTCCTCGACGCTCCAGTTCGAAAGGTCGTCGCTGGTGAGGAGCGCTGTGCAACCGCGGCGACTGACGGGACCGTGCGCCGTGCGGGCAGCGACCAGCATGTTGTAGCGGCCGGTGCCGGGGTCCTTGTAGATGAACGGGTCGCGCCAGTCATGGCGTTCGTAGCGCATCTCGTCGGCGTACGAGACCTCGCCGGCCACCTTGGTCCAGCTGATCAGGTCCTTGCTGGTGGCGTGGAGGATGGCCTGCTCGCGGTGGGCGTCGTCACGGAAGTACGGATTGATCCCGGTGTAGAAGATGTGGTGCAGCCCGGCGTCGTCGGTGATGACCGATCCGGTGGCGACGGTGACGTCCTGGTCGTCGATGGTCTCCTTCGACAGTGCTTCGCCGTGATCGACGAAGGTGACGAAGTCGTCGGTCGAGACGTGGTGCCACGGGCTGCCGATGCCGTACGAGTCCCTGTCGCGGTAGTCCCTGAGGTAGAACACGTGGTAGCGACCGTCCGCGTAGAAGGGGATGCAGTCGCCGACGACACCGGGGGCGGGTTTGTAGAAGATCCGCATGGAGGACTCCCAACCTTTCGAGAACATCAGCGTGAGTAGGGGTCGGCGGCGTCGCGGAGTCCGTCGCCGACGAAGTTGAACAAGACGACGGCCAGGACGAGGAAGGCGGCCGGTGCGAGGAGCCAGGGGTAGTTCGCGACGACGGTGACGTCCTGGGCCTGTTGCAGCAGGGTTCCCCAGCTGACGTCCGGGGCGCTGATGCCCAGGCCGAGGAAGCTCAGCGTGGTCTCGCCGAGGATCATCCCCGGGATCGCGAGGGTGATGTGCACGACGAGGAAGCTGGTCACCCCGGGCAGCAGGTGTCTGCGGATGATGGACAAGTGCCCCGCGGAGGAGATTCTGGCGGCCGTGACATAGTCCTCGTCGCGCAGCGACATCACCTTGCCGCGGACCACCCGCGCCAGTCCGGTCCAGCCCACCAGGGAGAGGATCAAGGTGATTGCGAAGTAGGTCTGGATGCCTGACCAGCCCTGCGGGATCGCCGCGGACAACGCCATCCACAACGGGATCAACGGGATGCTGATCAGGAAGTCGATCAGGCGCTGGATCACCGAGTCGGTCAGGCCGCCGAAGTAGCCCGAGATTCCGCCGAGCGTGACGCCGAGCACGAAGCTGAGCGCTACACCACCGAGACCGATCAGCAGGGACACCCGGGATGCGTGGATCAGCCGCGAGAACAGGTCCCGGCCGAGGTGGTCGCTGCCCAGCAGGAACACCGGGCGCCCCTCGGTGCCGAACAGCCGGTGCTCCAGTGGAACGACGCCGACGAGCTTGTACGGCTTCGTCTTCACGAGCAGCTTGATCGGATACCGCTGCGCGCCGTCGGGGACCCGTTGCTCGTACTGGAACGTGTCCGGGTTCAGCTCGTTCCGGGTCTCGTAGATGAAGGGCCGGTGCCAGTTGCCCTGCTGGTCCATCAGGTGCACCCGGGTGGGCGCGGTGTACTGCGCGTCCTCGAATCGCTGGAGCTTGTCGTACGGTGCGACGAAGTCGGCGAACACGGCGATGGCGTACATGGCCACGAGCAGGATCAGGCTCGCGGTGGCGAGGCGGTGCTTGGTGAATCTGGCGCGCACCAGCCGCGCCTGCGAGGCTTCCCTCAGCCGTTCCTCGGTCCGCCGTTGACGCCGGCCGCGCGCCGATTTCTGCTCCTTGAGCAGTTCGGCGCCCCGGCGGTTGACGTAGTGCCGATCCTTGGTCTGCGGTTCGTGAGTTGCTGTCTCGGTCATCAGTTGCACCTCACTCGTACCTGATGCGGGGATCGACCACGGCCAGCAGAACATCGGAGGCCAGTGTCCCGATGACTGTGAGGGTGCTCAGGATCATCACCAGCGCGCCGGTGAGGTACATGTCCTGGGCGAGGATCGCCTCCAGCAGCACCGGGCCCGTCGTCGGGATGTTGAGGACCTTCGAGACGACGACCTCACCGCCGACCAGGGCCGGCAGCATCCACCCGATCGTGGAGATCAGCGGGTTGATGGCGATCCGCACCGGGTAGCGCAGGACGAGCTTCCATTCCGGCATGCCCTTCGAGCGGGCCGTGGTGACGTACTGCTTCTTGACCTCGTCCAGCAGTGACGCACGCAGGACCCGGATCACTCCGGCCGCACTCGTCACGGACAGGACCAGCAGCGGCAGCCACAGGTTCTTGAGCATGTCGACGAACTTCGCCACCGACCACGGCGCGGCCCGGTACTCCGGCGAGAACATGCCGGTCACCAGCCACCCGGTCTTCTCGTAGACCACGTACATCAGCACGAGGGCGAGCAGGAATCCGGGAACGGCCAGCCCGACGAAGCTGATGAAGGTGAACAGGTGATCCCAGATCGAGTACTGCCGCAGTGCGGAGTAGATGCCTATCGGGACCGCGATCAGCCAGGTCAGCAACATCGCGGCCAAGGCGATGCCGACGGTCCGCGGCACCCGCTCCTTCAGGATGTCGCCGACCGGGCGGTCGTAGAGGAACGAGTTTCCGAAGTCGCCGTGGGCGACATGGTCGATCCAGATGCCGTACTGGACGTACATGGGCTTCTCCAGGCCGTACTGGGCTTCGATCGCGGCCCGCTGTCCCTGGTTGACCGTGCCGCCCTGGACCTCGAGGTTGCGGACGTAGGTGTCGACGAAGTCGCCCGGGGGAAGCTGGATCACGGCGAACGACACGATCGAGATCAGGAACAGGAACGGGATCAGCGTCAGCAGTCGGCGGAGCACGAACCGAGCCATCAGAGTGCCTCCCTTCCGGGTCGAGCCGGCTCACTCATCGGCGAACCACATGGCCTCGGCGTTGATGTAGGTGTCCAGCTCGTACGGCGCGCCTTCCTTCGGCACGTTCCGCAGTCGCGTGTCGACGATGTTGGGGGTGACCCGCACGCCGGCGGTCGGAATGAAGGCGTAGTTCTCACGCAGCCACGTCATCAGTTCGTCGTACAGTTTCTTGCCCTCGGGCGACTCCGGCGGGAACGCCTTGCGCGCGGTCGCCAGTTCGTAGAACTTCTGCATGTTCGCCGGCGGCTTGCGTCCCTCCTTGCCGTTGGAGGTGAAGTACGTCCAGGTCGCGGGTGACCACGGCCCCTTGCTGGTCGGCAGATAATCCTCGGAGATGCCCGACGCCCAGGCCGGCCCGTCGTTCCAGGCCATCGACGCCATAATCTGGTTGGCGGCCTTCCA
The DNA here is from genome assembly GCF_044453825.1 of Kribbella sp. NPDC051620. NCBI lineage: Bacteria > Bacillati > Actinomycetota > Actinomycetes > Propionibacteriales > Kribbellaceae > Kribbella > Kribbella sp. NPDC051620. The sequence continues at coordinate 383,609 of NZ_JBITDB010000001.1, forward strand.
CTGGTCGAACAAGGTGCCCTCGACTCGTTCGATCTCGACCTTGATACCGACCTGCTGCAGTTGTTCCTTCAGCAGTTCCGCGACCGGGTCGAAGTCCGGCGATCCTGCCGCGTGGGTCAGCCGGAAGACGAACGGCCTGCCGTCGGGGCCGAGCCGGAACCCCTTACCGTCGGTACGATTCATCCCCACCTCGTCGAGCAGCTGCTTGGCCAGCCCGGGGTCGTGGCCCTGCCATTCGGGCCCCAGTTTCTGGTACAGCCCGAAGTACACGGACTTGCTGATGCCCTCGGTGTCGACCGCGGCCGCGACCGCCTTGCTGAACCGGTGAGCTGGATCGCTCATCAGCTTCTGCCAGGCGCTGGCCGGGTTCTGGTACTGGTAGTCCTGGTTGAGGAACATCAGCAGCGGGTTGTTGAACGACTTCGTGGTGAAGACCCGGAACTTCGAGCGCGCGGCGTTCTGTTTGTAGACCGGCATCTTGTTCAGGCTCACCTCGCCACCCGAAGCGAGCGACACCTGCCCCGCCAGGACAGCGTTGGTCAGGGCGTCGGCGTCGACCACCCGGTCGATGACGACCTGATCGACGTACGGGAGCTGGTGGCCGGACCTGTCGACGTGCCAGAAGTACGGGTTGCGGTCGTAGACGCTGCGGTTCTCCGTCGACTGGGTCAGCACCCACGCGTTCAGTGTCGGCAGGCCGAGCGCCTGGGGAGCACCGACGTCCCAGTGAGCCACGTCCTTGTAGGTGATGAGCTGCACCCAGTTGGCCCGCCGGTTCTTCTTCACCAGCGCTGCCAGCTCGGCCGGCTTGGCGTACTTCTTGTGGAACTGCTTCAGGTAGTGGGCCGGCTTGAACAGGATGTTGTAGTAGGGGATCCAGGAGTTGAGGTCGGCGATGAAGTAGCCGTAGGGCTTGGAGAACTTGAGCTCGAAGCTGTACTTGTCGACGACCTTGAGCTTGGCCGGCCCGAGCTTGGCGTCGCCCTGCGTGAAGAGCTCGGTCGGCCAGGGCAGCTGCACTTCCTTGTCCTGGTACATGTCCTCGAAGGCGAACCGCACGTCATCGGTGGTGAGCGGGACGCCGTCCGACCAGCGCAGCCCTTTGCGGATGGTGAACTTGAACGTCTTGTAGTCGTCGCTGTGGGAGAAGTCGCTGACGATGTTCGGGGCGCTGACTCCGGTCGACTGACTCGGCGACCTCAGGATGGTCGCGCCACCGGCGATGTTCACCCAGCCGGTCGGGAACGTGGCGGATCCCTTCAGCGTCCCGCCGTACCTGCCGTCCTGCCAGTCCATCTGCTCCTTCTGCAGGAGCGTTCCTTCGCCGACGGTGAAGGGCTTTTCCGGCAATCGCTGGTCGATCGGCGGCAGCTTGCCGGCGGCAACCTTCGCCGCCAGCGCCGGCGGCTCGAGGAACCCCCGGGCCGACTTCGCTCCTTCTCCTGCCGCGCTGGTACGGGCCGGTTCGTCGTCGCCCGAGGACTGCCGTACCACCACGAAGGCGAGTACGAGCGCCACGACCACACCCGGCGCGATCAGGCGCCTCAGCTTTCGGTTCATCTGCGATGCAACTCCTCGAGGATCAGCGCCAGGGCCGTTAGGTGTTACGATTTAGTAAATTGATACAGTGGCTTGGATAGCTCGTCAAGAGCCGGACATGCCTGAGTCATCTGGATGACACAAAGTGCCGCTCATCGCTTGACACTGGCGGTCTGCCACTGAATCCTTTTACTAAATCGGATCCGAGGAGAGGTGGCATGGTGGCACAGAGGACCCCGCGGCCGACGATGGCGCAGGTGGCCAAGCTGGCCGGGGTGTCGCCGACCACGGTTTCGATGGTGCTCAACGACGATCCGCGGGCCACCAGCATCTCCGCGCCGACCCGTGATCGGGTGACCGAGGCGATCAGAACGCTCGGCTATCAGCCGAACCACGCGGCGCGCGGGTTGCGCACGCAGAGGTCCGAGACGCTGGGTTTCATCACCGACGAGATCGCCACGACGCCGTTCGCCGGTGACACGATCCGTGGCGCCCAGGAGTACGCGTGGAAACGCAACCATCTCCTCACCGTGCTCAACACCGGCGGGGATCCCTCGATGGAGCAGGCATCGATCGAGATGGTGCTCGGCCGTCAGGTCGACGGCATCATCTTCGGCGCGATGTACACCCGCGAGGTGACGCCGCCGCGAAGCCTGGAGCGGACGCAGGCGATTCTGCTCAACTGCTACGCCCCGGGCACCGACTACATTTCCGTCATACCGGCCGAGAAGGAGGGCGGCCGTACGGCCACCAAGATCCTGCTCGAGGCCGGCCATCGCCGAATCGGCTTCATCAACGGTCTCAGCACGACCTATGCAGCCAAGGAAAGGCTCAAGGGATATCGCCAGGCCTTGCGTGAGGCTGGAGTCACCTACGAGACCAAGCTCGTCCGGAACGGCACCTACCAGTCGGACAGTGGTCACCGGCACGCCCGCGAGCTGCTGACCAGCGACGAACCACCTACCGCGTTGTTCTGCAGCAGCGATCGGATGGCCGTCGGCGCCTACTACGCGATCATGGAGCTGGGCCTTTCCATCCCGCGGGACGTGTCGCTGGTCGGCTACGACAACCAACTCGAACTAGCCGCCTACGCCAGTCCGCCACTGACGACGATTCAGCTGCCGCACTACGAGATGGGCTACGCGGCTGCCCAGTACCTCCTCGAAGGAGCGCCCGCCAACGGCCGGGCCGGCACCGTCCATGAGATCGAATGCCCGGCCGTTCTTCGCGAAAGCGTGGGACCGCCACCCAACTGACGGGAACGACCTATGAACCTGCTCGAGCTCAAGGATCTCAAGACGTACTTCTTCACCGACGAAGGTGTGATCAAGGCCGTCGACGGGGTCAGTCTGACCGTCGGTAAACGCGAGATCGTCGGGGTGATCGGCGAGTCCGGTTGCGGGAAGAGCACGATGGCGCATTCGCTCCTGCGTCTCATCGTCGCGCCGGGCGAGGTCGTCCAGGGCACGGCGGTGCTCAGCCGCAAGGACGGCGGGGTCACCGACGTGTTCGCCCTCGAGCCGGACTCCGCCGAGCTCCGCTCGATCCGGGGCAACGAGATCTCGATGATCTTCCAGGAGCCGATGACCAGCTTCTCGCCGGTACACACCATCGGCTTCCAGATCAGCGAGATGATCGGCCTGCACACCGATCTCAAGCCGGCGCAGATCCGCGACCGAGCGCTCGAACTGCTCGCCAGAGTGGGGATCTCCAGTCCGGAGCAGCGCTACGACGAGTACCCGCACCAACTGTCCGGCGGTATGCGGCAGCGCGCGATGATCGCCATGGCTCTGGGCTGCAAGCCGCGGATCGTCGTCGCCGACGAACCGACCACGGCCCTGGACGTCACGATCCAGGCGCAGATCCTGGAGCTGCTGAAGGACCTTCAGGAGCAGGAGGAGATGTCGGCGATCTACATCACGCACAACCTCGGGGTCGTGGCCGAGTACGTCGATCGCGTCTACGTCATGTACCTGGGGCGGGTGGTCGAGAGCGCCAGTACCGAGCAGCTCTTCGAGAAACCTCTTCACCCATACACCCAGAAGCTGCTCAGGTCGGTCCCGCGGCCGGGCAAGCGTGTCGACCGGCTGGACGTCATCGAGGGGTCGGTGCCCACACCGATCGGACTGCCGCCGCAGTGCGGGTTCGTTTCCCGCTGCCCCAGTGCGCTGGAAGGCATCTGCGACGGCGCGGTTCCGGCGTTGACAGAGGTCGAAGAAGGCCATTTCGTACGGTGCTTCCTTTACGACGAGCAGCAGGAGCCGAAGGATGACTGGGCAGATGTCTGACGAAACCGATGACCGGCGGGTGCTCGCCGTCGAGGAGCTGACCAAGTTCTTCCCGATCCGGAAAGGTCTGTGGCGCCGAAACTCCGCGGTGGTCCGGGCAGTCGATCGGGTCAGCCTCCACGTCGACAAGGCAGAAACGCTCGCGCTGGTAGGGGAGTCCGGGTCCGGAAAGACCACCTTGGGCCGAATGACCGTCCGCGCGATCGAGCCCACCAGCGGCCGGGTCACACTCCGCGGTGACGGCGACGACTGGCTGGACCTGACCGCCGCCGAGGGCGACCAGCTCAGGACGGCGCGGCGCAACTTCCACATGATCTTCCAGGATCCGTACTCCTCTTTGGATCCCCGGATGACAGTGGAGGAAATCGTCCTGGAGCCACTCGTCCACAACCGTCTCGCCCGTGGTGCTGATGCGCGGAAGCGCGTCCTGGAAACACTCGAGCTCGTCGGCCTGAGCAGCCGGCACCTGCACCGTTATCCGCACGCCTTCAGTGGTGGCCAGCGGCAACGGATCGGCATCGCCCGCTCACTGGTCTGCGATCCGAAGCTGATCGTCTGCGACGAGGCCGTCTCCGCGCTCGACGTGTCGATCCAGGCCCAGATCCTCAACCTCCTGAAAGACCTCCAGGCGCGGCTCGGCCTCTCGTATCTGTTCATCGCTCACGACCTGGCGGTCGTCGAACACCTCGCCCATCGCGTTGCGGTGATGTACGTCGGTCAGCTGGTCGAACAAGCACCGACCGACGAACTCTTCAGCCGGCCGCGGCACCCCTACACAGAGGCTCTGCTGTCGGCAGCCCCCATCCCCGAACCAAACCGGCACCGCGAGCGCATTGTTCTGCGCGGCGAGGTCGCCAGCCCGTCCGCACCACCGAGCGGCTGCTACTTCCATCCCCGCTGCCCCTACGCGATCGACCGCTGCCGGGTCGAAGCACCTGTCTGGCGAGAGATCTCGCCGGCCCATCACGTGGCGTGCCACCGCGCCGACGAACTGACCCTCACCAGCGGATGGCAGAACCCTGACCCCAACGCAACCAAGGTGACGACGCAGGTGTGACGGCCCAAGTCGACCTCGAACTCGCCAAGGCCGTCGAGCGTGGGTAGTGCCGTCGGCTCGTCGGCGTAGCCGTTCAAGGCTCGCCATCAGCGGGCGGGAACCTGAACATCCCAGGCTGCTCGGGCAGCAGGGCGTTCCGGCGTCAGGAGGGTAGTTTGCGGGTGTCGATGAGGTGCTGGGCGACGTCACGCAGCTTGGTGTTGGTGTCTTGGGAGTAGCGCCGAAGCACCGCGAATGCCTGGTCGCTGTCGAGGTCGAAGCGCTCCATCAATATCCCCATCGCCTGCCCGACCAGCTTGCGGGCATCCACCGCCCTGGCCATCGTTTCTTCTTGCCGGGCGGTCGCGACCGCGACCGAGGCATGCCGGGCCAGGATGTGGGCGATCGCCTCGTCATCGGCAGTGAACGCGTCGGGGTGCAGGGTGTAGAGCGACAACACGCCGATGACCTGGTCGCCGGCTTTCATCGGCACATGCAGCACGCTACGGATCTTCGCCGCGGCGACCTCGCTTTGCCAGTGCGGCCAGCGGTCGTCCTTGCCGACGTCGGCGACGTAGACGGTGAGTCCCGAAGCCAAAGCTGCCAGGACCGGCCCGTCGCCGGTGTTGAGCTGTGCGGTGTAGATCGCTTCGACGACCGGATCGGTCACGGCGCCGATCTCGGCCCGCCCGCCGGCTGTCGCGAGCACGACGCCGGCGTACGTGCAGTTTTCGGCGTGGAGCGCGAACTGCACCACCGCTTCGATGGTGTCGTCGACGCCGTCAGCATCATGCAGCTCGACAGCCAACCGGGCGAAGGCGTCAGCATCCAGCGACGCATCGGAATCAGAAGTAGTCACCAACGCTCCCGAGGGTGTCGAGGGGCCCGCTGTCCCTGGGGCCAACCCACCCATCATGCCCCGAACCGGCCAGCAACGCGGACGCTAGGGCTGCTGGCGCTTCTCGTTGATGCGCAAGGCTTCAGCGAGCTGATCTTCCAAGATGATGATCCGGCAGGCCGCCTCCAGTGCGGTGCCCTGGTCGACGAGCTCACGTGCCCGCGCGGCAAGGCGCAACTGGTAGCGGGAGTAGCGGCGGTGGCCGCCGTCCGAGCGTTGCGGCGTGATCAGTTTCGCCTCGTCGAGGCTCCGCAGGAACCCCGGTGTGGTGCCGAGCATCTCCGCGGCCCGGCCCATCGTAAAGGCGGGGTAGTCGTCGTCGTCGAAACTGGCTGGGCCGGCCGGGGGTGAACTCATCAGGGTCTCCGTGTGTGCAACTGGGCTCATCGAACCTCCATGCCGAAGGGCCCCGGTGCCGAAGCACCGGGGCCCAAGGGGTTGTTGGATTGTCACCATCTATCTGATGGAACTACGGCACCCGCCTGGCGAAGTACTGGCACTGGCGGGCGATCCGACGGTGTAATCCCTTCCCTTCTCTCTCGAAGCAACTACTTCCACGACAAACACAACTACTGCGAACTACTACTTCCATCCGCAAGCCTGGAACCCTTCTCGACCGCTGGCTCCAATGGCTCTGCCCTTGGCGGGAAACCCGAGCCCCTTCACTGATCGGCCCGGCGGAGTCCGCTGTCTCACCTACTTCACAATCACAGTCTTGGACAGGACGTTAGCTGTCCACGTCAGCTTCGCTGTTCTTCTCTGTCAACACGAGGAACACTACACACGCCAACCCACCATGTCTAATCCCGCCACCATAGATTTTGCGGCGATCTCAATCCTTCACGGGGTGGAGTGGCTCGAGGTTGTCCGTGGTGGCGGACCAGCTGGCCAGCAGGTTGAGGGCGTCCTGGGTGGGCGATCCGGGTTCGGCGGTGTAGGTGAGCAGGCTCTGGCTGGGGTCTGCGGGCAGGGGGAGGGACTCGAAGGCGAGGTCGAGGTCGCCGACGGCGGGGTGGTGGAGAAGTTTGGTGCCGCTGGTGTGGATTCGGACGTTGTGCGCGGCCCAGCGCTGCCGGAACTCGTCGCTGCGGGTGGACAGCTGACCGATCAGGTCGGAGAGGTCGCGGTCGTAGGGGTCGCGCCCTGCTTCGGCGCGCAGCAGGGCGACGGTGTCGTTGGCGGCCTTGTCGTAGTCGCGGAAGAATTCGGTGGCGTGCGGGTCGAGGAAGACGAACCTGGCGGTGTTGGCCGGTCGAGCGGGGTCCGCGTAGATCGGTGAGTACAGCGCTGCCCCTAGGTGGTTGGCGGCCAGGATGTCGAGCCGGCCGTTGAGCACGAAGGCCGGTGCTCCGCTCATGGAGTCGAGGATGCGCTGGATGGTGGGCCGGACCCGCTGACGGGTGGGGCGGCGCCGGGGCGGCCGGGTGCTGCCTGCAGTGCGGAGCAGGTCTTCCAGGTGCGCCCTTTCGGCATCATCGAGCTGCAGGGCGTGTACCAGGCCGTCAATCACGCTGTCAGAGACGCCGGTGGCATTGCCGCGCTCGAGCTTGGTCATGTACTCCGGGGAGATCCCGGCCAGGCTCGCAACCTCAGAGCGGCGCAGCCCCGGCACCCGGCGGCGGTCTCCGCCGTACACCGGCAGCCCGGCCTGCTCGGGACTGATCCGTGCACGGCGGGTCGTGAGGAACTCGCGGATCTGGGCGCGGACGTCTCCTCGCACGTCGCGATCGTCATTGCCCGTGCTCATATCTCGACTCTACGAGCAGTTCCGGCGGTTTGGGGGACCCTGCTGGTACCCCTCTCGCAGGGACTCCCACCTTCGCGACGCAGCTGGTTGCGTAGTAGATGCCACCGGTCACGAGGCGGTGGACCTACAGGCAGAAACCCCATCCAATACCCAGCACCAGATGAAGGAACAGCATCACCATGAGCGAGCAGAAGGTTTGGTTCATCACCGGCGCCGGACGGGGCCTCGGTGTAGACATCGCCAAGGCGGCCCTGGCCGCCGGCCACGCGGTGGCAGCGACCGCCCGCAACGCCGAGACGGCCACCTTGGCGCTCGGTGAGCATGACGACCTGCTCACCGTCGACCTCGACGTCACCGACCCACGCGCCGCGCAGGCCGCCGTCGCCGCGACCGTCGAGCGGTTCGGCCGACTCGACGTACTCATCAATAACGCCGGGAACTTCCAGGCCGGGTTCTTCGAGGAGATGGCGCCCGAGGCGTTCCGGTCCCAGGTCGACACCACCCTGTTCGGCCCGGTCAACATCACCCGCGCCGCCCTGCCCCTGATGCGCGCACAGCGCTCCGGCCTGGTTGTCACCATCTCCTCGACCGCCGGTATCGCCTCCCCAGTGGAGTTCACGACGGCATACGCGGCGTCGAAGTTCGGCGTCGAGGGGTTCATGGAGGCGCTGGCTCCCGAGATCGCACCGTTCGGGGTCAAAACCATGCTGGTCGAGCCCGGGTTCTTCCGCACCGAACTCCTCAGCCCACAGTCCACGCAGTATGCCGAACCCTCGATCGCGGACTACGCCGAACGCACGGAGCAGACCATCCAGGCCTGGCAGGGCATGAACGGCACCCAGGGCGGTGACCCCGCCAAACTCGCCGACGCCCTCGTCGAGCTCGCTGCCCTTGAACAGCCCCCGATGCGCTTCGCCGCAGGCGCCGACGCGGTAGCCGTCTTCGAACAAAAGGCCAACGACCTCCTCGCCCAGGCCCAAGCCCACCGCGAGCTGTCCACCAGCCTCGCCCACGACAACGCCTGACACCCACCCGCTACCCATCCCGCACTCCGAAGGACTCCCGCTCGCAGACAACAGCAGGGGTGAGGACTCACCCACAGCAGGCCGATGTGAACTGATTGCGACTCGTCCGGGATGGCGCCGACCTTTGCCTAGGGCAACACTGGCGGCATGGGCAGATTAGCGCCTGAACTGATCGGGCCGGTCGGGCTGGAACTGGCCCGGGCAGAAGAACAACTGCCCGGGCCGCACGGGATGCCGGGTGGATCCAGGTTCGAACTGAAGTGGGACGGTTTCCGGGTCGGCGCGGTCTGCCGGGCCGGTGAGGTGAGGTTGTGGTCGCGTAACGGCAAGGACTTCACCACCAGGTTTCCCGACATTCAGGCAGCCCTCGCCGACCAGGTCCATACCGACTGCACACTCGACGGCGAGCTGGTGGTGTGGACCGGGGAGCGAATGGACTTCGACGCGCTGCAGGCGCGGATGGTGAACACCGCCGCGACGGTGCGGCGCCGTCTGGCACCAACACAGCCGGCCTCGCTGGTCGTGTTCGACGTGCTCGCGGTCGGCAACGTCGACGTCCGGCCGATGCGCTGGACGGCCCGCCGTAACCGGCTGGAAGCACTCGCACAAGCGTGGCGGCCTCCACTGCAGCTGTCCCCGGTAACCAGCGACATCGCCGAGGCGCGCGAGTGGCTGGAGGCCTTCAAGGCGTCCGGAGTCGAGGGCCTCGTGGTCAAGGGCGCGACCAGCCGGTACCAACCCGGCCGCCGGGAGTGGGTGAAATGGAAAACCCGCGACACCGTCGAAGCGATCGTCGGTGCCGTGACCGGATCACTGCAGCGCCCCGAGGTGCTGGTCGTGGGCCGGTACCGCGGCAAGGTATTGGAAATGGTCGGTCGAACGGCGAAGTTGACCGATACACAGTCCGCGACAATCGGGAAGCTGCTGAAACCGGCCGGAGCCCGGCATCCCTGGCCGGACGAGATCAGCACCCACTGGGGCCGCGGCAGCAAGACCCCGATCGTGAAGGTCCGCCCAGCAGTCGTGGTCGAGGTCACCGCAGACGCCGCCCTGCAGGCCGGCCACTACCGCCACCCACTGCGTCTGGTCCGGCATCGCAGCGACCTTGCCCCGGCCGACATCGACCTGTTGCCCGGCTAGCTGATCAGGCCACCGTCACCCCCGTCCCAAGCGCGAGTAGTTCCTGGTCATCTCTCCTCGATCCGGGGCTGCCGGCGAGTGCCAGGTCGCCGAGAGTGGTTACAGGTGATGACAGTGCGCGCGCGTCGGCTGGCACATTCGACTGGCCTAAGGTCGGCCGTCTCTGCTTGTCGGGTGCTGGGGGAGGATGAGCGTGTGACGGTTCTACTTCTGGGCGACAGCAACCTCGCTCGGCTTTATCACGGGCTCCCGGATCTCGTACCGCCGGCGTTTGGCGCCCCTGTCGAATGCCGAGCCGTCGGAGGCGCCTGGTCCGGATCTCTTCGGGACCAGGTCGGCGACCGGACACTGTCGGACTACGACGCGATCGTGGTGTCGATCGGAAGCAGCGACAACCATCCTGCTTTCGCCAGCTCCCCGGCGCTCTTCCGCGAGAACGTGTCGCGAGAGCTGGATCGCGGTGGTCGCTGGGTCGCCTTCGTGCCGCCGGGCCTGGCCCGTACTCCGGAGCCGTTCGACACCGCTGAGGTGAACGCCCTGATCAGGGTCTACGCCGAGGTATTGGCCGAGCTCGTCACGGCGCGCGGAGGCATCGCACTGGACGTGCGTGCGGTGGTCGACAGGTTAGGTCCCGCAGCGTTCGACGCCGACGGCATGCATCTGACACGTGCGGCCTATCAGGAGCTGGTGCCGGAGATCGCTGGCTCGATCCAGGCGAGCACCCAGTGAGACCCTGCTGACAGCGGACGGTCTTGTCGAGCAGGGCTGGATCGTCAGTCGGCTGAGGGGTCTACCTGAGCAGTTCTTCGAGCCTTGCTTGGATCTCGGTCTGATCGGCATGGATGTCGACCAGTTTGTCGCGGCTGGTCGCGCCACGCACCAGGGTTACGGCGGAGCTTCGTACGCCGAACGCCGCCGCGACCGCTTGCAGGACTGCCTTCGTTGCCTGGCCCTCCACCGCACGAGCCGACACCGCGACCACCAGGGCCGGCCCGGCCGGACCCTCGTACCGGCCGCCGACCACGGTCCGGGACGAACCCGGCCTGACCCGAAGCAGGACTCTCATGACCGTATTCTCGCCTCTACGCTGATGCCTCGAAGACGAAGGTCGGCACCTCGCCATCCGCGCGGGTCCCGGCGGGGCCGGTCAGGACGAGCCCGCCGACATCGGTGGTTAGGTCGATGGTTGGAGGGGGTCTGGGACCAGGCCGACAGTGTGGGCGGCGATGATGGCGCAGGCTTCGTCTGTGTCTGAGTTGTCGCCGCTGACGCCGACGGCGCCGATGATGGTGTTGGTGTCGGCGCGGAGGAGTACGCCGCCGGGGGCCGGGAACATCCGGCCCTCGGCGGCGACGGTCAGCGAGGTGTAGAAGGCTGGTACTCGCTCGGCGATGGTGGCGATGCCGCGTGAGCTGAAGCCGAGGCTCAGCGCGCCCCAGGCCTTGCCGATGGCGATCTGGTTGCGGATGAATCCAGAGCCGTCCTGGCGGTAGAGCACGAGCTGATGGCCGCCGGCGTCCAGGACGCCGACGGTCAGGGCGGAGGATCTGCGGCGTTGACCCTCGTCGAGTACTGCTTCGGCCAGCCGCCGGGCGATCTCGAAACTCAGCATGCGCTCTTCCATCTCTTGCTAACAGCGACGATTGGTCGGTGGATGGCCCCGGAACTACGGCGCGACGTGGCCGTAGAGCATCTGGCTGGACCAGTTCACCCACAGGTCGGGGGAGCGGTCGGGCAGACTTGCCTTTACCGCGGCGACGAAGTCCTCGGCCTTGGCCGACGAGGCGAAGGCTGCCTTGGCTGCTTCGAGATACGCGACGTTCGCCGGCAGCGACTCGGGGCCGATCGGTGCGCCGTGGCCCACGATCAGCGTCTTGATGCCGTACTTCGCAACGTCGAGCCGGATCTTGTCCAGTACCGCCAGCCAGCCGTCGAAGTTGGGCTGAACGGTGAACAGGTGGTTGTGCTCCGAACCCAGCAGGTCGGCAACCAGCGCCACACCGTGGTCGGGCAGGGTGATCGTCAAGGTGTACTCGGACTCGGCGTCGCTGAACTCCTGGAAGAGGAAACGCACCGCGCTGATCACCAGTTCGCCCGGCACGATGACCGCGTCCGGCACGGCCAGGCGAGCGGCGATCTCGTCGCCGAACAGGCTGCGACGGACGTCGAGGACCTGCTGGCCCATCTTGACCAGGTACTTGCGCACCGAGGGGAGTGCGGCGAGCTGTACGCCGGGGAAGCGCTCGGTCAGGTGCTGGAAGCCGGAGTAGTGGTCGGGGTGGTTGTGCGTCAGGATGAACCGGTCGATCGGCTTGCCCAGCGTGTCGATCAGGTCGCCGACCTCGGCGGCGAACTTCTGGAAGATCTGGCCGTCGACGACGATGAGGCGGTCGGCGAGCTCGAGGACGGTCGAGTTCACCAGCAGCGACTCGTCCGGGGGAGTGTAGATGTGGACCTTGAGGCCGTCGAGTTCCAGGGTCTGAACGGTGCCGAGCATGGTCTTCTTCTCTCTTGTGCTGTTGGTCATGCCCCGTTGACAGGCAGATCGCCGTTCGTATTCCCGGATGACAAAACCCGGCAGGCACTGTGGGAACAGTGCCTGCCGGGTGCCGGTCCCGCGATCGATTCAGTCGAGGATCGGTTGAGCGCTTCCGTACTTCGGAGTCGGAGTCCCGTGCACGCGTACCGCGTAGTCGGCGAAGGCCTGAGCGGCCAGGTCGCCGATGACCGCGCTGACCTCCGGGGGCAAGGTCGCGATGATGTCGCGGAGGGTGCCGGGGTCGGCCTCGTAGGCCATCAGTCCGAACATCAAGGGCATCTGCTCGGGTGGTACGTCGGCGGCGCCGCTCGCTACCATCTGGCCCCATTCGGCGGCGGTGATGTGCTTCTCGATCAAGGGAAGCGCGTACTTCTCCTCGACGGCCAGGTGCTCGGTGAGGTGCTTGTTCAAGGTACCGATCGTGCCGGCGATCGCTGAGCCCTCAGCCGGGTCGGCACAGTCTCGCCACGGCTTGAGTTGATCCCGCATCGCTGTCAGCAGTACGTCGATGTCGTGGTGCTGGGCCTCCATCGTGGAGACGATGTCGGCGGCGTCGGTGCCGGCCCGCTCGAGGAGGCGGTGCCAGAGATGGTCGTCCTCGGCGCTGTGATGGTGATGCAGGACGGCGTCGATGAGCTCGATGTGATCGGCAACGATCGCCGCGCGTGCGGTGTCCCCGGCGGCGACACCGGTGATCAGGTCCGGCGCGAGGCCGAACTCGCGGGTGAACATGGTGTGCGCCATGTACATGTCGCGGACGTCGGCCAGAGCTTCGCTGGGCATGGGTGGTTCCCCGTATCTTTTCGTTCGAAGGCAGTCTGATCGAACGCTAGTGGGGAGAATCAGGCATCCGTTGCAAAGAGACAGAACACGAACCCGGCTAGCCGCGAAGCGTACGCAGTGGCTTCTCGCCGTACTTCGCCTCGTGCGCGGCAGCGAACCGGCCAAGATGGTTGAAGCCCCAGCGGCGCGCCACGGTGGCGACGGATTCGGCGTACGGATCGGCGGCCCGCAGTTCCTCGTGCGCGCAGCGCAGCCGGACATCGCGCAGGTACTCCATCGGTGACATCTGCAGATGCTGCTGGAATCCCTTCTGCAGTGTCCGCGAACCGACACCGCACCGCGCGGCCAGCAAGGAGACCGTGAGCGGCGCCTGCGGGTCTGCCTCCATGAGTTCGATGGCTGTGCGAACCGCGGCCGGCCGGGCGGCGGCCACCTGCCCAACGAGCGATCCGATGTTCGCGCCGCCTGCCGCCAGGACGAAACCGCTGAGCACGCTGTCCATCAGCGGCGCCGCGGTCAGCGCATGACCCATCAACCCGCGCGGCAGGGCGAGTTGCCGATGGATGAAGAACAACAGTTCGGCCCAGCTGCGACCGTATCCATGCTGGGTATCCATCACCGGGCTGAAGGCAACTCGGTGGCCAGTATGATCGCCGGCCAGCCCGGCGAGGGCCGTCTCGACAGCCGACTGCTCGACCCGCACGCACAGCGCCCGGTACCCGGCCGGCCACCGACCGGCGAACCGGCCGCCCTCGGGAACGTACACCGCGGACGAGTGCCGGCTCACGATCGTGTCGACACCGCGGTGTCGCGACTCGTACCGGCCGGTCAGCGGCAGCTGAACGTAGAACGCGGGCCCGATGTCTTCGCTGTCGAGCCGCAGTTCCCGGGTGAAGGTCACATCGCCGATCGTCAGCGGCCCGGCACCGGTCTCCCGGTAGGTGTTGAACGTCAGTTCCGACCGCGGCACGCTGTCGAGTGTCGATGTACGTACCAGCACAACTGTCCTCCGACACCCTTGATTGTTGCCCTCAACTGTGATCCTAGTTCGCTTGGACGAGCTCAATCAGGTTGCCTTCGGGGTCTTGGAGATAGGCGAAGCGGATCCCTGGGCGTTGGGCGTCCGCGGGCGCGGAGATCGCTTCGGCGCCCGCTGCGACGGCGGTCGCGATGGCGTCGTCGAGGTTGGTCACGGCGAGCGCGAGATGGAAGTAGCTCTGTAGTCCGGCCCCCTCGAACGCGTTGCCGGCGTGGTGCTCCGTGGATCCGGCACGCTCGACGAGCTCGATGCCTAGTCCGGTGGCGGATCGGAGGAAGGCGATGCGGGTCCGCGGCTGCGGTACTTCGGCGTAGCTCTGTTCCCGCAGGGCGAAGGCCGTTGTGTAGAAGTCGCGCTGGGCGTCGAGGTCGGCGACGGACAGGCCGACATGGTCGTAGCTGAACGAAGTACTCATCGTGGTGACCTCATCTGGCGACATAGCCGCCGTCCACCGGCATGGTCACGCCCGTGACGAAGCTGGATCGGGACGACAGCAGGTAAAGGACGGCGTCCGAGATCTCGTCCGGCCGGGCGATGCGCCCTAGTGGATGTGCTGCGATCCGGGCGGCCATGATCTCGGGCGACCGTCCCTCGGCGATCAGCGGAGTCTCAACCAGGCCCGCGGCGATCGCGTTGACCCGGATCTGCTGAGGGCCGTAGTCGAGGGCGGCGACCTTGGTCAGGCCGGCCACCCCGTGCTTGGCGGCTACGTATCCGGCGAAGCCCGGTACGCCGACCAGCGACGCGCCGGACGCGATGTTGACGATGGCACCGAAGCCCTGCGCGGTCATCTGTTCCAGCTCGTACTTCATCGCCAGGAAGGTGCCGCGCAGGTCGACCGACATCATCTGGTCGAACGTCTCGGTCGAGTACTCGGCGAAGGGTCTGAGGTTGTCCCCGCCGCTGATGCCCGCGCTGTTGACGCCGAAGTCGAGCCGGCCGGAGTCGCCGATCGCTACCCGTACGGCGCTCTGGACCGCGGTCTCGTCGGAGACGTCGGTGACCGCGTAGCGGGCTTTGCCGCCGGCCGCCTCGATCTGCTCGACCGTCTCGGCGAGCGTTGTCTCGGTACGGCCGGCGACGGTGACTGTGCAGCCGTTGGCGGCGAGGGCCAGCGCTGTCGCCCGGCCGATGCCGGTGCCGCCGCCGGTGATCAGGGCGGTGGTGTCCGCGAATTCGGGGTTCATGACGGCACCGCCTCAGTGGGTCGTGGGGTTGATCAGGTCGGTGGAGACCTGCCATAGACGGGTTGCGGCTTCAGGATCGAGCGCGTAAGCGGCAACGCCGCGGCGTACGCCGGGCTGGTTCGGGCCGGCCTCTTGGCAGTCTTCGAAGTACCGGCCGGTGACGCCCGCCAGCAGCGGTGACGCGGCGAGCAGGACGGAGGTCGCGGCGCCCTGTTCGATGGTCTTCCACGACACGTCGGTGCTGGTTGGTTCGAACGACGCCGGCGCGGCCGCGATGTCGCCGATGTGCCGGCCCAGGTTCGTACTGGTGATCCGGCCCGGGTTGAGGGCGTTCGCCGTGATTCCGTCGCTCGCCCACCGCTTCGCGGCCTCGACGGCGAACAGGATGTTGGCCGTCTTGGACTGTCCGTAGGCCAGCCACGGATCGTACGGGCGTCGGTCGAAGTTGAGGTCGTCGAAGTCGACGTCGCCGTTGATGTGACCGACCGAGCTCACCGCGACGATCCGCGCGTCGCCGGCCGCGGCCAGGGCGCTGTGCAGGCCGACTGCGAGGGCGAAGTGGCCGAGGTGGTTGGTCGCGAGCTGCATCTCCCAGCCCTGGGCGTTCCGCAGCAGCGGGGTCGCCATGATGCCGGCGTTGTTGACCAGGATGTGCAGTTGCCCGGACCAGGCTGAGACGAAGGCGGCCACTGACGACTGGTCTGCCAGGTCCAGCGGTGCGACGAGAATCTGCTCGTTTCCGGTGCTCGCGATCAGGTCGTCGGCGACCTGCTTCCCGGCAGCGACGTCGCGTACGGCCAAGGTGACGGCCGCACCGGCGGCGGCGAGAGCGCGCGCGGTCTCGACCCCGAGCCCGGACGAGCCGCCGGTCACGATCGCTCGGCGACCGGTCAGGTCGACTCCGGCGACGACGTCGGCTGCCGTCGAAGTGGCCCCGAAGGGTGTGGTGAACAGCTCTGTCATGGTGATCAGTCCTCCTGGATGAACGGCCGGGCGGCAGCTAAGCTGATAAGCGGACCCGGCTCCGTATACTTCGAGAGTAAGCGGACCCGGCTCCGGTTATCAAGGAGATGCCAGTCACAATCGGAACGAATCGAGGAGAGTCGATGGCTGATCGGCCACTTCGGGCGGATGCCCGGAGCAATCACGAGCGTCTTCTGGTGGTTGCCGCGGAGGCGTTCGCCCGGGAGGGGACGCAGGCGTCCTTGAAGGCGATCGCGCAGGAGGCGGGGGTCGGGATCGGCACGTTGTACCGCCGTTTCCCCAGTCGGGAGGCGCTGGTCGAGGCGGTCTATCGCAACGAGGTCGCGCACCTGTGTGCGGCCGCCGATGAATTGCTCGAGAAGCTCCCGCCGGAGGCCGCGCTCACCGCCTGGATGGAGAAGTTCATCGACTTCATGGCGGCGAAGGAGGGGATGGCCGACGTACTGCGAGTGGTCCTGCTGTCCGAGGAGGATCGCCTGCATACCCGCGATCTGCTGGCGACGGCGATCGCGACCCTGCTCGACGCGGGGGCTGCCAGCGGCGCGCTTCGTACCGGCATTGATCCGAAGGACGTGTTGATGGCGCTCGGCGGCATCAGCCTGATCGCCGGCGCGGAAAACCAACGCCAGTTGGCCACCCGCCTCATCGACCTGCTCCTGCACGGCGTCGCAGCGACGTAGGGCCAGACAGATCTATATCCTATAGGATCTTTTGTTTTCGGAATTATTGATCTAGCCTC
Source organism: Kribbella sp. NPDC051620 (assembly GCF_044453825.1). Lineage (NCBI taxonomy): Bacteria > Bacillati > Actinomycetota > Actinomycetes > Propionibacteriales > Kribbellaceae > Kribbella > Kribbella sp. NPDC051620. Next base: position 400,553 of record NZ_JBITDB010000001.1, read on the forward strand.
CTGCTGTCCCGCCCGACGCACAGACAGGAGATCCGGCGTGTTGAGACTTCCTCTTGCCCGCCGCCGCCGCTCGATGGCAGTGGTAGCTGGTATTGCGCTCACGGTGAGTTGGCTCGGCCTGGCCGCTCCACAGGTCCAGGCCAGTCCTGCGGCTGAGGTGGCGAAAGTGGTGAGCGGCTCGGATGATGCCGACCTCGCCCTGGGCCGCACGGCCAGTCAGAGTACGGAGTACGAGACCGCCGCGCCGGCTGCGCGTGCGGTGGACGGCAATCGCGACGGCGGGTTCTGGAACGGATCGCTGTCGCATACGGCTGAGCAGGACGAGGCCTGGTGGCAGGTCGATCTCGAGAGCCGGCAAAGCATCGGCAGCATCACGATCTACAACCGCACGGACTGCTGCGTCGCCCGGCTCGCGGACTTCTACGTACTGGTCTCGAACACTCCGTTCACCTCGGACTCGCTCGAGGCGTCGCGCTCGCAGTCCGGTGTGACAGCGATTCATGTCGGCCTGGTGGCGAACAAGATCGAGCTGGGTGTCGGGCGGGACGGCCGGTACGTTCGGATCCAGCTGGTCGGCCACAATCCGCTTGCGCTTGCCGAGGTGGAGGTACGCCGACGGGCGCAGGTACCGGTATCGAAGTACCGCAACCTGGCGCTCGGAGCGCGGACGACACAGTCGAGCGTCGCCGACGGGGGAGTGCCGACCCGGGCTCAGGACGGCGACACCAACGGCGCTTGGAACGGGAAGTCGCTGAGCAACACCGCGAGCGAGGCGAATCCTTGGTGGCAAGCCGATCTGGGCGCGGCGAAGCGGCTGACGTCGGTCCGGGTGTTCAACCGCACCGACTGCTGCGCCGACCGGCTGAGGGACTTCTACGTGCTGACGTCGAGCCAGCCGATCAACGCGAACCTGCAGCAGGCCCTGCGCCAGCGTGGTGTCGCGGCGGTCCGGGTGCGGAACATCGACAAGGATCGGCTGATCCAGCTCAACACGACCGCGCGCTACGTCCGGGTCCAGTCCGCCCTGTCCGGCTACCTGACGCTGGCCGAGGTGCAGATCTTGGGCGACCAGTTGCTGACCCAGCCGGACGTCGCGGCGCACGTTCGCGAGAACCAGTTCGGCATGTTCATCCACTACGGAATCGCCACGTACACGAACGAGCAGTGGGCGACCCCGAACACGCCGCCGACGGTCTTCAACCCCACCAACCTCGACACCGACCAGTGGGCGGCCGCCGCGAAGAGTGCCGGGATGAAGTACGGAGTGCTCACCACGAAGCACCACGACGGCTTCGCGCTCTGGGACACCGCGTCGAACACCTATGACGTTGCCTCCAGCCCCTATCAGGGTGACGTGGTACGGAAGTACGCCGACTCGTTCCGCGCGGCCGGCCTCAATGTGGGCCTCTACTACTCGATCTGGGACCGCTCCAATGGTGAGTCGACCGAGCTGGTGATCAACCAGCTGCGTGAGCTGCTGACGCAGTACGGGGCGATCGACCAGATCTGGTTCGACGCGTGGACGTTCGCGCCGGGGTACGGGAAGATCCCGTACGACCAGGTCCGCGACTTCGTCCGGAACGTCTCGCCGGGCACGGTGATCGTGAACAACGACAAGAACGACACCCTGGCGACGTCGGACATGCTCGAGTACGAGGACGGGCGCCCGCCGGCCGGTATCACCGACCCGGTGCAGATGTCCGACATGATCAGCGTGAGCAACTGGGACTGGTTCAACACCGACCAGTCGGTGGAGCCGCGCAGCACGGCCGACATCGTTGCCGAGGAGACCTATCAGCGCGACCACGGCTACCAGTACCTGCTGAACGTCGGCCCGAGCAAGGACGGCCGAATGGCCAAGGTCTACACCGACCGCCTGGCCGAAGTGGGCGCCGCCCTCGGCGTGCACTGAACCTGAAATGCGTGGTGCGCTGGTCTGTCGACCCGCGTGCCACGCATTTGCAGGGGTCAGACGGTCGGGTCCATGCCGCCGTCGACGGTCAGGTTCACGCCGGTGATCCACTCGGCTTGGTCGGAGACCAGGAAGCCGACCGCTGCGGCGATGTCGGACGGCAGGCCGGCGCGACCACGAGGAATGCCCGCGACCATCAGCTCCGGGTCGATGCCGGCGGCGTCCGCGACGGTGTGGTCGGACATGCCGTGGACGGTGACGCCGGCCTTCTGACAGGCAGCAGCCCGGAGTTATTCCCGCGCCCTTGAACGGACTGGGGTCTCAGCCGGAAAGGACAGGGGCCTCGATGTTGTAGGCCAGGAGGTGCTTGCGGAGGCCTTGCCGGCCGCGGCTCAGTCTGCTCATGACGGTGCCGATGGGGACTCCGGTGATCTCGGCGATCTCCTTGTACGAGTAGCCCTCGACGTCGGCGAGCACGATCACGCGAAGGAACGGCGCGGGCAGGGAGGACAGAGCCGCCTTGAGTGCCTCGTCAGGAAGGTGCTCCAGCAGTGCTTCGGCCGGGTCGCGCCCGATCCCGTTCGGCTCGGCCGGCCGGTCGTAGCCTTCGAGACCCAGAACCTCCGGGCGCAGCTTGCGTGAGTGATAGGCGTTGATGAACGTGTTGGTGAGGATGCGGCTGAGCCAGCTCCGCAGGTGCGTCCCGCGGAAGCTGTCGCAGTTCTTGTGCGCCCTGAGGTAGGTCTCCTGGACCAGGTCTTCGGCGTCCGCGGAGTTGCGTGTCAGCTGGTACGCCGTGGAGAACAGCGACGGCTGGTAGCCGAACGCCTCCTGCGCGTAGGTGCCCGCGATCGGTTCGCTCATCACATCCGCCCTCGCCAGCCGACTGAACTCTCACCCCCGTAGACAGTCACCGACGCACCTTTATTCCCGCGCAGGCCAGGCGCCCAGCGAATAGGGTCGGGCTCATGGCGGATGGCGACTGGAGGGATGGCGGGTTCAGGCAGCGCCGGCCGTCCGTGGAGAGTCTTGACTGGGTTGCGGTATCGATGGGCCGGGGGAGTCGCGTCGTCGGTTATCGCCGAATGACCGGTGGCGTGTGCTCGGCCGTGCATCGGGTGACTGTGGAGCGACGAGGAGTGCGAACGTTCGCCGTACTACGGCAGTACCCGGGCGGGCTTGGGCTGCACGAGCCCATGGAGCAGGAGATCGCCAACCTTGGTGTGGTGGCGGGCAGTGGGCTCCCGGTTCCGCGCGTCCTGGCTGCCGATGTCGCTGGTACTTCGACCGGTGGCGCGCCGTCGTTGCTGATGACGCGGTTGCCGGGGCATGTCGACCTCAGCCCGGCAGATCGTGGGTCGTGGCTGACGAGGATCGCGGAGATCGCCGTCTTGCTGCATACCCTCGATCTCCCCGCGAAGACCTTCAGACCGTGGACGGATTCCTGGATCGCGCCTCTGGACGGGTTTCGAGTGCCGGCCGGCGCACAGAAGCCGTCGGTGTGGAAGGCGGCGTTCGGTGCCATGGCGGAGCCGCCGCCCGAGGACACTGCTGTCTTTCTGCACTGTGATCTCCTGCCGGTCAACCTGCTCTGGTCCCGCGGGAGGATTACCGGACTGACGGACTGGAACGGCATCCATCGGGGGTCGCGAGCAATCGACGTCGGGCACTGCCGGCGGTACCTGGCGGCGCTCTACTCGCCGGAGTGGGCGGAGCAGCTCCGGTCGCTGTACGAGTCGATCGCCGGGGTGGCCCTCGATCCGTGGTGGGACCTGTATGCCCTGCTCCACTACGACGACAGCGCGCAGAAGTGGATCCGCGATCAGGTCGCTGGGCGTCGTCCCATCGACGTGCCCGGCATGACCGCCCGGGTCGAGGTCGCCGTCGAGACAGCGCTACGGCGCCTCGGATGACTACGGGCCGGCGGCAACATACTTCTGCTGGGGATGGGCTGCGAGTTGGTCGAGCCAGTAGGTGAGTTCGAGTTCGCCGTCGTGGGAGCTGCAGCGGATGCGAGGGATTGCCATCGGGTCGAAGTCGGGGTGGAACGGTGAGTGGCATGGGTTGGCTCCGACCAGCAGGACACCGAGATTCCGGTACGCCGTACTGCCGGTCCCACCGCGAGGACGGACGAGTCGCGCGGGTGGACGCCCAGCGGCAGGGCGATCGTGCTGGCCGGTGTCCCCGGGATCGCCTGGTGGATCAGGGCGGCGAGCTTGCCGATCTCGGCCTCGGCCTGGGCGCGGGTCAGGGTGTGGAGATTCGGGTGGCTCCAGGTGTGGTTGCCGAGTTCGCAGCCGAGTGCGTTCAGCCGGACGAGGGCGGACGCGACGGCGGCGCCGGTGAGTCCGAACGGATTTCTGTTGAGGTAGAACGTCGCGACGGCCGGGAAGTCCGGATGGGCGGCGTGGAAGGACTGAAGGATTCCGAGCGCGCAGTCGGGGGTGACCCGTCCCTTGGCGTCGAACGTGACCTGGCCGGGGGTGCTGTCGTCGAAGGTGAGGACGACGGGTGTTTTGCCTGCCGGCACAGCGGCCAGGTCCCGGCGGACGAGGTCGATGGCGCGGACCGGGTGGTAGTTCTCGCGATGGAGGCGGGCGAGTTCGGCGCGGAAGTACGCCGGGGTCATGTCGTAGGTCCCGGCGTGGCCCGTGACGAGGCGGTGGTGCATCAGGACCGGAATCAGCCCGAGCTTGTTGGCGTGAACGGCGGCCGGGGGCGGCTTCGGCGTACGGCGTGGTGTGGGCGGTGCGGGATTGGTGGGCGGGGGAGCGGGGGACGGGGTGCTGACGACTGGTGCGGTGTCCGCGGCGGTGTCGGCGCAACCGGCCAGCATCGTCGTCGACGCGGCCATCGCCAGGAAGCTGCGGCGGCTGAGGGCCGTCATTCGTAGATCACCAGTTCCGGCCGCGGTCGTACTGCGAGGACCTGTGCCGGCGTCATCAGGGCGCCGTGCCGGGTGTCTTCGGTGTAGAAGAGCTTGAAGCCGCTGTGGATGCCTGGCGGGAGTTTGGTCGTCAGGCCGCGGTAGGTGGCGAGCTTCTGGGCGCGCGTGCCGATGCCGTCGACCGACTTCACCATCGCGACTCCCGTGTGGGTGCGCAGGGATGCCTGGTCGCGAACGATCGGCTTGCTGAGTTGGTGGAAGACGAACAGCTTCTCCGGCAGCCGGTACTTGGTGACCAGCGCGGACAGGTAGGCGCCGATGCTGTTGAGTTCCGCGCCGGACGTACGGCCGAAGACGCGACCTGGCACTTGCCCGGCTCCGACCTCCCACTCCGGGTCCACGGCCAGGCCGACGTCAGGCAGCTTCAGCCATCGTTCGAGCCGCCGGGCCTCGGCGAGCGGTTTCGCCCGGCCCGGCTGGATGTCCAGCATCAAGAGCATCTTGTACTTGCGTGCGATCGCGAGATACCGGTCGATCTGCTCGGGGTCGATCCGGGACCGGTACCTGGCGTCGCGACCCGGCGCGCCCTGGGCCGTCACCACGATCAATTCGAGCACAGGCAGCAGCTTCCGGCCGTCCCGGTACGATGCCGCGAGCCGTTCCAGGCGTTGCGCTCGTTCGTCGAGTTGCGAGTCGAGCGGGCCCAGCGCCGGTGACCCCGGAGCTCCGACGAAGGCGACGAGTTGATGTGCGGGGAAGATCTGCCGACCACCGCGCGGCAGTTGCGCAGGCTGTGGCTGTGGCTGTTGCGGTGGCTGTTGCTGTGGAACAGGAGTGGCTGACGGAGTCACCGTCGCGGCCATCGGGTGCTCCACGACCTGCTCGGCCTTCGGCGTGTCCGCCGGAACATCGGCGCAGCCCGCTGTCCCCAGCAAGCCGGCCAGCAGGAGCACCACACACACGTTCTTGACCATTCAGGGACCCCGCTCCCACGACGGTTCTCCGAGGGGGCAACGTCTCTGTACCCGAGTGAACACACAGTGTAGCCGAGATGCTCACTTGGTTGGCTTCAGCGGGGTGGTGGCGGGGCCGTCGAGGACGTTGCCGTCGGCGTCGAAGCGGGAGCCGTGGCAGTTGCAGTCCCAGCTGGTGTCGGCGGTGTTCCACGTCAAGGGGCAGCCGAGGTGGGTGCAGACGGGGTTGGCTTTGCCGTCGTGGTGGAGGATCCGGGCGGCATGGCCGACGGTGAAGTCCTTCCCGACCTTGAGGTTGTCGGCGACGAGCTTGGCGACCGCGCGGGTGTCTCCGATCCGGCCGGCGCTGTACAGGCCGGCAGCCGGATGGCTCCGGCCGGCGATCAGGTCGTTGATGATGCCGGCGGCAACAGTTCCGTTGCTGAGACCCCATTTGTTCATGCCGGTGGCAACGAAGATGTTCTCGGTCCCCGGTGCTTTGCCGACATACGGCAGCAGGTCGGGAGTCCGGTAGTCATGGGCTGACCACCGGTACTCCGGTTCGATCGCGGCGTTCCAGGTCGAGTTCACCCAGTCGGTCAAGGATCGGTAGATCGCGGCGGTGTCGTCGGTCGATCCGACTTCGTGGTCACCGCCGACGACTATCAAGCCGGTCGGTCCACCACCCGGCCAGGGCCGGGTCGACCTGGTGGGGGAGTCGATCGAGATCGCCATGCCGACGGGTGCCTCGACCGGAAGGCGGACGGCGATACCGTGCGACTGCCTGGGCCGGGTTTTGGCGAAGTACGCGCCGGTCATGCCGATGGGGAGGAGTGTGGCGAGCACCGCCTGGTACGCCGTGATCACGCCGCCCGCCTCGGTCCGGACCTGTACCGCGCCGTCCTTCTCCTCGAGCTTGACTGCACGGGTGTGCTCGAAAATCTGTCCACCGGCGCGCTCTACCGCCGTCGCCAGGCCGGACAGATAGCGAGCCGGATGAAGCTGTAGCTGATCGTCGAACCGGACGGCCGCGACCGCTGGTACACCCACCTCCTTGCCGTCGACAAGGCTGGCGGGAAGCCCCAGAGAAGTGGCTGCTTTCGCCTCGTTCTCCAGGGTCTCGGTGGACTCGGTGGAGTAGACGAAGGCCGGCGTCCTGAGCAGCTCACAGTCGATGCCCTCGGCATCGACCAGCGCGGCGACCTGTTCCACGGCTGCCTGGTTGACAGCCGCGTACTGGCGGGCTTTGTCCACGCCATGCCGGTCGACCAGCGAGGCGTAGCAAGCCCCATGCTGGGACGTGACCTTGCCCGTGGTGCTGCCGCTCGTGCGGGATCCGACCCGCTGCGCCTCCACCACGACGACCTGCGCCCCGTCCCGCGCAAGCAGCAGCGCCGTCGTCAGCCCGATCCACCCGCCACCGACCACCACGACATCAGCCGTCGCGTCACCGGCCAAGGGGTCGAAGCGGGGCACCTGCGCTGTCGCCGTCCACACCGATGTCATATCGCGCCGGTACCCGCCACCATGCAGGTCGTTCAGCTGCTCTTGGCTGCCGCTTTACCGCCCTTGCGGCCGGCCTTCTTCTTCTGGGCGGTGGTGCCGCCCTGGTTGCTGTTGCCGCCCTTGCCGCTCTGCTCGCCGCCGTGCTTGCTCGAGTCCGGCGAATTGGCGATCTTCGCGGCGCGCTCCTTCGACATTCCCTTGTCCTTGAGCGCCTCGTACTGCTTCTCGTTCTTCACGTTGGCTGACTTGCCAGGCATCGCTACCTCCAAGGTTCGTCGACCGGCCGGTACCCCGCGTTATGCATCGATACCGGCTTTTCGACCGGGCCCGAGTGGGCACTGGGGCCGGTAGAGGCACAGGGAGAGAAGTGAGGACGATGCAGTTGCCACAATCCGTCAGCAACGCGGCCGAGCCGTGGACCACCGCCGAGCTCAATCGGCTCGAAGAGCTGGCCCGGTGCAACATTCCGCCTTGCGTGATCGGTATCAGGCTCGGCCGCCCCGAGATCGCGGTGGAGCAGAAGGCGGCCGAGGCAGGAATCACCCTCGAGCCGGCAAACCAGCCACCGTACGGCAGGCCCCCGAGCAATTCGTCGTGAAACTTGTGCAGCGGAGTGTGGCTGGTTCGGAGCGGGTTTCGCGGGTACCGCCAGCGTATGAAGGCATTGACTTGGCAGGGTAAGCGGAAGATCGAGTACTCCGAGGTGCCGGATCCGGTGATCAAGGAGCCTACCGACGCGATCATCGAGGTGACGTCGACCGGGATCTGCGGTTCGGATCTGCATCTGTACGAGGTGATGGCGCCGTTCCTGACGGCCGGTGACGTGCTCGGCCACGAGCCGATGGGTGTCGTGGTCGAGACCGGATCGGAGGTACCGAACCTGAAGGTGGGGGATCGGGTGGTGATCCCGTTCGGGATCGCGTGCGGTCACTGTTTCATGTGTGATCGCGGGCTGCAGTCGCAGTGCGAAACGACCCAGGTGCGCGACCAGGGGATGGGTGCCGCGCTGTTCGGCTATACGAAGCTGTACGGGCAGGTGCCGGGTGGGCAGGCGGAGTACTTGCGGGTGCCGCAGGCGCAGTACGGACCGATCGTGGTCCCGCCGGGGCCAGCTGATGATCGGTTCGTGTTCTTGTCGGATGTGTTGCCGACGGCCTGGCAAGCGGTCGAGTACGCCGGTGTACCTGACGGCGGCACCCTGGCTGTGATCGGGCTGGGGCCGATCGGCGACATGGCCGCGAGGATCGGTATTCATCGCGGCTACCGCGTGATCGGCATCGACCTGGTGCCCGAGCGGCTCGGCCGGGCCCAGGCCCGCGGCGTGGAGACTCTCGAGTACTCCGACCACGTGGCCGATCAGGTGCGTGACCTGACCGACGGCCGCGGGCCGGATTCGGTGATCGATGCGGTCGGCATGGAAGCGCACGGGTCGCCGAAGGCGCAGTTCGCGCACAAGCTCGTCGGGCTGATGCCGAGTGCGGTCGCCGAGAAGATGATGGAGACGGTCGGGGTCGACCGGCTGGCGGCGTACTACCTGGCGATCGACCTGGTGCGCCGCGGCGGCACGATCTCGCTGAGCGGCGTGTATGGCGGGGCGGCGGATCCGTTGCCGATGCTGACGATGTTCGACAAGCAGATCCAGCTGCGGATGGGCCAGGGCAACGTGCGCCACTGGGTGGACGACATCTTGCCCTTGCTGACCGACGACGATCCACTGGGCGTGGACGGGTTCGCGACCCACCGGGTGCCGCTGTCCGAGGGGCCGGCGGCGTACGAGATGTTCCAGAAGAAGCAGGACGGTGCGGTGAAGGTACTGCTGAAGCCATGACCCGGGTGGTCGTGGTGACCGGGGCTTCCAGCGGAATCGGGCTGGCGACCGCGCGCGCGTTCGCCGGCCAGGGGGCCCGCCTGGTCATTGCGGCGCGGTCAGCGGCCGGGCTCGAAGTCGCTGAGGGCATCTGCACGGCCGATGGCGGTGACGTTCTCGTCGTACCGACGGACGTCTCACACGCCGATGAGGTCGAGGCGCTGATGGAAGCCGCGGTGCATCGGTTCGGCCGGGTTGATGTCGTCGTTCATGCGGCGGCGGTTCTTGCGTACGGGCGGTTCGAGGACGTTCCCGGCGAGATCTTCGACCGGGTGGTCACGGTCAACGTGCAGGGCACGGCGAACGTCGGGCGATCAGCACTGCGGGTCTTCCGTCGGCAAGGCCACGGGACCTTGATCGTGGTCGGTTCCTTGCTGGGCAAGATCGCGACGCCGTACCTGAGTTGCTACGTCACCAGCAAGTGGGCCGTTCACGGCCTGACCCGGTCCTTGCAGATCGAGACCCGATCGGAGCCGGGGATCGAAGTGGCACTGGTGTGGCCGGGGTCGGTGAACACGCCGGTCTATTCGCAGGCAGGGAACTATGCGGGCAGGGCCGGCCGTCCACCGCCGCCGGTCGATCCGCCGGAGAGAGTTGCCCGGCGGATCGTGCGGTTGGCTGACCGGCCGGCCCGATCGGCGTCCGTCGGCATGGCGAACCGGTTGACGCTGTTCGGGTTCCATTGGCTGCCGGGCGTGTTCGATGCGCTGGTCACCCCGCTGATGAAGGTCGGTGTGCTCTCTCGCGATGAGGTCGAGCCTCAGGCGGGAAATGTGCTGCAGCCCAGGCCGGCCGGGAACAGCGAGTACGGCCGCTGGGGGCGTCACTGGCTTCGCCCACTGGCCGGTACTGCGGTCGCCGTCGCCGCGGTGGGCTGGAAGCTCAGGCGTCGTTAGCCGGCGTGGAGGAGGGCGGCGCGCGCGGCGTTGGAACCGCAGGCGCCGTGGACGCCGCCGCCTGGATGCGCTGAGGCCGAGGCGAGGTACAGAGACTTGATCGCCGTCTCGCTGCGACCGAGACCGGGCATCGGGCGGAGGAAGAGCTCTTGCCTCAGGCCGGACGTGCCGCCGTTGACGGCGCCGCCGACCAGGTTCGCGTTGCGTCGTTCGAGTTCTCGCGGGCCGAGGATCCGGCGAGCGGCGATCCGGTCGGTGAACCCTGGGGCGTACTCCTCGATCCGGGCCTCGATCCGCTCGGCCATCAGTTCGGCCTCGCGTTCGTCCCACGTGCCCGTGAGTTTGCCGCCGGCGTCGCCACGGGTGCGCTGCGGGACGTGGGTGTAGGCCCAGGCTGACTCGGTACCTGCGGGGGAGCGGCTGGGATCGGCCGTCGTCATCTGGCCCATCAGCAGAAACGGCCGGTCAGGGATCCAGTCGGCGGACAGTTGCTTGGACCACCGACGCAGGTCGTCGACGGAGTCAGCGATGTGAACGGTGCCCGCGGCAAGCGCCGGTGCGTCGCGCCACGGGATCGGTGTGTCGAGCGCCCAGTCGACCTTGATGGTGCCGGGATCCCACTTGAAGAAGCGCAACCGCTGCAGCACGCGGACGGGGAGGTCCTCGCGCGGGATCAGGTGGCCGTAGAGGGCAGGCGCGGAGACGTCGGCCAGTACTGCGCGACTGGCGCGGTACTCCGTACCGTCGGCCGTCCGAGCGCCGACCGCGCGGCCGTCGCGGATGATGATCTGGTCGACTCGGGCGTCGCAGACGACGGTACCGCCGCGAGAGGTGAACCGGTCGGCCAGTGCCTGGGAGAGACGGCCGGCGCCTCCACGTGGTACCGGATAGCCATATTGCTGGGCGATCATCACCAGCAGCCAGCCCATGAACCCCGAACCCGGTGCGGTCGGGGCGATGTCGGCGTGCTGGGAATTGGTGGCCAGAAGCAACTTTGCGGCCTCGCCGGTGAACCTTCTGTCGCCGACGGTCCGGACAGGGCCGATCAGAAGTCGCAGCCGTTCCAGTCCGCGCGGGCCCAGGAGATGCCGGAGCAGTTCGGCCCCTGCCCGGACCGGCGGGAACGGATTGAGGAGTGCGTCCGTGATCGCCGGTCCGACGCGTCGCCAGTCGGAGTACAGGTCGAGCCAGGCCTGACCGTCGCCTGGGGAGAGCTGATCCAGCGCGGCCGCGGTGTCGGTGGGTTCGGGATGTACCAGTCCCCAACCGCCGCCGCGCAGGGGATTGCCGACCGGCGACGGCGCGTCGGACCACTCCAGCCCGTACTCCTCGAGGCGCAGCGCCTTGATCGTCGGCGAGACGGTCGCCAGCGGGTAGAACGAGCTGAACGTGTCGTGCACGAAGGCGGCGTCGACCTCACGGGAACTGCGGACCGCGCCACCGATCGCGTCGTTCGCCTCCAGCAGCACAACGGTCCAGCCGGCATCGGCCAGCAAGTTGGCCGCCACCAGCCCGTTGGGGCCGGCGCCGATGACAACCGCGTCGGTCTTGCTCACGCAACCTACTTCCCGCTGGGACGGTCAGATCTCGTGGCCTGGTTCGCCGGGGGTGACCCGGCGTTGCTTCATCTCGGCCTCCTTGAGGTGGCGACGCCCGTCCACAAGCTGGTCTCTGACTGCCTTCTCCAGCTCCGTGAAGAGGTCGTAGTAGGTGGCGTCGTACTCCTCGACCAGCTTGAAGGTCCAGTGGCCTGGGATCACGTTGCGGCCGACCAGTTCGGTCTCGATCCGCTGTGCCAGGTCATGGTGGCCGGCCTTGTTCAGCAGGTCGACGGCCTCGTCCAGCTGGAGGTCGGCGCTTCCGGTCGTCTGGTGGAAGGCGTACAGCTGCCCGCGCGCCTGGATCACGGTTTCGAGCGCCTCGGTCAGTTTGCCCACCGCCGCGACCGTCAGGTCGTCGACTCCGTCAGGACGCTCGTGCCCGGCCGGGACGGGGACACTGTCCGAGGCGCTCACCGCGGGGCCTATTCGCCGGCCTCTTGCTGGAGCTTCTTCTTCAGCTCTTCCTTGCCGAGTGAGGAGACACCGGAGACGTCGGCGTTGCGGGCCTGCTGCAACAGTTCGTCGCGGGTGATGTCGTCGGGCTGGTCGCCGAGGTGTTCCTTGCGGCTGGCCGCGAAATCCTCGCCCAGTTCGAGCAGGCGTTCCTGGCTGAGGTTGGCGCGCATGCCGGGGAGGACCTTGGTCTCCTCTTCCTCGACATGGTGCGTGACCGCGTCGACCAGGTTCTGCAGGACCTTCTCGAAGTCGGCCGAATCGGGGTCGGTCGCGGCGAGCTTGGCCAGCAGCTGGTCGGCCTCGACATGCTCTTCCTGGCTGTGCGCGACGTCATCGGCTTCGTCGGCCTCGGCGGCGGCCACCGGGTAGACGGCGGACTCCTCGGCGCGGCTGTGCGCCGACAGCAGGGTCGTCAGCACAGGTACCAGGCCTTTGCGCTTCTCCGGGTTGTCCTTCAGCTCGTCGAACAGCCGCTCGACCTCACGGTGGTCCTGCATGATCAGATCGACGACATCGGCGCTCATGCCAACTCCTCCTTCTCCGGGTCACACCCACCTGGTGAGACTCTGCGCGGCCGGTACCCGCCCGGAAACGTCAGAAGAGCGATCCGCCGGCGGAGGCGGCGTGGTTCGAAGGCCATCACGGTGAAGGCGACGGCGGCGGCGAGTTGCGGGACTGCTCTCCACCAGCTCCGGTCGTCACCCAGCAGGTTGGACACTGCGGTCAGGACGAAGAGGATCGGCAGGACGACGAGAAGTACACGCATCCAGCGGGTCTGGTATCGCTCCAGCTGGCGGCGAGCGAACTCCAGCGCGGCCGCCCGGACAGCAGGATCGGCGGGAACCGGTCCGCGGCGAGATGCTCGCACGGCACGGCCGCGTTGCTGCCGGGTCAGGTCGCCGGGCAGCGAGGCGAAGAGCGCCTTCGTTCGTCGCTGCACCACTGTCATGACGATGCCGAACGGGATGCCCGTCGCCGCGCCGGCGATCAGCGCGGAGGTCCAGTGATGCGTGATCAGATACCGCGTGGCCAGTGCGAACAGCACGCCGTACAGAAGGCCAGTGAGAATGCCAGTGAGCCAGGTGCGCATGCAGTCACCAGTGCCCCGGTCGGCTCCTGTCACGCCCGGGTTGCAGCTTTTGACATCGAGTGGCAATCAGTCCTTTGAGGAGCTCTTCTTGCCTTTGTGTTTGCCGGGTTTGGGCTGTTTCGCCTTGCCGGCCTTCTCCGTGGAGGTGACGGGCGCCGCGACGCTCGTGGTCTTGGTGGTTCTCGGGGTGGTCGACGGTGGCTTGGCAAGGCTGGGACTTGCCGTCGTTTTCGGTACCGCAGTCGGCGGTTTTTCGGTACTCGGAGCCACCGTAGGCCGGAGCTCGGTGGTGGCCGGCAGCTTGACGGAGTTGCTGTCCAGCAGGATGCCGAGTGTGGAGGCGACAGCGATCGTCAGGACGGCGGCGGCGCTGATCAGAACGTTGCGCGACGGGCCGTGGCCACGGAAATCCTGGACAGGTTGGACCTCTGTTCGGGGGAGCGCCGGTGGAGTAGCTCCGGCTGCCACTTGCGCGGCGGTGGGACGGTCGGCGGGATCCTTGGCGAGCAGCCAGAGCAGCAATGCCTCGAACTCACCGGCGAGCTGGGGGCGCAGTTCGCTCGGCGGGGTGGGCATGGTCTGGACGTGCTGGTACATGATCGAGGCGGGATCTTCGGCCACGAACGGCGGGTGGCCGGTCACCAGTTGATAGAGCACGCAGCCGAGCGCGTAGACGTCGGAGGCGGCTCCGGCGGGTTCGCCCAGCGCGCGCTCGGGGGCCAGGTACTGACTGGTGCCGACGATCTGCCCGGTCGCGGTCAGTGTTGTCGTCGTGTCGCCGAGGATCCGGACGATCCCGAAGTCGGCGATCTTCACCAGGCCGTCGTCGGTGATCAGCAGGTTGCCCGGTTTGATGTCGCGGTGGACCAGGCCGTTCTGGTGGGCCGCGGCCAGGCCGGCGGCGGCTTGCCGGACCAACTGCAAGGCCCGGTCGGGCTCGAGCGGTCCGTTGGTCCGCAGCTCCGTGGTGAAGGTACGTCCCTCGACCAGCTCCATCGCGAGGAAGTAGCCGTCGCCGTGCGGGCCGAAGTCGTAGCTGGCGACCACGTGCGGGTCGGAGAGCATCGCCGCCGCCCGCGCCTCTCGCCGGAACCGCTCGACGACCGCCAGACTTCCGCGCGAGGGAAGCAGGAGCTTGATCGCGACCTCACGACCAAGGACCAGATCCGTCGCACGGTGGACCTCACCCATGCCGCCGCGTCCCAGGGTGTCGCCGAGGCGGTAGCGCCCGGCCACCAGGCCGGCGGCGACGTCAGCTGAACTCATCGGTGGCCGGTACCCACTGCCGGCCACCGCAATCTGCCGTGGGCCTCGCTAGTCCTTGAGGCCGGCGTCGATGTCGGCGCTCATGACGTACTTCTGGAAGACCAGGTACAGCGCGACCAGCGGGATCATCGAGAGCACCGAGGCGCCCAGCAGAACCGACCAGTTCACGTTCTCCGCGCCGACGATGGTCGCGACGCCGATCTGCAAGGTGTACTTGCCCGGGTCGTTCAGCACGACCAGCGGCCAGATGTAGTCGTTCCAGCGCCACTGGAACGAGAAGATCGCCAGCGTCAGCATGATCGGCCGCGACAGTGGCAGCATGATCCGGAACAGGGTGGACAGCTCGCCGGAACCGTCGATCCGGGCCGCTTCCAGCAGGTCGTTCGGCACGGTGAGGAAGAACTGCCGGAACATGAAGGTGCCGGTCGCCGTGATCACCGACGGTACGACCACGGCCGCCAGGCTGTTGTACAGGCCGAGATCGCGGACGACCAGGAACAGCGGCGCGAGGATGACCTCGCCCGGCAGCATCGTGGTGGCCAGGATGCAGAGCGTGAACGCCTTCACCCACCAGTTCCGGTACTTCGCCAGCGCGTAGCCGCAGGCCGCGCTCGCGACGATGGTGAGCAGCGTCGCCGACACGGCGACGATCAGGGTGTTGACGAAGTACCGCGCGACGTCGAAGCTCGTCCAGGCCTGGGTGAAGCCCTTGATCGTCGGATGCCTGGGGAAGATCGTCAGCGGATAGGAGAACAGCTCGCCGGCCGGCTTGAACGAGCTGAGCAGGAACCACAGCACGGGCAGGCCGTAGACGGCGACCATCAGCCACATGACCGCGGTCGCCCAGATCTTCTTGGGGAGTTCTCCGGTGGTGGTGGCCATCTCAGGAGTCCTTCCGCCGGTTCAGGGCGAGCTGTACGAGCGCGATCACCATCAAGATCAGCATCAGCACGAACGACGCGGCGCTCGCGTAGCCGATCTGGGCCCGCTGGAAGCCCTTGGTGTAGATGTACTGGACGAGCAGGTTGTTCGCCGTTCCCGGACCGCCCGCGTTGATCGCCTGGATCAGCGCGTACTCCTTCATCGAGCCCAGCACGCTCAGCAGCACCACGATGAACGTGGTGGGGGCGATCGCGGGCACCGTGATGTGACGGAACTTGGCCCACGAGCCGGCGCCGTCGAGCGACGCCGCCTCGTAGTACGCCGTCGGCACGTTCTTGAGCGCGGCGACGAACAGCAGCATGTTGAACGCGGTGCCGCCCCAGGCCGCCGCGAACACGACGACGAGCATCGACAGGTTCGCGTTGGACTGCCAGGGCACCTCGCTGCCGCCGAGCGAGCTGATGACGTAGTTGACCAGGCCGAAGTTCTCGCCGAACATCCAGCGCCAGATCACGCCGGCGATGATCGGCGAGATCAGCCACGGCAGGAAGAAGATGATCCGCGCGACGGACTTGCCCTTGGTGTAGTTCGTGACGAGCAGCACCGCCGTGGTCAGCGAGAGCACGAGCGTCAGCGGTACGACGCCCGCCGTGAACACCAGCGTCCGGGTGAGCGCCGCGTAGAACGCGTCGTCCTGCAGCAGCCGCTGGTAGTTGTCCAGTCCGACGTACGGCGCGGTGCCGACCCCGGTGTAGCTCGTGAACGAGTACAGCAGGCCAGTCACCGCCGGCCAGACGAAGAACGTGACGAACAGCAGCAGGTTGATCGAGATGAGCGCCAGGGGCGCCCCGGTGTAGCGGTTCAGGCGGCGGCGTGGCCAAACTGCCTGCACCGGCGTCAGCCCACCGAGTTCAGGCCGTTGACGATGTTGCCGACCGTCTTCTGGACGTCCTGCTCGCCGTTGATGAACTTCGCCAGCTCGGCCTTGGTCGGGTCGTCCGCGGCGGCCTTGCCCTCGAGCAGCAGCTTCGTGCCGGCGGCCTGGCCGGAGGCGGAGATCGGATCGGCGAGCTCGATCTCCTTGGTGTAGAGCGCGAAGGCGGCCAGCGCGGCCGGGGACTTGAACGGATACTTCAGCGTCAGACCGGACTCGACCGGCAGATAGCCGTTGGACCCGGCCAGCTTGGTGTAGTTGTCGCGCTGGAAGAGGAAGTCGACCCACTTCTTCGCGGCCGCCGCGGTGTCTTTGTTGTTGAAGGCAACGACCTTGCCGCCGAGGTTGATGTCGGTCGCATGCACCGGACCCGGCGTCGGCGCACTGGCCCAGTCGAAACCGGTGATGCCGTCGGCGAAGTCGGGCACCTGCCAGACACCGGAGAAGTACGCGACCACCTGACCGCTCTTGAACAGCGCGTTCGGGTCGGCACCCGAGGTCCAGACCGACTTCGGCATCACCACGTTGTCGTTCATCGCCTTGAACTTGGTCAGTGCGGCGACGGTCGCGTCGTCGGGCGTCTGGTACTTGCCGTCGTCACCGAGCTGGAAGCCCTTGCCGCCGTTGTTGTAGATGAAGGCCCGGATCCGCGCGGCCGAGTTGTCGTAGACGAGGTCGTACTTGGCGCCGGTCGCGGTCCGGACCTTGGATGCGGCGGCGAGGAACTCGTCCCAGGTCCAGGTCTTCGCCGGATCGGCCGGTACGGTGACGCCGGCCTTCGTGAACAGGGTCTTGTTGATGAACAGCCCGGCCGCGGTCAGGTCGGACGGGATGGCGAGCACCTTGCCGTCTTGCTCGGTGACCAGGTCCTTGCGGATCTTGTTCGTCTCGTTGTTCGCGGTCGAACTCAGATCCTGCAGCTGGTTCAGCCACAGGGTGTCGAGCGAGGGCACGCTGGCGACGTCCGGCAGGGAGTTGGCCTGGGCCGACTGCCGCAGCTTGTCCTGGTACCCGTCGTACGGCTGGTTCACGACCTCGACGGTGATGCCTTCCTTGGCCTGGAACTCCTTGGCCAGGTCGGTGTACCCCTGGATCTGGGCGGCGGTCGACAGCCAGAAGGTGATCTTCTGGCACCGCCCGAGCCGGAGTCACCGGAGCCGGAACCACACCCGGCCAGCGCCGTTGTGCCCGCCGCCAGCACAGCCAGCCACCGCCACCGCCGAAGAGAACTGGTCATCGTGTTGCTCCTTGTGGTCTACGTCGGCGACGTCCGGAAAGGGAGGCAAGCGCTTACCGAGGACCACAATGTTTACGATAACATCGCTAATGTCAAGACTTTGTCCCGACCGTTACGTCATCCGTAGCTCGAGGACGTGGCGGCCGGGAGCTTGGCCGGTCAGGTACACGCGCAGCCCGGCGGGGACCAGCGAGCCGTTGTGCGAGCGGTACCGCTCGCCAGGATCCATCGCGACCCGCGCCGCGCCCGAACCGGGGCCGAACTCGATCCGGTCGTCGCCCACTGCATAAGCGCCGGTACCGGAGACCAGCTGATGATTGCCGCTGTCATCGATCGCCTCGACGCCCGACAGCGCGCCGCCGGGCCGGAAACAGAGCTCGATCGCGTACGGCGCCGCGGATCCGGTCAGCTCGAACGTCAGGTCGAATCCGTTCGCGACCTCGGCCACCGTGATCGTCGTCCGAAGCTCTCGATAGTCCCTGGGCCGGTGGCCGAAGTCCATCGCCGCATAGAACCGTCCGTCGGGCGTCAGGGGGTAACGGCCGTCAACGGCCAGGTGCTGCGACGGCAACGGTTGGTAGTACGGGACCTTGATCTCGGCGCCGAGCTCGAGAACGGCCGGTGAGGTACGCCGCAGGTACTCGCTGTGGAAGTGGCCGGTGCCGAAGAACTGTGGCGCGAGCCGGACCGAGTCCAGGATCGCGTCGCCCTGGCGAACCTTGAAGAACGTCGGGTTCGTGGAGAGGCCGGAGGCGATCACCGGCAGGTCGTGAAAATCGGTTCCGCCGAAGATCGTGGCCGTGCGGCTCCCGCGCCGGATCCGTACCGACGCCTGGGACGGGAACTCCTTGACGAAGTCCGTCGGCAGCTCGGTCGCCGGCGGCAGTTGGGTGGCCAGCTCAGGGCGTTCGAGCACCTCGGCCAGGAAGTCGCCCAACTCGCCCACGCCACGACGCTCGATGCCCTGAGCAACGGCAGCGAACCTGCCGTCGCCGTCCAGCAGTGCCAGCTCGCGATACTGCAGCAGGTACCACCAGATGTCACGAATCGCCCACTGGTCCTGCCGGCGGGATGCGACCACGTCGACCTCGCCGTTCGGCTCCAGCAGGTACAGCGTCGCTTCCAGATTGCGCCGGACGTACTCGATCAGCTCGGGCCGGTCCTGCAGCCAGGCGATCGTCAGCAGGGACGGATTCGTCACTTCGGCCGCGTACGTCGAGCTCCGCTCGCTGTAGATCCCGTCCGCCCCGGCGTCGATTCCCTCGGCCAGCCAGGCGTCGATCCGATCGACGTAGCGCTGGTCGGGGTCGATGTGGTTGATCCTCGCCAGCGCGGCCGACACCTCCCAGCGATGGTTCGGCGTGTGCACGCCACCGCTCGCAAGCGCCGGGCCTGCCTTCCGCAGGATCCGGTGGACAGTCGCTCGGATCGGCGCCGTCGCCGGCTGGTCGTCGGCGTCGAGGAGCTTCCACACCACACACAGATCCTGGATCAGGAACGCCGTGTCGGGCGGTGAGTGCAGGTTGCCGACGTCGTACGTCCCGTCCTCGTGCTGCTGCCGATCGAGTAGGTCGGACAGTAGGCGCAACGGCTCCAGAACCGCCGGATCGCGGTGGTACGACGACTGCTCTGCGACGTATCCGGCAACCAAGCGCCGGAGGTTCCGGGCAACCCGCCGGGGGTCGCCTGCAGTCGGCTCCGTACGCAGCAGTTCAGCGACTTGTTCCTCACCGGCGGCCGTCAACATCCCGAAGAATTCCTGGTCCACAGGCCCATCCTCCCTTTGCGAGCGCCCCGACGACCTCTTGACCGGACCGTGTCGGCCTGGTCACACTACCGGAACTGTTAACGTTAACAATCCTGGTGAGGTTGCGATGCGGATCAGCATGCGTTCGTTCCTGGTGGTCGGCACGGCGCTTCTTGCCGTGCTGGGCGGGCAGCTCGTGCCGGACACAGCGGTTGCCGAGGTCAAGACCGGCCAGGCGAACGCGACCGCGCCGTACGCCGGTTATGTGTTCAGCTACTTCACCGGCAACTCGATCGCGGGGGAGAAGATCTACTTCGCCGCCAGCCGGGGCAACAACGCGCTCAAGTGGGACGAGCTCAACAACGGTCAGCCTGTGCTCGAGTCGGCCAAGGGCACTCTCGGGCTGCGCGATCCGTTCCTGATCCGTTCGCACGAAGGCGACCGGTTCTTCCTGATCGCGACCGACCTGTCGATCGGCCGCAACGGTGACTGGGACGCCGCGCAACGCCAGGGCAGCCGTTATCTGGAGGTCTGGGAGTCGACCGACCTGGTGACCTGGTCGGAGCAGCGCCATGTTCTGGTGTCGCCGGAGACGGCCGGCAACACCTGGGCCCCCGAGGCCTACTGGGACGACGAACTCCAGTCGTACGTCGTGTTCTGGGCGTCGAAGCTGTACGCCGCCGACGATCCGGGCCACACCGGTTCGACCTACAACCGGATGCTCTACGCAACGACTCAGGACTTCCGGACCTTCAGCGCGCCGGCGATCTGGCAGGACCGGGGCGAGTCCCGGATCGACTCGACGGTGATCAAGGAGAACGGCGCGTACTACCGCTTCACCAAGGACGAGGGTGGCGGCGGCACCGGCTGCTCGGACATCATCCAGGAGAAGTCCGCGTCGCTGACCGCCGTCGACCTGCCCGGCAACCCGGCGTGGGCGATGCAGGACTCGTGCATCGGCCGGGACGCCGGTACGTCGGCAGTCGAAGGACCGACCGTCTTCAAGTCCAACCCCGGCGACACCTCCGGCGCCAAGTACAACCTCTTCGTCGACGAGTACGGCGGCCGTGGCTACATCCCGCTCGGCACGAATGATCTCGAGGCGCCGAACTGGCAGGTGCCGGCCGCGTACTCGCTGCCGGCCAGCCCGCGCCATGGCACGGTGCTCCCCGTGACCCAGGCCGAGCTCGACCGGTTGCGCGACGGTCTGGTACTTCCGCCCCCGGTGAAGGCGGACGCGAACGGCCTGGTGGCGCACTATCCGTTGAACGGTACGCCGAACGACGTGACAGGCCATGGGTATGACGGCGTGGTTTCGGGAGATGCGACCTGGGCAGACAACGCCCTCACCCTCGGCGGCACCAACGGTCACGTGAAGCTGCCGGACAACCTGATGGCCGGTCTCGACGCGATCACCGTCTCGGCCGACGTCTGGATCGACCCCGGCCAGCAGACGCCGTACTTCATCTGGGGGCTCGGCAACACCGCGGCCGACATCGGCAACGGCTACCTGTTCACCACCGGCGACAACTACCGTACTTCGATTGCCTCAGGCAACTGGTCGACCGAGCAGACGGCGGCGTCGGCAGCCGCCGTACCGCGCGGTGCCTGGAAGGCCCTCACCTACACCCTCACTCCCGACGGCATCGCGACGATCTACCTCGACGGCGTCCAGGTCGGCCGGAAGACCGGTGTCACGATCGATCCAGGCGACATCGGCGGTGGCCGGACGACGGCCAATTACATCGGGCGCTCGACGTACACCTCCGACAAGTACCTCAAAGGCAAGGTGCGCGACTTCCGGCTCTACAACAGGGCTCTGTCGGCCGGCGAAGTCAGCGATCAGGACGCCGACCCGCGAGCGGTCCTCGGCGTCGAGCTGCCGGGCCTCAAGGTGCCGGCGATCATCGACGATGCGTCGTCGACCGTGACCCTGCCGGTTGCCCCCGGCACCAACCTGAAGAAGCTGACGCCGGTCCTGAAGGTCGTCTCCACGTCGAAGGTCTCGCCGGCCGGGCGGGTCAACCTTTCGAGGCCCAGGACCTACACCGTGACCGCTCAGGACGGAACCAAACGGATGTGGACGGTCAAGGCTGTCGAGATGCGCTCGCCGGTGTTGCCGGGGTACAACGCGGATCCGAACATCGCCCGCTTCGGCGACACGTACTACCTCTATGTCACGACGGACGGAACGGCGGGCTGGGGCGGCAAGGACTTCTACGTCTGGAAGTCGAAGAACCTGGTGGACTGGCAGCGGTCGGCCAAACCGTTCCTGACCCTAGACGGCGCGAACGGCAACGTGCCCTGGGCCAGCGGCAACGCCTGGGCGCCCACGATCATCGAACGCCACGGCAAGTACTACTTCTACTTCTCCGGGCACAACC
Source organism: Kribbella sp. NPDC051620 (assembly GCF_044453825.1). Classification (NCBI taxonomy): domain Bacteria; kingdom Bacillati; phylum Actinomycetota; class Actinomycetes; order Propionibacteriales; family Kribbellaceae; genus Kribbella; species Kribbella sp. NPDC051620. Next base: position 422,171 of record NZ_JBITDB010000001.1, read on the forward strand.
CGGCGTACAACCGCAAGACGATCGGCGTCGCCGTCGCGAGCAGCCCCGAGGGCCCGTTCGTCGCGCAGCCGGCCGCGATGATCCTCAACAACGAGGCGGTCACGTCCGGCCAGGCGATCGACCCGGCCGCGTTCCGCGATCCCTCGACCGGCCGGTACTACCTCTTCTGGGGCAACGGTTCGCCGGTGTACGCCGAGCTGGGCGACGACATGCTGGCCATCAAGCCGGAGACGCTGAAGCCGATCAGCGGTCTGACCGGATTCCGCGAGGGGTCCTTCGTCAACTACCGCAAGGGAACGTACTACCTGACGTACTCGATCGACGACACCGGTTCGCCCGACTACCGGGTGGGCTACGCGACGGCGACGAGCGTCAACGGACCGTGGACCTACCGTGGCGTCATCCTCGAGAAGGATCCCGCCCAGGGCATTCTCGCGACCGGCCATCAGTCGATCATCCAGGTGCCGGGCACGGACGACTGGTACATCGCCTACCACCGCTTCGGCATGCCCGGCGGTGACGGCACCCATCGCGAGACCACGATCGACCACCTGTACTTCGCCCAGGACGGCACGATCGCGAAGGTCAAGCCGACCCTGAGCAGCGTCGCCCCACTCCGGAACCACCCCCGCCGCTGATCGCGGAGGGGTTCCGGGTCGGTACGGATGTGTACGAATGTGATCGCTACCTGGTGGGTCTGCGGAGGCGCATGGCAGCATGGCCGGATGACCCTTGCCCAGCGTTGGCGTGCCCTGGATCCGGCGGTCCAGAGGTCGGCTCTCGACTCGGCACGGGATCGTGCCGGTGTCCCGGACCTCAGGCAGCGCAGAGTCTGGGAATCGCGTCCCACGGCCGCCTCAGCAGCCGTGCTGGACCGCGCCGCGGCGGACCGTTCCCGGCCGTGGCCCCGGCTGCTGCTGTCGGACTTCGCCCGGTACTGGCGTGACGGCGTGCGGACGGCGTACGAAGGTCCGGCGGGGGAGTTGCGGCAGCGAACCAGTACGGCGGTGCTCGCGGCAGTCTTGACGGGAGACCAGCAGGATGTCGACGAGGCCGCCGACGGACTGTTGCTGCTGTGTGAGCAGACGACCTGGTGCTGGGCGGCTCACGAGTCGTTTGCGACAGCGCGCGGAGAGGTCGTGGCCGATCCCGGTACGCCGTACCTCGATCTGGGTGCGGCCGAGACCGTGGAGATCCTGGCCTGGGCCGATCTCGTGCTCGGCCCGGCGCTGGATGCCCGTACGCCGGGTCTTCGCCGGCGCTTGCGGGAGGAGGCCGAGCGGCGGGTACTGCGGCCGTTCGTCGAGGACCGCCGCTGGCACTGGCTCGGCCTCGACGGTCACCTGCACAACTGGAACCCGTGGATCCACGGGCACGTACTGGTCGCGGCGCTGTTCCTGGAGACCGATCCGGTACGCCGCGCGCAGGTGGTCGACCTCGTCGTCGACGGTCTCGATCGCTACCTCCGGGCGCTCCCGGCCGATGGCGGGTGCGATGAGGGCTACGCGTACTGGTGGAACGGGCCGGCCCGACTGGCCGGCGCGCTGGAGCTCCTCGACCGGATCACTCTCGGCGCCTTCGATCCCTGGCGGTGCACGCCGCTGGAGGAACTCGCCCGGTATCCCCAGCGGATGACGCTGGGCGACGGCTGGTTCGTCAATGTCGCCGACGGATCGGCCAGGCCTGCACCCGACCAGCCGTGGGACGTGTTGCACCGCTGGGGTCGCCGGATCAGTGACAAGGGCGTCATGGCCCAGGCGGCCGCGCACCGTGATCAGCCGGCGGCCGTGGCCGGTCTGGGGCGGGCACTGGTCGCACTTGCCGACGACGACTGGTGGCAGGCGACGGCCGTACCGCTGCCGTTGCCGCGATCGAGTTGGCTGCCCGACGTGCAGTTGCTGGTCGCCCGGCAGGACGGCGGTTCCACGGCGGGCTGGACGCTGGCCGTGAAGGGCGGGCACAACGACGAGAACCACAATCACAACGATGTCGGCTCGTTCGTCGCCGCACTGGACGCGACGCCGGTGCTGGTGGACTTGGGCCAACCGACATACACGGCGATCTCGTTCTCCGATCGCCGGTACGAGCAGTGGGTGGTCCGCGGCGAGTGGCACAACGTCCCGATCGTCGACGGTCTGGAGCAGCAAGCAGGTCCGCAGTGGCGGGCGACAAGCTTTGCCGTGCACAGTGGCGCCGATGTCGATCGCGCCGAACTCGACCTGTCGGACGCCTATCCCAGCGGGAATCTGCGACGGACGGTGACCCTGGATCGGATCGGTCAGACCATCCAGGTCGTCGACACCTGGGCGGAGGGGACCGAGATCGCCGAACACTTCGTGATCGCCGGGCAGCCGCTTGCCCACGAGGCCGGCCGCCTCGTGATCGAGACCCTTGGTGGCAGCGTCGCCGAGCTGCACTGGGATGCCGGGCTCGGCGCCGGACGGCTGGAGACGCGCGCCGTTGACGACGAACTGCTCCAGCGGGTCTGGGGCCCAGCCGTCCATCGCCTGATCCTTGCAGTGGGCAACAATCGTTTCGAACTCACCCTGATCCGAGGACCTCGTTGATGACCGACGCCCGCTTCACCGGCCTGACCCGCGACTCCTGGGCCGCGGTCGCCGACCACCTGCTGATCTCACTGCGTGGCTGGGCATCGCCCGAGCACGCCCGGATCGACCTTCCTGGACAGCAGAGCGCGTACGGACCCGACAGCGACTCCTTGGAGGCCTTCGCCCGATCGTTCCTGCTGGCGGCGATCCGGCTGAAAGGTGAAGACGGCAAGGACCCACACGATCTCGCCGGCTGGTACGCCGAGGGCCTTCGGGCCGGGACCGATCCCGGATCGGCCCACGCCTGGCCGCGCCCGGACCAGCTCGGGCAGGCCAAGGTCGAGGCCTGCTCGATCGCGCTCGGGCTGCATCTGAGCAGGCCTTGGTTGTGGGACCGGCTGGACGACCGCGATCGCGAGCAGATCGTCGGCTGGCTGGCGACCGTGGTCGGCGAGAAGTATCCACCGATCAACTGGGTCTGGTTCCAGATCGTGGTGGAGACCTTCCTCAAGTCCGTCGGCGGGCCGTGGTCGCGCGAAGACATCGACAGCGGCCTCGCGGTGCACGAGTCGCTGTGTCGCGGGCACGGCTGGTACGCCGACGGTCCGGAGCGCGCGTTCGACCATTACAACGGCTGGGCGCTGCATGTTTATCCGTTGCTGTGGGCATCGATGGATCCCGGGTTGTGTGATCCCGCGCTGATGACCGCGTGGCGAGAGCGGCTGAGGGACTTCCTGGATTCGGCGGTCCACCTGGTGGGCGGTAACGGCGCACCGCTGATCCAGGGCCGCAGCCTGACCTATCGCTTCGCCGCTGCCGCGCCGTTCTGGATCGGTGCGATCACTGGTGCCACGGATCTCGCGCCGGGCCTGCTGCGCCGGACGACGTCCGGGATGCTCAAGTACTTCCTCGATCACGGCGTCCCTGATCGGCAAGGTCTGCTCACCCTCGGGTGGCACGGCGAATGGCCGGCGATCGCCCAGTCGTACTCCGGCCCGGGATCACCGTACTGGGCGGTCAAAGGCATGCTCGGGCTGATGCTGCCGGCGAGCCATCCGGTCTGGACGGCGGCCGAGGAGCCCTTGCCGGTCGAACGATCCGACTTCACCCGCGAACTCGCGGAGCCTGGCTGGCTGGTCAGCGGTACCCGGGCCGACGGGATCGTGCGCGTCGTCAACCACGGCACCGACCACTCGGTCCCCGGCGACGAACGCGCCGACTCGCCGCTGTACGCCCGGCTGGGGTACTCGACCCACACGATGCCACCGCTGAGTACGGCGTACTGGGCGCAACCGCTCGAGAACACCGTCAGCATCGTGCACCCCGAGCTCGGCCACTCGCACCGCAACGGCTTCACGACGGTCGGGACCGGTGCTTCGATCGCGTCGACGCACTGGGTGCGGACGACCGACGACGCCGGCCCGGAGCACGGATCGGGCCGCGGAGGAGCGGTGGTCGCGGGGCCGACGGTCGCCATGGTGTCCGCGATGCGCGGAAGCCACGAGGTACGGGCCGCACGCATCGATCCAGACGCCGCCGTCGAACCCAGCTACCTACTCGAGCTCTCAGGCTGGCCACTGACCTCAACCACCCCGCCGTCCGCCACGCTTGACGCCGGGGCCGAGGTCCGTGCCGCTGGCTTGCTGTCCTCTGTCGAAGGACGGATCGGGTTTGATGGGGTCGACGTCCGTCGGTCCGGCGAGGTCGAGGCGCTGGGTAAGCACACCGCGATTCCGCTGGTGCGCGCGGCCGCCGTAGCGGGGCAGGTGTTCGTTGCCGTCGTTTCGCTGTCCGGCGGTCAGCCCGAGCCTGTTCCGAACGTTGCGGTGGACGGAGGCAGCATTCGGGTCGGCTGGTCGGATGGTAGCGAGGAGATCTTGTCGTTCGGCTAGTGCGGCATCGATGAGTCGCGGATGACCAGTTCGGGCACGATCAGCACGCGTTGGGGCGGCCGGCGGCGGCCTTCGGTGAGGCGGGCGACCATCTGCTCGACCGCGGTCCGGCCGACCATCGACTTCGGTGGGCGGATCGCCGTCAGGGCTGGCTCGGCCAGGTGGGCGATCTCGTCGTCGTAGGCGACGATGGCCAGCTGGTCCGGGATCGCGATGCCCTGCTCGGCGCAGTACTGCGCGACCGCCATCGCGTCGGGGTCGGAGTGGACGACGAGGGCCGTCGTTCCGGCGGTACGGCAGCGGTCGAGGACCTGGGCGATGATGTCGCGGTGCGCGGGCTGGTCCATGTTCACGGACTCCCGGATGACCAGGCCGGCCGGGATGTCGAGGTCGGTGCAGACCAGGTCCCAGCCGGCGGCCAGATGGGCCGAGGTGGGGCTGCCCTTGGACAGCAGCAGGCCCAGGTGGCGGTGTCCCTGGTCGTGTAGGTGCCGGACGGCGAGTTCGACGCCGAGCGCGTGGTCGCTGCGGACCCACTCGAGTTGCTGCTTGGTACGCGTCCACCGTGGCGGTTGGCGTTCGACCAGGATCACCGGCACCGGCAACCTGCCGATCCAGTCGATCATCTCGCCGATGTCGTTTCCCTCCAGATTGGGAGCCAGCAGCAGTCCCTGCACCTGCTGGGCCTCGATCAGCCGGCTGATCTGCCGACGATCCTCGGCCCAGTCATAGCTCGACCCACGCAACTGGATCGCCACGCCCAGCGCGGCGGCGGTTGATCGCGCCCCGGAGACGATCGGCGGCCAGTAGTAGTCGAGCGAGGGGACCACCATCCCGATGGTGAACCGGGGCGCGGCCGGCCCGCGTCGCCGCGCCGGTGGGGCCAGCTCGGTCGGCAACGTCGCGCCGCCGTGGACCTTGGTGAGCAGGTTCTGCGCCGCGAGCGCGGCGATGTCGCGGCGGACGGTCAACTCGCTGACGCCGAGCAGTTCGGCCAGGTCCTTGACCCGGACGGCGCCTTCGCGGCGCAGCTCGGCCATCACCCGTTCGTGCCGCTGCAGGCCGAACAGCCGGTCGTCCGGCATCCGCCACACCTCTGTTGTTCGAGTCTGAATGTTTGTGAATGATCACGGTCGAGCCGTAGATGATCTGAACGCCTGCGTCATCTCATGTTCACATGACCGCAACGGTAACCGCTTACCGCAGTGAGGCGCTGCTCGTGATGAACCGCGAGTCGTTCGACGCCCACTTCGATCGGCCCCGGCTCGATCGGCTCCGCTCGCTGGTGGCGCTGCCCGATCCGATCTGGACCGACGAGCTCGACTCCGCGCAGGCCCGGGCCCGGCTCGCGACGGCCGACCTGATCGTCAGCTCCTGGGGCGTGCCGCGGCTGACGGCCGACCGGCTCGCCGCCGCGCCGCGGCTCAAGGCCGTCTTCCACGCGGCGGGAAGCGTCCGTTCACTGGCCGACGGGGTGCTGTGGTCTCGCGACATCGTGCTCACCAGCGCGGCCGACGCCAACGCGATCCCGGTCGCCGAGTACACGCTCGCCGCGATCATCCTGGCCGGGAAGAAGGCGCCGTTCCTCGCCGCGGACGCCGCGACGGCCTACCGGGGCTGGGGCCAACTGCAAGGCTTCGGCGACCTGTCGAACTTCCGTCGCACGATCGGTGTGGTCGGCTTCTCCCGGATCGGCCGGCGGGTCGTCGATCTGCTCCGAGTCCTCGACGGCCCGTCCGTACTGGTGGCCGATCCGCACGCGGACCCAGCCGAGGTAGAAGCAGCCGGCGCGCAGCTGGTCAGCCTTGACGAACTGCTGCCCCGAGTCGACGTGCTCTCGTTGCATGCGCCGGCCCTGCCGAGCACGTACCAGATGATCGGCGCCCGAGAACTGGCTTGCCTGCCTGACCGCGCCACCGTGATCAACACCGCGCGCGGCAGCCTGATCGATTCCGCCGCCCTCGCTGAAGAGTGCCGGACCGGACGGCTGTTCGCGATCCTCGACGTCACCGATCCGGAGCCATTGCAGCCCGATTCGCCGCTGCGCTCGACCCACAACGTCATGGTCACCCCGCACATCGCAGGGTCCCTCGGCACCGAGATCCATCGGCTCACCGATCACACGCTGGCCGAGCTCACCCGGTGGCTGGCCGGCGAACCGCTCCAGCACCGGATCACGGCCGACATCTTCCCGCTCACCGCCTGACCGCCACCCACGCAGTACGAAGTACAAGGAGAACGCCCGTGAAGCGACACCTCGTGACCATCCTGGCCGGTGCGGCCGCGCTGGGCCTGCTGGCCGGCTGCGGCGGCAGTTCGAGCGGCCAGACCGCCGACGGGCCGCAGACCATCAAGGTCGCGCTCTGGAACTACGCGACCACGCCGGAGTTCAAGGCGATCATCGACGGCTTCCAGCAGGCCAACCCGCAGATCAAGGTGGAGCCGGTCGACATCCTGGCCGACGACTACGCCGAGAAGGTCACCACGATGCTGGCCGGCGGCGACTCGACCGACGTGCTGACGATGAAGAACGTCATCGACTACGCCCGGTTCGGCACCCGCGGGCAGTTGCTGCCGCTGACCGACCAGGCCAAGGCGCTGGACCCAGCGAAGTACTCGGGGCTGAAGTCCTACGAACTCGACAGCAAGTACTTCGCGCTGCCGTACCGGCAGGACTTCTGGGTGCTCTACTACAACAAGACGCTGCTCAAGCAGGCCGGTGTGCCGGAGTCGAAGCTGCAGAACCTGACCTGGGCCGACTACGCCGCGCTGGCGAAGAGCCTGACCAAGGGCGATGGCCCGGCCAAGGTGTACGGCGCTTACCAGCACACCTGGCGTTCGGTCGTCGAGGCGACCGCGGCGGCGCAGACCGGTGGTGACCTGCTCGGTGGCGACTACGGCTTCTTCAAGGACCAGTACACGATGACGCTGGATCTGCAGAAGGACGGCGCGCTGTTGCCCTGGGCAACCGCCAGGAGTCAGAAGGTCACCTACAACACGATGTTCTCCACCGGCAAGGCCGTGCTGATGCCGATGGGCACCTGGTACGCCTCGACGCTGCTGGCCGACACGAAGTCGGGCAAGACCAAGGTGGACTGGGGAATGGCGCCGCTGCCGCAGCGCGCCGCGGACGGCAAGGTGACCACCTTCGGCTCGCCGACGGCCTTCGCGGTGAACAAGAACTCCAAGCACGCCGACGCGGCGAAGAAGTTCGTCGAGTGGGCCTCGAGCGAAGCCGGCGCCACCGCGGTCGCCAAGGCGGGCGTCACGCCGTCGCTGCAGAGCCAGCAGATCCTCGACACGTACTTCGCCCTGCCGGGCGTGCCCGGTGACGCGGTGGCGAAGAAGGCGTTCAAGCCCGACACCGTCGTGCTCGAGATGCCGGTCGGCGACAAGTCCTCCGACGTCGACCAGATCCTGACCGAGGAGCACGAGTTGATCATGACCGGGCAGAAGTCGCTCGACGACGGTCTGGCCGAGATGGCCAAGCGGGTCAAGAACGAGGTCCGCTGACCGATGACCGCCACCGTGTCCGCGCCGCCGGAGGTCCGGCGCCCGGTGCCCGCGCCGCCGCTGGCCCGGCGCCGCAGCCGGACCTGGGTCGGCTGGAGCTTCATCCTGCCGAACTTCATCGGCTTCGCCGCGCTCACGCTGGTGCCGGTGATCGCCTCGCTCGCGTTGTCCTTCCTCGACTGGGATTCCTACAGCACCCCGCGCTGGGTCGGCCTGGACAACTTCGAGCGGATGATCCACAACGACACCTTCTGGACCGCGCTGAAGAACACCGCGTACTACGCCGTCGGCCACGTGCCGCTGACGCTGTGCGCCGCGCTCGGCTTCGCGGTACTGCTGAACCAGAAGCTGAAGGGAGCGCGGTTCTTCCGGACCGCGCTGTTCTTCCCGTACATCACCTCACTGGTCGCGGTCGCCGTCGTCTGGAACATGTTGCTCAGCCCGGAATCGGGCCCGGTGAACCAGTTCTTGCGGGCCATCGGCATCGACCACCCGCCGGGCTGGACCACGTCGACCACGTGGGCGATGCCCGCGGTGATCGTGGCCAGTGTCTGGCGTGACCTCGGGTACTACATGATTCTGTACCTCGCCGGCCTGCAGACGATCCCGGCGGAGTTGTACGAGGCCGCCCAGGTGGACGGAGCGAGCGGCTGGCAGCGGTTCCGGCACATCACCGTGCCGGGGCTGCGGCCGACCACCTTCTTCGTGCTGATCATGCTGACCATCTCCAGCTTCAAGGTGTTCGACCTGATCCAGGTGATGACCGAGGGCGGTCCGGGCCGCGCGACGCTGGTGCTGTCCCAGGTGATCTACCGCGAGGGCATCGTCCAGGGCCGGTTCGGCTACTCCTCGGCGGTGTCGATGGTCCTGTTCGTCATCGTCCTGACGATCACCCTGGGCCAGTTCCGGTTGCAGCGAAGGAGCGAGCGATGACCCGGGTACGCCGTACGTCGGCGTACCTGCTGCTGGGAGTGCTCTCGGTCGCCGTCCTGGTGCCCTTTGCGTGGATGGTCTCGTCGTCGCTGAAGGCCGACGCGGACGTCTTCAGCGTGCCGGTGCGCTGGATCCCCGCCGAGTTCCACTGGGGCAACTTCAGCGCGATCTGGGGCCGGATCCCGCTGCTCACCTACCTGCGCAACTCGGTGTTCCTCAGCGTCACGATCACCGCCTTGCAGGTGCTGACGGGCAGCTTCGCGGCATACGGGTTCGCCAAGGTGCGGTTCCCCGGCCGGGACGCGTTGTTCCTCGCGTACATCGCGACGATCGCGGTGCCCTGGCAGGCGTACATGGTTCCGCAGTACGTGATCATGCAGAAGGCCGGTCTGGTCAACACGCACCTGTCGCTGATCCTGCTGCAGGCGTTCAGTGCTTTCGGGGTGTTCCTGATGCGCCAGTACTACCTGACCATCCCTGACGAGCTGAGCGAGGCTGCCCGGCTGGACGGGCTGAGCGAGTACGGCATCTGGGCCCGGATCATCCTGCCGTTGTCGAAGCCGGCGCTGGCGAGCCTCGCGCTGCTCACCTTCGTCAACACCTGGAACGACTACATGGGTCCGTTCATCTACCTGACCGACAACAACCTGTGGACGATCCAGCTGGGGTTGCGTTCGTTCGTCGGCCTGTACGACGCGGAGTACGCGATGATCATGACCGGCTCGGTACTGTCCGTGCTGCCGATCCTGGTGATCTTCCTGCTCGGCCAGAAGTACTTCGTGCAGGGCATCGCCACGAGCGGGATGAAGTGATGGCCTCGCCGCTGTCGCGGGTGAACGTCCGGGCGGACGCCTGGGACCTGCTCTGGTCGTTCGTTCATCGGGTGCTGGCGGTCAACGTCGTGCTGGCTGTCGCCGGGACGCCGCTGATGCTTGCCCTCGGCACCGTCGCCACGCCTTGGCGCTACCCGCTCTTCTTCGGTCTGCTCGCCCTCCCGCTCGGCCCGGCAGCGGCCGCGGCGTTCGGATACTTCGCCATTGACGACGCCCGTCCTCCGGTGACCGCCCTGATCCGCTTGGTGCGCATCACCGGTCGACGCTCGCTTGTCGTCGCCTCGCTGACGGCAGGGCTGGCTGGAGTTCTGCTGGCCGACCTCAGGGTGCTGGCCAGTGCGTTGCCGGTCGTCGCACCCCTGCTGGCGGTGCTCCTCGTGCTGGTACTCAACGCAGGCCTCGTCGCCTTGGTGCTGGCCGGCACCGAGCCCGCGCTGGGTTTGCGAGCCCTGCTGCGGCTGGCTGTCTACACCGGAGTCCGCGCCTGGCCGCTCAGCTTGCTCTCACTCGGTGTCCTGACGGCCGGACTGATCATCGTCAGCCAGGTGCCGGTGGCCGGCCTGGCGACCGTACCGGGGTGTGCCCTGTGGGTCGTGCACACGAATACCAGCGCTCAGCTCGCTCGAATCCGGAATCCGTCCGCCCGATGAGGAGAATCCGATGAAGCTGCTCAGAACCCTTGCTGTCGTGACCACCGCGCTCACCCTGCTGGCTCCGGCGACGGTCGCTGCACAGGCCGCCCACACCGAGAGGTACACGTCGTTTCGCCCGGGTGCTCAATGGCTCGACAACAACGGCCAGGTGATCCAAGCCCACGGCGGACAGATCATCGCCTCGACCGATGGTGGCGGGAAGCGGGTCTGGTACTGGTACGGCGAGGACCGCAGCAACGGGTACTACGACAGCCCCGGCGTGCACGTGTACTCGTCGTACGACCTCTACAACTGGAAGGACCGCGGGCTCGCCTTGCGGGCGATGAGCTCGCCCGGCCAGTTCGAGAGCGACCCGTACTTCGCCAAGGTTTACAAGCACTACACCCCGGCGCAGAAGGAGAACGTCTGGCGTGATCTGTCGACCAACAGCGTGCGCGCGGACGGCTGGGCAAGGCCGTCGATCCTCGAGCGGCCGAAGGTGATCTACGACAAGGCCACTCGCAAATGGGTCATGTGGGTGCACTCCGACGGGCCTTCGTCACCGACCAGCACCTCGACGTACGCGCGGGCCGAGGCCGGCGTGGCGATCGCGGACTCGCCGATGGGACCGTTCCGCTGGATCGACTCGTACCGGCTGAACCACGTGCCGAGCGACTCCGTGCCGTGGTGCGGCACCGGCTCGTCGTTCGACCCGGCCGGCGGGATGGCGCGGGACATGAACCTGTTCGTGGACGACGACGGCTCGGCGTACATCATCTACTCCTCCGAGGAGAACAGATCGATGTACATCTCCAAGCTCGACCGCGACTACACCTATCTCTCCGCACGGCCCGAAAACGCCGTGCAGGGCAAGGACTTCGTCCGCACGCTGGCCTGCAACCAGCGGGAAGCGCCGGCGATGTTCAAGTCCGAGGGCCGGTACTACCTGCTCACCTCGGGCGCGACCGGCTGGGACCCGAACCCGGCCAGATACGCGACGTCGGACAACATCCTCGGCCAGTTCACCGACCAAGGCAGCCCGATCAGCGGACCGGGCGCGGCGACGACGTTCGGCTCGCAGAGCACCAACGTGATCCCCTACGACCAGGAGAACAACAAGTTCATCTTCATGGCCGACCGCTGGACGCCGAGCGATCTCGCCAATGCGCCGTACGTGTGGATGCCGATGTCCCTGGGTGAAAGCGGCGGTCTGTCCATCGGCCCCGACCAGGAGTGGACCCTTGACGACCTGGCGCCCTACCAGCGGTGGAGTGTCGAGACTCAACTGCCGGACCACACCTGGCTCGGCGACACGAGCACCCTGCCGGCCGAGGTGACGGTGAAAGCGGGCTCGCGGTCGACGCAGGTTGCCGTGACCTGGGACGCGGCGAGTGTCGCGCGGCCAGGACCGGCCAGCCTCCGGGGGACGCTGGCGGACGGGCGGACCTTCACCCGATCGATCGTCGTGGTGCCGCGCGACCTGCGGTACGCGGTCAACGCCGGCGGTATCCCCACCGCCGACTGGCAGGTCCTGGCCAAGAACGCCTCGCTGCTCAACTCCAGCGCGGAACAACCGTTGGGCACCGATCCCGTCACCGGAACCACCTGGGGATACACGGGCGCCAGCGCACCATCCGGTACTGCGAACGGCGACCTCTACAGCACCTTGCGCTACGCCAAGAACCACGAGCCGCTGGTCTACACCTTCGGCGGCCTGGAACCGGGGACGTACACCGTGCACGCCGGGTACTTCGACCCTTGGCCGTGGGCCAACCGGGCGGCGCAGGTGACCATCAACGGCGCCGTAGTCGACCAGCAACGCCTGTTCACCGGTACGAACGAGGCGGCGGCGTACGGAGGTATCACGGTCGGTGCCGACGGCAAGATCTCCGTCACCATCGCACCGACCAGGTCGCCCGACATCCAGGTCAGCTGGCTGATGGTCGCCCGCACGGGCTAGCCGGGGCGGCTCGCCGTACGGAAGGCGCTCGGGGTAGTGCCGGTGCGGTGCGAGAAGAACTTGGAGAAGTTGGCGGCGTCCTCGAAGCCGAGCCGGTCGGCGATCTCGACGATCGGCACGGTTTCGTGGATCAGCCGGCGCTTGGCCTCGAGCACGACCCGGCGGTCGATCAGCTCTTTGGCCGTCGTTCCGGCGTGGGCCCGGGCGAGCCGGTTGAGGGTCCGCTCGGAGTAGCCGAGCCGCCGGGCGTAGCCGGCCACGGTGCGTTCACGCTGGAACGACTTCTCGATCTCTTCCTCGAACCAGCTGAAGACCTCGTTGCGTGGGCGGATCGGGCCGCGGCCGGCCGGATTGCTGCCGGCCAGCACGAGCAGGGTCGCCAGTACCGCGTGCGTGAGTGCCTGGTCTCGCGCTTCGGCCTCGAGCGCCGGCGCCGAACGGAGTCGCTGGTCGATCTCGGCTGTCGTGCTGAACGACTCCCAGAGCAGGCTGCCGGGCGACGCCGCGCCTGGCCAGTGATTGAGATGGCTGATGCCGAGTCGCCGGAACAGGTGCGCGGTCGCTTCGTCGTACAGGTCGGGCGGGAGCATCAGAACCGGCCCGTCGATGGCCGAGATGTCTCCCCACCGGTGCACCTGCCCGGCATGGATCCAGAACACGTCGCCCGGGCCGAGCGAGTAGCTGGTGAAGTCGACCTCGTGGCTGGTCCGGCCTGAGCGGATCTGCAGGACCAGCTCGAACCCGAGTCGTTGTGGCGCCTGGAACTCCGCCGGCCCGGCTCGTCGCAGCAGCGTGGCCAGGTCGGCGACCTCGGCCCCCGCAGAGTGCCCGGCCGGCGGCGCGTAATCGACCTTCCGGATCGTGGATGTCCGGTTTTCACCAGGAGATGACGCAGTCACACAAGGGATCGTACGGCGATGAGTCCTAATATCACAGTACCGACTCCTCCACCGAAGGAAACCTGACAATGTCCGACCTGACCTACACCGTTCTCGACTTCGCGGACTCCTCGCTGAACAAGACCTCCGTCCTCGTCACCGGCGAGACCGACGCGATCGTCGTCGACGCCGCCTTCACCCGCGCGGACGGCCACCGGATCGTCGCCGCGGTACTGGATGCGGGCAAGACCCTGCGCACGGTCGTCGTGACCGGCGGCGACCCGGACTTCTACTTCGGCGCCGAAGTCATCGCCGACGCGTTCCCCGAGGCGGCCTTCGTCGCGCCGGCCGACGTGATCGAACACATCACCGCGGGCTACCAGGCCAAGCTCGCCGCCTGGGCACACCTGGGCGCCAACCTGCCGACCCGGCTGATCGAGCTCACCGAGTTCACCGGCGGGGTCGAGCTCGACGGCCGGACGCTGGAGCTGCGGCACGCGGGTGACAGCCTCGGCGATCGTGGCTGGTACCTGTTCGAGCCGCAGCAGCGCGCCCTGCTCGGCGGGATCCTGCTGTTCGACGGACTCCACGTCTGGACCGCCGACAGCCCGACGACGGCCGACCGCGCGGCCTGGCTGACCGCCCTCGACACCCTCGAGGCGCTTCAGCCCACCTTCGTGGCCGCCGGACACCGTACGCCGGGATCGCCGACCGACCTGTCGGCGATCCACCACACCCGCGCCTACCTCAACCTCTTCGAGGAGACCGTCGCCGCGGCGGTCGACGCCGCCCAGGCCAAGGAGAAACTGCTCGCGGCCTACCCCGACGCCGGCCTCGTCATCGCCGCGGACCTCGGCACCAAGGTCGCCAAGGGCGAACTGCAATGGGGCTGATCGACGCGGCCGGAAGCGCTCCGGCCGACGTCGTCCGCCGCCAGTACCTCGCCTCCGCCGCCGGTGACCTCGAAGCACTCCGCGCCACCCTCGCCCCTGACGTCGAGTGGACGGAGATGGCCGGCTTCCCGCTGGCCGGCACCTACCGGACCCCGCTCGGCGTCACCACCAACGTGATGGAGCAGCTCGGCAAGGAGTGGGAGGACTGGACAGCTCACGACGACACCTACGTCGTCGACGGTGAGAACGTCGTGGTGCTGGCCCGCTACACCGCGAACAACCTGGCGACCGGCAAGACCCTGAACGCCCGGGTGGCGCATCACTTCGTGGTCAGGGCCGGGCTGATCGTCCGGTTCGAGCAGTTCGTCGACACCGCGTTGGTGCTTCAGGCAACTAGTTAGAGACCGAGGGCCAGGCGGTGGTACGCCTGGTTCCAGCGGATCTCCTTCTGGAACTGGCGGATCTCGGTCGAGTCGTCGATGGTGAGCAGCTCGGTCCGGAGCATGGTGGCCAGGTCGTGGAGTTCGTCGGAGCCGACAGCGGCCGACAGCACGGTGTGGTGCGGGGCGCCGGCGGTCAGCCAGGACTCCGCCGACGTACGGAAGTCCGGGCGGGGCTTCCAGACGGCGCGGGCGACGGGTAGCCGGGGGAGTGGCTGGTCGGGAGCGACGACGTCGATCTCGTTCGCGACCAGCCGGAACCGGTCGCCGAGGTCGGCGAGGCCGACCACCACGGCCGGCCCGGGCGCGGCGTCGAAGACCATCCGGACCGGGTCCTCGCGGCCGCCGATGCCGAGTGGGTGGATCTCCACCGCCGGCGTATCGGCTGCGATCGAGGGGCAGACCTCGAGCATGTGGGCGCCGAGGATCCGCTCTTCCCCAGGTACCAGGTGGTACGTGTAGTCCTCCATGAAGGACGTGCCTCCTGGACGGCCCGCGCTGATGACCTTGAGGGTGCGAAGCAGTACCGACGTCTTCCAGTCGCCCTCGCCGCCGAAGCCGTAGCCGTCGGCCATCAGACGCTGGACGGCCAGGCCCGGAAGCTGACGCAGTCCACCGAGGTCTTCGAAGTTCGTGGTGAAGGCGGTGAAGCCACCGGCTTCGAGGAAGGCGCGAAGGCCGGCCTCCAACCGGGCGGCGTAGCGCAGCGAGTCGTGCCGGTCGCCACCGGCGCGCAGTTCGGGCACGATCCGATAGGTGTCGTCGTACTCCTTGACGAGATCGTCGATATCGCCATCCGGTACCGCGTCCACCGCCGTGACGAGGTCGTTGACCGCGTAGGTGTTGACCGAGACCCCGAACCGGCGTTGGGCCTCCACCTTGTCGCCTTCGGTTACTGCGACGTCGCGCATGTTGTCGCCGAAGCGTGCGAGCTTCATCGAGCGCAAGGCCGACAGGCCGGCCGCGGCGCGGGCCCAGGCTCCGATCCGCGCGGTGACGGCCGGATCGCTGACATGACCGGCGACGGTGGTTCGCGGGATACCGAGCCGGGTCTGGATGTAGCCGAACTCGCGGTCGCCGTGGGCAGCCTGGTTCAGGTTCATGAAGTCCATGTCCAGCTCGGCCCAGGGGAGCGCGACATTCGCCTGGGTGTGCAGGTGCAGCAGCGGCAACTGGAGAGCTTCCAGGCCGCCGATCCACATCTTGGCCGGGGAGAACGTGTGCATCCAGGCGATCACGCCGATGCAGTCGTCGGCGGCGTTGGCCTTCAGGAAGGTGTGCCGGATGGCGTCGGCATCGGTGACGACCGGGTACCAGACCACCTCCGCCTGGAGCTCGTCCGAGTCGTTCAGCGCCGCGACCAGTTGCTGGGACTGGACGGCGACCTGGTTGAGGGTTTCGAGCCCGTAGAGGCCCTGGCTTCCGGTGAGGAACCAGATCCGGGGCCGTTGAGTGGTTTGCATGGTGGGCTCCAGAGATCAGCGCTGACCGTAGACGGTCTGATAGCGGCGGTAGAGGCTGTCGACGTGCTCGGGGTCGATGGGCATCGGATCCCCGCCGGTCCGGGCGAGATGGACGGTGCGGGCCACGTCCTCGCACATCACCGCGGCCTTGACCGCTGCCCGGGAGTCCTTGCCGATGGTGAAGACGCCGTGGTTGCGCATCAGCACCGCGGGTGAGCGCGAGCCGGCCAGCGTCTCGACGATGCCCCGGCCGATCGAGTCGTCCCCGATCAACGCGAACGGCCCGACCGGGATCTCGCCGCCGAACTCGTCGGCCATCGCGGTCAGCACGCAGGGGATCGCCTC
This sequence comes from Kribbella sp. NPDC051620, assembly GCF_044453825.1. Classification (NCBI taxonomy): domain Bacteria; kingdom Bacillati; phylum Actinomycetota; class Actinomycetes; order Propionibacteriales; family Kribbellaceae; genus Kribbella; species Kribbella sp. NPDC051620. The sequence continues at coordinate 438,502 of NZ_JBITDB010000001.1, forward strand.
GTTGCGCGCGGCCCAGGCGGTCGCGTACGGCGAATGGGTGTGCACCACGCCGCCGACGTCCGGCCTGGCCCGGTACACGTAGGCGTGGGCGGCGGTGTCGCTCGACGGAGACAGTTCACCGTCGACCAGGTTGCCGTCCAGATCGCACACGACGACGGAGTCAGGGGTCAGGTCGTCGTACGAGATCCCGCTCGGCTTGATGACGAACAGGTCCTCGCCGGGCACCCGCCCGGAGATGTTGCCCGCGGTCCACGCGACGAGCCCGTACCTAACCAGCTCCGCGTGCAGAGCGGACACCGTGGCCCGCAGTTCGGCGACGGCCACTGACGCGGTCACCCGATCACCTCGTTCTTGAGTGCGTGCAAACGATGCAGTACTCCGGTACCGCCGTACGCCTCGCCCGCGAACCAGTCATGGAGTTCCCGGTACTCGGCGTACAGCAGGTCATAGCGATCGGCCCGGGCAGCGTCGGGCAGGTAGGCGGACTCGGTCCGCCGGCCCATCGCCGAGGCTGCCGCCGGCACGTCCGGATACGTGCCGGCGGCAACGGCCGCGTGGATGGCCGAGCCGAGTGCGGGGCCCTGGCCGGACGCGACGACCGAGATCGGGCGGCGAAGCACGTCCGAGTAGATCTGCATCAGCAGTTCGTTCTTCAGCAGGCCGCCCGCGACGATGAACTCCTCGACGGCGACGCCCTGCTGCTCGAACGCCTCGACGATCCGGCGGGTGCCGAACGCGGTGGCCTCGATCAGGGCGCGGTAGCCGTCCTCCGGACGGGTTGCGAGAGTCTGGCCGACCAGGACGGCCGACAGATTGTGGTCGACCAGAACGGACCGGTTGCCGTTGTGCCAGTCGAGCGCGATCAGGCCATGCGCGCCTACCTGCTGCTGGGCCGCGAGCCCGGTCAGGTAGGCATGCACCGACATGCTTTGCCGTTCAGCCTCGGCGACGTACGCCGGGGGAACGCAGTTGTCCACGAACCAGCCGAAGATGTCGCCGACCGCCGACTGGCCGGCCTCGTAGCCCCAGAGCCCGTCGATGATGCCGCCGTCGACCACGCCGCACATGCCGGGGACCTCGGCGAGCCGGTCGGAGGACATCACGTGGCATGTCGATGTCCCCATGATCGCGACCATCTGCCCAGGGCGGGTGGCGTCGGCCGCCGCGGCGGTCACGTGAGCGTCAACGTTGCCAGCCGCAACCGCTATGCCGACCGGCAGACCGGTCCACTCCGCGGCCTGCGGGCTCAGCCGTCCAGCCGGTGCGCCCAAGGCGAGCAACTGGTCCGCCAGCTTGTCCGTGAAGTCAGCGAAGGCCGGGTCGAGGGCCGCCAGGTACTCCCGGGACGGATAGCCTTCCTCGGTCCGGATTCCTTTGTAACCGGCCGTGCAGACGTTGCGGGACTCAATGCCGGTCAGCTGCCAGATGATCCAGTCGGCGGCCTCGATCCAGCGCTCGGTCCGCGCGTAGAGCTCCGGGTCCTCCTGCAGGAGCTGAAGGCCCTTCGCGAACTCCCACTCCGACGAGATCTTGCCGCCGTACCGGTTGAGCCATGGCTCGCCGCGGTCCGCGGCGAGCTTGTTGATCAAGTCCGCCTGTGGCTGAGCGGCGTGGTGCTTCCACAGTTTCGGCCAGGCGTGCGGACGGTCGGCCAGCTCGCCGAGCTCGCACAACGGGGTGCCGTCGGCGAGGGTCGGCAGCACGGTACAGGCGGTGAAGTCGGTACCGATGCCGATGACACTGGCCGGGTCGACCCCGGAGACGGCCAGCGCCTTCGGCACCGCCTGGCGAAGTACGTCGACCCAGTCGGCCGGCGACTGAAGGGCCCAGTTCGGGCCCAGCCGGACGCCGGATCCGGGCAGCGAGGTCTCGATCACTCCGTGCGAGTACTCATGGACCGCGCTGCCCAGCTCCTCGCCGTCGTCGGCCGCGACCACGACCGCCCGGCCGGACAGAGTGCCGAAGTCGATGCCGACGACGTACCGCCGGGCCGGGTCCGGTGCGCTGTCAGCGCTCACGTTCTGCTCCACATGTGAACGCTAACATTTTCGGCCGGACGGCAACAGTCACGATCTCGCCAGGCAGGTCAGAGGTCCAGTTCGACGGTGGCGAAGGAGTGCGGGGGCAGCGTCAGCCGCAGCCCTCGATCGTCCGTCGCGATGCCGGTCAGCGCGGTCGGTACGACGGCCTGCGGGTCGTCCGTCGTGTTGTGCGCCTGCAGTTCGGAGGCCGAGAGCAACCGTCCGCGATGGTCGCGGATCGTCGCGCCCCGCAGGTCCAGGACGACCTCGGCGGACGCGGCCGGATCGAGATTGGTGATCGACACGAGGGCGTGACCGTCCTTCACGCTGGCCGAGGCAGAGAGCAGCTCGAGGCTCTTACCGTCGAGCTCGTACGGCGCCTGCCGGTCGACCAGATGGACGGGTACCGAGGTCGCGTCGTGATGGCCCTTGTTCATCTCGAAGACGTGGTACGTCGGCGTCAGCACCAGACCGCCGGTGTCGTCGGTCAGCACCATCGCCTGGAGGACGTTCACGGTCTGGGCGATGTTGGCCATCACCAGCCGCTCCGCGTGCCGGTGGAAGACGTCGAAGTGCAGGCTGGCCACCAGCGCGTCGCGCAGGGCGTTCTGCTGGTACAGGAATCCCGGGTTGGTGCCCGGCTCGACGTCCCACCAGGTGCCCCACTCGTCGAGGACCAGGCCGATCTTGCGCTGCGGGTCGTAGGCGTCCATCACGGTCGAGTGGCCGGTGAGCACGCGGTCGATGTCCTGCGCCTTGATCATGGTCCGGTAGTAGTCGTCGAGGCCGAAGTCGGTCGCGCTGCCCTTGTGCTCCCAGGTGCCGGGCACGGTGTAGTAGTGCACCGAGACCGCCTGGAAGAGGTTCCGCGGTTCGCCGCCCAGGGTGCTGATCGCCTTCATCAGGGCTTCGGTCCAGGCGAGGTCGTGGTCGGAGGCGCCGGCGGCGATCCGGTACAGCTTGTTGCCGTCGTGGTCCTTGCAGAAGGTCGCGTACCGGCGTGCCAGCTCGACGTACGCCTCGGCGCTCAGGTTGCCGCCGCAGCCCCAGGCCTCGTTGCCGATGCCCCAGTACGGCACCTTCCATGGGGCGTCGCGTCCGTTGGCCTTGCGGAGCCGGACCATCGGGCTGTCGCCGTCGCGGGTCAGGTACTCGACCCACTCGCTCATCTCCCGGACGGTGCCACTGCCGACGTTGCCGTTCACGTACGGCTCGGCGCCGAGCAACTCGCACAGCGCCAGGAACTCGTGGGTGCCGAAGTGGTTGTTCTCCACCACGTTGCCCCAGTTGGTGTTGACCATCCCGGGCCGGTCGGCCAGCGGGCCGATGCCGTTCATCCAGTGGTACTCGTCGGCGAAGCAGCCGCCGGGCCAGCGCAGGTTGGGGATGTTCAGCGCCCGCAACGCCTCGACCACGTCGAGCCGGATGCCGCCCTCGTTGGGCAGGCTGGACGATTCGCCGACGTAGAAGCCGTCGTACACACACCGGCCGAGATGCTCGGCGAAGTGCCCGTAGAGATGCCGGCTGATGGTCGGGCCGGGAACGTCGAGGTCGATCACGATCCGCGATTCGGTGGGCAAGATGATTCTCCTAGGAGTTCGAGCGGGGCCGGCGGCGGGCGATCGGCGTACTGGCCGGGCTGGCCAGGCCGAGTTGACCGAGGAAGTGTTCCAGCGCGAAGGCGGCCATCCCGAGCGCGACCGGGTTGCCGGGAACGCGGGATGCCTCGACGGTGAGGTTGGGCAGCGAACCCGGCAGGACGTGATCCGGGAGCTCGGCGCGGACAGCCGGTACGAGCCACTCCGCCAGCGCCGCCGAGGTCCAGCCGGTCAGAGTGATGTAGGGAATGTCTAGCAAATTGACGAGGTCGCCGAGAGCGGCCGCCAGATAGTGGGACGTCCGCTCGGCCAGCTGGGCCAGGACCGGGTCACCGGTGGCGAGACCGTCGGCCACCGCCTCGACGAAGCCACGTTGCAGCGGCTGGCGCAGCGCGGGATGCCCCGGGTCGATCTCCGCGAGCGAGGTCTCGATGCCGTGCACGCCGAGGTACGCCTCGACGCAGCCGCGACGGCCGCAGCGGCACCGCCGGCCGTCCAGTTTGAGCAGGGTGTGACCCCACTCGCCTGCGTTGTTGTTCGCGCCGCGGATCAGGGCGCCGTCGATGGCGATCCCCGCGCCGACGCCGGTGCCGAGGTTGACCACGGCCATGCTCTCGGTCACCCGCCCGACGCCGAACCACATCTCGGACAGCGTGACCGCCTTCAGCGGGTTGTCGACGTTCACCGGGATCCGCAGGCTCTGCGCGAGCAGTTCCTCGATCTCGACGTCGTGCCAGTCCCAGTTCGGGGCGAAGACCGAGACGCCGGCTGCCGGGCTGACCTGGCCGGGCATGCTGACCCCGGCCCCGAGGATCCGGCTGCGGTCACCGGTACCGATGGCCGAGTCCAGCGCCCGGACGATGCCGTCCACGACATACGCCTGACTGTTCTCGTGCTCGTCCAGCGTCACCTCGCCGTGGCTGACCGGGTTGAGGGCGATGTCGAAGACGGTCGCCGCCACATACGTCTCGGCGACGTCGATACCGACGATGCGGCCGCGATCCGGATCGATCGCCAGCCGCTCGTACGGACGGCCGACGGTCCGGCGCTCCACCGTCGCGATGCGCAGCACGCCCTCGGACAGGAACTCGGTGACGAGGGTGGCGACGGTCGCAGTACTGAGTCCGGTGTGCCGGGCGATCTCCTGCCGGGTGGACGGACCCAGCTCGAACAAGGCGTGCAGAACCTCGAACCGGCTCTCGTTGCGAAGATCACGTGACGTCTGCCTCGGCACTGCGTCCCCCTCTGCTGGTGGATGTCCCTAGCCGAAGCGTACGGAGTACCGGAATACCGGATCCCGCGAGGCCGCGCACCAGCAAGGTGAGGCCGGACCATCCCGCGGGCAGCCACAAGACGTCCGGGTCGCCACCCGAGAACCTGGGCCGGTCACCGGCCCACACCCGGCCGAGGCATTCGCCACCGGCCCAGGCGGTCACCCGTACCTGCGTACCGTCGAGCCTCAGCAGCTGCTCTTGGTCGCTGGCAGGCAGGTCGATGTCGAGCCAGAGCTCCTGACCCGGTTCGAGGGTCAGCGGCAGTTCGGTGTCCGTGGTCTCGGCCTCGTGGATGGCGAAGTCGGTCAGCAGTTCGTCGTTCTGGACCGAGCAGGTCCAGTCCGTCACCGGCGCGAGGCTGAGCAGCTCCGCGTGCAGCCCGGCACCACTGGGGTGATGAGGCAGCGTGACCGAGACCTCGCTGACGAAGGCCGCGGGCAGCATCACCCACGGGTTCTCCCGATGGACGGTGACCGGTTCACCTCCGTCGACGCGTACCGTCACCGGCTGATCGACGCCGACCAGGTGAAGGGCAGACGTGGTCGTCAGCGCGAGCCGGCGTGAATAGGTGATCGGTACTCCGACGCGCGTGCTGCTCCAGCCGCCGAGCGACCGCAGCGGCGCCGGCTCACCCGCCCAATGACCCTCGACCCTCCATGAGGCGGCGAGGTCTTGAACACCTCGTACTTTCCACAGCCGGCCGAGGCCCCGCAGCGCGCCGAGACGGAGCGCCGGCAGACGCGGGTCGTCGAAGTTGGCGTGCCCCCAGATCTCGACCGTCGCCTCGAGGTCGGCCACTCCTTGCACGGTCCGTACGTCGAGACGCTGGGCCGCGCCGAAACCCGCGATGGTCGGCTGGACCCGGCCGCCGATCGTCAGGTCCACGAGATCGGACGCACCGACCAGCAGGAGTTCGTCGACGCTGGTCAGGTCCGCCGTCGCGGAGTACGTCCCGCGACCCCGATAGGCGCCCAGCGATTCCAGCGACGGTGGCAGTCGATGAGTGCCGGCCGCTTTGGAGCGAGCCGTCCCTGTTCGCCGCCGGACGGCCCGCACTTCGGTCGACTCGGCAACGGCCTCATGGGGTACGCCGGCCAGCTCGACCGTACCGTCCGGACCTACGGACTCAAGTCGAGCGGCCTCCTCCGGAGTCAGTACGACGAGAGTGATCCCGTCGACGACCTGAGGCCCGGCGCCCGGGGCGATCTCGACCTGCGTCCGGCCAAGCACGACGGTCACCGGCACGGCCGAGGAGAACACAAGTACGGAGTCGGTCATCGCAACCAGGTCCGCTGAGGCGAGCGTCAAAAGCCTTCCCTGCCAGGGCAGATCGACCAGCATCAGCGGGCAGGAGTCCGCCGCGACCGCGACGGAGACTCCGCCGACGACTGCCCGACCGAGGGAGTCGCCGAGGTTCGGTACGGCGATCAACTGGCCACCACCGTGCAGGTTGAGGGCCGACAACGACGAGCTGGTGGGAAAGTCGGTCGTCACCTCCGATCGGGGCACGGTCGAAGTGGCCAGCGCCAGCCGCGATCCCAGCGCGGTCAGCACCTGCGCGAGCACCTTCGCCTCGGCGTACTCCGGCCGTTCGGCACCGGTCGGTGAGACGTAGCCGCCGAAGTCGTAGTCGTGGCTCATGAAGTTGCCCGGGTCGCCCCAGTTGCCGGTCGACGGGGTGTAGCCGAAGTTCCAGCCGGACGCCTGCAGGTAGGGCGCGATCAACGACGCACCACTCGCCAGCAGCCGCCTCAGCGTCCGGTGTCGGCGGTTGGTCTCGGTGACGAGCAACGGCAGATCGCGATCGGCGAGCAGCTCGGCGTAGCGCCGTACCTCCTCCTCGATGTGCGGTGAGCTGTCGTCGGGATAGAAGTTGCATGCGGCAACAATGCCGGAGACGTCGCCGGTGGCGCCGGCGATGTCGCCCTGCCCGGCGCAGGCGATCAACGGCACGGTGATGCCATGATCGATCGCCTGGTCGCGCAGGGCGGTCAGATAGCCGGTACGGTCCGCGCAGTCGAAGAAGTCCAGCTCGTTCTCCAGCTGGACCATGATGACCGGGCCGGCCGGATGCTGGCGCTCGGCGATGATCGGGAGCGCCTGGTCGAACCAGCCCGCCACCTGGGCGAGGTACCGGGGCTCGTTCTGACGGACTCGTACCTCGGGATCGAGACCCAGCCAGGCCGGCAGCGCGCCGCCGTCCCACTCCGAACAGATGTACGGCCCGGGCCGCGCGATGACGGACAGGCCGACCTCGTGCGCCAGATCCAGGAAGGCGGCCACGTCACGCCGGCCGTCGAACGACCAGCGGCCGGGGGAGAGCTCGTGATAATTCCAAGGCAGGTAGACGTCGACACAGGTGTAGCCCGACGCACGGACCTGTTCGAGGCGGGCCCGCCACTGCTCGCGCGGCAGCCGGAAGTAGAACAGCGACGCGCAGAGCAGCAGCTTCGGCCGGCCGTCGATCCGGATGCCCAGGGCGTCCAGTTCGACACCGGTACTGACAATGGTCACTTGACCCCCGCGCTTCCGCCGCTGATGTCCATCTCGTACAGGTACCGCTGGCCGAGGTAGTAGACCAGGATCATCGGCAGCGTCAGCAGGATCGAGCCGACCATCACCAGGTTCCACGGTGGCGCCTGCAGCGCCTGCGACGTACTGGTGATGTACTGCACGCCGAGCGCCAGCGGCATCTTGGACTCGTCGTTCAGGTAGATCAGCGGGCCCATGAAGTCGCCCCAGGTCGCCGTCAGGGTGAAGATCGCGATCGCGATCAGCACCGGGCTGAGCATCGGCAGCATGATCCGGCGATAGATGCCGAAGAAGCCGAGCCCGTCCACCATCGCGGCCTCGTCGATCTCGCTCGGCAGCCGCGAGACGAACTGCCGGACCAGGAAGACGTTGAAGGCGTTGGAGAAGAAGTTCGGCACGATCAGCGGCAGGTAGGTGTTCACCCAGCCGAGGTCCTTGAACAGGATGAACTGCGGGATCATCGTGATCTGCGCTGGGATCATCATGGTCGCGATGACGACGATGAACAGCGCGTTCTTGCCGGGCGCGCGCAGCCGGGCGAACGCGTAGCCGACCAGCCCGCTGGACAGCACCTGGCCGGCCACCGCGCCGGCGGAGATGATCACCGAGTTCAGCAGGAACCGCTGCATCGGCAGTTCGGTGCCGAACACCCGGGTGAAGTTCTCCCAGTGGAACTCGCGCGGGATGATCGTGAAGGTGTTCGCGTTGACGGTCTGGTCGCTGGCCAGCGCGATCGACACGACGAAGACCAGCGGCACGCAGAGCACCGCCGAGACGATGATCAGGGTCGCGTAACTGAACGGCGTCGACCGCTTGGCCCCGACGGTCCGTTCGGTACTGCGCACCCGCCGCGTGGTCGCGGCGGTGGAAACTGCGGTGGCCATCACTTCACCTCGGTCTCGTAGAACACCCAGCGCCGGGCGCTGCGGAAGGCGATCAGGGTGAACACCAGGATCACCGCGAACAGCAGCCAGGAGATCGCCGACGCATAGCCCAGGTGGTAGTAGGAGAACGCCTCGTTGAACAGCAGCGGCACCATCATCTGGCTGGCGTTGTCCGGCCCGCCGACGGGCTTGGTCAGGATGTACACCTGGGAGAACACCTGGAACGCCCCGATCAGGCCCATGATCAGGTTGAAGAAGATGATCGGGGTCAACTGCGGGACGGTGATGCTCCAGAACTGCCGGACCGGGCTCGCGCCGTCCACCTCGGCGGCCTCGTAGAGCTCACGGGGAATGCCTTTCATTGCCGCCAGCAACAGTACGGTCGCGGCGCCGGCGCCCCAGACCGACAGCAGGATCAGCGCGGGCTTCACCCAGACCGCCTCCAACAGCCACGACGGTCCGGGGATGCCGAACATCCCCAGCACGTCGTTCAGCGGACCGGACGGGGCGAGCACCATCTTGAAGATCATCGCGGTGGCCACCAGCGGTACCAGGGTGGGCAGGTAGATCAGCGTCCGGAACAGCTTGCGCAGCCGGATGCCCTTGTTCAGCAGGTTCGCCAGCCACAGCCCGAGCACCAGGCCGAGCGGGACCGAGATCGCCGCGTAGTAGAAGGTGTTCCACAACGCCTTCCAGAAGACCGGATCGTCGGTCAGCAGCCGGACGTAGTTGTCCAGCCCGACCCACTTGGGCGGGGTGAAGGAGTCCCAGTCGGTCAGCGAGAAGTAGATCGACGCGATCATCGGCCCGAGCAGGAACACGACGAAGCCGATCACCCATGGCGAGGCGAACAGGTAGAACCACAGCGCCTCCCGGCGCCGGAGCCTCGACATCGCCTAACCCGCGGGCTTGATGATGGACTCGAGCCGCTGCTGGATCGCGGTCAGCGAGGTCCGGGCGTCCTTCTTGCCCAGCCAGAAGTCGGCCAGCCCGTCGTCGAACGCCTTCTGCATCTCGTTCCAGGCGGGGATGAAGGGCGCCCGGTAGACGAACGCGCTGGACTCGGCGAAGACGTCCATGTTCACCGGCTTGGTCATCCAGGCCGGCTTGAGGAACGCGTCGCTCTTCTGCACCTCGAGGCTGGCCGGCACGTCCTGTCCGGTGGCGATGATCTTCTGCTGCGCCTCGGCCGAGGTGAGGAAGTCGATCGCCTTGAAGGCGGCGTCGGGGTTCTTCGCCGTCCGGGAGATGGCCAGCCCGCTGCCGAACGCGGTGACCGCCTGGTCCTTGCCCCGCCACAGCGGCGCGATGTCCCACTCGACCTTGCTCTTGGTCAGGCCGCTGATGCCCCAGAACCCGGTGGTGTTGACCGCCACCTTGCCATTCGCGAACGCGCCGTCGCCGCCGACGTCCGCGCCCATGTCGGCGTACTGCTTCTTGGTCGGTACGACCCCATGCTTGAAGACCAGGTCGCCGGTCCACTGCAGCGCGTCGATGACCTCGTCGGTGGCCACCGACGGCTTGCCGGCGTCGTCGATGATCTTGCCGCCGTTCTGGTAGACGAAGCTCCACCACTGCGCCCACCAGCCGCCGCCGGAGTAGCCCCACTGCTTGCCGGGAACGGTCAGCTCCTTGAACGCCGCCAGGGTTTCGTCCCAGGTCCAGTCGGCGGTCGGGGCTTTGATGCCCTTGGCATCGAACAACCCCTTGTTGTAGTACACGATCATCGCGCCGGAGCGGTCCGGGATCGCGTAGACCTTGTCCTGGTACGAGTACAGCTTGCCGATCGAGCCGAACCGCTTCTCCAGGTCGAGACCGGCCTTCTTGGCCAGCTCGTCCAGTGGCTGGATCTGGTTCTTGCTCGAGTAGACGTTGACGCTCTCGGCCACCTGCATGATGTCCGGGCCCTTGCCACCGGCAATCATCGTCTGCACCTTCTGCGCGTACCCGTCGTTCGGGATCAGCTGCAGTTTCACCTTCAGTTCCGGGTACTTCTTGACCAGCAGGTCGATCCGCTGCTGGTACGTCGTCTTGTCGTTCTCCCCGCCCCACACCGTCATCACCAGGTCGGCGGCGGTGGAGCTTCCGGACGCCTTGTCGCTGTCCGAGCCGCAGGCGGTGAGCGTGATCACGCCGGCCGCGAGCCCGGCGCCGAGAAAGCCGCGCCGGGTGAGCCGTTTGCTGTCGATCGCCATCGTGGGCGTCCCTCCTACCTCGTGAACCGCGCCGCGAGGTCGGTCCAGGGCGGGCCGGGCGGGTTCGAGTGGGGGTTAAGTTAACCCTCAGAATAACCAAGGGCAAGACCTCGGCCGCACTCCGTGAACGTCCCGCCTTGACATTAATACTGAGTACACTCATTCTTGAGTCAACTCAGGGAATGATCTGTCAGTGGAGGAATTCGTCATGCGGGCGTTCGTCGTCAGTCGGTACAAGGGCCCGGTACGGCAGGCAGAAGTGCCCGAACCGGTGGTCGGGGAGCGCGACGTGCTGGTGCAGGTCCGGGCTGCCGGCCTGAACCAGTTGGACGAGAAGATCCGGGCCGGCGAGTTCCGCCGGATCCTCCCGTACCGGCTGCCGCAGATCCTCGGGAACGACGTCGCCGGAACCGTGATCGGCGTCGGCGCGCAGGTACGGGAGTTCGCCGTCGGCGACGAGGTCTACGCCCGGCCCGGCAAGGACCGGATCGGAACCTTCGCGGAGCGCATCGCGATCGCCGAGGCCGACCTGGCGCTCAAGCCGGCGACGGTCGGCTTCGAGGAAGCGGCCTCGCTGCCGCTGGTGGCCTTGACCGCCTGGCAGGCACTTGTTGAGCGAGGCAACCTCCGGCCAGGTCAACGGGTTCTCGTCCATGCCGGTGCCGGCGGGGTCGGGACGATCGCGATCCAGCTGGCCAAGCACCTCGGCGCCACGGTCGCCACCACGGTCAGCGCCCGCAATGCCGACTTCGTGCGTGAACTTGGGGCGGACGTCGTCATCGACTACCGCGATCAGGACTTCGAACAGCTCCTCGACGGGTACGACCTGGTGCTGGACAGCCTGGGTGGCGAGAACCTCGAGAAGTCGCTGCGGGTACTGCGCCCTGGCGGCAAAGTGATCGGGATCGCCGGGCCACCCGACCCGGCGTTCGCCCGCGAGCTCGGCTCGAAGCTGCTGCTCCGGTTGGCGATGACGGCCCTCAGCAGTGGTGTGCGTCGCCGGGCCCGTCGGCTCGGGGTGCAGTACGAGTTCCTCTTCATGCGGGCCAGCGGTAGCCAGCTTCGGCAGATCACTGACCTCGTCGACAGCGGCGTACTGCGTCCCGTGGTCGGACGGGTCTTCGACTTCGAGCAGACCGTGCAGGCGATGGAGTCGCTGGAGAACGGCGGCGCCCGCGGCAAGACCGTCATCAGCAGCAACCACAACAGCAACAGGAGAGCATCATGAGCACGAACAGTCATCCGCACGACGGCATCATCACGGCGTACCAGGACGCACCCACCCGCACGGTCCAGGCCGGGGGAGTCAGCTACGCCTACCGCGAGCTGGGACCCAAGGGCGGAGTCCCCGTCATCTTCTTGGTCCACCTCGCCGCGAACCTCGACAACTGGGACCCGCGGATCATCGATCCCATCGCCGCGGAGCACCACGTGATCACCTTCGATAATCGGGGCGTCGGCGCCTCCACCGGCATCGTTCCCGACAGTGTCGAGGCGATGGCCGAGGATGCCGTGACCTTCATCAAGGCCCTCGGCTTCGGCCAGGTCGACATCTTCGCCTTCTCCCTCGGCGGCGTGGTTGCCCAGGCTCTCGTGCTCAAGCATCCTGGCCTGGTTCGCAAGCTCGTCCTCACCGGCACCGGCCCGGCCGGTGGCAAGGACATGGACAAGGTCGCCGGTACGACGTACTACGACATCCTGCGGGCGACCCTGACCCGGTCGGACCCGAAGGAGTTCCTGTTCTTCAACCGCAACGCCACCGGCAAGCCGGCCGCTCGTGCGTTCGTCGATCGGCTCAAGGAACGCACCGCCGACCGCGACACGGCGGTCAAGGTCAAGACTCTGCAGACCCAGCTGAAGGCGATCAAGAAGTGGGGCCGCTCGGCCCCCGCCGACCTGTCGGTGATCACCCAGCCCACCCTGATCGCCAACGGTGACAACGACCGGATGGTGCCGTCGATCCTCTCCGAGGACCTGCATCGCCGCATCAAGGGCTCCGAGCTGGTTATCTATCCCGACTCCGGCCACGGCGGCATCTTCCAGTTCCACGACAAGTTCGCGCCGGTCGCAGTCGCCTTCCTCTGCCGTTGACGATCAGGCCTTGCCGAACTGCCGTGGAAGAATGAGCGGATGTCACTGTCCTCCCAACCGGTCGGCCGGCGTGAGCGGAACAAGCAGGAGAAGCGCGACCGGATCACCGCCGCCGCCCGGGAGCTGTTCGCCGAGCGCGGCGTCGACGAGGTGACCACCCAGGAAATCGCCGACAAGGCCGACATCGGCGCGGGCACGCTGTTCCTGTACGCCAAGACCAAGGGCGAGCTCCTGCTGCTGGTACAGAACTCCACCTACGCCGAGGCGCTCGAAGAAGGCAGGTCCGCGGCGGCCGGTACCACCGACGTGCTCGACGCGGTGCTGGCCATCGTCCGTCCGGTCGTGGAGTGCAACCGCAAGCAGATCGACAACGGGCGCACCTACCTGCGGGAGATCGTCTTCGGCGATCCCGAGGAGCCCCATCACCGCGATGCCCTGGCTCTGACCGTGCAGACCGAATCGGCGATCGCCGAGGTGCTCCAGCGCGAGCGGTTCGGCGCCGGTGACGCCGCCACGCTCGCGCACATCGTCTCCGCGATCATGTTCGTCAGCATGGCGGCGACGATCAACATCGCTCTCCCGGTCGACGAGGTCGTCCAGCAGATCAGGGACCAGGTCCAGGTGCTGCTGAGGTCGTAGGTCCCGGTCGGTCAGGGATCGCCCGGTACCCGGGCAACTTGCTGTTTGCGCTAACAATTCGGCGTCGGGAGCTGTTGACGGCAGGAAAGTTAGCGCTAACATTCAGCGCAAACAGCGCTGGATGGAGGAACTGCCGTGATGAAGAGACTGATGGCCGTGGCGACGGGACTGGTGCTCGTCGGGGGCCTGGCGGGTTGCGGGGACGACAAACCCGAGTCGAAGGCGGCGAGCGGTGACAGCATCACCATGGGCTTCGCCCAGGTGGGTGCCGAGAGCGGCTGGCGGACGGCGAACACGAAGTCGGTCCAGGAGGCGGCCAAGACCGCCGGGATCGAGCTGAAGTTCTCCGACGCCCAGCAGAAGCAGGAGAACCAGATCAAGTCGATCAGGTCGTTCATCCAGCAGAAGGTGGACGTGATCGCCTTCAGCCCGGTGGTCGAGACCGGCTGGGACACCGTGCTGATGGAGGCCAAGCGCGCCAACATCCCGGTCATCCTGACCGACCGCGCGGTCGACTCCAAGGACACCTCGCTCTACAAGAGCTTCCTCGGCTCCGACTTCGTGGTCGAGGGCAAGAAGGCCGGCGAGTGGCTGGTGAAGCAGGGCGACGCCGCGGACGTCAACCACGACGGTTCGATCAAGGTCGTGGAGCTGCAGGGTACGACCGGCGCCGCGCCGGCCATCGACCGCAAGGAGGGGTTCGAGGAGGCGATGAAGGCCAATCCGAAGATCGCCATCGCGGCCTCGCAGACCGGTGACTTCACCCGGGACGGCGGCAAGAAGGTGATGGAGTCGTTCCTGAAGTCGCAGAAGGACATCGACGTCGTCTTCGCGCACAACGACGACATGGGCCTGGGCGCGATCGAGGCGATCGAGGCGGCCGGTCTCAAGCCCGGCAAGGACGTCCAGATCATCACCATCGACGCGGTCAAGGACGGCATGACCGCGCTGGCGGACGGCAAGATCAACTACATCGTCGAGTGCAACCCGCTGCTCGGCCCGCAACTGATGGGTCTGGCGAAGAAGGTCGTGGCCGGCGAGGCGGTGCCGGAGCGGGTACTGACCGAGGAGACGGTCTTCGACCAGGCAGCCGCCAAGACGGCGCTGTCCAGCCGGCAGTACTGATCCCGCGATGACCCAGGCGATCACTCCCGCCCCATCGACGGCGCTCACCCCGCCGGTGGTCGAGATGCGCGGGATCAGCATCGGCTTTCCCGGTGTCAAAGCGCTCCAGGCCGTCGACTTCCGGCTGCTCCCCGGTGAGATTCACGCCCTGATGGGTGAGAACGGGGCAGGCAAGTCGACCCTGATCAAGGCGCTCACCGGCGTCTACGCGATCGACGAGGGCACGGTGCTGATGGCCGGTGAGGAGCATCTGTTCAGCTCACCGGCCGACTCCCAGGCCGCCGGGATCAGCACCGTGTACCAGGAGGTCAACCTGTGCACGAACCTGACGGTCGCCGAGAACATGCTGCTCGGCCGGGAACCACGCCGGTTCGGCCGGATCGACGGCAAGGCGATGCGGGCCCGGGCCGGCTCGATCCTGGGCCGGCTCGGCCTGGCGATCGATCCGGGCTCGACGCTGGGCGACCACCCGATCGCGATCCAGCAACTGGTCGCGATCGGGCGGGCGCTCGACCTCGACGCTCGGGTGCTGATCCTCGACGAGCCCACCTCGAGCCTCGACGCGGACGAGGTGGCCAAGCTGTTCACGGTGATGCGGACGCTGCGCGACCAGGGCGTGGCGATCCTGTTCGTCTCGCACTTCCTGGACCAGGTGTTCGAGATCTCCGACCGGATGACCGTACTGCGCAACGGCAAGCTGGTGGGGGAGTACCCGACCGGGAGCGTCAGTCAGTTCGACCTGGTCGAGGCCATGATCGGTCGCGAGCTGGAGACGCTGGAGAAGCTCGAACAGCACGCGTCGGCCGATGTGCCGGAAGACCGGGTACCGCTGGTGAAGGTACTGGGTCTGGGGCGGCGCGGCAGTCTGCAAGCCGTCGACCTGGAGATCTACGACGGTCAGGTGATCGGCATCGCCGGCCTGCTGGGGTCGGGACGAACCGAACTCGCCCGGCTGCTCTTCGGCGCCGACACCGCGGACACCGGCTCGATCGACGTGCGTGGTACGCGGCGAAAGTTCCGCACACCGCGGAACGCCATCGGCGCCAAGATCGCGTTCTCCAGTGAGGACCGTCGCGCGGAAGGCGTGGTGGAGGACCTGACCGTCGCGGACAACATGCTGCTCACGCTGCAGGCCGCTCGGGGCTGGCTCCGGCCGGTACCGGTCCGGACCCGCGAGCGGCTGGTCGCGGAGTACATCAAGGCGTTGGACATCCGGCCGCCCGATCCAACGGCGCTGATGCGCAACCTGTCCGGTGGCAACCAGCAGAAGGTCCTGCTGGCCCGCTGGCTCATCACCGAGCCGGAGCTGCTGATCCTGGACGAGCCGACGCGCGGGATCGACATCGGCGCCAAGACCCAGATCCAGCAACTCGTCGCGAAGCTGGCCGCCGACGGTCTGTCGGTCGTCTTCATCTCTGCCGAGCTCGAGGAGGTACTCCGGCTCAGCCACCGGGTGCTGGTGATGCGGGACCGGGCGAAGATCGCGGACCGGCCCAACGACGACACCGTCACGGTGGCCGGGATCCTCGAACTGATCGCGGCCGGCGGTACGACGACAGCCGAAGGGAACTCCGATGCGTGACCTCGTCCGCCGGCCACTGTTCTGGCCGACCCTGGCCCTGGTACTGCTGCTGGCCTTGAACACCGTGGTGACCCCGTCGTTCCTGTCGGTACGGATCCAGGACGGTCATCTGTACGGCAGCCTGATCGACATCCTCCGCAACGGTGCCCCGGTACTGCTGGTGGCGCTGGGGATGACGCTGGTGATCGCCACCCGGGGGATCGACCTCTCGGTGGGTGCCGTGGCCGCGATCGCGGGCGCCGTCGCCTGTGTGTACATCGCGGGCTCGTCGCAGCAGGCGGCGACCTCGACACTGCTCACCGCCGTTGCGATGGCGGTCGGCGTCTGCGTGCTGCTCGGGCTGTGGAACGGCTTCCTGGTTTCGGTGATCGGGATCCAGCCGATCATCGCCACCCTGGTGCTGATGACGGCCGGCCGCGGACTGGCCATGCTGATCACGGACGGCCAGATCACCACGGTCGTCAGCCCGGGGTTCAAGGTGATCGGCGCGGGCTTCGTGGCGACGCTGCCGGTGGCGATCCTGATCGCGCTCGCGGTGTTCGCGCTGACCGCGGTACTGGCCCGCCGTACCGCGTTGGGCCTGCTGATCGAGTCGGTCGGCATCAACCCGGAAGCCAGCCGGCTGGCCGGGATCCACGCCCGGACGATCACCTGGACCGTCTACGTCTTCAGCGCCTTCTGTGCCGGTATCGCCGGGCTGATGATCGCGTCGAACACGAGCGCGGCCGACGCGAACAACGCCGGCCTGTGGATCGAGCTGGACGCGATCCTGGCCGTGGTGATCGGCGGCACCTCGCTGGCCGGCGGGAAGTTCTCGCTGACCGGGACGCTGATCGGCGCGATGTTCATCCAGACCTTGGCCACCACGATCCCGACCATCGGGATCCCGGCCGAGGCCAACTACCTCTTCAAGGCGGTCGTCGTGATCGTGGTCTGCCTGTTGCAGTCACCGAAGGCCCGGGCCGCGTTGCACAGCCGCCGGCCTCGCCGGGCCACTCCCACCGTACGGACGGAATCAGCATGAGCGCGTCGACCCTGTCGCCGGCGATGTCGGCCCGGATCCGCCGGTACAGTCCGCCGCGCCGGTACCTGCCGGTCGCGGCGGCGATCGCACTGCTGATCGGCATCTTCGGCGCCGGATCCCTGCGCTACGAGGGGTTCGCGGACCCCCAGGTGATCCTGAACCTGTTCGTCGACAACGCCTTCCTGCTGGTGCTGGGGGTCGGGATGACGTTCGTGATCCTTGCCGGCGGCATCGATCTGAGCGTCGGCTCGGTGGTCGCCCTGTCCACGATGATCGCGGCGTCGACACTGGAGGCGGGCTGGCCGGTCGCGGCCACCGTCGTCGCCGTCCTGGTGTCCGGGACTCTGCTCGGGACGTTGATGGGGCTGGTGATCCACTACTTCGACGTGCAGCCGTTCATCGCGACGCTGGCCGGGATGTTCCTGGCCCGTGGGCTCTGCTATCTGATCAGTGTCGAGTCGATTCCGATCCGCGATCCCGGTCTGACCAGATTCGCCCAGGGGTCGGTGCCGTTGCCGGGCGGCTACCACGTCACGCCGAGCGTGGTGGTGGCGCTGGTGGTCTTCGCGATCGGCGCGTGGGTGCTGCACCTGACCCGGTTCGGTCGCACGGTCTACGCGGTCGGTGGCAGCGAGAGCTCGGCGCATCTGATGGGGTTGCGAGTCGCGCTGGTCAAGGTCGGTGTGTACACGATCAGCGGCCTCTGCTCGGCGCTGGCCGGGCTGCTCTTCGCGGCGTACACCTTGTCGGGGTACAGCCTGCATGCCGTCGGTATGGAGCTTGACGCGATCGCGGCGGTGGTGATCGGCGGCACGCTGCTGACCGGCGGCCGCGGGCTGGTGCTCGGGACGATGGTCGGGGTGCTGTTGCTCGGTACGATCCAGACCTTCATCTCGTTCGACGGCACCCTGAGTTCCTGGTGGACGAAGATCTCCATCGGAGCGCTGCTGCTGATCTTCGTGGTGGTCCAGCGCCTGCTGACCAGAAGGCAGAGCTGAGCGCGGTCAGGCAGCGCCGGAGCTCTGCCGCACGATCAAGGTGGCCGGGATCCGCTCACTGTTCGGCTGTCCGCCGCTCATCTGCTCGGACAGCAGGTAGAAGGTCCGGCGCCCGACCTCGTCGAAGTCCTGCCGCACGGTGGTCAGCGGCGGGTTGAAGAACTCGGCCTCCGGGATGTCGTCGAAGCCGACCACCTGGACATCGCCCGGCACCGAGATCCCGGCCTCGGCGAACGCCCGCAGCAGGCCGAGCGCCATCTGGTCGTTGGCGACGAACACGGCGCCCAGGCTGGATTCCTTGGCCAGAGACTTACCCGCCTCGTACCCCGAGCGCGGGCTCCAGTCGCCCCGGGTCAACCGGGGCCGGCGGACGCCGTGGGCCTTGAGGGTTTCCCGCCAGCCGCGCTCGCGCTCGGCCGCCTCGAGCCAGTCCACCGGTCCGCCGACATGCCAGACCGTCTTGTTGCCGAGTGACAGCAGGTGCTCGGTCGCGAGGCGGGCGCCGTCGTACTGATCGACTGAGACGGTCGGTACCGGCGGTGCCGCGCCGCCGACAGCCACGAGCGGTACGCCGTGCGGCGCGAACTCCAGCGCCTTGGTCGTCGAGACGTGGGGTGCGATCACGACGATGCCCTCGACCGCCTGGCGTTGCAGCGACTCGACCGCCTCGGCGACGGCCTGCCCGCCCGGCCGGCTGATGCTCGCCACGGTGATCGCGAAACCGGCATCCCGCGCCGCCCGCTCCACGCCGTAGAGGGTGCTCGCCGGTCCGTACAGGGTGGAGTCCAGGGTCACCACGCCGAGCGTGCCCGTGCGCCCGGTGACCAGGGCTCTGGCGGCGGTGTTCGGCCGGTACCCGAGGCTCTCGATCGCGGTCAGCACCCGGTCGCGCGTCGCCGGCCGGACGAGCTCGCTGTCGTTGATCACCCGCGAGACCGTCATGTGCGACACCCCTGCGAGTGCCGCGACATCGGCCAGACTCGGGTGCCGCCGGGCCGGCGACGACGCCACCGGCTCGTGCTCGACCTCCGAACCCTTCACCACGTTCTCTCCGATCATCGCCTGGGCTGAATTCTGTCATCCGCGGCCCGCTTCCCGGCGGATGACGGCTCCTGAGCCGACACCCGCGTCATCGCTCGGGAAGCGGATCCTCGCTGGGCGGGCGGTGCTGGAGGTAGTCCTCGACGGCGAAGAGGTGGGCGGACATGTAGGTGCGGGCGCGGTCGGAATCGTGCGCTGTCAGGGCGGCCAGGATGGAGCGATGCTCGGTGTGGGTGGCCTCGTCCGCGCCGTGCTGACTGATCGAGCGCCACAGCCGATCCCGGCTCGTCCGGCCGCCGAGCGCCTCGATCAGCGCCGCCAGGACCGGGTTGCCGGCGGCTTTGGCGACGACCAGGTGGAAGGCGATGTCGCCGTCGATGATCGCCTCGTGGTCAGGTTCGCCGTTCCTGAGCTCGGCCTCGATCCGGCCGAGGATCTGGTCGGCGGCGGCCAGTTCGTCCGGGCCGATCGTCCGGGCCGCCAGGGCGGCCGCTTCGGTCTCCAGGATCCGGCGGACGGCATGCAGATGATGGGCGCCGCTGTGATCGTGCAGGTCGACGACGAATCCCATCGGCGCCAGCAGCAACGAGGAGTCCAGCGTGGTGACATAGGTGCCGTCGCCTCGACGGGTCTCCAGCACACCCATCGCCGACAGTGCGCGAACCCCTTCTCGCAGGGGGTTCCTGGATACGCCGAGCGCTTCAGCGAGGTCCTTCTCCACCGGCAACCGATCGCCCGGCCGGAGACTGCCCTCGACGATCAGGTCTCGGATGCCTTGGACGACGACGTCGGTCTGAGACGTCATCGCACCGGTTCCGTGACGGACCGCCCCGCCCAGTACGTACCGGTCGGGTACGTGTAGGTGTCGACCGAGTCAGCGTGCATCTCGGCACTGTATCCGGCCGCCGTCGGCAGGACGTAAGCACCGTCGCGGACGACGCAGGGGTCGACGAAGTGCTCGTGCAGGTGGTCGACGTACTCCGTCACCCGTCCCTCGAGCGACCCCGCGACCGCGACGTAGTCGAAGATCGCCAGGTGCTGAACGAGTTCGCACAGCCCGACGCCGCCGGCGTGCGGACAGACCGGTACGTCGAACCAGGCGGCCAGCAGGTAGACCGCGAGGATCTCGTTGATGCTGCCCAGCCGGGCCGCGTCGAGCTGGCAGTAGTCGATCGCCTCGGCCTGCATCAGTTGTTTGAACAGCACCCGGTTCATCCCGTGCTCGCCGGTGGCGACCCCGATCGGCGCGACCGCCTTCCGGATCGCCGCGTGGCCGAGGATGTCGTCCGGGCTGGTCGGTTCCTCGATCCAGAGCGGATCGAACTGGGCCAGGGCGAGCACCCAGTCGATCGCCTGGGGAACGTCCCAGACCTGGTTCGCGTCGATCATCAGCTTGCCCTCGGGTCCGATCACCTCCCGGGCGATGCCGCAGCGCCGGATGTCGTCGTCGAGGTTGGCGCCGACCTTCAGCTTGACGTGGTGGTAGCCGGCGGCAACTGCTTCCTCACAGAGCCTGCGCAGCTTGGCGTCGGAGTACCCGAGCCACCCCGCCGAGGTGGTGTAGCACGGGTAGCCGGTGGCCGCGATCTCCTCAATTCGTTGCTTTCGGCCCCCTTCTCGCGAGGCCAGCAGCGCGATCGCCTGATCGGGGCTGAAGACGTCGGACAGATACCGCAGGTCCGCGGCGGCGACCAGCTCTTCGGGCGACATCTCGGCGAGCAGTTGCCACAGCGGTAACCCGGCTCGCCGGGCCGCAAGGTCCCAGACGGCGTTCATGACGGCGGCGAGCGCGAGATGGATGACGCCCTTGTCCGGACCGAGCCAGCGCAACTGGCTGTCGGACTGCAACTCGCGGTAGATGGCGCCGAGGTCGGCGCAGAGTTCGTCGACGTCGCGTCCGACCAAGGGGATCCCACGCTGCTGGGCGGCGGCGACGCACAGGTCGTTGCCGCGGCCGATGGTGAACGTGAACCCGTGGCCGCGCAGGAACTCGTCGTCGGTGTGCAGGACGACGTAGGCGGCCGAGTAGTCGCCGTCCTTGTTCATCGCGTCCGAGCCGTCCTGGGTCAGCGAGGTGGGGAAGCGGACGTCGGTGACCTGCACGGACGTGATGCGTGGCATGAGACCCCCTCAAGCGAAACAATAGATGGGATGTTTCGTCAGATTCTTTGAGCCACAGTATGGATCATGAGCGCGCTCGGCGCTACGATCCGGGCAAAACATGGGATTAATCCACTGTCGACGAAGGGTTTCTCGGATGAGCAACCTGATCCGCCCGGACCAGGCCGGCACCCACCGGCTGTACTACGACCATCCCGCGAACAGCTGGCTGGAAGCTCTGCCGCTCGGCAACGGGCGGATCGGCGCGATGGCCTTCGGTGGCGTCGGCAGCGATCGGATCGGCCTGAACGACGAGACCTGCTGGTCGGGCGGTCCGGAGACGGCACGGCTGCTCTCGGAACCGGTCGGCGCGATCGGTGCGGAGGCCGTTCAGGCAGTTCGGGCGGCGCTGGCTGCTGGTGACATCCGGCGCGCGCACGAACTGGCCAAGGGCTTTCACTCCGGCTACTCGCAGGCGTTCATGCCACTCGGTGATCTGCTGCTCGACCTCACGGTCGACGGCGCCACCCCCCTTCACGTGGCGAAGTACGGGAGAAGGCTTGAGCTCGACCTCGCGACCGCACTGACGGAGTACGAGGCCGGGGGAGTGGCGGTCCGGCAGGAGGTGTTCGTGAGCGCGCCGGCCGGGGTGCTCGTCGTGCGGATCACCGTGTCGAAGCCGGGCGCGCTCGGCCTGACCGCTCGGCTCACCTCCCAATTGCGCTCCCGGCCGCACGTCGACGGAGACGGCATCGGGCTCCTGCTTCAGGCACCGGCCGATGTCGCCCCGCCGCACCGCGACGTACCGGAACCCATCCGGTACTCCGAGGGCGCCGACCGCGGGATGGCCGCAGCTATCGCGCTGCGTGCACGCACCGATGGCGAGGTGCGCGGTGACGAAACCGGCCTCAGCGTGACGGCTGCAACCGAGCTGACGCTGATCCTCTCAACAGCGACCGGGTACGACGGCCCGTCGACCGTGCCGACGCGGACAGCGGAGGAATGCTGGGCGACCGCGGACGCCCTGGTGACGACCGCACTGGCCCGCGAGTACCGCGAACTCATGGTCGAGCACACCGAGGACCATCAGAGACTGTTCCGTCGCGCCTCGCTCGAGCTGACCGGTCCGGCCGACGCCGCCGTCCTGCCGACCGACGTGCGCTTGGCCGAGCACGGCGACGACCCTGCCCTGGCTGCGCTGGTGTTCAACTACGGCCGCTATCTGATGATCGCGAGCTCTCGCCCCGGCGGCCTGCCGACCACCTTGCAGGGCATCTGGAACGACATCCTGCGGCCGCCGTGGAGCAGCAACTTCACGATCAACATCAACACCGAGATGAACTACTGGCCCGCCGAGACGACCTCGCTGCCGGAGTGCCACCAGCCGCTGCTCGACTACCTCGAGCACCTCGCCGAAGCGGGACAGCAGACGGCGGAGGAACGGTACGGTTGTGCAGGCTGGACGGCGCACCACAACGCCGACGCGTGGTGCTGGACGCTTCCCGTCGAGGGCGACCCGCGCTGGTCGAACTGGCCGATGGCGGGAGCGTGGCTGGTTCGCCACCTCTGGGAGCACTACGCGTTCACAGGCGACCTGGACTTCCTCGGCCGGACCTGGCCCGTACTACGAGGCGCAGCGGAGTTCTGCCTCGACTGGCTGGTGGAAATGCCGGACGGCAGTCTCGGAACCTCGCCATCGACCTCGCCCGAGAACGACTACCTGGCCGCCGACGGCGAGCCCGCCTCGGTCACCATCTCGTCGACGATGGACCTGTCGCTGATCGCGGACCTGTTCGACCGGTGCGCGCAGACCGCCGGACTGCTCGGGGTGATCGATCCGCTCGTGGACCGGCTCGTGCTGGCCCGCAAGCGGATCCCGGAGCCGTCGATCGGTGACCGTGGGCAACTACAGGAGTGGGCCGCGGACCTGCCGGAGGAGGACCCGCACCACCGGCACATGTCCCATCTGATCGGGCTGCATCCCGGCGACGCGATCACCCCGGACGGTACGCCGGCCCTCGCCGCCGCGGCCGCGCGAACGCTTGACCTGCGGGGCGATCGGGCCACCGGATGGTCGCTGGCCTGGAAAATCAACCTGCGGGCGCGACTCCGGGACGCGGCAGCGGCGCAGCGACTGGTGCGCGCGTTCCTGACGCCGGCCGACGACACTTCGACGGACTACGTGGGCAGCGGCGCGGGCGTGTATCCGAACCTGTTCTGCGCGCACCCGCCGTTCCAGATCGATGGCAACTTCGGTGCGACGGCCGGCATCGCGGAGATGCTGCTGCAGAGCCACACCAGCGAGATCGAGATCCTGCCCGCGCTGCCGGTCGACTGGCCGACCGGGCGGGTGACCGGTCTGCGTGCGCGCGGCGGCGTCTCGGTCGACCTTGCCTGGTCAACGGACGGAGTCGACGTGACGCTGACCGCGGATCGGGAGCAGGAGCGTGTCATCCGATCCGGCGACGAACGGATCACCGTCCGGCTGAGCGCCGGCACAGCCCACCGTCTCAGCTTGAGCTGAGGACGCCCAGGGAGGAGGAGGCCCCCGATGGCAGCAGCAATCCCCACCACCATCCCGCCACCCATCGGCGAAGCGCCGCCGCGGCAGAGACGACGCCGCCGGCGTGAACGGACCACCGTCGCCGGTATGCGACGCAGCCTGCGGCGGCACTGGACGCTGTACCTGCTGATGGTCGTCCCGCTGATCTGGTTCGCGGTCTTCAAGTACATCCCGATGTCGAACGCCGTGCTCGCCTTCAAGGACTACAACGTGACCCAGGGCATCTGGGGAAGCCCGTGGATCGGCTGGCAGAACTTCGAGCTGTTCTTCCACAACCCGGTGTTCTGGAACCTGGTGAAGAACACCTTCGTGCTCTCGGTCTACACAGTGGCGGCGAGCTTCCCGCTCGCGATCATCCTGGCCCTGGCGCTGAACGAGATCCGTACCGGCTTCTTCAAGCGGACGGTGCAGATGGTGACGTACGCGCCGTACTTCATCTCCACGGTGGTCGTCGTCTCGATGACGATCCTGGTGCTGTCGCCGCGGCTGGGCATCGTCAACGAGGGCCTGGGATTCTTCGGGGTGCCGGCGGTCGACTTCCTCGGCAATCCGGACTACTTCCGGCACATCTACGTGTGGTCCGACGTCTGGCAGACGACCGGGTACTCCGCGGTGATCTACCTGGCCGCGTTGTCCGGCATCGACCCGGCGCAGCACGAGTCGGCCAAGATCGACGGTGCCAGCAGGTTGCAGCGGATCCGGCACGTGGATCTGCCGGGCATCATGCCGACCGCGGTGATCATCCTGGTCCTTGCCGTCGGCAACATCATGGCGATCGGCTTCGAGAAGGCGTTCCTGCTGCAGAACCCGCTCAACCTGAGCAAGTCCGAGATCATCGCCACCTACGTGTACAAGACGGGTCTGCTGAACGCGGACTTCAGCATGGCGACCGCGATCGGGCTGTTCAACTCGGTGATCAACCTGGTGCTGCTGTTCGGAGTCAACGCGATCGCCAAACGGATCACCGGGAACGGACTGTGGTCATGAGCGCTCAGACTGAAGCGAGAACGTTGCCTGACAAGAGGCTCGAGCGCCGTGCCGCGCGGGCCCGCAGGATCCGGGAGCCGCGGACGGACCGCATCTTCCTCTTCTGTGTCTATCTGTTGCTGGTGGTGCTGCTGGCGGTCGTGCTGCTGCCGCTGCTGTACATCGTGGCGAGTTCGTTCAGCAGCCCGGAGGCGGTGACGTCCGGCCGGGTGCTGTTCTGGCCGGTGGACTTCTCACTCCGCGGGTACCACGCGGTGTTCGCCAACCCGCAGGTCGTCCAGGGCTATCTGAACTCGCTGTTCTACACCGTGGCAGGGACGATCGTCAGCGTCACCATGACGATCGCGATCGCCTACCCGTTGTCGCGCCGCACGCTGGTCGGCCGCAATGTCGTGATGACGTTGATCTTGTTCACGATGCTGTTCACCGGCGGCCTGATCCCGACGTACCTGGTGGTCCAGTCGGTCGGTCTGCTGGATACCAGGTGGGCGTTGATCATCCCGCAGGCGATCGGCGTGTGGCAGGTCATCATCGCCCGCACCTACTTCCGTACGGCGATCCCGGAGGAGTTGGTCGAGGCGTCGCAACTCGACGGCTGTGGCGACCTGCGGTTCCTCTGGTCGGTGGTGATCCCACTGGCCAAACCGATGATCGCGGTGGTCGCGCTGATGTACGCGATCATGCAGTGGAACTCGTACTTCGACGCGCTGATCTACCTGAAGAACCCGGATCTGTTCCCGCTGCAGCTGGTGCTGCGCAACATCCTGATCCTGAACACGACCGGCGGTGGGGCTGTCGATGCCTCCGTGGTCATCCAGCGCCAGCAACTGGCCGATCTGCTCAAGTACTCGCTGATCGTGGTGGCGAGCGTGCCGGTGCTGCTGATCTATCCGTTCGTCGCCCGCTACTTCACCAAGGGAATCCTGATCGGCGCCGTGAAGGGCTGATCCTCCGCATCACCTCGACCCTGTGAGGGACCTCATGTCTGTACAGTTCAGAAAGAGGGGGCGTGCCGCGATCGCCGGCATCAGTCTCCTGGCACTCACGCTTGCGGCCTGTTCCGGTGGCGGCTCGAACACCGAGCAGGGCAAGCCGCTGCCGACGATCAGCGGAAATCCCGACGTCACGCTGAACGTCTTCGCGCCGCAGTCGGCCGACACGAACCTCGCCACGAACGACTTCACCAAGCTGATGAAGCAGAAGTTCAACCTCACCATCAAGTGGCAGACCACGACGTTCGACGGCGGTCCGTCGAAGGAGAAGCGGCAGATCTCGCTGGCCAGCGGCGACTACCCCGATCTGTACCTGCTGATCCCGTGGGTCGACCAGTTCACCCCGGCGGAGCTGATCAAGCTCGGCAAACAGGGTGTCGTCGTACCGCTGAACCAGCTGATCGACCAGTACGCGCCGAACATCAAGAAGGCGCTGGACTCCACGCCCGAGTGGAAGGCGATGGCGACCGCGCCGGACGGCAAGATCTACGGGATGCCGCAGTGGGTCGACTGCTTCCACTGTTCGTACCCGGACAAGCTGTGGATGAACTCGGCGTGGCTGAAGAAGCTGGGCCTCGAGCAGCCGAAGACCACCGAGGACCTGCGCAAGGTGCTCCAGGCGTTCAAGACCCAGGACCCGAACGGCAACGGCAAGGCCGACGAGATCGCGCTCAGCGCGAACGTCCGCGACAGCCTCATCCCGTACTTGATGGACGCCTTCATCTACGACCCGCAAGGGCAGAACAACAGCGGCGGCAACAACACCACACTGGTTCTGAACAACGGCAAGGTCGACGTCCAGGCGAACAAGGACGGCTGGCGCGAAGGCCTGCGGTACATCAACTCGCTCTACAAGGAAGGCCTGATCGACAAAGGCGCCTTCACGCAGAACCCGGATGCGATGCAGCAGCAGGGCAACCACAGCGGCTCGGTCATCCTCGGCGCGGGCACCGTCATGCACTCGGGCATCTTCGTCACCATCGGTGCGGCGGACGGGCGGGACAAGCAGTACGACGCGGTACCGCCGCTGACCGGGCCGAGTGGCGCGAACTACGCCAGCTACGTCTTCCCGAGCATTCCCGGCGCCACGTTCGTACTGACGTCGAAGGCCACACCGGAAAAGCAGATCCAGGCGATCAAGATGCTCGACTACATCTTCACCGATGAGGGACAGAACAACGGACAGTTCGGCACTGAGGGCAAGGCCTGGGTCAAGCCCGGTCCCGGCGATGTGGCGCTCGACAAGTCGCTGAAGCCGAGCTTCAGGCAGATTCCGCTGAAGCCCGGGTCGACACCGCGCAACAGCGGCTGGGGTCCGCTGGCGCAGTACAACAACACCGCGAAGTACCGCAACTCCGAGGCGATCAGCACCGACGCCAACTCGCAGGCAGGGTACGAACGCAAGCTGTTCGACGCAACGAAGTTGTACGCCGGCCACGAGGACAAGGCGCAGATCTACCCGTTCTGGAAGGTGTGGATCGACCCGTCCCTGGCGAGCGAGGTCGCGACACTGCAGACCAACCTCGAGAACTACATCCAGCAGAACGCGCTCCAGTTCGTCACCGGCTCGAAGAACATCGAGACCGACTGGGACGCCTACGTCAAGGGCCTCGAGGGCCTCGGCCTGAAGCGCTACCTGGAGATCCAGCAGACCGCCTACGACAAGGTCCCGAAGTAACACCAGGAAAGAGGATCCGCTGATGCACGAGTTCGAGCCGACGTTCGAGTCGCTGGGGAGATTCGAGTGCCCGGAGTGGTTCCGGGACGCGAAGCTCGGAATCTGGTCGCACTGGGGCGCGCAGTCGGTGCCCCGGTACGGCGACTGGTACGCGCGCAACATGTACCGGGAGGGATCTGACCAGTACCGGTATCACCTGCGGACGTACGGGCATCCGTCCAAGTTCGGCTACAAGGACATCGTCCAGCTGTGGAAGGCCGAGCGGTTCGATCCCGATGCCCTGATGGATCGCTTCGTCGCCGCGGGTGCCCGGTACTTCGTCGCGCAGGCCGTGCATCACGACCACTTCTTCAACTACGACTCGGCGCTGAACCCGTGGAACTCGGTCAAGATGGGTCCCGGCAAGGACATCGTGGCGCTGTGGAAGGCTGCCGCGGACCAGCGAGGGTTGCCGTTCGGGATCACCGAGCATCTCGGCGCGACGCTCACCTGGTCGGCGGTCAACAAGGGCAGCGACAAACACGGCCGGTACGCCGGTGTGCCGTACGACGGCAGCGATCCGGCGTACCGGGGCCTCTACCTCGACAACAGCGCGTATCTCCCGGCGGAGGACACGGAGGTCCAGGATCCCTGGTACAGCGAGGATCTGGGCTGGCATGCCTACTGGCTCGAGGCGGTGACCGAGATGATCGATCGCTACCAGCCTGACCTCCTGTACTCTGATGGGCCGCTGCCGTTCGGCGACGTCGGGTACACGCCCGGCCTGCGGGCGGTTGCTCAGTTGTACAACACGAGTGCCCAGGTCCATGGGGCGAACCGTGCCGTCTACCAGCAGAAGGATCGCCGGCCCGAGGTGAGCCGGGTCGGCGTGATGGACATCGAACGGAGCCAGACGCCCGGCATCCACGCCGAGCCCTGGCAGACCGACACGTCGGTCGGCGATTGGTTCTACAACGTCCGCGATGTCTACAAGACGTCCGGACACGTGATCGAGTTGCTGGTCGACATCGTCTCGAAGAACGGCAACCTGCTGCTGAACGTGCCGCAATTGCCGGACGGCTCACTCGATGACGAATGCTCGCAGTTGCTCGACGACCTGGGCGCCTGGACGCGGGTGTGCGGCGAAGGCATCTACGGCACCAGGCCGTACCGCGTCTTCGGCGAGGGGCCGTCGGGGGTGGTCATTCGCGGGTTCACCGAGGAGCGGGTGAAGTGGAGCAGTACCGACTTCCGCTTCACCCGCAAGGGCGACACCCTCTACGCCTTCCAGTTGGCGTGGCCGGACGACGGACGCGCCGTCATCCGGAGCCTGGCCGATCACGAGGTGGTGTCCGCTGTCCGGCTGCTCGGCCACGGCGCCGTTCCGTTCGAGCAGGCTCACGGCGTACTGGTGGTCCGGCTCCCGGACACTCGCCCGGCCGACGTCGCGAACTGCCTCGCCATCGACCTCACCCCTGCCTGACGAGCTCGACCTCGCCCTCGGTGTCAGCCGGTGAACTCGCTGACGCCGAGGGCGAAGTCCATCGAGGTCGGCTCGCTGTGGGCCAATCCGTCGAAAGTGGCGTTGAAGGGGTTGCTGATGTCGACGATGACCTTGCCCGCAAGGGCTTGTCCGTACTCCGCGACGACCGGCACGACACCGTCGTACAGGAGTGCCGTGATGACGATGTCCCCGGCCGGGACGGCGGTCCACTTGCCGGCCGTCGTGCCGCCGCCCAGCGTCTTGGCCAGGTCATCGGCCTTGGACTGATCGCGTCCCATGACCTCGACGGTGTTGCCGCCCGCCACCGCCAGCGTGCCGATCAGAGCGCGGTGGTGCCGCCGTCGGCGACCAGTTCCAGGCCGTTGACGTAGCTGGAGTCGTCGGAGGCCAGGAACAGGGCGACGGTCGCGATCTCTTCGGGCCGGCCCATCTCTCCGCGCGGGATGAGGGACTCGAAGGCGGCCTTGGTCGCCTCGTCGAAGAGTTCTTCCTGTTTGGCGGTGGCGACCTGGCCCGGGGTCAGGACGTTGACCCGGATCTTGCGGTCGCGCAGTTCGTTGAGCCAGACCCGGGCCCAGGCCTGCTGGACGGCTTTGCTGCCCGCGTACAGGCTCCAGCCGGGGTAGGCGCCGAGGGAGGCGTTGGATCCGGTCATCAGGATCGAGCCGTTGTCGTTGATCAGCGGCAGAGCCTTCTGCACGGTGAACAGGGTGCCGCGGACGTTGAGCGAGAAGGTGCGTTCGAACTGTTCCACGGTGATGTCGCCGAGGACGCCGGGTTCGCCCATCCCGGCGCTGGCCCACAGGACGTCGATCGAGCCCTTCTCCCGCTTGACCGTGTCGAACAGGCGGTCCAGGTCGTCCAGGTCGGCCGCGTCACCCTGGACGGCGGTGACGTTGCGGCCGATCAGCTTGACGGCCTCGTCCAGCGCAACCTGTCGCCGGGCCTGGATGAAGACGTGCGCTCCTTCCGCCACGAACAACTTGGCGCCGGCCAGTGCCAGGCCGGTGGACGCGCCGGTGATCACCGCTGTCTTGCCATCGAGCTTTCCCACGATTACTCCGTCGAATTGAGGGGTGTTCTGAGGCAGTCTGGCGCTTACATACACCAACCTGTGTACTTAACGTAGGCGATGGCTGGGTCCGGATGCAAGCTAAGTACACCGATCGGTACCGATCGGCCTATACTGGAGGCATGACGGAGTCGGAGAAGGGCCCGCTGGGCCGGCGACGCGGCCGGGGCGCACGCGAGCGCATCCTCAGCGCGTCGCAGCAGTTGTTCCGCGAGCAGGGCATCAACCAGACCGGTATGGACCAGCTCTGTGCCGTGGCCCAGGTGTCCAAGCGCACTGCCTACCAGCACTTCCCGAGCAAGGACGAGCTCGTCGCCGAGTACCTGCGCCGCTTCGATCCCGACATCATGCCCGGGGTGTTCGACCGCACCGACCTGACACCTCGCGAGCGGCTGCTCGCCGCCTTCGACATCCCCGCGTCCATGCCCCTGTGCCCGTACATCGCGGCGGCCGTCGAGCTCCACGACCCCGAGCACCCCGCGTCGCAGTACGCGCGCGACTACAAGGTCGCCATCGCCGCCAGGCTCACCGAAACCGCCCGCGAAGCCGGCGCCACCAACCCCGAACAACTCGGCGAACAACTCGCTCTGCTCATCGACGGCGCCTCAGCCCGGACCCGGGTCCTCAACACCGAATCCTTCCCCACCGCGGCCACCATCGCCACCATCCTCATCGACAACGCCATCCCCGCGTCGTAACTCCCCACCCAGCCTTCCACCCACCGACCCCGCCCGGAGGCAGGGCCGCTGGCTCGCGATTGGCTGGGCTCGGTGGGGTGATCTCGGTGGGGTGATCTGGGCGGTTTCAGGTGCGGGGGAGTTGCTCGTTGGGGTCCTCGTCGGGGTCGGTTTCGGGCTCCGGGTACGGATTGAGGTCCGGGTCGTCTTCGGGACGGTCAGGATCGTCGGGGTCCGGCAGTGGCGGGATGGGGTTGAGTGGGTTGGTACTCATCGGGTTTCTCCCTCGTTGGGCGACTCACCTGGTGTGGTCTGTTCGAGTGAGGTCTTGATGGCGTCGAGTGCGTGGCCGAGTTCCTGGTCGACGGCTGGGTCGTCGGGATGGTCGGTATCCAGCCGGACGGTGAGGCGGGAGGTGCCGTCGGCAACGAATTCGACCTCGAGTTCGCCGTGGTAGCCGGTGTCGCCGGGGGCGCCCCAGCGAAGGGTGCGGTTCTCCTCGACGACGTCGATCCAGGCTTCGCTGCGTACGGTGTGGCCGGGCGGCTCGACGGCCGTGACCTCGACCTCGTGGTGCACCGGCTGGTTGGGCTGGCGGGCTTCCATACCCCGTGCCTCAGCGGGCGCCGGCGCGGTCGGGTGTACGCCGGTCAGCCGGGGCAGGTAGTTCGGGAGCTGCTCGAGGTCGGAGAGGTAGTCGAAGAGGATGTTCGGCGCGACATCCACCGTTGCCGACGCTTCATGATGCGCCATCGGAGCCACCCTCAGTACGCCGGCGCTTGAAGCGGTCGATGATCGACATGACGGTCACTCCCATTCTCGACGAACACCTGACCCGCCTCCGGTGCCCAGGGCAGGGGTGCGTTAACCGCTAGAACCCGGGCAGGAAGAGGCAGAAGATGTGGCCGGCCGGGTCGGCGAGGATCCGGACGCCTTCCTTCTGCGGCTGCCAGTCCATCAAGGTCGCGCCGGCCTCGACCGCTTGCTGCTGGGCGGCCTCGAGGTCGGTGACCTGGAAGTCGAGATGGAGCTGCATCTGCTGCTGGTCGGACTTGCTGGGCCAGGAGGGCCGTTGGTGGTTCGGTTCGCGCTGGATGGAGAGCTTGCTGCTGCCGTCCGGCCCTTGCAAGGAGATCCAGTTGTCGTCGCCGTGGGCAACCTTCCACCCGAGGACACGCTGGTAGAAGTCGGCCAGCACGCGCGGCTCCGCGGCATCCAGGACAACCCCGGCGAGAGGGAACTGCTCAGTCATGAAGGTCTCCGTCCTTCGAGGCGTAGGTCTTCGCCGGTACCCAGGTTTGCCCGGCAACAGTCGGACCGACGCCACAAGCGCGGTTGCCGTGCATGATGTGGGCATGCCCATTCAGGAAGGTTTTCGGAACGAGCGGATTGTCGTGGTGCCTCGGCCGCTGGTTGCGGGGGCTTTGGGGCGGCCGGTGACCCGGCGGCTGCTGGTGACGGTGGCGGGGTATTTTCCGATGGCCCGGGGGCATCGGATGGAGCGGCCGCGGGGGATCGACGAGACGATCGTGATCGTCTGTGCGGCGGGGACGGGATGGGCTCGGGTGGGGGATGCGACCCATCGGATCGGGTCGCAGACGGCGTTGATCATTCCGCGGGGGGTGCCGCATATCTATGGGTCGGACGAGAACAGTCCTTGGTCGATCTGGTGGTGTCATCTGTCGGGCAGTGACGTCGCGGAGTTGGTCGAGACGCTCGAGGTGTCGCCTGCGCGGCCGCTGGTGCCGATTCGGCGGATGGAGCGGGCGGTGGCGTTGCTGGACGAGATCGTCTCGAGTCTGGAGCGGGGACAGTCGCCGGCCTGGTTGATCGGTACTGCGGGCGCGGCCTGGAAGTTGTTGACCCAGATCAATGTCGACCGCGTGATGCCTGTGGAAGGGGACCCGCTGCAGCGGGCGATGAGTTACCTGGCTGATCGGCTGGACAGCAGCGTGCGGGTACCGGAGCTGGCGAAGCTGGTCGGGGTCTCGCCGTCGCATTTGAGCGCGCTCTTCCGCAAGGTCACCGGCGGGGGCGTACTGGCCCATCACCAGAGTCTCCGGATGGCCCGCGCGCGCCAGTTGCTCGACGGCTCGCCGGCGACGGTCGCCAGTATCGCCGACGAGCTCGGGTACTCCGATCCGCTCTACTTCTCGCGTCAGTTCAGCCGGTTCCACGGAATGAGCCCGACCCAGTTCCGCCGGCGCGACGCGGTCTGACTCGTCACCCCTTCAGGCCGCTGCTGGCGATACCGGCGAAGAACTGCCGCTGCAACACGATGAAGACGACCACCAACGGCAGGGTGCAGATCAGCGCACCGGCCATCAGCGTGGGGTAGTCGGTGCCGAACTGCCCCTGCAAGCTGGCGAGCCCGACCGGTAGTGGCCTGGCGTCACCGGCCGGGGCGACGATCAGCGGCCAGAGCAGGTCGTTCCACGAGTAGAGCGAGGTCAGGACGGCGAGGGCGGCGATCATCGACCTGGCCATCGGCAGCATCACGCTCCAGAAGGTCCGGAAGGTGCCCGCGCCGTCGAGCCGCGCCGCCTCCTCGTAGTCCTTCGGCATCGTCAGGAAGGCCTGCCGCATCAGGAAGGTCCCGAAGGCCGAGAAGATGCCGGGGATGGCCAGCGCCGGCACCGTGTCGAGCAGCCCCAGCCCCTTCATGATGTCGAACTGGCCGAGCAGGAACAGCTGACTGGGAACCATCAGCATCAGCATGAAACACGCGAACAGGGTCCTGCGCCCGGGGAAGTTCAGCCGCGCGAAGGCGTACCCGGCCAGGGCGGCCACGAACACCTGGCCGACGACGCGCAGGACCAGCGAGATCACCGAGACGGAGAACTGCGCCCAGAACGGCGTGACGTGGAAGAAGCTGCGATAGCCCTTGTCCGTCGGAGTCGACGGGAACAGCGTCGGCGGCAGCGAGGCGACCTCGTTGCTGGTCTTGAAAGAGGTCAGGATCTCCCAGACGAACGGAACGACCATGAGAACGACGGCGGTGATCAGGACGACGTGCAGACGCCACTGTCCGCGACGGCTAGTCATAGACGACCCACTTCTTCTGGAGACTGAACTGAATCGCGGTCACGATCATGATGATCACCAGCAGCACGATCGCGATCGCCGCGGCATAGCCCTGCTTGAACTGCACGAAGGCCGCCTCGTAGAACAGGTACACGATGGTCTTCGAGCCACTCAGCGCGGTGTTGTTGATGCTGCCCAGCATGATGAAGACCAGGTCGAACATCTGCAGCGCCGAGATCGTCGTCAGAATGGTCACGAAGAAGATGCTCGGACTGAGCAGCGGCAGCGTGATGGAGAAGAACTGCCGGACCCGGTTCGCGCCGTCGAGCGCCGACGCTTCGTAGAGGTCCGCCGGAATGTTCTGCAGTCCGGCGCCGAGGATGATCAGGTTCACGCCGAGACCCATCCAGATCCCGACCACGGCGAACGCGTAAACGGCGAACCGGTCATCGGCAACCCAGTACTCGCCCGGGATGCCGACCAGCGACAACACGTAGTTCAGCAGCCCGAAATCGCCGTTCAGAATGAAGCGCCAGACCATTCCCACCGCGACCGGCAGCGTCACCACCGGCAGGAAGAACAGCACCCGGTAGATTCCCCGGCCGCGGGACACCTGCTGGATCAGGGCCGCGAAGACGACCGCCAGCGGAATGCCCAGCAACACGATGACGGTGTACTTCGCCGAGTTGCCGAGCGCGCTCCAGAAATCGGCGTCGGAGAGCAGCTTGTGGTAGTTGTCGACGCCGTTGAACTGGCTCGGACCGAAGACCGGGACCTTCCGGAAGCTCTTCAGGAAGGTCGCGGCGAACGGCCAGAGGTACAGGGCGGCCAGGCCGATGAACGCCGGAGCGATCATGGCGAAGGCCGCCCAGTCAATACGCTTTCTCATCCGTTCTCGGCCAGTACTTTGTCGATGGCGTCGGCGTACTGCGCGGTCGCTTCGGCGACCGACATCTTCCCGTCCCACGCGGGCGTCAGGTACTTCGCCTGCAGCCCCTGCCACTCAGCAGCGTTGCCCTGCACGGGCAGCGGTACCGAGTACGCCTTGGCGTCGATGAACGTCTGCAGGTTCTTGAACTCGGGCATCGCGCTCATCCAGGTCTTCTCAGTGCCCTTGTACGCAGGCAGCACCGCACCCGACTTCGCCTGGATGTTCGCCGCCTCCTCGCCACTGGCGAAGAGCAGGAACTTCTTCGTCTCCTCAGGGTGCTTGGTGCCGGCGTATCCGACGTTCTCGATCCCGCTGGTCACGGTGGCCTGCTTCACGCCCGTCGGCAGCGGCGCGACGTCGACCTTGGCCCGGATCGCCTTGTTGTCATAGAGCTTGAGTGCCCAGTAGGCGCCCGAGACGTACATCGCGACCTTGCCCTGCTCGAACATCGTCTCGCCCTCGGTGTCGGACAGTTGCTGCAGCGTCGGTGACGACTTGTCGGCTTGCAGGTCGGTCCAGAACTTGATGCCCGCCTGGGCTTCGGGGCTGTCGATGGCAGCGGTCTTGCCGTCGTCGGAGATCACCTTGCCGCCGGCCTGGAAGATCGAGTTGTAGTACCCGCCCTGGTAGTCGAGCGGCGCGGCCACACCCCAGGTCCCGCCGGCCGGGTCGGTCAGCTTCTTCGCCGTCTCGCGGAAGTCGGCCCAGGTCCAGTCCGCCTTGGGATAGGCGACGCCGGCCTTGTCGAACAGAGCCTTGTTGTACCAGACGGCGTTCGTGTCGACGTCCTTCGGCAGACCGTAGAGCTTGCCGTCGCCCTGGTCGTACAGGTCGAGCACTGCCTTGGGGTAGTTGCCAAGGTCAACGTTCTCCTGCTTGACGGTGTCCGTGATGTCGAGCAGCTGGTTTCCTGCCGCGTACGGCCTGATCTGCTGGGCAAGCATCCAGAAGGCATCCGGCGCGGTCCCGCCCGCGGCGCCGGTCTGCAGAGTGGACCAGAACTCGGGGTACGGCCGCTCCTGGATCTTCACCGTGATGTTCGGATTCTTCTTGGTGAAGGCAGCGGCGATCTCTTGCATGGCAGGCGTCTGGGTGCCGGCCCAGATCCCGTAGGTGATGGTCACCGGCCCGTCGGAGCTCGACGACTTCTCACCGCCGCCGCTCGAACAACCGGCGAGCAGCGCCGCCAGGACCGCGATCGACAGCAACGACTTCCTGTTCATCTGTTTCCTTTCGTCACGATGAAGCGGGCCGAGGCCCAGTCCACGTGGGCTGGAGGGTCGCCGGCGGCGACCTCTCGGGTGGACAAGGTGACAACGCGAACGCCGGAGACCTCGACGTCGAGGTCCACGGCGGTGTTTCCCGCTTCCAGTACGACGGAACTCAGCTCCCGGCCGTCGCCGCTCACCACGGCGACGGTGCGCGTCTGCGGGGTCTCGTCGTCGATCCCGACGCTGGCGGTGAACCGGCCGGCGTGCCCGCCGAAGTACAGGTCGACCGCCGACGGCGTCGACACCCCGAGGCCGTCGGCGAAGTGCGCTCCGGCGATCAGCATCGGCGATCCGTCGGCCGGATTGCCGCCGCCGTTGCTCAGGTCGCGCTCGACCGGGCCGCTTTCGTTCCGAAAAGCCAGCATGGGCAGGGCCGAGACGCGGTGTACGCCGGCCACGAGCGGAGCAACCACCCGGGTATGGGCGATTGCCGGAGGCATCGAGGTGGACTCGACGGTGACAACGCCCTGAGTGCCCGGTGCCATGTCGCTCGGAGCCTGGATCCGCCAGCGCCCGTCGCCGGCCGGCTCGGCACTCCAGCCAGGCGGCACTCGCACCCGGCCATCAGTGGTGACGACGGCGGTGTTGTCATCGCCGAGGACGGCGAGCGCGGGCTCGACGGCTGGTGCGTCGACCACGGCGCGAGGAGTCGATCGGAAGAGCTCGCCATCGGAGACGATCGCCACGAAGCCGCCGTTGTCAGCGAGCGATACCTCAAAAGAATGACCTGACACCGTACGCTCGCTGAGCCCGGCGGTGTCCTCGACGATCCAGGCGACCGGATGCGTCAGGCCAAGCCGGTCCAGATCGACAGACACCACGCGCCGGCCGCCGGCGGCGATGCAGCCGATGAACCAGCGATCGCCGTACCGGCGCGCGATCACAGCCTCGGTGTCAGGCGTGCCCGCAAGCAGCACGGTCTCGTCCCACACCGGCGCCAGCTCGGCGAGGAAACGAGCGGCGAGCGGTCGCTCGGCATAGGCGGCGACATCATCGGCGAAGTGCGTGATCCCACACTCGAACACCACGCTCAGCGCCAGCTCGTGACCATCGCTGGTGACCCGATCGGCGGCCGAGAACGCCACCGGCGTGTAGTCCATCGCCCCGACGACGTTCCGGGTGAACGGCAGGATGACATTGTGCTCAGCCGTCAACGGAGTGTCGTTGTAGAACACGTAGTACTCCGAACCGCGAACGGCCTCGTACCCGACCACCTGCGGCCAGGTCCGGGCCCAGCCACGCGGAATCACCGAGCCGTGGAAGTTCACCATCAACCCCAGGCGCGCGGTCTCCTGCAGCACGGAGTCGTACCAGCGGTACCGGTCCTTCGACTCCGACTCCATGAAGTCGACCTTGATGCCGGCCACACCCCACGACCGCCACAGCGCCAGCCTGCCGAGCTTGTCCGGCCCGTCGAGGTCGTGCCACACGGTCCACAGGTGCACCTGGATGCCGCGGCGGCTCGCATAAGCGACGACCTGGGGGACCCAGGTCTCCTCCCAGCCGCAGTCGATCAGCAGGTGCTCCCAGGACAGTTCGGCCGCGGCGTCCACGAATCGCTTCTGCTGCTCGAGCTGCGCGCCGGAGTAGAAGTCGGACCACCACGACCAGGCGGCACGGCCGGGCCTGATCCAGTCAGCGGCGGCGAGCTCCGGTCGTACCGGGGAAGCCAGCTCGTCGACGAACAGGGACTCCACGACGTCCGCGAGCGAGCCGATGATGAACACCCGCCACGGGGTGACGTCGCCGCGGGCGACCTCGACATCGGAGTCGGCGATCTCGAAGCCGAGCGTCGTACCCGAGATCGCCGCGTGGGCGCCGGAGTACCGCCCGTCGATACCGGACTCCGTCACCAGCAGGTAGTCGTCGCCCGACCGGGCGAGGAACGGGAGCCCGTACGCGCCGGGGGCGAGGTCCGAGAGGCTGACACCGACCCGCGGTGTTTCGTACCAGGTCTGGTAGTCGAGGACCCAGGCTCGGGTGAACAGGTCGAGCTCGACGCTGGTGTGGTCCGACGTGACGTTGGCGAGGCCCTGCAGATCGGGGATCGCATATCGTACGGCGACTCCGTCCGGACTGACCCGGATGCGGATCGTCCAATCGCGCTCGGTCTCCGGGTGATGCAGGTCGACCCGCAGCTCCCGGTGGTCGGCGAGGTGATCGCCGCGTGCCTTGCCGGCGACAGCGAACCACTCCTCGACCACCGGGAACTCCGCTGTACCGACGAGCGCCGACCCCGAGCCGAGGTCGGCGCCGTCGACGCTGATGCCTAGAGCAACTACTGCGAGTGGTTGCCCCGATCGCGTCAGTGTCAGGCTGATGGATGATCCGCCGACTGCCAGCGCCGCCGTGACGGTACCGTTGCCGACGATCATTTCCCCACTCAGCTTGTTGATCACGAGCGCCACCCTAGTGACCGGCGGCACCCGCGAACATGGTTGTTCGGCGCTAAGACATGGACGATTCGACGGATCAGCGCACGACGCTGAGCCGGTCGATGCCGACCGCCGCCGAGGAGGCGCTCTTCACCCTGATGACGTTCGAG
Organism: Kribbella sp. NPDC051620; assembly: GCF_044453825.1. NCBI lineage: Bacteria > Bacillati > Actinomycetota > Actinomycetes > Propionibacteriales > Kribbellaceae > Kribbella > Kribbella sp. NPDC051620. The sequence goes on from NZ_JBITDB010000001.1 coordinate 476,829, forward strand.
CCCGTGGTGAGGGTCAGGCCGAGCGTCTTGGTCGCCATGGCCGTCGCGGACCCGGTCGCGGGCAGTGTGACGGTGACGGCCGTGCCGCCGTTGACCTGAATCTGGACGGTCTGCGCGGTCGCGCTCGCGTAGTCGAGCCGCACGGTGTGGTTGCCCGCGGACGACGCCGTCACGCCGTTGACGTCGAGCGTGCCGCTACCGCTGAGCGACTTCACGAATGTGCCGCCCGAGCAGCCGGCGCAGGCGGCCGTTGCCGCGCCGCCGGCGAGCGTGTTGCCTGCCGCTTCGGCCTCGGTCGCCCGCTCGATGGTCAGCGCGTCGATGTCCGGGGCGAACGCGCTCGGGTTGTCGAACTTGATCGTGTTCGAGCCCGCGACGAGCGGGACGTCGACCGACCACTTGTTGACGAACTCCCAGCCGCCCGAATCGGGCAGGCTCTCGGTGCTCAGTACCGTGCCGTTCACCGTGATCCGCACCGATCGCGGATCGGCCGAGGTGTAGGTGAACGTCATCCGGTGCGTACCGGCCGTCGATGCCGTGACGCCGTTGAACTGCACCGAGCCGCCCGACCCGACGTTGCCGACCTTCGACCCCGTCGAGCACCCCTTGCAGGCGTCGACCGAGGCAGACCCGGCCCGGGTATTGGTTGCCGACTCCGCTTCGTACCGGGTGTCGGCACTGCCGATCTGGGCGAGCGGCGTCTGCGAGATCTGTACCGCCACACCGCCGGTCGCGATCATCGGCAGCGACAGGGTCGTTGCACTGGTCACCGACTGCGTGCTGACCTGGACCCGGCCGGACGCGTTGTCGGAGAAGATGGTTGCCGTGTAGGTGCCCGCTCCGAGGAACGACAACGGCACGGTCGCCGTACGAGCCGGCGAGGTCATACCGGCAACGAACCAGTCGGACCCGGACCGCCGGGCGAGTGTGATGTGGTCACCCGGGAAGCCTTCGACGACCTTCGTCTGGTCCCACGTGGTCGGGATGGCCCGCATCAGGTGACGCCCAGGCCACTGCTCGTACGCCGCCGCTGAGTCGGCGTAGTTGATCATGCCGGTGTTGTAGACGATCGCTTGCGCGAGCGTGTGGCCCTGCGTCAGGACCGAGGCGTTCTGCGAGATGATCGCCGGCGTGTAGTCCATCGGGCCGATCGGGCCGCGCGTGAACGGATACGTGACGTCGGCGGCCGCTGTCGTGGGCGGCGGGTACTTGTAGTGCTCGGTGCCGGCCACTGCCTCGGACGTCAGGACCCAGGGCCAGGTACGGTTCTCGCCGCCGGGTTTCGTGCTGCCGTGGAGGTCGAGCATCATCTGGTTCGCGCCGGCGGCGTCGCCGATCGACTGGTACCACTTCTGTACCGCCTGCGAGTCGCTCAGGAAGAAGTCGACCTTGAGACCAGCCACTCCGTAGGCCTTGTGGTCGGCAACCAACTGGGTCGCCTGCGCGGGTGTCTGGCCGGCGTCGGCTGTTACCCAGGCGAAGACCTTGACGCCCTTCTGGGCGGCGTACGCGGAGATCGCGGGCAGGTCGACGGCCGGGGTGTAGCAGCAGTCGACCGTGACGTACTCGAAGCCCATCTCGGCCGCGAAGTCGACCATCTGCTTCTGCTTGGTGAGATCGGAGGCGCTGTCCTCGTCGGAGTACCAGGACCAGGCGGCACGCCCCGGCTTTACCCAGGTCGGCGTGGTCGCGGCCGGCGGGTTGAGGTTCTGCACGAGGTCGGAGTTGTAGAGGACGTCGAGGTTCGGCGCGATGACCGCCACCCGCCACGGGGTCTGGAACGGATAGGTGCTCGACATCGGGAAACCTTGGTCGGGCGTGCGGGACAGCTTCAGCAGCCCGGTGCCGAGACCGTCGCCCTCGAGCATGCCGGGTGCGTAGCTCGCGTTCGAGTTGTAGCCGTTGGCTTCGCTGATCAACGTGAAGTAGGCGTTGTTGTTGATCGAGGCCAGCGCCGGCATGGTCAGATCGACGCCCGAGTTGAGCCCCGCCGCGTTGCGGTAGATGTAGTCCTGCTCGTAGTTGGAGTTCCACGGTGCCGCCCACCCACCAGTCGTGGCCGGCAGCCGGAACCCGGTCGTCTCGCCGGTGATCGAGATGGCGCCACTGCCCGGAAGCACATACCGGAAGGCGATGCCGTCGTTGTACGCGCGAACGACCAGCTGCATCGTCGCGCCGCTCTTCGTGTAGGTCAGCGTCAGCTGCCGGCCGTCGTTGAGGTAGCTCGGCTTGGTCCCCGCGGGCAGCGAATAGGTCTCGTTGATGATCGAACGAGATTCGCCGGTGTACGTGAGTCCTGACGTGAAGTCGACGGTGCTGGTCGTGATGCCGAGCGGCGAGTCACCGAAGATGCTCGTGCTGCCCGACACGACGCTGTACGTCAGCCCGCCGCCGGCCTGGTCGGTGACGGTGATGTTGGTCAGCCCGTCCGGCGAGGTCAGCGTGTGAGTGACGAGAGCGAGTGCGGGGCTCGCGGTGAGCAACGGCAGACAGAGCGACAGCGCGGCAGCCAGCGCCAGCACCCGTTTCGTCAAACGCCTTGTTTTGTGGGAGATCTGCATGTCTTTCCCCTCGGTCAGTGAGGCGGCAGGCGACCAATGGGTGCGCCGGCAGTCCGACAGTACGGACGCGCGGCTCCGGCGAAAATGAGACTTTGGCTCGCTGACATGGATGATCCGACTTGCTTTTTTCCGCTCCTGGCCGATTTCGGTGGGGCCGGCGGATTGACGGGGTGGGGTGGAGGGAGGACTCTCGGGGGTAGGGGAATCTCGGGGCAGGGGAGTAGTTCGCGAGGGGGCAGGGCCGTCGTGTTGCGGGGCCGGCGGTCGTTTTCGGGGTGCCGGGAATTCGACGGATGGGCCGGCGATGAGCGATGTTTTCGCGGCGGGGGCTGATGCGCGGCGTGATGAGCTGCGCGTGGATGTGGTGACGGCGGCGCTTCAGAACGCGTTGACGGGGTCGCGCAATGCGGGCGCGTCCGCGGTGGTCTGGAGTGATCGCGGGTCGCAGATCGTGCTGCATGTGGGGAAGCTGCAGTTGCGGGCATTGCAGAACACGATCGTGGTGGCCGTTGATACGGAGTCGGCGGAGTTCGGCGTTGCGCCGTTGATCGTGCGGTTCGTGTTCGGTGGGCGTCAGGATCCGGCGTCGCTGGTTGCCGCCACCGACGAAGGGGCGTTGGGGCATCCGGCGATCGCGGCGCGGTGGGGGACGTTGTTTCGCGACGTGATCTGGGCGGCGCTGGTTCGGCTGCTGGTGAGTCATGCGGACAGCCATGGGCTGGCGCCGGCCTCTGTCGAGATCGGGCCGGATCGATTCCTGTTCGGGGCGCGGCAAGAGGTTTCGGTGCGGGAGTTGGCCGAGCAGCACCATCGCGCGCGGCCGACCGAAGTACCGGAGGGGGATGAGGGATGAGTTTCGATCTCGGGGGGTCGGATGAGCTCGGGTTGCTGGCGCAGGCGATCGGGCTTGTCGATGGCAGTGGCGACCTGGATGTCGGGTGGTTTTCGGCGCCGCTCACCCGGCTGCAGGGGATCGTCCAGAACGCCGACCAACGGGCCGCACTTGCGCGGTTCTGCGACCTGGCGCTGGTACCGGTCCAGCAGCCCGGTCGCCCGGCCGCAGAGAAATGGCATCCACTCCTGGGCGACCTCACCGGTGGCAACCTCTACCTGACGCTGAACGACACCGGCTCGAGCCTGCTCCTCGGTGTCGGCGGCGAGTTCCACAGCAGTACCTCACCTGTACCCGGCCGGCTGCGGGTCCAGGCGGACATCCTTTCGGGTGGTTCGACGCTCGACCTGGTGATCGGCACGGCCGCCCACCCGATCACCGCCGAGGTCCGGATCGAGACCGCCTTCACCCCGCCGGCCCAACCGATCGGGCTGGCCGCCATCGTCGCCCGGTGCAGCATCGTGCCGGACCCGACTCATCCGAGCTTCGGCCTCGAGATCGTGCTCGAAGGCCTCAGCCTCAACGGCGAACCACCGATCGACAAGGTTCTCGACGTCGACGAGCTCGGCCGGGAGGCGCCGGATCTGCTCGCCGCCCTGCTGAAGGTCGTGCTCGCGGAGGTCGGCCCGGACCCGACGCTGACCATGCTGGCGGACCACCTCCTCGGCCTGTTCGGGCTGGCCGACGGCAGCGGCATCCCGGCGTTCCCCTTCGCCGAGCTGGCCGACGGCCCGGCCGCCGTACAGAACTGGCTGGCAGCCTTGCCCGCAGGGGAGTGGCTCGAGCATCTCGCCGGACTCCTCGGTACGACGTCCGCCTTCTCCGGTACCGGCACCCTGGTCCACCCGTGGCGCATCAGCCTGCTCGACCTCGCCGGCCTCGGTGAGCTGTACGGAACAGTCGCCCGCGCAGGCGACCCGGCAGCCGACGGTTTCGCCCGCTTCGGGTTCGGCGTCGAAGTGAGTGCCAACGTCGGTCCGACGGTCAGCGCCGACGCAAGCTGCGTGATCGCAGACGTACCGCTGTCCGGCACGAGCCACGCGCGCGTACTCCCCGAAGCGCGAGCATTGTTCCGACTGACCGGCGCATCGAACACCCCTCTCGTCGACAACCCCCAAGTCCGCGTCGGCACCGTCGAGGCCGGGATCGGCTGGGACGGTTCCACCCTCAAGCCCGTCCTCCAACTCCTCGACAACCGGCTCGCCGGTACGCCGTACCCGGTACTGGACCTGACGAATGTCGACAGCGTGGAAGCGGCCGCCGCCAATGCCGTCGTCGCCGCCATCAACTCTGCGCTGGGCACCGACGTCGGTCGCCGGCTAGCAGCGATCGCAGGCCTCGTACCGCCTGAGGACCCAGCGAACCCCGGCAATCCAGTCGCCGCGTGGCCGCACCAACTTGACCTGGCCAAGCTGGTCGTCGACCCCGCCCGAGCGATCGAGAACTACCACCGAGCCGTGCTCGGCGATGCCGACCGATGGAACCTGATCCTGCGCGAGATCGCCCAGGTGATCGGCCTGCCCGACGCCGTCTCCGGATCAGGCACCGCCGCACAGCCCTGGACCGTCGAGATCGCGATCGCGGACGGCGCCACCCTGCAGTTGGCCGCCTGGCACCAACCCCATCCGGACACACCGACCACCGAGCAGTTGCGGATCGGACTGCGGCTGGCCGCTGAGCCGGCCGGCTCGACGCTGGCGTTGACCAGCGAAGTACTGACGTTCGATCTGCCGACGACCGGCTCGGCAACTGTCTCGTTCATCGGCGCGCAGCGGTTGTCGCTTGTGCTCAGTCCGGCGCTCGATGCCGCCGCCGGCCCGATCGCGATCAGCCTCGACGACCTCACGCTGGCCGCGGGCTGGCAGCCGGGACAGCCTTTCGGTTGGGACATTCACGCCCATGGCCTGACGCTCACCGCCGACGGAGAGAGCATCACGCTCGCCGCCGTACAGCTTCCGCCCGCCGCGCCCTTCGATCTGACCAACCTGCCGGCGACGGCCGCGGCGCTCGGGCTGACCGTCACCGACCTGGAGAACGTCTTCCGCCTGCTGCTCTCGATGCTCGCAAGCATCGCCGGTCCGCAGGCAGACCTGGCGACTGCGTTGCTCGGACTTCATCACCGCCTTCCCGGCTTGGACGCCGAGATCCCGAGTCTGGTCGATCCGGCCCAACCTGGTCTGCTCTTCCAGGACCCATTGGGTGCCGTCCGCAGTTGGCTCGGCCGGTTGGTGACTCACGTCGGCGCCGACGGCGAGCTCAGTGCCGCTCTGCTGTTGCAGTACCTCGCATCGCTGGGCACCGGCGCTTTCGACGAGCTTGTTGGTGGGCTGTCGACGGAGCTCGATCCGCAGTTGCCGTCGTTCCTGATCGGCGGCGGGACGTTCGGCGACCCGTGGCGAGTGCCGTGGCCGGGCGGGACCAAGGATGCCGACGGCGACGACATCGGACCGGACCTGGAACTTTGGCTCGAACCAGCAGGACCGCCGATCGACTGGCTGACCGGCATGCGCAACCGCGTCGATGCGGCGACCGACTTCGCCGGCCTGGCCGAGGTGTTCGTTCAGCTCGGTTGGTTCGACCCCTCGATCAGTTCCCTGGTCAAAGGCCTGACCGTACGAGACATCGCCGCTCAACTCCGATCGCTGCAGGTCCAACTCAACGCCGGCGATGGCGTCGTACCGCGCGACGCGCAAAGCCCCGACATCTTCGGCTGGGTCCAAGGCGCCGAGGTCGACGCGGCCCACCTCGAACTCCCGCGGCACCCGGACGCGATCGCCGCCATCCTGAACCAGGTCGAGGCCCTGCACGGCGCCGGCCCGCGAACGGTCCTGCTGATCGGACCGGCCTTCGGCAACGCCGGGAGCTGGGCCGACCTGCTGGCCGCCCCGGCTCTGCAAGGTCCCACTGATCCCAACGCGCACTTCGCCCTCCGGACGGCCGGCATCGACCCGCGCACGATTGCGCTGGACAGCGTGACCGCGGTCGCCGACTATTACACGGCCGACCTGGCCGACGATCGCCGAGGCGATGTCGCCTACCTCGCCGATCAGATCGCCCACATCGCTGACCGGCTTGAGGTTCTCCACCCCGGACCGGTGATTGTGGTCGCGCATTCGTACGCGGGCCTGGCCGCGCGACGCTTCGCCGCGGACCACCCGACCAGGGTGCAAGGCGTCATCACCGTCGGTACGCCGCACCTCGGCACCCCACTCGCCTTCCTCGCCGACCCCGCTGTCGGCGATGCGATCCGGCTGGCCACCAGCGTTCGAGCCGGACTCCAGGCGTCGCCGCTGCGCGACGCGCTCGATCATCTGAAACAAGGTCTGGAGGGCTACGAGCCACCGATCGCGCCCGGCGCGCTGGCCACGCCCGATCCGTATCCAGCGTCCTCCTTCACCCTGACCGCGCCGTACGACCTGGGCGACATCCCGGTGATGACGATCGCCGGCGTCTGTTCCGACGACGTCTTCACCTTCTTGCAGACCGGACTGAGCGCCTACCTTCAACAACTCAGCGGTCAGGCAAGGCCAGCCCCGAGTCACCTGGCCTACGGAATGGCGATGCCGCTGTCGATCGGAAACCCGCCCGCCGGTTCGCCGCAGGCCGAGGCGCGGGTGCGTTTCGGCCTCGGTCAGATCCCGCTCGGCGATTCACCGCCGGCGGCGCCGCGACCGGCACAGTTACTCAGGGTCGAGCTGGACCTGTTCCGCAGCGGCGGTTGGATCGTCGGGCAAGCGGGACCGAGCGCCGTAGACGGCCGCCTCCGCCGCCTACTCATCAGCCTGACCGCAACCGGATCCGGCACCGGCGGCGCTGGCATCCAGGCGATCTTGGACGCGCGGCTGGATCAGGCAGCCTGGCGTGGTGTGACGGTACCGACCGCAGACCTGACCGATCCGCGCACGGCCAGTCTGATCGGCGCGGCCTTCGACGCCGCGCTGGCGAGCACCGACAGTGCGAGTCTCCCGGTCTCCACCCTCGCGGCAGCCCTCGGCGCACTCGACTTGGTCAGTACCGACGCGCAGGGGATCACCGGCCTGTCCGGCGACGGCTTCGCGGCGCTGCGGACCGACCCCGTCGGCTACCTCCGAGCGCGGATACCGGCAGCATTGGCACGGCCGGACGGTTGGGCCGGGCTGGTCGGCGACCTCTCGTTCACCCCGGTCAGTACGCAGGAACTGGCGTACGTCTGGGCGCCACCGGGTTCACCGTACGCGCTGTTCATCCGACGCCAGGCCGATGGCACCTGGCGTACCGGGATTGAGACGGGCACTGCCCTCGGTGTGGTCGAGCCACCGTTGATCAGCGTCAGCGCCGACATCGATCTCCTGCTGCCCGCGTTCCAGCCCACCGCCGAGCTGGTCGTCCACCTCGGCCCGGTAGCCCTGACCTACCGAACCGTCGACGGAACGATCCAGCTCGACGCCGCCCCCTTCGTCACCGACCTCACCCTCCTCCCAACCCCGTTGATCGGCGACCTCGCTGCCAAGCTCGACACTGCGCTGCCTCAGGTACTGGTGAGCGGAGTACTAGGCAACGTCCTCGCCGAACTCGTGCCTGGCTTGAAGATCGGTCAGCTTCTGCAGTTGCTCCAGACGCCAGGTGAGTTCCTGGCCGGTGCTCTCGGCGCACTCGATGGCGGTCTCGACCCGGCCAAGCTCTCCGGTCTGCTCACCACCCTGAACAGTGCCATCGGTCTGCCCACCGGCCTCGGCCTCCAGTTGCCGGCGGGCGTCACGGTCACCGCTGGGCCAGGGGCGGCCCCGCAGTCAGCCCGGATCGCGATCGGTACGACGACACCGATCGAGGGCGTACTGGCCGTCGGCCTCACCCTCGACATCGACGCCACCCGCCATGTCGCGCCAGGCGGCACGGTCACCATCAGTACGCCGCTCAGCGGATCCTGGCCACACGTCGCCATCACGTTCGGCGTCGGCCCCGATGGGGTGACGCTGGTGGTCACGCCCCAAGGCGTCCCCCCGATCACCTTGCTGCCGACCTTCAGCGGTCTGGGTGCTCTCCGTGGCGCCGCCGGAGCCTTGCTCCCCGCTGTCCTCGACGAGGCGCTCACCAGTTTCCCCGAGCCGCGCGACCCGTGGCTCGTCCACACCCTGCAAGCGGCCACGCATCTGGGCGTGTACGACGCGGCCGGTCACTTCTCCGCTCATACCGCCGAATTCACCGCGATGCTCGACGGCGCATGGTTCACCAGCATAGACAGCACGCGTCGCGCCGGGATCGCCGCCGCGGTCGCCGACCTGCTCAACCTGATCCCGGCTCTGTCCCTGCAGAGCGTCAACGGGCTGGTTCGGTGGACCCATGAGTTGACGGCCGGCAGCGGCAGGATCCAGATCAGTGCGGGATGGAGCGACAACGGCCCGACGGTCGCAGTCGCGCTCGTTGATCTCGTACCGGCCGATGCGCCGCTGGCGCTGACCGCGAACGTCCTTGTCGACGACACCGGTGTGACCGTCGGCAGCTCGATCGGACTCGATCTCAGCGACCTCGGCGTCACCGTCGTGCCCCGGCTGGCGATCGACGTCGTCAGCGGCCCGCCACTGAGCTTCCGGGTACGGTTCCTGCCGCTCAGCAGCGGAAGCCTCGACGGCCCGCTGGTGGTCCAGCTCGCGCCCGACTTCGCGCTGACGACAAGCCCAGCGGCCGCCGAGACGATCCTCGTCGGCGCCGCTTTGCCACTCGTGATCCGGGTCGCGGTGAGCGCGCTAACGGATGTACTGACTCGCAAACTCTGGACCGACGGACCCACGCAGGAGACCGCGCTGACCGACGCCGGCATCCTGGCGAGCGGTGAAGTGGTCGAGACGCTGCCGAACGTCTTCGAGATGCTCGCCGGATTCGTCGCGGGCGCGGCCGGCCAGTTGGACCTTCCGATCGGAACACTGAACCTCAGTCTGGTCGGGCACTCCGGTCGAGTGGGCCTCGGTCTGACCGGCTACCAGGCGATCGGTCTCGGTGAGCTTGAGTTGCAGATCCTCTTCGGCGCGCCCTCGGCCTGGGGAGCGGCCGCGGCGGAAGGCCTCGAGATTCTGCTCGTCGACATCGGCGGCGATTCGGTCGACTTCGACTTCGGGTTGCGCCTGCACGGGGTCGGCATCGGCCTGGCCAAGGGCGACGGCACGGCGCTGGTGGCGGAGAGCTTCCTCCGGTTGGGATCGGTCCGGGCGCTGCTCTTCCTCGATCTCGAAACGGCTGCCGGCTTCCAGATCCTGCACGGCGGGGCAGGCCTCGAACTGGGCGGCTTCGGCCTGCCCATCGGTGCCGCGCTCGACGCCGGCGGCGGGTCCAACCCGGTCGCCTCCAACTTGTTGTCGTCCGGTGGTACCAGCGGCGACAGCCAATCGGTCAATCCGAGCGCCGACCTCGACGTCTGGTACTGGGACCACCCGGAGAACGCCGGCGGCCCGCTCCGGGTCCTGGTCGGCGGGCAGGCCGGCATCTTCTGGATCCCGATCCATGCCGGCTTCGGCCCGATCTACATCGCCGAGATCGGCCTCGGCGTGACCAACACCGCCATCTCGCTGGCGATCGACGGCGGCGTCACGATCGCCGGGCTCAGCGCCGAGGTCGACGACCTCACCGTCACCATTCCCTATGCCCACGTGACCGACCCGACCCAGTGGTCGCTGGACCTGAAGGGGCTGGCCATCGGCTACAGCGGCCCGGCCATCTCGATCGCCGGTGGGTTGGTGAAGTTCGACGGGCCGCCGATCGAGTACGACGGGATGCTGCTGATCAAGATCGGCACCATCGGCGCGGTCGTGATCGGCTCGTACAGCGTGGTCGGCAGCGGCGCCGACGAGTACACCTCGTTCGCGATCTACGGCGGCGTGTTCGTACCGATCGGCCTGCCCCCGCTGATCAACCTGACCGGCCTCGCCATCGGCCTCGGCTACAACCGCCGGCTGATCGTGCCGGAGGACATGAACCAGATCCCGAACTTCATGCTGGTCAAGGCGCTCGACCGGCCCGAGGCGCTGGCCAACAACCCGATGCAGGCGCTGTTCGAGTTCCGCCAGCAGACGCCTCCCGCCCGCGGTGCGCTGTGGCTGGCAGCGGGCATCCGCGGTACGTCGTTCGAGCTCGTCAACATCACCGCCGTGCTCTACGTGGCGCTGGACTCCGGCGTGGACATCGGCCTGATCGGCGTCGCCCGGATGGCGTTGCCGTCCGACGAGTTCGCCATCGTCAGCATCGAGCTCGCGCTGAAGGCCCGCTTCTCCACCTCGGAAGGCCTGTTCTCGGTCCAGGCCCAGCTCACCGACAACTCCTGGCTGATCACCCCGGACTGCCAGCTGACCGGCGGTTTCGCGTTCTTCATGTGGTTCCGCAAGTCGCAGTTCCTGCTCACCGTCGGCGGCTACCACCCGGCCTTCAAACCGCTGCCGGAGTACCCGGTGGTGCCACGGGTCGGCTTCCGCTGGGACTTCCTCGGCGTCGTGCACATCAAGGGCGAGTCGTACTTCGCGCTGACCAACACCGCGGTGATGACCGGGGTCCGGATGGAGGCCACCTACGGACCGGACTGGATCCAGGTCTGGTTCAGCGCCTACACCGACATCCTGATCTCGTGGGACCCGTTCCACTACATCGTCGACGTCGGGATCTCGGTCGGCGCCCGGCTGCGGATCCGGATCTGCTTCTTCGCCTGCTGCACGATCGAGATCAGCGTCTCCGTCGGCGCCAAGCTGCATCTGGAAGGGCCGCCGTTCCACGGTACGGTGACCGCCGATCTCGGCGTCACCTCGGTGACCGTGCCGTTCGGCGACGACGCCCAAGCGCTGCCGCCGGCCAAGCACTGGGACGAATTCGTCAACACCTACGTACGTTCCGGCGATCCGAACAGCGCGTCGGTCAGCGCACAGGTGTCGACCGGTTTGCTGCCCGCCGAGCCGGCCGGCGCGGCCGTGGCACCCGGTACCGCGGAACAGCCGTGGCGGTTGGCGGCCGAATGGTCGTTCCGGACCGAGACCCGGATGGCTGCTCGCGGCTTCGCCCTCCAACTGAACAACGACGTCGCCGAGAACCAGATGCCCGCCGTCATCTTCGGCCGGTACGCCGATCTGGCCGCGACCTACGACTTCGACCTGGCCCCGATGTACAAGAGCTCCGACAAGATCACGGCGCTGCACCGGGTCGTGCTGGCGAAGAAGCCGGAGAACTCTTCGAGCTTCGTCGATCTGATCCCGCGCAGCCAGAACCCGGCCGACGACTCGCTGGAGATCGACGAGCGGCTGTTCCGGCTGACGCCGATCATCGGGCAGTTCTCCGAAGCGACATACCACTACTTCCCGGACCTGAAGCCGCCCGCCGCCTCCAACACACTGCCTGCGTTGACCGGCATCGTTCTGGAAGGTGTCGCCGGGCTGCAGAACGCGAGCGACGTCATTCCGATCGGCAAGCTGGTCGATGCCAGCAACTTCCGGCCGCTGCCCTTCGCCCGGCGGAACCCGGGTCACATCACCGCGGTACTCCAGGCCGGCGCGGCCTGGCTGGAGCTGGCACAGGTCGCCAACGGGGTGAACACGGGGACGCTGCTCACCGGCTTGGGCACGATCGTCGGTTCCGTGGCCGCGGGCGGTGCCGTCGAGTTCCAGGACCTCCGCAAGGACAGCGGCCTGCGGCAGAACGGCTATGGACCGGTGGCGCTGAACGTGCTGGTCACGCGGCGGTCCGCGCCGCCGACGCTGTCGGCGCTGTCCGAGGGATTCACGTTGGAAGACCAGGGCGCCGGCCTTGCTCCGCCACCGATCCGGGTAGGCGACGTGAAGCCGGTCTTCCTGGCCAGGCCGCGGCTTCGGTCGATGGTGCAGCGCCAAGCAGTCGTGGCCGGCCAGCAAACAGTTGCCCGAAGCACCATTCCGCTCACACGTCTCGGCGCGGCCGAGCTGCCCGTGGTCGATGTGCGCAACGACTTGATCACCTCGTACGACGCACCCGGCTTCGCGTTGCTCACCAAGAACCTCGCCGGCACCCCCCAACCGACCCGCGCCGCTCGCTCCGCCCGCACCCTCCGCACACCGGACCTCGGCGCACCGACCGGTCGCGCAGTCGCGGCCTCGATGGCCGTACTCGCCGAGCAGGTCCGCAAAGAAGGCGTGACCGTCCGCGCCGGCGCCACCCAGGTGTGGGAGGTACCGCCGGCGCAGGACTGGTACCTCGACATCGCCGGCAACTCCGCCGTCCGGGTCACCGAGTTGAGCACAGCGGGCACTGTGCTGGTCGACCAGGAGGCAGCAGAGGACCAGTTGCAGTTCAAGGTCGCCAGCGGCTGCGCGATGGTCGCGGTCACCGCTCTCGGCCGGCTGGGCGCCGGTCTGGCCAAGAACGCGGACGGCACGCCTGTTCGCGGAACGAGTGCCATCACAGCCGCCGTGGCGACCTCGAGCGCGCTGCCGGTTCTCGGGTGGCAGCTTGGGGCGGAGTTGGTTCAGGTGGGGCCGACGACCTTGCTGGCCAGGGGAGCCGTCGTCTCGTTGTCGAAGCCGATCGGGGCCGCCATCCGTGGGCACGCGGCCGCGACCGGGATGATCACCGTCTCGCGCGCGTTGCTGGCGCAGGAGGTCGTCCAGACCGACTTCGGACCGGTCGTCTCCGTGATCGGCGTACTGATCGACAACCCCGACGCCACCCGGCTCGGCCCCGAGTCGGTGATCCTGAACACCGAGCAGGTGCGAGTTGCCGGCCCGCCGATCCAAGTCACGGCCGGCAGCCGAACCCTCTTCCTGTACGACGTACGCCGCCGCTCCGATGCCGGCGACACCGATCGCGTCTCCGTCACCGTCGGACTGCTCACGCCACCAGGCGCGACGCAACCGATCGTCTTGTCCGGAGTAGTCGGTGGCACCGGGACGGCGGCCAACTGGGCGACGACTCTCAACGGCTCGACCTTGACCGAGGTGGTCGGGCCCGAGCAACTGACCGTGGACGGGAGCGTCTCTGTGAGGTTGAGCAATGGTTGATCCGCGCGTCGGCGAGATGATCCTCTTCGACTACATCCGGCCGCCACTGACCGCCGGCGAGTACCGGATGCGGGTGGGGACCGAGGTCGCCATCGACGGTACCGGGCAACCGCTGCCCGGCCAGGACTTCTTCTTCGACGTCGAGGGCCCGCGGTTCGCCCTGGCGCCGAACGAGGTCGCCGGGGTCTTCCCGCCCCGCAACGGTCATGGCCCCTTCGACTCCGCGCTGCCACATGTCGCCCTCGGCCGTCGCACGCTGCCCTGGGAACGACCGCTCGGCGACGCCTACACGGTGGGAGCCGACGAGACGCCGTACCCGTTCCTGGCACTCGTCATGTTCGAGCAGTCCGAGTGCACGATCCGGCGCAACCTCGCCCTGACCGACGTGGTCCCGCATGACGTGTTCGTCCGGCTCGGCCAGCCCAGCGGTATCCGCTGCGATGCCGTCGAGGCCGACCAGCAGTTCCTCAAAGAGATCCTGCCGATGCCCGAGGAGCTGCAACTGCTCACCCATGTGCGCCAGGTCAACGTCGATGATCGCGAGCTGGCGGCGGGGGACTCGGACGGCTACTTCGCCGTCGTGATGAGCAACCGGGTGCCGCGGTCGGGCGCGGACTACGTGTGCTGCCTGGTCTCGGTCGAGGAGCGGACCGACCTGCTCCCGGTCACCGACTACGCCGACACCGGCTCCGACATCTTCCAGAACGCCGCCGTCGCCGAGATCTCCGAAACCTTTGCCTTGAGCAAGAGTTCGCTCGGAACCAGCGTGATCGCGTCCGAGGCCGACAAGTTCGCGAAGTTCCCCGCCCAGGAACTGGTGGTCGGCAACACCTTCGCCGGCACCGCGAACATCACGGCCACCGGGAATGCCACGGCCATCGGGAGCGTCACGGCCACCGCCGGTGTCAGCGTCAACGCCAACGTCAATGCCGGCATCACCGCGGTGCTGTATCCCAAGGCGCAGCTGGTACTCCTGTACAGCTGGACCTTCACCTGTGAAGGCGATGGCACCTTCCGCCAGTTGATGCAGGGGCTGGACGTCGGCATGATCGGCGACGTCGAGCCGGCCACCAAGCTCGAGGTCACCGACACCGGGCACATCAAGATCGACGTCACCGACCGGCTCGGAGCACCCGAGCAAAGCTGGTACCGCGGCCCGCTCGTAGCGCAACCGCTCACCCGCGACGCGCTCGGGCCGTACCACAGCGCCGACCAGGCACGCCGGGTCGTCGCGGAGACCGGCGCGGAGAACATTTCGTACGCCGCCGCCTTCGAAGTCGGTCGTCTGCTGGCCGCGGCAGATGCCCGGCTCGCGCAGGAGCTGATGCGCTGGCGCCGCGGGTCGTTCCGATCCAGCGCCCGGCAGTCCGCGATCGATCTGCTGCGGGTGGCGATGCGGCTGAGCCTGATCGAGAACCCGCTGGATCCGGTCGCGTTGCGGTACTCGGTCGACGTACTGGAGAAGGTGACCAAGGGCATCGCGCCACCGACCGATCCGTTCGGCGTCGACGCGCTGCTGGCCAGCCCGCTGCTGCAACCCGAACGAGTGGCCAAGGCGTTCGCGCTGAAAACGATTGACGACGCCGTACGGCTGCTCGGCGCCGATGTCGCGCTCACCCAGTCGGTCCTGGTCGACGGCGGCAGGGCAGCCCCGACCACCAACCTCGATCAAGTGCTGTCCGACCAAGCGGGGCTGGCGGCGCTGGCCGAGCTGCGGCAGCGGGCGTTCGCCAACCTGCAGGAGCCTGGAGGCGTTCAATGAGACTTCCGGCCACCACCGCCCGCGAGGCGTTGTTCACCCGGCTCAAGGACCCGGCGCAGACGTCGGTCCTGCAACCCGACGGCGACCTTCCGCCGTACATGGAGTCGTTCCTGGCTCATCTCCGGTTGCTGGTCGGGGTGCCGTTCGAGTACCTGATCCCAGACGACCGGATGCTGCCGCCGGAGTCGATCCGGTTCTTCTACGTCGACCGCTCCTGGACCGACCGGCTGGTCGACGGCGGGCTCGCGGTCGGCCAGATCGGGTCGCGCGAAGAGGCGCACTACCAAGCGCGCGGCAGCGCCCTGCACCAACTGCTCGACCAGAGCGAGCGGATGGTCCGGAGTCTCCAGCGGGGCAAGGACTTCTACGACGCCAAAGCCGTCAGCGACGCCGACCAGCGAGGGGCCAAGCTGATCACCGGCTTCCTGCTGCGGTCCAGCGCGGTCAAGCAGTGGCCGCACATGGACGTCCGCGGCTACGACGTCACCATCGCCGAGCCGTTCGAGACGTCCTCGGCCAACGCTGTCGGGCACCAGCTGAAGCTGCTCCGGCTCGAGTTGCTGGCGCCGTCCCTGATGATCGCGCTGTTCGAGACCGAGCCGAAGATGGTGATCCTCGAAGAGCCGCACCACGGGGTGCAGTTCGGGGTGCGGCACGTCGGGTCGCAGCTCAAGGTGCCGTTGCGGGACGGGCACGGCCAGCAGATCGTGAAGAACGGGCGGGCCGTCCAGGTGACGGTGCCGACCCGGAAGCGGCACTCGGACGTGATCCGGGTCGCCGCGCTGCGAGAGGCGTTGATCGGCGCGCATGCGGCCAACCCGACGTCGGTGGTCCAGGAGGGCTCGGGGTCGTTCGCGATCTCGGTGCTCGATCCGCCGTGGCGGCAGCACTTCGAAGGTACCGAGGACTTCGCCGACACCGGCGTACCGGGCCACGATCTCGCGTTCGTGAACGTCACCTTCACGGTGCAGCAGCCGCTCGTGCTGAGCAGCGTGAAGACGGTCCTGGGGGTGTTGTGATGGCCATCGATCCGAAGCTGATCTCGCTGTCGCTGGCGCATGGCATGACGCCGGGCATGATCGCCAGCTGGAACCCGAAGGTGCCGCGCACGCCGCGGGTACTGGTACCCATCCAGCTGGACGCGCTGGTGGTCCGCAAGGAGGAAGGGACCTGGGCCAAGGTCGCGATGGAGGTGCCGGAGACCGGGAGCGACAGACTCGCGTACGAGTTGCTGGCCGAGCCGTTCGCCGAACGCGAACCGCGGAAGCCGGGCGTCTACCTGCACTGGGCCTTGCCCGATGCGCTCACCCGGGGCAGCGGTACTGCGGCCAGCGGCGACGTGGCTTTTCCCGCCGTACCGGACCGCTGGCTGGTGATCCGACTGTCGTCGGGCAAGGAAGGGACGCGGCGTGCCGTCAGCGGCTGGGTGATCGAAGCGGGTGACGAGACGCCGACCGTCGTACCGCTCGACGAGTGGACCGAGCCGGTCGACCCGGAGTCCACCACTGTGCCTGGGCAGGAGCCGCTGACCGCTCTCGGACACGGCGACACCGCTTGGTCGGCGTACTTCGACAACGTCGAGGGCCGACTCGGCTTCTACGACGACCTGAGCCAGCTGGGCGGGCTCGGAAAGCAAGGCGATGTCCGGGGGCCGCTGGCCTATCTGGTGTGTGGCTGGCACAGCCGGATGGTCGACGATCCGATCGGCGAGAACCTGAGGTCGCCGACCCAGTTCGAGACCCGGCTGGACGGGCTCGGCTGGGAGGTCAACCCGGCCGACATCGAGACGGCGTTCGTCTACGCGCAGAACCGGGTCAAGGCGGCCGGCACCGTGGGACTGGTGGCGCGGGAGAGCCGGTTCGCGGTTCAGTCCGACCCGGCCGTCGGCAAGAAGATCGTGGCCGACGGCGCCTTCGGTGAGACCTCCACACAGCTGACCAGCGCGGGGATCCCAGCGCTTGGCAAGTGGCTGGCGCAAGCAGTGTCGTGGCCGCAGCTGACCCTCTACCACGGCGCGGTCGTCGGACTGGGCTGGCCCGACGCAGGCTTGCCGGTTGCTCCGGAAGGCCTGCTCGGTGGCGTGGTCGGTGGTCCGCCGGACGCCAACGCGGTCACGGTCACCATCGGGAACACACTGACCGAAGCGCTGGCTGCGCGGCTGGCGGCCAACCAGGGCAACGCGGACGAGGCCCGGATCCTCGAGGCGGTACTGCTCGGTGGTACGGACGAATTGGACATGCCCGACAGCGCTGCCCGGATCGACAGCCGGTTGCATGCCAGCGGGTTCGCCGGGCTGCCTGGTGGGGTGGTCACGGAGCCGGTGACGCAGACCGCATCCGTCCAGCCGAGTTCGGTGGTACCGGATCCGTCGAAGACCGATCCCGGCGTCTTCCGTGGCAGATCGGGTGGCGGTCGCAGACCCGGCAAGTTGCTGAGCAAGACGCATTTCGACGGCGTGCTGGTCGCCAGCACCGGGACGACTCCGATTGCTCACGGCTCGCCCAAGCTCGGGATCGGCGCGATGGACAAGGTGCTGCAGGCGATCAAGTCCGTCGAGGAGGTCACCGTCAGGGTTCCGTCGGCGCCCAATGCCGAGCCGGTAACCCAGACGATCGATGCCAAGCGAGCGCTGCCGCGGTTCTTCGTGCCGGCCGACCCGGTGTTCCTGATTGAGGGTGGCGGCCGCGCGTTCAAGCACGGCTTCGACGGCATGTACGCCGAGACGCAGAAGCTGGTCTGCCGGCTCAGCGGGCACACGGTGACCGGCCTCGCGCCGCGGCGGTTGGTCAACTTGCCGGGCGCGGCGGTCCGTGGCGAGGATCTTCTCGATCGGAGGGTCGACCATGGCGGCGTGCCGGTCGAATGCGACGACCTCGTTCGCGAGCTGGCGCTGCTCGACCCCGGCAGCGCACCGGTAGCCGTGCGGTCCCGGTTCGGCGGTAACGCCAGATTCGACGCGGCGGCGCTGGATCAGGCGGCCGAGGTGTTCGCCGTCGAGCAAACCGTCTGGCAGGTCGCGCGCGATGACCGGCGGGACATTGGACCGCTGCTCTCGTTGAGCGGATTCGCCGGAACGTTGCCGGCGGCAATGGCTGTCGCGTTGCCCAGGATTCCTTGGGTGCCACTGCATCTGGACTGGGAAGTGGAGCTCTACAGCTCGCCCGAGTTCGCCGACTGGCAGTTGGAGGAGATCGACTTCGACGCGGTGCCGGACAGCCTGCCGGACGGGACTCAGAGCGGTGTACGGACGTTGCGGGGCCGTGCCCTCCTCGGTGGCGGTGCGGCTCAGGTCGCCGCGTCGACCGTCCGGGATGTGCTGGAGCAGGCGCAGCAGAGTGCGGGCTCGATCTCGCTGACGCCGAAGACCACGCATGCCTTCCACTCGCAGGCGGCTCTGGAGATGGTGAGCCAGATCAGCACGATGGCCTCGCTGCAGACGCAGCGGGCAGCGGACGACGCAGATCTGGACCACATCGCCGATGAGCTGGAGAAGATGGACGTCCTGGTCGGGGCGATGGACCGGTTCAACTCGATCCTGCGATCAGGGTTCGTGGCCGACGGCGTCGCGAAGCCTGCCGACGGGGTGGTGCCCGCTGACTTCTGGCCAGTGCGGTCGGGGTTCCTGAAGGTCAAGCGGCTCCGGCTGGTCGACTGCTTCGGTCAGGTGCTCGATCTGGCCGGGTCCAGTGCCACCGAGCCCGCCAAACCCGAGCTGATCATGCGGACCGAGCCGCTGACCGTCGCGGATCGGCCGGACCTGGTCGAGCTGGCGCCACGGTTCACTGCTCCGAGCCGGCTGTGGTTCCGGTTCGTCTCGGCCACCGACGATGTGGTTGAGGCGAACGATGCGACCAGCCCAGTGTGCGGGTTCGTACTGCCCAATCACCTCGACGGCGATCTCCAGTTCCACGCTGCCGACGGCGTCGGCTTGGGCGCGGTCCGCTTCGACGGCGGGCGGCTCGATGTCGAGGCAGGTACCGGGGTGGGCGCCGGGATCGTCTGGGAGGACTCGCCGGGCCAGCCGACCAACCTCGGCTCCGCGCCGTCCGGCACCATCGGCAACCGGCATCTCGCCGGGATCGCCCAGGGACTGCTCGACTGGGGCGTGGTCGACGCGACGCCGGATGCCCCGGCGGTGGATACGGCCCTCTCGTCGCTGCTGCGGATCGTCGACTCGTCGCTGTGGTCCGTCGATCCGTTCGGCCACATCGGTGAGGAGCATCTCGCGTTGCTGGTCGGCCATCCGATCGCCGTCCTCCGGGCGCTGATCCGGGTCGAGGTCGACGAGCCGGTCGCGCCGGACCTGGTCCGTGGCATCCGCGTCCCGGTCCGGGTCGGGGCGCTCGCGCACTGGCAGGACGGTCTGCTCGGGTACTTCGTCGGAGACGACTACCGCACCCTGCACGTCTCCGACCCGGCCGCCGCCGACTTCGCCCGGCCGGTCGGGCCACACCAGGGCTTCAACGGTCAGGCCTCCAGTACGTCCGACTACTACACCGACTTCGCAACTGACCTCGGCGTCATCGCTCAGCCGGGGTCGACGCCGGTCGACCATCCGTACGTCGACACGAGCGGGGTGCTGTGGGTCCAACCGCAGCAAGACGTCTGGCTGACGTTGCTGATGGAGCCACACAGTGTCGTCCACGCGACCACCGGTTTCCTGCCCCGCAAGGAGATCGGCATGCGGCGTTCCTGGGTCGCGCCCGGCCTGTCCCGGCTGGCACCGGTGTTCCGGTTCGGCCCGGTACTCGTCGATCCGAAGCTGATCAGGATGCCGATCGCGGCCGACATCCGCGGTACCTGGACCTGGAACCACCGAGCCGACGCCACCACCTGGGCCGAGGACCCGATCGTGAACTCGACCTCGGACGCGCGGATCCCGCCGGACCCGTCCGAGGGGCAGGAGGGCTGGCTCAAGCTCACCCCCGAGGAGGAATCGTGAGCGAGCCACGGTTCGAGAACGACGCCAACGAAGGCGAGTCCGAACGCAAACCGGAAGCCCTGCAAGCGCTGCAGTCCGACCGGCGCGGGCGGATCGACAACCGGCGCTGGCGGTACGCGGTCCGTGACGTCGGCGCGCTGAACTACGCCGGACCGGGCCGGTGGAAGCAGGTCGGCCCGGCGCCGCTGCTGGTCGGGAACGAGCAGATCTTCCTCGGTACCGGGCCGGACAGCGGCGAGGTCGTCGACATCGCGATCGATCCGCGACCGGGCCCCGACAAGGTCATCTACATCGCCACCGGCAACGGCGGAGTCTGGAAGTCGCGGGACGACGGCGTGAGCTGGTCGCCGCTCACCGACCAGCTGTCGGCGATGGCCATCGGTGCGATCGCCTTGGATCCGGTCGACCCGAACATCCTGTACGTCGGTACGGGCAACCTGTTCGAAGGCGCCGGCGGCCTGCCGAAGTCAGCCGGCCTGTTCAAGTCGGTCGACGGCGGGGTCACCTGGTCGCGGCTCACGTCGCCGGCGGGCCGGCCGCCGCAAGCGATCACCGCCGCGGTCAACAACGGCGGCGGGGTCCGGGTGACGGTCGCGGGTCACGGCTACTCGACCGGGGATCGCGTCGCCGCCGTAGGGCTTCCGGGGGTGGTCGGAGCGGTCGGCGAGGGCGACTCGACCCGGATCGACGCCAACACCCTGCGGATCCCCGGCGCCACCATGAACGCGGCGTACGGCGGGGCCGGCGCGACGCTGTTTGACGCTCGACAGCCACCGTTCCTGAGTGACCGGGGCATCATCCGGATGGTCTGCCCGACCGGTGGCACGCTGCTCGTCGCGTCGCAGGCCGGGCTGTACTACTCGGCCGACGGTGGCCGGAACTTCGGGGCCAACCATCCGGCGTACGAC
Source organism: Kribbella sp. NPDC051620 (assembly GCF_044453825.1). Taxonomy (NCBI): domain Bacteria; kingdom Bacillati; phylum Actinomycetota; class Actinomycetes; order Propionibacteriales; family Kribbellaceae; genus Kribbella; species Kribbella sp. NPDC051620. The sequence continues at coordinate 497,874 of NZ_JBITDB010000001.1, forward strand.
GACGGCAGGCCGATCCGGCTCGGCGTGATCTCCGCGTTGGAGGTCGACCAGGGCTGGTACCGGACCACTCGGGTGACCGGGGCGAGCAACGCCGATCCGATCGAGGTGACGGCGGTGCGGCACGGGTTCGCCACCGGCGATCGGGTGATCGTCGGTGGGGTCGCGCCGAATCAGCAGGCCAACGGCAGTTGGCTGATCGACCGGGTCGACGACGACAAGTTCACCCTGCGCACGTCCCACGGCGCCGGTGGCGGTGCCACGAGCGGGTTCGCCTGGGGTCCGTCCCATCCGTCGACGAAGCCGGTGACGGGCGCGAGCAATCCGGCCGCGCCCAACCCGATCGTGATCACGTCGGCAGCGCACGGCTTCATCACGGGCGACATCGTTGCTGTAAGCGGCGTACAGGGCAACACCGCGGCCAACCGGTCCTGGTCGATCCGGGTGCTCACGCCGGACACGTTCTCCTTGGTCGGCTCCCGCGGCAACGGCGCGTATGTCGCCGCGACCGGCATCGTCGACGGGCCGCAGCACGCGCCCGCCGCTCCGATCACCGCGGCGGCGAACGGCGGGGGAGGGATCAACCTCACCGTCGTCGGCCATGGGTTTGACGGCGATCTGGTCACTGTTTTGGGGTTGCCGGGCATCAACGCGCCCAACAACTCCGGTCGCGCGATCAGGGTCGACAACGATCACTTCCGGATCGCGGGTCTTGCGCTCAATGCGGCGTACGGGGGAGTGGGCGCGACCGTCATCGGACCGGCGGACGCGTTCAACACGGTGTACTTCGCCAGTGGCGGCCGGACCTTCCGCACCGCCTCGACCAACCCCGATCGCGGGCTCTTCCGGCTGACCATCACCTCGACCGGCGAGCTGATGCAGTCCGACAACCTGCTCGCGCATGGGGGCGGTGTGGCCCCCGGACTGGGTTTCGGCCGAGTCGTGTTCGCGCAGTCGCTGCTGCCGCGGACGCGAACCTTGTACGCCTCCGTACAGGACAGCGAGTTCATCGGCTCCAGCACCTTCGTCGGGCTGTTCCGCAGCGACGACTTCGGCGCGACCTGGGCGCCGCGTCCGGCGTTGAACGCGCGCGCCGCTGCCGACGGCCTGGCGAACATCGTCTACAACCTGACGCTCGGGGTCGATCCGCAGCATCCGCAGGTCGTCTATGCAGGGTTCCAGCAGCTGTGGCGCTCGACCGACGGCGGCGGCACCTTCCCAGCGGTCACGCCGGCCACCCGGGGCGGAATGGATGCGATCGCCGGCTTCGGCAGCTCGCCGAGCACGACGCTCGCGCACTGGGATCACCACGAACTCGTCTTCGCACCACCGACCCGTTGGGACTGGTCCGGGGTCACGCCGGTGTCGCCCACTCCCGTGTACCTGGGCACGGACGGCGGGATCAACCGGACCGGCAGCGTCGGCGCGGTCAACGGAATCGGTGGCACGATGACGTTCGACCAGCTCAACGAAGGCCTCGCCACCTCGCTGCTGCGCGGAATGGACATCGGCCGCGGGGCTGGTACCAACGAAGTCGTCTTCGCCGGCATGCAGGACACCGGTACGGCGGGGCACCGGCGCGGCGACGCGATCGGCGCCTGGACCGCCGGCATCGACGGTGACGGCGGGGACGTCGCGGTGGACTCGTTCAACCCCGACATCGTCTACGGCTTCGACGGCGGCCGTTTCATCCGGTCGACCAACGGCGGCCGGACGTTCCTCGACAGCGGTTTCCCGATCCCCGCCCGGCACCAGATCGTCTCGATCCACAACGAGAATCCGGTCCGGGTGGTCACCTCGGGGCACTCGTTCCGGACCGGCGACGGCGTGTTCATCTCCAACGTCACCGGTGGCGGCGGGATCGCCAACGGCGGCAACGTGGTCACCGTGCTGAACCCGCGCGAGTTCACCCTGAACGGGAAGAACGGGACCGTGGTGGCGGCGTTCGGCGCCGGTCCGCAGGTGGCCGGCGACCGGTACCTGGCCGAGCTGAACGTCACGGCGGCCACGCTCGCGGCGCCGATCGAGATCGAGACGGCCGTCCCGCACGGCTGCGCGACCGGGCAGAAGGTGCGGATCGACGGTGTCGCCGGAAACGTCGCCGCGAACAACTCCGTCGCCACCCCGAGCTGGGTGGTGACGGTGGTCTCGCCGACCCGGCTGTCGCTGAACGGCTCGGACGGGTCGGCCCAGCCTGCGTACGTGGCGGGAACCGGCCGGCTGCGGGGACCGGCGGTGGCCGGCACGGTTCCGGTGTTCCGGGCCGAGAACACGAACCCGATCGTGGTTACGGCGCAAGGGCATGGCTTCGTCTCCGGGGACAACGTGACGGTCACCGGAGTGACCGGCAACCTGGCCGCCAACGTTGCTGGGCAGGCGATCCGGGTGCTGGATGCGAACAGCTTCGAGTTGGTCGGAGTTGCTGGAAACGGCGTGTCCGGGGCGGTGCCGCGAGCCAGCGGGCAGACGATCGGTCGCGGGTTGCCTCTGGGCGGTACGAACCGGCAGCGAGTTGCCTTGGTGCCGGTGGCGGGCGCGGTCTCTACAACGGTCTTCGTCTCGTTCGACAACCAGTTGTTCCGCAGTACGAACGGTGGCATCACTTTTGTCAGCGTGGCCACCTTCAATGATCCGATCTCCGCGCTGCATGCGCCGGCGGCCAACCAACTCTGGGTCGGCATCGCCGGGAGCAGGGTGCCGTTCAGGGCGGGGACCGTGCGCTTCAGCAACAACGGTGGCAACTCGTTCCTGGGGGCAGCGAACAACTACGTCAACAACATCGGCGCCCGGGGACCGATCGCCGCGATCCGTTCGGATCCAGCCGTCGCGGCTGGGACGACGGTGGCTGTGGTGGTTGCCGGATACAGCGAGACGGCGACGGAGCGGCGTACGCGGCACGTGTTCCTGACCACGGCCGGCGGGATCACCGTTGGCGGGGTCGCGCCGTGGCAGGAGGTCGGTGGAGTCTTCAACGCGCCGCTGGGCAATCTGCCCGACATTCCGGTGATGGGTCTGGGCTGGGAGCGGGTGACCGGCGGGCCTTCGAGGTTGTTGGTTGCCTCCGACATCGGCGTCTTGCGCCTTGGCGCCGGCTCGGTCTGGGAACGGGTCGGGCCGAATCTTCCGAACGTGTCGTGCCAGGCGTTGGAACTGGACAACACAGTCGATCCCGCGGTCCGGCCGCAGGTGATTCGAGTCGGTACGTATGGACGTAGCGCGTGGGAGTTCGAAGTACCGGCTGGGCCGAGTCTTCTGGTCGAGGCCGATCTGGGCTTCGGTGAACAGCAGGTTGCGACGACGACCCGGCGGCGGATCGTCCTGCACAGCATCGGCAGTGCCGGGGTGACGGTGTCCGAGATCTTCGGTGTGGCCGGCGATTTCGCGGTGCAGGCCGTGCCTGCCGGGCCGCTGAACTTCCCGCTAGCGCTCGCGAGCGGTGAGCATCGGGCCGTGGAGGTCTCGTTCACGCCGGGGGCGGCGGGGGATCGCGGGACGGAGTTGATCGTTCGCTCCGATGATCCCGAGCACGGTGCGATCACGGTGCGGGCAACGGGATTCGGGATCGCTGCTGGGCGGCCGCGGTTGAGCGTCCGGGCGTTCCTGGAGTTCGGTCTGGTACGGACCGGGGCGCCGGGGGACCTGCCGCTGGAGATCCGCAATCTGGGCAGTGCGCCGCTGACCGTCGACACCGTGCAGCTTGATGTTGCCGGGAGCAACCGATTCTCGCTGCCGGGGTTGCCGGCGTTGCCGCTGGTGATCGCGCCTGGGGATGCGACGTCGGTGACGGTTCGCTTCGATCCGAATGCCAACGGGGTCGTCCGCGGGGCGGTGATCGTCCGTGGAAACGGTCAGGGTTCGGTGGTGAACCTGCTCGCCGAGGGCACCACCACGGCCGCCGGCATGGTCGCAGTACTGCTGAACATCCTCGGCCTGTCCGACCCACCCGAGGCAGTCGCGTAAACCTGTCCGCGCTCGTCCCCGATCCCCGTCCCCGATCCCCGTCCCCGACCCCCGACCCCCGACCCCGTCCCCGACCCCGTCCCCGTCCCCGTCCCCGACCCCCGACCCCGTCCCCGACCACGCCCCCGACCCCGACCCCGTCCCCGACCCCCGCCCGCGACCCCCAGCCCGTCTTCGTCCTCTTGCTCCTCGTCCTTGTCTTCGTCGAAGGAGATCTGCCAGATGTCTTCGTTGCCCGCGGTACGTACTCGCTTCTGGCTGCAGTCCGGCTTCTCGGTCGCGGCGCTGGTGCTGGCGGTGGTCACGCTGATCAGCCGCGAATGGATCGAACTCCTCACCGGCTGGGACCCGGACGGCGGGAACGGCGCCGTGGAGTGGGCGATCGTGGTGGTGCTCAGCGTCGCCGCACTCTGCTTCGGCCTGGCCGCCCGCCACGAGTGGCGCCGTCCCCGGACCGCGACCTAGCCGCTTTACAGCGCCGTCGTCGTCATGGGCGGACAGAACGTGCCGACCAGCGACGTGGCATTCGCCAGCCGGGCGGGTGCTCGTGGCCGGCGCAGTGCTGGCGGTTGCGGCCGCGGCCTGCGGCCTTGCGGGCCACCTCGCGTACCAGGTTCTCGGCGCGTCCGCCGGCTACGTCCCGATCGGTCGGAGGCGGGCGGCTTCGGTGATCAGGGCATCGAGGGCTGGGCGGAAGGGACCTGGGAGCCAGGCCAGGGCGACGGTGATGGGCGCCATGTCCACGACGTCGATGTAGGCGATGTCAGGGCGCGGGTAGAAGTCGCGGCAAGCGGCCGGGACGACGGTGATGTTGGGGCCCAGGGCAACGGCCGAGAAGAGCTCTTCGAGGTTGGTGACCTCGTCGTCGGTGAAGTCGACACGGCTGCCGTCGGGGCGCGGATCGACGGCCCAGAAGTCGCGGTACTCCTGGTGGACGCTGGGGGACAGGCTAACCACCTTGTGCCCCTTGAGGTCCGCGATCCGGAGCTGGTCGCGGGTCGCCAGCTCGTGGGTGTTGCTGACGGCAACAGCACGGGTTCCGGTGCCGATGGCCTGGACCGGGACGCCAGGTGGAACGGGGAGGTAGGCGACGATGACATCGACCTGGCCCTGCGGCAGCGCGGTCACCTGTTCGACGAAGTCGAGGTGGCGAACCTTGATGGTGAGGTCCGGGTGGTGGAGCCGCATCCCGGCGAGCAGCGCGCGGACCTCGGGCAGGGCGACGATCGCTTCGTGACTGCCGATCACCAGCTGGCCGGACTTCGGCGGGTCGTGGAACGGCGCCCTGGCCGAGCGCGGCTCACGGAGCAACTCGGCGTGGACTTCCGTGAGGGCCGCGCTGGGGCTGACTCCGAGCTCCTCGGACAGTCGACGGCGGACTTCGTCGTACCGGCGCAGGGCCTCGGCTCGTCGGCCGCAGGCGAGCAGGATGGTCAGCAGCCGGGCGTGGACTCGCTCGTCGTACGGCAGCTCGGAGGCCAGTTGTTCCAGCTGATCGAGGGCGAACTCGGGCTTGCCGGCCGCCAGCGCCGCGTCGGCGAGTTCGAGCGCCAGGCTGATCCGCGACTCCTCCCATCGGCGTACCAGCGGGTCGGTGCGGATCCACTCCGGGCCGTCGACGAAGAGCGGCCCACGCCACAGCTCGAGCGCACGATGCAGCTCGGCGGCGCGCTCGGTCGGGTCGTTCGCTCGCGGCGCCAGGACGAGCTGCTGGTACTCCGCGAAGTCATCGTCCGAGTCCGGGAGCTCGAGCCGGTACCCGTTCCCGTCCCAGCTGACGGTCGCCGCCGGGCCGCACTCTTCCTTGAGCCAGTCCCTGAGCCGCGACACGGTCGTGTGCAACGACCCGCTTGAGCAGCCGGCCGGCCCCCAGCCGAGCTCCGTCACCCGCGCGGCACTGGGAGCTTCGCCGGTATGCAGCAGCAAGGCGCCCAGCAGATTGCGAACAGCCGGCCGCTTCGCCGCCACCGTCTCGCCATCCACCTGCACCCGCAACGGCCCGAGAATCCCCAGACGCACGCGAGATTTCGCCAAGACGTCCCCCATCTCCCGTACTCCACCGGCTCCGGTGCCACCCACCCAACCAGGGCGAAGCATCACCGGAGCCTACCCGCGCACAGGGCGAGGCCAGCCCGTCCTCGCGATGTCGAGGCCAACTGCGACCCGCCCATCCGGTTGCTTTCAGTACGAGATCCTCAGTGGTGTCCTGATTCGTTGAGAGGGTGCTTTGACGGTGAGGGTTCGGGTGGTGCCGTCCCAAGACCAGTTCTGGGTGTCGAGGCGGTGGCCGTTGAGGCTGATCCGGGGCGGCGCCGTGGGCACGCCGAGCAGCTTTACCGTCCATTCCCGTTCGGTCACCTGGCCGGGATACCGGCCGTGGGTGGGCTCGATCGTCAGTTCATGCCGGCCTGGAGTCTCCTGGTAGGTGAGCTCGGTCGTCGCGCTCAGCGCCTGATCGGTGGTCGAACCATCGTCCTCGTAGAGGGAGAACGTGCCCGAGGCGCCGGTCGCGATGGTTGCCGTCACCTTGTCCAAGGGGTTCTGGACGTCGTTGGTCACGTTTTCCGTGCGGGTCGTCACGATTCCGCCGGACTTCACGAACACCGGCATGGTCCCGAGATCAGTGGTGACCGCCTGGGTCGTTCCACCGGCGTAGGTCTTGCCGGTGAAGTAGTCCGTCCACTGGCCTGGCGGGAACCACACACTGGTACTGGTCTGCGTCCCTGGCGTCGTCACCGGAGCCACCAGTACGTCCGGCCCGTACAAGTACTCGCTGCCGGCCGTAGCGTAGGCCGCCGCTTCCTCCGGATACTCCAAATAGGCCGGCCGAACCACCGGTACGCCGGTAGTCGCCGCCTCCCGGGCAAGCGTGTAGGTGTAAGGCACCAGGTTCTCCCGCAGGTTGAGGAACCGCTTCGCCGACTCAGCCGCCGCTGTCCCGTACTGCCACGGCAACCGGTCACTGTGGTTGCTGTGCAGCCGGTCGATCGGCTGGAACGTGCCGAGCTGAACCCACCGTGCATACATGTCGTCGGGCAGCTTCGTCGTCCTGTGTTGTTGACCGCCGACGGTGTAGAGCTCGCTGCCCGGCAGCCCGTTGCCGTCGTTGTGGCCGCCGATGTCGTGGCTGATCGCCGACATACCGGTCGCCACCGACTCAGCCGGGGTCGCCCCGACCTCCATCCGCAGCGTGCCCCAGGTCGACGAGGTGTCGCCGGTGAAGTGCAAGGTGCTGCGCTTGTCCGCCCACGGACCGGTCGCCAACGCCGTCGGACCGCCGTAGCCACCGGCTTGCAAGGATCCGTAGGCCCGCGAGATCACGAACCCGCGACCGATCGCGGGCGCGGCCAGGTCGGCGTACTGCTGGTTGATCCAGGCGTCCGGGGTGACGCCGGGCAGGCTGGAGCGGGAGCTGTCGCAGCACCAGTCGAGCCACCAGAAGTCGTTGCCCTGCTGCATCATGCCGGCGTGCAGGTCGAGATAGGCCTTGAGCTGATCCGGGTCGCCCCAGTCGAAGACATAGCAGTCGGTGCCGCAGCCGGACTTGGTCAGCTTGCCCTTGGCGGTGGCTTGCGCCTGAGCGAACTGTGGGTCGTTGCCCATGATGCTCGGATGGATGTTGAGGTTGTTGTGCAGGCCTTGTGACTTCGACCAGGCGAAGAACCCGGCAGGATCGGGGAACTTCGTGGTGTCGAACTGCCAGCCGTTCCAGGTGTCCGGCGCCTTGAAGTCGGTGTCGGTGACCAGCACGTCGAGCGGGACGCCATTGGCGCGGAAGGCGGGCAGGATGGTGTCGCGGTAGTCGGCCGCGGTGCGGTCGAAGTACTCCGAGTACCAGACGCCGTACGCCCAGCGCGGCAGCAGCTCGGCCGGTCCGGTCAGGGTCTTGAGGTCCCCGAGTCCGGCCTTGTAGTCATGGCCGAACCCGAAGACATAACCATCCTGGTACGCCGCGCTGCCATGGGCCGGCCGCTGCGTGACCCGGCGAGCAGGCGCGTCGTAGAGCGCCGAGGTCGTGTCGTCGAGGAGGTACCAGCCGTCTCGGTGCAGCAACCCTTCGGTGATGGTTGGTGAACCGTTGTCGCCGTTGACGCCGTCGAGGCCGCGCCGGTATCCACCGAGCGCGAGGTGCGGTTGCGGAGCGGGTACACCGGTGGGTGCGACCGCGACGGTGTCGAGGTTGATGTGGCAGCTGGTCGGCTCCGGGCAGCCGAGGACGACCTCGTTCGTGCCTGCTTTGAGCTCGACCGGGATCGACGCGGTGCCCCAGGCATTCCAATCGGTCGTCATTGGGAGGGAGATCGTGCGGGTCACGCCGCCGGTCGTGATGGTGGCGGTCCGGGTCTCGTGCCGGCCGTCGCCGCCGGTGCCGTTGGCATAGCGGAGGTGCAATTGGTAGGTGCCATCCGCCGGAACGCTGACGACTCGCTGGGTGAGGGTCGAGCCGGTGTTGAGCTCGGCGATGAACCCGCGTCCGGCATACCCGGGGTGGTCGCTCGCCACGACCGCTGACCCGGATGGGAGACCGCCTTCGGCTTCGCAGCTGACCCCGAAGGCGCAGTCGCCGTACGCGCGGGCGCTCGCTGGCGGATAGGGCGCACCGGCCCTGAGCACCGCGAAGCTGTCGACGTTGAGGTTGCCCGAGTCGGTCGCGGTCCGGATGACCCGCAGGACGTGGTGCCCGGCACCGAGGGCGAGCGGCGCGGACGCCAGACTCCAGGAGTCCCAGCCATCGGTCGGAGCGAACGACACGGCCTGGGCCGGCCCACCGTCGACCGACACGCTGAGCGTCCGCGTCTCGTGCCGCCCGTCACCACCGGTCCCGTTGGCATAGCGGGCGCTCAAGGTGTAGCTCCCCGCCTCGGGGACAACCACATCCGCTGTCGCCTGTGCCCCCGTGGTCTCAAACCCAGCAAGGAATCCCGCACCGGTGTACCCCCGATGATCGCTGGCGACCCCAAGGCCGTCGGCGATCAGATCCTCACCCTCACACAACGCCCCAACAGCACAGCTCAACCGCCGCCAAGGCGCCGCGACAACCGAGGCGCCCACTGCGTTTCCCGCGTTGATCCGGAGAGTCAGGTTGCTTGCGTCGAACGGGCCCGAGGCGAGCTTGTAGGTCAGCGTTGCCGCGCTTGTGCGGATGGTGAGCACACCGCCTGACACCGATGAGGTGAAAGGGACTGGGGCGAAGTTGCTGCGACCTACGGCGTTGAAGGTTGGGGAGTCCTGGAACTGGCCGTCGCCGGCATACTCCGTCCGGATCAGCGTGGGGGAGAGCACTTGAAAGCGGGCGTCGCCGGCGACGACGGTCTGCCGCGCGGCACTGCTGACGGCATTGCTGACGGTGCTGTCGACGGCGTTGTTGCCGGTGTTGTTGCTGGCGACGGCGGGTCGCGCGATCAATCCTGCGGCCACGACACACGCGGCCAGGACGACGGCGAGGGCACGGGGGACGGTACCGGCTGTTCTCATCCGCACGATCGGACTCCGATCTCGACGAGGGGGCGGTCTACAACGATGGAAATCCTTGCAGGCCAAATAGGAGCACGTTGAGGGTCGGCGTGTCCAGAGGTCGACGTAGGTGGTGTCAGCTCTACCTCCGAACCGCCAGTGGATGGGATGTCGCCGACGTTACGGGCTGCCTAGCGTTGCGGGTATGACCTCAGTGATCACCGAAACTGAACTCGCAGTGCACCGACGAGCGGTCCCGGCCGACGGTACGGCGGCGGCTGTGCGGGTGGAGCAGCTCACCCGGATCTACGTCGCCGGCGACCAACGGGTCGCCGCCCTCGACAACGTCGACGCCAGCTTCGCCCGCGGCACGTTCACCGCCGTGATGGGTCCTTCCGGATCCGGCAAGAGCACCCTGCTGCAGACCGCCGCCGGGTTGGACCGGCCGACGTCCGGACGGGTCTGGGTCGGCGACCAGGAGTTGTCCCGGCTGTCGGAGGCCAAGCTCACTCGGTTGCGCAGGAGCGAGATCGGGTTCGTGTTCCAGAACCTCAATCTGGTAGGCGCTTTGACCGTGGAGGAGAACATCATGCTTCCGCTGCGGCTGTCCGGAGTACAGGTGGATCGCGAGTGGCTGGCCGAGGTCGTTGAGCGGGTCGGCATGAAGGAACGGCTGCGGCATCGGCCCGCTGAGTTGTCGGGTGGGCAGCAGCAGCGGGTCGCCATCGCCCGGGCCCTGGCGATGCGGCCGACGGTGGTCTTCGCGGACGAGCCGACGGGAGCTCTCGACAGTCACACCGCCGCCGATGTCCTCGGCTTGTTGAGGTCGATCGTCGACGAGCGTGGTCAGACGATCATCATGGTCACGCATGATCAGCCTGCTGCCTCGTACGCCGATCGCGTGCTGGTCCTCGCCGACGGTCGCATCATGTCTGACACGGCGGTACGGCGATGATCGGGCTCGCAGCGCGTCTGCTCCGCCATCGCCCGGGTACGGTCCTCGCGACCCTGATCGCCCTGGCCGCCGGTGTGATGGTGATGACCGGCACGGGCGCACTGGTCGAGTCCGGCCTCCGCTATCAACCGAAACCCCAGCTCTACGGGTCTGCTGACCTCGTCGTCGCCAAACGCGACATCACCTTCACCGGCAAGGAATTCGGCGGCGACACCTACACCACCACAACCCGCCTCCCCGCCCCCGGCACCATGCCCGCAAGCCTGGTCAACCAGCTCCGCCAGGTCCCCGGAGTCGCCAAGGTAGTCGCAGATCCAGCGATCAAAGACAAGGCCAAGCCCTCCCGGGTTGAGGTCATCGCGATTACAGAGGAGAACGGGGCGGATCGAGCTGCGGTCAAGGCGGCGGTGGAGAAGCTTGCGGCGGTGGAGTCGGCGAAGGCTTACGGCGGTGATGACAAAGGAACTGTCGAGCGGCCTGACCTTGCGGCGGCCCGCGATCTGTTGATCCAGGTCGGCGCTGCGTTTGGTGGCTACGTTGTGATGCTCATCGTCTTCGTGGTCGCCGGTACGGTCGGCCTCTCGATCCGCGGCCGTCGGCGTGAGCTGGCGTTGCTGAGGGCAACTGGTGCGACGCCGTGGCAACTCCGCCGGATGCTGATGGGCGAAGCCGCGATCCTCGGCGCCATCGGCTCGCTGATCGGCATCCCCACCGGACTGCTGGCAAGCCGATGGATGGGCGACCAGCTGATCAGCAAGGGCTTCGTACCGGCCGATTTCCCCATGGCTATGGGGGTTCTGGCCGCGCCGGCGGCCGCGCTGCTCATCGTCGCGCTCGCCGTGGTCGCAGCTCTCCTCGCCGCAAGGAGGATCTCGGCAATCCGTCCCGCCGAGGCACTGGCCGACGCAGCGGTCGAGCCGACCCGCAGCGGCAAGGTGCGCCTCGGCTTCGGCCTCGCGGCGCTAGTCGGAGCCCTCTCGTCCAGCGCCTTCGCAGTGATGGGCGGCGGTCAAGCCGCGCTCGGCGGTGCGATCAGCATGCTGTACCTCCTGGTACTCGCGGTCGCTCTGCTCGCGCCCTGGATCAACGGCACCGCAGCGCGGCTACTCAGCCCCGTACTGAGTGCGGTCTGGGGCAACAGCGGCTACCTGGCCACCAGAAACCTGGCGACGAACGCGCGAGGCATGGCGACCGTACTGACCGCACTGGTCCTCTCAGTCGGCTTCGGTGGCTCCGTCTGGTTCCTCCAGGACAACCTCGAACGGCAGACCGTCCAGCAGGTACAGGCCGGCACCCTCGCCCAGTACGCCGTGGTCTCGCCCAAGGGACTGCCGGACGATGCAGCGGAGCGCCTGAGCAAGATCCCCGGAGTCGAAGCAGCGACAGGCGTACGTCGTACCTCGGTCATCGTGAAGGTCTTCCAGGATGCTGAAGTCGTTCCAGCCCAGGCGATGGACCTCACCAGTGCCCTCAAGACAACCGATCTCCAGCTCAAGGAAGGCGAACTGACTCCCGGCACTGTCGCGGTCTCACAAGTCCGGGCCGACTCGCAGAACTGGAAGCTCGGCGACACCATCGACATCTGGCTCGCCGACGGCACACCGAAGCAGCTGAAGATCACCGCGATCTACTCACGCGGCCTAGGCTTCGGCGACTTCGTCCTCGACCGCGCGACCCTCGGCCAGGCGCCCGACGAAGTACTGATCCGTACGTCGGGAAGCAAACCCACCACACTGGCACAGCTCCCCGGCGCAACCCTCATCCCGGTCAGCGAGCTCACCGTGCAGACCGCGAAGGACCTCGCGATCAGCGCCTGGCTCAACAAACTGCTGATCGGCGTGATGATCGGGTACGCCGCCCTGGCCGCCGCGAACACCATGGTGATGGCAGCCCTGGCCCGCCGCCGCGAGGTGGCAGTCCTGCGCCTGACCGGCGTCACGACCCGCCAGGTCAAGCGGATGGTCAACGCCGAGCAAGCAGCTCTCCTCGGAGTCGCCCTCGTGATCGGCGGAGCAATCGCAGCCGTCACCCTGACCACGATCGTCCGCGCAGTAACCGGCGGTGCCCTACCGTACGTACCAGCACTGGGCTGGACCGCAGTGCTCGGCGGAGCCACCCTGCTCGCCATGACCACCACAATCCTGCCCATCGCCCTACTGCTCCGAAAGCCGGCCCTGGCTCAGACCGGCTCCCGGGAGTGAACTCAGGAGCCCACTGGCGGGACGAGTCGTCGATGAGCTTGGAAGAACTGCCAGATCAGACTTGAGGCGTCGATCTCCTTGGTTGCGCCCGAGTCGGCAGCGCTGCCGGGCCAGCTATGGGTGCCTCCGGCAACCTTGTAGAGAACCACCTGGGCGCCGCCGGCGCACCTGTCGTACGTCAGGCGGTTCACATGTGGGGAGACCAGGACGACGGTCGGCCCGGTCGTGCAGTGGTCGAGCTGCGCCCAGGACTGGACGGCCATGGGGGTCGAGTAGCCCCAGCGCAGATCGGTCGGCCTGCCCTGGTACGGATTCGTGGTGTCGGCGTCGCCGTGGAAGGTGATGACGGGGACAGCGCGGTTCGGAGTACAGGTCTGTACTTCCGGGAACATCGGGTCCATGGGTGACGGGCGGCCGGCGCGGAGTCCGGCGCTGGCCGCGAGCGCGGCGATCTTGTCCGGTCGGGCGCAGGCATAGGCGGATGCCATCCGGGCGCCACCGGAGTGACCGGCGATGTACACGCGGGTGGAGTCGCCACAGGCGAGACGAGTGACCTCGTCGATGACCTTGGTCAGGTAGGCGATGTCGTCGCGCGCATCCGGTGGGGGATAGGCGCCGGCGGTGGTGGGGACGCCGGGGACGTTCCAGAACCAGATCTGATTCGGGTTGGGCGTCGCCGCGGGGAGGTTGCCGTTGGGCTCGACGGTGACGAAGCCTTCCCGGTCGCCGACCGGTTCGAGCCCGGAGTACGCCGCCTGCTGGTCGGCGTTCCCGTTGCTGAAGTGCAGGTTCAGCACGATCGGCAGCGGCGACCTTCTCGTGGTCGGTGGCAGATGAACCCGGACCGGGTACGCCGTATCCCCGAAGCGCACCTGGATCGTCTGAGTGCCGTCGGCCAGGGCCGGCGTGCAGCGACCCCAGCCATCGGTCGGCGCCGCGGAGGCGGGCGCGAGCGGCAGGAGAAGGGCGAACAACGCGAGCGGGGCGGCGCGAAGCCTCATCTGAACTCCTCGGTGGGGCGAGCCGGGATTTACCTACTGAATGTTCGGTAGGTTTTTCGCTGCCGTCAAGAGTTCGTGCCATCGATGGGCTAAGTCAGTACGCCGATCAGCTTGCGGACGAGGCCGCCCATGTCGACCGCTTCGGGGTTGTACAGCCACTGGATCTGCAGCCCGTCCATCACCGCGATGATCAGCGTCGCGAGCTCTTGCGGGTCCCGGTCGCCCGCCACGTCACCGGCGGCCTGGGCCAGCCGGATCTCGTCGGCAATCATCGACCGCAACCCGTCGTACCGGGACCGGAAATAGTCCTGCGCCGGGTGCTCGTCGGTCACCCCGTCGGCGGACAGTACGACGTACAGCTGGGTCAGCCCCCGCCGATCGCTGTTGCGATCGGCGGTGTCCGCGAGGTGCTCGAGGAACGCCGTACCGTGCGGCCGCTCGGGATCGTTGACCTCGGCGATCTCCGACGCGTCGCGATGCGCGAGCAACTCGGTCAGCAACTGGTCCTTGCTGCCGAAGTGATGCAGCAACCCGGCCGGCGTGATCCCCGCCGCCGCCGCGACCTCTTGCAGCGAAGACTTGTGAAACCCCTTGGTGGCGAACATCGCCGATGCCGCCGCCAGGATCTCCCGCCGCCGCGACGCACTGCGCTCCGCGTTGGTCGCCATGGCCCGTCATCCTACGGGAGGTGGCGCGGGTGGGGTGGTAGGCACGATCCTTGCGGGATGGTTGACGAGGGGCGGTTGTGGTTCCTGGACTGGCTTCGGGTGCTGGCCGTGGCCGGGGTGTTCGTGTTCCACACGTTGCGGCCGTTCGACGACGGTGACTGGCATGTGAAGAACGCCCAGACCAGCGAGGGGATCTCGGTCGCGATCGCGTTCCTCGGGCTGTGGGGGCTGGCGTTCTTCTTCATGATCTCGGGGGCGGCCGTGTGGCTGGCGTTGCGATGGCGAACCGCGACGGGCTTCCTGCGGGAGCGGCTGCTCCGGTTGCTGGTACCGCTGGTCGTTGCGTACATGCTGTTGTCTCCACCGCAGTACTTCATCGAGGAGCACCACAAGGGCCGCTCCCATGACTCTTTCCTGGGGGACGTGAAAACGTTCTTCAGCGACCTGCGTGGTGATCCGCCGCTCTGGTTGCGCGACACGTACCACCTCTGGTTCCTCGTCTACCTGCTGCAGTTCGCTCTGCTCGGGTTGCCGATCTTCCTCTGGCTGCGAGGTCCCCAGGGCCGGCGGCTGGTCGACTGGATCGCCGTGCGCTCCGAGCGGCCGGGGAGGATCCTGCTGCTCGCGGTGCCGCTCGTGCCGGTGCACTTGCTCTTCCAGGCCGCTCCCGGTCCCGACCACGGCTGGGGTGAGTTCGTCTTCTTCTTCGACTTCTTCGTCGTCGGCTTTCTGGTGCTGTCCGACGATCGGCTGATCGCGGCCGTACGACGCAACGCCGTCCACGGGCTGGCGCTGGGCCTCGGGGCGTTCCTCGTCGGCCTCATCACCGGAATCATGGACTTCCTCGATGCCTGGTGGGAGAACCCGGCCTACTCCTGGCCGTACGTCTGGTACTTCACGCTGATCACCTTCGCCGTCTGGGGCTGGCTCGTCGCCGCGCTGGGATTCGGCCTGCGGCTGCCCGCGTTTCAACGGCCGCTGCCGGTACCACTCGCGCGGGCCGCGATGCCGTTCTTCCTGATCCACCAACCGGTGATCCTGGTCATCGCGTACTACGTCGTCGGCTGGAACGCAGGCATCCCGACCAAGTACGCCGTACTGATGCCGGCTGCGTTCCTGCTCTCCGCCCTACTGGCCTGGCTCCTGTCGGTACTCCCCGGAGTCTCGATGCTCTTCGGAGTCAAGCGGCAAGCAGTAAGCACCTCTAGCTGAGCCAGAGCACGATTCCGGTCCACCCGGACAGGACGCTGGCGACACCGGCCCGGATGGCGGCCGCGGCGCGGGCGGGAGTGAAGGTGCTGGGGTTGTAGGTGGAGGAGGCACCCAGGCCTTCGCCGCGGAACGAAGCGCCGGTCCAGTCGGCGGCGGTGACGTTGCCGGTGGGCTCGGCCAGCTCGGCGCCGACCACGAGGAACTGCTGCTCCAAGTGGTTGGGAGTGACCATCGCCAGCGGGTCGACGAGGTTGTTGCCGGCGGCGACGATCAGGTCCGGATGAAGGTCCAGCGCCTCGCCGATCCGCGCGATGTAGTTGCCGGACGCCTTCACCGTCTTCAGGCTGGCGTCCTCCTGCTTGGCCCACTCCTCGACCGCCGTCACCAGCGTCTTCGTCTGCGGATCATCACCGGCGGTGAGCAGGACGACACGGTAGTCCTTCGGTGGATGGACGCCGTCCCACGAACCGGGTCGCGGGGTGATCGTTGCCTCCGGCGACGGTTTCGCGCTGGGCACGAAGCCGGCGCCGAGCGCGCCGATCGGGGTCGGCGCGACGGCGCGCGGTTGCGACCAGTCGTCGGCCGATGCACAGCCAGTGGCCAGTACGGCGATCGCGGCCGTCGTACCAACGGCTTGGAACAGGCGCACGGAATCGTCCTTCGTCAGCAGGGGATCAGCCCTTTCTACCTCATGGTTCGCCGATACTTCTGGTGGTCGGCACTTGTTCGTCTGCGGGCCGCCGATCGTTCACTCACCAGGTGGAGCGTGCGCTCCATGTCAGGTATCAAGAAGGTCCTCGCCATGGCCGCGGCCGTCGTGGTCGTAGTTCTGGGGACCGCGCCGGCGGCGCAGGCGCACGGCTTCAGTTCGACCGTGTACGCCGACCTCACGTCGCCCGCCAGGGAGCAGGTGCGTGCTCAGCTCGGACTCGAGTACGACCTGCTGGTCGTCTCCGCCGCCGACGCCGGCAAGGACGACCTGCTCTTCAAGGACGGTACCGCTGCATTCGAATCCGGCGATCCGGCGCAACAGGCCACCGCGCTGACGAAGCACGCCGACGCGGTCGTGAGCTATGTGACCAAACGCTTCACGGTCGCCGCCGACGGCCAGGCCTGTACCGCGCAACGCGACGGCGACTTCACCCTGGAGGAACGCGAAGGCGTCCCGTACGTCTCTCTGGTCCTCGACTTCCACTGCCCGCAAGCCGCCGCCCACGAGATCCGCAGCGGACTGTTCCCCGACGTCGAGGGCTACGTCAAGGGCACCAAAACCATCGTCACCTACCACCTCGACCTGAAGAAGGGCAGCAGCGCCCTCGACGACCAGCACCCGGTGCTGTCGACCCAACAGTCAACAGGGCAACGGTTCTGGGAGTTCTTCCGGCTCGGTGCCGAGCACCTGCTGACCGGGCTCGACCACATCCTGTTCCTGCTGGCGCTGATCGCCGGATCCCGCCGGTTGCGCGAGATCGTGCTCGCCGCGACGACCTTCACGATCGCCCACTCGGTGACCTTCGTACTGGCCGCGCTCGGCCTCGTCCACGTGACCGCGTCCTTCGTCGAGCCGGTCATCGCGTTGTCGATCGCGGTCGTCGCGGGCTGGCACCTGTGGCGGCTCTGGCGTCGCGGCCGGACCGCCACCGACATCGAGACGAACGCCCGCAGCCATCTCAGCCTCGACCGGGCGGGCTGGACCCGGCTGGGTGTCGTGTTCTGTTTCGGGCTCGTGCACGGACTCGGTTTCGCCGGCGCGCTGGGCATCGACGAGGCCTGGTCATGGCAACTGCTCTGGTCGTTGCTCGTCTTCAACATCGGCATCGAGGCCGTCCAGCTGAGCCTCATCGCGCTCACCTTCCCGCTGCTCGCCCTGCTGCGGCACCGCCGGCCGGTCGCCGCGCTCTGGGCGACCGGCACGATCGCGGCGGGCGTCGCGGCGGCCGGGCTGTTCTGGTTCGTACAGCGAGTGACCGGGATGTGACGCGCCCTCGACTGTTGCGTGGCGGGCAGTGGAGTGGTGAACCCCTGTTCACCTGAATTCCACCGGCCAGGAAGACGCTCAGAGCGCACTTTCAACATCCCCGTCAATGGATGGACAATCGATGAAGCTCATCAAATGGGCGGCAGTGGCAGCCATCGGCGCCTCGGCGGCGTTCGGTGGCGGCCTGGGCACGGCGCAGGCCGCCGACGCCCCGGCGCCCACCAGAATCATCCTCGGAGTCGGTTCCTCCGAGGCTCAACGCGTCGTGAGCTGGTACGCCACGACCGACGCGGCGCAGGTCGTCGAGCTCGCCGAGACGGCGAAGATCGTCAAGGGGAAGTTCCCGGCGAACTCCACCAGCTTCCCGGCCACCGTCGCGGCCAACACCGTGAACGGAGGCTTCAACGGGCACGCGACGCTCGACGGGCTGCGGCAGAACACGTCGTACACGTACCACGTCGGCAACGGCGCGAGCTGGTCGCCGGCGTACACGTTCAAGACGCACGCGTTCAACGGCGCCTTCGACTTCCTGTTCTTCGGCGACCCGCAGATCGGGTCGTCCGGGGACGTCGCGCGCGACGGTGCCGGCTGGGCGGACACGCTCAACGTCGCGCTGACGGCCAACCCGAGCGCCGAGCTCCTGGTCTCCGGTGGCGACCAGGTCGAGAGCGCCAACAACGAGCCGCAGTGGGACGCCTTCCTGGGTTCCGACAAGCTGCGGCAGTACCCGTGGGCGGCCACCATCGGCAACCACGACGTCGGCGGCAAGGCGTACGAGCAGCACTTCTGGACTCCGAACACCGACCGTTCGGCGCCGTTCTACCGCGGTGACGCCAAGTCCGAGTCGGGCGGCGACTACTGGTACAAGTACAAGGACGTGCTGTTCATCGACCTGAACAGCAACGCCTACGCCAACAATGCCGACGCGGCGCACATCGACTACGTCAGCAAGGTGATCCAGGCGCAGGGCGCGAGTGCGAAGTACACGGTGCTCGTGTACCACCACTCGATCTACTCGCCGGCCGATCACGCCAACGACACCGACAACCAGTTGCGCCGGCTGGACTTCCCGACGGCCTTCTCGAACCTCGGCGTCGACCTGGTGCTGCAGGGTCACGACCACAGCTACTCGCGCAGCTACGTGATCAAGAACGGCAAGAAGGCCAACCCGGCCGAGCAGCCGGGCGCGACCAAGGTGGAGCAGGGTCCGGGCGGCGTCATCTACGTGACGGCGAACTCGGCGTCGGGTTCGAAGTACTACGACCTGACGGCACCCGACACGACCAAGGACCCGAACTACGGTCCCGACCCGTTGAACCCGAAGAACCACTGGGCCAACTCGGTCGAGAACCAGGAGCACGTCCGGACGTACGTGAAGGTCGACGTGCGCGAGGACAAGCTCACGGTCGAGGAGATCCGAAGCGGTACCTGTGCCGCTCCGAACGCCGCGGTCGAGCTCGGCCGCGTCGCCTGGTGCGGTCCGAACAGCGGCGCCAGCCCGGCCCAGCCGGTCGGCTCCGTGATCGACCGGGTCCGGTACTACCCGTACAACGACCGTGGCGTCCGCGCCGCGGCGGCCGACGGCGTGAACTGGACCGAGAGCAAGACCACCACGCAGGACGGTCAGGAGAAGGTCACCCTCACCTCGGTGAGCTGATCCTCGGGGGTGGGCGCTCCTCGGGGGCGCCCACCCCTTCCACCCTTTGGGAGAGAGACACATGTTGCGTTTGCCCGGCGTCTTGCTGCTCGCTGTCGGTGCCGTTGTCCTGGGAGCGGGCACCGCTGCGGCGGACGACAGCGCGCCCTGGCAGGTGAAGACCGCAGCCAACAGCTATGGCTCCAACCGCGCGAACTACAGCTATACAGTGGCCGCGGGTGGTCAGGTACAGGACGCCTTTGTTGTGGTCAACCGCGGCAAAGCGCCGCTCGAGCTCGCGGTCTCCGCGGGTGACGCGTTCACGACCTCGAGCGGTGAGCTGGATCTTCGTGGCCCGGACTCGAAGGACCTCGGTACCTGGGTGCACGCGGATCGCAAGCAGGTAAGGGTCTTGCCGGGCAAGTCGGTACAGGTGCCGTTCAAGATCGCCGTACCAGCCGATGCGCGACCGGGCGACCACCTCGGCGGCGTCATCACCTCGCTGACCCAGAACGACGTGGAGCGACGGCTCGCCATCCGGATCCGGTTGCGGGTCAGCGGAGCACTCGAACCGAGCTTGTCGGTCGAGGATCTGAAGGTGCGGTACGCGGGCAACGGCGACGCGACCGTCGCCTACGAGATCCACAACACCGGCAACACGATCGCCGCGGCCCGCCAGACGGCCTCCGTCTCGGGTCCGTTCGGTCAGCTGAAATCGCAGTCGGGTGCCATCGCCGACTCGCCACAGTTGCTGCCTGGCGAGAGCTGGAAGGTGTCCGTGCCGGTCAAAGGCGTAACGCCGGCCGGACGGCTGACCGGAGCTGTCGAGTTGCTCCCGCTGGTGACGGATGCGGCCGGCTCGACAGCGACCTTCGCTGCTGTCCAGAGCACCACGCATGCCTGGACCATTCCGTGGGTTGTTCTGCTCCTGCTTGTCCTGGTGGTTGTCGGCGCCGTGCTTCTCATCCGCCGGAGATATAGTCGGGCTTCCTAGTATCTGGGAGGCTGTGTGACCGAGCCCACTGTGCTGATCAGCCGGGCCGGCCGGGCGGGGCACATCGTGCTCAACCGGCCGAAGGCGATCAATGCCTTGACCCATGAGATGGTGACGCTGATCCAGGCGGCGCTGGATTCGTGGGCTTCCGATCCGTCGGTACAGACCGTTGTGCTCACCGGTAGTGGCGAGCGCGGGTTGTGCGCGGGTGGGGACATCGTCTCGATCTACCAGGACGGGCTCGCCGGTGGTACGGCCTCGGCGGAGTTCTGGGCGGCGGAGTACCGGCTGGACGCGACGATCGCGGAGTACCCGAAGCCGTTCGTTGCGATCATGGACGGGATCGTGCTCGGGGGCGGGATCGGGCTGTCGGCGCATGCCGGGGTACGGGTCGTCACCGAGCGGTCGAAGATCGGGATGCCGGAGACGGGGATCGGGTTCTTTCCCGATGTCGGCGGCACCTATCTGTTGTCGCGCGCGCCGGGGGAGCTGGGCACGCATCTGGCGCTGACCGCTGGGTCGGTGCGGGCGGGCGACGCGATCGCTGTGGGGTTGGCCGATTGGTACGTGTTGAGTGATCGGCTTCCGGCGTTGATCACTTCGCTTGCTTCCATTGCGCCTGCGGAGGCCTTGGCTGCGGTGGCTTCGGAGGCTCCGGCTTCTGGGTTGCTTGCGGATCGCGAGTGGATCGATGCGGCGTACGAGGGCGATGACGTGGTGAAGATCCTGGCCCGGTTGATGGGTTCTGAGGTTGCGGCGGCTCGGTCTACTGCCGAAGTACTGGCCTCGAAGTCACCTACTTCGGTGAAGGTGACGCTGCGGGCGCTGCGAGAGGCGGCGGATCTGCCATCGCTGCGGGAGGCGCTGGATCAGGAGTACCGGCTCGCGTTGCGATTCCACGGCTCACACGACTTCCTCGAAGGAGTGCGAGCCCAACTGATCGACAAGGACCGCAACCCCCGGTGGTCGCCCTCTCACCTCGACGACGTCGACGAATCAGTTGTTGCTTCCTACTTCACCGGGCGCTGATCTCTCCGGCAACCAACTCTGGTGGGGTGTCACCCTGGGAGGGTTGGTGGGGCGTTCTAGGGGGAGGAGGCGATGCCGATGAGAAGTACCGACCCGCAGGGCGATGATTTCGACGCTTTTGTTCGGGCTCGCTGGACTGCTACCGCGCGGCTGGCTTATGCGCTCACCCTGGACCACCAGAAGGCGGAGGATCTCGCGCAAGAGGCGTTCACCAAGCTGTGGTTTCACTGGCGGAAGGTGCGAGGGGAGAGTCCGGAGGGGTATCTGCGCCGGATCGTGACGACCGTGTTCCTGTCCGGGGCGCGGCGGCGGTGGTCGGGGGAGCGGCCTACTGAGCAGATGCCGGAGACGGCCGTCGATCCGGTGACAGGGCAGGTGGATGACCGGATCGCGCTTCGGTTGGCGATGGCTCGGTTGAGTCCGCGGCAGCGTGCCGCGGTCTATCTGCGGTACTTCGAGGACCTGCCTGAACGCAGCGTCGCCGAACTGCTCGGCTGCTCGGTCGGCAGCGTCAAGCAACACGTCCGGCGCGGGCTCGAGACGCTTCGCCGGGACATCGAGTTCACCACCGAGGAGCTGGCAGCGACGGCCGGAAGAGGGATCGCATGACCGATCAACTGAAGGACAGGTTCGCCGTACTGACCGACGACCGGCCGGAACCGGCCGACCCGGTGCTGCAGGTGCGGCAGTCGATCGGGCAGCGGCGTCGCCGGCGTACCGGCCTGGCGGTGATCGCGTGCGCGACGGCGACCGCCGCGGCCGTACTCGCCGTCCCGGCCGTCAGATCGTTGCAGTCAGCAACAGATCGGCCGGGCGTGGCTTCCTCGCCCTCCAAGCCCACCCTCCAGCCCTCGAAGCCCAGCCAAACGACGCCACCGGAGAGCACGGATCACCACCGCGTGCTGCCGGCACCGTGGTCGGACGAGGTCCTCACCATGCTGCCGGGTGTCAACCCCTACCCGCCCCACAAGCAGTACTACATCGCCAAGGGACGGGTCGCGAACGAGAGCTGGGACCTCCTGGTCTACTCCAGGCAAGGCTGCCTGGTCGCCGACCAAGGGCCGGTCAGCAGGTACCCGCACTACTGCTTCGGCCGATCCGGCAGATACGCGGTCAACCAGCTCTTCCTGAAGGCCGACGCCACCATGCTGTTCGGCGCGGCGCCGATCGACGCGCGCGCAGTGAAGGTGCAGGCCGGTGGCAAGACCTACATCGCCCCGGCAGTCGCCACCCCAGCGACGGACACCACCCGCTTCTTCGCCCTGACCATCCCCGGCCACGACCTGAAGATCACCTCGGTCACCCCCGTCGACAAGACCGGTAAGCCGGTGGGTGCCGCGCTGCTGCGGGTGCCCTGAGGGGGCTGAAGCCCACATGACGGCAGCCCGGTCCGGTGAGGCGGCAGCGGCAATACCCGGATCGCCGGCGAGGGCCGGGGCGGCCGGGGCGTTGCCGGCACGGGGTAGTTGCTCAGCCAGGTCGGCGGACTTCGGGTTGTCCCGAGATGGGTGGGCTTGCCGTGTGGGTCGAGGGGTGGCTCGACCCACACGGGTTGCGCTCGGGCGGTCGCTCAAGCCGGCGACGTAGGAGCCGGCGTTATGGGTGGGTGGGAGCCTGGCGCTGAGTGAGCGACCGAGGAGCGAGCGGGGCGGCAGGCGTGGGGAGTTGTCAGCGGGTGGTGGATTTGAAGGTGTTGTATTCCTGTTGGGTCAGTTCGCGGAGTTCGGTGGCGGGGGTTTTGGACTGGGGGCTGCCGCCGCCTACGTCGCCGCCGCCGAAGCGGATGTTGGACCAGTTGTTCTGGGCGGTGAGGGTGGTGCGGCTGGAGTCGCCGTTGATGGAGGTGGCGGCGGTGTCGGCGGTGTCGCCGTCGCAGTTCCAGTCGATGGCCGCGTTGCCGGCGCCGGAGGTGCGGGTACTGCCGTTGGGGCACTTCCAGTAGGTCTTCCAGGTCGAGGCGGCGGCGGTGTTGAGGCCGACGGACTCCTTCAGGCTGTTCTCGTTCAGGGCGGGTGGGGCGAAGTTCGAGTAGCTGAACCAGTTGGCGCCGCTGGTGCGGGGGACGCCGTCGAACTGGAAGAAGTAGTTCATCACGCTGAGGTAGTTCGGCTTGTAGTTCACGTGGTCGGTACCGCCGTGAGTCAGACCGAGGTCGTGACCGAGCTCGTGGATGAAGGTGCCCACGTTGCGGTTCTCGGTGACGGTCCAGTTGCACTTCGGGCCCATCGTGACGATGAAGGTGTCGTTCGGGATGGCGAACGCGTTGCCGCTGCTGCAGCTGTTGTCGTAGTCGTCGGCCCAGAGCATGTAGTGGAAGACGGCCTTGCGGGCCGGGGCGAAGTTGGCGTTCTTGATCGCGTCGGTCTGCGACTCGGCGGGCTGCAGGTTGCTGTCGTACGGCACCTGGTTACCGCCGCCGAGGTTGTACGCCGTACCAGCAGCCGGCCCGCCGTCCAGGTGGATGCGGATGCCGGTGCTGCCGTCGGGGTTGCTGACCGGCGCCGCGGCGAAGACCGCCTTGATCCGGTCGAACGCGGTCGTTGTCGCGAGCCGGCCGCTCATGTAGTCCATCTCGACGAACAGGTCCTTCTTGTTCGCCGTCGCGCCCATCGCGGGCAGGTTCACGTCGATCACACCGTCACCGTTGGCGTCGTACCCGTTCGTCTCCCAGGCGTCGGGCAACGAGTCGCCGTCGGTGTCGGTCGCCAACGGAGCGGCCAACAGGGCGGCCGACGGGGCGACGGCCGGACCGGAGGCCGCGGCCGGACCGGCGGCCGATGGTGCTTCGGGCGGGATCGCCGCGATGGCACCACCGGCGGCCGCGGCGGTCAGGACGAAGGAAGACAGCGTGGCGAGCAGGGCGGAGCTGGGGCGGATTCTCATCGATCTCCTCACAATCGATCGGGGCGCCCCAAGGATGCAGTCGACCGGCCACTGAATGCAATGACTTCAGCACAGAACGTCGACCACGCCGCCTGGCTCAGTGAGCCATCGCACCTGCCAGTTCCGGCGTCCGGCGGAGCATCTGCAGGGCTCGCATCCGCATCGGGCCGATGCTGCCGATCGGCAGGTTCAGCATCTCCGCGATCTCGGTGTACGACGGGCAGCTGTCCGACATCAGCAGGCGGATCAGCCGCTGGTACCGACCGGGCAGCCGGCGCAGAGCCTGCTCGGTGGAAGGCTCGTACTCCCCGTCGACCGGGTAGACGTCGAGGACCGCGGTCCGCTGCCCGTCGCTGTGCTCCGCGGTCGGGTCGGCGTACAGCAGGTACCGCTTCCGGCTGATCGCCAGTCGCAGTCCCTCGCGCCGGGCCGTCGCGGCCAGCCAGGCCGGCAGGCACTCGGGGTCGCGAATCTGGCGTCCGTGCTGCCACAGGCGAAGCCAGGTGAGTTGGGCGACATCCGCTGCGTCGCTGTGGCTGAGGCCGACGCCGCGGGCGGCGTGGGTGAGCAGGTGGGCGTAGCGGCCCTCCAGCTCCTTCCACGCCGACCAATCGGAGTCCAGGGCCCGGCCGAGGAGGACCTCCAACGAAGGTCCGGAATCGGTGTGGTGGCGATTTCCCTCGGGCGTCCGTTCAGTTTTGCGTGGCGAGATCGTCGACACGTTCCACGTCCTTTCGCTGATTCACGCAGAATGAGCGAACGGCGGCGGGAGCAAAAAGGCACAGGTGTGTCCTGCCGACGCTGGCGGACGTCAGCAGGCAGCCCGCAGGGAACTGTGGGCTGATCGAAACCTCACACTCGGCAATACCTTTGAAGCGACCTGTGCCTCACGCGCCCCCAGCGGCCGTCGTCAGTGCTGCCTTCGGTGACTATTCGATCACCGGCCCCGTCACGCAGGCGTAGTGACGGCGTCACGGAACGACGCTCTTGGCGTCACCGTTGGCATACGCATCAGCAATGGGTGATAACCCGGTCGCACTGGGTTCACGAAGTGACGATCCGAGCAGCCGGAGCAGTGGCAGCGCCATCATCGTGGTGATCAGCGCCATCATCACCATCACCGTGAAAGCGCCCTGGTTGATCAGCCCGGCGCTGAGCCCGGCGGACAGGACGACGATCTCGGTGATGCCTCTGGCATTCATCAGGACGCCGAGCCCGATCGCCGACCTGACCGGCAGGCCACCGGCGCGTGCCACCGGCGTGGCACCGAGGAACTTCCCGGCCACCGCGACGACCAGCAGCAGCGCGCCGGCCGCGAGCACCTGCGGATGCGAGATCGCCGCGTTGACGTCGGTCTTCAGGCCGATCGAGGCGAAGAAGACCGGCACCAGCAGCGCCCGGTTCAGCCCGCAGATCTGCTCGGACACCTGCTTCACCGGCAGGATCTCCTTCGGTACCACCAGGCCGGCCAGGAAGCCGCCGAAGATCGCGTGGACACCGATCGCGTCGGTCGCCGCGGCCAGGCCGAGGATCAGCGTGAGGACGGCCAGCACCAGGATCGGGGTGGGAAGCGCAGCGGCGTACCGGTCAGCGAGCCAGCGCAGTACGGGCTTGAGGACGAACACGCACCCGGCGCCGACCAGGATGGTCAGGACGAGAGCGACCAGGGCCGTCGTGAGGTCGGATGACTTGATCATGGCGAGCACGATTGCGAGCGCGCACCAGGCCAGTACGTCGGCCACCGCCGCGCACAGCATGGCCAGCGAGCCCAACCGGGTGCCGACCAGGCCGAAGTCCTGCACGATCCGCGCCAGCACCGGGAAGGCGGTGATGGCCAGGGCGACACCGATGAAGATGGCGAACGGCAGCCGGCCGACGGACGGGCCGGCCAGCGTCGAGTAGAGCGGCAGCGCCGCGATCACGCCGAGCGCGAACGGTACAGCCATGATGGCGAGGCTGGCACCGGCGATCGCCCCTCGATCCCGTCCGAGCTTGTCCCGGCCGAACTCGGCGCCGACGGTGAACATGAAGATCGCCAGCCCGGCCTGGGCGAGCAGATTCAGGTTCGGCAGTACTTCGGCCGGCACGATCGCGGTGAACAGCCCGGGCGCCAGTGATCCGATCACCGAAGGCCCGAGGATCAGCCCCGCGATGATCTCGCCGACCACCGGTGGCTGGCCGATCAGCTTGGCCAGCTTGCCGAACACGGTCGCCAGCGCGCAGACGACGGCGACCGCGATCAGCAGCCGCCACATCAGCTGGGCCGGGGAGACCGCGGCCGGCGCGACCGGACCGGCCGCGGCCGCATGGTGGTCCGGATCGAGCCAGCCGGCGGCGTACGCGATGCCCAGCAGGACAACGGCGCCGCCGACGAGACCGCCGGCGACCGCCAGTCCGCGGCTGGGTCTGGGCAGCAGGGAACTGTCTGTTGCGGACATGGCGGCCTCTCTGTTCAGGTGTAGGTGTCAGCGGTCAGCTGTGCAGCGCGCCGTCGGCGGACAGCGGTACCGCGGTCAGTTCGGCCACGCTCCGACGCGTCCCGTTGGTCTTCCCGGCCCGGCGGGCGAGCAGGTCGTCGGCGATGTCGCCGGCCCGGTTGCCGAGCACGCTGAGCAGCGAATCGGCGATCCCGTGCGTCGCCTCGTTCACGCCCTGCAGGTAGCAGGCGGCCTCCGACGGCTCGTCCAGCTTGAGCCGGTACTTCCGGGTGACCTCGATCTGGTCCAGCCCGATCGCCGCGCTGAGATCGCGAACCATCGCCGGCATCTCGCGGACGAAGCCGGTGCCGAGGAAGACGTAGTCGAGCCGCAGCTCGGTGACCTTGTCGCTGCGCCGGTCGGTCAGCTCGAGGACGACCTCGTCGCCTTCCTCGCGGGCGCCGGTGATGTCGGTCATCGTGATCAGGCGGCGCCGGTCGACACCGTGCAGCTTGTCCAGGTACATCCCGGTGTAGAGGTCCTGCAGCAGGTCGGTCTCGACGCCGGAGTAGTTCGTCAGATGCATCTCGCGCAGGATCTGCTCGCGGCCCTCCGGCCGGGCGTCCCAGACCTTGTCGATGAACGACGGGTAGTACAGCTCGTTGATGAACTTGTTGGTGTCGTACGCGCGCAGCCCGATCGACCGCATCACCCAGCTCAGGTCGCCGGCCGGCAGATCGTTCTGCAGCGCGCGGAACATCTCGGCCGCGCTCTGCGCCGCGCCGATGACGGCGACGCGATGTGGCTTGTCCTTGGCCAGTTCCGCGATCCGGTACCGGTACTGCGTACTGTGCACCAGCCGATCCGCGGGCAGGCCGGCCAGAACCGGTGGCACGTACGCGTCGCGGCCGGCGCCGATCACGAGGTACCGGCTGGAGATCGTGCTGCCGTCGGCGAGCTTCGTCAGCCAGCCCGTCAACGCTCCGGCGGCGTCGCGGACCGGCGCGATCGACGTGCACTCGCAGCCGAGCTCGAACTTCACCTTCTGCAGCGACTGCGCCACCCAGCTGAGGTAGCCGGAGATCTCCACCCGGTACGGCGTGAAGCTGCCCATGTTGATGAAGTCGTCGAGCCGGCCGACGCTGCGCAGGTAGTTGAGGAAGGTGAACTTGCTGCGTGGGTTCCGCAGCGTCACCAGGTCCTTGGCGAAGGCCACCTGGCTCTTCGTCCACGGCAGCAGCAGGCCGCGCTGCCACTCGACCGTGTGGCCGCGCTCGATCACCAGCGAGTTCTCTGCCAGGCCGTCGATCCCGAGCTCCTCGATCGCGACGGCCAGGGCCAGGTTCGCCGGCCCTCCACCGACTGCGAGTAACTCGACCTCACGGTTTGTCATGCGGGCTCCCAGTGGTTGTGGCTCGGGACTCGGCTCACCATGGCCGGCCGGAGAACTCGGTCTCGTTCAGCGCTTCGTACTTCAGCTCGACCAGCTCCGCCGCGGCGGTCAGCCGGTCGGCGCAGGTCTCGGGGTCGTCGGCGGTACAGATGACGTACGCGTGCCGGCCGATGTGCGCGCGCGGCGGCAGCCGTACGGTCGCTCCGGCGGGCACCATCGGGTGTGCCTGGATCAGGCCCGGTACTACGCCCGGCTCCGGAACCGTGATCTCCACGACGCGGGCGTCCTCGGGCGGGTAGCAGAAGCGGATCCCCACGCAGATGCGGTGATCCATCGCCAGATCGGGCTGAACGCCTTCGGCGACATCGACCAGTACCGCGCCCGGGTCGATGCCGGTGGCAAGCTTTCCCAGGTACGGGATCAGGTCGCCGCCGAGTCGCCCGTTCACCTCGATGATCGTCGGGCCGCGGGAGCTGAACCGGATCTCGGTGTGGGTGATCCCGTACGGGACGCCGAGTGCCGCGTGGGCGGACCGGAGCAGTTCGCGCAGTTCGGGATCGGTCAGCAGCGGGTCGTTGCCGTCGACGATGTGGCCGATCTCCTCGAAGTACGGCGGCGGTCCGAGCTGCTTGTGCGCGATGCAGAAGGGCGTGTAGGCGCCGTCGACCACGGCGCCGTCGACGCTGATCTCCGGGCCGTCGACGAGCTCTTCGATCAGGGCGCCACCGTGGTACGCGACCGGTCCGCTCCGGCTGGAGTCGTCGGCCCGCTCGAAGGCTGCGGCGATGTCGTCCGGGCCGTTCACCAGGGCGACGCCGATGCTGGCCGCCATACCGCGCGGCTTGACCACCACCGGGTACCCGATCTCCGCGGCCGCGGTAGCGGCGGCCTCCGCCGTCGTCACCACCGCGAATCGAGGCTGTGGCAGCCCGGCAGCAGTGAGCGCTTCTCGGCTCTTGACCTTGTTGCGGCATCCTTCGGCGCCGGCGGGTGTCAGGCCGGTGAGGCCGAGTCTGTCGGCCACCAAGGCGGTGATGATGACCGACGGTTCGTCGTAGGTGAAGACGCCGCGCACGCGATGGGTCCTCGCGACTGTCTCGGCGGCAGCGAGCAAGGCGTCGTGATCGAGGACCAGACCGGATCCCTGCAAGGGAACGACGACGCTGCTGCCGGCCAGATAGGGCTGTTGCCAGCCGACCGGTTCGTCGTCGATCAGCCACAGCGGCCGGCGTTTCGCCGCGCCCTCCAGCAGGTACTGGCGGTAGGGCTGGAATCCGCTGCCGAACTGCAGCACGACACCGTCGGTGTTGTCGTCGTCCACGCGTTTGCCTCCCGGGCTGAGCACTACCCAACGAGAGGGGACCGGGCGCCACGGGTGATACAGAGACCTGTCCGGGGACCGGTCCCGGCGCCGGTTCGGGGGTTCGTCCGGGAACTGCCGGGGAAATGTCTGATATCTGCCGGGCCAATGCCTTGTACTCATTTAGCTGAGGATTCAGACTTCACCGCAGGTAACGCAGGGGTCACTGATGAGGAGGTCGCCGATGCCCATATCGGGAGACGGATCCGGCGAAAGTCTTCGCCGTAACGGAGCGTCGCCCAGTAATCACAGGAAGTGGGAATTCATGCCTGTGGGGGGACATCCGACGAATGAATCCGGTCTAGTCGATCCGAGACCGGATTTCGCACCCGAAGAAAATCCGGAGGCACCCAAACTCCGGCTGCTGGACGGTTTCCGGGCGGTGGTGGACCAGCAGACGCTGTCCATTCCGCTGAGCGCGCGGCGGGTGGTCGCGTACGTCGCGCTCCGCGGCCGGTCCAGCCGTGCGGAGGTGGCTGGCACGCTCTGGCCGGAGGTGTCCGACTCGAAGGCGCAGGCCTGCCTGCGGACTGCTCTGTGGCGGTTGCGCCAGTTGAGCGAGCATCCGCTGGTCACCGGCGACGAGACGCTGCGATTGGATGAATCGCTTGATGTAGACGTCAGCACGCTGGTCACCGCCATCCGCCGGGTGATCAACGACGGCGAGTGCGGCGCCGACCAGGGGTTGCTGCCGACGCTGGCCACGATGGGGGAGCTGCTCCCGGGCTGGTACGACGACTGGGTGCTGCTCGGACGAGAGCGGCTGCGCCAGTTGCAGTTGCACGCTCTCGAGCTGACCGCCCAGGCGCTGACCTGCGACGGCCGGTACGCCGAAGCGATCGAGGCGGCGATGGCAGCGGTACGGCTGGAGCCGTTGCGGGAGAGCGCGACCAGGGTGCTGATCGAGGTGCACCTGGCCGAGGACAACGTGGTGGAGGCGATCCGGCGGCTGGAGTTCTTCCGCAAGAGCCTGGCCACCGAGCTCGGAGTCGAGCCGACCGCGGAACTGGTGGACCTCGTCCGCAGCCGGCAGACCGTCTCACACGCCCGCCGGGAAGTCCCCGACATGCTCCGCCGGAACCGCCACCTGGCCTAGTACCCAGCAGCTGGATTCCAGACGTCCTCTCGGTCGAGTGCCTCCACGTGGTATTTGCCGAGGGCGCTCACGATCAACTGCAGTTCGAGCGCCAGACACTCGACCAGGTTGACCAGGCCGTTGTCCGGGTCGGTGTCGACGGCGATCAACGCGGCCCGGCCCAGGCCGGCCGCGTTGGCGCCGAGGGCAAGCGACTTGGCGACCCGCGCGCCTTCCCACATCCGGCCGGACACGAGCAGACAGGTCGGGGTCGCGCCGGCCAGCTCGAGGCCGGGTTGCTCGCGACCGGCCCGCTCGTCGCCGATCCGGCGGAGGCACTCGCCGAGGGGGAGTCCGACCTGGTCGAGGAAAGCGCGCGGTGCCCAGCCGGTGCCGCCCTCGGCGCCGTCGACCGTCACCGCGTCGGCCCCGGCCTCCCAGGCCACCCGGGCAGCGGCGGCGACATCTCGGGCGGGCGGGAGCTTCACCCAGATCCGCGCTCGCGGGTAGTTGTTGCGCATCAGCCGGATCTGCTGCTTCAGGATCTCCGCGGTGAAACTGCCCGGACTGCTGCTGCGCAGGACCTGACCGTTGCCGACGACAGGGTCGAGGAGATAGGCATCGGCCAGCCGCTCGGCCGCCTCGGCGCCCATCAGCGTCATCCCGCCCAGGCCCGGCTTCGCGCCCTGACCGACCTTGAGTTCGAATGCCAGTCGGCCTGACTCCAACAGCGACAAGGCGTTCGGGTCGCTGTAGACCAGGTTCCACACCTCGGCGTCCGCGTCCTCGGTGCTCTGCTGGACGACGACACCGCCGTACCCGTCGAGCGCCTCGGCCTGGTACGCGCTGATCCGGCCGAGCAGCGAGCGTTCGGCATCCTCTTCCAGCCGGCCGTAGCTGTTCATCGGCATCACGTTCTCGCCGACGACCATCGGGATGCCGAGCCGCCCGGCCTGCCGGCTGGCGGAGATGCCGAGTGCGATGCTCGCCGCCTCGGTCGAGCCAAACGCCGAGACGTACAAGGGCAGCATGGACCGGAATCCGCCGATCGTGGTCTCGAGCACGACGTCGCGGTAGACGGGTTCGCGGGTCAGTTCGACGAGCTTGGCGAACCGCTGCGGGACGAAGACCGGTGGTACGAGCCGGTGCCGGTCGATCGGGCAGGACGGCTCCGGCCCGCCGGTCTCGGCGCCGAACAACGCGTGCCCGTACTGGTCCGCGGGCGGGAACGCGTCGGCAGCACCGGTCTTGGCCCGGCTTCGGACTGCTGCCTCGGGGAACGTCTCGGCGTGCAGGATGGCCACCTCAATCGGATCGCAGCGGTCTCTTGCTCCGACAGAGGCGGTGACAGTGAGGCGAAAATACGTATCAGCCGCGCCGGGCAGCCCCCTCACTTTGTGTGTAAGCGGTTCACTCTCAATGGGCCGGGGGGCACAAATCATGAAGTCCGCACGTCTGACCACTCTGCTGGTCGCCTTCACCATGGGCGTCAGTACGTTGCCCGTCGGCGGCGCTGCCGCCGCCACGAATCCCTGCCGGTTGCCGGAAGGCGTCCTGCACTCCACCGCCCTCGCCGCGCGCTCCGCAGTCGACTGCGGAGCCGTCGGCAGACTCATCGATGCCGGCGACGGCGTTGCGCTGACCGTCCCGCAGCCAGGGGACAGCGTCACGATGGACCTGCTGTTCCCCTCCGGCGCCCGCACCTACACCCTGACCACCGACGAGCAGGGGCGGGTGAGCACCGGCCCGGCTCCCGCCAAGCACGAGCCGGCCAGCCAGTTCCCAGACCTCGCCGGACAGCCCGGTGCCTGCGACCGGGACACGTACGTGCTCCGCGACTACAAGTGGCGCTCGCCCTGGTTGTTCCGTACGACGTGGGGCACCAAGCTGGCCACCAACCGCCAGCGCGACTTCGACGCGGCGGTCCGCCGATCGCTGGCGAACCTCACCGACGGGCACAACACCTGCGGCCTGAACGGAAAGACCCGGGCGGCCGGCGCCCTGCTCGGACACACCAGCAGACAAGGCAACTTCGTGTACGCCGACGGCGCGACGACCTGCGGCCAGCGCGATCACCACAGTGTCATCGACGAAGGAGACCTGCCCGGCGGCTTCCTGGAGGCGACCCTGGCGTGGACCTGTACCTGGTCCGAAACCCGGCACGGCGTGACCCGTGCCGTCGAGGCCGACATCAGGATGAACAGCGCCGACTACAACTGGACCTACGACCCGGTCAACGACCCCAAGTGCAAACCTGAGCAGCCGCCGGAGTACGACCGCTGGCGCTACGACGTGGAATCGGTACTGACGCACGAGATGGGCCACGTGTACGGGCTGGTCAACCTCAGCGCCCCCGAGGATCTCAACCTGACGATGTACCCCGGCGTACGGCGTTGCACCGGGCACATGCGCACGCTCGGCCGCGGCGACGTCCTCGGAATGCGTGCTCTCTACGGACGTCGCTGAGCGCGGGTCAGCCACCGGTAGCTCAGTGCGGCGACAGTGACGATCAAGGCCCAGAGCAAGTAGGGCCCAGCCATCAGCAGCAGGACTACGACGGCACCTTGTGCGACGAGGGCAGCAAGGCGACCCTTGCTGCCCCGTGGCAGCAGCTTGACGGCTGCCGCGACACCCACGGCGTACACAGTCACGAACAGGCCAGTGGTGAGCAGCACCAGCGACGACGGCGTGATTCCCGCTGCGACGACGATCAAGGCCGTCACTGTGGACATGCCACCGAGCAGAGTGAGGCTGCGGCGTGGGATCTCGCCGGCAGCGCTGCCCTGGGTCAGCCACTTGGGCAATGAGCCGTCGCGGGCCAGGGCGGCACCGAGTTTGGACGCGCCCGCGTAGTACGCGTTCATGGCGCCGAAGCTGAGCAGTAGCGCGGCACAGGCAGCCAGGATGCGGGAGTTGCCGCCCAGGCCGATCGCCAGCAGATCGCCCAGCGGCGCATCGGTGTCTGCCGCGCCGGGGCCGAGCACTGTGATGGTGGCGAAGGCGACGCTGAGGTAGAGCACGCCGACGACCACCACTGCGATTGCGGTGGCCCGCGGTACGTCGCGGTCCGGCCGACGGAACTCGGCGGTCAGGTGGGTGACCGCTTCCCAGCCGACGAAGCTCCAGACGAGCAGTGCGGCTGCTGGGCCGATCGCCTTCCAGCCATGCGGTGCGAACGGCTGCAGGTTGGCCAGGTCCGCGTGGGGCAACGAGAGCGCGACCGCCAGAACCAGGAAGACGGCGAGCAGCGCGGCCAGGGCGATCTGCACCCGGCCGGTCACCTGGATCCCGAAGGCGTTGGTGGCCGGTACAGCCAGGATCAGGACGAGCATGGTGATCAGTACTGTCTTCTCACCACCACCGATGCCTGCCTCGACATAGCCACCGGCCCACAGCGCAGCGGCCGGTCCTCCCACAGGTACAGACAAATAGAAGCACCAGCCGACCACAGCGGCTGCCTTGTCGCCGAACGCCAGCCGCGCGTAGGTCGCAACGCCACCGGAGTCCGGGTACCGCGCACCCAGCGCGGCAAACGTCGCCGCCAGGGGAGCGGAGACGATCGCCAGGCCGAGCCAGGCCAGCAACGACGCCGGACCGGCCACCTCGGCGGCCAGGGCCGGCAGTGCGATCACACCGGTGGCCAGCACGGCCCCGACGTACAAGGCCGTGCCCTGGCCCAGGCTGAGCGTGCCGCTCGGCTCGGTGGTTGCTTCCGTCATGCGGGACATCTTCGCCGGAAACCGGCCACCGAGGCGCATGGGCACGGCGAGGCGGTCACGGGGACGGGATACCTGGCACCTTCGGGAACGCGCTCGCCTGCCAGACCGAGCCGAGGCCGGCCACGTAGCGGGTGAAGCGTTCCAGTCCCAGCCCGAAGCCCGCGCTCGGCGGAACGCCTTCCTTGAGCAGCTGCAGGTACCACGCGTACTTCGCCGGGTTCTCGGCCGTCTCCCGCATCCGGGCGACGATGGTCGCATAGTCCTGCTCGCGCTCAGAACCGCTGCACAGCTCGCCGTACCCCTCGGCCGCGATCAGGTCGAAGTTGCGCAGCATGCCGGGCTGGTCCCTGCTCTCCTTGTCGTAGAAGCCACGCGACCCCTTGGGGTAGTCGGTGACGAAGAACGGCCGGTCCACCTGCTGCGACAGCTTGGCCTCACCGACCCAGTCGATCTCCGCGTCCGGGCTTTGGTCGTGGTCGATGGCGTGCAGATCGGCAACGGCCTGCGAGTGCGTACGACGGCCGAAGTGCCCGGTCAGTACTTCGGCCAGCGCGCCGGCGTCGCGGCCAAGCGTGTGCAGCTCGCTGGGCAGGTCGCTGAGCACCCGCTCGACGACGTACCGGACCAGGCCCTCGGCCAGCTCGAGCGCGTCGTCGCGCCCGGCGTTCGCCATCTCACAGTCGATCTGGTGGAACTCGGCCAGGTGCCGGCTGGTCGACGTCGTCTCCAGCGGCTCCAGCCGGACGTTCGGCGCGATGAAGAAGATCTTGTCGAACGACGTCAGCGCGGCCTGCTTGTAGAGGATCGCGCTCGTCATCAGCTTGTACCGGTGACCGTAGTAGTCCACGTCGACCTGCTTGGCGCCACGGGCGCCGGGGTCGGTGACCGGTCCGATGATCGGCGGCAGGAGTTCCATGAATCCACGGCCGGTGAGGAACTCGCGGCTCGCGGACAGCATCTTGTTCTGGATCACGAGCACTGCCCGGGTGACCGGTGAGGTCAGGTGCTCACGGGGACTCGGCGGCAGTGCGGCCGCGGCCTGCGCGGGTGGGATCCGGGTCTCGGTCATAGGTTGCTCCCTGTCAGTTCGTCACGGGGCGGTGGTTTGGAGTCCGGCAGCTGCTCGGCCGCGGGCGCGGCCTGGTACTCCTGCTCGAGACTCGCGCTGTCGAACTTCCGCTCGATGTACGACAGCGTCGCGAGCAGTCCCATCGCGGTCAGCTTGCCGGCGCCGGTCCGCCGGACCGAGTCGCGGATCGGCATCGAGCCGACCGCCGACCACTGCAGCCGGCCGGTGTCGTCGAGATAGCTGCGGGCCTTGCCGGCGTTGTCCGGGTGCAGGCAGTACGGGACGTCGAGGTAGCCGCGACGGAAGGCGAGTTCGAGCGCGGTACCGAGGTCCGGGTCGAGGTTGACCACGGCGTCGATCAACGCGCTCGCCTCGGCGTGGATACCGGTGTCGTCGATGTCGCCGATGATCCTGGTGCAGCGCGCCGCGGCGGCCGCGGCGGTCTCCAGCGCGTCGACGTTCTCGGCGAAAGTGGGGATTCGGTAGCCCTCGGCAACGGTCTTGACGATCAGCCGGGCCGACGAGGTACGGACCGCCAGCCGCGCGGCCTCTTCGAGCAGCCGCGAGGCGCCCTCGGGCGTGCGCGGATAGACGCCCATGTAGGTGTAGATGACGACGTGCCAGTCGATGTCCGGCAACCACTGCGCGGCCAGCCGGCGCATCGCCAGGATGGCTTCGGCGTCCTGGTCCGGATCCGTCTGCTGGGCGTAGCTCAGCGAGACGCTGCAAATGCCGTGCTGGCGGAAGAACATGCACTCGAGCACGCTCAGCGCGACGAGCAGGCCGGGCGGGCAGAGCTGGCCCATCATGCAGCCGCCGAAGCTTTCCAGATGCGGCTCGACGCCGGTCTCCCGTACCTGGGCCAGCAACTCGCAACTGCCGGCCCAGTTCGGGATCGACTCGGCCAGCGGCACCCGGCTGTAGGGGAGGCAGTACGAGACCGGCCCGCCCTCGGTGGCATGCAGACCGGCCCCGGCCAGCGACCGAATGATTGCCTTGGGCAACGGTGAGCCGTGCCGGACCTGAACCGGGAAGTCGGCGCCGACCACACCGTCCAGGACGGCTCGGGTGGTGGCCACGTCCTGCGCGACGATCGGGTAGCCGTTCAGCTCGATGCCGGCCGCCAGCGCCGCGCTGGCGCTGTCGTGGTCGCCCACCCGGGTGTAGCTGTCGAGCGTGATCGTACCGACCGTGGTTGCGGCCGCGGCCTTGGTGAGCTGCAGCCCGAAGCGCATCGAGGCCGCGTCGCTGACCCCCATCCGGGGCTGCACGACGAGCCGGCCGGTCTGGTGCGCGCCCGCGACGAAGTCACCGAACGAGCCGGTGGAGGGGAGGCTCACGAAGCGACGCCGGTGGTCAGCTGCCGGACGAACGACTGGAAGGCGGTCAGCCCGGTCCCGTCGTCGAAGACCGCGTCGAACCCCGCGGACATCAGCTTGGCGCGGGAGCCGTCGGAGCCCGGGCCGTCGATGCCCAGCTTGCCGCCGATCACCGCCGGTACCTGGCTCAGGCCCGGCCGGTCGCGGAGCTGGGTGATCACCCGCAGCCCGTCATGGAAGCCGTGCCCGTTGACGGTGCTGACCACGATCAGGTCGGGGCGGAGGCGCTCCGCCTCGGCGATCAGCAGGTCGTCCGGCACACAGGCGCCGAGGTTGTGCACCTGGTGGCCCAGCTCTTCGAGGACGAGCTGCAGGAACACCAGGTTCCAGGTGTGCGAGTCCGACGAGACGCTGGTCAGCAGCACGGTGAGGTCGCCGTTCCGGGCGGCTCTGCCGGCCGGGACGGCGGCGACATGATCCATGACAACCAGAGCATTGGTCGGTCAGGCCCTGATACACGGGCCTGCTCAGGATGAGGCGATCTCGTCCAGTTGGGAGACACCGCTGGCCGCCTGCGGTCCGTACCGCTCCCAGCGCTCGTGCAGCCGGATCCGGCCGTCCGGCAGCATCTCGGGCGTGCTCTCGCAGTGCCCTGCCAGTACGGTCCCGTCGGCCAGCGCCATCGTGTAGGTGAACTCGATCGAGCCGTCCGGTCGGCACACCCCGGTCAGCGACCCACGCCGGACCTTGCCGCCGCTGAACTCGCCCCACAGGAGGTCACCGCGCTGCCGGTACACAGCCGACGGGCCATCGCCCTCGGCGTGCGCGACATCGCGGAACCTCCTGCCGTCGTAGTCGATCACTACTAGACCTGGTTGTGCAGTTCGAGGATGCAGCACTTCACGCCGCCGCCGGCCCGCAGCAGTTCGGAGACGTCCATGCCGAAGGACTCGAAGCCAGCAGCGCGCAGTTGGGCGACCAGGTTCGCGGCGCCCTCGGGCATGAGGACGTGCTTGCCGTCGGAGACCGCGTTGAGCCCGAATGCCTCGGCGTCATCGCCGTCCGCGATGATCGCGTCCGGGAAGAGCTCGCGCAGGATGCCCTGGCTGCCGGGGGTGAAGGCGGCCGGGTAGTACATGATCGTGCGGTCGTCGAGCGCCGACAGCGCCGTGTCCAGGTGGTAGAACTTGTCGTTCACCAGGGTCAGGCCGATCACCGGGCGACCGAAGTACTCCTCGGTCTCGACGTGGCTGCGGCGGTCGGTACGGAAGCCGTTGCCCGCCAGGATCCACGGTCCGGCGGCCAGGTAGTCGCCCTCGCCCTCGTTCTCCAGCGCAGCCTGGCGGATCTTCAGTCCTTTGGCGGCGAACCAGTCGAGGTAGCCCGCCGACTCCGCGTCCCGTTCGGGGAACCGGAACCGGGCCACCAGCGCGCGGTCGCCGTACACGGTGGCGCCGTTCGCGGCGAAGACCATGTCGGGCAGGCCCTCGAGCGGCGGGATCACGTCGACGGTGTGGCCGAGGTCGATCAGCTGGTCGTGGATCCGCTGCCACTGGTCCATGGCGATCGACTGGTCGGTCGGCTTGCCGGGATCCATCCACGGGTTGATGGAGTAGGTGACATCGAAGTGGGTCGGCGGGCACATCAGGTAGTGGCGGGCTGTAGCCTGCCGGGCAGTGGTTTCCATGCCCACCAGAGGATGCCGGGGGCACCTTCAGATACCTCCCCCCATAGGTGTATTTCCGCGGGCTGGTCGAGGTCTCTTGCGAGTAGGAGCGGCTCTGCTCCGCCCAGCCCACTCGGAGGTCCGACATATGGTTACCGGCTTGAGCCGAGCTGAACTCACCGCCCTGTATCTCGACGAGGTCAAGCGACGGGGGATCTCGGCCGGCGAACTCACCAGCACCCAGCCCGAGTCCGTCGGTCTGCAGTCCTTCTACGGCGGCCGGTACCTGTCCCGCCCGCTGTTCCTCGGCGCCGAGGAGACCGAGCAGCTGGCCCACGACATGCTGACCATGCACGCCGCCCTGGTCAGCCTGCCCGACAAGCTGTACGGCGGTGACTTCGGTGCGTTCGGCCGGGCCGTCGGACTGAGCGAGGCGCAGGTCTCGGCCGTGCTGCGCAGCCGCGGCACGACCGTCACCAAGCAGAGTCGTGGCGACCTGTACCTGTCCGAGGACGGGTTCAAGCTGCTCGAGTTCAACATGGGCAGCGCGCTCGGTGGCATCGACCACTCCGACATGGCGACCGCGTTGCTGGACCAGCCGGTGATGCTGGAGTTCGCCCAGAAGCACCGGCTGACGTTCGTCGACACGATGCGCGAGCAGGTCAACGACATGCTGGTGGAGAGCGGGTTCGCGCCCGGGTCGCGGCCGAAGATGGCGACCGTCGACTGGCCGAGCAGCTACGAGACGCTCGAGCCGTACATGCAGCACTTCTCCGGCCGGCTGACCGAGATGGGGATCGACACCGTCTTCGGTCACATCGGGCAGCTCGAGGTCCGCGACGGCGGGGTCTGGCTGGGGGACGTGAAGCTCGACATCATCCAGCGGCTGTTCATGCTGGAGGACCTCGAGGACCCGGAGTCGCTGGCACTGGCCGAGCCGATCCTGGACGCGGCGGCCCGCGGTGAGGTGAAGATCTTCACGCCGCTGGACTCGGAGATGTTCGCCAGCAAGAGCGCGCTGGCGATGCTGTCCGACGAGGCGAACCGCAAGCACTTCGACGCCGAGACGCTGGCCAGCCTGGACCGGATCCTGCCCTGGACCCGGGCGGTTCGCGCCGAGCAGGTCACGCTCGAGGACGGTACCCGGGTCGACCTGATCGACTACGTGCTCTCGCACCAGGACGACCTGGTGCTCAAGCCGACGCAGCTGCATGGCGGCGATGGGGTGCTGCTGGGCTGGCGCGCGGAGACCAGCGCGGAGGAGTGGGAGGAGCGGGTGCGGTCGGCCGTCGGCGGGTCCTGGGTCGTTCAGCGGCGGATCCGGCCGGTGGTGGAGTACTTCCCGATGCCTGAGGGCGATCCTGTTCCCTGGTTGGTGAACTGGGGCGTCTTCACCGTCGTCAACGGCTTCGGCGGAGTCTTCGCCCGAGCCGCCACCGTCGAGTCCGACCTAGAGGTAATCCGCCTGAAGGCCGGCGCTTCCGTCGGCACCGGCATGCACGTACTGCCGGAAGACTCAGACGTAGAACCCGGCACGGCACTCCCCGTCAAGTAACACCAACAACAACCCCGCCGCGGCCCTTGCGGGCCGCGGCGGGGTTGTTGTTGGTAGCTGTCGAGCGGATCGCGCTCGGGGTGCTCCCGCTGTTCCTGCGCTCGTCGGCTCGCTGCGCGAGCCGGGAGCGCCCACCACGCACGGCGCTCTGCGCGTGCTTCTGCTTTTGCTGCTCGGCGGCCCGCGCAGCGGGCCGCCGAGCAGTTTGTTGTTAGGTGGCGGGCTCGGTGCTTGGGTCTGTGGTGGGGGTGGGGGCGGGGATCTCCGACGGCTCGCCGTCGGGTCTACGCATGCCTATGCGGGCGCAGACTGCGGAGAGGACTGCTACGGCGGCGGCCCAGAGCCAGAAGGACTGGCCTAGGTGGGACCAGGCCCACACGCCTACTGCGGGGCCGATTGCATTGCCTAGGCCGAAGACTGTGAGCATGGCGCCGGAGTAGCGGCCCATCAGGTGTGGGGGAGCGACCATGCCGGGGTAGGCGAAGGTGGTGGGGGCTCCGATGATCTCGGAGGCCGTCCAGATGATGGTGCCGACGATCAGCAGGGCTGGGATCAGGGCGATCGCGTACATGCCATAGCCGACCGCTACCAGGCCGAAGCCGGCGATGGCGGTGATTCGTAGTGGCCAGGTCTGCACGTACTTCGTCGCGGGTACTTCGCACACCGCGACAACGACCGCGTTCGCCGAGACCACCAGGCTGTACCACCACAGGCTCATGCCGTCGTCCACGATCGCCAGCGGAAGTACCGCGAGGTACTGGCAGTAGACGATGGTCACGAGGAACACGGCCGCCAAGTAGAAGTCGTAG
The DNA here is from genome assembly GCF_044453825.1 of Kribbella sp. NPDC051620. Classification (NCBI taxonomy): domain Bacteria; kingdom Bacillati; phylum Actinomycetota; class Actinomycetes; order Propionibacteriales; family Kribbellaceae; genus Kribbella; species Kribbella sp. NPDC051620. Next base: position 538,224 of record NZ_JBITDB010000001.1, read on the forward strand.
CGCCAGTCGGCCAGCACAGCCCGGTAGCCCTGCTTCTTCTCCGCCGCCTTCGCCGCCGCCTTCTCCGCCGCCTCGGCCGCACTCGGCTTGCCAGGCAGGAACTTCCACGCGATCGCGCTGTAGAGCACCGCGGCGAACGCCTCGGCCCAGAACAGCAGGTTGTACGAGACCGAGACCAGCGCAACGCCGACGATCGGCGTGACCGCGGTACCGAGGTTGATCGCCAGCCGGTACATCGCCATCGTCATGACGAGCTGGCCGGGCTTGGTCAGCTCGGCCAGCATCGCCTGCGCGGCGGGCCGGTTCAGCATGCTGACCGTGCTGACCACGAGGATCGCGACCAGGATCAGCCAGTACGGCTTGATGTACAGGATCGAGACGATCAGCGCCGCCGAGCCGAGCATGCTGATCAAGGTCGCGGCTCGCGCGCTCAGCCGGTCGGTGAGCCAGCCACCGACGAACGAGCCGAGCACGTGGCCGGCGCCGTAGACGCCCAGCGCGAAGCCGGCCTCACCGGCCGAGAAGCCCTTGTGCGTCATGAACAGCACCAGGAAGATCTGCAGGAAGGCGCCCAGCCGGTTGACGAACACGCCGAACAGCAGCGCCTTGGACGTCAGCGATGTCTGCCGCCAGGTCGCGATCGCACCGAGCCCGGTGCCGGGTTGTTCGGCCGGTGCCGGATCGCGGTCGACTTCTTCACTCATCGGTTACTTCACCCCTTGGTTCCGGGCAGGCGAGTTGTCCGGGCGGGTCTGCCTGCGGACATTTGGTCCCGCACGCTACCGCGCGAAACGCCGCTCCGACAGGGTTTGCAGGCAACTAAAACACGTGTATCAACGCCCGCTCCGGGCTGCCTCTGGTGGGGTGACGGCGACACATCGCGGACCGCGTGTGCCCCCGCGTCGTCATGCCCCGCTGGCAGGAGGATCGGACCAATATGACCATCGAAATCCACCGGGACCTCGACCGGATCCCGGACGACTTCATGCAGAGGCCGTACGAGATTCTCGAGCCGTACCGCAAGGCGGGCCGCGTGCACCACGTGGTCTTCCCGCACGGCGCCGACGTCTGGCTCGTCACCAGGTACGCCGACGTGCGGACGCTGCTGCAGGACCCCCGGGTGAGCAAGGACGGGACCCGGATGAACGAGATGTTCGCCCGGCACACCGGCACCTACGTCGAGACCGACAAGCCCGACGTCGGCTTCGACGACGAGCTGTCCCAGCACATGCTGAACACCGACGCGCCCCGGCACACCCGGCTGCGGGCCCTGGTCAGCAAGGCCTTCACGCTGAAGCGGATGGAGAACTTCCGCGACCGGATCGAGGAGCTGGTCGGGCAGTACCTGGACAAGCTCGAGGGTCGCGACGACGTCGACCTGGTGACCGAGTTCGCCCAGCCGCTGCCGATCGTGATCATCTGCGACGTGCTCGGCATCCCGTTCGAGGACCGCGAGCGGTTCCAGCAGTGGGCGGTCGAGCTGGTCGGCGCGGGGCATCCGCCGGAGGTGGTCGAGCAGGCGTCGAAGAACGTCCAGGAGTACGGCCAGTCGATCATCGAGATGAAGCGCAAGAACCCCGGCGACGACATGGTCAGCGCGATGATCGAGGGCAACCCGGACGGCGACCGGCTGACCGACGACGAGCTCGTCGCGATGATCTTCCTGTACACCGTGGCCGGCCACATCACCTCGCAGCACACGCTGTCGAACGCGATCCTGAGCCTGCTCACCAACCCGGACGCGATGGCCCGGCTGCGCGGCGACCTGGGGATCATGTCGCAGGCGATCGACGAGCTGATGCGCTACGACGGCGGCGTCGGGGTGGCCACCTTCCGGTTCTCGCTGGAGGACATCGAGATCGGTGACACGGTGGTGCCGAAGAACAGCATCATGGCACTGTCGATCCTGTCGGCGCACCGCGACGAGGAGCAGTACGAGAACCCGGACAAGCTGGACCTGGACCGCAAGCCGAAGGGCGTCCTGGGGTTCGGTCACGGCCCGCACTTCTGCATCGGCCAGCCGCTGGCCAAGATGCAGACGAACATCGCGCTGACCCGGTTGCTGGAGCGCTTCCCGGACCTGCGGATGACCGCCGACCCGAAGTTCCTGGAGTGGGAGCCGAGCACGCTGCTGCGCGGTATGCACCACTTGCCGGCGGCAACCACCCCGCTGAAGCACTGAAGCACTAGACCGAAGACAAAGAGAAAGCCGCCCCAGCTTCGGCTGGGGCGGCTTTCGTTGGCTTCCGGATCAGTCCTCGACGTAGTACCAGTCCTCGGGGTTGATCAGGCCGTACGGGTTGCAGGGCTCCACCCCGCGCAGGTTTTTCGCGACCTCGAACATCCGGTTCGGGAAGCCCGGCGACCAGATCGTCGGCACCTGCTCGGCGATGTAGTCCTGGTAGGCGTACATCGCCTCCGGGTCGTCGCTGTGCACGGTCGCGTCGATCAGCTTGTCGGCGGTCGGGTCGGAGTAGTCGCCGAAGTTGCTGCCGCCGCCGGTGGCGAACAGCATCTCGCCGGTCAGGTGACCGTAGAACGACCAGCCGCCGTTCCAGGTGTTGATCTCCCACAGCCGCTTGGCCGGCTGGTTCGGCGCGTGGTCCTCGGCCACCATCACCGAGCCGTAGACGGGCTCCAGCTTGAGCTCGATACCGGCCTTGGCGGCGTCCTCCTTGAAGATCTGCAGCAGCTTGAGCAGCGCGTCCTTGCCTTCGACGTACCGGATCGTGAAGGACAGATGGGCGCCGATCTCGATGCCCTCACCGGCGCACCCGGCGACCTCGCCGGGCTGGACGCAGCCGGCCGGCATCGTGCTGGTGTCCCAGCCGTGCGCGCGGAGCAGTTCGTCGGCCGCCGCTGGATCGAACGGCATCGGGTTGTTGCGCTGCTTGGGGGAGACGTGCGGGTTCGGCGGCGAGGGCGGGATCGGCCCGTCCATCCGGTAGGCGTTGCCGTTGAAGACCTCGGCGATGATCCGGTCCTGGTCCAGGCACATCTGCAGCGCCTGCCGGACGTACGCGTGCTTGTAGATCGCCGCGGTGTCGGAGTCGTTGTCGAAGTTGAAGGGCATGTACCGGAGTACGAAGACGTCCTGCGGCACCACCCGGTACTTGTCCGCCAGCGGGTCAGGGCTGCCGTCCGTGATCTCCATCCCGGGCGGCAGGTAGCCGATGTGGATGCCGTCCTCGGCGTCCGGCCCGGCCAGCAACCGCTGGTACATCAGCTCGTCGGTGTCGTTCTGCACCTGGCGGAACTCGGCCAGCTGGGGCTTGTTCGGGCCGGAGTAGTTCTCGTTCGGGACGAAGGTGACGAGGCCGTCGAGGTCGTAGCTCTTCAGCTTCCACGGGCCGCTGACGACGCTCCAGACCGGGCTGTCGGCCCAGCCGCCGCGGTGCAGGTTGGCCTCCTCGGTCCAGTCGCCGTTCTCCGAGACCAGGTAGGCGTAGACGGCCGGGATGTCGTCCTTGTCGAACGACGCCCGCGCCGGGCCGTCCGCGGTCCGGTCCCAGGCCTTCGGCATCGGGGTGATCAGGGTCAGCTGGTTCATCTCGACCCAGGTCTTGGAGTAGACCTCGTTGAAGGTGAACCGGACCTTGTCCTCGGCGATCTTCTCGTACGACGACAGGTTGTCGGGGAAGTAGCCGGGCACGTAGTACCCGAGCCGGTCGCCCTTGACTGCCATCATGTTCACCCAGAACATCACGTTGTCGGCGCAGATCGGCTCGCCGTTGGACCACTGCCAGTCCTTCAGCGTGACGGTCACACTCAGGCCGTCGTCGCTCCACTCCGGCGGATACGCCAGGCTGCGGTCGTAGTCGACGCCGGCCGCGCCGTCCTTGCCCAGCCAGTACAGCGGCCGGAACATCAGGATCTGGAACTCGTACAGGTTCCGGATCCCGATCCGCTCCCGCGGCGTGAACGGGAAGATCGCGGCCGGCGGGAAGCCGGGGTTGCAGGCCCAGGTGACGATGCCACCCTTGACTGGCCGGCCCGCCTCGGACGGCTGGCCGGAATCCTGCGTGGTCAACGTTGTGGACATCAGGTCACCTTTCGTGTGGATCTCTTAGGCCGTTGCCGGCAGTGCGAGCCGTACGTCGATCTGCGCGGCGAACTCGTACGCCGTCGCGATCGCCTCGTCGAACGTCGCGCCGCTGGTGCAGAGGAAGCCGAGGATGTTGTTGCCGTCCGGAGGGCGCCGCACGATGTCGCCCGGCTTGGCGGTGATCTTGAGGAAGAACACCCGGTCCGACTCGGCCACCGCGGGCGGCACCGTGATCTGCTCGATCCGGCCGGGCGCGCTGATCAAGCAGGTGCCGGCCAGGTGGACGCCGGTCGGGTGGTAGTGCTGGACCTCGGGCTTCACCCCGGCCGCGACCGCCATCGTCGCGCGGATCGGGCAGTACCCAGTGCTCAGCCGGGCGAAGTAGTCCAGCCCGCCACCTCCGGGCCGTACGGCGATCTCGAGCATGTGCGGTTTGCCTTGGTGGAAACGGACTTCGGCATGCATCACGCTCCGCTTCAGTCCCTGCGCGCGGGCGGCCTTGCTGACGACCTCGTGAACGGCGGCCAGCTGGTCCGCGTCGAGCGTGGTCGGCGCCTGATGGGCGTCGTCGTCGAAGGTGTTGCCCTCGATCGTGATCCGGTCGACGATCGAGCCGAGATAGACCTCCCCATCCCAGGCGAGCGCCTCGATCTGCATCTCCCGGCCGTCCAGGAACGACTCGACCAGCAGCCCGTACGGCCCGAGGTCGAGCCCGTCGGGTTCCATCCGGAACCACGACATGCCGGCCATCCCCTCCAGCGCCTGCGGGAACCGGGTCCGCAGCTCGTCCGCGCTGTCCACCTTGAAGACGAAGTTGCTGGCGGCACCCAAAGTCGGCTTGAGGATGATCGGATAGCCGAACTCCTCGGCCGCTTTCAGCGCCGCGTCGACGTCAGGCACCAGCCGGTACTTCGGTACCGGCGCTCCGCCGCGCTCCTGAGCCTGCCGCATCAGCAGTTTGTTCCGGCTGATCCGGGCCGCGTCGAGACCGACGCTCGGCAGCCCGAGCGCCTCGGCCACCGCGGCGACCGTGAGCACACCGGACTCGGAGAAGGTGAGCACGCCGTCGAACCCTTCGACGGCATGCCATTCCTGGGCCGCCTTGATGATGTCGTCGATGTGCTTGGAGCCGGCTATCCGGTACCGGTCGGCGGCCCAATAGCCTTCCTCACCCAGGCCGTTGAGCACGAACAGCGTGCCGCCGAACTCCTCGACCTGGTGATAACGGGACTGGTAGTAGCCGGCGTTCTGCACGGCCTCCAGAGCGAGCAGCTTCACAGCGTCAACTCCTCACCGACCGCGGCGAGTTGTCGCGGCCTGTCGATCGACTCGAGACCGGTCGCGCGGGGCGAGTCACCCACCGCGCGATCGGCGATGGCCCGGGCGATCTGGGGTGCGAACTTGAAGGACATCCCGCCGCACGCGGCAAAGGCCCAGACAGTGTTTGATCCGTACGCAGCCAGCAGCGGCCCGCCCTGGGTGCGCTCGGCCAGGTAATAGCCGTCGTTGGCGCCGACCACGCCGGCCGGGTCGAAACCGTCGATCAGCTGGCTGAAGAGGTCGATGAGGTGATGACGCCACTGGTCCGGCGTACCGCGGTCGGTCATCTCGTCCACCGGCCGGCACGCGCTCGCCGCGCTCAACCGCATCGGCGCCTCCGACTGCGCCACCGTCGGCATGAACCAGGCATCGCGGTTCGGCCCGAGTCCCAACACGACTGGCATCTCGGCCCAGTTCCGGCGACAGGTCGGCGGCCGGTAGGAGAGCACGCTCTGCCGGTACAACGTAAGGTCCGGCCCGACCGAGCCGGCCAGCAGTTCGCGCGACCACGGCCCGGCCGCGATGACCACCCGATCCGACGACTGCGTCGCGCCGTCGGCGAACCGGACAACACCGTCGCCCTCGACCTCGGACACCGCGACGACCTGGCGGTGGGGGAGCAGCCGCGCCCGGGGATGCTCAGCAAGCCACCGGGCCATCGCGACCAACGCATGGTCGGCCAGCAGGACGCCGGCTGTCGCCTCCAGCACTGCGGCGCTGCCGAGGGGGAAGTTGACGCGCGGATACCAGTTGGCCAGGTCCTTCGGTGACAACGCCCAGGCCTTCGCGCCGTCCGCGGTGAGCTCGGCCAGTTCGAGGTTGGCCTGCTCAGCCGGCATCGCCGTGAGGGCACCGGTCGGGTGATAGAACCGCGTGCCGAGCAGCCGCTCGACATCCAGCCAGGCGGAATGCGCGCCCGCGGCCGCAGCCGTCAGCACCGGGTCGCCCCGGTGCAGCGCGCGGGTCACCCGGAGCCGGTCGTTCGAGGTGGCCAGCGGTGACGGGATCGGACCGGCGTCCACCAGATCCACCTGGTGGGCGCCGGACGCGCGGACGCACTCGATCGCGGTGAGCAGCCCGATCACGCCACCACCGACCACCGTGATCCGCATCCGGGATCACCCACCTCCGGCGAGCGCGCCGGCCGGCTCAGCCGAGAGGAGCGGCGGGGCGAACGGTTTGATATCCGCAGCCTCGAAAGCTCCTTTGGCCAACAGAGCATTCAAATTACCGTCAAAGACGCCTGCTTCTTCCGCTGCGGTGACAAGGTCGATCAGGAGTGGGGAAGCCAACGCCAGCAGGGCTTTGACCTCGGCGAACAGGTCGCCCCAGGCTTCCGGCTGCTCGTCCAGGCCGATGCCGTCGAGGGCTGCCGCGCGGCCGCGCAGGCGGTCGAGCTGGGTCAGGACGGTGTCTGCCGCCCGGTTCAGGTTGAACGTCGGCATCTCGTAGAACAGGTCGAACCGCTCCAGCATCAGGACGATTCGACCGCGTCCGCCGGGGGTGACCGGCAGCCGGATGCTGTCGTCGCCGGCGTTGGCGACCGCCTTCGCGAGCGTTCCGGCCAACTGGTTCCAGGGACCGATCAGCCGGTCCTCGGCCATCTTGTCCAGCCCCGCCCGGCTGAAGGTCGACCGCTGGTACTCCGGGGCCGTCAGCGCCAGGTACAACCGGGCGACATCCCGCGGTACCTCCTTCAGCAGCTCCTGCGGCGTCAGCACGTGCCGCTTGCTGGTCGAGAACTTCGAGCTCTCCAACTCGTAGAACTCGTTGTTGATGATCGATTCCGGCCAGACGTACTTGTCGCCGTGCGCCATCAGCATCGCGATGTGCGGCAGGCAGAAGTAGTACGCGTTGTCGAAGCCGAGGAAGTGCACGATCCGCAGGTTCTCCGCCTTGCGCCACAGCTCACCGGGCACGGTGTCGCGGCCGAGCTTGCTCGCGGCGTACGACGTGGTGAACATGCCGGCCGGGATGAGCTCGAGCCAGGCGTTCAGGACCTGGCCGGGTACCTCGGGGAACTGCGCGTCGATGCCCCAGTTGAGCGGGAACGTGATCGGCACGTCCTGCAACGGGCGCGCCAGCAGCTCGGCGATCATCTGCCGCACGTGCGGGCGGCGGTGGGTGGCCAGCGATTCGTGGTACTTCGTCAGCCGGTCGCGATACTCCTCCAGCGGCAGCACCATGATGGTGGCTTCGCGGTAGGTCAGCTTGTCGTCGGGGTTGATCGTGGAGTGCGGGTTGAGCAACTGGTCGAAGTTGTTCGGGTGGCAACAGGTCTCGCACAGGCCCCCGCGACTGCTGCTCAGGCAGACCGGGCAGTCGCCCTCGATCAGGCCCTCGACCATGAACTCGCCGGTCCGCTCCAGGTACGGCAGCCGGACCGTCTTGACCTTGAAGACTCCCGCGTCGTGCAGCGCCTTGAAGTATTGCAGGACCGTTGCCTTGTACATCGAGTCGAACGGGCCGAAGCCGTCGTACGAGATACCGATCGCCTGCAGCGCTTCCTGGATCTGGACCGTCGAGCGCTTGCAGAGCGCCTCCGACGTGATCCCCTCGCGGGCGGCCGATGCGACCACGTAGGTCTGGCTGTCGTCGGTCTCGGTGGTGAAGATGACGTTGCGGCCGCGGGCTCGCTGGTAGCGGGCATACACGTCACCGGCCAGGTACGGACCGGCGATGTGGCCGAGATGCATGCCGCCGTTGGGGGTGGGGTTCGGGCCGAGGACCAGGACGGGACGGTCGTCGTCCTTGGGCAGTACGCCGGTCACGCGGTGACTCCTTCGCGCTCTGAGTTCTCGATCGCCGCGGCGGTCGCCGCGTTCTCTGCTTCCTTCTCGCGGGCCTCTGCAGCGAGCCGTTCGGTCTCCGAGCCCGCGTACTCGGCCAGGAACCGGTGCGACATCTCCGGGTCCCACCAGATGCTGGTGAAGACGAAGTCCTCGTCGTTGTGGTTGTGCACCCGGTGCAGCTGGCCCGGCGTGAAGTAGCAGACGTCACCGGCCCGGAAGGGCTGCCGCTCGCCACCGCACTCGACCTCGACCTCGCCGGAGACGGCGACGAAGATCTCCTGCTCGTGGTGGGTGTGCAGCTTGGAGACCGTGTTCGCCCGGCAGACGGCGTACGAGACCTCGAACGGCGCGTTCAGCACCGCCCACGGCATCAGCCGCTGGGTGTCGACGCTGTACTCGTGCACGAGATTGTCCCGATCCAGCCGGGAGATGTGTACGACCATGGGTTAACGTCCCGAAATCTGCTCGAAGGTGTTCGGACCGTTCTCGGAGTGCTTGGTCTCGATGACCGCCTTGTGCGGATCGCCCTGCAGGATCAGGTCGATCACCGGGGCGCCGCCGCCGCCGGGGGTCTGCACGGACCGGCTGTAGAGCACCCGCAACTGGCTCGGTTCGAGTCCGCTGATCCGCTCGAGCTCGGCGGCCAGCTCGACGTCGTTGGTCACGCCGGCCAGCAGGCTGTGCATGTCCGCGACCCGGTCGGCCAGCTCGGGGTGCTCGCGCTCGATGAACTGTTGGAGCCCGGCGCCCTGCCCGGCGAAGGGGGAATAGGTCATGCAGACCAGGTGGCTCTCGGTGAGAGCGAAGGTCTCCAGCGCGTACTCCTCGGCCAGTAGCCGCATCCGCTTCAGCGCGTCCGGGGAGTCGTACCTGGCCCGCATCGTCTCGATCAGGCCGGCCGGGATGTCCTTCTTGCGCATCAGGCCGAGGGCGAACTGGACGTACTCGGCCATCCCCTCGTCGTACGAGCGCTGGAACAGGTGCTCGGCCTTGATCCCGCGCAGATGCGCCATCAGGGCCGGGTTCGCGCAGTCGGACTCGGTGAAGCTGAACGCCAGGTCGTCGAACTGGAAGCCGAGGAAGCCGGTCAGCAGCTCGAAGTGGTCGCCGGCCGCGTAGTCGGTCTCGTCGTAGATCGAGAAGAACTTCAACCGGTCCGGGACGGCGGTGCTGACCTGCCGCTCGGCGATCGCGGTGGTCGCGTCGGGGCCGAGGATGTCGGTGAAGTAGGCGCCGGCGATGTCGTCGAGCTGGCCGAGCACCTTGCCGAAGCCGTTCTCGGTACTGGCGTGCTCGCGGATCGTGCCGGGGTCGGTCGCCCGGATCTGGCGGGCCAGCCGGCCGACCCAGGCGGTGTACTGGCGCTGCTCGCGCGGCGAGTCGCCGGTGATGATGATGTCGGCGCCGTCGCCGTACGCCGCGGCCACTCCGAACGCGTTGAAGACGCTGAGGTTGCAGGAGTTGCAGAACGTCGGCCGGCCGTCGGCGAAGGTGCGGTGGCCGGTCATCAGGATGTCCAGCCGGTTGCGCCGGATCACATGCTCGCGTTGCGGCGAGTCGACGTAGAACTCCGACACCTCGTCGCCGTCGACCAGCAGCAGCTCGCAGTCCGGGTCGTCGAACAGCCGCAGGGCCACGTACTCGCGGTCGATGTTCTCCATCACGGGTCGCGGCATGCCCGCGTGCCGGTTGGTGGCGACCCGCATCCGGAACGTCCGGCCGTGGACGCGGTACAGGATCAGCTGCATCGCGCGGACGAAGGCCAGCGTGTACGAGCTGTCCTTGCCGCCGCCGAACGCCACCATGACGAGGTTCTTCTCCAGCTCCTCGCGGTGTGGCAGCTCGGCCTGCAGCTTGACGGTGCACCGCAACGCCTCGGCCAGGATGGCCGGTGGCATCGCTGCCTGCAGGCCGGCGAAGGCCTGCTCCCGGGCCCGGGCCACGTCGTCGAGTGCGGTCCGTTCCAGTTCGACCATTGCCATCCGGGATCTCCTCGGGGTCGCCGTTCTGCCACCCGTTAGAGCGCTGCTGCCTCCTCGCCTGATACAGCGGCGGGGATCCGCTCGCGGTGGGCGATGATGTCGCGGCAGATCTCCTCGGCCCGCTGGGCCAGCACGCTGAGCAGGGTGTCGGAGATGCCGTGGGTCTGCTCGTTGACGCCTTGCAGGTAGCAGGCCGCGGCACTCGGTACGCCGAGCTCCAGCTGGTACCGCCGGGTGACGTCGATCCGGTCGAGGTCGAGACTGCCCGCCAGCTCGCGGACCAGCCGCGGCATCCGGGTGTCGAAGCCGGTGCCGAGGAAGACGACGTCGCGGTGCAGCTCGGTGACCACGCCGGTGCGGCGGTCGGTCAACTCCAGTACCAGCTCGTCGCCGGTCTCGCGGGCGGCCGTGATGTCGACCATAGGGATCAGGCGTCTTTCATTGCGGCCGTTGAAGCGGTCGAGGTAGAGGTCGGCGTACAGGTGCTCGAGCATCGGGGGAGTGACGACGGAGTAGTTGGTCCGGTACATCTCCTGCAGGATCTGCTCGCGCGCGGCCGGCCGGGCGTCGTAGAACTCGTCGACGAAGCCGGGGTAGTACAGCTCGTTGGTGAACTTGCTGGACGCGTCGGAGCTCAGCCCGATCGACCGCATCAGCCAGGCGACGTCACTGTCGGGCAGGTCGTCGCGCAGGGCGCGGAACATCTCCGCGGCGCTCTGTGAGCTGCCGACGACGGCGACGCGGTAGGGCAGCTCACCATCGAACTGGGCAACTCGCTGCCGGTACTCCGTACTGTGCACGACCCGGTTGGGCGGCAGATCGGCGAGCACCGGTGGGATGTTGGCCTCGCGACTGCCGCCGTACACGAGGTACCGGCTGTTGATCGTGCTGCCGTCAGCCAGCGTGGTGACCCAGCCTGTCACCGACCCGGTCTCGTCCTTCCTGGCCCGCATGGAGATGACCTCACGGCCGAGCTCGATCTTCACCTTCTCCAGCGACGCGGCGACCCAGCGCAGGTACTCGGTGAACTCGACCCGGTACGGCGTGAAGGTGCTCATGTTGACGAAGTCGTCCATCCGCCCGGTCTCGAACAGATGGTTCAGGAACGAGAACTTGCTGGTCGGATCCCGCTGCGTCACCAGATCCTTCAGGAACGACACCTGGCTGGTGGCCCACGGCATCAACATCCCCTGCTGCCATGCGATCTCCGAGTTCCGATCGATCAGCAGACTGCTCCGCGCCAGCTCCGGCGCCAGCTCTTCGAGCGCCACCGCGAGCCCCAGGTTCGACGGCCCGGCGCCGATGGCCAGCAGTTCCACGTCCACGCTCAGTTCCGACATCTGTGCCGCCCTCGTCTCGGGGTGTGATCACCTCCCTTCGAGAGCCTTCGGCACCGCCCCGCTGATACACCTACTCCGGTTCGGACAGCTGGGCGATGCGTCTGCGAAGGCGACCGGGGGCACGGAGCACGGTGACCAGCAACGGGACGTAGAGGGCGACGAAGAGCAGCCGCCAAGGGGATCCGGTGACGGCGCTCGCGACGGCGGAGATCAGAACCAGGCCGACGCCGACGAAGACCAGGACACGTGCTTTGCGCGTCTTGGCCAGGTGCTCCTCAGCGAGCCGGAGCGCGGCCGCCCGGACCTCGGGATCAGCGGGGACCGGACCCTTCCACGCTGCCTTGGCGGCCGCGCGGCGAACGTCGACCGGAGCGTCACCCATCGCCCGGTCCTGCAGACGCCAGCGCTGTTTGAGCGACCAGGTCAGGGGAGCGGCGATGAGCAGACCGGACACGGCGGCGATCAGCAGCTTCCAGGTCGCCGACGGATCGAGGTCGACCGGACGGACGGCGAACTGGATCGTCAGCGCGATGAACAGGAGGACCGTCACGCTCACCCAGTTGAGCAGGAGGAACAACCAGACGGGCAGAGCGTGCAGGCGGTCGCGCATGGCTGATGATCGCTTGCGGTGGGGGTCTTGAGGAACATCCTCCGGGCTTGGGTGGTTGGGTAGTGGTGTGCATGGTGAATACAAGGTGCCTGGTGGGAAGTTGGTTGTAGCTGATCTGGATGTCGTCGACGAGGTGGTGCGACGAGGGCGGATCAGCGGGGACTTCTTCCTGGAGCCGGATGACGCGCTGGAGCGGATCAACGGGGCGCTGACCGGCGTGCCGGTCGAGATGCCGGTGGCTCAGATCGCGGCTCGGGTTCGTGGGGTGCTGGGCGATGGCGTCGAGATGCTGGGGTTTTCGCCGGAGGCGGTTGCGGTGGCCGTGCGGCGGGCGCTGACGGGGGCTACTGCGTGGACGGATCATGCGTGGGAGTTCGTGCACGACGTACCGCGGGAGCCGGCGCTGCAGATGGCGCTGGATGAAGTACTGGCCGAGCAGGTCGGGTCGGGTCAGCGGCCGCCGACGTTGCGGATCTGGGAGTGGGCCTCCAACGCGGTCATCATCGGGAGCTTCCAGTCGCTGGCCAACGAGGTCGATCTGGCCGGCGCGGCCAAACACGACGTGACGGTGGTACGCCGGATCAGCGGCGGCGGCGCGATGTTCGTGGAACCGGGCAACACGATCACGTACTCGCTCTACGTCCCCGAGTCGCTGGTTTCCGGGCTGTCCTTCGTCGACTCGTACGCCTTCCTCGACGACTGGGTGGTCGGCGCGCTGAACGAGCTCGGCATCGCTGCGACGTACCAGCCGATCAACGACATCACCTCGCCGGCCGGCAAGATCGCGGGCGCCGCGCAGAAGCGGTTCGCCGGCGGCGCGGTGCTGCATCACGTGACGATGGCCTACGACATGGACGCCGCGAAGATGCTCGAAGTACTGCGGATCGGCCGCGAGAAGATGTCCGACAAGGGCACCAAGAGCGCCAACAAACGAGTCGACCCCCTGCGCAGCCAGACCGGCCTCGAACGCACCGAGGTGATCAACCGCCTGGTCGGCACCTTCGCCAACCGCTACGGCCTCACCGACGCAGCCATCGACGCCGAAACAGTCGCCGAGGCCCAACGCCGGGTCACCACCAAGTTCGGCACCGAGGACTGGCTGACCCGCGTGCCGTGATCCATCGTGTGATGTCCTGCGAGATGCTAGCCATGATTCGATGTGATGTCTCAACACATCGGTGACACTGATGGCCAACCAAGGCATGTGCTCGGGCCGACCGGACGCGCTCGCTTGGCGGCGTCGACTGCTTAGGGCGTGGTGGCCGGCGTCCGGTCATACACTGCCTGGATGTCCGGTCGATACTACGAAGCGGAACATATGGCCGCGTACGAGCGCCTTCGTCGCGAAGGCCTGAACCTATGGAACGCCCTGCACACAGGCGATACAGGCGTGGCATACGAGGACTTCCAGGCCCGTGATTTCCTGGATCGCGTGCTGCCGACCGGCGAGCAGGCCCACGGTCGTCGAGTGCTTGAGTACGGCTGCGGCACAGGCGCGGCCGCCTGCTTCCTTGCTCAGTGCGGCTTCCAGGTCGACGCTGTTGACCTTGTGCCGGACGCCATCGCGGTAGCCCGCCAGTTCGCCGAGGCGCGCGGCCTGGAGATCCGATTCGCCGTGCAAGACATCTGCAAGTGGCCGGATGCCGACGACCGCTTCGACTATGTGATCGACATCTTCTGCCTCCAGTCCATAGTCACAGACGTCGACCGCGGCAACGTCCTGGCGGGCGTGCACCGTCGGCTCCAACCTGATGGCCGGTATCTGATCAGCACCGCGATGTATGAACCCGGCCGCGTCTACGACGACGACCACTATGACCCGAGGACCGGCATCGTCTGGGCCCCAGTACCAACCCAGGTCACCGATTCGGTCCGATTCGGCAGCTCCTGGTACATCCCGAACCGCCGTCACCTGACGGCCGAGGCCCTGCGCCTCGAACTGGAGCGCCACGGCTTCCGGATCATTGAGCAGTCCGGGCAGTTCGGCGGCGAACTCGTTTGTACGCGGGCGGCCACACGCCGTTGATGGATGGGCAACGTCCCCAGTTCGGCAGATCCGGAAGGACATGCTCCTGCAGGCCGTGCCGAAGTGTCCACCAAGCGCCCCGGAAGTGTCACCGATGTCCTGATCCAGAACTGTCACCTATGTCTTGAGACATGACACCAGCCATGATTCGACGTTTTGACTTCATTCGAACGGGTGTTCTAATGTGACTGCATGAACAGTGGCGTGGTCGATCGGGAGTACGGCGGGCAGTCGTTCGCGGACGAACTCGACCTGCTGCTGGAGTCCGGGGTGATCTGTGCGCCGGAGGACCCGGAAAGTCCTGCCGGGCCGAGGTTTCTCGATGAGGCGGACTACTACGACGAGCTCCCCCCACTGTCGGCGGTCGACGCACTTGAGTGGCAGCTGTGGGCCGGCTTCGAGCAGGATGAGGCCGAGCGACGTCTACTGGCAGAGAACGCCCCTGCTTGGGTGTTCCTTCCGCCCGGCGCCGAGTTGGCCGCCGCGCTGGCGCAGGTTCGCCCTCAGTCGTTGTCCCCGATCGCTTTGATCGAACTGATGAAGGCATCCGCGCGGCAGACCGCGTGGAGTGAATCGATCCGGATCTCGGCGATGGCCGCTTTCTATCGGCAGCGCAAAGCCCAGGCTGCCGAACTGCCGGACGCCGGTGAGATCGACGTGCATGGCCGTCCGATCGATCCGGAGCGGTCGTGGGAGGCGGAGATCGCCTGCGCCTTGAAGTTGTCACCGCAGACCGTAGGCAAACACGTCGACACTGCCCTGCGGCTGACCAGTGTGCTGTCCAACACGCATTCCGCGTTGCGTTGCGGTGCGATCAGCCTGTCGAAGGCGATCTCGATCAGCAAGGCGACCGAGCAGCTGGATGACGCGAAGACCCGGGCCGTCGAGGATGCGGTGCTGAAGCGGGCACCGATCCAGTCACACGCCAACCTGCAGCGGTCGTTGAACCGTCAGGTCGCCAAGTACAACGCCAAGAACGCAGCCGACCGGCACCGTGAGGCGAAGGAGAAGCGTGAGGTCCGGATCGTTCCCTTGGACGATGGCATGGCCGGCCTGTGGATCGTCGACAGTGCCGACAAGATCCAGCAGATGTGGATCGTCATCCAGGCGATGGCCGACCTTGCCAAACGACGCGCCGGCAAGTCCGGCCCAACGACAGATTCCAGCACGCCGAGCACCACCAACAGCGGAGCGACGACGGACGTTGCATCGACGGATGATGGGACTGCGGATGGTGCGGCGGGTCAGCGGCCAGTTCCTCGTCGAACGGCCGATCAGCGGCGGGCCGATGTGGTCGCGGACCTGTTCGGCTTCATGCTGTGGAACGGACTCGACTGGCTCGGGCGGCGACTGCCCGACCAGCACCGACGCCGGCCTCACATCGAGGTCCTTACTCCCATCACCACGCTGCTCGGCATGGACGACGAACCTTGCGAGCTGACCGGGTACGGCCCGATACCAGCCGAAATGGCGCGACGCATCGCCGCTGACGGCACCTGGCGACGCATCCTGACCGACCCAGCGAACGGGGCCGTACTGGAGGCATCGACAACGCGCCATGACCCGGGGATGCTCGTCTCGGAGACCTTGCTTGCGGCCCATCCCACCTGCGACTGGGTGAACTGCAACCGAGCCGCCCGCGAATGCGATCGCGACCACGGCGCACCGTTCGCCCAGACCGGGATTACCCGGCTGGCCGACCTGCGCAACTACTGCGAACTGCACCACATCATCAAGGACACCCCCAGCTGGGGTTGGGTTGCTACCAACCACCCCGACGGCTCCACTACGCTCACCACTCCCACGGGTCATCGCTACACCACCCCACCCGCAACGCCCGGCCCTGTCCGCAAACCCCCACCAGCACCCACGGTCACCGGCGGCGAACAACCACCGTTCTGAGCTGCTGCTCCGAGGCTGCGTTCCCAGCCGTTCAGTAGGCGGTGATGGGTGCCGACTCTTGTGACGGTCACAGAGTGGATCGGGATCCTGGATGGCAGTCGGAAGCTGTGAGTTTGCGACGGCACAACCACAGCCAGGTTCGGGGTCAGGGCCGCCGCGGTGGGATTTTCCAGACCTTCATGCATCCCGAGTACCTCCGGAGTCGCAGACGGCGTGACGCTGGAGTGCAAGCCCGGGCGGAAAGTCTGATGGGAACGCCTGGTGGAAACGCCTGATGCGAACGCCTGGTGGGGAACTCCAGTCGACGGCGGAGCACTCGACCTTCGGCGCTCCGCCAGACGGTGGCCGCAGGAGCGTGGGTGCCTACTCTCGCCTTCGCGCGACGGAAGAGCGCTTACCCAGGGGTGGGTGGGAGCGACGAGTGGTGAGCGAGGAACGAGCGGCGAGGCAGCGTGGGAGTACTTATCGGAGGAACGAGCGGCGAGGCAGCGTGGGAGTACTTATCGGAGGTGCGAGCGGCGAGGCTGCGTGGGGGTACTTATCGGAGGTCGTCGGAGAAGGCCTTGGCGGCTTGGGTTAGGAGGGGGACTGCTTGGTGGAGGAGGTCTTCGGTCATTCGGCCGGCGGGGCCGGAGAGGGACAGGGCCAGGCGGGACGGGGCGTCGGGGACCTGTACGGCGACGCAGCGGACGCCTTGTTCCTGTTCGCCTTCGTCCAGGGCGTAGCCGTCTGAATCGGCCTTGTGGAGTTGGGCGATGAACTCGTCGGGGTCGGTGATGGTGGTCGAGGTGTGTTGGGGCATGCCGGTGCGGTGCAGGAGGTCGCGGACCTCCGGCTCGGGGAGCTTGGAGAGGATGGCTTTGCCGACGGCTGTGCAGTGGGGGAGGACGCGGCGGCCGACCTCGGTGAACATGCGCATGGAGTGGCGGGACTGTACCTGGGCCAGGTACACGATCTGATCCCCGTCGAGCATCGCCATGTTCGCCGACTCGCCGACCTGGTCGACCAGTTGCGCCAGATGCGGGCGCGCCCAAACGCTGAGCATGTGCGAGGACGCCTCGCCGAGACGGATCAGCCGGGGGCCGAGGACGTACTGACGGGACGGCTCCTGCCGGACGTACCCGAGGTCGACCAGGGTGCGGACCAGGCGGTGGATCGTGGGCAGCGGGAGACCGGAGGTGGTGGCGAGCTGGGACAGCGGGACCATGCCACCCGCGTCGGCCATCATCTCGAGCAGGGCGAAAGCACGCTCGATCGACTGCACGCTCCCGGTACGGCTCTTGGTGCTGGCGCCCTCCGGCTGCGCGTCGGCCGATCCTGCCGGCTGCGCCTCGGCCGATCCCGCCGGCTGCGCGTCGGCCGATCCTGCCGGCTGCGCGTCGGCCGATCCCGCCGGCTCCGCCACGGCCGATCCCGCCGGCTCCGCCACGGGGGTTCCGCTCTGCTCGTCCGCCACAGCGGCCTCCGCTCTCTCGGTACTTCCGGATCATGGAAGTTTAACCACAAATGCCGGAAGTGCCGAGGACTCAGGAGCGGAGCGGGCGGCGGGCGAGCCTCGCCAGGCCGGCCGTGTCGACGCCGATCAGCTTGTCGAGCTCGGCGGTGTCGAGCGCGCCGCACTCCAGGCCACGCAGTACGAAGCCGGCCAGCGCGGCGGCGGTCGCAGGCTCGTCCAGGTAGCCGGAGTCACCTCCTTCGACATAGGCGCGAAGTCGGGCGGCAGCTGTGGCTAGGCCCTCGCGGTAGAACAAGTAGGTAGCGACGTAGCGGCTGGGTAGTTGCGCGGGGTGCATGTCCCAGCCTTGATAGATGCCGCGTTCCAACGATCGGCGGACCAGGCGCTGGTGGAGACGCCAGGCGGCATGGACCTGCTCACGGGAACCGATGGGCAGCACATTGGTCGAGCCGTCGCAGACGAAGACGCCGGTACCTGCCGCAGCCAACTGCATGACGTCCTTCGCATGGTCGGCGACCGGATGCTCCATGCTCTGGTACGCCGCTGCGATGCCCAGCGAGGCCGAGTAGTCATAGGTGCCGTAGTGCAGACCAGTCACCCGGCCCGCACCCGCCCGGATCATCGCGGGCAGCGGCGTCGCGCCATCCGACCCGAGAATCGCCTGCGGTGTCTCCACCTGGATCTCGAACTTCAGCGAACCCGAAGCCACCCCGTTCGTCTGCTCGACGGCGTCCAGCACGACAACCATCGCCGAGATCTGGTCGACCGAGGTGACTTTGGCGAGGGTGATCACGAACCCGACGGTCAGCGCGCCGGCCTCGGCCAGCTCGCTCACGAACAGCGTCAGCGTCTGGACCCCGCGCCGGCGGCTGGGCGCTTCGAGCGACTTGATCCGAAGCCCGTGATACGGCGGCGCCGCCCCGGCGTTGATCAGCTCGGCCAATGCCTGGCCCGCACTGACAGCGGCCTTGTCCTCCTGCTCGTCCGGGCGGTTCCCGTAGCCGTCCTCGAAGTCGATGCGCAGGTCCTCGATCGGCTCTCGCTCCAGCTTGGCGTGGACGCGGTCGAAGACCTCGACGGCGTGACCGGCAGGCAGGTCGAGCACGGTAGCCAGTTCCTCCGCCGACCGGCCATGTTCACCCAGCACGGCCCGAGCTTGCTCCGCCCACTCGCCGACGGTGCCGGATGTGAAGCGATCGGCAGGCACGTACACCGTATGGATCGGTTGCCGAACTCCGCGATCGCCCGGGTAGAGCGTCGTCAGCGCGGCGTCGGCGTCGGCCAGCCGTCGGTCCAGCTCGGCAAGAAGTGCTTCGTCCACAGGTTCGCCTCTCAGTGCTTTCAGTGGCTCGCGGCTCTAGGTAGCTCGCGCGAGAAGGGCCTTCTGGGTCCTGGCCACCTGCTCTGCCAGGGTCGGTTCGTCGATGGTGACGACGGTGTCCTGCTCTACGACGGGTCGGCCGTTGACCAGGAGCAGCTCCAGTGGTGGGGGAGCGCCCAGGACCAGCGCGGCCACCGGGTCGTCGATGCCGGCGTGGGTGAGAGTGTCGAGTCGCCAGACGGCGAGGTCGGCCAGCTTCCCGACCTCCAAGGAGCCGATGTCGTCCTCCCGGCCGAGAATCCGCG
Source organism: Kribbella sp. NPDC051620 (assembly GCF_044453825.1). Taxonomy (NCBI): domain Bacteria; kingdom Bacillati; phylum Actinomycetota; class Actinomycetes; order Propionibacteriales; family Kribbellaceae; genus Kribbella; species Kribbella sp. NPDC051620. The sequence goes on from NZ_JBITDB010000001.1 coordinate 557,323, forward strand.
CGCCATCCAGCGTCGCCAGCTCCAAAGCCGTCCGTACGTCGAGAGCCTGCGGCCCACCACGTGCGCGGGCGAACAGCAGCGCATTGCGCAACTCCTCCAGCAGACTGCCCGCTTCGTTGCTGGCAGCACCATCCACCCCGAGCCCGACCGGACAGCCGGCCGCTCGCAGGTCGGCGACGCGGGCGATCCCAGCGCCGAGGCGAGCGTTGGAGCTGGGGCAGTGCGCGATTCCGGTGGCCGTTGCCCCCAGCCTCTTGATCTCCGCGTCGTCGAAATGAATGCCATGCGCGAACCACACATCAGAGCCAGTCCAGCCCAACTCAGCCGCATACTCCGACGGCGTACAGCCGAACCGCTCGTCACACCACTCGGCCTCGTCGGTCGTCTCGGCCAGATGCGTGTGCAGCCGGACGCCCTTGCGACGGGCCAGTTCGGCCGACTCCCGCATCAGGTCGCCGGTCACACTGAACGGCGAGCAAGGCGCGACGACCACCTGCAGCATCGAATCCGGCGAAGAGCCGTGCCAGCGGTCGATCGCGGCCTCGGTCGCGAGCAGGATCTCCTCGCGGTCCTCGACCACCGAGTCGGGCGGCAACCCGCCGTCCTTCTGGCTGAGATCCATCGAGCCGCGCGCGGGGTGGAACCTGAGCCCCACCTTGGCTGCCGCGGTGATCTCCGCTTCCAGGAGATCACCGCCGCGCCGGGGGAAAACGTAGTGATGATCCGACGCGGTCGTGCACCCGGTGCGCGCCAGTTGGGCCAGCGCGCCCTGGGCTGCCACATGCACCGACTGCTCGTCGATACCTGCCCAGACGGGATACAAGGTGTTGAGCCAGCCGAAGAGAGTCGAGTCGGCTGCGAGTCCACGCGTCACCCATTGGTACAGGTGCTGGTGGGTGTTGACGAACCCGGGCGTCACCAGACACCCGCGTCCGTCGACCACTCGTGCGCCCTCGTACGCCGGTGCCGGCCCGGCCCCGACCGCGACGATCCGGTTGCCGTCAGCAACGACGTGGCCGGTGGTCAGCTCGCGGCGTTCCCGGTCGAGGGTGACCACGGCTGCGCCGTCGATGACGATCAACAGAAGCCCGGTACGGCGTGCCAGGCCGACCCCGCGTCGGTTGCGTCGTCACGGACGACCGATGCCTCGATCAGCCCGTACGGACGGTCCGCCGCGATGAAGACCTCACCAGGGTTCTCCACCTCGAACGGGCTCAGGTCGACCAGGAAGTGGTGCTTGTTGGGGGCCGAGAACTTGATCTCCGCGACCTCGGGGTGGCGCTCGAGGACCGCCTCGCCCATCCCGTACAGGGTCTGTTGCAGCGCGAGGCTGTGGATGGTCGCGAACTTCTCCAGCAGCAGGCTCTTGATCTCGTCGTACGACTTGTCCCAGTCGACGTCCGTGTGGTCGTAGCGCCAGCGGGCGACCAGGGAGGTGGCGAGGATGCGGTCGTCGGTCTCCTTCAGCGTCGTGTACTTGTCCTTGAGGAAGCCGTGGAACTCGGAGCCGGTCGACTTCAGGACCGTCAGGTCGCGGATGCCCGAGACGACGTGCGCTTTGCGGTCGTCGCCGCGGCCGTCGAGGTTGACGACGGTAGTACGGATGCCGGCGCCGCTGCGGACGAAGGAGTGGTCGTGGCCGGCGCCGTCGACGGGGATGCGTTCCCAGTTGTACTCCTCGATCTCGACCCGGGCGCCGTCGGCCGCGGCCGAGGCGGTCAGGAAGTGGTCGGCGAGGGTGAGGGCGAACTCCTCGATCGAGTCGACGCCCTTCTCCTTGGCGAACGCGAAGGCGGTGTTCTTCTGGCTGTCGGTCGGCAGTACGTCGGACTGGTCGCCGGTTGTGTGCGCGTTCTCGAACCGGCCGCGCAACGCGGACGAGACGTTGAGGTCGCGGATCTGGTGCCGGGGCGTGTCGCGGTAGATGCGGACGACCCGGCTCTCGGCCTTGCCGTACTGATTGGCTCCCAGGTGGATCGCCATCGGATCAGCTCCCTCGATAGGTGGAAAAGGCGAACGGACTGAGCAGCAACGGAACGTGGTAATGCCGCTCATCGGAAATCAGAAAGGTCACCACGACCTCAGGAAAAAAGATGTCCTGCTTGGTGGCTGCCGCATAGGCAGCCGTGTCGAAGCGCAGTTGGTAGGTGCCAGGCTCCAGCTCACCGGAGGTGAATGCGCTGATGCGGCCATCGGCGTCGGTGGTGCTACTTCCGACCGCGGACAAGTCCGCGGTCGTGTCCGCGCTCGGAAGGGAAGGCGTGTCGGGGGGCCGCACCGGCTCGGGCTGGGGTGGGGTGGGCTGACCGGGGTCCGGCTCGGGCTGGGGCGGGGTGGGCTGAGCCGGGTCCGCCTCGGGCTCGTGTGGCGTGGGCTGAGCGGGGTCCGCCTCGGACCGGGAGGAGTTGCGTGCGGTCAGGCGGGACAGGGTGACTGGGACGCCTTGGGCCGGCTTGCCTAGGGCGGTGTCGAGGATGTGGGTGGAGAGGGTGGTCATGTGATCGCCTTTGTTAGGCGGAGGTTGGCTATTTTGCGGAGTTCTTCTTGTACTACCGAGGCTTCGGTGGTGTCGTCGTTCGTCAGGCGGTGGTTCAGGGCGGTGAGCAGCTCGGTGGCTGACAGGCCGGTGGCGCAGATGAGGAAGACTCGGTTGAAGCGTTCCTCGTAGGCGCGGTTGCCGGCCGCTAGCGCCTCGCGGACAGCGGGGTCGTCGCCGACGCCGGACTGTTCCTTGCGGGACCAGGCTGCTTCGGTGCTCGAGCCTTCGGCGCGGTCGCCGATTCGGGGGTGGGCAGCCAACGCCTGTGCGACCTCGTCGGAGGTGAGGGATCGCGACGCTTCGTCCGCGACCTTGGTGAGGGCGGCGAGATCGGCGTACGGGCGGTCGGCGAGGATGCGGTCGACCCAGCGCGGGACGTCGCAGCAGGCGGCGAGCAGCGGTCGCAACTCGTCGACGCGAGCGGAGTTGAAGTCCTGCAGGTTCATCCGACCTCCACGTCGTTGACCAGTTGGCCGTCGATCCAGACGGCGCGGACGTCGGCCGGCGTACCGAGCGTGAACGCCCGGGCCAGCGCGTCTTCGTAGTCCTCGGCATGCTCCAGCCCGATCGCCAGCGGCGAGCCGTCGGCCGGCCGCAGCAACTGGGCGTCGAAGCGCTTGCCGACGCTCAGCTCGCCGACCTCTTCCAGTCCCAGCGCCGTAGCCCCGGCAGTCGTTGCCAGGTGCAACAAGTGCGCGGAGTTGAGAGCCAGGCCGCGGTCGCCCATCAGTTGCTGGCAGAAGTACGCCTGCAGGCCCTCCTTCAGCAACGAGAACCCGGTACCAGCGCCGACATCCGACCCGAGCGCGACCCGTACCCCGTGATCGAGGTGCCGCGTCAGCGGGAAGAGCCCACTCCCCAGCACCGCGTTGCTCGTCGGGCAGTGCGCGACCGTCGCCCCGCTGTCGCCGAGCAGCTTGAGCTCGACGTCGGTCGGGTGGACGTTGTGTGCGAGCACGCTGCGGTGGTCGACCAGGCCGTGCTTGTCGTACGTACTGACGTAGTCGCTGCCGCCGAAGAGTTCGGCCACGGTCGCGATCTCCGCCTCGTTCTCGTTGAGGTGTGAGGTGAAGAGGGCGCCCGGGATCTCCTCCAGGATCGTGTGGCAGGTCGCGAGCAGGTCGTCGGTGCAGGAGAGCGAGAACCGTGGCGTCACGGCGTACCGGTTGCGGCCGACGCCGTGCCAGCGGGCGGCCAGTGCGAGCGACTCGGTGTAGGCGCGTTCCGGGGTGGTGAGCAGATCCGCGCGGATGATGCGGTCGCTCACGACCAGGCCGCTGGTGATCCGCAGGCCGACTCGGGAGGCGGCGGTGAAGAGGGTGTCGACGGCGGAGGCGAAGTGCGCGCCGAAGACCAGCGCGCTCGTCGTACCGGCTGCCGCGAGGCCGCGGACGAACTCGTCGGCGACGCTGGAGGCATAGGCGGCGTCGGCCATCCGGGCTTCCTCGGGCAGCGCGTAGCGGTCGAGCCATTCGAGCAGCGGCATCCCCATGCCGCCGACCGCGCGGATCTGCGGGAAGTGCACGTGCGTGTCGACGAAGCCGGGCAGTACGAGCCCGCCGGTCAGGTCGACGACGCGCTCGGCCGGGTGGGCGTCGCGCAGTTCCGCGTAGCTCCCGCGGGCGGTGATCAGGCCGTCTTCGACGAGCAGCGCGGCGTCGGTGGCGACTCGCAACGAGCCGCCGGTGAACGGGTTGTCCGGGGTGTCGAGGAACGTGCCTCTGAAGAGCGTCATGCTTCTGCCTCACGGTGAACCGGCGCGGAGTTGCGCTCGGCAACGAACAGTTGGAGCAGCCAGGCGGCCACGCTGACCGCGATCACGGCCGGCTCCTTGCCGGGCAGGTCGGACAGCCCGATCGGCGTGGTGATCGAGTCGATCGCCTCGGCCGGAAGGCCGTCGTCGGCGAGCTTGCGGCGGAATCGCGCCCATTTGGCGCTCGATCCGATCAGGCCGATCGTCGCCAGCTGCCCGTTGCGCAGCGCGGCATCGCAGAGGGCGGCGTCCTCGGCGTGGTCGTGCGTCATCACCAGCGCGTGCGTGCCCGGGGGCAGCTCGCCGACGACGAGTTCCGGCAGGACCGGTACGTGGTGCACGTGCACGCCTGCCACGGCGTCGTCCAGGACGGCGAGCCGCGACGGTACGAGCTGGTCTGGGCGCGAGTCGATCAGATGCAGTTCGAGGTCGTGCCGGGCGAGGATGCGGGCCAGCTCGAGCCCGACATGACCGACCCCGAAGATCGCCACCGACGGAACCACCGGCAACGGCTCCAGCAGCAACTTCACCTCACCACCACAACACTGCACCGCCTGCTGGAACGGCGCCTTGTCCGACAACGAAAACTCCAGTACTTCGGGTTCGCCCCGCCCCTCAGCCAGCAGTACCCGCGCTCGCTCGACCGCGACCGCCTCAAGGTTGCCGCCACCAACAGTCGCCCAGACATCATCCGCGGAGACGACCATCTTGGCCCCCGCATCCCGAGGCGAGTGCCCACGAACGGAGATGACGGTGACCAGTACGCCCGCCCGCCGCTGCTCCCGCAGAGCTTGAACAGCCCGCATCCACTCCATCTCAATCACGCTCCTGCCGAGCCTTGTCCAGCGCCCAATAGACCGCCTCGGGCGTCGCTGGGCAGGCCAGATCCACACTCGTTCCCGCCGGGCCGAAGGCTGCGGCTGCTTGGCGGAGGGCTTCTCGGACTGAGAAGGCGAGCATCAGCGGGGGCTCGCCGACGGCTTTGGAGCCGTAGACTGCGCCGTCTTCGTGGGCCTTCTCCAGGAGGCGGACGTTGAAGACCTCGGGCATCTCGGAGAAGCTTGGGAGTTTGTAGGTGCTTGCCGCCTGGGTGGCGAGGCGGCCGCGGTTCGGGCCGGTGCTCTCGTCCCAGCGGAGATCCTCCAGCGTCAGCCAGCCGGCGCCTTGGACGAATCCGCCCTCGATCTGCCCGATGTCGATCAGCGGGCTGAGGCTGTCGCCCACGTCGTGGACGATGTCCACCCGTCGCAACGTGTACGCGCCGGTGAAGCCGTCGACCTCCACCTCGGACGCGGCGACGCCGTACGCGAAGTACTTGAACGGCTCCCCCCGCATCGCGTTGGCGTCCCAGTGCAGACCCTCGGTCCGGTAGAAGCCGGCCACCCACAACTGCACCCGCTGGAAGTACGCCGCATTGACGACCTCTTCCCAGGTCAGCGTCGGACCGTCGAAGGTCAGCCCGCGGACGACACCGTCGACGAACCGCACGTCATGCGCGCCGATCCCGAGCTTGCCCCCGGCAACTTGTTCGAGGCGCGTACGGATCTGCTCGCAGGCGTTCTTGATCGCGGCCCCGTTGAGGTCAGCGCCCGAGCTCGCCGCCGTCGCCGAGGTGTTGGGCACCTTGTCGGTCCGCGTCGGCGCCAGCCGTACCCGCGACAGCGGGATGCCCAGCGACGTCGCCGCCACCTGCAGCATCTTGGTGTGCAGGCCCTGGCCCATCTCCGTGCCGCCGTGGTTGATCAGCACCGAGCCGTCCTTGTAGACGTGCACCAACGCGCCCGCCTGGTTGAACGCAGTCAGGTTGAACGAGATGCCGAACTTCACCGGCGTCATCGCGATCGCCCGCTTGAGGTGCGGGTGGGTCGCGTTGAACTCCTCGATCTCCACCTTGCGCCGCTCGATATCGCCCTCCGTGAGGACCTCACTCCAGCAAGCTTCCAGGCGCTCGGCATGGCGGACCGGCATCCCGTACGGCGTGCTGTCGCCTGAGTGGTAGAAGTTTCGCCGCCGCAGCTCCATCGCGTCGTACCCGAGCAGCGGCGCGCACCGGCCGAGGATGTCTTCGAGGACGAGCATGCCTTGCGGCCCGCCGAATCCCCGGAAGGCGGTCTGCGACGTCTTGTTCGTCTTGGCGATCCGGCCGTCGACGCGGACGTTCGGGATCGAGTACCCGTTGTCGATGTGGCACATCGCGCGGGCGAGCACCGGCTCGGACAGATCGAGGCTCCAGCCGCCGTCGGCCGTCAGGGTTGCATCCAGCGCGACCAGGTGACCCTCGTTGTCGAAGCCGACCCGCCATGAGCTGTGGAAGCCGTGGCGCTTGCCGGTCATCGTGACGTCCTGGGTGCGGTTGAGCCGCAGCCGTACCGGGCGGCCGGTCAGCGTCGCGCCGAGTGCCGCGATGGCGGCGAACCCGTGCGGCTGCATTTCCTTGCCACCGAAGCCGCCGCCCATCCGCAGGCACTGAACGGTCACCGCGTGGTTGGCCACGCCGAGCACGTGGGCGACGATCTCCTGTGTCTCCGACGGGTGCTGCGTGCTGCTCTGGACGAAGATCTGGCCGCCCTCGTCGATGAGCGCCAGCGCCGAGTTGGTCTCCAGGTAGAAGTGCTCCTGACCGGCGAACTCGAACTCACCCTCGAAGACATGCGGAGCCGACGCCAGCGCGGCCTCGACATCACCGCTCTCCAGATGCCGCCCGATGCCCTGGAAGTTGCCTGCGGCAATCGCCTCGCGGACGGTCACCAGCGAAGGCAGTTCCTCGTACTCGACCTCGACCGCCAAAGCTCCGAGCCGGGCGGCCTCCAGCGTCTCGCCGAGCACCCAGCAGATCGCGTGCCCGTGGAACATCGCCTCGGACGGGAACAGCGGCTCATCGTGCTTGACCCCGGCGTCGTTGATCCCGGGCACATCCTCAGCGGTCAGAACCCGGACAACTCCCGGTACGTCGTACGCCGGCTTCACCCGCAGGTCGAGGATCCGCGCATGAGCATGCGGCGACTGAACCGGCCACGCGTGCAGTACGTCGTGGGTGCGGATCACCAGGTCGTCGGTGTAGAGCGCCTCGCCGGTCACATGCAACGCCGCGCTCTCATGCGGCAACGGCAGGCCGACGATCGAGTTCTCGGGACGAAGCGACAGCGAGCTCATGCGCTGACTCCTTCCGCTGCGAGGTGTTGAGCGAAGAACCGGAGCAGCGACTGCCCGAGCATTGCCGACCGGTACGCCGAACTGGCCCGGTGATCGTCCATCGGCGTTCCCTCCCCGGCCAGTACTGCAGCCGCTTCACCGACGGTCCGCTCGGTCCACGGCCGGCCGATCAACGCGTCCTCGGTCGCCCGCGCCCGCAACGGAGTAGCAGCCACCCCACCAAGCCCGATCCGAACCTGCCTCACAACCCCGTCGACAACCTCGACGGCGTACCCGACAGCCACGCTCGAGATGTCGTCGAATCGCCGCTTGGCGATCTTGTGAAACGCCGTCATAGATGCCAACGGCAACGGAATCACCACACTACGAATCAACTCATCCGTCGCCTTCACCGTCTGCCGATACCCCGTGAAGTAGTCGGCCAAGGCCACGACGCGCTCACCCCGGCTCGACGCCAAGACGAGCGACGCGTCAAGCGCGAGGAGGGCCGGCGGTGTATCCCCGATCGGCGACCCAGTCCCGAGGTTCCCCCCGATGGTCGCCCCGTTACGAATCAACCGAGACGCAAACTGCGGAAACATCTGCCCCAGCAACGGCACCCGCCCAGCAAGTAACCGCTCGACCTCACTCAACGTCAACGCCGCCCCAATCCGCACCTCGCCCGCCTCGAAGTCGAACTCGCGGAGTTCGGGTAGGCGGTCGATGGCGACTACGAGTGGGGGGCGGAGGCCTCGGAGGTTTACTTCGACGCCGGTGTCGGTGGAGCCGGCTACGAGTTGGGCTTCGGGGGATTCGGCGAGGATTTCGAGGACCTGGGGCAGGGTGGTTGGGCGGATGAATTCGGCTTCGTTGGTGGTGATTTGGGTGGCTACTGGGGGCGGGGGTGGGGATAGGCGGCGGGCTGCGAGGGTGTCGTCGGCGGCGGGCTCACCGAGGGCGTAGGCGGCGTCTCGGATGGGGCGGTAGCCGGTGCAGCGGCAGAGGTTGCCGCTCAACGCGTGGAGGTCGAAGCCGTTGGGGCCGTGTTCGTGCTCGCAGCTGCCGTCGGCGGAGGGAGTACGGTCGGGGCGGTAGTACTCGGCGGCCATGCTGCACACGAAGCCCGGAGTACAGAAGCCGCATTGGGAGCCGCCGCGGACGGCCATCTCCTGTTGGACGGGGTGCAACGCAGTGCTCCGACCCAGACCTTCAGAGGTGATGATCTCCTGGCCGTCCAGGGATGCGGCGGGCAGCAGGCAGGCGTTGACGGCGGTCCACTCGGTGGGGCTGTCGATGCCAGGCCGGGCGACCAGTACGGAGCAGGCCCCGCACTCGCCCTCGGCGCAGCCTTCCTTGGCGCCGGTCAGCCCGCGGTCACGGAGCCAGTCCAGCACGGTGGTGTGGACGGGTACGCCGTCGAGACCGGCGTCCCGGCCGTTCACCTTGATCGTCGTCATGGCCGGCTCCAACGGGTCCTTGCACTGTGGATGGGGTTCGCGTCCTGCAGGAAGTCGTCGAACCGGTACCCAGCGATCTTGGCGATCTCCAGCAGCGCGGCGGCGTGTTCCTGGTTCTCGCAGTTGCCGAGCCGTACCCGGCCCTGCTCCACGATCCGGTCGAACGACTCCGCGTCCCTGACCGAGATGACGAGCGGGAAGCCGAAGCGCTCCTTGTACTCCGCGGTGATCGCCGCCAGCTCGTCCCGATCAGGCTCCGGCAAGAAGGTCAGACCGCGAGTGGCCTGATCCCGAAGCGACGCCTCCCCGCTCAACCCATCGGCGACGAACTGCGAGCCGAGCTGCGGGTACGACCCGATCAGCTCGCGCTGCTCCTCGGGCGAGCCGGAGAAGAGCGCCTCCTGGAACGACCGCCGCAACGCGTGGGTGTCGGTGAACGGCCGCATCTCCCAGGCCCGCTCGACCATCCAGGTCGGTCCCTGGAACAGCCCGGAGAAGGTCTGGACGAACTCGTCGCGGCTCATCTTGTTGACCTGATCCAGCCGGATCAGACCGGTACGGTTCGGCTGACCGGCCACCGCGGGGCCGAAGTCCTTGCCGACGTGGTGGAAGAGCAGGTTCAGCCCGATCGCGGTCAGGCTGCCGAGCGTGATGCCGCTGCCGAAGATGATCTCGGCCCAGCCCGGTACCGCCTGGGAGATCTGCGGCTGCGCGGTCACGTACATCGCCAGCCCGACGCTGGTCGCCACGATCACGACGTTGCGGTGGTCGTGGAAGTCGACCTTGGCCAGCGTCTGGAAACCGACGACCGCGACGGTGGCGAACATCGCCAGGGCCGCGCCGCCCAGTACGGGATGCGGGATGCCGGCCACGATGGCGCCCGCCTTGGGGATCAGGCCGAGCAGGATCATGATGCCGCCGGCCGAGGCGACCACCCAGCGGCTCTTCACCCGGGTCAGCCGGACCAGCCCGACGTTCTCCGCGAAGCAGGTATAGGGGAAGGAGTTGAAGACGCCGCCGATGGTGGTGGCCAGGCCGTCGGCGCGCAGGGCCCGGGCGATGTCGTCGCGGCTGATCCGCTTCTGCACGATCTCGCCGGTCGCGAACACGTCGCCGGTGGTCTCCACCGCGGTGATCAGCATGACGACGACCATCGAGATGATCGCGGCGATCGAGAACTTGGGCCAGCCGAAGTAGAAGGGCTGGGTGACGCCGACCCAGGCAGCGTCGCCGACCGCGCCGAAGTGCGCGTCACCGAAGCTCCAGGCGACCAGAGTGCCGACGACGAGGCCGACCAGTACGGCGACGGTGGCCATGAAGCCCTTGAAGACCCGCTGGATGAGCACGATCAGTGCGAGAGTGCCGAGTGCGTACGCCAGGTTCTTGCCGCTGGTCGGGTCCGAGGTCGGTCCCGCGCCGCCCGTCGCGTCGCCGGCGGCCACTGGGAGCAGGGCCAGCCCGATGATCGTGATCACGGAGCCGGTGACGACGGGAGGGAAGTACCGGATCAGCTTGCTGAAGAACGGTGCGATGAAGAAGGTGGCCAACCCGGCGACCAGGACCGCGCCGTAGATGACCAGCAGGCCGTTCGTACCGCCGCCGGCCGCGAGTCCGATCGCGATCATCGGCGAGACGGCCGTGAAGGTCACGCCCTGCAGCAGCGGCAGCCGGACGCCCACCTTCCAGAAGCCGACCGACTGGATGATCGAGGCGATGCCGCAGGTGAACAGGTCGGCGTTGATCAGGTGCACGAGCTGCGCCGTGGTCAGGCCGATCGAGTTCGCCAGCAGGATCGGGACGATCACCGCGCCGGCGTAGAAGGCCAGCACGTGCTGGGTGCCGTAGACGGCGAGCTTGCCCGGCGACAGGACTTCGTCGACGGGATGACGGTTCGCGCGGCTCGGTCGCGTTGCTGCCTTCATTTTCGGCACCTTCCAAGGGGTCGCGGCGGATCTGACCTGCACGACAGCTTGGGCCTGGGCGGCGGCCGATTGCACCCGATAAACCTCTGAACTTGCCCGGTTTCGACTCGGCTGCTTTTGGAGGATCCTCCAATCAGAGCGATTTGAGGGCGAGGAACACGTCGACCCGGTCCTCGAAGTTCGACAGATCGCGACCGGTCAGTTGCTCGACGCGTTCGATCCGGTACCGAACGGTGTTGACGTGCAGGTGCAGGGACTCGGCGGTCCGCGACCAGGAGCCCGACCAGGCGAGGAACTCCGTCAGCGTGGCGAGCAGATCGGCGCGGGTCCGGCGATCGTGCTCGAGCACTGGGCCCAGGACGCGGTGCGCGTAGGTGCGCCGGACGTCGTCGGGCACGGTCGCGAGCAGCAGTACGTGCGAGGCGACCTCGTCAGAGGTGACGAGCGAGACCCTGGTACGCCCGGACAGGGCCGCCCGTTGCGCGAAGCGCGCCTCCTCCAGTGCTCCGGTCAGCGCGTCGACGGTCGTCTCGCCGCTGACACCAACCGCGAGCCTCGCCCTCGACAGCCCGGGATCGAGGCGGCCAAAGGCGTTGCGGAGCAGGTCAGGAAGCTCGGGAGACCATGGCAGCAACGCGACCAGCAAGCCGTCTCGCCCGGCTGCCACGACGGCCGGGCCGACGGTGAGAGCGACGTCCTCGATGAGCGAGTGCGCGATCTCGACCGGACCGTCGTCCCTGAGCTCGGCCACGGCGACGGCCATCGGGCGATCGACCTGTACGCCCGCCTGGCGCAGGCGAGTTGCGACCTCGGCTTGGGGGCCGCCCGACTCGACCAGGCTCAGCGCGTCCTCGACCAGCGGGCGTAGTGCGAGCCGGCCCTCGTCGCGGCGTACCCGGTCGAGAGCGGCGATGGCGCACAGCTCCTGGACCGCTTCGACGTGGGCGCGAGCCCATTGCGTGTGGTCGCCGTCGACGACGAGCAGCCAGGCGGTGAGGCGGTTGCCGAGGCCGGATCCGATGGGGAACAGGCTGTACGACGTACCGGCCGCATCGGCGACCGCGGGCGTGCGATCCGCCGTCAGGAAGCGCCTGGTGATCGCGTTGAGCGTGTCCTCGTCGAGCGGTCCGGGGCCCGGTACGACGTGCCGGCCGGTGGAGGTGATGACGCGGCAGTCGTGGCCGATCTCGGTGGAGATCCGGGCGGTCAGCTCGTCGAGGCTGCGGCCGGAGGCGATCGCCGAGAGCAGTTGGCGCTGGCGGACGAGGCTGGCAGAGAGCCTGGCGCCGGTACCGGCTGAGCCGGCGGCCGCGACGTACTCGGTGACGTCGGCGAAAGCGATCTCGGTGGGGACCTCGACGAGCGTGACCTGGTGGCGGCGGCATGCCTCGAGCAGGTCGTCGGGGACCTCGCCGAGGAGTGCCGCGCCGGCGAGGATCGTGGTCGCGCCTCGCTCGGCCACCGACGCTACGAAGGTCTCGCTGTCCTTGGGGGTGCGGCGCCAGACGAGGCCGGTGAGGACGAGTTCGCCGCCGTTGAGGTAGGTGCCGGGCTCGAGCAGGTCGGTGGTGATGATCCGGCCGATCGGGCGGTCGTAGGCGCCGCGGGCCGCGTGCAGCAGCCGGAGCCGCAGTTCCGGTGGCTCGAACAGCTCCGAGAGCAGCATCTGCATCTCCTTCAGGTCTTTGGAGGAACGTACAACGCGGGCACGCGCGCGCGAAAGGAGTGCTTTTTCAGGAGAAGGCCCGTGGGGACATCGATCAGGCCTCTTCGGGCTTTCCGGCCGGCGCTTGACGGGCTCGTCATCGGCATCCTATGGTCATTTCACATCGCAGAAGCAAATTTCCACAATGCGGAAAATGAGAGAGGGACTCCATGAGCCACACGCTGCGTCATGCCGTGAACTGCTCGATCCTGTTCACCGAGCTGCCGCTGCTGGAGCGCCCGGCGGCCGCTCGGGAGGCGGGGTTCGGGGCGGTCGAGTTCTGGTGGCCGTTCGCTGAGGCGGTACCGGCCGATGCCGATGTCGATGCGTTCGTGACGGCGATCCGGGATGCCGGGGTGCAGCTGGTCGGGCTCAACTTCTTCGCCGGGGACATGCCTGGCGGCGATCGCGGGCTGGTGTCCTGGCCCAAGCGGTCGGGGGAGTTCCGGGACAACATCGACGTCACGGTCGGTATCGGAGAACAGCTCGGCTGCCGGGCGTTCAACGCCCTCTATGGGAATCGCATCGACAGTCATACCGCTCTTGAGCAGGATGAGCTTGCGGTCGAGAACCTTGCGCTGGCGGCTCGGGCTGCGGGCCGGATCGACGCGACGGTGCTGGTTGAGCCGGTCAGTGGGGCTGAGCGGTATCCGCTGCGGACGGCCGCCGACGTGCTCGCCGTCATCGATCGGGTGCGGGCGGCGTACGGAGTACAGAATCTGGGGTTGCTTGCGGATCTGTACCACCTCGCGGTCAACGGTGACGACGTCGATCGGGTGATCGCCGAGCACACCGACCGGATCGCGCATGTACAGATCGCGGATGCTCCTGGGCGCAACGAGCCCGGTACCGGCACGCTTCCGCTGGCGGCTCAGCTCGCCGCGCTTGAGACCAACGGCTATGGCGGGTGGGTCTCGCTCGAGTACAAGCCGGCCACTTCCACCAACGACAGCTTCAGCTGGCTGCCGCGCTCGCGCCGCGGCCAAGCTTCTTAGGAGACAGAGATGACGAACATTGCTTTCATCGGGCTCGGCATCATGGGCAACCCGATGGCTGTCCATCTGGCGAACGCTGGGCACGTGGTGGCCGGGTTCGATCGGAGCCCCGAGCGGGCTGTCGCGCTGGTCGAGGCCGGCGGGCGGGCGGCCGAGTCGCTGGCCGACGCGGTCAAGGGTGCCGACGTGGTCTGCGTGATGGTGCCGGACTCGCCCGACGTCGAGCAGGTGCTGACCGGCGAGGAGGGCGTCTTCCAGCTGGCCGAGACCGGCACGCTGATCATCGACTTCTCCAGCATCCGGCCGGACGTCACCCAGCAGCTCGCCGAGCAGGCGCGAGCCGTGGGGTTCCGGATGCTCGACGCTCCTGTGTCGGGCGGCGAGGCCGGTGCCCGGAATGCCGCGCTCTCGATCATGGTCGGCGGTGAGGCGGATGACTTCGCTCTTGCCAAGCCGCTGTTCGATGCCGTGGGCAAGACCGTTGTGCATGTCGGTCCGAGCGGTTCAGGGCAGACGGTCAAGGCTGCCAATCAGTTGATCGTCGCCGCCAACATCCAGGCGGTGTCCGAGGCGCTCGTCTTCCTGGAGGCGTACGGCGTGGACACGAAGGCTGCGCTGGAGGTGCTCGGGGGCGGGCTCGCGGGGTCGGCGGTGCTGCAGCAGAAGAAGGAGAACATGTTGTCGCGCTCCTTCCAGCCGGGGTTCCGGATCGATCTGCATCACAAGGACATGGGCATCGTGACGGCGGCGGCTCGCGAGGCGGGAGTCGTCGTACCGCTCGGGGCTTTGGTGGCTCAGTTGGTCGCGTCGGCTCGGGCTAACGGTGACGGCGGGCTGGATCACTCCGCGCTGCTGCGTGGCGTGGAGCGGCTGTCAGGGAAGGGCGTGGCCTGATGGCTCGCATGCGCGCGGTCGATGCCGCCGTACTGATTCTGGAGAAGGAGGGCGCGACGCAGGCATTCGGTTTGCCCGGTGCCGCGATCAACCCGTTCTACAGCGCTCTGAAGAAGCATGGCGGGGTGAAGCACGTCCTGGCGCGTCATGTCGAGGCTGCCTCGCACATGGCTGAGGGGTACACGCGGGCCGCCTTCGGGAACATCGGCATCTGCATCGGTACGTCGGGGCCGGCCGGCACCGACATGATCACCGGCCTGTACTCCGCTTCGGCCGACTCCATCCCGATCCTGTGCATCACCGGGCAGGCGCCGGTGGCCAAGCTGCACAAGGAAGACTTCCAGGCGGTCGACATCGCCTCGATCGCGGCCCCTGTCGCCAAGTGGGCGGTGACAGTGATGGAGGCAGCGCAGGTGCCGGGGACGTTCCAGCGCGCGTTCTGGTTGATGCGCGAGGGGCGGCCGGGGCCGGTGCTCGTCGACCTGCCGATCGACGTGCAGTTGGCGGAGATCGAGTTCGACATCGACACGTACGAGCCGCTGCCGGTACTACGGCCGGCCGCGACTCGGGCCCAGGCGGAGAAGGCGCTGGGCATGCTCAACTCCGCCGAGCGGCCGCTGATCGTCGCGGGTGGTGGGGTGATCAACGCGGACGCCGCTGCGTTGCTGGTCGAGTTTGCTGAGCTGGTCGGCGTACCGGTTGTGCCGACGCTGATGGGGTGGGGTTCGATTCCGGACGATCATCCGCTGGCGGCGGGGATGGTGGGGTTGCAGACGTCGCATCGGTACGGGAACGCGACCTTGCTGGCGTCCGACTTCGTGCTGGGGATCGGGAACCGGTGGGCCAACCGGCATACCGGGTCGATCGCGACGTACACCGAAGGCCGCAAGATCGTGCACGTCGACATCGAGCCGACGCAGATCGGGCGGGTGCTGGCGCCGGACTACTCGATCGTCTCGGATGCGCGGGCGGCGCTGGAGGTCTTCATCGAGGTCGCTCGGGAGTGGGCGCTCGAGGGCAGGCTGGCTGAGCGCTCTTCCTGGGGGGAGGAGTGCCGCGAGCGCCGGGCGACTTTGCAGCGGAAGACTCACTTCGATGCGGTACCGGTGAAGCCGCAGCGTGTCTACGAGGAGATGAACCGGGCGTTCGGTCCGGAGACCCGGTATGTCAGCACGATCGGCCTGTCGCAGATCCAGGCGGCGCAGTTGCTGCATGTCTATCGGCCGCGGCACTGGATCAACGCGGGGCAGGCCGGGCCGTTGGGTTGGACTGTGCCGGCGGCGCTCGGTGTCGCCGTCGCCGACCCGGATTCGACTGTTGTCGCGTTGTCGGGGGACTACGACTTCCAGTTCCTGATCGAGGAGCTGGCGGTGGGGGCGCAGTTCAACATTCCGTACATCCATGTGGTTGTGAACAACTCGTACCTGGGTCTGATCCGCCAGGCGCAGCGTGGGTTGGAGATGGACTACTGCGTCCAGCTCTCCTTCGAAAACCTCAACAGCCCAGAACTCAACGGCTACGGCGTTGACCACGTCAAGGTCGCCGAAGGGCTGGGCTGCAAGGCGCTGCGGGTCTCCGAGCCGGACGAGATCCTGCCGGCCCTGGAGCAGGCGAAGAAACTGCTGGACGAGTTCCGCGTCCCGGTCGTCGTCGAGGTGATCCTGGAACGAGTCACCAACGTCTCGATGGGCACCGAACTCAACAACATCACCGAATTCGAACCCCTCGCCGAACACCCCGAGGACGCTCCAACCGCAATCACAGTCCTCACCTGAGAGATACCGGGCACGTGGCGTAGGAGTGGAGGTGTGGCTGGTGGTGTTGGTGGTGGTTGCTTCGGACAAGTTCAAGGGGTCGGTGGGGAGTGATGGGGTAGCTGCAGCGCTCGCGGAGGGGATGCGGCGGGCTCGGGGCGATGTCGTGGTCGACTGGGTGGCGGTGGCTGATGGTGGGGATGGGACCTTGGCTGCTGTTGTCGGTGCTGGGTTCGAGTTCGTGCCGGTGACGGCGGCCGGGCCGACTGGTGTGCCGGTGCGGAGTGGGTATGCGCGGCGTGGGGATACGGCAGTGGTCGAGTTGGCTGACGTCTGTGGGCTGGTACGCCTGCCGGGCGGCGTGCCTTCTCCGATGGCTGCTTCGTCGCGCGGTGTCGGTGAGGTGCTGGCCGCGGCGATCGACGATGGGTGCACGCGAGTGATCCTCGGGATCGGCGGTAGCGCGAGTACCGACGGAGGTGCTGGGCTGATCCGCGCGCTGGGAGCCAGGGTGCTCGACGCCCATGGTGAAGAGGTACCAGAGGGTGGTGCCGGGTTGCTTGCTGCGGAGTCTCTTGAGTTGGCTGCTGTCCGCAAACGGCTGCAGGGCGTCGAGCTGGTCGTCGCCTGCGACGTGGACAACCCCCTGACCGGCCCAACCGGCGCAGCAGCCACCTACGGACCGCAGAAGGGAGCGGGGCCGGGGGAGGTCGAGGAGCTCGACAGCGCTCTGGGCCATTGGGCGGATCTCGTGGCGCAGACCCTCAGCCAGGAGCACCGCCACACCGCGCGCACGGCGGGGGTGGACCTCCGCTCTACGTCTTGCGTCGGCCGGCGGGACGCGCGTGACGCGCCGGGGGCGGGCGCCGCGGGGGGAGTGGGGTTTGCGGTGTTGGCGGTGCTGGATGGGGAGTTGCAGGCGGGGATCGGGCTAGTGCTTGAGCTGGTTGGGTTTCGAGAGCGGGTGGCTGGCGCTGACTTGCTGGTCACCGGTGAGGGGAAGTTGGACGAGCAGACGTTGCGCGGGAAAGCGGTGGTCGGGGTGGCTGCGGCGGGGGCGGCTGCGGACGTACCGGTGGTGGCTGTTTGTGGGGCCAACACGCTGGACGGGGAGCGGCTGCGGGAGGCGGGGATCGGGAAGGCCTATGCGCTGACCGACCTGGAGCCCGACGTACGGCGGTGTATCGCCGATCCGGTGCCGTTGCTGCGATTGCTCGGTGAACAGATCGCAGCCGACCTACGATGAGTTTCAACCGAGAGGGGACCGCATGACCGCGCTGGACCTCGTCATCCGGGCCCGCCGGATGGTCAGTACCACGGGCCTGGTACCCGCCGCAGTGGGCGTGCAGGACGGCCGGATCGTCACCATCGACCCGTACGACACCGCCTACAACGACCACGGCGACCACGGCGTGACGGCTCTCGAGGTCGTCGAGCTGGCCGACGACGAGGTGCTTTTCCCCGGGCTGGTCGATTCACACGTGCACGTGAACGATCCAGGGCGGACCGACTGGGAGGGCTTCACCAGCGCGACCCGGGCGGCCGCGGCGGGTGGCGTCACCACGATCGTCGACATGCCGCTCAACAGCATCCCGCCGACCTGCGACGTACCGGCCCTGGAGCTCAAGAGAAAAACAGCCCAGAGTCAGGCCTACGTCGACGTCGGCTTCTGGGGCGGTGCGATTCCCGGCAATGCCGAACAGCTGAGGCCGCTGCACGAGGCCGGGGTGTTCGGGTTCAAGTGCTTCCTGCTGCATTCGGGCGTCGACGAGTTCCCGCCGCTGGATTCGGCGCAAGTGGAGCAGGCGATGCGCGAGATCAGTTCCTTCGACGGGCTGCTGATCGTGCACGCCGAGGACGCCCACCGGATCGACAGCGCTCCCGCGCCGGACGGTGTGAGCTACCAGCGCTTCCTGCACTCCCGCCCACGCGACGCGGAGAACGCCGCGGTCGCGCAGGTGATCGACCTCGCCCGGCAGACTGGTTGCCGAGTGCACATATTGCACGTCTCCAGCGCAGACGTACTGCCGTTGCTGGCCGCCGCTCGGCGCGACGGCGTGCGGATCACGGCGGAGACGTGCCCGCACTACCTCACCTTCTCCGCCGAGGAGATTCCCGACGGCGCAACGCAGTACAAGTGCTGCCCACCCATCCGTGAGGCGGCCAACCGTTCGCTGCTCTGGGACGGTTTGAGGGCTGGGCTGATCGACCTGGTGGTGTCCGACCACTCGCCCTCGACGATCGACCTCAAACGGCTCGACACCGGCGACTTCGGCGCGGCTTGGGGCGGCATCGCCTCGCTCCAGGTCGGGCTGTCCGCCGTCTGGACCGGCGCGCGCGAGCGTGGGTTCACCCTGACCGACGTCGCCCGCTGGATGTGCCAGGCGCCGGCCGCGCAGGTAGGTCTGGCGCGCAAGGGCCGGCTCGAGGTCGGGTACGAGGCAGACTTCTGCGTCTTCGCGCCGGACGAGTCGTTCGTGGTGGACGTCGCCGCGCTGCATCACAAGAACGCGATCACCCCGTACGCCGGACGCCCGCTGGCCGGTGTGGTGCGCAGTACCTGGCTGCGCGGCCGCCCGATCGACATCCACGCCGAGCCTCGTGGCCGGCTGCTGACCCGAGGAGACGACGCATGACCTACTACTCCCCGAAGGGCGGGCACCCCGCGCAGACGGAGCTGACCACCGACCGCGCTGTCTTCACCGAGTCGTACGCCGTACTGCCGCGCGGCACGATGCGCGACATCGTCACCAGCCAGCTGCCGTTCTGGGAGAACACCCGGCTCTGGGTGATCGCGCGGCCGCTGTCGGGGTTCGCGGAGACATTCTCGCAGTACATCGTCGAGGTCTCGCCCGGCGGGGGCAGCGACAAGCCGGAGACGGATCCGGGTGCTGAGGCTGTGTTGTTCGTCGTCTCCGGCAGCTTGGTGCTGACTGTTGGCGGGGAGAAGCATGAGCTGGCGCCGGGTGGATATGCGTTCCTGCCGCCTGGCTCGGACTGGACGCTGCGCAACACCAGCGATCAGCTCGCGACCTTCCACTTCGTCCGGAAGGCGTACGAGGCGGTGGAGGGGATCGACGTACCGGCTGCCTTCGTGACGAACGAGGTCGAGGTCGAGGGCATCGAGATGCCGGGCACCGAGGGGCGGTGGCGGACGCAGCGGTTCGTCGATCCGCTGGATGTCCGGTACGACTTCCACGTCAACATCGTGAGCTTCGAGCCGGGTGGGGTGATCCCGTTCCCGGAGACGCACGTGATGGAACACGGCATCTACATCCTCGAAGGCAAGGCCGTGTACCTGCTCAACAAGGACTGGGTCGAGGTCCAGGAGGGCGACTTCCTCTGGCTCCGCGCCTTCTGCCCGCAGGCTTGCTATGCGGGCGGACCCGGCCCCTTCCGTTACCTCATCTACAAGGACGTGAACCGCCACGCCAAGCTCCCCCGCCTGAGCTGACGCCGAGTTCCTGCCCGACGCTGTTGCAAGGTGCTTGCAAGGTGGGGGCGGGAATGTGGGGGCATGGGAGCCGGGGTGGTGTGTCGGGTGTTGGGGGAGTTGGCGTTCGAGGTCGACGGGGTGGGGGTTCCGTTGGGTGGGAGTTTGTCGCGGCGGTTGGTGGCGGGGCTGTCCACGGGGGATGGCTTTGCCGTCGGTGATGAGCTGCTGGCTGAGTACGTCTGGCGGGACGGGCAGCCGGCGAACGCTGTGCGGGCGTTGCGGGTGATGGTGTGGCGGTTGCGGAGTACGGGGATCGGGCAGTGGATCAGGCGGATGCCGGCTGGGTATGCGCTCGTGGTACCGGCTGGGCAGACGGATCATGCGCAGTTTGCCGCGGCTGTGAATCGGGGGCTGCAACAGCTCCGGGGGGATGACGCGGTGCGGGCCGAGGCGAGTCTGGAGTCGGCGTTGGCGCTTTGGCGCGGCACGCCGTGGGCGGATCTGGGGGACTCGCCGTCGGTGGCCGGCTCGCGGGCGCGGCTGGAGGAGTTGCGGCAGGTTGCGGTGGAGGAGTTGCAGGCGGCCCGGCTCGCGCTCGGTGATGTCGCGAGGGCGGTTCCCGCGCTGGAGCAAGCCGTTGCTGAGAGCCCCTATCGCGAGCGCCGGTGGGAGCTCCTCGTCCTCGGCCTGTGTCAAGCAGGCCGGCCCGAAAGGGCAATCGCCGAACTCCACCGAGTCCGCGACCTGCTCGCCGACGGCGTCGGCCTCGACCCCGGCCCCTCCCTCTGCGCTCTGGAACACCGCCTGGCTCTCCGCCACCGAGTCCCCGTCAGAAGCGGCCGCTGGCGCTGACACCCCAGTCGTCGGCGTCGAGGCGCTGTTCGAGACCTACCAGGGCCGCGCACTCTCGGTGAGACTCCCGGTACCGTCCTGCACGGTACTGCGGACGCCGGCATCCCAGTAGTGAACGGGCACCGACTGGCCGGCTTGATCCCAGGCGCTCAGCTGGAGCTGTTCGAGGGCGCCGGGCACCTGTTCTGGTGGGAGGACCCGGCCCGGGCCGCTGCCGTCCTGACCCGACTGGAGAGACGCGCGGCCGACCGCAATGACGCACAGGGGTGGACAACCTAGGTAACCTGGCGGGCGCCGCCTGCCGGGCGGCCGACGGATAGGAGAGTATGGCCACCGTGACGCCACCTAGTGCCCAGGACTCGCAACGACGACCTGAGGTCGAACCGGCCGTCGCGCGTCTGACTGTGGGCCTCGGCGGTCCCACCGGCAAGTTCGCCCGGCTCAGCTCGTCGTGGTGGACGCCGCTGCGGATCGCGCTCGCGGTGTGCTGCATCACCTTCGCGCTCGGTGTGCTGCAGAAGGCGCCCTGTATGGAGGACGGCTGGAACCGGCAGAGCTGGCGGCCGTTCCAGGCGCTGTGCTACTCCGACATCGGCTACCTGTACCAGGAGCGCGGCTTCGCCGAGGGCAACCGGCCGTTCCTGGACACCGGCAACTACCCGGTGCTGGAGTACCCGGTGCTCACCGGCGGCTTCATGGAGGTCGCGGCCAAGATCACCTGGGTCTTCACCGGCGACCCGAAGAAGGATGTCACCGAGGCGCAGAAGCGCGACACGGCCGGCGTCTTCTTCGTCGTCAACGTGGCGATGCTCTTCCTCTGCGCGCTGATCCTGGTCGGCCTGACCGTGGCGACCGCGCGCGGGGTGGCCAAACGCCAGGGCGGGGCTCGCGGGCAGCCGATGATCGCCCTGTACGTCGCCGCCGCGCCGGTACTGGCGTTCACCTCCACGATCAACTGGGACCTCTTCGCCGTCGTACTGACGGCCGGCGCGATGTATGCGTGGTCGCGGGGCAAGCCGATCTGGTTCGGCCTCCTGCTCGGGCTGGGGACGGCGGCGAAGTTCTACCCGTTCCTGCTGCTCGGGCCGCTGCTGATCGTCTGCCTGCGCGGCCGGAAGCTGTGGCAGTGGTTCCTCGCGCTGGTGGCGACCGGGTTCAGCTGGGGGCTGGTCAACGCGCCGATCTACCTGCTGGCGAAGAACGAGTGGCTGTCGTTCTGGGTCTTCAACGACGAGCGCGAGAGCGACTACGGCTCGATCTGGTACGTCCTCAAGCTGGCCAAGCACGAGGTCGCCGACGTCAACCAGCTCAACATCGTCATCTTCGCCGGACTGTGTCTCTCGATCGCGATCCTCGGGCTGATGGCGCCGCGGCCGCCGCGGTTCGCGCAGTTGGCCTTCCTTGTGGTGGCCGCGTTCCTGCTGGTCAACAAGGTGTACTCACCGCAGTACGTGCTGTGGCTGCTGCCGCTGGTCGCCCTGGCCCGGCCGAAGCTGCGCGACTGGCTGATCTGGCAGGCCTGCGAGTGCTTCTACTGGATGATGGTCTGGCTGCATCTCGCCCAGTACCTGGCCCCCGGAGACCCGAACCAGCCGGACAAGATCTACTGGCTCTCCGTCGTACTACGGATGGCCGGCACCCTCTGGCTGATGCTGGTCGTAGCCCGGGACATCCTCCTCCCCGAAAACGACCCAGTCCGCCAAGGCGACCTGGTCAACGACCCCGGCGACGGCGTAATCCCGGACACCCCACCCCGTCAACTGGACCCTGTCCACGCCTAGCCTCGCGGGCGGATCGGTTAGAGGGCCAGCTTCGCGACGTCGAGGTTCCCGCCGCTGACCACGCTGGCGGTCAGCGTGCGGAGCTCGATCTTGCCTTCCAGCAGGGCGGCGAACGGTGCAGCGGCGGCGGGCTCCAGCGCGAGCTTGGTGCGGGACATGACCAGCCGGGTGGCCTCGATGATCGACTCCTCGGACACGCGGACCATCTGATCGACGTACTGGGCGATGATCGGGTAGTTGTGCGTGCCGCAGACCGGCGCCGCGAGACCGTCGGCGACGCTCTTGGCGGTCGGCAGCTTCTGCGGTGAACCAGCGGCCAGGCTGCGGCTGACCACATCAGCGTTCTCCGGCTCGATGCCGATCACCCGGATGCTCGGCCGGATCAACTTGATGACCAGCGCGACGCCGGAGATGAGTCCGCCACCACCGACCGGCACGAGCACGGTATCGACGTCAGGCCGGTCGTCGAGGAGTTCCAGCGCAAGGCTGCCGTGCCCGGTGATCACGTCGAGATCGTCGAACGGGTGGACGCCGGTCAGCTTCCGCTCGTCCCGGATCGACTCGTAGGCGCCCATCAGATCGCCCTCGACCAGCTCCACCTGAGCCCCGTACGCCCGAGCCGCCGCGATCTTCGCCGGTACCGCCGTCTTCGCCATCACCACCGTCGCCGGCACCCCGGCATCCCGCGCCGCCCACGCCAGCGCCCCGGCCGCATTGCCCGCCGACACCGTGATGACCCCGCGCTCGCGCTCTTCCGCGGTCAACTTGAGCGTCTTGTTGAGCAACCCGCGAACCTTGAAGCTCCCCGTCTTCTGGAACAGCTCGGCCTTCAGCGTGAGCCGTCCACCGAACAGCTCATCGAGGGCCGACGACTCGACCATCGGGGTGCGGTGAATCCGCCCGCGCAGTCCGGCGGCGGCAGTACGGACGTCCTCGATGGTCGGCATAGATCAGACATTAACTGGACCTAGGCCGCGAGATGATTGACTCATGACCGCTCCACTGCCGATGACCGCCTACCGACCACGGCTGACCCGTACCCTCGGCGTCGAGCCACGCGGCGACTGGCGGGTCAGGGTGACCGGCATCTCGGCTTCCGGAGTACTGCCCGACGCTGCCGCCCAGGAGGCGGCCCTGGACGCAGCGGACAAGCTCCTGCCCCCAGTGACCGCCGAGCGGCCTGGGATGGCGTTCCTGATCGTCCATACCGGCACCGAGGCGCTCTGGGGCATCCTCGGCTGGTGGGAGCTCGACATCCTGTACGTGCGCTCCCTGCGCGCAGACCTCGGTACTACGGACTTCCACTTGGTGCCGCCGGACGGTCCGACCGCATGCGCGTGGGAGCTGCTCGTAGTGAACCAGGAGCGGCAGTCCTGGGTCGCGCATGTGCTCTCTCGGCCGCACGACCCGGACTACGACGGCTACCTCAGCGTCAACCTCGGCCTCAGCTGACCGCGGTCCCTAGCTGACTGCGCTCTCTGGAGCGGTCGCTGGCTCCGGGTGGCCGCGGCGGCGGCCGTAGAGCAGGCGCTGGCCTGCGGCGGTACCGGTGAACTTCTCCCGGCGGGCCCAGGCATGGCACTCGTCGATCACGGGGCAACTGCTCAGGCAGAGCTCGCGCGCCTTGCGCTGCTCCCAAGGCGATGCGGTCTCGTCGTACAAGGATGCTTGTCCGACGCAGGCTGCCTTGGTCATCCAGCGGTCCGCGGGGTCTGCGATCACTGTCAGGGTCGGCCTCATAACGCAAAACGCTATGCCCGCCCGGCAGGGTTTCGGAGCGCGTCTTACTATATGAGAGTTAGTCCACTTAGATACTGTACTTAGGCTAGCTCGAGCCGGTCGGCGACCGCGGTGGCGAAGCGGGTGGTCGCACTGGCGGCCAGCGGGAGGAACAGGTACGGCTCGATCAGCTCGAGCTCCATCAGCAGGTAGCGGCCGTTGCTGAGGATGCCGTCGACGCGGGCGTAGACGGGGGCCTGGCGACTGTTGGCGGCCGCGATGGCCGCGATCGAGCCGTCGAGGACGGCCGCGGGCGGGTCGAGCAGTTCGGCCGTACCGCCGAAGTCGTTCTGCACCCGGTAGTCACCAGCTGCCGGGCGCTTCAGGACCGCGTGGCTGAACTCGCCGCCGAAGAAGATCAGCGACCACTCGCCCTCGCTCTGGATCTCCGGCTGGAACGGCTGCACGAGGTAGACGTCGTCCGGCAGGTCCTCGATCGCGCTGCTGAGCTCGGCGGAGCCCGCGGTACCGCGGATCGTGTGATGGGCAGTGGCGCTGACGGTCGGCTTGATCACGATCTCCTGGCCGTCCAGCCCGCCGACGACCTCGCGCAGGCAGGCGCCGGCCGCGACCTGCGACGGCACGATCGCGACACCGCGCTCGCGGAGCTCCAGCAGGTAGCGCTTGTCGGCGTTCCAGCGAACCAGGTCGGCCTCGTTGATCAGCTTCACGCCAGCCTTGTCGAGCTGGCCGAGCCACTCGGTGAACTCGAGGTAGTGCAGGTGGTAGTCCCAGACGGCGCGCAGCAGCACCGCGTCGTACGCGGACCAGTCGACCGACGGGTCTGTCCACACTTCGGCCACCGGGTCGAGACCGGCGGTCCGGAGGGCGGCCGCGAGCGGCAGGTCGTGCGGATGCAGCTCGGCGTGGTCGGCCGAATTAACCAGAGCGATTCTCACGCCGCTCAGTGTTGGCGTGCGCCGATCGGTTCGTCAAACCGGATTGCTGTGGCACCTCGTTGACGCAGCGTGATCGCGATGACAACGGTGACAAGGGCTGCCGCGTAGATCAGGCCCTGCCGCTGGTCGTGGCCGAAGCTGGCGTAGGCGAGGTACGCGGCGACCGGTACTACCAGCCACTCGAACCTGTTGGCCAGTACGGCAAGGGCAATCAAGGGGAGTCCGTACCAGGGGTAAGTGGGAGTGGTGACGAGCAGCGCGGCGCCGTACAGCCAGCAGCAGGTGACGGCGATCGGCTCGCGGCCGTGGCGCTGCAGGGCGACGATGGCGAGCGTCACTGCGAGTAGCCCGGCGGCGAGCTGGCGGGCCTCAGGAGGCAACACCAGCGCGAGAATCGCCGAGCGGGAGCTGCCATCGTCGAATCCTTCCTGGGTGAGGTAGCCGGGGAGGAAGCCGATCACCAGGGTGCCTGCGGCGAGCAGGTGCGGGATGTAGCTGCCCACGAAGGTGCCGACGGCAACCAGCGGCGTACGGAGGTCTCTCTTCTTGATGGCGGTGAAGGCTGGGAGCAGGAGGAGGGGCAGGAGTTTGGTGGCTGCTGCGGCGCCGAGGAGGAGGCCGGCGATGACTGGTCGGCGACGGGCAGCGACCGCTACCGCGGCGGCGATGAGGAGGGCTGAAAGCACGTCGACATGGGCTGCGCTGCCGGCCTCCAGGACCACGATCGGTGACCAACCCCACAGGAGAGCCCAGCGTGGGTCGCGGTTGGAGCGCTTGAGTTGGCTCGCCAGGAGCGCGGTCAAGGTCACGGCGAGTGCTGCGGCCGCTACCTGGAGTCCGAACGTCCCTGCCGACCAGGGGGTGACAAGGGCGACCGCCGCGAAGTACGCCTGAGCCACTGGCGGGTAGATGGTCGGTACTCGCGGCCGGTTGATCTTCGTCCGCGGATCATCAGCCGAGGCCGCTGCTAGGGCAGCTGGGTCTCGCGGTACCCGGGGTGGTCCGGTTACCCCGGTGCGGTCGGTGGGGGAGAGGCCTGGGAACAGCACCGGATCCCTCAGCCGAGCCAACTGATCTGCCAGCGGCACATGGCTGTAGGGCGAGCTCCCTGACAGCTGCACCCGCCCATCCCACACATACCGGTAGGCGTCGGTACTGGTGATCGGTGCCCGGAACAACCCCGGCACCTGACAAACAGCCGCCACCGCAACCACAGCCAGTACGACGCGCGCCCCAGCCGGCCGCCGAGTCACCAACCACCCAACACCCCCCACCACCAGGCACCCGATCACCAACACCAGATTCGGCCACCACCCAGCGGCTTCCGCCGCCAGAACGCCCACCGCCACAGCAACAGCAACAGCCCCGCCAACTGCCAACCCCACCCCACCCCGGCGGAGCCCGGCCGCCTCCTCCGATGCCTTCATCGGTAGGACGCCTGGCGGAGGGTGGCGGGGGCTCGGCGGAAGGCCAGGAAGGCTCGGTGGGGGGTGCGCCAATCCTCCGTGGCTAGTAGGTCGGCGGCGAGGGCGTGGCGTAGTACTGCCCGGGTGCCAACCCTTGCCCAGGGCAAAGGTTTTGAGCGGCGGCCGCCGTCGGCGTGCAGGACGATCGGGGCGGTGTCGTCGAGGTTGTCATCGGGGTCGACCTCAACCAGGACCAGCCCGTCGGGCCGGACCAGCTCGGCGCAACGGCGTAGCAAGAGGGCAGGCGCACCGCCGATGCCGATGTTGCCGTCCATCAAGAGAACGCTTCCCCAGCGCCCCTCGCCCGGCAACGGCTCCTGCACGGGACGCCGGAGCGCGGGAGCGCCTCGGTTCGTGGTCAGCAGCACAGCCTCCGCCGAGATGTCGACTCCAAGCGCCGGAATCCCACGCTCCGCCAGAGCCGTGACGATTCGCCCCGGTCCGCAACCGATGTCGAGGACCGGCCCCTCGCACCGGCTCAGCGCCAGCCGGTCCACCTCGTCGGCCGGCGCCTGCCAGCGATCGACCTCGCACAACGACGGCACCGCCTGCCCATCGATGCCCTTGGCAACCACTCGTGCACCGGACAGCGCCTTCTCGAACAGCAACCCCGGCGACGCGGCATGCTGCAACCGCCGATGCAACCGCGACATCCGCAACTCGGGAAACCGAGCCGCCAACGCGGCCGCATCCTCCGGCGTGTCCATGTCCCGCAACATCGGCAGCAGCAACACCCTGTACCCGAGCAACCGCAGCCGTGCCAGCTGATCCGCCCCGGTGTGATCAGTGGACATCGGTACGCCGACCAGCGCTCGCCGGTCCGGTTGCCGCAACCCGAGAGCCCAGTAGCCGCCATCCTCGGTCAGCCCCAGCGCCGCGTCGTGGTCAGCCCAGTCGACGTCCAGCAGTTCCCGGGTGAGCTGAGGAGTGTCCATACCCACCAGCAGCATCGGCCCACCGGCGTACGCGTCCTCGAATGCCCCGGCGAGCCGCTCTGCCAGCCCATCACCCCGCTGCTCGACTACCTCGAACCCGCCTGGGAGCCACGGTCCGCTCTGCCCGTCGAGGGCGAGCACGTACCGGCGTACCGGCGTGGATCGGACTGCTGCAAGCGTGTCGGCCAGTGAGGCTCGGGCAAGGGCCGCTGCCTCCGCAGGGGTGAACTCCGTCTGCAGGCGTGTCTTGACCCGCCCAGCGACCGGCTCCTTGGCGATCACGATCAGCGTGTCCGCCTTCACGCCGACAGCACCTTCGACATGTCCAGCACGGCCCGCGCGGCGCCAAGCGGCGTACCGGTGACCTTGGAGCGCCCAGAGCGCGGCAAGTAGTCCACGTCGACCTCCGCTATCCGCCACCCCGCATCGGCAGCCCTCACCACCGTCTCGAGCGGATACCCCGACCGCCGGTCGCGTAGATCCAAGCCCAGCAAGGCCTCCCGCCGCGCTGCCCGCATCGGCCCAAGATCCCTGAGCAGTACTCCGGTACGCCGACGTATCCGCCTAGACAGCTCAGCATTGGCCAGCCGCAGATGCCACGGCCAGACATTGCGCGACACTGGCCGCCTCCTGCCGAGCATGAGGTCGATCTGCCCGGACAGCACGGGCGCAGTCACCCGCACCAGCTGCCGCGGATCCAGGGAGGCGTCTGCGTCGAGGAAGGCGACCACTGGCGCAGTACTGGCCTCTAGACCCGCATGGCAAGCGGCGCCGTACCCGCGGACCTCACACGGCACCACTAGTGCTCCCAGTCGGGCAGCGATCTCCGCTGAGCCGTCGGTGGAGCCGTTGTCGACGACAACAGCCCGTACTCCGGCCGGCAGCCGGGTGAGCACCCAGGGCAGGGCGGCGGCCTCGTTGAGGCAGGGGAGGACTAGATCGACTTCGGTGTGTACTGGCTGCACTCTTCGACCGTAGGGAGCATCGGCGGGTTTCAGGAGCCACTAGCGGATACCGCTCGCTTACGTCCCACTCCGCAGCGGGCCAGGTGGCGCTTTCGGCCGGACGGACGCTCTACGCTCGACCAGTGGCTACTCGTGTGCTCGTGGTGGACGACGACCCGACCGTGTCGAACGTCGTCTCGGCGTACCTGACCAAGGCCGGGTACGACGCCCGCGTGGTCGCCGATGGCGTGATGGCGGTCGAGGTGTGGCAGCAGTGGAAGCCGTCGGTCGTCGTACTGGACGTGATGCTGCCCGGACTGTCGGGGCTGGAGGTACTGCGCCGGATGCGCGCCGCCGACGACGGTGCCGCGGTGATCATGCTGTCGGCCCGCGGTGAGGAAGAGGACCGCCTGGTCGGGCTGGAGTTCGGCGCGGACGATTACGTGGTCAAGCCGTTCAGCCCGCGCGAGCTGACGCTGCGGGTGCAGGCGATGCTGCGGCGGGAGGAACGGCTGGCCGGGCTCGACCTGACGCCGACCAAGCTCCGCGCCGGGCCGATCGCGGTCGACACCGCTGCCCGGATCGCCACGCTTGATGGTGCCGCGTTGTCGTTGACGCATCGCGAGTTCGATCTGCTGGCGTTCCTGGTGTCGCATCCGGGCAAGGCGTATACGAAGGCGGAGCTGTTGCGGCGGGTGTGGGGCTGGGACTTCGGCGATTCGTCGACGGTGACCGTGCACGTCCGCCGGCTGCGGGAGAAGATCGAGGTCGATCCGTCGGACCCGCAGCTGGTGCTGACCGTTCCCCGGACGGGATACCGGTTCGCGGGTGAGGCCGAATGAACCGCGACCAGTTCACGATCCTCGCGCTCACCGCCGGCTGGACGCTGATCGTCGCCCTGCTCGGTGCGGCGGTGCTGTGGCGGTTCCGGCGCAAGTCGCTGCGGATCACGATCATCGTCGCCGGCCTGGTACCGATGCTGGGCGCTCTTGCCGCGGTGACGCAGAGCGTGCAGGCGATGTTCATCTCGGCTCACGACTCGCTGGTGGTGCTGTGGACGCTGGCGTTCTCCGGGTTGCTGGGGCTGGCGATGTCGGTACTGCTCGGGCACTGGATCAGCACCGGCTCGCGTGATGTCGGACGACGGCTGCGGCATCTCGGTACGTCGTACGAGCCGGTCGAAGGCAGCGCGAACGTGCCCGCCGAGCTGGCGGCGATCACCGACGAGCTGGAGATGACCCGGAAGAAGCTGGCCGCGTCGAACGAGCGCGAGCGAGCGCTGGAGGCCAGCCGGCGCGAGTTGGTCGCCTTCATGTCCCACGATCTCCGTACTCCGCTCGCCGGGCTGCGGGCGGTCTCGGAGGGGCTGGAGGACGGCGTCATCGAGGACGTACCGGGCGCTCTGCGGCAGATGCGCGCGACCGTCGACCGGATGACCGGCCTGGTGGACGACCTCTTCGAACTGTCCCGGTTGTCGGCCGCGCCACCGCCGCGTCGACGGTCTTCCGTGAGCCTGCGCGAACTGGCCGAGGACGTGGTGGGGGAGAGCTGCGAACATGCCCGTTCGGAGGGCGTGGCGCTGACGGTATCGACGCCGGCCGACGACGATCGGCTGGCGGTGCACGGCGACGCGGACGAACTGACGCGCGCGGTGACGAACCTGGTCGGCAACGCGATCCGCCACACCGAACCCGGCGGCACGGTCAAGGTGATGGTCGCCCGCGAGGACGACGGCCGCGTCCGGCTCGCCGTGACGGATGGCTGCGGCGGCATCCCCGACGAAGACCTCGACCGCGTCTTCGACATCGGCTGGCGAGGCGACGAACAACGCACCCCCGCCAACGGCCCGGCAACCAGCGCAAGCAACGGCGGCGGCGGCCTGGGCCTCGCCATCGCCCGAGGCGTGGTCGAATCCCACGACGGCCAGATAGCAGTAACCAACATCCCCGGCGGCTGCACCTTCAAAATAGAGCTCCCACCCGTAACCACCCCCAGCTAAATCCCCCACGCTGCCCGCTGCGCCCGCTCCTTCGTCGCGTGCTTCGCTGGCGCTCCCGCCCGCCCTGGTGCGCGGCCTCCTGCGTCGGCCGCTTGGTGAGAGCGGTGGCGCGCCCGGCGTTTGGGTGGTTGCCGTGTTGGCTGGTGACGGCGGGGCCGTCGCCGGGTGGGGCTGTGGTGGGTTGGTCCCCACACTGCCCGACGTTGGGTGGGTTGCCGGGTTGCCGGGTTGGCTGGTGATGCAGGCAGGGGAGCCATCGCCGGTGGGGCTGTGGGCGGGTTGCCGGGTTGGCTGGTGATGGCGGGGCCGTCGCCGGGTAGGGCCATGGATGGGTTGGTCCACGCTGCCGCAGGACGCGGTAGCTGTCCACCACGGGAGTACTGCGGACTGTCCACTGTGGGCGGACGAATCGCCTGACCTGCTGGGCCAGTGTTTGAGGTCCAAAGACAGGGGAGGTTCTCATGTTCACGTTGCAGGCTGGGCGGCGGGGTAAGTGGGGTGTGGTCGCGGTCTGGGTGTTGTTGCTGGTGGCGGTGTTTCCGTTGGTCGCGGGGCTGGGTGACGTGCAGAGTGACGACGTCACCGATCAGCTGCCGGGCAATGCGGAATCGACGCTCGTGCATCAGACCGAGGATCGTGTGCCGGGCTCCGAGGACGACGAGCTGATCGTCGTCTATCACCGGGACGGCGGTCTCGCCGACGGGGACAAGCAGGTGGTGGCGCGGCAGCATGCCGCGCTCGCCCGGGAGTTCAAGGTCGACATGCCGCCGGTCCCCTCCGAGGACGGCACGGCTCTCATGTATGCCGTCGGCCAGCCGGCGAGCGGGAACGACGCGGGTGTCGCCAAGTTCGTCGAACGGGTCCGGGCGCTTACCGCCGACCGGCCGAGTGGTCTGCGGGCCGAGGTGACCGGCCCGGCCGCGATCGACGCGGATGTCGACGCGGTGTTCGAGGGGATCGACACGACCCTGCTGCTCGTCACCGTCATCGTCGTCGCGGTCCTGCTGATCATCACCTACCGCAGCCCGTTCCTCTGGCTGGTGCCGCTGCTGAGCGTCGGGGCTGCCGCGTACCTGTCGATGGCGCTGGTCCGGGTCATCGCCGGTGCGCTGGACCTGACGGTGAGTACGCAGAGTTCCTCGATCATGATCGTGATGGTGTTCGGCGCCGGGACCGACTACGCGCTGCTGATCGTCGCGCGGTACCGCGAGCAACTGCGCCACCACCGTGATGTCCATGCCGCGATGCGCGCCGCGTTGAAGAGTGTGGGGCCGGCGATCCTCGCGTCGGGATCGACGGTCGCCCTCGGCCTGGGCTGTCTGGTCGTGGCCGACATGAACGACATCTCCGGGATCGGGGTGATCGGCGCGCTGGGCATCGTGGCGACTCTGGTGACCATGCTGACGCTGTTCCCCGCAGTACTGACGGCGCTGGGCCGCAAGGTCTTCTGGCCGCGTGTCCCTGCCCTGGCCAGTACTGCGCCTGCCGGCCGCGACTGGTGGCGGTGGGTGTTCGCCCGGCCGTTGCGGTCGGCCGGAGTTTCGGCGCTGGCGCTCGGGTTGCTGGGACTCGGTGTGCTCGGGCTCTCGACGGACCTGAGGGAGGCCGACTCGTTCACCAACACTCCGGAGTCGGTGACTGGATTCGCGACGCTTGATCGGGCCTACCCGGGCGAGGGTGGCCGGCCCTTCACAGTGGCGACTCCTACCGATCAGGTGGCGCAGGTACTCGCCGTGGCGCGTGCGACGGACAAGGTGGTGTCAGCGGAAACCGAGCGGGAGGGCAACGGCTGGTCGCTGGTCGAGGTCGTACCGGCGGCTCAGCCGGACAGCGATGCCGAAGCGGCCGTGATCAAGCGGCTGCGGGCCGATCTGCCGCCCGCGGCGCTGGTCGGTGGCGAAGGGGCGGAACGGGTCGACGTCCAGGAGGCGAGCGCCGCTGACACCAAACTGGTGATTCCCCTCGTACTCGCCGTGGTGCTACTGGTCCTGTTCCTGCTGCTCCGATCCTTGGTCGCCTCGCTGCTCGTCGTGGCCGCGGTTGTGCTCTCATGGCTCGCCGCACTTGGACTTGGCTCGCTGGTGTTCGAGCATGTGCTCGGGTTCGGCGGCGTGGAGCCGACGCTGCCGGTGCTGGTGTTCGTGTTCCTGGTGGCGTTCGGCGTCGACTATGCGATCTTCCTGGTCGCCCGGATCGCCGAGGACCGCAAAGAGCTCGGTACCACGGTCGCCACCCGGCAGGCGGTGCGGGCCACCGCGCCGGTGATCGCGTCGGCCGGATTGGTGCTGGCGGCAACCTTTGGAGTGCTGGCGTCGCTGCCGTTCGTGCCGATGGTGGAGATGGGTGTGGTGGTCGCCGTCGGGGTTCTGCTGCAGACTCTGCTGGTAGCGCCTGCCTTGCTGGCGCCGATGATGGTGGGCCTGCGTCGATGGATCTGGTGGCCGAGCCGCTCCACGGACGACCCACAACCGGCAGCAGCACCGGACGAGTCGGTGCTGGTCGGCGAGAAACGGAGCTGAGCAATGGGGACGGTGGTCTTGGTGGGAGCGAGGCGGTGGGGGATCGGCAGGGGCGACCTGCTGCTGACTGCGGCGCTGCTGGTCCTGCCGCTGGCCGCCGTCCTCGCTCTGCCGCGGCAGTGGCTCGACGACGGCCCACTCGACGCTCTCGGCATCACTCTGCTCGTCCTGGCGACCATGCCGGTTCTCGTCAGGCGCCGTTACCCGATTCAGGCGCTGCTCTTCTGTGTAGCCGTCCAGATGGTCTACCACGCCCTGAACTACACGCACGAAATCATGCTCCCGGTGGCGGTGGTCCTCATCTACACGGTCTCCCTGACCACCTCCCGCGCCTCGACGCTGGCGATGGTCGCAATCAGCGTCGCCGGAGTCCTGGTGAGCGCGAGCGTCCCGCAAGACGAATCGATCGGCGCGGAGGTGATCAGCCCCCTTGGCTGGTTCGCGGTCGCCGCGGTCGGCGGCCAGGCGATGCGCCTGCACCGCGCCCTGCTCACGGAGACGAGCGAGCGCCGGGTCGCCGAGGAGCGGCTGCGGATCGCGCGCGACCTGCACGACGTCCTGGCCCACCACATCGTCGTGATCAACTCGCATGCCGGTGTGGCCGCTCATCTGCTCGACGAGCGCACCGACGATCCGACCCTCGCGCCGATCTCGCAGTCACTGCACACGGTGGCGGAGGCGAGCAGCGGAGTACTGGCCGAGCTGAGAACCACCCTCGACGTCCTCCGTGGCAACGAGGTCGACGTGGATCGGCACCCGACGCCGGACCTCGCCGGCCTGGCCCGGCTCGTGGCGGTCACCACAGCAGTCGGAGTACAGGTCGAGCTGCGAATCAGCGGCACCAGCCGGCCGCTGCCGGCAGCCGTCGAGATCACCCTCTACCGGATCGCACAGGAGGCCCTGACCAACGTGGTGAAGCACGCGCACGCCCGACAGGCACTGGTGCAGCTCGAGTACGACGCCGAGGAGGTTCGGCTCGAGGTCACCGATGACGGCCGGGGCAGGTCCGACAGCGGCAGCACGGCCGGCTATGGCATCGCGGGGATGTACGAGCGGGCGCAATCCGTCGGTGGTCAACTGGTCACTGGCGACGGCCGGTACGGCGGCTTCCGGGTCGCGGCGACCGTACCGACCCCGGGAGCGCGATGATCAGGGTGGTGCTGGCCGACGACCAGGAGCTGGTCCGGAGCGCTTTCGCGATGCTCGTCCGCTCCGCAGCGGACATGGAGGTCGTCGGTGAAGCCGCTGACGGCGACGAGGCGGTCGAGCTGGTCCGGTCGACCCGGGCGGACGTCGTCGTGATGGACATCCGGATGCCGGGGACGGACGGGATCACCGCCACCGGCACGATCGCGGCCGACGAGGATCTGAGCGGTGTACGGGTGCTGATCCTGACCACGTTCGAGAGCGACCACAACGTGGTCGCCGCGTTGCGTGCGGGAGCGAGCGGATTCCTGGTCAAGGACACCAAACCCGCGCACCTGCTCGCCGCCATCCGTACCGTGGCCGCCGGCGAGGCACTGTTGTCGCCGGGTGCGACCCAGGCACTGATCGAAAGAGTGCTGAGGCAACCCGATCCGGCCGGCCCGGCACCCGGCGCACTGGCCGCCCTGACCAGGCGGGAACGCGAGGTGCTGACGCTGATCGGCCGCGGCCTGAGCAACGGCGAACTGGCCGAACAACTGGTGATCAGTCCGCTGACCGCGAAGACCTACGTGAGCCGGTTGCTGACCAAGCTGGACGCCCGCGACCGGGCCCAACTGGTGATCGCCGCTTACGAATCCGGTCTGGTCCGCACCTCCAACCAAGGAGACCCAGCTTAGGATCCGATGAGATCCGTGATGCCGCTCCGCAGGTCGTAGTCGGGTTTCCACTGCAGCTCGTCTCGCAGACGCTTCGATGACGCGATGATGTGGCGGACGTCGCCGAGCCGGTAGGCGCCGGTGACCACCGGTGGGGGGCCGCCGTACGCGCGCGCCAACTCAGCCGCCAGGTCGCCAATCGTGCGTACGGTGCCGCTACCCACGTTGTAGGCGACGAACGGCGCAGGCGCGGGGGAGTTGACGGCCGCGACCACCGCGGAGGCGATGTCGGCGACGTGGATGAAGTCGCGGCGCTGCCCGCCGTCTTCGAAGACGCGTGGAGCCTCGCCGCGTTCCAGCATGGAGCGGAAGATGGCGGCGACTCCGGCGTAGGGCGTGTTGCGCGGCATCCCCGGACCGTAGACGTTGTGGAAGCGAAGCGCCGTCGCCTGGCCGCCGGTTTCGCGGGACCAGGTGGCGGCCAGATGCTCGCCATGGAGCTTGGTGGCGGCGTAGGTGTTGCGGGGATCGGCGGGAGCGTCCTCGCTCACCAGCCCCGGCCGCAGAGGTTCGGAGCAGATCGGGCACGGCGGTTCGAACTGGCCGGACTCGAGGTCCTCGACCCGGCGCGGCCCAGGAGCGACAGCGCCATGGCGGTCGCAGTCGTAGTGGCCCTCGCCGTAGACCACCATCGAGCTGGCATAGACGAGCCGCTGCACGTGGTGCTGCCCGAGAGCGCGCAGCAGTACGGCGGTACCGAGGCTGTTCGTACTGACGTAGTCGTCCATGTCGTCGAGGTCGACGCCGAGGCCGACCTTCGCCGCGAGATGTACGACCGCATCCACGCCCTGCAACGCCTTGGAGACCACCGAGGCGTCGCGGATGTCCCCGACGATCAGCCCGTCGACAGAAGGCGGCGAAGCATGTACGTCCGGGCGTAGCGAGTCGAGAACGCGCACCGAGTGACCGTCGGCGAGCAGTTGCGCGTGGACGTGCCGGCCGATGAAGCCGGCGCCGCCCGTCAGCAGAATCCTCACCAGAGGTCCTCTCCGGCCGTACCGTCCAGGGCGTGCCGGCAGGTGCAATCCTCGTCGGGCTTGGGCAGTTGCCCGATCACCTCGGTGAGCAACCCCTTCAACCGCTCGATGCTCCGGCCGAAGACCTCGAACACCTCCGCCTGGGTCACCCCTCCACCCACCGAAACTCCCGCGTCGTGATCGGTGACGACAGCAACCGACGTGTAGCAGAGCGCCAGCTCGCGGGCGATCGAAGCCTCCGGAGCGCCGGTCATCCCGACCACCGACCACCCCTGCGCCGCATGCCACTGCGATTCCGCCCGGGTCGAGAACCGCGGCCCGTTGATCACCACCATGGTGCCCTCGGCAACCACAGATCCGTTGCCTGCGGCAATCACCGCGGCACGCCCGGCCGGACAGTACGGATCAGCCACCGACACGTGCACAACCGGCCCGGTACCGTCGTAAACGGTGTGTTCCCGCCCCCAGGTCCGATCGACGAACTGGTCAGGTACCAGCAAAGTCCCCGGCGTCAGGGACTCGCGCAGCGAGCCGACAGCGCAGGGCGCCAGGACCTGCCGGACACCGAGCTGACGCAGGGCCCACAGATTCGCGCGGTAGTTGACTCGATGAGCCGGGAAGCGATGGTCCCCGCCATGTCGCGGTATGAACGCGACCTCCCGCCCGCCGGCAACCCCGACCACAGGCATCTCGCTGGGCGGCCCGAACGGCGTCGTCACCTCCACGGTCCGCGCCCCGGACAGGAACGAGTAGAAGCCAGACCCACCGATCACACCGATTTCCGCCATGTCTCGACCCTAGAATCCCGCGCCCCGGCAACTACCCGATCCGCCAGTACCGTCAGCGCTCCGTAATCGGCGGTGAGCAGGGCTTGGTTTTGATGGTCGAATGTCTTCGTGAAGGTCTCCGCGGTGCTGATCCTGGTGGGAGTCCTGCTGCTCCTGCTCGGCGGCTATTGCAGCTGGACGGCCGGCCGCCTCGACCGTCTCCACCACCGCGTCGCCACCGCCCGGGCCTCGCTCGAGACCGAACTGGCCCGCCGCTCCGCCCTGGTCGCCGAACTAGCCGGCAGCGGCGCACTGGACCCCGCCTCCTCCCTACTCTTGCTGGATGCAGCCCACCGAGCCCGTACTGCGACCAGCGACACCCGCGAGCGAGCCGAGTCGGCATTGACCCGCGCAATCGGAGCAACCGGCACAGACGTCGAGCCCTGGGCAACAGAGCTCGGTACTGCGGTACGCCGCGTCCAACTGGCCAGGCGATTCCACAACGACATCGTGGTGTCGACGCGTGAGCTCCGGAGCCGCCGCATCGTCACCTGGTTCCGCCTGGCCGGCCATGCCCCGATGCCGGTAACCATCGAGCTGGAAGACGGCAGCTGATGACCACCATCACCGAGGAGACCTTCGCCGAACAGGCCGAGCAGTTCCGGCACGAGCTGCGCGTGCACTGCTACCGCATGCTCGGCTCCTACGACGATGCCGAGGACATGGTCCAGGAAACCTTCCTCCGCGCCTGGCGCCGACGCAAAGACTTCGAAGGCCGCTCATCCTTCCGCGCCTGGCTCTACAAGATCGCCACCAACGCCTGCATCGACGACGTACGCCGCCCGCAACGCGTCCTGCCGCACCAGCTGGAACCCGCCTCCTGGCCGACCGGCGAAGCCATCGCTCGCACCGACCTCCCTTGGCTCCAGCCGTACCCCGACGTCCTCCTCGACCGAGCCGAAGAGCCCGACGCAGCCGTCGTACGACGCGAGACGATCGAGCTGGCCTTCCTGATCGCGATCCAGCACCTTCCTGCGCGGCAGCGCGCAGTACTGATCCTCAGAGACGTACTCGGCTGGTCCGCCAAGGAAACGGCCGACCTGCTCGACTCCACCGTCGCCTCGGTCAACAGCGCCCTCCAGCGAGCCCGGCCGGTACTACGTGAACACCTGCCGCCCCACCGCGCCGAATGGGCGCCCACAGGGGACCCATCAGCGGATGAGCAGGCCCTGCTCAGGAAGTACATGGACGCCTGGGAGCGAGCCGACTCGGCTGGGATCGCCCAGCTCATGCACGAGGACATCCGCATCACCATGCCGCCGTACCCGTTCTGGTTCGAAGGCCGCATCGATGCCCAGCGGATCATGGCCGCCAACCTCGACCCGGACGGCGACACCAACCGCGGCGACTGGCGCTTCCTGGTCATCAGCGTGAATCGGCAACCCGCCCTGGCCGCGTACCTCCGAGTGCCCGGCGACGATCTCTATCGCCCGTTCGGCATCGACGTCTTCCGGATCGAGGACGGCCTGATCGCGGAGATGACCGCCTTCGAGCTCACCGACTTCGAACGCCTCGCGCTACCTGGTCATTTCGCATCGGCATAGCACTCCACGATGGCGGTGGTGAAGGGGAAGCGGGTCGGCGTCTCACCGAAGGTGATCCGGCCCGCCAGGTCGCCCGCGGCCTGAATCGCGCAAGCCACCTGCTCGGCCTCGTCGGCCGGGCAATGCACGATCACCTCGTCGTGCTGGAAGAAGACCAGCTCGGCCTTGAGCTCGGTGATGGATTGCCGCAGCGCGGCCATCATCAACAACGCCCAGTCGGCGGCCGAACCCTGGACAACGAAGTTCCGCGTGAACCGCCCACGAGCCCGAGCATGCCGCGCGTCGGTCTGCCGCTCCTCCGACGGCCCCTCCAGCATCGCCTCGTCGATCGGCGACCCCGACGGCGGACAGGTCCGCCCGAGCCAGGTCCGCACCAGGCGACCCTCCTCGCCGGCCCGAGCCGCGTCGTCCACATAGGCGACCGCCTTCGGGAACCGCTTGCGCAGCATGGCGAGATTCTTCAGCCCGTCGCCCGAGGTCTGCCCGTAGATCGAGCCCAGCACCGCCAGCTTCGCCATCCCGCGGTCGCCCGAGAACGCCTTGTCCGAAACGGCTTTGTACAGATCGCCCGAGTTGCCCGCGACCTCCATCAGCCCGGGATCGCGCGAGATCGCGGCCAGCACCCGAGGCTCCAGCTGCGACGCATCGGCGACCACCAACCGCCATCCCGGATCGGCGACCACCGCCTTCCGGATCACCTTCGGGATCTGCAGCCCGCCGCCGCCGTTGGTCACCCACCGCCCGGACACCGTGCCACCCGGGATGAAGCCCGGCCGGAACCGGCCGTCATGCACCCAGTCACTCAGCCATGACCATCCGTTGGCCGTGTAGATCCGGTAGAGCGTCTTGTACTCGAGGATCGGCGCCACCGCCGGATGCTCGATCTGCTCCAGCTCCCACTTGCGAGTCGACGTGACCTGGAACCCAGCCTGCTTGAACGCCTTCAGCACATCGGCCGGCAGCTCCGGCCGCACTCGCCGCCCGAACGCCTCCGAGATCTGATCGGCCAGCTCGGTCAGCCGTCGCGGCTCCCCGCCTCCCGCGAACCGCTCGCCAAGCAGCTCGGTCAGCAGCGTCCGGTGCCGCTCCGCACTCCACGGCAGTCCGGCGCGATCCATCTCGGCGGCGACCAGCATCCCCGATGACTCCGAGGCGGTCAGCAGCCGCATCCGCTCCGGGTACTCCGCTTGCTGGTGCCGGCGAAGCTGCTCCGCGTAGACCCGCAGCAGCGCCTCGAACCCGATCGGCTCTTCCTGGATCTCGAACAGCGACGACTGCTCGCCGGGCGTCGTCGACCGCAACGGCGGATCAGCGGGCACCGGCTTCCCACTCAGCCGTGCCCAGGCCGCCGCCGCGGACCGCGGCTCACCCCATCGCCCCTCATGCCCGAGTAGCAGCAACTCGGCACTCTCGATGTCATAACACCGCTCAACCCGTACGCCGGCCGCCAGCAACCGCGGGTAGATCTCAGGCGACGACCGCCACACCCACCTGGTCACCTCCGGCCGGGACCCGACAGCCGCGGCCAGATCCGGCTCACGAAGTACCGGACCAGCAGGCTGCCCGTCGGGATGGAGGGCAACCAGCAGCGCCCCACCACCCTCGACCGGCGCGATCGCCCACCGCTCATCCATGCTCTGATCCTCACACCTGGCACGGACAAGAACGGTGAGTGATGCCAATCGTGTGACACTGGACTTATGTGGCGGGGGAGTGATCTGGATCCGGCGGACGGGACCAAGACCGAACAGGTCGAGGCCCTGGTACTGCGCCGGATCGAGCGAGGTGACCTGTCGATCGGGTCCCGCCTCCCTTCGGAGCGAGTACTCGCCGAGCGACTCGGCCTCAGCCGGGTGACCGTAGTGCGCGCACTCGACCAGCTCCGCGCGGACGGCGTACTGGAGACAAAGCGAGGCTCCGGTACGCACGTAAGGCCACTCGACCGCCTACTGGACCCCATTGCCCCCGCCTCGACCGTGTCGGCGGGCGACCAGCCACTGCTCGACCTCCGCTTCGCCACCACCGCCGCCCCGCACGACGTGGCCGAGGTAGCCGCGCAGATCATCGCCGAGGGTCTCCCGCAAGCCATGGGCGGCGATGGCCCACCCTCCGGCGGTTCACTGGACCTCCGTACCGCCCTCGCCGAACGCCTCACCCTCGAAGGCGTCCCCACCGAGCCAGGCCAACTGACCCTGACAGTAGGTGCCGCAGCCGGCCTCAACGCGGCCCTGGCCGGCCTGGACCTAGGACCAGGCATAGCGATCACCGAGTCGCCCACCTACCCAGCAGCCTTCGACCTGCTCCGTCGCCACCGCCTGGACGTGGTCGGCTGGCCCGCAGGCGTCTGGGACACCGACCAGCTCGCCCACCTCTGTAGGCGTCACAAGCCCAAGGTGATCTACCTCCAGGCGGACAACCACAATCCAACCGGCCTCAGCCTCCCAGCGGACCGGCGTACGGCCGTAGTGGAGATCGCCCGACGCTACGACGCCGCGCTGATCAGCGACGAGACCATGCGGCCGCTCTGGCTCGCCAGTGGAGAGCAGGCCGAGCCGCTGAGCCGATACCCGCGCACGGTCAGCGTCGGCTCGCTCAGCAAGACCGTGTGGGGCGGACTGCGGGTCGGCTGGGTCCGTACCGGCCGGCAACTCAGGCGCAGGATCAACACCTCGGCACAGCTCAGCGTGACGTCACCCAGCGCGCTGGACGACCTACTGGCACAGGCGATCCTCGGACGGCTGGACCGGGTGATCTCCCGGCGCAAGACCCGCCTCAGGTCCAACCTGGCGGCGCTGGAGACCGGGCTGAGGACACTCGACGGCGTGGCCTGGCCGACACCGACCGGTGGCATGACGCTGTGGCTCGAGCTCACCGAAGTACGGGCCAGAAAGGTGCTCGAAGCTGCGCGGGGGCAGGGCCTGCTGCTGGGCGCAGGGGATCTGTTCACGCCTGACGGGACCGATCGCAGGCACATCCGGATCCCGTTCACCGCCCCGCCCGCCACCCTGCGGCTTGTCGTCGCCCGATTGGGAGAGGCGCTTAAGCAGTCCAGTTGATTCAGAGTGGACTGAAGCTCAGCAGGCCAATCGTCCTACGCTGGACTCGTGCCAGACCGCGACCAGGAGGATGCAGTGACCGAGACCCAGAACACCCCGCAGACCGGTACCGCCAAGGTGAAGCGCGGGATGGCGGAGATGCTCAAGGGCGGCGTGATCATGGACGTCGTCACCGCCGAGCAGGCCAAGATCGCCGAGGACGCCGGCGCCGTCGCGGTGATGGCGCTCGAGCGGGTCCCGGCCGACATCCGGGCCCAGGGCGGCGTCTCCCGGATGAGCGACCCGGACATGATCGAATCCATCATCAACACCGTGTCGATCCCGGTGATGGCCAAGGCCCGGATCGGTCACTTCGTCGAGGCGCAGATCCTGCAGAGCCTCGGCGTCGACTACATCGACGAGTCCGAGGTGCTCACCCCGGCCGACTACGCCAACCACATCGACAAGTGGAACTTCACCGTTCCGTTCGTCTGCGGCGCGACCAACCTGGGCGAGGCGCTGCGCCGGATCACCGAGGGCGCGGCGATGATCCGCTCCAAGGGCGAGGCCGGCACCGGCGACGTGTCCAACGCGACCACCCACATGCGCCAGATCCGCCAGCAGCTCCGCCACCTGCAGAACCTGCCCGAGGACGAGCTGTTCGTCGCGGCCAAGGAGCTGCAGGCGCCGTACGAACTGGTCAAGGAGGTCGCCCAGGCGGGCAAGCTCCCGGTGGTCCTGTTCACCGCCGGTGGCATCGCCACCCCGGCCGACGCGGCCATGATGATGCAGCTGGGCGCCGAGGGCGTGTTCGTCGGCTCCGGCATCTTCAAGTCGGGCAACCCGGCCCAGCGCGCCGAGGCGATCGTGAAGGCCACCACCTTCTACGACGACCCGGACGTGCTCGCCAAGGTCTCCCGCGGCCTGGGCGAGGCCATGGTCGGCATCAACGTCGACGAGATCCCGCAGCCGCACCGGCTCGCCGAGCGCGGCTGGTAAGCAAGCCCGGTGACCGAGCAAGTAGTCGGTGAGCGGACCGCGCGCGAGTTGCGCGGTCTTGCTCGCGTCCTGGTCCGTTCCG
Organism: Kribbella sp. NPDC051620; assembly: GCF_044453825.1. NCBI lineage: Bacteria > Bacillati > Actinomycetota > Actinomycetes > Propionibacteriales > Kribbellaceae > Kribbella > Kribbella sp. NPDC051620. Next base: position 599,410 of record NZ_JBITDB010000001.1, read on the forward strand.
GGTACGCCGACCGCTCCGCCATCACGGCTGCCCTGACGGAGGCCGTGCAGGAGGATGCGCCGACGGCTGACCCGGCAGTACTCGTGCCGGAGCTGGTCGACGAGGCAGTGGCCGCAGTGACTGCGGATGCGACCGAGTGGGCCGAGGAGACCGACCCGGACCGGCTGGACGCAGTACTGGCTGAGCTGGAGTCGCTAGGCGTCGTAGTGGTGCGCTACACCTCGGATCACCACGCAGCGCGCCAACAGCTGGAGGCAGCCGCCGAGCCGAAGGGGCTGGTCTTCTTCACGGACACCGACGTCTGGCACGCGGTGGACTTCAACATGCTCGAGCTGAAGGTCTGGCACCCCGACACGGCCAACGTCGCGCCGGGGGAGCCGTTGCTGGACGACGTACTGGCTCTGCTGCACGAGCGCGACCTACCGGCGGTCTTCGACGAGGGCCGGATCGAAGTGACCATCGACTGGCAACGGAGGGTTCAGCTGTGACAGTGATCGGCGTGTTCGCGCTGCAGGGCAACGTGCGTGAGCACCTGGCCATGCTGGCCCAGGTCGGCGTCGAGGCACGCCCGGTACGCCGGCCGTCCGAGCTCGCCGAGGTCGACGGGCTGGTGCTGCCCGGCGGCGAGTCGACCACGATGGACAAGCTGGCCCGGACCTTCGAGCTGTTCGAGCCGCTGCAGAAGCGGATCGCGGACGGCATGCCGACCTTCGGGACGTGCGCCGGGATGATCATGCTGGCCAACGAGATCACCGGCGGGATCGAGGGCCAGGAGACGCTCGGCGGACTGGACGTGACGGTCCGGCGGAACGCGTTCGGCCGGCAGGTCGACTCGTTCGAGGCGGATCTCGACTTCGCGGCCTTCGACGCGCCGTACCACGCGGTGTTCATCCGGGCACCCTGGGTGGAACGCGTCGGGCGCGATGTCGAAGTACTGTCGACGGTGAGGTCGGGCCCGGCCGCGGGTAGGATCGTCGCGGTTCGCCACGATCGGCTGCTGGCCACGTCGTTCCACCCCGAGATGACGGGTGACGCTCGGCTGCACGGCTACTTCGCCGATCTGGTGCGCGACCTCTAGGTCAGTTGCAGGCGGTAGAAGGGTTGGGTTCGCGATGTCAGGCCACTCCAAATGGGCCACCACCAAGCACAAGAAAGCGGTCATCGACTCGAGGCGCGCCAAGCTCTTCGCGAAGCTGATCAAGAACATCGAGGTGGCCGCCCGGACGGGCGGCGGTGATCTCGCGGGCAACCCGACCCTGTACGACGCGGTCCAGAAGGCGAAGAAGTCCTCGGTCCCCAATGACAACATCGACCGCGCGGTCAAGCGCGGCTCCGGCGCCGAGGCGGGTGGCGCGGAGTACCAGTCGATCACGTACGAGGGCTACGGGCCGAACGGCGTCGCGATGCTGATCGAGTGCCTGACCGACAACCGCAACCGCGCGGCCGCCGACGTCCGGACCGCGATGACCCGCAACGGCGGCTCGCTGGCCGATCCGGGCAGCGTCGCGTACCTGTTCAACCGCAAGGGCGTCATCGTGGTGAACAAGGAGCAGGACGGCAAGTCGTACTCCGAGGACGACGTGATGGAGGCCGTGCTCGAGGCCGGCGCCGACGAGGTCAACGACCTGGGCGAGTCCTTCGAGGTGATCTCCGAGCCCAGTGACCTGGTCAAGGTGCGGACCGCGCTGCAGGACGCCGGCATCGACTACGAGTCGGCCGACGCCTCCTTCGTCCCGTCGATGACGGTGGAGCTGGACGCCGAGGGCGCTGGCAAGATCTTCCGCCTGATCGACGCTCTCGAGGACAGCGACGACGTGCAGAACGTCTACGCCAACTTCGACGTCTCCGACGAGGTCATGGCCGAGGTCGGCTGACTTTTCGCCTTACCCGTGGGTAACATGTGCGGCATGGCCAACGACTTGCTGCGCACGTGGGAGAAGTTTCGTGGGGTTCCGGGCGGTACGCGGCTGTTCTCGCTGGCCTTCACGCTGAAGGCGCCGTACTTCCGCTCGGTTCGCCCGCGCTTCGTCCAGGTGAGCCCGAACTACGCCTCCCTGGTACTGCCGAAGCGCCGCGCCGTCCAGAACCACATCGGTACCGTGCATGCGATCGCTGTCTGCAACGGACTGGAGGCGGCCATGGGCGCCCTGGCCGAGGCGACCATCCCTTCCGGCAAGCGCTGGCTGCCAAAGGGGATGGAGGTCGCGTACCTCGCCAAGTCCACCTCGGACCTCACCTGCTCGGCCGAGACCGACCCGGACGCCTGGACGGCCGGCCCCGACGTCCCGGTCCAGGTCAAGGCCACCCGCGCCGACGGGACGGTCGTAGTACAGGGCACGATCAACCTCTGGGTCACGGACAAGAAATAAACCCGCGTACTCCGGGCTGCCCGCGTCGTAGGGTCTGACCGTGGCTGACGACTTGCGGTTGGTAGATGTCCAGACCGAGCACCTGGACGACGTACTGCGGGTGCGCTCACGCTCCTTCGGGCTGATGGACTCGGGGAGCCGCGACGAGTGGCTCTCGAACAACCAGGTGTTCATCGACGACCGGCGGATGCTCGGCGTGATGGATGGCGACGAGTTGGTCGCCTCAGCCCGGTACTGGCCGTTCGAGCAGTGGTGGGGCGGGCGCAAGGTGCGGATGGCCGGTGTCGCCGGGGTTGTCGTCGCACCGGAGTACCGAGGGCGTGGAGTCGGCAGCATGGTGATGCGGGGTGCTCTCGCCCGGGCTGTCGAGCAGGGGTATCCGCTGTCGGCGCTGTATCCGGCGACCACGGTGATCTATCGGCATCTGGGGTACGAGTTCGGTGGCGGCCGCTTCCGGTACACCTTCCCGGCCGCGGAGCTGCGTTCGCTGGGTGGCAAGGAGGTCAGCGTCCGCCGGGCCGGTCCTGCCGACGCCGGCCGCTTCCTGGAGCTGGCCGGGCAGCTGCACAGCAGCGGGCGGAGCAATGGGCCGCTGGTCTGGCCCGAGGCCAAGGTGGCCGAGTGGCTGGGGGAGGACAACAGCTTCTGCTACCTGGCCGAGGACGGGTTCGTCGTCTACGGCTGGCAGAACGGCAAACTGCGGGTGGAGGAACTGATTGCGGGCTCCGAGGCCACTGTACGCGCCCTGTGGTCGATCGTCGGCTCCGGATCCTCCATCTCGACCGACGTGGAGGCCTACATCTCACCGGACGACCCTGCGCACCTCCTGATCGCCATGGAGGCGGACAAGCACGCAGTGATCGAGCACTGGATGCTGCGGGTGCTTGATGCGCCGGCAGCCATCTCCGCTCGAGGCTTCGCGCCAGGTGCGTCCCTGGAGGTCGACCTGGAGCTCGACGACTCCGAGCTCAGCACCAACACCGGCCGCTGGCACCTCTCCGTCTCCGGGGGCTCCGGCTCCCTGACGCGGGTCGAGTCCACCGGTGACGCCCTGCGCCTCGGTTCCCGCGGCCTGACCGCCCTGTACGCCGGTACGCCACTGGCTTCCGTGCGCAAGGCCGGGCTGGCGTGGGGTGGCGCGGCCGCCGACGACGGGGCGATCGACACGGCCTTCTCGGGCTCGACGGCGTACATGCTCGACTACTTCTAAAGGTCGGCCGGGTCGAATTCGCGAGCTGTCCACAGGCTGCGGCGCGTCGATTTCGCCGCCTCCGGGCGGGGCGTCTAGGGTTGTCGAACAAACGTTCGGAGGTGATCCAGTGCGCGTGCTCGGTGTCGACCCGGGACTGACCCGGTGTGGTCTCGGTGTCGTCGAAGGCAGCCCTGGGCGGCCGCCGAAGATGATCGCGGTCGGGGTGATCCGGACGCCGGCCGATCTGGATGTCGCCAAGCGGCTGGTCCGGATCGAGGCCGAGCTGGAGGAGTGGATCGTCGAGCACCGGCCGGACGCGGTCGCGGTCGAGCGGGTGTTCGCGCAGCAGAACGTGCGGACGGTGATGGGCACGGCACAGGCGTCCGGGGTGGCGATGGTGGTCGCCGCGCGGCGTGGGCTGCCGGTGGCGCTGCACACGCCGAGCGAGGTGAAGGCGGCGGTCACCGGCTCGGGCCGGGCAGGCAAGGAGCAGGTGACCACGATGGTGACCCGCATCCTCAAGCTGGCCGAGCGCCCGACCCCGGCTGACGCCGCGGACGCCCTGGCACTTGCGATCTGCCACGTCTGGCGAGGCGGCGTGACGAGCCGCCTGGAAGAAGCAGCCGGCTCCCGCGCCAACCTCGAAGCCCTGGCCCAAGCCCAATCCCGCCTGCAAGTAGCAAGACTGCGCGCGGCAGTAGCGGCCCAGGAAGGCCGACGATGACTATCGGAGGGAAGCGATGATCGCGTTCGTGCGCGGCCCGGTGGCCGCGATCGGGCTGGACAGCTGTGTGATCGAGGTCGGGGGAGTCGGGCTGCAGCTCTACTGCCACCCGGGCACCTTGGCGACGCTGCGCCCCGGGCAGGAGTTCAAGCTCGCCACCTCGATGGTGGTGCGCGAGGACTCCCTGACCCTGTACGGCTTCTCGGACTCCGACGAGAAGGAGCTGTTCGAGCTGCTGCAGACCGCCTCAGGCGTCGGCCCCAAGCTCGCTCAGGCGGCCCTCGCAGTCCTGAGTCCCGACCAGCTCCGGCAAGCCGTGGCCGCCGAAGACCTCGCCATGCTGGTGAAGATCCCCGGCGTAGGCAAGAAGGTCGCCCAACGCCTCGTCCTGGAGCTCAAGGACAAGATCGGCGCCCCCTCACGAACGGTGACCGGCCGCCCCCTGGCGACGACAGAGGTCTGGCGCGAACAAGTACACGCCGGTCTGGTCGGCCTAGGCTGGTCCGCCCGCGACGCCGACGACGCCGTCATAGCGGTCTCACCCCTGGCGCAGGGCGAGACAGAACCCTCCGTCCCCGACCTCCTCCGCGCCGCCCTCCGCGCCCTCTCAAAGGCGTAAGGACAGATGGAGGAGAACGTTCGGCCGCTGGTGTCCGCGGATGCGATGGATATCGAGGAGCGGAAGATCGAGTCGGCGCTGCGGCCGCGCACGCTGGCTGAGTTCGGTGGGCAGCGGCGGGTCAGTGAGCAGCTGGAGTTGGTGCTGCATGCGGCTCGCGGCCGCAACCGCGCGCCCGACCACGTGTTGCTCTCCGGCCCGCCCGGGCTGGGCAAGACGACGCTGGCCATGATCATCGCCGCCGAGCTCTCCGCCCCGCTGCGGATCACCAGCGGCCCGGCGATCCAGCACGCCGGCGACCTGGCCGCGATCCTGTCCGGACTGAACGAGGGCGAGGTCCTGTTCCTCGACGAGATCCACCGGATGTCCCGCCCGGCCGAAGAGCTGCTGTACATGGCGATGGAGGACTTCCGGGTCGACGTGATCGTCGGCAAGGGCCCCGGCGCCACCGCGATCCCGCTGGAGATCCCGCCGTTCACCCTGGTCGGCGCGACCACCCGCGCCGGGCTCCTGCCCGGACCGCTGCGCGACAGGTTCGGCTTCACCGGGCACCTGGAGTTCTACGAGGCAGCCGAGCTGGAGAAGATCATCAACCGCTCGGCCGCGTTGCTGGACGTCGACATCACCAAGGAGGCGGCCGCCGAGATCGCCTCCCGCTCCCGCGGCACACCCCGGATCGCGAACCGGCTGCTCCGCCGGGTCCGCGACTACGCGGAGGTACGAGCCGACGGCATCATCACGATCGCGCTCTCGAAGGCCGCGCTGGAGCTGTACGAGGTGGACCGGATGGGCCTCGACCGGCTCGACCGGTCCGTCCTGGACGCGCTCTGCCGCCGTTTCGGCGGGGGGCCGGTCGGCCTTTCCACACTCGCGGTCGCGGTCGGTGAGGAGCGCGAAACGGTGGAGGAGGTCGCCGAGCCCTTCCTGGTCCGCTCCGGCTACCTGGCCCGTACTCCGCGCGGCCGCGTCGCCACCCCGGCCGCCTGGCGCCACCTCGGCCTGGCAGTGCCGAAAGGCGCGAGCTTCGCGGACACGCTTTTCGACGCCGAGGACGAGTAGCCGGGCACCATCCGGCCACCGCCGGCGTTGTACCGATGACGAGTAACTCAAACGTGACCCGCAGTCATGAGGTACTTGTTGCCGCCCACGCGTTAGACTCCCCGGTGGCCCGTACCCGGGCCATCCCGCAACGACCCTGCGCGCTTGAGCAGAGCGTGCGGGGCACCCGTACTCTCGACGAAGGATTCTGAGTCCCGATGGTATTGATCGCCGCACCGATGGCCTCCTCCGGCGGTGGGGGCATCACGCTCCTGCTCCCGCTGATCCTGATCGTCGGGATGATCTGGTTCATGAGCCGTACCCAGCGCAAGCAGAAGGCCAGGCAGGCCGAGACGGTCGCCGCGCTGCAGCCGGGTACCAAGGTGATCACCACCAGTGGCCAGGTCGGCATCGTCGAGGAAGTAGACGACGAGTACGTGACGCTGGAGATCTCCGACGGCGTGCTCGTCCAGTTCGTGAAGGCCGCGATCGGCCGGGTCATCCCGGAAGAGACCGAGGACGTGGCGGCGGACGAGCCGGCGGATGAGGCCGCCGGGGAGACCGCGACGGAGCCGGCCGACGTCAAGGAGTCCGTGGAGGTGCCGGACGCCGGCGCCGACAAGGTCCAGGACAAGGCCAAGCTGCCCCCTACGCACACCGAGAACTGATCCACCCCGTCCTATCGGCGTGCGGCGCACGGGCATCACGGTGATGCCCGGGCGCGCCCAGTAGCGCAAGGAAGAATTTGACGTGGCAACGACGACGACATCCCGCCCCGGCAGGAACCTGATCGTCCTGGCAGTCATCCTGGTCCTGTTGTTCGGGATCATGGCGATCGCCAAGACCTGGGCGCCCAAGCTCGGCCTGGACCTGCGCGGTGGCACCACCGTGACACTGACGGCCAGCAACGTCGGTGGTGGCGGCGACCCGACAGCCGACCAGCTGGCCGAGGCGAAGAACATCATCTCCCAGCGCGTGAACGGTGCGGGCGTCGGTGAGGCCGAGGTCGCGACCTCCGGCAAGAACCACATCACCGTCTCCGTGCCGGGCGCCAACCAGGACGCGCTGGTCAAGCAGATCGGCCAGACCGCGCTGCTGAACTTCCGGATCGTCTACGACCAGCAGGCCGGCCAGCCGCTGCCGCCCGCGCCGCCGTCGGCCACGCCGACCGGCAAGCCGTCGACCACGCCGAAGCCGAGCACGACGCCGAAGCCCAGCAGCACGATCAAGCCGTCGAGCCCCGCCACGCCGAACGGCCGCGCCTGGAGCAGCGTGCTCGGTGCCGCCACCCCGACGCCGACGCCCAAGCCGTCGACCCCGAAGCCGTCGACCCCGACGCCCAAGCCGAGCACGCCGGCCACCCCGACGACGGCGCCGACGGTGCCGGGAGCCGAAGTCACCGGCGACCCGCTGGCGTGGAAGCCCGACGCGGCCACCACCGCCGCCTTCGCGACGTTCACCTGCGAAAAGAACAAGCCGCTTCCGGAGGACAACGAGAAGAAGCCGCTGTTCTCGTGCAGCCAGGACTACACGACGAAGTACCTGCTCGGCCCGGCGATCCTGAAGGGCACCGACCTGTCCGACGCCTCCGCGGCCATCCCGCAGAACGGCGTCGCCTGGCAGGTCAACCTGAAGTTCACCGGTGAGGGTGGCGACAAGTTCCTCAAGGCCACCACCGCGATCGCCAAGCTCCCCCCGCCGTCGAACCTGTTCGCGATCGTGCTCGACGGCGTGACGATCTCCACCCCGTCCGTGAGCCAGCCGATCCCCGGCGGCCAGGCGCAGATCACCGGCTCGTTCACCGAGACCGAGGCCCGCGACCTGGGCAACGTGCTCAAGTACGGTGCATTGCCGGTGAAGTTCGACACCTCCTCGGTCGAGACCGTCTCGGCGCAGCTCGGTGGTGACCAGCTCTCGGCCGGTATCACCGCGGGCCTGATCGGCCTCGCGCTGGTCGTGCTGTTCTCGTTCCTGTACTACCGCGGCCTGGGCATCGTCGTCGTGATGTCGCTGCTGGTCGCGGCGGCGCTCACCTACGCGTCCGTCGTGCTGCTCGGCAAGACGATGGGCTTCGCCCTGACGCTGTCCGGGATCGCCGGTCTGATCGTGGCGATCGGTATCACCGCGGACTCGTTCGTCATCTACTTCGAACGACTGCGAGACGAAGTCCGGGAGGGCCGCAGCCTGCGGTCCTCGGTGGAGACCGGCTGGGCTCGCGCCAAGCACACCATCATCGCGGCCGACTCGATCTCGCTGCTCGCCGCCGTGGTGCTGTATGTCCTCGCGGTCGGCAGCGTGAAGGGCTTCGCGTTCACGCTCGGCCTGACCACGCTGATCGACCTGTTGGTGGTGTTCGTCTTCACCAAGCCGATCGTGACGCTGCTGGCCCGGACCGACTTCTTCGGCCACGGGCACAAGCTGTCCGGTCTCGATCCCGAGCATCTCGGCGTCGAACGGCTGCCCGGCCAGATGAAACCGTCGGCCCGCCCGGCCGCGAAGAAGTCCACGCCCAAGCCCGTCGGAGGCGAGGTCTGATGTCGAAGCTCGGAAGCATCGGTGCCCGGTTGCACCGCGGCGAGGTCTCCTACGACTTCATCGGCAAGCGCAAGATCTGGTTCGCCGTCTCGATCGTGCTGATCGTCATCTCCCTCGGTGCTCTGCTGGCCAAGGGGCTGGCGCTCGGCATCGAGTTCAAGGGCGGCGTCGAGTACCAGGCCAAGGTCAAGATCACCCACAACACCGTCGACGACGTCACGGCAGCGGTGAAGGCGACCAACGCCAAGGACCTCGGCGACCCGGTCGTCACCACGATCGGCAACGACCAGGTGCGGGTGCAGACCAAGCCGCTCGGCCAGGACGACATCGTCAAGGTCCGGGCCGCGATCGGCAAGGAGGTCGGGGTTCCGACCGACCAGGTCAGCAACCAGCAGATCGGCGCCTCCTGGGGCTCCCAGATCGCGAACAAGGCGATCCTCGCGCTGATCGTCTTCCTGGTCCTGGTGTTCGGCGTGATCTGGGCGTACTTCCGTGAGCCCAAGGCGTCGATGGCGGCGATCATCGCGCTGGTGCACGACGTGTTCATCACGGTCGGCGTCTACGCGCTGATCGGCTTCGACGTCACCCCGGCCACCGTGATCGGCGTCCTGACCATCCTCGGTTACTCGCTGTACGACACCGTCGTGGTGTTCGACAAGGTGCGGGAGAACACCCGGGGCATCACCGGGTCGAACCGCTACACCTACAGCGACGCGACCAACCTGGCCGTCAACCAGACCATCGTCCGCTCGATCAACACGACGCTGATCGCGCTGATGCCGGTCGGCTCGATCCTGGTCGTCGGTACGGTCGTGCTGGGCACCGGTCCGCTGAAGGACCTGTCGCTCGCGCTGTTCGTGGGTATCGCCGTCGGCGCGTACTCGTCGATCTTCATCGCTCCGGCCCTGCTGGCGCTCTTCAAGGAGCGCGAGCCCGGCATGCAGGCCCTGCGCCGCCGGGTGATGGCCAAGCGCGCCCAGTCGGGTGTAGCGGCCGGTGCTCCGGTCCCGGCCGGTGCGCTGGCCGTCGGCGGCAGTCCGTCGGACAGGCCGCGGGTGCAGGACGTGCCGAAGACCGCGAGCGCGACCGCCGGTACGCCGACGGCCTCAAGCCGACCGGTGCGACCGACGAGTGGCGCAGGACGCCCGCAGCCGGCCCGCAAGCCTCGCTCCAAGCGTGGCAAGTGACAGGCTGCTGATGCGTTCGCTGGAACAGGTACTGAAGGACGGCATTCGCGACATCCCGGACTACCCGCAGGCGGGGATGGTGTTCAAGGACATCACCCCGCTGCTGGCGGACCACAGCGGGTTCACCCAGGTGGTGGAGGCGCTGGCCGCCTCCGGTCGCGATGCCGACGGCAATGTGGTGGTCGACAAGGTGGTCGGGATCGAAGCGCGTGGCTTCATCCTGGCCGCCCCGGTCGCGCTCGCCCTCGGCACCGGCTTCGTCCCGGTCCGCAAGAAGGGCAAGTTGCCGGCAGCGACGTACGAGGAGTCCTACGCGCTGGAGTACGGCGAGGCGACCATCGAGGTCCACCAGGACGCTTTCGGGCCGGGTGACCGGGTGCTGGTGATCGACGACGTGCTCGCCACGGGCGGGACGGTCGAGGCCTGCCTGCGCCTGGTACGCCGCTGCGGTGCCGAAGTGGTCGCCACTTCGGTGCTGATCGACCTGTCGTTCCTGCCCTGGCGCGAGCGCCTGGCGGGGGAGCGGGTCGACACGCTCGTCACTGTCTGAAGTCAAGCGGCTACATCAATTCGGCGTGTTGTCCACAGGCCGTGTCGGCCACGCTGGTCCTTCCCTCTAGACTGGTGCTCTGTCGGCGGAGGGAAACAACGTGGGTGAAGACCCGGCGATGACTTCAGCGGTACCTGACGTGGTGCCGCTCGATCCTCCGCGCGCTCCCGCGAGCCGCCCGGTGGCCGCCCCATCGCCGTCTCCAGCCGCCGCGCCGCCGCCCTCGGCGCAACCGCCCAGGATCGCGCCGGCCCGGGTTCGAGCCCGGCTGGCCCGCCTCGGCGGCACCAGGCACCCGAACCGGGCGCCGATGCTCGAGCCGCTGTTCCGGGTCGTCCGGGCGACCCACCCCAAGGCCGACCTGGCGATGATCGAGCGGGCGTACCGTACCGCCGAGAAGCATCACACCGGCCAGCTCCGCAAGAGCGGCGACGCGTACATCACGCACCCGCTCGCGGTGGCCACCATCCTGGCCGAGCTGGGCATGACCGCGCCGACGCTGTGCGCCGCCCTGCTGCACGACACGGTCGAGGACACCGACTACACGATCGCCGAGCTGACCAAGGACTTCAGCGAAGAGATCGCGATGCTGGTCGACGGCGTCACCAAGCTGGACAAGGTCAAGTACGGCGAGTCCGCGCAGGCCGAGACGATCCGCAAGATGGTCGTCGCGATGGCCAAGGACATCCGGGTGCTGGTGATCAAGCTGGCCGACCGGCTGCACAACATGCGCACGCTGGGCTTCCTGCGGCAGGAGAAGCAGGAGCGGATCGCCCGCGAGACGCTCGAGATCTACGCCCCGCTGGCCCACCGGCTGGGTATGAACACGATCAAGTGGGAGCTCGAGGACCTGTCCTTCTCGACCCTGCACCCGAAGGTGTACGACGAGATCGTCCGGCTGGTCGCCGAGCGAGCTCCGTCGCGCGACGAGTATCTGGCCTCCGTGATCGACCAGGTGCACGAGGACCTGCGCGCGGCCAAGGTGAAGGCGACCGTCACCGGCCGGCCGAAGCACTACTACTCGATCTACCAGAAGATGATCGTCCGCGGCCGCGAGTTCGGCGACATCTACGACCTGGTCGGCATCCGCGTGCTGGTCGAGTCGGTCCGCGACTGTTACGCCGCGCTGGGTGTGCTGCATGCGCGATGGAATCCGGTGCCAGGCCGGTTCAAGGACTACATCGCGATGCCGAAGTTCAACATGTACCAGTCGCTGCACACCACGGTGATCGGCCCGCAGGGCAAGCCGGTCGAGCTGCAGATCCGGTCCTTCTCGATGCACCGGCGGGCTGAGTACGGCATCGCCGCGCACTGGAAGTACAAGGAAGACCCGAACGCGCCGGCGCCCGAGGTGGGCGCGCCGCCGACCACCGAGATCGGCGCGCCGAACGAGATGCCCTGGGTGCGGCAGCTCGTCGACTGGCAGCGGGAGACCTCCGACCCGTCGGAGTTCCTCGACTCGCTGCGGTTCGAGATCAACAACTCCGAGGTCTACGTCTTCACCCCGCGCGGCGACGTGATGTCGCTGCCGACCGGGTCGTCCCCGGTCGACTTCGCGTACGCGATCCATACCGAGGTCGGGCACCGATGTATCGGCGCCCGGGTCAACGGGCGGCTGGTGCCGCTGGAGAGCACGCTGGAGAACGGCGACGTCGTCGAGGTCTTCACCTCGAAGGCGCAGGGCGCCGGACCGTCGCGCGACTGGCTGATGTTCGTCAAGAGCCCGCGCGCCCGCAACAAGATCAAGCACTGGTTCTCCAAGGAGCGCCGCGACGAGGCGATCGAGCACGGCAAGGACGCGATCGCCAAGCAGCTTCGCAAGGAGGGCCTGCCGCTGCAGCGCCTGCTCTCGCACGAGACGCTGACCGCGGTCGCCAACTCGCTGCGCTACCCCGACGTGACCGGCCTGTACGCCGCGGTCGGGGAGAGCCACGTGAGCGCGCAGGCCGTGGTACGGCGGCTGATCGAGACCTACGGCGGCGAAGAGGGTGCGGCCGAGGATCTCGCCGAGGGGCTGCGGTTGCCGGCCACCCGGGAGCGCCGGAAGCGGACCGCGCGCGGCGATGCCGGCGTCATCGTCAAGGGCGCGACGGACGTGTTGTCCAAGCTCGCGCGCTGCTGTACGCCGGTGCCGGGCGACGAGATCATCGGCTGGGTGACCCGCGGCGCGGGCGTCTCTGTGCACCGGGCCGACTGCGCCAACGTCGAGAACCTGCAGACCCAACCGGAGCGCATCGTCGAGGTCGAGTGGGCGCCGACCGCTCAGTCCGTCTTCCTGGTCGCGATCCAGGTCGAGGCGCTGGACCGGGCTCGTCTGCTCTCCGACATCACGCGGGTCCTCTCGGACTACCACGTCAACATCCTGTCGGCGGCGCTGACGACGACGCGCGACCGGATCGCCAAGTCCCGGTTCACCTTCGAGATGGGCGATCCGACGCACCTGGGGCACGTGCTGAAGGCGGTTCGTTCGGTCGAGGGCGTTTTTGACGTCTACCGGGTCACCCAGTAGCCGGCCTCACCTCAGCAGGCCGCAGCTCACCCGCCGCGGCCTGCTGATCCTCGGCGCCGGCGCACTGACCGGCTGCAGCCCTGACAACCCATCCAGCAACTCATCGCCGACGCCCACAACGCCTGCGTCCTCAACGCCCCCATCCGCAGGCTCCTCGACCCCTTCGGCTCCCTCGGTGTCCGCGCCGTCGGCATCCAGTTCGACGCCCGCCTCCCCGCCGCCGGCCCTGCCATCGGTCAAACTCTGGACCCCCGGCCGTGGCGAGCTCGTCCCCGAAGCCAAGCTCGCCGCCGTCCAAGCCGTCCAGAAGCTCCTGACCCGCCCGAACACCGTCGTCGAGATCATCGATGCCCAGTACGGCGGCCTGCTGGCCGACACCGCGAGCGTGCTCGTCCCCTGCCGCACCTACTCCGTTGCCAACGGCAAACTAACCACCGCCGGCACCACCGTCGACGTACGCCTGACCAGATCAGGCCGTACCTGGCGGGTGACATCCCAACGCCCCGCCCAACCCGGCCCCGCTGCCCGCACGCTCACCCCAGCCGCCCGTCAGGTCCTGGCCAACGACCGCGTCATCCTCCCACCGGCCTCAGCAGCCGACATCCGCTCCGGCAACATCCACGACACCGTCCTCACCGCGATGCTCACCCTCGCGAAGACCTACCGAATCGGCATCAGCGTCCTCCGCTCCGGCCACCCCCTCAACGTCTTCGGTACCAACCGCCCCAGCGATCACCCCCAAGGCCGAGCCTTCGACACCTGGCAGATCAACGGCCAAGCAGTGGTCAACCCAGCCACCCCACGCTCCCTGACCACCGGCTACATGCGAGCCGCCGCCTCCACCGGCTCGTACAACGTCGGCGGCCCGTACCAACTCGACGGCGCGACGTACTTCTCCGACCGAACCCACCACGACCACGTCCACGCCGGCTTTTCGGACTGAGCGGGCCCGGCGCCGGGCCCTTGACAACCGCCATCGCTGGTGAGCAACTGGCGAATGCAGGCAAACTCGCCTGCGCGCTCTCGGGGGATCGGCGAGGGAGTGCGCTATGGCTATCGGTCGGAAGAGGGTCGCAGTAGGAACACTTGGATCGGCGGTACTGGTCGCCGGCCTGTTGCTGGCGCCAGTGGGTGCTACCGGCGCGCCGCCGGTCGACGACACCCCGACGCTGATCCCCGGCACCAGACCGCCGCGGGTGAGCGAGAAGGACGAGCAGGCGTTCCTCGAACGGGACTTCTTCTTCATGAGCAGGCGGACCGCCGGCGACCAGAAGCTCGACAACCAGCGGGCCGGTGCGCTGCGCGCTGTCGCGGCGCTCAACGCGGGGGAGCAGCGCAGGCTGCGCACGAAGAGCCCCGGCCCGGCGACCTTCACCGGTCCATGGACCGGTCTGGGTCCTGATCCGATCGTTCAGGTGACCCGGAGCACGCCGATCTTCACCGCGATGAGCGGCCGGATCGGCGCCCTGGCGATCCGGCCGAGCAACGGCCAGTTCATCCTGGGCGGGGCCCAAGGTGGCATCTGGCTGTACGACCAGGCGAGCGGCGCCTGGGCCACCAAGACCGACGACCTGCCGTCGCTGGCGATCGGTGCGCTGGCCGTCGCGCCGTCGAACGACGCGATCGTGTACGCCGGTACCGGCGAGGGCGCGTTGTCCGGTGACAGCTACTTCGGCAACGGCGTCCTGAAGTCCACCGACGGCGGCCAGCACTGGGCGCACGTCTCGGGCGACTTCTTCCAGGGCGTCTCGACCTCAGCCCTGGTCGTCGACCCGCGCAATGCCAGTCACCTGTACGCCGCGATCCTGCGCGGCCGCGGTGGCGCCCGCCGGACCACTCCGCCGGACCACTCCCGGTACGGCGTCTGGGAGTCCACCGACGGCGGTACGAGCTGGCAGATCCTCAAGGTGGCGAAGTCGGCGTCCAACGGCGCCACCGACCTCGAGATCGACCCGCGGAACCCGAATGTCCTGTACAGCTCGTTCTGGGGCGACGCGATCTACAAGAGCACCGATGCCGGCCGGCACTGGGCGCCGATCATGACGGGCCTCCCAGCGGTCGACTATGCCGCGACCGCCACTCGCTTCTCGCTCGGGATCTCTCACCCGGCGGGGCACGGCACGGTCCTCTACGCGGGCTTCAACTGGAGTGACCAGCCGGCGCGAGTCTTCAAGTCCACCAACGAGGGCGCGAGCTGGTCGATCACGGCGCCGGGCACGGGGGACGACACCGTCGAGGACTACTGCGCCGAGCAGTGCTCGTACGACAACGTCGTCGTCGCCGATCCGGTCAACCCGGACATCGTCTACGCGGCCGGGCAATTCAACTACGCCATCGGTTCCGGCGGCATCTTCCGGTCCGACGACGGAGGCCAGACCTGGAAGAACCTGGGCTGGGACCAGCACCCCGACTTCCATGCCATCGCCTACGACCCGGCGCACCCGGAGCACGTACTGATCGGCTCGGACGGCGGTGTCTGGTACTCCGGCGACCGCGGTGGCCGTCCGAACGCGACCGACCCGCTCAGTGCGGTGACGTGGCAGAACCTCAACGGGACCGTCGATCCGGACACCGCGGCGGTGACCCATCGGACCGGCCTCCAGCTGGGCCAGTTCACCTCCATCGCGAACACCCCGACCGTCCCCGGGCGAGTCTGGGGTGGTACCCAGGACAACGGTACGGACCGGAAGTCGACCGCGTCGGCCAGCTGGTTCGACGTCGCCAGCGGCGATGGCGGACAGGTCCTGGTCGATCCGACCGACGCGAACTACGTCTTCGGCACGTACTTCGGCATCTCGCCGTACCGCTACACCGATGGCGGCGCCACCTTCTTCAGCAACCAGTTCATCAGGTCCGGAATCGACCTGACCGACCGTGCCGATTTCTACGCTCCGTGGGTGCAGAACCAGCGCAAGACCAACCAGCTCATGCTGGGCACCTATCGGCTCTACCGGACCGACAACGCCAAGGCGCCCTCGGCCGGTGACGTCCGGTGGAAGCCCATCAGCCCAGACCTCACCAGTGGCTGTACCGGCGAGGCCCCGAACGGCGGCCGGGGATGTGTGCTGTCCGCGGTCGGGATGGGCGGCGGCGACGCGGCCTACACCGGCGCGGAAGACGGGTACGTCTACGTCAGTCCGGACGCGCAGGTCAGCGACACACCTTCGTGGACCCGCGTGGACAAGGGACAGCTGCCGAAGCGGCCGGTGACCCAGTTCGCCGTCGACCGCAGCAACTACCGGATCGCTTATGGGTCGTTCGCCGGCTTCAACTCGGCCACCCCTGCGCATCCAGGTCATGTCTTCAAGACGACCAACGGCGGCCAGGACTGGACGGACATCAGCAACAACCTGCCCGACAGCCCGGTCAACTCGATCATCCTCGACCCGTCGTACGCGGACACCCTGTACGCCGGAACGGACGTGGGCCCGTTCGTGTCCCATGACGGAGGCAGGCACTGGGCACCCTTGGGCTCGGGGATCCCGGAGGTCGCGATCTGGCAGCTCGATCTCGACCCGTCGCACCGGGTACTCGCCGCCGGCACGCATGGGCGCGGGGCGTTCCGGAGTACGGACACTTCGGCGGCCGTGCCTGCTCTGGTCGTCTCGAAGACGGCCGCGGACGTTCCGGTCGGACCGTCGAGCACGCTCGACTACACGATCACGCTCGCGAACGTGGGCAACGCCGCGGCGACCGGGGTCAAGCTCACCGACCCGGTGCCGAGGAACACGACCTTCCAGTCCGCCGACAGCGGCGGGACGAACGTGCGCGGTGTCGCGACCTGGACCGGCCTGACCGTTCCGGCCAATGGCAGTGTCACCGTCCATCTGAGCGTGAAGATCGGTTCCGGAGTCACGGCGGCCATCGTCAACGACGGCATCCGGGCGCAGTCGGCGCAAGGGCCGTACACCACCGGATCGCCGGTGACGACACGCATCGCACCGGCGTACGGCGTGAGCCTCACTCCGGCGACGCAGATCGACGGTGGCCGGCCAGGCACCGTCGTGACCTACACCGAGACGGTGCGGAACCTTGGGTTCACCCCCGACAGTTACACGCTCGCGAGCAGCGGCGGGACTGATCCCGTCAGCTTCTTCGACGCCACCTGTACGACGCCGCAGTCCACCACGCCGACCGTGGCGCCGGGTGCGACAACGTCGGTCTGTGTGAAGGTGGCTGTGCCTGCCGGAGCCACCGGGACCAACACGGCGACGATCACGGCGACCTCGGTCGGCAGCCCGGGGGTCTCGGCGGCGGCGACGATCAAGACCGTCGCGGTCACGGTCGACACCCTGCTGGTGGACGAGGACGGCAACGCGCCCGACGTACAGGCCGTGTACGCCGCCGCGCTGACCGGCGCCGGTGTCTCGTTCGCCACGTGGGATCTGGATGCCGACAGCAACCTTCCGGTGAACTACCTGCTGGCGCACAAGAACGTCGTCTGGTTCACCGGGAACACCTACCCAGCGCCGATCACGCCGTACGAGGCGCGGCTGCAGGCGTTCCTGGACGGAGGCGGGCGACTGCTGATGTCCGGCCAGGACATCCTGGACCAGGCAGCCGGTACGACCGCGTTCGTGCATGACTACCTGCACATCACCTGGGACGGGACCGAGGCCCAGAACGACAAGGGCACCGCCGCAGTCCATGGTGTCGGGGGCAACCCGGTGACCGACGGCATCGGCTCGGTACCGCTGGACCACTCGGTCCTCGACGCGGCCTTCGAAGACCAGGTCACTCCGAACGGTGGCGCCCTCGCGGCCTTCACCGACGACAGCGCCCAAGCAGACGCGCTGTCCTTCAGCGGCAGCTACAAGGTCGTCTTCCTCGCCTTCCCGGTCGAGGCCTACGGCACCGCGGCTGACAAGTCCAACCTCATCACCCGGACGATGACCTTCTTCGCCACTCCCTGAACACCCTGACCTCGCCTCTCACCAGTTGCGTGGGAGGCGAGGTCTGCGCGGAGAAAACCGGTGGTCCGTGCGGCGCCCGGGCTGGTACCGTGCCGTGGTCCGTGACATCAGGCTTGGAGGTGGGAACCCATGAACGCTGTAGCGCAGTGGGTGCGTCCCCTCTCGTGGTCACGGGCGGGCGACTGACATAGGTGTCGCCGGGAGCGCCCCGAGAAATCTTCGGCACTCCCGGAAGGAACACTCCTATGAACACTTCGCCTTTCACACCGCGAGGCCTCGATGCCCACGCGGTCACCATCTCGCGGGTCGCGGACAACCAGTGGCACGCGGTGGAGAACGACCTGGTGGTCGGCCGCGGTCACGCGTCCCGCCGGCTCGACGGGCGCACCTTCGTCAGCATCGACACCTGGCGCGGCGACGTCTTCGACCAACTCGCCGCCGCGATGCTGACCGACCAGCCGTTGTACACGGTGGTCGACGAGAACGACCGCGACGTCATGGCCGGTTGGGAACGCGCCGGGTTGACGACGTCGCGTCGGGAGTACGAGTTCGTCGTACCGACCGATCAGCCGGCCACACCGGCTCCTTCAGGCGTGGTCATCACTGCCGCCGACGAAGAGCCGCTTCGCCTGCTGGACAAGGCGATCCGGGCCGAGGTCGAGGCCGGCGCCGGGTGGCAGACGATGCCGGCGGAGGTACTGCCGTGGCAGGGCGGCACGCGGCCGCTGGACCCATCGAAGTACACGGTCGCGATCCGGGACGGCCGGTACGTCGGACTGGTACGGGTCGCCACGAGGACCCGGCGACCCCGAATCGGGCTGGTCGCGGTCCTGGCCGCCGAGCAACACCACGGCATCGGCCGGGCCCTGCTGACCCACGTACTACGCGGCCTGCACGACTCCGGCTTCGAAGCCGTCACCGCAGAAGTCGACGAATCCAACAAGCCCGCGCTGGCTCTGTTCGAGAGCCTGGGCGCGCAGCGCACAGGCACCACGCTCGAACTGGTCAGCCGCCCGGAAGAGGTCTGATCATGCCCAAGTCTGCAGGCGGCATCGAGGTCGAGGGCACCGTCATCGAGTGCCTCCGCAACGCCAACTTCCGGGTCGAACTCACCAACGGCCACAAGGTGCTGGCCCACATCAGCGGCAAGATCCGCAAGAACTACATCAAGATCCTCCCCGAGGACCGAGTCCTCGTAGAGCTGAGCCCCTACGACCTCACCCGAGGCCGAATCACCTTCCGGTACCGCAACTGACCCATCCCGGCCCGCGCCTGGCACCCACCCGGGCGCGGGCGGAGGTCTGTCAGCTCGGGGCCTGCCGCCAGTCGTCCACGAGGTGCCGGAGGAGTTGCCCCGCGGCGGCTGCCGGACGTGCGCCTGGGCGGGTGGCTCGCTCGATCAGCGCGCCGTCGATGACGAGCTGGATCTGATCGGCTGCCTGCTGCGCCTCGGGGTGGCCGAGGGCTTGGAGTTCCTTGAGCAGCAATTCGTTGATGCCCTGGTAGTACAGGCTGGTCTCGGCGTGAGCGGGGTGCGCCGGGTCGGGGAGTGCGAGGTCCGCGGCGGAGTAGCGGCAGCCGCGGAACCCCGGATTGCCGGAGTCTTGGGTGAAGAAGTCGAACAGCGCGAGAAGTCGTTCGCGCGGATCCTCGCCGGCCGAGTCCAGTACGGCGCGGTATCGATCCAGATCGGCGTCGCGGGTGGTGCGCAGCGTCTCGGCGACGAGGCCGTCCTTGCCGCCGAAGTGCTGGTACAGCGAGCGGCGGGCCACGTCCGCCTCACTCAGGATCGCGTCCATCCCGACGCCGACGCCCTTGTCGTAGGTCAGCCGGCGGGTGGCGTCGAGCAGGCGCTCGCGTGGTCCTGGTCCAGTGGCAGGGCTCATCTGGGCTTACCCACTCTCTTCCGGCTTGACAGTAGATCAACCAGTCTATCTAATAAATAGTAGATCGACTGGTCTACCTACTGAGGAGGGCATGATGGGCACGCTTTCGTACGAGGTCTTCATCTCGGATCCGATCCCGCAGAACGTCGCGGAGCTGGTTCCCAACGGGGATCGGCGGATGTTCTCGCCGTTGTCGACGACGCTGATCTTCGGCGAACGCGATGCCGTGCTGGTGGATCCGCCGCTGACGGTGGAGCAGACCGAGCGGGTGGGTGACTGGGTCGAGGCGAGCGGGAAGAACCTCCGGTACGTCTACGCGACCCACGGCCATGGTGACCACTGGTTCGGGACCGCGCCGCTGCTGGAGCGCTTCCCGGGGGCGGCGGCCTATGCGTCGCCTGGCACGATCGCGATGATGCGCCGGCACGGCTCGCCTGAGTTTCGGGCAGCGTTGTGGGACAAGCTGTTCCCCGGCCAGATTCCGGCCTCTCCGATCTTGGCAACCACTCCGCCGGACAACCGGTTCGAACTCGAGGGGCAGGAGCTGATCTCGGTCGAGGTGGGCCACTCCGACACCGACGACACCACCGTGCTGCACGTGCCGTCGATAGGTCTGGTCGTCGCCGGTGACGTTGTCTACAACGGCGTCCACCAGTACCTCAGTGAGTCCGCCGATGGGGGGATCGATGCCTGGCTCGCGGCGCTGAAGACCGTCGAGGCGCTACAGCCGGCCAGTGTCGTCAGTGGACACAAGAAACGGGCCAACCCGGACAGTCCCGAAACGATCGCCCAGACCCGCCAGTACCTACTCGACGCCAAGCGGCTTCTCGATCAGCCGATCTCAGCACTCGACTTCTTCCACGCCATGCTCGAACTCCACCCCAACCGCCTGAACCCCGGCGCCCTCTGGGGCGGCGCAGTCGCCCGCCTCGGCTGACGCCCGATTCACCAACGGCGGGGCAGGCGAGGCCAGGTACAGAGGAAGGCGCCAACGGCTAGTTCCAGGGCGGGGTAGGAGCCCCAGAGGTCGGTGCGGCGGACGGGGATGATGTGCCAGTTGAGAGCCGCTAGCTCGGTACGCCGGGATGCGTCGCGGGTTTGCTGGTGGTCTTTGGAGTGCCAGCGGTCGGAGTCGTACTCGAGGCCTAGGCGCACGCCGTCGACCGGGTCCGGGTAGCCGAGGTCGAGGCGGTAGTCGCGAGTTGGGCCGTTGACCTGGACTTGCAGGTCGGGCTTGGTGAAGCCTGCGTCGAGAAGGCGGAGCCGGAGCCAGGACTCGCCAGGGGATTCGGCCCGAGGGTCGGCGTGTTTGATGATCTGGCGGGCACGTAGCTGGGCTTGGTGCGCCTCGTACTTGTCCAGGAGGGCTTCGAGGGTGGCTCGGTCCGCTCGGCCGGAGCGTAGGAGTGCGTCGATCGATGCCAGGGCGAACGGTCTGGGCAGGTGCAGGGCGAGTTCGACACCGGTGGCAGGCGGGTTGGTCACCCTGTATCCGCCGAGGTTCACGGTGTCGGCTGGGTTTCTCGTCCAGCGGATCGGTACCTGGTCGGACGCGTTGAGGGCGGCGGTGGGGATGCCGTGGATCCAGGCCGCGGTTTCGGCGCGGGCGACACCGTCAGCGGGGATCACGAGTGCTGCGGCGGCCGCTCGGAGTTCTGGAGTGTCGGGTGTCTCGGTGGCGACGTACACGCCTTTGAGGACTTGCCGGACCTCGCCACCGCCGAGAAGCCAGTTCAGCTTCTTGCCGGCTTGGCGGGTGGTGAAGGGAAGGCCGCAGAAGAACGGGGGAAAGGACATCGGCACAGGATGTCCGACAGCAGACATCCTGTGCTTTCAGTTGTCCACAGGCCTCAGCTGAAGTCGGCTAGGGCGTTTTGAGCCTGGGTCAGCCATTCTCGGCGGGCGGCGATGGCTTCGCGCGCCTCGGTGGCTTTGCGGGTGTTGCCTTGGGCCTCGTGTTTGGCCGCTTGCTTCTCCAGGTCGGTGATCAGGGACTGGAGTTGTTTGACCGTGGCTTCGGCGCGGGCTCGGGCCTCGGGGTTGCTGCGGTTCCAGACCTCGTCTTCGGCGGACTTGACCGCTTGCTCCACTGCGCGCAACCGGCCGTCGATGGCGCGCATCGAGTCGCGGGGGACCTTGCCGATGGCGTCCCAGCGGTCGAGGAGGTCGCGGAGCTGGTCGCGGGCGGCCTTGGCGTCGGTGACGGGGAGGATCGCCTCGATCTCGACGAGCAGCAACTCCTTGGCGGCGAGGTTGGCGACCTGCTCCTCGTTCTCCTGGGCCTGTTCGGCGTCGCGGGCGCCGAAGAAGGCGTCCTGGGCGCTGCGGAAGCGGGCCCACAGCTTGTCGTCGACCTCGCGGGGCGCTGGGCCGGCGGCCTTCCACTGGCGCATCAGGTCGCGGAAGCGGCCTGACGTCGGGCCCCAGTCGGTCGAGGAGGAAAGGCTTTCAGCTTCGGCCGCGAGGCGCTCCTTCACCACGGCTGCCTCATCACGCTTCGAGGACAGCTCGGCGAAGTGCTGCTTGCGGTGCCGGGTGTACGTCGTCCGCGCGGACGAGAAACGATGCCACAGCTCGTCGTCGCTGGACTTGTCGAGCCGGGGGAGTGCCTTCCACTCGTCCAGCAGCTCGCGCAGCCGGGTGACGCCGTGCCGCCAGTCGGTACCGGCCGCGATCGTCTCGGCCTCGGTGGCGATCTTGGTCTTCGCCTCCCGGGCCTCCTCGACCTTCGCGGCCCGCTCGGCCTTCTTCTTCTCGCGCTGCTGGGCGACCAGTGGGGTGAGCGCGTCCAGCCGGGCCCGCAGGCCGTCCAGATCGCCGACGGCCTGGGCCTCGTCGATCGCGCTGGTCACCTTCTTCACCGCGGCCCGGGCGTCGTCGGGCGAGACGGTGCCCGCCTGGACCCGCTTCTCCAGCAGGTCCACCTCGAACGCCAGGGCGTCGTACCGGCGGGTGTAGAAGGCGAGCGCCTCCTCAGGGTTCGCGTCCGGCCACTGGCCGACCGCTCTCTCCCCGTCCTTGGTCCGTACGAAGACCGTTCCGTCGTCGGCTACCCGGCCCCAGCTTTCCTCGGCCACAACTCGCCCCTTCCGGCGGTATGTACTGCGCTCGTTCCCATTCTGTCCAGTCGCCGGTTCATCCCGGTCGACAGGGTGCAGTCGGGCGCGTCGGGCGCTGTCCCCACGCGTATCACTGAACAATCACAAACTCCCGGCCGCTACGCAACGGGGTTGCCATCACAATCGGGCAGCGTCACCGGTAACCTTGGCAGGTCCCTTGTCGGTTCCAGGAAGGTCTGTCGTGCTCATCGCCGGGTTCCCCGCGGGGTCGTGGGGTACGAACTGCTACGTCGTCGCCACCGGCCAGGGCGCGGAGTGCATCGTGATCGACCCCGGACAGGACGCCACCGGCGGAGTCGAGCAGGTCGTCGCGGAAAACAAGCTGAAGCCGGTCGCGGTACTGCTCACGCACGGCCACATCGACCACATGTTCTCCGTACTACCGGTCTGCGGCGCCTACGACAGCACCGCCTGGATCCACCCGGACGACCGGCACCTGCTGGCCGACCCGATGGCCGGCATCAGCCAGGAGACCGCCCGGATGCTGCTCGGCGGCAACCACACCTTCGCCGAGCCCGACGACGTACAGGAGCTCAAGGACGGCCAGCAGCTCGAGCTGGCCGGGCTGCGGTTCACCGTTGACCACACCCCGGGCCACACGCGTGGCTCGGTCACCTTCACCACCCCGTACCTGGGTCCCGAAGACGTACCCGCTGTGCTGTTCTCCGGTGACGTGTTGTTCGCCGGGTCGATCGGCCGGACGGATCTGCCCGGCGGCGACCATCCGGCGATGCTGCATACGTTGGCCACCAAGATCCTGCCGATGCGCGACGAGATCGTCGTCCTGCCGGGTCATGGCGGCCAGACCACGATCGGCCGGGAAAAGGCGACCAACCCTTACTTGCAGGACCTGGAGACATAAGAAAATGAGCAAGGCCGCATCATGAGCAAAATTGGCCCGATCAGTGGGTTTCCCGAGTACCTCCCATCGGACCGGATCGTCGAGCAGCAGTTCCTCGACGTGATCCGGGAGACGTTCGAGCTGCACGGCTTCGCCTCGATCGAGACCCGCGCGGTCGAGCCGATCGACCGGCTCTCGAACCAGGGCGAGGACGCGGACAAGGAGATCTACGCCGTACGCCGCCTCGGCGCGCCCGTCGAGGAGAAGTCCGACCTCGGACTGCACTTCGACCTCACCGTCCCCTTCGCCCGGTACGTGCTGGAGCACTCGGGCAAGCTGGCCTTTCCCTTCCGCCGCTACCAGATCCAGAAGGTCTGGCGTGGTGAGCGCCCGCAGGAGGGCCGGTACCGTGAGTTCACCCAGGCCGACATCGACATCGTCGGCGACGGCACGCTGCCGTTCCACTACGAGGTCGAGCTGCCCCTCGTCATCGCCGACGCTTTCGGCAAACTGCCGATCCCGCCGTTCCGGATCCAGGTCAACAACCGGCAGATCCCCGAGGGCTTCTATCGCGGCCTAGGCATCGAGGACGTGACGTCGGTACTCCGGATCGTCGACAAGCTCGACAAGATCGGCCCGGACAAGATCACCCAGCTGCTGACCGCCGAAGACGGCCCAGCACTCGATGCCGAGACGGCCAAGCAGGTACTGCGGCTGGCCGAGATCTCCAGCACCGACGCGTCCTTCGTCGAGCAGGTGCGGGCACTCGGTGTCCAGCACGAGATCCTCGACGAGGGCCTCGAGCGGCTGGCCGCGATCATGACGGCGGCCAACGAGCACGCGCCCGGTCTCCTGGTCGCCGACCTCAAGATCGCCCGCGGGCTCGACTACTACACCGGTACCGTCTACGAGACCCAGCTGATCGGCCACGAGTCGTACGGCTCGATCTGCTCCGGCGGCCGCTACGACTCGCTCGCCAGCGACGGCAAGACGACGTACCCGGGCGTCGGCATCTCGATCGGGGTGTCCCGGTTGATCGCCCGGCTGTTCAGCCAGGGCCTGGTGAAGGGCAGCCGCAGTACGCCGACCGCCGTACTGGTTGCCTTGAACAACGAAGACGAGCGGGCCGGCGCGATGCGGACGGCGGCCGCACTGCGCGCCCGCGGCATCCCGGTCGAGGTGGCGCCGGCCGCCGCCAAGTTCGGCAAGCAGATCAAGTTCGCGGATCGTCGGGGCATTCCGTTCGTGTGGTTCACCACCGAGAACGGCGCCGAAGTGAAGGACATCCGGAGTGGTGAGCAGGTACCGGCCGACCCGGCCACCTGGACGCCGCCCGCGCAGGACGTACGACCCAGCATCGAAACCCCTCAGGAGAACTCGTGATCCGTACCCATTCCGCCGGCTCCCTGCGGGCCGAGAACACCGGACAGACCGTCACGCTGGCGGGCTGGGTGGCGCGGCGGCGCGATCACGGCGGCGTGGCGTTCATCGACCTGCGCGACTCCAGCGGCACGGTCCAGGTCGTCATCCGTGACGAGCAGGCCGCGAGCGGGCTGCGTTCGGAGTACTGCCTGAAGATCGTCGGTACGGTCGCCGCGCGCCCCGAGGGCAACGCGAACCCGGATCTGCCGACCGGTGAGATCGAGATCATCACCGAGGAGATCGAGGTCCTCAACGAGGCCGCGCCGCTGCCGTTCCCGGTCGAGGAGCACCACGCGACCCCGGTCAACGAAGAGGTCCGGCTCAAGTACCGGTACCTCGACCTGCGCCGTCAGGGTCCCGGCTCGGCGCTTCGCCTGCGCAGCAAGGTGAACAAGGCAGCGCGCGCAGTACTGGACAAGCACGACTTCGTCGAGATCGAGACGCCGACGCTGACCAAGTCGACGCCCGAGGGCGCCCGCGACTTCCTGGTACCGGCGCGTCTGCAGCCGGGATCGTGGTACGCGCTGCCGCAGTCGCCGCAGCTGTTCAAGCAGTTGCTGATGGTGGCTGGGATGGAGCGGTACTTCCAGATCGCCCGCTGCTACCGCGACGAGGACTTCCGCGCCGACCGGCAGCCGGAGTTCACCCAGCTCGACATCGAGATGAGCTTCGTCGACCAGGACGACATCATCGCGCTGTCCGAGGAGATCCTGGTCGAGCTGTGGAAGCTGGCCGGGCACGAGGTGCAGACGCCGATCCAGCGGATGACGTACGCCGAGGCGATGGCGCGGTTCGGCAGCGACAAGCCGGATCTGCGGATGGGGCTCGAGCTGGTCGAGTGCACGGACTACTTCAAGAACACGCCGTTCCGGGTCTTCCAGGCGCAGTATGTCGGCGCCGTGGTGATGCCGGGTGGGGCCGACCAGCCGCGCAAGCAACTGGACGCGTGGCAGGAGTGGGCCAAGCAGCGTGGTGCGCGTGGGCTCGCGTACGTGCTGGTCGGTCAGGACGGCGAGCTGGGTGGTCCGGTCGCCAAGAACCTGTCCGAGGAGGAGCGCGCCGGGCTGGCCGACCACGTCGGCGCGAAGCCGGGCGACTGCATCTTCTTCGCGGCCGGTGCGGTCAAGTCGTCGCGGGCGCTGCTGGGCGCGGCACGGCTGGAGATCGGCCGGCGCGGTGGGCTGATCGACGAGTCGGCCTGGTCGTTCGTGTGGGTCGTCGACGCGCCGCTGTTCGAGCCGGCCGATGACGCGACGGCTGCCGGTGACGTCGCCGTCGGCTCGGGTGCCTGGACCGCGGTGCACCACGCGTTCACCTCGCCGAAGCCGGATTCGCTGGAGAGCTTCGACACGGATCCGGGCAGCGCGCTGGCCTACGCGTACGACATCGTCTGCAACGGCAACGAGATCGGTGGTGGGTCGATCCGTATCCATCGCGAGGACGTGCAGAAGCGGGTCTTCAAGGTGATGGGGCTGTCCGACGAGGAGGCCACCGAGAAGTTCGGCTTCCTGCTCGACGCGTTCAAGTTCGGCGCCCCGCCGCACGGCGGCATCGCCTTCGGCTGGGACCGCATCACCGCCCTGCTGGCCGGTACGGAGTCCATCCGCGACGTCATCGCCTTCCCCAAGTCCGGCGGCGGCTTCGACCCGCTCACGGCGGCCCCCGCCCCCATCACCCCCGCCCAACGCAAGGAAGCCGGCGTAGACGCCAAGCCCGAACCCAAGGACGAAGCCAAAACCGAAGCAAAGCAGTAGCCCCCGGCGGGCGCGCCAAGTGGTGTGCGCGCCTCCTACTCATTGCAACGCCCCGCGGCCCCCAGGGCCGCGGGGCGTTGTGCAGTTGCAAGCTGGTCGAAAGGGTTGTTTCGGGGGCGGTTTGGGTGGAAAGTGACATGGTCGTGAAGGTTGTCCGTTAACTTTTCACGAAAACCGTGCCCATGCTGTCCCCGCCCCGGGAGTTGCCATGCTCAAGCGAAGAATCCGCCGTCTTCTGATAGCCACCCTCGCCCTCACCGGGCTCACCGCCGGTGGACTGATCACCGCCATTCCGGCCAACGCCGCCGTCTTCACCACCTACGGCACCGGCGTGAACGTCCGCGCCGACGCCTATCTGTCCTCACCGGTCGTCCGCACACTGCCCGGCCCGACCTCCATCGACGTCGACTGCCAGAAGTACGGCGACCTCGTCACCGTCTCCGGCGGTTCGAGCCGTTGGTGGGCGCACGTGCCGGCGCTCGGCGGCTACGTCACCGTCGCGTACGTGGCAATCCCCGAGGACAAGCTCCCCGGCGTGGCCGAGTGCGGTGGCACCAACCCGCCGTCGGGCGACATCACGCTGGCCCAGGTGCAGGCGATGTTCGGCACCCGGATCGCGAATCCGTCCCTGGTCGAGACCGGCCTGCCGTCCCTCAACCAGGCGATGCGGGACGCCAACATCAACACGCCGTACCGGAAGGCCGCGTTCCTCGCGACGCTGGTGCACGAGTCGCGGCTGGAGTACAACATCCGCGAGATCGGCGACACCCGCTTGTACGGCGGTCGCGGCTACATCCAGCTGACCGGTGACTTCAACTACGGACCGGCCGGCCGGTACTTCGGTATCGACCTGCTCGGCAACCCCGAGCTGGCCCGGTCGCTGCAGTGGAGTGCTCCGATCGCCCGCTGGTACTGGACGGTCGCCCGCAACATCAACCCGTTCGCGGACCAGCTGAACATGGGCAAGGTCAATGCCGCGATCGGCTACCCGGCCGGTGCCGAGGACCAGCGCCGTTGCGACTCCTTCAAGAACGCGATCCGGGTACTGACCGGCTCGGTGCCGGGCGGCATCATCTGCACCCGCTCCAAGGCGCTCAGCGGCGACACGAGCAAGCTCAGCCGCACCCAGTTCGACGCCCTCACCAAGGTCGGCGGCGGCCTCGGCTGACCCCTCCTCAACCGAGCGCCACCTTGGCGAAAAGCCGGCCGGACTCCACCTGGGGTCCGGCCGGCGGTCTTGGCTAGCCCCGTTCGACCCCGCTGAAGAGGACTTCGCCGCTCTTGCCGACAGCGCGGTAATCCACCTCGGTCAGCCCGGGCCGATGGACAGCGCCAAGCTGGGATGCGGTGGCATATCCGCGGCCGAAGTACGCCGGTACGACGTACCAGGGTGAGGCTCCGCCGGTCCACCGGATCCGGATCTGCACCTCCTCGGTGCCGGGGAGGGCGGCGAACGTGTAGCTGACGAACAGTAGGGTCGACTTGCCGTCCGGGATCTCCGAGAACCTCCACAGTCCGTTGATCGGCTTGTTCTGGCTCAGCTTCAGGCGCCTTTCCAGCGGTACGGCGGCTGGATCGAAGGCATACAGGAGCTTGTCGTCGTAGCACTCGACCTGGACGCCCGCAGTGGTGGTGAACTCCTGGATCAGCAGGGTGTTCGGCAGTGGTTCGAGCAGGCCGCCTTCGCCGGGTAGTGCCTTCTGCCGACGGGCCAGGTAGGAACCGTTGAGTGAGACGTCTGCCGGAGTCGCTGGATTCGGTTGGCCGAGCGCGCTCTTCTTCTCCGCAAGACACTTCCTGGCCGCCGCCGCGTCGACGAGGCCGTAGTCGTTGGTCGATGCGGATCCTCGGTCGAGGTTGATTCGCTCAGAGGCGTTGGCCGGCACTCGCTGAGCCACCGTTGACTGGGGGCCGGCTGGCTCGCCGGAGTCGCCGCCGGCGCGGGTGCCGGCGACGACGCCGCCGGTGATGACTGCTACTCCGCAGGCGGCGGCCAGGATCGGGGTCCAGAGGGACCACTGGCGCTGGCGGTGGGCGCCGCGGGCGGTGCTGACCAGCTCGGCGCGGAGGTCTTCGACGTATTGCGGGTCGAGTTCCTCGACCGGGGGTGGGGTGGTGAGGTTGTTCATCGGGCCTCCTCCGGTCCGGTTTGGTCGAGCAGGGCGGGCAGGCGTCGGCGGGCCCGGGAGAGGCGTGCCTTTACGGTGCCCTCGGCGACGCCCAGTACTTCGGCAGCCTCGGCGAGCGGTAGTTCGGCCCAGTAGACGAGCTCTACCGTTTCGCGTTCGTGCGCCGGCAATCGGCCGAGCGCTGCCCGCACGGCCCGGATCCGTTGCTCCGAGTCGACCCGGGCCGCGACGCTCTCGGCGTGGTCGGGTGCATGCAGGGGAGCGGGCTGGCGGCTGACGAACTGCGCCAGGCGTCGCTTGGCGCGAGTCGTGTTGCGCAGCTCGTTACGGGCGATGGTCAGCAGCCAGGCTCGCGCCGTGTCGTGCAGGAGCGGCCCTGGGTCGGCATGGCTGAACTGCCGCCACGCAGTGATGAAGGTGGCCTGTACTGCGTCATCGGCGGTCGAGTACGAGCCGGTGTGGCGGACCGCGTAGGCGTGCACGACACCGGCGTACCGGGTGAAGAGGATGCCGAGGGCCTCGGGGTCGCAGCCGCGCAGTGCCTCCCACAGGTCATGGTCGGCAGGCATGGCAGGCGGAGGTTTGTCCTGCCTGCTCGATGTCATGGGCATACCTAACAGGGTCCGCAGCTCCCCACCAGGTTGCCGCCGCCGCACACTCCGAGATAACCTATACAGTAGTGTTCAGTTTAAGGGGTGAGGGTGTGCGACAGAACAAATGGGTGGTGCTCGGTCTGCTTGCGTTCGTGCAGTTCATGCTGGTGGTCGACATCACCGTCGTGCAGGTCGCGCTGCCGAGCATCGGGACCGACCTCGGGCTCGGCCGGCAGTCGCTGACGTGGGTGGTGACGACGTACACGCTGGTGTTCGGCGGACTGATGATTCTCGGTGGGCGGCTGGCCGACGTGTTCGGCGCGCGGCGGACGCTGCTCACCGGGCTGGTGATCTTCACGCTGGCCTCGGCCACTTCCGGGCTGGCGGGATCGGCGGCGGTCCTGATCGCGGGCAGGGCCGCGCAGGGGCTGGGCGCGGCACTGCTCTCGCCGGCGGCGCTCGCAATCGTTACGACGACCTTTCACGAACGGGATCGCAGCCGGGCGCTGGGGGTGTGGGCAGCCATCGGCGGTGCCGGGGCAGCCGCCGGAGTGCTTCTCGGTGGCCTGCTGACGGCAGGGCCCGGTTGGCAATGGATCTTCTTCGTCAACGTGCCCATCGGCGTGCTGGTGCTCGCGTCGCTACCCCAACTGGTCCCGGCACAGACAGACACAGGCGCGGTGGACACGGGCGCGCTGGCCGCGGGCCGGGCGGGCGCCGGTCGGGTGGGTCCGGGACGGGCGATTGCCGGGCGAGGGGTGATCGATGTGCCAGGGGCTTTGCTGGTGACGGTTGCGACCGGGCTGTTGATCTATGGGTTGGTCAACGCGGGAGCGGATGGGTGGGGCGCCGGCAGCACGCTGGGGTTCCTTGCGGCCGGGGCGGGCAGCTATGGACTGTTCCTGCTGGTGGAGGCGAAGACTGCGACTCCGCTGATGGACCTGCGGACGATGGGGCGCAGGCCGGTGGTCTCGGGGATGTTCCTGATGCTGGTGGCCACCGGGCTCTTGCTGGGCTTGTTCTTCCTGACTTCCCCTTTGCTGCAAGAGGTCCGCGGCTACAGCGCGCTCGAGACCGGCCTGGTCTTCCTGCCGGTCGCCCTGGCGATCACCGGAGGGGCGCAGCTCGGAGGACACCTGATCGGGCGAGTCGGTGGGCGTGCCGTCGCTGCCGGCAGCTTCCTGGTCACCGCTCTCGGAGCAGCGTTGCTGACGCAGGTCGGCGAGAGCGTCTGGACCGGAGTACTGCCTGGGTTCTTGCTGGCGGCGTTCGGGATCGGGCCGCTCTTCGTGACCGCCATGACCACCACGATGGCCAATGTGCCTTCGGCGGAGGCCGGGGTGGCGTCAGGCGTCGTCACGACCTTCCACGAGCTCGGCGGCAGCATCGGGGTCGCAGTGATGTCGACTGTCGCGGCTGCCAGCTTCGCCGGTCCGGTGGT
This sequence comes from Kribbella sp. NPDC051620, assembly GCF_044453825.1. NCBI lineage: Bacteria > Bacillati > Actinomycetota > Actinomycetes > Propionibacteriales > Kribbellaceae > Kribbella > Kribbella sp. NPDC051620. The sequence continues at coordinate 630,231 of NZ_JBITDB010000001.1, forward strand.
CAGCGGCACAGACGGTTTCTCCGCCGGGTACACCGTCTGCGCGGTCGCCGCAGGTGTATCCGGGTTGATCGCGCTACTGCTCGTCCCAGCAGGCAAAGCGCTCGTCGTAGCAGGTCACGGACACGGGCACTGAACCCTCGTAAGGTGTAGGCGTGCCGACCTCCACCCCGAAGCGCAGGGCCGACGCCGAGCGGAACATCGAGACCATCCTGCGCGCGACCCACGAGCTGATGGCGCACGGCACGCTGCCGTCCATGAGCGATGTCGCCACTGCCTCCGGGATCGGTCGCGTCACCCTCTACTCCCACTTCCCGTCCCGCGAGGTCCTGCTGGAGGAGGTACTGCGGCGGGGGATCGCACACACCGACCAGGTACTGACGGAGCTTGCTCTGGACGAGCAACCGCCGGCGGAGGCGCTGGCGCTGCTGGTGCGGAAGTCGTGGCCGATCCTGGACCGGCATCGGCGGGTGCGGACCATCGCACTCGCCGAGATCGGCCCCGAGCCACTCCGGCGCCACCACGACGCCGCCTTCCAGCACGTCGGCCGGCTGATCGAGCGAGGTCGTGCGGCCGGCGCCTTCCGCACCGATCAGCCGGTGGACTGGCTGGTCGCCACCTTCTACGCGATCCTGCACGCGGCCGCCGACGAGGTCGCCGCCGGCCGCCTCACCTCAGCCGACGCCCCCGGTCTCCTCATCAGCACCTTGCTCTCCGCCCTCCGCCCATGACCGTGACCGTGCCGGCCGAGCTGCTACCGCACCTGCGGCGGGCGCGAGATGTTGCCGACCGCAACTATGGCGAGCCGCTCGACCTGACTGCGCTGGCGGCTGCGGCGGGCGTTTCGAAGTACCACTTCCTGCGGTGTTTCACGACGGAGTACGGCGAGACGCCGATGCAGTACGTCGCCCGGCGCCGGATCGAGCGGGCGGCCGACCTGCTGCGCGCGACCAACCTGACCGTCACCGAGGTCTGCCAACGGGTCGGCTACAGCAGTCTCGGGTCGTTCTCGCAGCGCTTCTCCGAGCTGATCGGGATGAGCCCGTCGGAGTACCAGCGCACTCAGCCGGGGGCCCGCATCCCCGGCTGCTTCGTCTTCATGCTCGGCCTGAACTCCGCAATCGCGGAGAAGCCAGCACAGCCACCACAGCCTCCGCGGCCCGTAACGTCGTAGGCACAGATCCGACGAGGAGGCACCTTGATCACCAACGTCAGCCTGATCACCGTCTACGTGCACGACATCGACGAGGCAAAAGCTTTCTACACCGAGAAGCTGGGCTTCGTGCTCGGCGACGACATCACCGTCGGCGACTTCCGCTGGTGCACCGTGCACCAGGCCGACCACCCGGAGCTCGAGGTGGTGCTGATGCTGCCCGGCCCGCCGATGGACCCCGAATCGGCCGAGTCGATCCGCCGGATCATGGCCAAGGGCTCGATGCACGGCTTCGGCATCAACACCGACGACTGCCACAAGACCTTCGCCGAACTGGTCGCCAAGGGGGTCGAGTACATCCAGGAACCGTCCGACCGCCCGTATGGTGTGGAAGCGGTACTCCGCGACAACTCCGGCAACTGGCTGGTCCTGGTCGAGCAGAAGACCTACAGCCCCGCGGATTTCGACTAGCCTGCCTGGGTGATCATTTCGGTGGATCCGGCCGCGTCGCAGCCGCCGTACGAGCAGGTGAAGCAACAGGTGGAGCAGTCGATTCGCCGGGGTGAGCTGGCGCAGGGCACTCGCTTGCCGACCGTGCGCCAGCTCGCCGGGGATCTCGGGCTCGCGGTCAACACCGTGGCCCGGGCGTACAAAGAGCTCGAGGCCGACCGGCTGGTGGAGACCCGCGGGCGGAACGGGACGTTCGTACTGGCCGCGCGCAGCGAGATCGACGACGAGGAGACGCAGGCGGCGGCCACAGCCTTCGCCCGCGCCGCCCGCCGGGCCCACCTCTCCCTGTCCGAGGCGACCCGCATCCTCCACGAAGCCTGGTGACCGGTATCGGCCATCGGCCGGTCAGCGGGGGAACGGAAACGATTCCAAGCAATTTGGGGACAACGTTGTCCGAGGTCTCGACACGCGCTGTGATGGTGACTAATCTCGCCGTCATTTGACAGCGATGTCAGCGACAGGGGAGTGGTCACGATGGTGTCGAGACGAACGTTCCTGGCGGGTAGCGGCGCATTGACGGCAGGTGGGTTCGGGTTGCTCCCCGGCCTGCCGGCTGGGGCGGCGCCGGCCATGAGTACAAGCGCGAGCGGCAGACTGTTGCCGGCCTTCGAGAGACCGAAACACCTGCATTACGGCGATGTCAGCAAGCTCAGTGGCGGCGACCAAACCCTGCTGACGACACTGCAGGGCATCGTCAACCGGACCAAGCCGGAGCTCTACTTCAGCTTCGACACCGGCACGATGAGCACGCCGGATGCCAAGTGGCTCAGCGACATGCACCTGCCCACGACGACGTACCAGAATCCCCTCGATCTGGTCGCCAAGTACCGGCACCGCGTCCGCGGCGCGATCATCCACGACCCGGCCGTGCCGGACTCGCTGAACGTCGCGACCACCCTGGCCGGGCTGGAGAACTCGGTCGTCGCCGACGCCGCTCAGGCCAAGGCGCACGGCCTGCGGATCGTCAAAGACCTGCGCGGCAGGTTCGACGACGACCGCGTGAAGACCTACCGCTGGCAACTCGACAACCTCTTCCCGCGGGTCACCCACAAGCTGCTCGCCGGCCTGCCAGCGACCCGGGTGGTCGCGGTCGAGAACGTGCAGTGGCAGGAGATCGCCCGCGAGACCCGTCAGATCCGCGACTCGTCGAACCGCGGCAGCTACGACCTCGACGTCTCCGCCAAGCTCGGCAAGGGCACGGTCTTCGTCCGGTTCGCCGACTCGTTCACCGACGACGGCTGGGGCGCCTCGGTCTCCGAGGTCACGGTGAAGGCCAACGGCACCCAGATCGCGCACTTCCTGCCCGGTACGCCGGAGGAGGCGCCGTTCCTCTTCGACGGCGTCAACTCGTCGATCGGCGGCGAGGCCAACCGCTTCAGCGACGGCGGCGGCTACTTCATCTACCAGTTCGAGCCACCGGCCGGTACGACGTCCCTCGTGGTCACCGTGACGATGTGGAACCAGTACCTGGTGAGCGCGACCGACACCTCGCCGACCCGGATCGAGCCGTTCGCGTACTTCCGCGACTACGTGGTGGCCACCAAAGCCCTGGTGAGCTGGCTGCCGCCGGGTGGCGAGACGGGTGACCTGCTGGTCGAGCACTTCGCGAAGTACCCGACGCTCGCGCCGTACATGGGCTGGTTCGCGAACGACGTGTCGGGGGAGTGGGACGGCGTCGACCTCGCCTCGCAGGGCGGTTCGCCGGTGATCGCGGCCGACTTCTACATGAACGGGACGGTCCACGCCGGCTTCACCGCACCGATCTCGGACAAGGTCCGGCCGATCAGGCGGATCAACAAGCCGAAGAACAAGGTGTACCTGACGCTGACCTTCGGCGAGGGCGACAACATCCAGTACTGCCAGCGGCACATGCGCGACCTCTGGGACGACCCGAAGCGGGGTGACGCACCGGCCAACTGGACCATCAGCCCGCTGCTGCTGGAGACGGGTCCGGGCTTGTTCAGTCACTACCAGCGGACCGCGACCGCCAACGACCTGCTGGTCTGCGGCCCCTCGGGCGCGGGCTACACCTACCCCGGGTCGTGGGTGCCGAGCGACTTCACGCAGTTCCTGAAGCTGACCGGCTCGACGCTGCGCCGGACCGGGATGGACGTCGTCTACTCCTACAGCCACCGCGAGAACGACAAGTGGGTGCTGCTGTCGCCGGAGATCGCCGCCGGCTTCAAGAAGTACACGCCGCTGAAGGGGATCATGCAGACCTGGGACGGCGATCTCCTCGCGGTCCGCCAGGGTGGGCTGCCGGTCGTCGGACAGTGGGGTGCGCCCGGCAAGGCCGCGGAGTGCAAGGCCGCGCTGGATGCCCGGGTCGCCCAGTGGGACGGCACGAAGCCGCTGTTCATCTCGGGCGGGATCAACGCGTGGTCGTGGACTCCGTCGGACATCTCGGAGCTGGCTGCGCTGCTCAAGGACCCGTACGAACTGGTCCTTGCGAACACCTTCTTCGATCTGCTCAACCGCGTCCTCTGAACCGGAGCTGGACCTGCCGCACTGACGCGGCAGGTCCAGTTGCTTGCGGTTGCGGTACTACCAGCGATGCGCGACGTCGACGACGATGCGGCTGGTGTTGCCCGTGCCGGTGATGGTGAAGACGCGGAACGGGAGGCGGGCGCGGACTCCGACGCCGATGGCGGTGACACCCTCGAAGCTTCCGGCGTCCACTACCTGGCGGAACGTCCGGTAACCACGGACGTTGGTCAGTTCGTGGTAGTTGGCCGGGTTGTAGGTGGAGTGACCGTCGTCGTCGTAGGAAGTCGCCAGCAGGACGATCTCCAGCTTGGCGCCACCGCGCATCGGGATCGGCTTGCCCTCGCCGATCGTGCCGATCTCCTTCACGTAGTGCACGCGGAACCAGGACGGCTTCCCCGAGACGTCGAACACGATCCGGTCGAAACAGGTGTGCCGGCCGGTGCGGACGTTCGTCAGCTGCCCGGATCCCTGGAAGGTGCTTGCCTCAGGCAATGAACCCCAGCCGCGCGGGCAGCCGGTGGCAACGGCGGCAGACGCGGTCGGCGCGGCTTGCGCCGGTACAGCGACCGCGCCCACCGGTACTGCGGTGAGTGCGAACACCGCGACCGCGGTGCGGATCGGTCTGTGGATGTGGATGGTGTGAATACATTTCACGGTGCCCCCCTTAGGACATCTAGTTAGATGCGCCAAGGGGGGCCGAAGTTATCGACTTACCAGTGGTGGGCGACGTCGATCACGAGGCGGGTGCTGTTGCCCGGGCCGGTGAGGACGTGGGTCTGGAACGGCAGCCGAGCCCGGACGCCGAGCGCCAGAGTCGTCCGGCCTTCGAAGCTGCCGCCCCAGGCCACCTGGCGGAAAGTGTCGTACCCGGCGACGGCCGACAGTTCCCGCTGGTTCTTCATCCGGTACGTCGGCCGCCCGGCCATGTCGTACGCCGGGGCGTTGACGACGATCTGCAGAGCAGCCCCACCCCGCGTGCGAACCGGCGCGCCGGAACCATCCGCGGTGACGGTCTTGACGTAGGACACGCGATAGCCGGTCGCGCGCTTGCCGGTCAGGTCGATGACGAGCCGGTCGTAGCAGGCGTGCCGGCCGGTACGGACGTTCCTCACCGCTGCCGCACTCCACCTGGCGCTTGCCTCAGGCAACGAACCCCAGACGGTCGAGCAACTGGTCGAGCGCGCCACCGACCGCTCGACGAGTGGGCTCGCCTGCGCCGGTACGGCGACCGCGGCGCCGGTGGCCAGGGCGGCGATCGCCAGGACGACGATCGAGCCGCGGACGGGGTGGTGAACGGTACCGATTCTGCTCATGACGTTCATCCCTTCCGTGACGTCTGAGACCTCTACCGGTAAGACGCCGTAAAGGGGATGACGGTTGACGCCGCAGCAGCGAGGATGGGCGGCGATGACACCTGATGAGCTGTTAGAGGTTTTCCACCGCCGGATCCGGTTGCCCGATGCGGACACCATCCCGGGCTGGAAGCAGGAGCTGGACGGGCTCGTGCACCGCTCGTATCTCGAAGGCGCGGGTGGCGGCGGCTTCGTCGAGACGCCGCGCGGGCTCGGTGACGACCCGGACGCGGTGATCGCGGCGCAGATCGAGTTCTTCCGCGAGCGCGGGCTGGAGTTCGAGTGGAAGACCTACGCGTACGACGAGCCCGCGGACCTGGGGGAGCGGCTGGTCCGCGCCGGGTTCGTCGCGGCGAAACCGGAGACGCTGATCCTCGGCGAGGTGGACGCGATCCTGGCCCGGCCGTCGGCGCTGCCCTCGAAGCTGCGGATGCGGGACGTGACGGAACCAGCCGACTTCCACCGGATCGCGGTCTTGATGGACTCGCTGTGGCACATGGGACTGGAGCGGATCGAGGAGCGGCTGGCAGCCGAGCACCGGATGTTCCCCGAGCGGCTGGTCGTCACGCTGATCGAGGATGCCTTGCGCGGTCCCGAGGGCCCGGCGCTGACAGCGGCGTGGATCCGGTTCCACCCGGAGACCGGCTTCGCGAGCCTGTGGGGTGGCGGGACGCTGCCCGAGTGGCGCCGGCAGGGGCTGTACAGCGCGATCCTGGTGCACCGGGCGAAGATCGCCAAGGAGCGCGGGTACGAGTTCCTGCGGGTCGACGCGTCGGAGGACTCCCGGCCGATCCTGCAGAAACTCGGCCTGCACGCGGCCGCGATCACCACCGGGTACGAATGGAAGCCCTGACACGCCCAACCCGGTGAGCGGAACGACCTCGGCAGGCTGTACGTTGCGGAGATCATGGCCATGAAACTCACCTCGCGCTTTCGCCGGCTGCTGCAGCGCCCCGGCTCGATCGACCTCGGCCCGTACGAGAAGCTGACCGCCGCGGTCAGCGAGGCGGAGGAGTCGCTCAAGGACCTGACCGACGAGGAACTCACCGAGGTCGTCACCGAGATGCGGACCACCGGTGGTCTGGACGAGGGCGACCAGATCGAGTTCCTCGCGCTCGCCCGGGAGGCCGGGCTCCGGGCGATCGGCGAGCGGGCCTTCGACGGCCAGATCGTCGGCGCGCTGGCGCTGCTGCAGGGCCGGATCGTCGAGATGGCGACCGGTGAGGGCAAGACGCTGGCTGGTGCGTTCGCGGCCGCCGGGTACGCGATCGGCGGCCGGCGGGTCCAGGTGATGGCGGTCAACGACTACCTGGCCCAGCGCGACTCGGAGTGGATGGGCCCGATCTACGAGCTGCTCGGCGTGACGGTCAGCCACATCGGGCAGGCCTCGACACCTGAGGAGCGGCGTACGGCGTACCAGGCCGACGTCTGCTACGCGCCGGTGAGCGAGCTGGGCTTCGACGTACTGCGTGACCGGCTGGTCGACGACGTGGCGGACCGGGTCACGGTCAAGCCCGACGTGGCGCTGGTCGACGAGGCCGACTCGGTGCTGATCGACGAGGCCCGGGTACCGCTGATCCTGGCCGGCGCGACCCGGACCGAGGAGCTCGACGACGACGTGGTCGCGCTGGTCCGCACGCTGCGCGCCGGGATCGACTACGAGATCGACGGCGACGGCCGGACGGTCGCGCTGACCGACAAGGGCACGGACAAGGTCGAGGCCGCGCTCGGCGACATCAACCTGTACGAGGACGAGAACCTCGACCGGCTGACCCAGATCAACGTCGCGCTGCACGCCGAGGTGCTGCTGCGTCGCGACGTCGACTACCTGGTCCGCGACGGCAAGGTCAGCCTGATCAACAACAACCGTGGCCGGATCGCGAAGCTCCAGCGCTGGCCCGACGGTCTGCAGGCGGCGGTCGAGGCAAAGGAAGCAGTCCCGGTCAGCGACTCCGGAGAGGTGCTCGACAGCATCACCGTGCAGGCGCTGGTCAGCAGCTACCCGACGCTGTGCGGTATGACCGGTACCGCGGTCGTCGTCGGCGAGCAGCTGCAGGAGTTCTACAACGTCGAGGTGGCGGTCGTGCCGCCGAACAAGCCGAACATCCGCGTCGACGAACCGGACCGGCTGTACCTGACCGTCGCCCAGAAGAACAAGGCGCTGGTCGAGCACATCGGCGAGGTCCACGAGACCGGCCGGCCGATCCTGATCGGGACGCACAGCGTCGAGGAGTCCGAGCAGCTGAGCGACCAGCTCGAGGCAGCCGAGATCCCGCACGTCGTGCTGAACGCCAAGAACGACGCCGAGGAAGCCGCGATCATCGCCGAGGCAGGTGTGCCGGGGACGGTCACCGTGTCGACGCAGATGGCCGGCCGCGGTACCGACATCCGGCTCGGTGGCCGCGACGAGTCGCACGACAAGGACCGCGCGGTCGAGCTGGGCGGGCTCTACGTCATCGGCACCGGCCTGCACGCGTCGCGCCGGCTGGACGACCAGCTGCGCGGCCGCGCCGGACGCCAGGGTGACCCGGGCGGCTCGCTGTTCTTCGCCAGCCTCGCCGACGAACTCGTCACCCGGTACTCCGTGACGTCGGGCCTGCGGCCGTCGCCGGATGCCGACGGCCGGCTGACCGACCGCAAGGCGATCGGCATGCTGGAGCACGCGCAGCGGGTCGCCGACGGCGCGAACGCGGAGCTGCACCGCACGACGTGGTCGTACCACCGGCTCACCGGCCAGCAGCGGTCGATCCTGCTCGACACCCGCGAGAAGGTGCTGACCGAGGACCTGGCCGCCGAGGAGCTGGCCGAGCGGGCCAAGGAGCGGTACGACGAACTGGTCGAGGAGCTCGACGAGGACACCGTCAAGGCGGCCGCGCGGAAGATCGCGTTGCACCACCTGGACCGCAAGTGGACCGACCACCTCGCCTACCTGGCCGACCTGCGCGAGGGCATCCACCTCCGCTCGCTGGCCGGTGGCATCGTGCACATGAAGCCGATCGACGAGTTCAACAAGTCCGCGATCGCGTCCTTCGACACCTTGATCGCCGACGCGTGGACCGAGGCGGCGGAGACCTTCAAGGAAGCCGAGATCACCGCCGACGGACTGGACGAGGAAGCCTCCGGCGTCCCGCGCCCGACCGCCACCTGGACCTACCTGGTCAACGACAACCCCTTCGGCACCGAAGCGGACCGGATCCTCGGCCGCCTGCGCAACGCCATCAAGCCCGAATCCGAAGGCCAGTCCGAAGAGATCCCCGCCGAGACCTTCGACGAGGACGACCTCCCCGAGGAACTCCGCGACCTCGACGACGAGGACCTCGCCGACGACCTCCCGGAAGAACTCCGCGAGGCCCACGAGGACACCGAGGACAAGAAGCCGGACACCAAGGACTGAGCTCCGGCAGCAGTCGTCGGACAGCCATCACAGAGATTCTGTGGTGGCTGTCCTGTTGTCAGCTCATGGCTGGGGCGGTGACGACCTGGTTGCGGCCGCCGTTCTTGGCGGCGTAGGTCGCCGTGTCGGCGGCCAGCAGCAGCTCGTCGAGCGTGCTGCCCGCGGCGGGGTAGCTGGCCGCGCCGATCGAACAGGTGAGACCTTCGACCGTGGTCTGGCCGCGGGCAGTGGTGACATTGGCGGTGATCCTGGAGATCCGTCGCCGGATCCGTTCGGCCGCCTGGCTGGTCTCCTCGGCGCTGGTGTTCGGCAGCAGGATCGCGAACTCCTCGCCACCGAGCCGGCCGACCAGATCGTCGGTCCGGACGTCGTCCTTCAGCTCGTTCGCAACGACCTTCAGGACCTGGTCCCCGGCCAGGTGCCCGTAAGTGTCGTTGACGAGCTTGAAGTGGTCCAGGTCCAGGTAGAGCACGCCGAGCGAGGTCTCACCGTGCTGTGCGCGCTCGAGCTCCTTGCCGGCCAGCTCGTGCCAGAAGACGGCGTTCGCGAGCCCCGTCTGCGAGTCGGTCCGGGCAGCGAACTGGAACTGCCCGACGAGCAACGCCCGGTGCAGGCCGAGCACGGTGATGAGCAGCACGACGGTCAGCCACGGCTGCTCCATCAGCAGTGCGCCGTTGGCGACGCCGAGCCCGAGGGCGCCGAAGACCACCAGGTGGTCCGACGACCGGCCGAGCACCTTGCGGGCATTGGTCTCCGGGTTGGACAGCAGGATCGCGCCGACGACCAGGGCGTAGTTGACGAACCAGAACGCCACGGCGGCGACGACCACCGCGATCAGCCCGATGAATCCGCCCTCGTAGCCAGGGTGGCCGGCCGGGTTGACGGCAGCCAGACTCACCGATGCCGCGGCCGAGCCGACGACCACGCTGGCAGCGGAGAAGATGGATCGGTGGGGCGCGGTGCGTCGCAGCCGGAGCCCCGAGTGCAGGAAGCTCAGCGCGGTGATCCCGATCGCGAGCAGCGGTGGCAGCACAAGCACGGCCGCGAAGATCCACATCGACTTCAGGTTCGCGTAGGTGGCGCCTTCCGCGGCGGTCCAGCGGAGCCGCTCGATCTCCCGCCCAGCCTCGGTCTGGGTCGCCGAGCCGAGGGCGAGCACCCCGAACCTGATCCAGTCGTCGCCGCTGATCGAGAGATCGCGCAAGGACACGGCCAGGACGACGAGCGCGAGCAAGTCGATGGCCAGCACGTAGCAGAGAACAGGCTTGGGTGCGGACCACAGCGCCCAGCGGGCAGGCGCCCATGAAGAAGCCGTGTCAGTCTCGCGCCTACGCCTGCGCTTTGGTCTCCAGTACCTGATACTCGACATAACAGTTCCCCCAGCCCCACTGGTCCTCGTGTAACAGAGTAAACGCGAAGTAACCCATTGTCATCGCCGGAGGGGCCACCAGTGGGGCCGACGGTAGGCGGACCGTTAGTCCAGGAGGAGGTGGGTCCAGATGCGCGTACACGAATGGCCGTAAACCCAGAGGACCTCGGGCACCCGGTCAACCAGGCGGATCGGCCCGCCCGTAGCCGCGAGCAGCGCCGGCCGCGAAGAGGACACCCAGCACACCTGCGCCGGCCACGACCAAGGCCGGCCGGACGCTGTCGGCGGCGACGCCGGCGGCCAGAATCCCGACCCCCTGAGAAACCGTGAGCGCAGTGCGGGCCAGACCGATCACCTGACCGCGCTGCGCGTCAGGAACATCCTTCACGAACGTGGTCTGAGCAGTGATCAGGTACGACGAGCACGCGCCGGACAGCATCCACAGGCCCACGGTCACCCACAGCCCGGGCGAGACGACGCACGCGATCAGCGGGGCCGACGCACCGATCGCGAGCGGCCCCATCAAGGCCAGTCGCCTTGATGGGGCCAGCCGCCCGAAACCCCAGACGCCGAGGACGTACCCGGCGGGGTTCGCCGCGAAGAGCACGCCGACCGCGACCGCGCCGCCGCCGAGCGTCGCGGCGTACGGCGTCGCCAGTCCTTCGACGGAGATGTAGAAGCCGGGCAGGCAGATCAGCGCGGTCAGGTACCGCAGCCTCCGGTTCTCCCAGACGAGCCGCGCACCGGCGGACAACGAACCCCACCAGCTCGGCTTGGCGGCCCGCTCGGCACCGGCCGGGGCCGGGCGTTCCTTGATGCCGAACCGCAGGATCACCGCCGACACGGCGAACGAGATCGCGTTGATGGTCAATGCCTGACTCGCACCGAGCCCGGCGACGATCGTGCCACCGGCGACGAAGCCGGCGAGCTGGGCGAGCTGCAGGGTGATCGCCGAAACGCCCATGGCCGCCGGGTAGCTGTCGCCGGTCATGATGGTGGCCATCGACGCGATCCGGGCCGACTGGAAAGGTGCCGCGAGCAACTGTACGGCGACCAGCAGCACGCACAGGATCAACAGCGAGGTGCCGGGAATCGCCATCAGCCCGACCAGGCCGGCCCGCGCGACGTCGCAGCCGACCATCACCGAACGACGGGAGTACCGGTCGGCGAGCCCGGACAGGAGCGGGCCGCCGGCGATGTCGGGCAGCAGCGTGAGCGCATAGGTCAGCGCGGACAGGCCGGCCGATCCGGTCCGGTCGAACACCAGGACCGCGAGCGCCACCCGGGCCAGCTGGTCCCCGATCACCGAACCCAGCAGCGCTCCCCACAACCACCGGAACTCGGCCACCGCGAAGACGTCGCGATAGGTCGCCGGCCGGTCGGCAGGATCGGTGGTACTGGGTTCATGGGGGCGGGCCATGCTGGTCAAGTTACCCAGGGTCGAGGGGCGTCGGCTGGCGGTAGCGGTGAGCCGTTATCCGTTCGAAGCCCGGCGGCCGTGAAACGTTGTCGCCCTCTCCAGCGATACACCGGGCAGGGGAGAACTGGGGACACATGGGAGAAGACGAAATGGCGCGGTGGCGGGCGGGGGCTGAGGGCGCGGAGCCGGAGCTCGCGCGGCGGTTGCGCGCGTTGTGGGCGATCGTCACCGTGCCGGCGCCGTTGGCGACCGAGCAGGGGGACGAGGAGGCACTCGATCGCTTGATCAGCTGCAGCCCGAGGCCACGCCGAATCAGGCGCCGGTGCCGGTACCGGGAGAGAACCTGAGCCGCGCCGCCTGGAAGGTGTGAGGGTCAGTTCCCGGCCGTGGAGCCAGTCCGCCAGCGGGCTCGCCGGTACCGGAGGTCTGGCCCTTCGCCGTCTGACGGCCGTGGTTCGTGGGCTGTCGGTGGGGGCGGTTAGGGTCGGAGTGTGAGTGATGGGTTGTTCGAGTTGCCAGGCCTGCCTGCTTCCAGTCGTGGGGGTGGGAGTCTGGCCGACGCCGATCACACCTCGGCGCCGTTGGCGGTCCGGATGCGGCCGCGCAGTCTGGACGAGTTGGTCGGCCAGCAACATCTGCTGAGTCCTGGGTCGCCGTTGCGGCGGCTGGTCGAGGGGGACCAGCCGATGTCGTTGCTGTTGTGGGGGCCGCCCGGGACCGGGAAGACCACCATCGCGGCGGTGGTGTCGCACGCCACCAACCGGAAGTTCGTGGAGCTGTCGGCGGTCACCGCGGGGGTGAAGGAGGTCCGGCAGGTGATCGACGCCGCCCGGCGTGACCTGACCCGGGCCGACACCGTCGAGACCGTGCTGTTCATCGACGAGGTCCACCGGTTCACGAAGGCTCAGCAGGACGCGTTGCTGCCGGGCGTCGAGAACCGCTGGGTGACGCTGGTCGCGGCGACCACCGAGAACCCGTTCTTCTCGGTCATCTCGCCGCTGCTGTCCCGCTCGCTGCTGCTCACCCTCGAGTCACTCACCGACGACGACATCGCCGTACTGCTCGACAGGGCTCTCACCGACGAGCGCGGGCTGAACGGCGAGTTCGAGCTAGCCGACGATGCCAAGGATCACCTTCTCCGGATGGCCGGTGGCGATGCTCGCCGGGCGCTCACGTACCTGGAGGCAGCCGCGGGAGGCGCGAAAGCCAGAGCCGCCGAGAAACGGGCCGCCGGCAACACCTCCGCGGGCAAGAGCGACGAGGGCAGGACCGCCGAGACGGGCGGCGAACTGCCGATGCTGATCGATCTCAAGACGCTGGAGACCGCCGTCGACCGGGCCGCTGTCCGGTACGACCGGGCCGGTGACCAGCACTACGACGTCGCCTCCGCGCTGATCAAGTCGATCCGCGGCTCCGACGTCGACGCCGCGATGCACTACCTGGCCCGGATGATCGAGGCCGGCGAGGATCCCCGGTTCATCGCCCGCCGCCTCGTCATCTCCGCCAGCGAGGACATCGGGATGGGCGATCCGACCGCGCTCGGCGTCGCCGTCGCGGCCGCCGAAGCGGTGCAGTTGATCGGGATGCCGGAGGCAAGGATCAATCTGGCCCAGGCCGTCGTCGCCCTCGCCCTCGCGCCGAAATCCAATGCCGTCATCCTGGCCATCGACGCCGCGATCGCCGACGTCAGAGCGGGAAAGGTCGGCCCGGTGCCGGCGCACCTGCGCGACGCGCACTACGCCGGCGCCAAGAAGATCGGCCACGGCTCGTCGTACCAGTACTCCCACAACGATCCGCGCGGCGTGGTCGGCCAGCAGTACGCGCCGGACGTGGTCGACAAGGTGGACTACTACCAGCCGACCCGGCGCGGCGGCGAGGCGGCGTACGCCGAGGCGCTGGCCAAGATCCGGGAGATCCTCCGGAAGCGCTGAAATACCCGGCAATTTCACCGGGAATACCGGCTGTATTTCGCCCCGATAAACCCGGCGATTTATCCGGGCCGGAACAATTGCCCGGGCCCGATCGGCAACGAGACCCGGTGGTGCCGAATTTTTGCCGTCGGCGCCGGATCGCCGCCACTTCGGCGCGGGCCGGCCGGGCCGTGAGCAAGGTAAAGGATTTCCGGCCCAAGTCCTGGTGAACAGTGAGAAACTCCCCAGAAGTCGAGCCTTCTGGCTCTTGCGGCTCCCCGTTGGACTGTGATTCTCTGGAGTCGTCCGATTACCCAGCGAGTTCACAAGAGGCGCTCCGGCGAAGGCCTGTACGTGGTCTGAAAGTCGGCCTATTGTTTCGTTGTCGGTTCAATCGACATTTGCTGGCCGGGGGGTCGGTCAGGGGGTCAGCGGGGGCTGAGAGGCACCGCTGGTTGCAGGGTCAGGGGTGGGTCTCACTATGGGGGTTTTCCGGCGATGGCAATGACGAATGTTACTGGCCTGCGCGTAGGCGTGGTCGGCTGTGGTTACTGGGGTTCCAAGCACATCCGGGTGCTGCACTCACTCGAGTCGGTCGGCACCATCGCGGTGATCGACCCGAACCCGGATCGCGCACTGCAGTTGTCCCGCAACTATCCGGCGCTGGAGGCGTACAAGGATCTGGACGAGGCGATCCCGCACCTGGACGCCGTCATCATCGCGACGCCGCCGAGCACGCACAAACCGCTGGCGCTGAAGGCGATCGCGGCCGGCGTGCACGTGATGGTGGAGAAGCCGCTGGCGACCAACGCGGCCGACGCCCGCGAGATGATCGCGGCCGCCGAGGCGGCCGGCGTGGTGCTGATGGTCGGCCACACCTTCGAGTACCACTCGGCGGTCTGGCAGCTGCGCGAGATGGTGCAGAAGAAGGAGCTCGGCGACCTGTACTACCTGGACACCGCGCGGCTGAACCTCGGTCTCTACCAGCACGACTGCAACGTGCTGTTCGACCTGGCGCCGCACGACGTGTCGATCCTCAACTACGTGCTCGGGGCAACGCCGGTGAGCGTGCAGTGCTGGTCGTCGCACCACGCGAACAGCAAGCTCGAGGACGTCGGCTACCTGCGGCTGCACTACAAGGAACCGGACGTGACGGCCAACGTGCACGTCAGCTGGCTGGACCCGTGCAAGGTCCGCCGGGTCACCATGGTCGGCAGCCAGAAGATGGTCATCTTCAACGACCTCGCGTCGGAGGAGCGGATCAAGGTCCACGACAAGGGTGTCTCGCAGGGACCCCAGCTCGGCGACGACCTGACTCAGCCGCCGATGTCCTACCGGTACGGCGATGTGGTGTCTCCTCACCTGGTGATGAACGAGCCGCTGATGGTCGAGGACGAGCACTTCGTCGACTGCATCCTGACCGGGCTGACCCCGCTGACCAGCGGTGCCAACGGCCTGGCCGTGGTCGAGGTACTCGAGGCAGCGCAGATCTCGGCCCGCGAGGGTCGCGAGGTGCTGATCGAAGAGGTGCGCGCAAGCCAGCAAGCGGTCGGTGGGCTGCGGTGAGCACCGGTACTCCGACCGGCCGGCCCGAGCCGGTACGGTCTTCCGAACCTGTGCCCTTCCTGGACATCTCGGGCGCGACCCGGGAGGTCGCCGAGGAGGTGCGCGCGGGCTGGGACGAGTTGCTGAGCAACGGCCAGTACGTCGGCGGTAAGGCGGTCGCGGCCTTCGAGCAGGAGTGGGCCGAGTACTGCGGTACCGACTTCGCGGTCGGTGTTGCCAACGGCACCGACGCCCTGCACCTGGCGATCCGTGCCTTGGGCATCGGTCCGGGCGACGAGGTGATCGTGCCCGCGAACACCTTCGTGGCAACGGCGGAGGCGGTCATCCTGGCCGGCGCCGTGCCGCGGTTCGCGGATGTCGACGACGGCACGCTGCTGCTCACCCCGGAGACGATCAAGGCCGCCGTCACGCCCGCCACCAAGGCGGTCGCGGTGGTCCACCTCTACGGTCAGCTGCCCGACATGACCGCGATCACGCAGATCTGTGACGAGCTCGGGCTGATCCTGATCGAGGACGCCGCGCAGGCCCAGGGCGCGACCTGGAACGGCCGCAAGGCCGGCTCGTTCGGCAAGGTCGGCTGCTTCAGCTTCTACCCGGGCAAGAACCTCGGCGCCTTCGGCGACGCGGGGGCGGTCGTCACCTCGGATGCCGAGCTGACCCAGTTGATGCTGTCGATCCGCGACCACGGCCGGATGCAGAGCGAGGGCGGGCACTACTCGCACGGAGTACTCGGCATGAACAGCCGGCTCGACGGCGTACAGGCTGTGGTGCTGTCGGCGAAGCTGCGGCACCTCGACGAGTGGAACCAGCAGCGGCGCGCGCTGATGGCGACGTACCGGGAGCTGATCGATCCGGCCCGGGCGAAGCTGGTCGAGCAGCTCGAGGACGGCGAGGGTGTGCATCACCTGGCCGTCGTCCAGGTGGACCAGCGCGACCGGGTCCGTGAACTCCTGCAGGAGCGCGGGATCGGCACGGGGATCCACTATCCCGTTCCGTGTCACGTGATGGGGCCCTACGCGCAGTACGCCGACGGGCCGCTGCCGGTCGCCGAGGCGGCCGCCGATCGTCAACTGTCGCTGCCGATGTTCCCGCATCTGTCCACCGACGACGCCCGCCGGGTCGCCGAGGGACTGAACGCCGTACTGGCGGAGCTGGACCGATGACCACGCACCCGACGGTGAACGCCGACCCGGGTGTCCAGATCGGCTATCCCGCGGCGCGGGTGGCCGATCAGGAGCTGGTGCTCGGCGACGGCGCGCGACTGCGCAGCGGCACGATCCTGTACGCCGGATCGCGGATCGGCGACCGGTTCGAGACCGGCCACCACGTGGTGGTCCGGGAGCAGTGCGAGATCGCCGACGACGTGTCGGTCTGGAGCAACTCGGTGATCGACTACGGCTGCCGGATCGGCGCCGGGGTCAAGATCCACACGAACTGCTACGTCGCGCAGTACACCGAGATCGGGCCGGGTGCGTTCCTCGCGCCCGGTGTCACCATCGCGAACGACCTGTACCCCGGCCGGGCCGAGTCGGCCGAGGTGATGTCCGGCCCGTCGATCGGGGCCGGCGCCCAGCTCGGCGTCAACGTCACCGTGCTGCCGTTCGTCCGGATCGGGGCGAACTGCCTGGTCGGAGCGGGCTCGGTCGTCACCCGCGACCTGCCCGCCGGAACGGTCGCCTTCGGAAACCCGGCCCGCGTCCGCGGTCTGGTCGGCGAGCTGGAGGACATCAGCGCGCGAGTCCAGCCCGATGACGCGTCCGCTTCACGCTACCGATTCTCCAACGGTTCGGCCGGCAGTACGGCTGGGGAGAAGACGGGGCTTGGCGTGAGTGTCACGATGGAGGTAGCAGGATGAGTCTCCTCCGCGGTAGCCGGGCAACCCCCGTAACCCGGCCTATTCCCGTCCGCGGAGTGAGCCGCATCATTCCGGTGGGGCTGGTGAAAAGGTCACTCGACCTGATCCTTGCTTTCACCGGGATGGTGCTGGCTATGCCGATCCTGCTCGGGATCTACCTGTGGATCCGGCTGACCAGCCCGGGACCCGGCCTGTTCCGTCAGGTCCGGCTCGGCGCGGGCCAGCGCGAGTTCGTCATGTACAAGTTCCGCACCATGCGGACCGATGCGGATCCCAAGGTCCACCAGGAGTACGTCCGGGCGCTGGCGGCGGGTGAGGTCGAGAAGGTCGACGGCCTGTACAAGCTGCACCAGGACCCGCGGATCACCAAGCCGGGCAAGTTCCTCCGCAAGACCAGCCTCGACGAGCTGCCGCAGCTGCTCAACGTACTGCGCGGCGAGATGTCGCTGGTCGGCCCGCGGCCGGTACTGCCCTTCGAGGCCGAGCTGTTCCCGGACTGGGCCTTCGACCGGTTCCAGGTCAAGCCTGGGCTGACCGGGCTGTGGCAGGTGAACGGCCGCAACCAGTTGACGATGGACGAGGGCCTGCGCTGGGACCTCGAGTACGTCTCCACCAGGAGCGTCCGGCTGGACCTCCGGATCATCTTCAAGACCATCCCTGCCTTGCTCGGGGGAGCGCGTTGACAACGGCCGATCAGAGCGAGCAGGTCACGTCGCTGGAGCCGATTGCCGGTTCCGGCGACGAACTGCGCGAGGACCTGACCAGCGCGTCCGGTACTGCACGGGACTTGGTCACTGTCGGTGCCTGGACGGCTCTGAGCCGTGGTACCGGTGTCATCCGGGTCGTGGTGATCGGTGCCGTCCTCGGCCCGACGTTCCTCGGCAACACCTACCAGCTGACCAACTCGCTGCCGAACCTCATCTACTACGGCTTCCTGGCCGGCTCGCTGTTCGTGTCGCTCCTGGTGCCCGCACTGGTCCAGCACATCGACAACCACCGTCCCAAGGACAGCGCACGCGTCGCCGGAGGCTTCCTCGGCATCGCCCTCGTCCTGCTGGGACTGCTCGCGCCGATCGCCGTACTGCTGCTCCCCGAACTCCTGCGTGTCACTTCACTCGGTGGCGTCGGGCTCAGCGAGGTGACGAGAGACAGCGGCCAGATCGGCGTCACCCGGCTGCTGATCCTGCTCACCATCCCGCAGGTCTTCCTGTACGCCGTAGTCGGCTCCGCTACCGCCGTCATGTACGCGCATCGCCGCTTCGCCCTGGCCGCCGCGGCACCACTGGTCGAGAACCTCGGCATCATCCTCGTGCTGGTCCTCGTCGGAATGATCTACGGCACTGGGAGGGAGCTGGGCGCTCAGTCGACCGGTGAAGTGCTTTTGCTCGGCCTCGGCTCGACTGGTGCCGTGGCTGCCCATGCGGCGATCCAGTGGTGGGGTGCGCGCCGGGCAGGGGTGCTCCTGCGCCCGCGGGCCGGCTGGCGCGACCCAGAGGTGCTTGTCACGATTCGCAAGGCGTTGCGCTCGGTGACTCAGGCCGGGTTGCTCGCCGTGCAGCTCCTGGCGTTGCTACTGGTCTCGAACCGGGTCGCAGGCGGTACTGTCGCAATACAGATGGCATTGAACTTCTACTATCTGCCGATCGCGCTTGCTGCCACCCCGGTCGCCCTGGCGCTCCTGCCGAGGCTCTCGCGGCTGCACCAGAGCGACTCGACGGGTGAATTCACCAGCACGTTCATCGAGGGGTTGGGGCTGGCCTTGTTCATGGCGATCCCCGCGGCGGTCGGCTTCGTCGTACTGGCCGACCCGATCGCGCACACCATCGCGGCGGGCCAGATGGCCTCGCCCGAGGGTCTGCGGATGATCGCCCTGGGGCTGGCCGCGCTGGCGCTCGGGCTGGTGGGGGAGACCACCTTCTACGTGACCACGCAGGCTTCCTACGCCCGTGGCGACACCAGGACGCCACTGGTCTCCATGGGCGTGCAGGCAGCCTTCTGCCTGACCCTCTGCGCCGTGGCCGCCTTCGCCCCGGCCAGGCTGCTGGTACCGGCGATCGGCGGCGCGTACGCCATCGGAGCGGTCATCGGCGGCGCACACCTGTTCCTGCGGATGAGCAGGGGCTGGCAGCGGCGGGAGCTGTGGGGGTCGCTGGGCCGGATCGCCTTCGGGTCGATCGTGATGGCCATCCCGGCGTACTTCAGCGCACAACTGATCAGTTCGCATCTGGGCGGCAGGCCCGGGCAGGCCCTTGCCTTGGTCACCGGCGCTGCGGTCGGTGTGATCGTGTACGCCGTCATCCAGCTCCTGCTGCGCTCGCCGGAGTTCGCCTGGCTGACCTCAGGACTGCGGAATCGTGGCAAGACAACGGTGGTGGAGACCGGATGACGGTCGCCGCCCCGAGTGTGCTGTTGGGGTCCGGTCAGGCGACTGACCGGGCCCGTCGGCTGCGTCCGGACCTCGTCGGCCTGGTGGTGGCAGGCGTCTGCCTCCCGGTCCTGCTCGGCGCGCTGGTGGCCGTCTCGGCGATGGCAGCTCTCGCAGTGGCCGCAGTGATCGGCCTTTCCATCGTGATCTGGCGCAAGCCCGCGGTAGCGGCGTACCTGATCATCTTCCTGACTCCGCTGGTGGCCGGCATCGACCGCGGCCGCATCGTGCCGGTACTGCGCCCCAACGAGGCGCTGGCCGTCTTCTTCGCCGGCCTGCTGACCCTGAGGTTCTTCGTCCAGTACCGGCCCGGTACTGCGCTGCGCCTGCGAGTGAGCCGCATCGAGGCGTCCCTGATCGCGATCGCCATCACCACGTCGATCACCCCGCTGGCCTGGATGTTCCTGCAGGGCAAGGACATCTCAGCCGACGACATCACCTACGCGCTGGTGCTGTGGAAGTTCCTGGGCGTCTACGCGATCGTCCGGGGGACTGTCCACACCCAGCGCCAGGTCTGGTTCTGCCTGTGGGCGTCGGTGTTGTCGGCCGTGATCCTCGGCGGGCTCGCCATCCTGCAGACGCTCGACGTGCTGGGGGTCCGGGCGCTGCTGATGACGTACTGGGTGCCGTTCGGGTTCGAGGCGCAGCTGGAGATCCCGCGCGGCAGCTCGACGCTCTCGTTGCCGGCGGCAACTGCTGACGTGCTGATCTTCAACCTGGCGATCGCCGTGGCGATGCTGTGGAAGAGCCGCCGTCAGATCGCCCTGCTGGTGATCGCCTGCCTGGTCTTCGTGATCGGCACCTTCGCCGCCGGCGAGTTCTCCAGCGTGCTCGGCCTGGTGGTCGCGGTCATCTGCATCGCGTTCGCGCTGCGCCGGCTCGATCTGCTCAAGTACGCGCCCGTCGGGCTGTCGGTCGCGGTGATCGCGGCCTGGCCCGCCGTCACGCACCGGCTGGAGGGGTTCCAGTCCGCCCAGGGCCTGCCGAACAGCTGGATCGTGCGCTGGTACAACCTGCAGACCTATTTCTGGCCGGACCTGTTCCACGGTTCGAACGTGCTCTTCGGCGTGCGGCCATCGGCCCGGGTCGTGGTGCTGACCCAGGGCACCGGTTACGTATGGATCGAGAGCGGCTACACCTGGTTGCTGTGGGGTGGCGGGATCCCCCTGTTCGCGGCCTACGTGTGGTTCTGCCGGGTCTCCATCAAGGAGCTGTGGCTGCGCTGCCGGGACCTGACGGATTGGAGCGCCGTCGCGGCGGTCGGCGCCCTCACCGCGGTCGTGGTGATCATCGCGCTGATGAACTTCGACCCGCATCTGACCTACCGCGGTACCGCCGACCTGCTGTTCGCGCTGCTGGCGCTGGCGGCGGTCGGCAAGGATCCGCCGGATACAGCTCAGGCACAAGAATCGGAAGATACTGTCGAAAACTCGCAACGGGGAGCGATGATGAGATCTGCAGACACACTCACGGGAGTGGACAGATGAGCCGATCGACGCATCGCACGGCGAAGTCACGGGGGATCGTCCGCAGCTACCTGTGGGTGATCATCCTGATCACGATGCTCACCACGGCGGCAGCCGCCGGCACGGTGATGTCCAGGCCGAAGATGTACGTCGGTGCCGCCCAGGTCGTCGTCTATCCGGATGCTGCCCGTGGTGGCGGCACCGTTGCGCCTGACATGGGCACCGAGCGCGAGGTGGCGAACTCCGGTCTCGTCTCGGCCGCAGCGGCCAAGGCGATGGGCATCGGTGTCACCGAGGCCACCAAGTCGCTCTCGGTCTCCGTGCCGGTCGACGCTCAGGTCCTGCAGTTCAAGTACTCGTCGGAGAACCGCTCGCGGGCGCTGGCCGGTGCGGCCGCGTTCACCGACGCCTACGTCGACTACCGCAACAAGGGCCGGTCGGCGAAGCTCGCCGAGGTCATCTCGCCGGCCACGGTGCCGACCGAGCCGGAGGCGGCGAACCTGCCGCTGATCCTCGGCCTGGGCCTGGTGCTCGGCCTGATGCTGGGCATCGGCTTCGCCTTCGTCTGGGACCGCGTCCGCGGCCGGCTCCGGGGCGCTGCCGACGTCAAGCGGCAGACCGGCCTGGACGTGCTCGCCCAGATCCCGGTCGTCAAGCAGGAGTTCCCGCTGGCTCCGCGGATCGGCCCATCGACCCCGGAACGCGAGGTCTTCGGCTATCTGGCGGCGCACCTGACCACGCTGACCACGCGTGGCAAGGGCGCCTCGCTGATGATCACCAGCCCGTCGCAGGGCGCCGGCAAGACCACCGTGGCCGCGCAGCTGGCGATCGCGATGGCGGCCACCGGCAAGGAGGTCGTGCTGATCGGCGGCGACCTGCGGCACCCGGATCTGCACCTGCTCTTCGGGCTTCCGCTGACGCCGGGCCTGACCGACGTACTGGCTGATTCGGGCAAGCTCGAGCGGTCCGTGCAGTCGACCGAGTTCGTCAACCTGCGGGTGCTGCCCGGTGGGACGCCGCGGGTGGGCGGGTGGTTCAACGTCGAGGACCTCGAGTTGTTGCTGCAGGCCCTGTCGAAGCACTCGTTCGTGATCGTCGACGCGCCGACCGCGATCGGGGCGACCGAATCGGCCGTGCTGGCCGGCCGGACCGACTTCACCCTGCTCGTCGTCGACGGCCAGCGCGGTTCGCGCACGACGGCGGTCGAGGCGGTCTCCGCCCTCACCGGTGTCGGTGGCAATCTCATCGGCTGCGTGACGAACACCCCGCGCTCGCGGCGGTTCCAGCGCAAGACGGTGCCGGCGTCCCACGAGCACCACAGCGGGCAGGGGAGCGCACGGGGCGAAGGTGGCCCGGTAGGCGACGGCACGGTCGCCAAGTCCGAACATGTCGGGCACTGACCGGATGCGTCTGGAGGGCCGGTTCCAGCGGCGCGTAGTACGGGGGATCATCGCCGTGGTGACGCTGGCCGGCGTGTATTTCGCACTACCCGGGTTGCACAGCCCGGGCGACGATCCGCCGGCAGCGGAGGGCTATTGGCAGACCCTGCCCGCAGGATCGTTTGCCCAGCTGCCCACCGAGGCTGAGTGCGCCGACCGTGTGCACCGGTCGGAGTGGGAGCCCCGACCGGGCAACAGCAAGCCCAACCAGACGATGCCGCCAGTAGAGCAGGTGCACGCCTCACTGGCTGCCCGGCCGCGCGCTACTCCCGCAGAGGCGTACGACACCCGCTGGGACAGCCTCGGACTCGCCCGGGTCACCGGCCACCACACCGGTACCACCGACGAGAACATCCAATGGGCAGCCTGCAAGTGGGGGCTGGCCGACAACCTGGTTCGCGCCGTGGCCCTGACCGAGTCCACCTGGTACCAGAAGGACCTGTACCCCTCTGGCGCCTGCGTCGAGAAGCGTGGCTGTGGTGACCTGTTCCCCAAGCCGACAGCGGCCTCAGGCGAGTACTGCAACGAGATCAAGGCTGCCGGCTACGACTACCAGCGTGACTACGGGCAGAACTTGTGCCCGAAGACGTTCTCGATCATCGGCGTGATGTCGTGGCAGGACCCGGCCTGGGGGCAGATGGCCGGCAACCAGAACGGGACCTTCCCCTTCAACCGTGACTCGACCGCCTTCGCACTCGACTACTACGGCGCGTACATCCGTGGTTGCCTCGAGGGCTGGGCTTGGTGGCTGACGGGCAAGGACAACCCGGTCGACCCGGCCAAGCGCCTGGACGGCTGTGTGGGCGCCTGGTTCGCGGGCGCCTGGCACACCAAGCCTGCCGACGACTACACCGCACTGGTCTACAAGACGATGCAAGACAGGCCCTGGCTCCACAGGACCTGGGCCTCACCGTCAGGCGTCTGCTCCTGGCTCCGCCGCTGCGGTAGCAACAACTGACGGCTCCCAGCCGATCGCCTTCAGGTAGATCGGCGTCTGCCGCTCCCAGGACAGCTTGTCCGTGATCAGCTGCCGCCCGGTGTCGCCGAGCTGCTTGCGGGTGGTCGGGTCGTCCAGCAGCTCGACCACCTTGGCAGCGAGCGCCGGGATGTCGCCTGCCGGAGTGAAGACGCCCGCACCGTCCGCGAGCAGTTTGCTCTCCTGCAGGTCGAAGCAGACGACCGGCAGACCCTGAGCCATGTACTCCATCACCTTCACCGGCGACACCTCGACCTGCAGGCTGCAGTCGATGCCGAGGTCCGCGGTGGCCAGGTAGCTGAACAGGTCCTTCTCGGGAATCCAGCCAGGGAAGGTGATCCACCGCTCGAGCCCACGGTCCCGGACCGACTGCTGCAGCTCTTCGACACACTCGCCGTCGCCGAGCAGGACGAAGCCGACGTCCTCCCGGCCGAGCTCGCGGATCACGTGCTGGGCCACGTCGATCGTCAGGTCCACCCGGTCCTGGCGGCCCATCTTCCCGGCCCAGGCGACCAGGTAGCGGTGCTCGCCGTGCAGACTTGGCTCAGGCACGGCCAGCGCCGTACGAGCCAACACAGGGCCGTTGTAGACAAGGGAGATCGCGTCCGGCTTGGCACCGGCTTCCACCATGCGGTTCTTCAGGTAGGAGTTCACTGTCAGGCTGTGGTGGGCGACCCGCTGGGTACGCCGCTCCAGCCAGTGCATCGCCTTGAGCATCAGCTTCGGCGGCTCGTCGTACCGGCTGCCGAGGAGCTCGGGCATCAGATCGCGCTGGTCGACCAGGATGCGGGTACCGGCCCAGCGCAGCACCCAGGCCAGCGGGAAGTAGATGTCCGGCGGCTGGCAGATCTGCAGTACGTCGATCCGCCCGCGCAACCGGAGCTTGGTCAGGTACCAGCTCGCCCAGGCGAAGGACTGCAGGTACTCGCCGACATACCCGACCGGCCCGGACGGCTGCTTGGGTGCCGGGTACTCGAAGACCGTCAGCCCTGGTACGTCGCGGTAGCGGGCGTTGTCGTCGTCCCGCATGGTGATGACCGACAGCTGGACCCCGGCCTCGATGAGATCGTCCACCTGCTTGCGCAACCGGGTGTCGACGCCCAGCGCGACGTTCTCGACGATCACTGCGACATGCAACGGCTTCGGCATACTGCTAGGCCTCCTTTGAGACGGCAGAGTCTGCGAGCTGGGCGTGCTGGACCCTGCCACGGCCCTCAGCGGGTCCGGTCAACATCCACCCGTCAGGGCTCTGCCGGAGCTCACTGGCCGCGCGGTCACGCCACCAGGACGCCACATCTCGCGGTAGTGCCTTCCATGCCGTCTCGTCGCCCTGGAACTCGTCCAGGAGCTGCTGCCAGCCCTTGGCCAGCCGCGGGTCCTCGGCGTAGTCCGGGTGCGCCAGCACCAGCACCATGCCGCGCCGGTCCCGGATGTCGCGGGCCTTGCCGACCCACAGCTCGCCGTCGTCGTGCTGCAGGATCTCGAACAGCGTGTGGTCCTGCGGCAGCGTGATCGGCAGCTCGACCTGGCCCTCGTTGAAGAACGGCAGGTACGTGCAGCAGCCACCCGGCTGCGGCTCGTAGGGGTCCGAGTCCGTGTACGACGAGTCGTAGTCGAAGCCCATCGTCGGCATCAGCTCCCACGACCGCTGCGTCGCCGGGGAGCGGAAGCCGACCGCGCCCCAGTGGTCGGCGTGCTTGCGCATGGCCGGCAACCGCTGGCCCAGCATGCGCTTGGACGCCACATCCCGCCCGTCGTGCCGCAGGCCGTGTACGCCGACCTCGCACCCGTCCGCCTTGACCTTGGCGACCACCTCGTCGGACACCTCGTACCGCTCGGCCACGAAGTTCCAGGAGGAGACATAGCCGCGATCACGCTCCGGCGCCCGCAGCAGCTCCATCTCGTCGCGGCCGAAGCCCGTCTCGACGTCGTGCGTGAGCACCATCGCCCAGGAGCGGCCGTCCGGCCACAGGTCGATCCACGGCACCGGCGCCCCGGCCAGTCGCGTGGTCAGGTCGAACAGCCAGTCGTAGAACGAGTGCAGGCTGGGTTCGAGTGGCCAGGACGGGAAGGACGGCGCGTTCTGACGCTTGGCGAGGGTCCGGCGCATCTTGAGCTGCAGCGGCCGGGGGAGCAGCGGGCGGACCACGTAGTAGCCCTTGACCATTCCCTTGCGCACAAGGCGCTTCACGTTGGCGCTGCCGACCGTCTTGTAGCGCTCGGACCACAGGAAGCTCATCGACTCGCCCGGGTCGAGCGGCAGGAACACGTTGCCCTGCTGGTCTTCCCAGACGGCTGCCACCTCGGTGCCGTGGCCATCGAGGATCGGCTCCAGCTTGTGCCAGGTCTCGTCGACCGGGGACAGCGCTGTACCGGTGTAGAGGTGACAGACGATCGAGAAGCCGGCCAGCTGGTAGCGGCCGGCCTTGTAGTCGCTGCGGGCCTTGCCCCCGTTGGACCTGACCCAGGTGAGCTGCCTGCCGGAAGTACCGGCAGTGACTACGCCCAGCCGGGTCTCGGGCGAGTCGCCGCTCAGGTCGTACGGGACTCGCCAGTAGTCGAAGAACACAAAGGGATGCGTCGACTCGAACATCACAACCCCCGCTTGAAGAACAGGTACGGCAGCAGGGCCACTTCGTACAGGCCCGGCAGTGGGTCGCGCAGACTGAACACTGCCTCTGTCTGCACGCCGCGGAAGGTCTTCAGGTACGGCCAGACCTTCAGCTTCCCGGCCTTGATGTCCAGGGCCGCGTTGGGCAGGTCAGTGGCGAGTCGTAGCCACCTGACACCCGCCCGGGCCCGGCACTCGGTCACCGGCAGCCCCAGCTGGTCGCGGTAGACCAGGTAGGGGAAGTCGGCGCCCGCTGTGTAGCCCAGCGAGTGGTAGCCCCACGTCCGGGCGTTGACGTCCAGCAGCTTGTACTGCCCGTCGCGCTCGTCCTGCTTGTACTCCAGCTCGACCAGCCCGTAGTACCCGATGTCGCGCAGGAAGGTCAGCGAGTGCTTGGCCAGCTCCGGCAGGTCGATCGTCTCCACGAACGTGCTCGCCCGGCCGAAGTCGGACGGGTGCTGGCGCAGCCGGCGCACCGTCATCTCCGCGACCGCCTCGCCGTCCTTGAAGAAGGCGCAGTAGCCGAACTGCCGGTCACCGCCGCCCGGGATCAGCTCCTGGACGATGATCTCGGCCTCGCCGACGATGTCGACCGCCTTGGTGTACGCCGCCTCGAGCTCGGCCCGGGTGTCGACCCGCCACGCCTTGGCACGGGTCTCGTAGAAGAAGTTCTCCTTGATCGCCGGCTTCAGGATCACCGGCGAGGCGAGGTCGATCTGGTCCAGGTCGGCGAAGGACTCCGGGAACCAGCACCGGGGAATGGGAATCCCGAGCCGCTCCGCCCGCTGGTAGGTCTCTCTCTTGTCCCAGGCCGGCTGCACTGCCGACCAGGCGGGAGTCGGCAGCTTGTAGTACTGGCTGAGCTCGTCGCGGTTGGCCGCGATCGCGGCGACCGTCTCTTCCCTGGTGGGGTAGAGGACGGTGCCTTGCAGACCGAGCCGCTTGCAGGCGTCGACCAGGATCCGGACCGTCTCGCCGGGGTCCCGGAGCTCGGGCACGCGCTCGTGCCCGGTGACGTACCGGGACACGCGCGAGATGGACCGCTCGTCGTCGAGCACAGTCACCGGTACGCCGTACCGGCCGAGACTGCGCACGATGCCGAGGCCCTGGTAGTCGCCTCCGACGACTACCGCCCCTACTCCAGAACCCGGTCCGGCTGTGATCTTGCGGAACGGGTGTCTGTTCATACGCCGTCGCCTGTTGGCTCCAGTCGGCCGGCACCGCTGGCAGCGGTCTTGCGCCGGCTGTTGCGGACCAGCCTGGTGAGCGACTCCGCGCCGTACCAGCCGCCGGCAACGAACCGCATCAGCGGGCCGAAGCTCTTGGCGCCCGGTGCACCCAGGAAGTGCAGGCCGGGGACGGACGACTCCATCCCCGGCTTCATCACCGGGTAGCCGTCGTGCGTCCGGACCTGCAGCGCCAGCGCCGGGTCGAGGAACGGGTACCGCGTGATGTCGACCTTGTAGCCGGTACCGAACATCAGGTGGTCGACCTCGCGGGCACTGCCGTCACTCAGCTCGACATGCACCCGGTTACCGACCGCCTTGGCGCTCGTCACCTGGATACCGGTACCGACCTGGACGTCCGCCAGTCGCGGAATCAGCCAGGCGGCGCCGGCCGGCCGGATCGCCCGGTAGGCCATCGGGTCCTGGATCGCGCGCGGCAGGGCGGTGAACAGGCCCGGCTTGGCGACGATCTTGGAGATGCCCATCGGGCCGACGTCGGTCGGCGCGTAGACCAGCGGGACCAGCCGGGGGCCGAGCATCCGGTGGTACTTGCCACCGTGCAGCCAGTTGATCTTCTCGGCCCGGGCGACGACCTCGACATCGGCCCCGGACTCGCTCATCAGCGCGGCCGACTCGAGGGCACTCTGCCCGCCGCCGACGACCAGGACCTCCTGGTTCTTGAAGACCGAGAGGTCGTCGTGGTCGGCCGTGTGCGACGCGAGCTCCCGCGGCAGCCCGGAAGCCACCTCGGGCCGGTTCACGAAGTCCGCGATACCGGCTGCGACGACCATCCGCCGG
Organism: Kribbella sp. NPDC051620; assembly: GCF_044453825.1. Classification (NCBI taxonomy): domain Bacteria; kingdom Bacillati; phylum Actinomycetota; class Actinomycetes; order Propionibacteriales; family Kribbellaceae; genus Kribbella; species Kribbella sp. NPDC051620. Next base: position 658,185 of record NZ_JBITDB010000001.1, read on the forward strand.
GCCCGCAGCTGGGACTCGTCGCCCAGCGTGAGCACGAACCCGTCACCGTCCTTGGCGACCCGGTTGACCCATCGGCGGTCCACGTCCGGCGCCACCTTCGACTGCACCCAGGTGCCGTACGCGATGAAGTCGTCCAGCGGTACCGGCTTGGTCACCTTGGCGCCGGTCTCGGCGATGTAGGAGTCCAGATTGAGCGGTCCGTCGTACTCCGCGATACACGTCGCGGTCCAGTTCGATCTGAGCCACATCCCGGCCGGCATGGTCCGCCAGAACGACATCGGGTCGCCGAAGATGCGGACTTCTTCACCTGCCCGGCGAAGGTGTGCGGCTGCGGCGAGGCCATGCGGGCCCGCGCCAAGGACAGCAATGGCTGTCTCGTCCATTAGGTGGTCTCCCCCCACGTCCTGAACACTCCCCCCGGAGCTTCGGCCAGTATTGCGCATTCGTGGCGCTGCGTCACGGGTCCGCGCGGCGAACTTCTGGCGGATCGCCGAACGTAGTTGACCCGGCAGGGAGGGTGTCCCTGTGTCCGGGACTGTGCTATCCGCGCGATAAGGTCCCTGGGGTACCCGGGGTCTCGGGACGGGCGGACGAACGGAAGGCGGATCGTAACCATGAGCGTCGGTGAAGTCGCGGGGCTGATAGCAGCCTGCGCACTGCTCATCTTGGTGGGCCTGCTGGCCTATCCGATCCTGAAGCTCGGCAAGGTGTTCGAAGAGACCCGCGTGATGGTCAAGGGCGTTTCGGACTCCAGCGTTCCGTTGCTCGGCGAGGTGACCAACACGGTCGCGACGACGAACGCCCAGCTGGCCAAGGTGGACACGATCACCGACAACGCCACCACCGTGACAACCAATGCGGCCGCGCTCGCGTCCTTGTTCGCGGCGACCGCGGGTGGTCCGCTGGTGAAGGCGGCCGCCTTCACCTACGGCGTCCGCAAGGCGCTCGCCGAGAGCCAGCGCCGCGACGTGTCCCGCCGGGTGAAGGACGAGATGAAGGCCGAGCGCAAGGCTGCCAAGCGAGGTGATGTGCGATGAAGCGGATCTTCTGGCTGATCATCGGCATCCTGGTCGGCGTCTACGCGGTGACCCGGCTGAAGAAGCGGGCCCAGCAGCTCGCGCCGGACAGCCTGCAGCAGTCGGCCGAGAAGGTGGCCAGCGCGATCCGGCACTTCGGCGACGAGGTACGGGCCGGGATGGCCGAGCGGGAGACCGAGCTGCGCGACGCGCTCGGGATAGACACAGATTCAACACAGCGTGAGGACTACCGGTAACACCATGGAAACCAGTGAAGTTCGTCGTCGGTTCCTGAAGTTCTTCGAGGACCGCGACCACACCGTGGTGCCGAGCGCGCCGTTGCCGTCGCCGGACCCGAACCTGTTGTTCAACGTGGCCGGGATGGCCCAGTTCGTGCCGTACTTCGTCGGCCAGCAGACGCCGCCGTACCCGCGCGCCACCAGCGTGCAGAAGTGTGTCCGGACCCTCGACATCGAGGAGGTCGGCAAGACCACCCGGCACGGCACGTTCTTCCAGATGAACGGCAACTTCTCGTTCGGCGACTACTTCAAGGAACAGGCCGTCCAGTACGCCTGGGAACTGGTCACCAAGCCGGTCAGCGAGGGCGGTTACGGCTTCGACGAGTCGGTCCTGTACGCCTCGGTGTACTACGAGGACGACGAGGCGATCGACATCTGGAAGCGGGTCGCCGGGCTGCCCGACGACCGGATCGTCCGGCTCGGGATGAAGGACAACTTCTGGTCGATGGGCATCCCGGGCCCGTGCGGCCCGTGCTCGGAGATCCTGATCGACCGCGGCCCCGAGTTCGGCGCCGACCGGGACTGGGAGGCGGGTGACCGCTACCTGGAGTTCTGGAACCTGGTCTTCATGCAGAACATCCGCGGCGAGGGTGGCGGCAAGGAGGGCTACCCGATCCTCGGCGAGCTGCCGAAGAAGAACATCGACACCGGGCTCGGCCTGGAGCGGGTCGCATACCTGCTGCAGGGCGTCGACAACATGTACGAGATCGACGAGATCTACCCGGTGATCGAGAAGGCGTCGGAGCTGAGCGGCCGCAAGTACGGCGCGGACCACGTCGACGACGTCCGGTTCCGGGTGATCGCCGACCACGTCCGCAGCGCGCTGATGCTGATCGGCGACGGCGTCACCCCGGGCAACGAGCAGGGCGGCTACGTACTGCGGCGTTTGCTGCGGCGCTCGATCCGGTCGATGCGCCTGCTCGGCTACGAGGACCCGAGCCTGGTGGAGCTGCTGCCGACCAGCCTGGAGCAGATGAAGAAGTCGTACCCGGAGCTCGAGGCCGACTTCCCGCGGATCAGCCAGATCGCCTATGCGGAGGAGGAGGCGTTCCGGCGTACTCTCACCGCCGGTACGACGATCTTCGACCTGGCCGTGAAGAACGTGAAGGCCTCCGGCGAGGCACAGCTGGCCGGCAACCAGGCGTTCCAGCTGCACGATACCTACGGGTTCCCGATCGACCTGACCGTCGAGATGGCCGCCGAGCAGGGTCTGCAGGTCGACACCGACGGCTTCCGGTCGTTGATGAAGGAGCAGCGCGAGCGGGCCAAGGCGGACGCGCGGGCCAAGAAGGCCGGCCACGCGGACACCTCGGCCTACCGCGAACTGCGGGAGAAGGGCGTCACCGAGTTCACCGGCTACGACGAGCTCGCGACCGACTCGCAGATCCGCGGCGTGCTGCGGGACGGCGCTGTGGCCGGTGCCGCCGAGCAGGGTGAGACCGTCGAGGTGGTGCTGGAGAAGACCCCGTTCTATGCGGAGTCCGGTGGCCAGATCGCGGACGAGGGTCTGATCGTCGGTGACGGGTTCAAGCTGAAGGTGCTCGACGTCCAGCGGCCGGTCAAGGGGCTGATCGTGCACCGCGTGGAGGTCGTCGAGGGCGCCGTGCAGGCTGGGCTGGATGTGCACGCGCAGGTCGACAAGGAGTGGCGGATCTCGGCTTGCCAGGCGCACTCGGGGACGCATGTCGTCCACGCCGCGCTGCGTCAGGTGCTCGGGCCGACTGCGTTGCAGAGCGGGTCGTACAACAAGCCTGGGTATCTGCGGCTCGACTTCGCTTGGTCGTCGGCGCTGGACCAGGCGACCCGGAGTGAGATCGAAGAGGTCGCGAACCTTGCCGTGCGGCAGGACCTGCAGGTCTCCGCGCAGTACATGTCGCTGCCGGAGGCTCGGGAGTGGGGTGCGCTGGCGCTGTTCGGTGAGACCTACGACGAGTCGGTGCGGGTGGTTGAGATCGGCGGGCCGTGGTCGCGCGAGCTCTGCGGTGGTACGCACGTGAAGCACTCGTCGCAGGTCGGCGCGCTGACGGTGACGAGTGAGTCCTCTGTTGGCGCTGGTGTGCGGCGGCTCGAGGCGTTCGTCGGTATGGACGCGCTGCATTACCTGGGTCGCGAGCGGGCGTTGGTGCGGCTGCTCTCGGAGAACCTGAAGACGCGTCCGGAGGAGCTGCCGGCGAAGGTGGCCGATCTGGCGGAGCGGTTGCGGGTCGCCGAGAAGGAGCTGGAGAAGATCCGCGCCGGGCAGGTGCTGGCTGCTGGTGCTGAGCTGGCCAAGTCACCCAAGGACGTCTTCGGTGTCGCCTATGTCGGTCACCGTGCACCTGATGGCGTCAACGGCGGCGACCTGCGCAAGCTGGCGCTGGACGTCCGCGGCCGGATGCCCGCCGACAAGCCGGCGGTCGTCGCAGTACTGAGCGTCAACGACGGCAAGCCCGGCGTAGTCATCGCCCTCAACGACGTAGCCCGCGAATGGCGCCTCAAGGCCGGCGACCTCGTCCGGGTAGCCGCCGAGCAACTAGGCGGCCGAGGCGGCGGCAAAGACGACGTAGCCCAAGGCGGCGGCACAGACCCAGCCGGAGCCGACAAGGCCCTGGCAGCCGTAGAACACGCCATCGGCCAACTAGTAACCGGCTAACCCGTGACCACCCGCCTTCCCGTGACCACGCGACGCCGCGCTGCTACGCAGCGCGGCGTCGCGCTAAGCGCGCGCGCATGCGAGGGCGGGCGATGCGCCCGTGTTGACAGCGAGAGCGCCGAAGGCGCGCGAGCGGGCGGCGGAGCCGGAGCAGGCCTCGGCGGCCTTCGCCTTAGCCTTGCCCCGCACTGCGGCGCTCCTGCTCTTCCGCAAAGCACGCGGCGCAGCCGCGTGCTTTGCGCCTGTGGTGGGGCACACTAGTGCGCCGGGGCGTGCGCCTCGCGCTGGATGTTGGGGATGCGAGGATCGGGGTGGCCAGTTCTGATCCGCACGGGATTTTGGCTACTCCGGTGGAGACGGTTCGGGCTGGGGCGGGGGCGCTGGAGCGGATTGTCGGGCTGGTGAGTGAGCTGGAGGCGTTCGAGGTGATCATCGGGCTGCCTCGGTCGTTGTCCGGGGGTGAGGGGCCGGCGGCGGTGAAGGTGCGGGCTACCTCGGTGCAACTCGACGAGCTGCTGAAGAAGGCTGATGTGGAGGCGGAGGTTCGGCTGGTGGACGAGCGGTTCACCACCGTCACCGCCGAACGGATGCTGCGCGAGCGGGGTAAGAAGGGTTCCAAGCGGCGGGCCGTGGTCGACCAGGCCGCGGCGGTCGTGATTCTGCAACACGCGCTCGACTTCGAGCGCGAGACCGGCAACCCACCCGGGAGGCCCCTGTGAACGGGACATCGGTGAACGAAGACCGCGACGACCAGACCGACGACTTCCGGGACAACCTCGGCCTGCGCCCGGAGTCCCGGGTCGAACGCCGGGCCAACCGGCGCAAGACCCGTGCCCGCCGCGGCTTCGGCTGCTTCGCCGGGCTGGTCTCGCTGCTCGTCGTCGGCGCGCTGGTGGCCGGCCTGGCGGTCGGTTTCGACAAGGGCCGCGACGCGCTGGAGAAGGTCTTCGCCGCCCCCGACTACGAGGGCACCGGCAGCAGCGAGACGGTCACCGTCGAGATCGCCGCCGGCCAGAGCTCCCAGTCGATCGCCGACACGCTGGAGAAGAAGGGCGTCGTCAAGAGCGCCAAGGCCTTCGAGCGGGTCGCCCGCGACGACCCGCGCTCCAAGAAGATCCAGGCGAACCTGTACACGCTGCACAAGCAGATGTCGTCGAAAGCCGCGCTGGAGCTGCTGCTCGACACAGCGAAGTCGGTGCTCGTCACCCGGTTCACCATCCCGCCGGCCCGGACCAAGGCCGAGATCGTCAACCTCCTGCAGAAGAGCAAGGCCGCCAAACTCCCGCCGGGCGCCGCCCAGATCGCGATGAGCAAGCCGGCCCAGCTGAAACTCCCGTCCTGGGCGAAGAACAACCCGGAGGGCTTCCTGCTCCCCGGCACCTATGACATCCCCAAGGACGCGAACGCCTACACCGTCCTGCGGCTGTCGACGGCCGGGTTCGCCAAGGCCGCGGCCGACCTGCAACTGGTCCAGAAGGCCAACCGCAAGCATCTCGACCCGTACCAGGCGGTGATCGTCGCCAGCATCATCGGCGCCGAGACGAACCGCAAGGAGGACTACGCCAAGGTCGCCCGGGTCATCTACAACCGGCTGGCGGTCGGGCAGAAGCTCCAGATGGACTCGACGATCCACTACATCGTCGGCCGGACCGGTGGCGTCTACACCTCCAAGGAGCAGCGCGAGACGGAGTCGCCGTACAACACCTACCTGCACGAGGGGCTGCCGCCGACGCCGATCAACTCGCCGGACAAGGACATGTTGCGCGCTGCCATCAACCCGGCGACGGGCACCTGGAAGTACTTCACCCTGGTGGATCTCGACACCGGCGAGACCCGCTTCGCGACCACCGGCGACGAGCACCAGAAGAACGTCGACCTGCTGACGGCGTGGTGCAAGGCCCACACCGGCAGGTGCTGACCCGATGACCCGTTGTGCAGTGCTCGGGCAACCGATCGCGCACTCACTGTCGCCGGCGATGCACAGGGCGGCGTACGCCGAACTCGGACTCGACTGGCGCTACGACGCGTACGAGGTCGGCGAGGACGAGCTGCGCAGCTTCTTGAGCACGCTCGGCGACGACGTCCGCGGGCTCTCGCTGACGATGCCGCTGAAGCGCGTCGCCCTGGATCTGGTCGACGTCGTCGATCCCGTCGCCGAGTTGATCGGTGCGGCGAACACGATGCTCTTCGAGCCGGACGGATCACGGTCGGCCCACAACACCGACGTACCGGGGTTGGTGGCTGTTTTTGCGGAGCGGGGGATCACCGGCGCCGATACGGCCGTAGTACTGGGTGGGGGAGCGACTGCTGCATCGACACTGGCTGCCCTGCGGGGGTTGAAGGTCAGTGAGGTGACGCTGGTCGTGCGCGATCTCGCCAAGGTCGAGCGACTGAGGGATCTCGCGGCCGAGCTGGGGCTGAAGGTCTCGGCGACCGACTTCAACCAGGTCGAGCAGATCGGTGGCTTCGATCTGTGCATCTCAACCCTGCCCGGTGGTGCCGTCGACCCGTGGGCCGAGCACTTCGCGCAGGTCGCGCCGGTGGTCTTCGACGTGGCGTACCACCCATGGCCGACCCAGTTGGCGATCGCGGCGCACCGGATCGGTACAGAGCTGTTGAACGGCCTTGACCTCCTCGTGCATCAGGCGACCCTCCAGGTGGAGATGATGACTGGTAGGTCGCCCGCGCCCCTGGCGGCCATGAGAGCCGCCGCGCGTGAGGAGCTGAACGATCGTGAGCCCAGTTGACCGCCGTACCGTACTGAAGGCAGGCGGGGCGCTTGCCGCGGTCGCGCTGACCAGTTGTTCCGAGGTCAAGCCGGCCAATGCCGGCCCTGCCGGTTCCGCCGCGAACCTGACGGCCACCGGCCCGAACTGGACCGCGTTCCAGAAGAGCGTCAAAGGCACCGTGTACCTGCCGGGCAAACCCGGTTATGCGACCGTCCGTCAGCTCTTCAACCCGCGCTGGGACACCGTCGCCCCGGCCGCCGTGATCCGCACGGCCAACGCGACCGACGTCCGCACGGCGATCCTGTTCGCCCGCAAGAACAAGCTCGTCTCGGTGCCGAAGAGCGGCGGCCATTCGTACGTCGGCGCCTCGACGGTCAGCAACGGCCTGGTGGTGGACGTCAGCGCGATGCGCTCGATGAGCTACTCGGGCAACGTGCTCACCGTGGGCGCGGGCGCCAAGCTCTACGACGTCCATGCGTTCCTGGACAAGTACGGCAAGTCCCTGCCGACGGGGACCTGCCCGACCGTCGGTATCGCCGGCCTCACTCTCGGTGGCGGGATGGGTGTGCACACCCGGGCCTTCGGCCTGACCTGCGACCGGATCCAGTCGCTCGGCGTGATCACCGCCGACGGCGTCGCCCGCAACGTGAGCGCGACGGTGGATCCCGATCTGTTCTGGGCGCTGCGGGGCGGTGGCGGTGGCAACCTCGGCATCGTGACTTCGTTCAAGCTGATCACGATCCCGGCGGCGAAGCTCGGCTTCTTCCGGCTGAGCTGGCCGGAGTCGAAGGCCGCGGCCGTCATCAAGGGCTGGCAGAAGTTCGCCCAGGTGGCGCCGATCACCGCCTGGGGCAACGTGCACATCGATGCCTTGAGCAACGGAACGCTGCAGATCCACGTGCTCGGCTGCTCGACCACCGGCAACGGCGCGGCAGCGGCCGCTCAGCTGGAGTCGTACGTCGGGTCCAAGGCGACCACCCGGACCTTCGCGGTCCGGACGCACATGGAGGCGGTGAAGTACCTCGGCGGCGGCACGACCAGCGCGCGTCAGGGATTCCTGGCCGGCTCCGATGTGCTGAAGCCGATGTCCGCCAACACGATCGCCGCCTTGCTGGGCGCTGTGAAGACGGCGGCGCGCGCGAAGCTCCCCGCAGCGGCGATCCTCGACCCGCTGGGCGGTCAGGCGGCGAAGATCCCATCGGGCGGGTCCTCGTGGGGTCACCGATCCGCGGTCGGCGTCGTCCAGTGGTACTCCGGACTGGCAGCCCACCCGACCGCCGCCCAGCTCAAGGCTGCGCAGACCTTCATCACCAACGGCCACCGTGCCGTGAAGCCGTCCTCGGTCGGCGGCTACGTGAACTACGTCGAGACCGGCCGCTCGGTCAGCACGTACTACGGCGCCAACTACGCCCGCCTCCAGGCGGTCAAGAAGAAGTACGACCCCACCAACTTCTTCCACAACAGCTACACGATCGCCTGATCCGGCCCCACCCGCCACTAGCCTTCGGCCATGAAACTGTGGCGGTTGGTGGGGGCTGTGCTCGGGTTGGCGCTGCTGGGGGTCGGCGTCTCGCCCGCCTGGGCCTGTGCCTGCGGCGGGTACCTTCCGGACGCGGAGTCGCGGGCCCGGGTGTTCGGCGAGAACGCCCTGGTCCGGTACGACGGCGGCCAGGAGGAGATCGTGTTGTCGATGTCCGTCCAGGGGCAGTCGAAGAAGGCCGCCTGGATCATGCCGGTCCCCGCGGCCGCGAAGGTGGAGCTCGGCGACAACGACCTGTTCTACCGGCTGCAGTCGATCACCCGCCCGAAGGTCGTGACCCGCAAGACGTACTGGCCGTTCCGCGACCTGGGGATCATGGGCAGTCGCGGCGACGGTGCCGGTGCGCAAGCGCCCGGCAGCAGGGTGGACGTTCGTCAGCAGATGCAGCTCGGGCCGTTCCAGATCGCGCGCCTGAGCGGCTCGAGCGGGACGGCGGTGACCGCCTGGCTGCGCACCAACGGGTACGCCGCTCCCGCGAGCCTGGCCGCCAACCTCACGCCGTACCTGACCGAGAAGTGGGAGATCGTCGCCGTCAAGCTCGCCCCGAAGGACGACGGCACCCGGATGACCGGCTCCACCCCACCGCTGCGGCTGACCTTCACCTCGCCGCGGATCGTCTACCCGATGCGGCTCAGCAAAGGCGCGACGACGGCGCAGACGGTGACCGTGTACGTCGCCGCGCCGTACCGGGTCGACGCCTCCACCCTTCCCGACCCGGACGTGAAGCCGGAGCTCCTGTACGCCGGCCGCGTGGCGGACGAGGATGCCCCGCAACTCGCCTCGCCTACGACGTTCCTGACGGCCTACTCGGTGACCTACCGCGAACCGTCCCGGATCACGGCCGACTTCGCCTTCACCCAGGCCGCGAACGACGACGGATTCGAGCGCGTGACGTACGTGACCGAGAACCATGGCCTCTGGAGCACCCTCGCGGTGGTGTTCGGCGGGCTGCTGCTGATCGGCGGAGGAGCAGCGCTGGTCGGGCGCAGACTCGCGAAGCGCCCGTAGCGGTTTTCCACAGGCACGGCTCGGCCAGGGGTCTGGGCGGTGGTCGATCGTCTAGGCTGCTGGATCGTGTCGGCTGACAATGCGTTGCTCGCCGCAGGGGCCGGTTTCGTCCTCTGCGGCGCCGCCGCGTTCACGCTCGGCCCGCTGGTGATGCGCCGGATCCCGGAGCCGATCCTCGGCGAGGAAGACACCAAGATCCCGTACGCCGAACTGGCCGGCGAAGGCATCGCGACGAAGGCGGCGTACTGGTGTGGCGCTACAGCAGCCGTCGCCGGCGGGCTGCTCGGCTGGGCGCTGGGCACGTCCGCGGGACTAGCCGCCTGGCTGGTGCTGGCGGTGGTGGGCTCCGTGCTCGGGTACATCGACGCCCGGACGAAGTACCTCCCGTCGGCGATCACCTGGCCGTCGTACGTGCTCGTCGGGCTGGCGCTGGCGATCGGCGCCCTGGTGACGGGGGACTGGGGATCGCTGCTGCGAGCCGGGATCGCCGGCGCGGTCGCCTACAGCCTGTTCGAGCTGCTCTTCACGGTGGTGCGTCGAGGCGTCGGCTACGGCGATGTCCGGCTGTCGGGGCTGCTGGGTATGGCCTTGGGCTGGCTCGGCTGGGGTGAGGTGATCGTCGGCCTGTACGCCGGGTTCTTCGTCGGCGCGGTGAACGGGGTCGTGCTGATGGTGGCGAAGGGCTACTCACGCAAGGACATGCTCCCGTTCGGGCCGTTCATGCTGCTCGGCGCGCTCATCGGCGTACTGGCAGGGCAGCCGTTGGTGCGGCTCTACCTAGGCTGATCGGTGGAGAGCTGGAGTCCGTCTGCTGGGTGATGCGACGCGCGCTGACCGTTACCTAGGGTCGTTGGCATGCCACCAGTCAGCCGTAGGGGCCTGTTGTCCGGAGGAATCGCCGCCGGCGCCGCCCTCAGCATCCCGACCGCAACCGCGGCCGCTGCCACCACCACACCGATCAGCGGCAAGATCCGCCCGGCCGACGCGAGGTACCAGGATCTGGTCCAGCGCGGCACGAACCGCCGCTTCGTCGCGAAGCCGGAGTACGCGCGGGTGATCCGCTCCGCCGACGACGCCGTCCGGGCCGTGCAGGAGGCGGTCCGCGCGAACAAGCGGATCGCGGTCCGCGGCGGCGGGCACTGCTTCGAGGACTTCGTCGACCACGGCGAGGTCGAGGTGCTGCTCGACATGTCGCAGTACGACGAGGTCACTTTCGACGAGCGCTACAACGCCTTCTCGATCGGGGCGGGCGCGACGCTCGAGACCGTCTACAAAGCGCTCTTCTACGGTTGGGGCGTCACCGTGCCTGGCGGCGGTTGCCTCGGGGTGGGAGTCGGCGGCCACTTCAGCGGTGGCGGGTACGGGCCGCTGTCGCGCAAGTACGGCTCGGTCGTCGATCACCTGTACGGCGTCGAGGTGGTGATCGTGGACGCGCACGGCCGGGCTCGGGCGGTCGTCGCGACGAGGGACAACCAGTACCAGGACCTGTGGTGGGCGCACACCGGTGGAGGTGGCGGCAACTTCGGCCTGATCATCCGGTACCTGATGCGGTCGGCCGGCGCCCGCGGCTCGGACCCGGCGCGATTGTTGCCCAAGGCCCCTGCATCGCTGCTGTCGAGCATCCTGGTCTACGACTGGAAGACGGTCACCGAGGCGGGCTACGTGCGGATGCTGCGCAACTGGTTCGACTTCTTCGAGCGGCACAACACGGCCGACTCGCCGTACGCGACGCTCTACAGCCCGTTGATCCTGACGCCGTTCAACGCCGGGAACTTCCTGCTCTCCACCCAGATCGACGCGTCCGTGCCCAACGCGGCCGGGTTGCTGAAGGCCTACAACGCGGCGATCATGGCTGGGGTGACCGACCCGGCGCCGCAGATGATCGACGTACCGGAGGGGCCGTTCCTGCACCTGACGATGCAGCGGTCGATCGCGGAGGACATCGCGCCGACCCGGAGCAAGTTCAAGGCGGCGTACCTGCGCAAGGGCTACACCGACGAGCAGCTCACGATGATCCACCGCAACCTCAGCGATCCGAAGTCGGTGGTCGCGCCGGGATCGTCGGTGCTGCTGATCCCGTACGGCGGCAAGGTCAACACCGTGCCGGCGAACGCGACGGCGACCGTGCAGCGCGACGTGGTGGCGAAGATGGTGCTGACCGCGAGCTGGGACGACCCGGCGCAGGACGACGCGCAGATCGGCTGGGCGCGGAAGTTCTACTCCGACCTGTACGCCGCGACCGGCGGGGTGCCGGTGCCGAACGAGACCAACGCGGGGTCCTACATCAACTATCCGGATGTGGATCTGGCCGACCCGGAGTACAACAGGTCCGGCGTGCCGTGGAGCGCTCTCTACTACCAGGGCAACTATCCGCGGCTGCAACAGGTGAAGGCGACCTTCGATCCGCGTAATGTGTTCCGCCACAAGCTTTCCATCGAACCGGCCTGACCGCCGACCACGAACCGGCCTGACGGCCGCCCACGAACCGGCCGGGACGCCGGGCCTGATCCTCGGGGGACGGGCCGGACGTCCCGGCCGCTCCACCCTGCTGGGTTCACCAGCCGGGGTAGCGGGTGGTCCAGGCGGTGTGCGGGCCGTGGTCGCCGTGCAGACGGTTGGCGCGGGTGAACTCCAGTACGAAGTCGTCGGCCAGCTGGAGGATCGTGCCGCGGCCCTCGAGTGGGAAGACGAGTTCGGCCGGGAGAGCGGTCTCTCCGTGCAGGGTGCCGAGGATGTTGCCGCAGATCGCGCCGGTGGAGTCGCTGTCCCCGGAGTGCGTCACCGCGAGCGCGAGGGCGTCGAGGAACTGCTCGGGTTCGGGGTAGGCGAGTGCGCAGTACACCGCGATAGAGAGCGCTTGCTCGGCGATCCAACCGCCACCGAGCCGCTCGACGGTCACTGGTCCGCGCCCGAGCGGTCCCGCTGCCAGCTCGCGGGCGGCGGCGAGCGCAGTACTGGTTTCTTCATGGCCTGGGCGGGAGGCGAGCAGGGCCTGCGCTGAGTCGAGCGCTGCGTTGAGGTCGGCGCCTTGGTGGAGCTCGTGGATGATCGCCGCCAGCGCGCCCGAAGCGAGCTTGCCGGTCACATGGCCGTGCGTGTACCCGGCGAGCTCGGCCGCCGCGTCGAAGATCCACTCCGCGTCGAACCCGGGCAGCAGACCGACGGGTGCCACTCGCATCACCCCGCCGCAGCCTTTGGAGTCGTTGACGATCTGCTCGCCGAAGCGCTGGATGCTGTCATGGCCCTTGCGTGCCTCGGTCAGTGCCGAGAGGCAGGTGTTGCCCGGTGCCCGGCGTGCATACAGCCACCGCTCGCCCTGCAGCCAGCCGTCGCGTTCGCCACTCGGGATGAGCAGGAGCTGGGTGTCCAGCCACCGGTCGTAGGCGTGGTGCACGACGCCGAGCGTGAACCCGATCCCGCGATCGGTCCGGACGCCGGCCCGGATCAGCCCCTCGACCGTGAACAACGTCATCTGGGTGTCGTCGGTCACCGTACCGGCCGGCCAGCGCGGGCCCTTGGCAACGAACGCGCGAACCCCGTCGGGGTGCTCGGCGACGATCGACTGCCCGTCGCTGAACTCCACCGGCCCGCCGAGCGCGTCGCCGATCGCGCCACCGAGCAGGCAACCCCTGACCCGGGCCCGGCAGGCCTCGGCATCGGCCCTGTTCATTGTGTCTCCCAGTCGTTGGATGGCCGCCCGAGACCAGCCATGGTGGCGCTAGCACTACCTCTAGACGGGTCCCAAGGCCAGTTCGTTCCGCCTCGCCGGCTCATAGCTTGGTACGTACCGAAGCACGGACCAACGAGGAGGACGCCATGACCAGCAAACTGCGCCGTACCGTCGCCCGGGCGGCCGCCGCAGGCCTGGCCACCGTAGTACTGGGTGGAGCCGCGGCCGTGGGTGCCGCCGCTGCCGCGCCGCAGCGCCACAACCCCTGCGAGACGAACCCGGTGGCCAAGGCTCTCGACGTCGCCCTCTCCGTCCGCAGCGCGCTCGACCCCGAGCGCGCCACCACCTGTTGATTCCTTGCCCGGTTGGCACTTTCCGGATTTAGGGTGGCGGCATGGCATCGGTCAAGAAGTTCCAAGTCACCTTCGACTGCGAGAATCCGGAGCGCGTCGCCCGCTTCTGGTGCGAGGTCCTGGGGTACGTCGTGCCGCCGCCACCCGAGGGGTTCGCCGACTGGGACGAGTTCAACAGGTCCCTGCCGCCCGAGCGGCAGGATTCGGCGTACGCCTGCGTCGACCCGACCGGCGATGGCCCGCGGCTGTTCTTCCAGCGCGTTCCCGAGGGCAAGGTGGTCAAGAACCGGGTGCATCTGGACGTACGGGCCGGCACCGGGCTGGTCGGCGATGAGCGGCTGGCGACCCTCAGGGCCGAGGCCGAGCGGTTGGTCGCGCTCGGAGCGACGGTCTTCCAGGAACAGGTCGCCGACGGCTTCGACGAGTCGTGCATCACGATGCTGGACGTCGAAGGCAACGAGTTCTGCCTCGACTGAGCGCCCGCTCACGACCGCTGCGAAGTGACTAGGTAGCGTGAGACCGCTCCCGGCCGCTGGGCGGCCTCGTGGGAGGATTGCGGCATGTTGCGCTGGCTCACCGCCGGCGAGTCGCACGGACAAGCGCTCGTCGCCGTACTCGAAGGTCTTCCCGCAGGCGTCCAGGTCACCACGGATGACGTGGCCGACGCCCTGGCCCGTCGTCGTCTCGGTTACGGCCGTGGCGCCCGGATGAAGTTCGAGCGGGACGAGGTGACCTTTCTCGGCGGGTTCCGGCACGGACTGTCACTGGGCAGCCCGATCGCGATCCAGGTCGGCAACACCGAGTGGCCGAAGTGGGAGCAGGTGATGGCGGCCGATCCGGTCGACCCGGACGTGCTCGCCGACCTGGCCCGGAACGCGCCGCTGACCCGACCTCGGCCCGGCCACGCGGATCTGGCCGGCATGCAGAAGTACGGGTTCGACGAGGCTCGCCCGGTGCTCGAGCGGGCGAGTGCGCGGGAGACCGCCGCTCGGGTGGCGCTCGGTGAGGTCGCGGCCAGGTTCCTCCAGCAGGCGTACGGCGTGACGATCGTCAGCCATGTCGTCGAGCTCGGCACTGTGAAGGCGCCGTACGGAGTGATTCCCTCGTACGACGATGTCGCGCGGCTCGACGCAGACCCGGTTCGTTGCCTCGACCCGGACGCGAGCAAGCAGATGGTCGCCGAGATCGACCAGGCGCAGAAGGCCGGTGACACCCTTGGAGGTGTCGTCGAGGTGATCGTCGACGGGCTGCCGCCGGGCCTCGGCAGTTATGTGCACTGGGACCGGCGGCTGGATTCGAAGCTGGCCGGCGCGCTGATGGGCATCCAGGCGATCAAGGGCGTCGAGCTCGGGGACGGGTTCGAGCTGGCCCGGACGCCGGGGTCGAAGGCGCATGACGAGATCGTCGCGGAGGGCGGCTCGGTGCGGCGTACCAGCGGGCGCTCCGGTGGTACCGAGGGCGGCATGAGCACGGGGGAGACGCTGCGGGTGCGCGCGGCGATGAAGCCGATCGCGACCGTGCCGAGAGCGTTGCGCACGATCGACACGGTCACCGGCGAGGCGGCCGCGGCGCATCACCAGCGCTCCGACGTCTGCGCCGTACCGGCCGCCGGGATCGTCGCCGAGGCGATGGTTGCGCTCGTCCTGGCCGACGTCTCGGTCGAGAAGTTCGGCGGCGACTCGGTCACCGAAACCTCCCGCAACCACAAGACCTACCTGGCGAACCTGCCAGGCACCATCACTCCCCGCGAGTGGAGCGCCGAGTGAGCGACACCGCACCCGCCGCCGGCTCGCGAGGGCCGGTTGTCGTGCTGATCGGCCCACCTGGCTCTGGCAAGTCGACGATCGCGGAGTTGCTGGCTGCGAAGCTCGGCAAACAGCATCGCGACACCGATGCGGACGTCGAGAACACGGCGGGAAAGCCGATCTCCGACATCTTCGTGGACTCGGGTGAGCCTGTGTTCCGGGCCATGGAGCGGGCGGCGATCGTGGCGGCGCTGACCGCCGACGACGTTGTGCTTTCGTTGGGCGGCGGCGCGATCCTCGACGCCGAGACGCGTGCGGATCTGGCCGGTCACAACGTCGTCTTCCTCGACGTCTCGGTCGGCGAAGCAGCCAAGCGAGTCGGTCTGGGGGTGGCCCGCCCGCTGCTGCTGGGCAACGTCCGGACCCAGCTGAAGAACCTGATGGACGCCCGCCGGCCGCTGTACGCCGAGGTCGCCAAGCACACGATCACCACCGACGGCCGGGCGCCCGAGGAGATCGCCAACGAGATCCTGGAGCACCTCGGATGACGAACCCTCCGGACCAGCTCCCGGACCCAACCACCGCGGACTCGGGCGGCGCCAATCGGATTCGGGTTGCGGCGGCGTCGCCGTATGACGTTGTCATCGGCAACAATCTGCTGGGCGAACTGCCTGGGCTGCTGGGTGATGACGTCCGGCGGGTCGCCGTGATTCATCCTCGCGCGCTGCGGACCAGCGGTGACGCGATCCGTGACGACCTGGTCGCCGGTGGGTACACGGCGCACGCGATCGAGATCCCGGACGCCGAGGAGGCCAAGTCGGCCGAGGTGCTCGCGTACTGCTGGTCGGTACTCGGGCAAGCGGGCTTCACCCGGTCAGACGCGATCGTGTCGATCGGCGGCGGGACGACGACCGACCTGGCCGGCTTCGTCGCGGCGACCTGGTTGCGTGGCGTCAAGGTGGTGCACATCCCGACGACGCTGCTCGGCATGGTCGACGCGGCCGTCGGTGGCAAGACCGGGATCAACACGGCCGAGGGCAAGAACCTGGTCGGCGCGTTCTGGGAGCCGGCCGGGGTGCTGTGCGACCTGGCCGCGCTGGAAACCCTGCCCCGCAACGATTACGTGAGCGGCCTGGCCGAGGTGGTGAAGTGTGGCTTCATCGCCGACCCGGTGATCCTCGAGCTGGTGGAGGCGGATCCGGAGGGCGCTTCGGCACCGGCGTACAAGCACACCGAGGAGTTGATCGCCCGCGCGATCCAGGTGAAGGCCGACACGGTCGGCGCGGATCTGCGGGAGAAGACGACGACCGCCGGCGGGCAGATCGGGCGCGAGGCGCTCAACTACGGGCACACGCTCGGGCACGCGATCGAGCGGGTCGAGCGGTACAAGTGGCGGCACGGGGCCGCGATCAGCATCGGGATGGTGTTCGTCGCCGAGCTCGCCCGGGCGGCGGGCAAGCTCGACGACGCGACGGCTGATCGGCATCGCGTCGTACTGGAGTCGCTCGGGCTGCCGGTGAAGTACCGCGCCGACGCGTGGCCGCACCTGCAGGACGCGATGAAGCTGGACAAGAAGACCAGGGCCGACCGGCTCCGCTTCGTGATCCTCGACGCCCTCGCCAAGCCCACGATCCTCGAAGCCCCCGACCCCAGCCTCCTCATCGCCGCCTACGCCGAGGTCAGCTGAAGTAGTAGTCGCTGTTCTTGTAGGTCTTGTTGAACCCGAATCCGCCGCCCTCGACGACGCTCGTCGGGCCGGTGGATCCGGGAATCTCGACCAGCCGGTTCGACTTGTCGAGGAACTGCACCTCCACCGTGTACTTCGCGGACCTGCTGATCGGCGCGTCGATCCAGGCTTGGGTGAAGCTGAGCCCGTCGACCGCCTTGCTGCTGAACCACGGCGACCGGGGGGTACCGTCGACGAGGATGCGTTGCCGGACCCGATCCACGGTCGAGGGGGTCCGGATCCACAGCCGGGTGGCCCACTTCTTGTCCGGTTCGGCTTGCAGCTGGATCAGCTCCTGCGGCCGGAAGCTGTCGTCGTAGCGGGGCTTGATGAAGCTCTCGCCCTTGGGCAGCTTCGCGAGTTCCTCCGCGCTCGGGGCGGGGCCGCTCGTGGAGACGAAGTTCTCCCACCAGATGCCCTTGCCGGCCAGGTCCTCCGCGGTGGTCTTGATCGGATACCCGCTGCAAGCAATCAACCGCCCGTCGCCGGGCGGGATGCCGTTGCCGCCGGGGTCGTGACCCTCGACGGCCACCGTCCAGTCCTGACCCTTCCCCCAACCGGTGCGGATCTTGGTGGCGTGCAGAACGCGGTAGGGCTTCTCCCAGGGCGGGCAGATCGCGAGTACCTGCGCGATCTCCGGCTGCGACAGCGGCCCGAGGTCGAGATCGACCTCGGCTTCGGCCGGCTTGCTTGCCGGGGTGACGGCGGGGTCGCCGGATTTCAGGGTCTGGGGGACGATCAGGATGGCGCCGACCACCGCGGCCACTGCCGCGCAGGCGAGGACCGGGACGGCCCAACCGGGTGTCCTCCGCTTCGGCGCCCGCCAGTCCCGTTCCGGCCGCTTCGTGGCCGGCCCGGGCTGCTCTGCCTGCCGGGGGAGCGGGCCGGACGCCTGCGCCGGCGCCGTGCCGGCGAGGATTCGGTCGAGGATGGCCTGCTTGTTCGGCAGGCTGCGTTCGGTGGGCGGTTTGGTCGTGGTCATTGTGGGCCCTCCGTGGTGTCGAGATCGATCAGGCCGGCGAGTCGGCGGCGTGCTCGGGCCAGCCGGGACTTGACGGTGCCTTCGGGTACGCCGAGGACCTGCGCGGCCTCGGCCATCGAGCAACCGGACCAGGCGACCAGCTCGACGATCTCGCGCTGATCGGCCGGTACCTTCGCCAGCGCCCGGCGCAATGCGCTCATCGCCCGCTCGTCGTCGACCTTCGCCGCGGCCAGCGCGGAGGGGTCCGGGGTTTCGGGGGAGCCGCCGAGGGTGCCGAGCCGTTGGCGCAGTGCGCTCAGCCGGCGGCTCGACCTGGCCGCGTTGGCGCATTCGTACCTGGCGACGGTCAGCAGCAACGGGCGCGCGGTGCCGAAGGTCAGCTCGTCGAGCCGGCTCTCGCTGGCCCGCCGCCACACCGCGGTGAAGGTCGCCTGGACGATGTCCTCCGCGATGGACCAGGAACTCGTCCGGCGGAACGCGAAGTTGTAGACGGCGTCGCTGTACCGATGGAAGAGCTCGGTCAGGGCAAGCTCGTCAGCCGACCGCAGCCGTTCCCACAGCTCCAGATCCGAACTGACCGCCTGTCCCGTACCCTCTCCCATCAGCACTCCCACTGTCGGTGTACTCATACCCGGAAGAGTCCGGCAGTCAGGCGATGGTTCCGTCCAGTTCCCGCGGGAGGGCGCGTGAGTGCAGGACGTCCAGCCGGGACACCGCCCGGGTGAGCACAACATAGAGCCGGTTCAGGCCACGTGGCTCGGCCTCGACGATCGCGGCGGGCTCGATCACGATCACGTGGTCGTACTCCAGGCCCTTCGCAAGCTCGGCCGGAACCAGCGCGACCCGGCCGTCGCCGTCGGCCTCGATCGTGGCGATGCCGTCTTCGCGCAACGTCGTTCTGAGGTGGTCGATCGCTTCGTCGGCGGCGATCACTCCGATCGAGCCCTCGTCCTTCAGAGCAGCCTGTACTGCCTCAGTGCACGACTTGGCGAGGTCGCTCGTCCGCTGGATGGTCAGGCGGCCGTCGGAGCGGAAGGATCTGGTCGGCGGGACGTCGATGCCGAGGTTGCCGAGTAGGCGGTTGGCCACCTCGACGACGGCGGCGGGCACGCGGTAGCCGGTGGTGAGGGCGACGACCTGGCTGCCGGGCTTGCCGAGGTGGGTGAGTTGGCCGGGCCAGTCGCGGGCGGCCCACGGCGTCGTCCCCTGGGCGAGATCGCCGAGGACGGTGATCGAGCCGTGTTCGCTGCGGCGGGCGATCGCGCGGCACTGCATGGGGGAGAGGTCCTGGGCTTCGTCGATGATCACATGGCCGTAGGTCTGGCCACGCTCCAGGAGAGCGCTCGCTTCGTCCAGCAGGACCGCATCGGCGGCGGTCCAGAGAGCGCTCTTAGGTTTGCGGGCGCGCTTCCAGCTGATCGCCGCTTGCTCGTTCTCGGTGAGGAGCTGATCGGCGGCTTCGGCGAGAAGGTCGCGGTCGCTGAGTAGGCCGGCGAGCAGCTCGTCGGCCTTGACTGCGGGCCAGACCGCGTCGACGGCCGGGGTGACCGCCCGGCCCATCTTGCGCAACCAGTTGCCATTGCAGTTCTGGCCGCGGGCCTCGGCTTGTCGCTGGAGTGCGGCGACGAGGCGGGCGATCACGCGCTCGCGGCCCAGCAGGTACGCCGTCGCCTCCTTCCGCGCGTCGTCGACCATCTGCTCGAACTCGTGCTGGTTCACCCGCCACCGATACGACGAGTCCGGCACGACCACCGCTGCTTCCGGTGAGCGCACTCGCGCGTAGAGCGCTCTCCGGAGCACTTCGGCCATCCGCGGATCATGCTTGGTCTGTGCGGCTTCGGGCTCGTCCGTACTGCGAATCGGGTGCTGCTTGCCGGTCAGCAGTTCCTCGATCGTCGTCTGCTCGACATCCACCTCGCCGAGCGTCGGAAGCACCGCCGAGATGTAGTGCAGGAACGCCCGGTTGGGGCCCAGCACCAGCACCCCGTTGCGCTGCAGCCGAGCGCGATGCACGTAGAGCAGGTACGCCGCCCGGTGGAGCCCGACCGCCGTCTTCCCGGTCCCCGGAGCCCCTTGCACACAAAACGATTCGTCGAGCTCGGCCCGCACCAGCAAGTCCTGCTCAGGCTGAATCGTCGCCACGATGTCCCGCATCGGCCCGACCCGAGGCCGCTCGATCTCCGCCCGCAAGATGCCCGACAGCCCCTCGCCCCCGGCGCCCGCCGCATTGCCTCCGGTCGCGTCGCGCTCCAGCTTTTGCCCGCTGTCCGCACCCGGAGGGTGCGGACAGCGGGTGAGGTGCTCGTCTTCGTAGCCGGTGAGGGTTTCGGTGGACCAGCCGAAGCGGTGGCGGATGGTGATGCCGCGGCGGTCGGTGGGGCTGGCGCGGTAGAAGGAGGTCGAGACCGGGGCGCGCCAGTCGATCACCAGGGGTGGGCGGCCGATGGCGTCCGAGATGTGCCGGCGGCCGAGGTAGTAGGTCTGGTTGCGGTGCTCGCCGGCGGTGTCATCGTCGCCGTAGCCGATCAGGCCGAAGAACGGCGGTCCCGTGCCCTCGTCGCCGAGCTCCCGCGCCAGGCTCTTCAGGTAGTAGCCGAGTCGCTCGGCCGTGTACCGATCACCCCAGGTCAACTCGCCGACGACCACGTTCTCCCGCGCCCCGGCGATCATCGCCTGGAGTGCTGTCCGGCAGCGCGCGGCGTACTCGCGTTCCCCGTCCAGTCCCTGCATCTGCCCACCCGACTCAAAAGGTTAACTCGGTTAATTCATTAACCAGGTTAACACTTTGCTATCGTCAGTCCATGGCCGGACTGCGGGACCGTAAGAAGCAGCAGACGCACGACGCGCTCTCCCAGGCGGCGATCGAGTTGTTCCTCGAGCACGGGTTCGACGAGGTGTCGGTCGCGGACATCGCGGCGGCCGCGGACGTCTCCAAGCCGACCTTGTTCAAGTACTTCGCCACCAAGCAGGATCTGGCCCTGCACCGGATCGCCGACCACGCCGGCGAGGCGGCCCGCGTCGTCACAGCGTCGAGCTCGGAACCGCCGGAGGCATTGCGCGACCACTTCGTCGACGGGCTGAAGCGGCGGGACCCGGTCACCGGGCTGAACGACAACCCGGCCGTCCTCGCCTACTACCGGCTGATCCTCCACACGCCGGCCCTGGCCAGTCGGGTGCAACAGTTCGTCGCGGCCGACCAGACCGCGCTGGCTGAGGCGCTGGGCGGCGGCCTGGTCAACGAGTTGGCAGCCGCTGACCTGATCTCGACCCAGCAGGTGCTGTCGCGCCGCAACTGGATCGCGCTCACCGGCGGTATCACCGCCGACACCCTGTACCGAACGGCGGTCGCCGAGGCAAAACAGGCGTACGGCCGCTTGCTCCGCCGATAGTGCCCAAGTGCGGAGTTCTTTCGCGGGCCGGCGGACCGCGAGCACTACGCTGAGTCCGTGACTGATGCAGACGGACGCCGCGTACTGGTACTGAACGGCCCGAACCTGGGCCGCCTGGGTTCCCGGGAGCCCGACGTCTACGGCGCGACGAAATTCGCCGACCTGGTCTCCGAGTGCGAGAAGACCGGCGCCGAGCTCGGCCTCCAGGTCGAGGTCCGCCAGACCGACGACGAAGCGGAGCTGGTCGGCTGGCTCCACGAGGCCGCGGACACCGAGACCCCGGTGGTGCTCAACCCGGCGGCCTTCACCCACTACTCCTACGCCCTCCGCGACGCCTGCGCCCAGCGCACTGCCCCGCTGATCGAGATCCACATCACCAACCCGGCGGCCCGCGAGGAGTTCCGCCACACCAGTGTCGTGGCGGCCGTCGCCACCGGCACCATCGCCGGCTTCGGACTCGACTCCTACCGCCTGGCCCTTCGCGCCCTGACCACCCTGTCCTGATCAACCCTGTCCTGATCAACCCTGTCCGGAGCAACCCTGGCCTGACCTCCCGGAGGGGCCGTTTCATCGGGGCGGGCGGACAAGAGATCGGCATGAGACGTCGGTGAAACGCGTCCGCGTCACTCTTGGGTTGAGTCGGGGTACCGCCCGCGGCCGAAATTTAAGGCTGGCTGAAGGTCGGGGACCACGATCGGGAATGACGATCTTGGGGGTTTCAATCGTGACTGCGGATGCGATCCGTTCCGTTCCACCAAAGCGCTCTGGGGGAGTGACGTACATGACGCAACAACGCATACCCGTCTGGGTGAAGGCACTCGACCCGCTGTCGCAGTTCGGGTTGGTGCACGCGCTCAGGCAGCGTCCGGAGATCCTGCTGATCGGTGACGCCGAACTGGCGGAGCAGCAGGCACTGTCGCAGCAGGTCAAGGCCGACCAGCGCACCACCCCGCCAGTGGTGGCTCTGGTCGCGGTCGACTCGCTGGACGCGGGCGCGGTGCAGGTGCTGCGCTCTGCCACCCAACGCGGCTGTCGCCGGACCGTGCTGATCGGCAGCACGATCGACGACGAGGCGCTGATGACCGCGGTCGAGCTGGGGGTGTCCGGGGTGCTCCGGCGTACCGACGCCACTGCCGACCGGATCGTGCACCTGCTCCAGGCTGCGGCTGCCGGCGATGGCAGCCTGCCGCCTGATCTGCTGGGCCGGTTGCTCGGCCAGGTGTCGCGCATGCAGCGGCACGTGCTGGCACCGCGGGGCCTGTCCCACACCGGGCTGTCCGACCGGGAGACGCAGGTACTGCGTCTCGTGGCCGACGGCAAGGACACCCAGGAGATCGCGCGGGAGCTGTCCTACTCGGAGCGGACGGTGAAGAACGTCCTGCACGACGTCACCAGCCGCCTCCAGTTGAAGAACCGTTCGCACGCCGTCGCGTACGCACTGCGCGAGGGCCTCATCTAGTAGTTCCACCCACCACCGCCGGACCGGGCTCAGCCCGGTCCGGCGCTTTGTCGTCACCAGCGGAGGACGAAGTTCGGGGGCTGCGGCGCGAGGGGCATCACCAGCACCGGAGCGCTCAACACCGGCACCGGCTGGGCCGGCATGGTCGCGGTGAGGAACCGCTGCCCCAGCACATCCCGCCGGAACACCAGTACTGCGTTCTGGAACCGCCCAGTCTGGTCAGCAACCACCTTCTGCGTCCCCAGCCCGTTCTTCCAAGCCAGTACTGCGGCCTGCCCCGGCGGGAAGCTGGTACCAGTCGCCAGCACGATCTGCCCAGGCCGGACCACCGGCGGCTCCACCACCAGGGTCGGCGCCGCAGTGGCCCCAGACATCCGCACCAAAGCTGGGAACGGCGCAACCGCCCCCGCCGCAGTTGCAGACACCAGTACCGCGCCGGCCTGCGTCCCGATCGCCCGCGGCACGAACCGTACTGCGATCTGGCACGCCTGCCCAGGCAACAGCGTCCGGCAGGCGACAGCCGTAGCAGCCGTGAAGTCGCGCGCGGTGGTCAACCCGCTGACGTTCAGCGGCACGTTCCCCGTGTTGGTCACGACAACCGCCTGGGGAGCGCTCGCCGTCGTGAGGATCTGCGTGCCGAAGACCAGCAGCTTCGGCGTCACGGTCATCGAGGCGACAGCCGCTCCAGGCTCGCCGATGCCCACACCACTCAGCCCCACCGTCACATCAGCCGGGCTCTTCACCAGCGGATCCTGCGACCTCGGCCGGAACAGGATCGACCCGACCCGCGTCCCCGCCTTCCGGGCCACGAAGTTGACCGGATAGTCACACGTTGCCCCCGGCATCAATGTCGTGCAGGCCGTGTCGTCCACCCCGAAGTCACCGGCTGAGCTCAGTCCGGCGGCGACGGAGAGCGCGACCCGGCCCGTGTTCCGCAGCGTCACCTTCGACGCCGGCGCGGCCTTGCCGACCTCCGACGACCCGAACGCGAGCTTCCCCGGTACGACGGTGAACCCCGCGACCGGCGGCACCGTAGTACCGGTGCCGGTGAGTCCGGCCGAGACGGATGGCCCAGCCAGGTACCCCTGCATGCTCGGCAACGTGAGCAGCCCATTGGCCGGCCCCGCCACCACAGGCACGAAGCGCGCGTCGACCGTGCAACTCTCGCCCCGATGCAACGCCACCTTGCAGACACCTGTACCGGCCGCGAACGGCGGATCGACCTTGGTCGGCCCAGCAGTCACCGGCCCAGGCCCGAGGTTGCGTACCACCAACTCCCGCGCGCTCGACGTCTTGCCCACCTGGACTCCACCGAAGTTCACCGACACGGGCTCGATCACGAGCTGCGCCGGCCGACGGCGTACGTAGACGTCTCGGTAGTCGTCGGTGTCGGTACTGACCAGCTTCGAAGTGGAATCGAAGGCCGTGAACGCGCCGTCGGAGCTGAGCGAAGGCGCGTCACTGTCGCCTTCGTCTTCCGGTGCCGCGCCGTCGGCTGTGAGCGAGACACGTTCGTTGAAGCGCTCTGCCACCGCGGCACCGGAGAAGTCCGGGTCCAGGTTGCGCACGTAGATCGCGTCCCCGCTGTTGCCCGCTTCGGTGACCAGGTCGTCGGCGGCCGAGGTGTAGCCGACCGTCGACCCGTCATCGGACAGCGAGGGGTCGTAGCTGAAGCCGTCGCCTTCGGTGGTCGGCTTCCCCGCCGCGGCGGACGCGAGCACGGTCCTGCCCGAGGAGATGTCCCGGGCCCAGACCTCGCTCGGGTAGTACAGGGGATTGCCGTCCGCCATCACCGCCGCGGCCTTCTTGCCGGCCAGGTAGGCCTCGCGGGCGGTCTGCTTGCTCTTGGCGGCGAAACCGTTGTTGCGATAGCCGTCGGTGACGAAGGCGACCCGGTCGCCGGAGGCGGACAGGGACGGCGCGAACGCATCGTTGGCCGCGACCTCGCCGTCGGGCAGCTGCGACACCAGGATCGTCCGGCCGGAGACCAGATCACGCCGGTAGACCTGGTCGCTGAACCCGGCCGGCCGGCCGATGATCGCCGACGACGCGAAGGCCAGGTAGCGGCCGTCGGCCGACAGCGACGGCTCGGTCCCGTCGATGGGCTCGCCCTCGTCGTTCCGGCTGCCGATCTGTACCGGTCCCGAGAACGACGCGTCACCGGCCGGATCGGTCCGGGTCAGTACGACGTCCTGGACCCCGCGCACGACGAACCGGTGGTAGCCGGTGTTGCCGCCCGTGGTGTAGAGCGTGGCGGCCGAGACGTCGGCTGCCTCGGGGCGGAAGCCGACCACGGCGGTGCAGGTGGTGTTGGCGGGCAACACCTGGTCCTCGGCACACGGCTTGGGTTTGGCCGGGTCCGGTTTCGTCACTGAGACGAGGGCGAAGTCGCAACCGGACTGGAAATGCAGGGTCTGATCGGTCGTCGCGCCTCCGATCACGGTGGCCATGTAGCTGGCCTCGCCGACCTGGGACGAGTCGGTGGCCAACGGATTGCCCGCGTTGGTCGTGCCACCGCCCTGGTCGTAGGGCGTGTAGGGCGCGGGCGGGATCGGCGTACAGGAGGCGGCCTTCGCCTTCACCTTGTTCGGGGTGAGGTGGAGGCAGGTGTCGTCACTCATCAGCGGGATCGCGGTCTGGCCGTCGGGGGTCGCGCCCTGCAGGCGGAGTACGCCGGTGAGCTCCCCGCCGCACGCCTGGTGGTACAGCTGGACGGTACAGCTGGCCCCGGCCGCCAGTACGCCGGTGCAGGTGCTGCCGTCGGCGACGATGAAACCGGACCCGGGATCGGTCGTCGGCGGACCATTGAAGCGGATCGGCCGATCGGTCGTGACGGTCAGCTTCTGGGCGGCCTGCGAGGTGCCGAAGTCGATCACGTTGTACACGTCGACCGGATCCCGGGTCCCGCTGCTGACCTCGAGCTTCAGCCAGCTCGCCCGCGGATCCAGCTGCGCGGGATAGGCGATCGTCTTGCCGTCGCCGGACAGCGCTGGGCGGCACTGCCGCTCGCTGTCACCGGCTTCGCGCCGATTGCAGGCCGCGTAACGCTGGTAGCGCAGGTCGGTCTCGGTGCCGCTGATCGGATGCGTACCGGCCTTGTCGGCGACCATCGTCCGGTGGCGCTTGCCGTCGCCGGGCTGCGCGGCACCGTCGACGGCGTTGTAGCCGACCCGCGTACCGTCCGCCGAGATCGACGTCGGGCCGACGCGGTCGTGGGAAGCGAACTGGGTGATCTGCTTGGTCGCCTGGTCCCTCACGTTGATCTGCTCGCCCGGCCCGTCGGGGTTCTCGGGCCTGGTCCGGTACGCGACGAACTGCCCGTTGTCGCTGATCGACCCATCGGTGTGCCGGCCCTCGTTCGTCGACACGTGCGACGTCTCACCGGGCGTCCGGGTATCGCTGCTCCCGGCTCCGGTCAGCGTGGTCAGCACGTAGGTCGGCTGGGCGCCGCCGTCGGTCTCCGCCACGAATCGCTCGGACCGCGGTCCGACGTGCGTCGGACGGAAGGTGAGCAGGTACGAACAACTCTGCCCCGGCCGCAGGATCTTGCCGGTGCACTGGTCGCCGGCGAGCGAGAACTCACTGGAATCGGAGCGATCCGGCTTCGCGAACCGCACCGGTGCCAGCCCGTCATTGGTCACCGTCAACGGCTTGGTTCCACTCGTCGTGCCGACCTTGACGGTGCCGAAGTCCAGCGGATCCGGAGCAATCGTGGCGCTGCTGTCGCGGGTGGCGTGGTAGACGTCGGGGTCGAGCGCGTCGCCGTTGAGCCGATCGTCGTCGTGCAGCAGATCCCTGCTCCAGAAGGCGATCTCGGTACCGTCCTGATTGACGCTCGGGAACCCGTCGCCGGCCGTGCTGCCCAGACCGTCGGGACGGACCGAGATCAGCTCGTTGGTTCCCTTCCCGCCGGCGAAGTCCTTGGTCAGGTCGCGGGCGATGATCCGGGTTCCGGGCAGCACACCGACCCCGAGATTGTTCGCGCTGGACTGGTATACGACCGTGTAGCCGTCACCCGACAGTTGCGGATTGCCCGACCACCGGTTCCCGGAGCCGCCCTCGGTACCGGAGGAGACCCAAACCGTGTGGTTCGCGATTCGGTCGTAGACGTAGATCTGACCGATCTCGTCCCGTGTACCGAAGGCGACCCGCGTGCCGTCGTCGGACACCGACGCCTCGGCCGCTGACCACGGGAACTCGCCGTCGGTCCGCTTCGAGACCACCACCGTCTGCCCCGGCTTGTACGTACCGTTGCCATCGGCATCGGTGTCGTGCAGGAAGACCTGGGTGCTCCGGTAGGTGGAAGTGGGGTCGGCTTCGGGCCAGCCGAGCGGCGTCGCCGAGGCGAACCCGATCCAGCGGCCGTCCGCCGACACGCTCGGCCCGGTGCCGTCCATCGGCACGTTGCCGGTACCGGTGACGCTGACG
This sequence comes from Kribbella sp. NPDC051620, assembly GCF_044453825.1. Taxonomy (NCBI): domain Bacteria; kingdom Bacillati; phylum Actinomycetota; class Actinomycetes; order Propionibacteriales; family Kribbellaceae; genus Kribbella; species Kribbella sp. NPDC051620. The sequence goes on from NZ_JBITDB010000001.1 coordinate 685,161, forward strand.
AGCTGGGCCGGGCCGAAGTTGCCGGCCGCGCCGGGATCCCGCCAGGCGGCGACTGCCCGTCGGCTGGCGTGGCCGGTGATCCGGTACGGGAGACCGCCCGTGTCGATGGTGCCGAGGAAGGGGCCGACGTCGGGAACCTGGTACTCGACATAGGCGGTGCAGTTGGTCTCGGGTGCGATCGGCTCGTTCGGGTGGCAACTCGTCGCGGGGTCCGCGCCGCCCGGCAGGACGAGCTTGAGCTGGCAGCCGGGAGACTGCAGCAGGGGAATCCGGGGCGCCGTCGTGTGGTTGCCGATGTTCAGCGCCGTGATGCCCAGCTCGCCGGCGGACACCTCACCGACTACGAAGAAGGGGTGAGGGTGGCCTTCGCTGGCCCACGGATCGTCGGCGACCGGCAGGTCCCACTTGTACTGGCTCGGTCCGGTGCAGTCCGCCGCGGCTGCTCGCGGTTGCGGCCGGAGTGCGTCCTGCGTTGGGCAGTCGCCGTAGTCGAGAAGACTGATCGCCGTCTGACCGCCGCTGGTGGTGGCGGGCAACCGCAGCATGCCTCGGGACTCCTCGTCGCACCCGAGGCCGGTGGAGTGGACCGTGACCGTGCAGGTGCCGCCGCTCGGCAGCGTGTTGGCGCAGGTGGTGCTCGCGATCGTGAACCCGGGTCCTTCGATCGTCGGACCGGTCTCGGGGTAGACGATCGGCAGCGCACCGTTGTTGGTGACGGTGAGGGTGTCCTTCCGGCCGGCTGGGCCGTAGAAGATGTCCATCATCGGCGCGTAACCGCGTTCGGTGTGCAGGTCCAGCTCGCCGATCCTGAGGCCGAGCCGGGGCGCGTCGACGGACTGCTCGACCGGCGCGACCAGCGTGCGGCCGTCGCGGGACAGCTTCGGTTCGCAGCCCTCGTCGTCCGCGTCGCCGTTGTTGATCGTGCAGCGCACCATCCGCTGGTACGGCAGGTCGTTCACGCCGCCGGTGACCTGCTTGACCTTCGGAGCGGCCGGGTCGCGCCGGTCGACGACATAGATGTCCGGGTCCTTCGGGTACTCCTGGGTCCCGCCGGCGACGTCACCGAGGAAGCTGACCAGCGAGGCGTCGCCCGACAGGGACGGCGTACCGGCCTGGGTGTCACCGGTGGGCAGTTCGGCCGGGTCCTTGCCGGTGTGGTCGCCGAGCAGGATCCGCAGGTTGCCGCCCTGGTTGGACTGGTAGGCGACGGTCCGGCCGTCGCTGCTGATCGCCGACCGGTAGGCGGTACCGGTCGTTGTCTTCTGGGAGACCAGCTCGATCACCGGCTTGTCCTGGGCGGCCGAGGCGTCCCGGCTGAAGGAGAGCACGGCGAGGCCTGCCGTCAGCAGGGCGGCAGCGGCGACGATTGCGGTCGGGACACGCGGAATACGGCTCACGCCGACCAGCAAACCGTCGTGGCGGTCTCGTTGGCAGAGCGCGCCGCGCCGCCTGCGGGGCAGCAGTGTCTGCCCGACCGCGCAATGTGCCAGACCGTGGGCGTTTCGGTGGCATCCGCTGCCTGATGGGGCAACCAGCCGGACCCTTCGTACGGCGCTCGCGCACCTGCCCGCGATCGCCGCCGGAACCTAGCGTGGCACAGTGATCTCCGAAGCCGACGGTGCCCTCGCCGCCCTGCTGCGCCGCGAGCTGCTCGACGCCGCCCGGGTGCAGGTGGTGTTCGACCCGCCGACGAAGGAGTGGGCCGGCAAGCGCAACGGGCCGGCCGTGAACCTGTTCCTGTACGACATCCGCGAGGACACCCGCCGCCGGTCGAGCGGCCTGGTACCACGGTTCAACGAGAGCGGCCGGGTGGTCGCCCGGCACACGCCGCCCCGGATCTTCCGGCTCTTCTACCTGCTCAGCGTCTGGGGCCAGCGGCCCGAGGACGAGCACCGGCTGCTCGGCCAGCTGCTCGACACTTTGCTGACGCACGACGTCGTACCGGCCGATTTGTTGCCTGATGCCCCTTCTCCGGTAGGGCTCGCGATCGGTCTGCCGCCCGAGGACGACCGCTCGTTCGCCGACGTGTGGTCCGCGCTCGGCGGTGAGCTGCGCCCGTCGATCGATGTCGTGCTCTCGTTGCCGATAGAGGCCGGCCGCCTGACCGTCGCCGGCCCGGCGATCGTCGAGCCGTTGCAGGTGGAGCTGGCCGACATGGATCAGGCTGTCGAGTGACCGGGGGTCTCAGCTACCTTCTCGGCCGGCTGGCGCTGGTCGAGGAGCGCGTCCGGGCGCTGGTTGCACTCCGCAAGCCCCTCGATCCGGCCCCGAACGACCCGTTCCGGGGTCTGTACCTGACCCCGGCCGCCGTCGACAGCCTGCTGACCGGGCGCCCGGTCGGCGTTCCCGACGAGCTGGCTGGGAAGCTGGCCGAGGTCGAGGCGGCCGGCGACGCGCTGGAGGCCGGCGGTACGACGCCCCGCCTGCGCAGCCTGATCCGCTCGTTCAGCCTGACCGATCTCGACGTCGAGATCCTGCTCAGCTCGGTCGCGCCCGATCTCGACGCGCGCTTCGAGCAGCTGTACGGCTACCTCAACGACGACGTGTCCCGCCGCCGCGCGACCCCGCGACTCGTCCTCGACCTGCTCGCCATCCCCTCGGCCGACGGGGCCGCGCGAGCCCGTTTCGACACGTCGGCTCCGCTGATCGCGGGTGGTCTGATCGAGCTGGAGGATCCAGCCCGTCCCTTCCTCACCAGGGGAATCCGGGTCCCGGACCAGGTGACGGCGTACCTTCTCGGCGGTCACGCGACCGAGCCCGCGCTGCACGATCTCGTCCTCCCGCCACCCCTCGTCGTCTACAGCGAGCTCGAGAACTCGACCGAGCAGCTGGTCCGCGTACTGCGCCCCGGCCAACCCGTCTACCTGCGGGCGAAGCCCGGAAGCGCCGCCAAAGGCCTGGCCGCGACCGCCTTCGCGAAACTCGGCCTCGGTGTCCTCTCACTCGACCTGACCCGGCTCGCCGCCGACGTCGACGCAGTCTCCTTCGTCCGTACTACGGCCCGCCAAGCCCGACTCAGCTCCGCCGGCATCCTGGCCGGCCCGGTCGAGTCGATCAGGCCCGACGTCTTGCGCGCACTCACAGTCGCGCCCGTCCCCGTCGTACTCGTCGGCACACCGACGTGGGACCCGTCGTGGTCGGCCGTAGTACCGGCGGTACTGGATGCGCCGTCGCTGACCGCTAGTCAGAGCGCGACGCTGTGGCACGCGATGTTGCCGCCCGAGTCGACCATCTCGGATTTGGACGCGGCCGCGGAGACCTCCACCTTCCGGCTCGACGTCGACCAGATCGCCCGGACTGCCGAGGCAGCGACTACTCGCGCGGCGCTCGACGGCGTACTGGTGAACGGGGAGATCCTGCGTGCTGGTGCGCGGTCGCAGAACGGTGCCGGACTGGAGCGGTTGTCGCGCCGGATCATCCCTGCGGTCTCGTGGGACGACCTCGTGCTGCCGGACGGTCAGCTCGATCGGCTGCGCGAACTCGCGATCCGCGCACGGCATCGCGAGCAGGTGATCCGTGGCTGGGGAATGCGTCCGGGCGGCGGTCGGGGAGCCGGCGTTTCGGCCTTGTTCACCGGCGAATCCGGCACCGGCAAGACGCTGTCCGCCGAGGTGATCGCCGCTGAGCTCGGCGTCGACCTGTACGTCGTCGACCTGGCGACCGTGATCGACAAGTACATCGGCGAGACCGAGAAGAACCTCGAACGGATCTTCACCGAGGCGACCGGCGTGAACGGGGTGCTGCTGTTCGACGAGGCGGACGCGATTTTCGGCAAGCGGTCCGACGTCCAGGACGCGCGCGATCGCTACGCGAACGTCGAGGTCGCCTACCTGCTCCAGCGGATGGAGAGCTTCGACGGCCTCGCGATCCTCACCACCAACCTCCGAGCCAACCTCGACGACGCGTTCAGCCGGCGGCTCGACATGGTCGTGCACTTCCCCCAACCGGACGAGGAGCAACGGCTGCTGCTCTGGGACCGCTGTCTCGGCAACGTGATACCGCGCGACCCGTCGCTGGACCTGTCCGTACTGGCCCGAGCGTTCGACCTGTCCGGCGGTGACATTCGGTCGGCCGTCGTCACTGCGGCGTACTATGCGGCCGCGGCCGGGCGGGTGGTCACGATGGCCGACCTGATCACTGCGGTCGATCACGAGTACACCAAGCTCGGCCGGCTGCCACCTTCTCCCGGAACACGTTGATGGACCCCGGCCTGATTGCCCTTACGTGCAGGCCTTGCTTCCCTCTGCTGGGACCTGCCGGACGTACCGGCCGCGCGACTGGACCGCGACGCTTGGAGTGAGACCAGACCAGCTGAAGGAGTGACCATGCCGACGTACTTGTCGCCCGGTGTCTACGTCGAGGAGGTGGAGGCCGGGCAGCGGCCGATCGAAGGCGTCGGCACGGCGGTTGCGGCGTTCGTCGGTTTCGCCGAGAAGGGCCCGCTGAACACCCCGACCCTGATCACCAACTGGACGCAGTTCACCCAGACCTTCGGTGACTTCGTCCAGGGCTCCTATCTCGCGCACGCCGTCTTCGGCTACATCCAGAACGGCGGCTCGGCGGCGTACATCGTCCGGATCGGTGGTTCGGAGCCGGCCGCGGGCGGGGCCAAAGAGCTGCCGGCCGGACCGCCGCAGACCGTGCTCGGGCACTACAAGGTGGTGGCCCAGCTCAACGGCGCCAAGCCCGCCGACGTCTCCATCGAGGTGTCCGACAGCGCCGCCGAGAACCCGCCGGAAGGCGCGGTCAAGCTGACCGTCCGGGCGAACGGCCGCCAGCCCGAGGAGTACGACCCGGTCGTACCGGACCGGCGCGCGGACAAGGCCGTCAACCTCGCCACGGTGGTGAACGCCAAGTCGAAGACCGTCAAGATCGAGGAGCTGGCCGCCTCCGCCGCGCTGGAACCCGTTGCCAATGGCAAGAAACAGCTGGTCGCCCCGGCGCCCGCGGCGGTCGAGGGAGTCGGCGCCGAGGACTACGTCGGAGATGTTGCCCAGCGCACCGGTTTCTCCGGGCTGGAGGCGATCGAGGACGTCACCATCGTCGCCGTCCCCGACCTGATGAGCGCGTACCAGCAGGGCGCGATCGACCTGGAGACCGTGCACTCGGTCCAGCAGGCCGTCATCACGCACTGCGAGCTGATGGGCAACCGGATGGCGGTGCTCGACCCGCCGCCGGCGCTGAACGCCCAGCAGATCAAGGACTGGCGGCTGAACCAGGCCGGCTACGACTCGAAGTACGCGGCCCTGTACTGGCCCTGGGCGAAGACCTTCGACCCGGCCTCCGGGCGCAACATCCTGGTCCCGCCGTCCGGTCACGCGGCCGGCATCTGGGCCCGCACCGACGAGACCCGCGGCGTGCACAAGGCCCCGGCGAACGAGGTGGTCCGCGGCGCGATCGCGCTGGAGACCCAGATCACCAAGGCCGAGCACGACCTGCTGAACCCGATCGGGGTGAACTGCCTGCGCTCGTTCCCCGGCCGCGGGATCCGGATCTGGGGCGCGCGCACGCTGTCATCCGACCCGGCCTGGCGTTACGTCAACGTGCGCCGGCTGTTCAACTACATGGAGGAGTCCATCCTCGGCGGCACCCAGTGGGTCGTCTTCGAGCCGAACGACGACGCCCTGTGGGCCAGGATCCGGCGCACGATCAGCTCGTTCCTGATCAACGAGTGGCGCAAGGGCGCGCTGTTCGGGCTGACCGCGGACGAGGCGTTCTTCGTCAAGTGCGACCGGGAGACCAACCCGGCCGAGGCGATCGACGCCGGCCAGGTCACCTGCCAGATCGGCATCGCGCCGGTCAAGCCGGCCGAGTTCGTCGTCTTCCAGCTGTCGCAGTTCTCCGGCGGCACCAGTCTCGTCAACGAGTAACACCTTCCATCCAAGGAGATTGTCATGCCGCTCGCCGACGCCATGGACATGGCGACCGCGTATTCCTTCAGTGTCTCGGTCGACGGGATCGAGGTGCCGTATGTCATCGAGGTCTCCGGGCTCAAGGCCGAGGTCGACATGGTCAGCTACCAGGAGCAGGCCAGGGACGGGAAGTACGTCGCCCGCCAGGTGATGGGCCGGCCGAAGCCCGGCCAGTTCACCGTCACCCGCGGCCTGACCGACTCCAAGACGGTCACCGACTGGCTGAAGTCGGTCATGCAGGGCGATCTCAAGGGCGCCCGGAAGACCGCGGAGGTGTGCATCTACACCTCCGACGGCCAGCAGCTCAAGCGGCTCAACTTCCGCAACGTCTGGATCAAGGACGTCGAGCTCGGCGGTTCGCTCAAGGCCGGCTCGACCGAGCCGCTGACCGAGAAGTTCACGGTCTGCTGGGACGAGATGGAGTACGCCTGATGCGCCGGACGCACGGTACCGCGGTCGCGGACGTGATACCGGGTTCTTCTACTTCTGTTCCTGGTCCTGCTCCTGCTCCTGCTGCTGTCGCTGAGCCGGAGCGGATGCGGACCGAGTTCGACTTCGAGCTGCCGCGGGGCTACGTCGATGCCGACGGGCGGGTGCACAAGTCGGGCACGATGCGGCTGGCGACGGCGCGGGACGAACTGCTGCCGCTGTACGACGCCCGCGTGCAGGAGAACCCGGCCTTCACCACCGTCGTCCTGCTCGCCCGGGTGATCACCCGGCTGGGTGACGTCGGGCGGATCGACGGGTCGCTGGTGGAGAACATGTTCGCCTCCGACGTCGCCTTCCTGCAGGACCTGTACCGCCGGATCAACTCCGAGGGGCACACCCGCGCCTCGGTCACCTGCCCGTCCTGCAGCCAGGCCTTCGCCGTCGACATCGCCGGCGGCCGCCTGGGGGAATCCTGACGTACGCGACCGACCGGCTGCAGGAGGAGATCGCGTACGTCGCCTACCACTTCCACTGGCCGCTGAACGACATCCTCGACCTCGAACACCCGGCCCGCCGGCGCTTCGTCGACGAGATCTCCAAGATCAACCGCCGCATCACCGAGGGGGACTAGGTGCCGCCACCATCGATCGGTGCTATCGGCAACGTTCCCTCGACACTGCGGCCGGCGGACGGCGGCTGGATCTCGTCGTGGCGCTCGCCTGCCTTCACCGGCGAGCTCTCACACCAGCTGGATCCTGCCGCACCGGCGGGCCTGGTGGGCAGTCTGGTCACCCCGGGGGCACCTCAGTCCTTCCAGTCGACGGCCGACCTGGCCGTCCGGCAACCACCGGCGGCCAAGCAGTCGCCAGTGGCGCGGGCCTTCCAATCCCTCCGCAGCGCCTTCTCCGGCAACCGCGCGGCACCGGGCGGAGCGGCGGGTTCCATCCCGAGTCAGGCAACAGCTGGTACTTCCGCCCAGGACGACTCCGCGGGCCCGGTCGGCACCCTCCCCAGCTTCACCTCGTTGCCCACAGCAACCGCATCCACCCCCGGCAACACCCAAACCTTCGCCCCACCTCCCACTCTCGCCCGCCGCCCCCTCCCGGTAGTGTCCGCCCCAGCCGCCCCCTCACCCGGCACACCAAACCCCACCAACCCGAGCCCACCGGCAACCACAAACGCAGCACCCCCGAGCACTCCACCCGCTCCGAACGCCACCGGCGTGAGCCTCCCACCCGTTCCGAACGCCACCGGCGTGAGCACCCCACCCACTCCGAACGTCACCGGCGTGAGCACCCCACCCACTCCGAACGTCACCGGCGTGAGCGCCCCCGCTGGTCCGACTGTTCCGATCGCGCCGGCCGGCGTCAGCGGTGTAGGTGCTGCGGCGCTCGCATCCTCAACTTCTCCAGCCGATCTCACCCGGTCGACCCTCGCAGACCTCACGCCCGAACTAGCCTCCACCGACTCCCTGGGCCCAGGCGTCCCCACCGAAGCAACCCCCCAGTCGGCCGGCCCGGCGACGTCGGCTGGCCAGGCACAACAGGCCGCCGCTCTCTCCCGCCGCCGGGCCGGCCTCGGCGCTCCCATCACCCTGGAAACAGCCCTAGCACTCGCCTCGGACAGCCCAACCTCGCCCATCCGCCGACCCTTCGGCGCGGACACCGCATCCAGTGCCCATGACAGCGCTGCCGACACCGGTGGCGCTGGCATCGGTATCCCCCCAGGGGCCAGCGCAACTGCTGGGCGACCCACCGGCGCGATCGTCGCGAGCGCACCGGCTGCACAAGCGCCCAGCAGGTGGACCGGGCCACCAGCAGGAGCCACCTCCGCAGGCGGACCAGCCGGACCAGCCGGGGGAGCGGTGCCGGTGCCCGGCACGGCGGCCGGTGGGGCTGGCGGGAGAGCGGTGCCCGGCACGGTGGCCGGTGGGGCAGGCGGTGCAGGTTCGGCGCGTGGCACGGGAGCCGGTGGAGCGGCGGTCGGGGCGGTGGCTGGCGCCGCGGCGGGATCTGCTGGTGCAGCAGCAGGGGATGCGGCTGGAGCTGCCGGAGGATCGTCGACTGCCGCAGGCGCGGGATCGGCCACAGGTGCGTATGGGGGAGCGGCCGCGGGCGGAGCAGCAGTTTCAGGTTCGTACGGAAGCACGGCTGCCGGCGGCGGCGATGCGGGGCTGGGCAGTGATGCGAGTGGCGCGTCCGGAGCCGGAGCTCTTGCAGGTGCGGGAACGGGGTTGGCGGAGCGGAGGTTGCTGGGCAGCACCTCTATGGGTGCCTTGATCGACGGCGTCGATGGCCTCAGCGCGGTCGCGGGCGCCGCCGGCGGATCAGCGGGCAGTGGCCCAGTCGGCAGCGTGCGTGCAGCCGCCGGTGGTGCCGTCAACACCCTTGGTGCAGCCGCCGGTGGTGCCGTCAACACCCTTGGCGCAGCAGCCGGTGGTGCAACCCCGGGTACAGCTGCAGGCGGTTCCGGTTCAGGGCTCGGTGCCGATGGCAACCTTCGCTCGGGCGCCGGCATTTTGGGCGGCGGCGGGCAGCCCGTGGTCGCCGGCGGGTTTGATGAGGTATCAGGCAGTGAAGGGGCGACGGTTCCGTTGATCGGGGATCGTGCGCTGGTACCTGAGGTTGGTGACCTGGCTTCTGGTGCTCCGTCTGCTTCGGTGAGCGCTCCGGCGCAACCGGTTGTCCACCTTCCGAATCAGTCCAGGTCAGCCGAGTCGTCTGGCTCCGCCGATTTGCCAGGCTCGCTGACAGCGGTCGCGGCTTCGGGTGCGTCGGCGGGGGGAGCCGGCTCAGGACGGCCGTCCGTGTCGAGGCCGCCTGCTGCGACCGGGGCAGGAGTGGGCTCGGCGGCGGGTGGTGGCGGTGGAGGAGGCGAGGTCCCTGCGGCATCGCCTGGCGGGTTGGTGGCGGGGAGCGTGGTGGAGAGCGTTGGTGCGGGCGCCGGTGGGTCGACCTCGGTGGCGATCCCGCAGGAGGCCGGCGCGGCGGGGAGCACTCCCGGCGGACAGCTGGCGGCGGAGCCGAGCCGGGCGGCCGGCGCAGACGGTGATGGCGCCGCGGGCGGGCAGGGCGGCGCGGGTGGCGCGGGCGGCGCGGGTGCGGGGATGTCGGCGGCTGAGGTGGATGGGTTGGCTCGGCGGTTGTATGAGCCGATTGCCCGGCGGTTGCGGGCGGAGTTGTGGGTTGATCGGGAGCGGACCGGCACGTTGATGGATCGGATGTGGTGATGAGTACCAGTACAAGTACAAGTGCGACGGAGTTGATGCCGGCGATCGGGGTCCGGTTCCTGGTGCAGGTGGACGATGTCCAGCTGGGGATGTTCACCAGCTGCGACGGGCTCGGCTGCGAGGTGGTGATCGAGCAGCGGTCGGAGGGTGGCAACAATGGGTACATCGTGCAGATCCCGTCCCGGCTGAAGTTCCCGAACATCAAGCTGAGCCGGCCGCTGACGAAGGAGACCGAGCGGGTGGCCCGCTGGATCTCGGGGCTCGCGGGCGGTGTGAAGCGGCGTACCGGGCAGATCACCGCGATGACGAGTGACGGCACCGTCGTCGCACGCTGGGGACTCGTCGACGTGATCCCCGTTCGCTGGACCGGCCCCAGCCTCGCCAAAGGCCCGGCCGACATCCTCACCGAGACGATCGAGATCGCCCACCACGGCTTCATCGACACCGGCGCCTGAACCGATCAGGCCTCATCGACACCGGCGCCGGGACCGGTCAGGCTTCATCGACACCGGCGCCTGAACGGTCAGACCGACACCGGCACCGACACCGACACCGGGACCGGTCAGCCGCGGTCGAGGACCTTGCGGATGAGCTCGTCGAGGGGGATCCGGCGGGTGGCGGCGGCGATCTCGTCGGCCCGGTCGCCGAGTTCGGCGCGGATGAACTCGTCGGCGGCGGCCAGGTTCATGATCTCGTCGGGGACGGCGACCGGTTCGACGATCAGATGACGGCCGTGGATGGCGGCCGCGAGCAGTTCGGCGGCGAGCTCGTAGCGGCCTGCCGCGGCTTCGATGCAGCCAAGGGTTCCCAGGGAGTCGAGCTGGCCGACGGTGTAGGTGATGTCGCGGGCGACCTCCAGCGCGTCCAGTTCGAGCTCCCGGGCCCGATCGAGTTCGCCGGCCTGGTACGCCGAGATGCCCAGGTTGCCGGTGGCGATGACGTATCCGTGCCCGTCGTGGATCGCATCCCAGCAGGCCCGCGCCTCCTCGAACAGCTTCACCGCCTCGTCGGCGTGCCCGATCATCCGCAGGCACAGGCCCATGCAGTTGAGGCTGGCGCCGCGGATTACCGGGTAGTCCGTGCTGCGGGTCCACACCTCGTTGGCGCAGGCAAGCGCTTGGTAGATCTCGTCCAGCGCAAGGTAGGTCAGCGTCAGGCTCTGCAGCACCTGGATCGTGCCGCGCTCCTCCTCGGTCCCGCGCATGATCGCGAGCGCCTCCCGGCCATACGAGAGCGCGTCCTCGAATCCGCCGAGTTTGCGGGTGACGATCGCCAGCGCGTTCAGACCGACCGCGTACTTGACCGAGCCAGGCGGCACGGCGGCGAGCGAGTCACGCAGCCAGCCGACGGCTTCCTTGAGCAGGCCGCGATATCCCCAGTACCAAGTCAGCGGCGCGACGATCTCGTTGACCAGTGCGGGCTCGGCGCCGACGGACAGGCACCAGTCGACCGCGCTGAGCAGGTTCGGCTCTTCGAGGTTGAGGTCGCGATAGAGATCCCGCTGCAGCCCGTGCGTGTGGTAGAGCCGCCCGAACTGCTCACTGGCAGCCGCGACTTCGGCGCACCAGGCGACGTGTCGCCGTCGGATGGTGTCTTCCTCGCCGACGGTCCGGAGCTGTTCGAGACCGTAGTCGCGGATGCTCTGCAGTACGCCGTACCGCCCAGTGCCGTCGACGGTCAGCAGACTGCGATCCACCAGGTCGGTCAGCAGGCCATCGATCTCGTCGACCGGCAGCCGCTCGTCAGCGATGACCTTATCGGCCGCCGCCAACGTGCAACCGCCCGCGAACACCGACACCCGGCGCAGGGCGATCCGTGCCTTGGGGGTGAGTAGTTCATGGCTCCAGTCGAGCGCCGCCCGGAGGCTGGAGTGCCGAGCGCCGGAGTCCCGCAGGCCGCGGATCAGCAGCCGGAGGCGATCGTCGATCCGATCGGCCAGCTGGTCGACCGAGAGGATCCGGGTGAGCCCGGCGGCCAGCTCGATGCCGAGCGGGAACCGGTCGACGGCCGCGCAGATGGCGTCGACCTGCTCGCTCGGTGGGAGTCCGCTGCGGGCGCAGAACAGTTCGGTGGCGGCCGCTGCCGTCAGCGGGCCGACGCGATGGACGTACTCGCCGCTGAGCCGCAGCGCGCGTTGCGAGGTGACCAGAACGGTCAGCCCGGTGGTCGCCGCATGCAGGTCGCCGACGAGCGCGGCGGTGTCCTCGATCAGATGCTCGGCGTTGTCGACAACAAGCAGCGCTCCGGGCAGTACTTCGATCGCGTTGGCCAGCGGATCGGGCCGGCCACCGTCGGTACCGATCGCGGTGGCCAGCACATCGGGTCCGGCACCGTCGGTACCGATCGCGGCCGCCAGCGCCGACGGGAGATTGTCACCGGCCTGGAGCGGCGCGAGGTCGAGCCAGCCGACCGTACGCCCTTCCCGGTGAGCGCTCTCTGCGAGCTCACGTGCCAGCCGGGTCTTCCCGACTCCCGGTCCACCGAGCAGCGTCACCACGGACGGCTCGCTGACCCGTGCCCGCAGGCTGAGCTGCTCGTCCAGACGGCCGATGAAGCTCTTGGTCTGCGGTGGCAGGGAGGAGCGGATCGCCCGGTCGGCCTGGTCATTCAGCTTGGCCTCGAGCGCGAGGGTCTCCGGTCCGGGGTCGATGCCGAGTTCCTCGGCCAAGGTGGTGCGCAGATGCGCCAGCCGGGTCGTGGCGCGCATCCCGCGGTTGGCGAGCGCGCGGGCGGACAGGCCGATCAGGCGCTCGTGCAGCGGATGGTGGCTGACCAGGCGTTCGAGGTCCGGTCCGACATCCTTGCCCAAGGCAAGTCCTGCCTCGCTGTGGGCGATCTCGAGTTCCACCTGGAGCGACTCCAGCCGGAGCTGTTCCGCGGCGACGAACGGGATGTTTCGCAGATCGGCCAACGCCTCGCCGCGCCACTGCTCCAAGGCGACGGCCGCCGCGTCGAACACGGCCGCTTGGTCTCCCGCCCGACGAGCTGCGTCGATCGAACCGACAGACTGCTCGACCAGGTCCAGGTCGACGGGTGCCGCGTCCAGGGAGAAGCCTGCCGGCGTACGGCGCAACGCCTCGCCTTCGTTGCCCAGGGCACCTCGGAGCCGGGAGGCGAGCACCCGCAACCGCGCGGCCGGCCGGGCATTGCCGGCGTCGCCCCACAAGTCGCGGATCAGGATCTCGTCGGCAACGGCTGCGCCACGAGCGAGCGCGAGTCGCACCGCCAGTGCCCGGGCGAGCGGTTGCTTAACAGTCAACTGACGGGAGCCCGTCGCGATCTCCACCGCCCCGAGCACCCGCACCGCCAACAACGGTTCCCCGAACTGCCTCGTCGCCCTCACCCCCAGTGCAAGCGTCCAACTTCTCCGATGCTCCCACGCTGCCCTTTAGGGAAGTTCGGAGGTCCCTCCGTGCGGCGCTGGAGCCCCTGCCCGAAGCGGCGTTGCTTCCCTAGCCTCGTGGCATGAGTGGCAATCTGGCCAAGGCGTACCTGGAACTGCACGAGGCGATGCCGAACAAGGGCGCCGGTGCGAAGCTCGGCGCGTCCAAGGGACGGATCGCGTTCCAGTTCAATCCGAACGAGCTGACCGTCAAGAAGGCCGCCAAGTGGAACAGCGAGCCGGCCCGCGGATCGAAGAAGGCCGCGCCGCCTGAGTTCCAGGGGCCCGAGCCGGGCAAGCTCACGCTGGAGATGTTCTTCGACGCCACCGACAAGATGGACGACAGCGTCCTGAAGGCGGTCAAGTCGCTGTTCGCGTGCTGTGTCCCGACCGACCAGAGCGTGGGCAAGAGCAAGCCGGTACCGCCGCTGGTGGTCTTCCACTGGGGCGCCCTCGACTTCTTCCCGAGCTTCATCACCTCCGTCAGCGCGAAGTACTCGCTGTTCACGCCGGAAGGTACGCCGGTCCGCGCGACCTGCACCGTCGACCTGCAGGAGATGCCCTCGCTGACGGCCAAGCAGAACCCGACATCGGGCAGCCTGACCGCCCGTCGTACCCACGTGTTGCTCGAGGGCGAGACGCTGGCCGCGGTCGCGTACGCGGAGTACGGCGATCCGGCGATGTGGCGACCGCTGGCCGAGGCCAACGACATCGACGACCCGCAACGGCTCACGCCGGGCCGGACGGTCCTGCTGCCGTCCGCCGAAGAACTGCTGGCGGGCTGAGATGGCCAACGCGAGCTTCTCCAGCACACTGTCCGTCTCCGTCGATGGGAGAGCGCTTCCGGACGACCTGATCGCGCTGCTGGCCGGGGCATGGGTGGATGACAACCTGCACCTGCCGGACCTGTTCAGCCTGCGTTTCCGCGACCCGGACCGGCTGGTGCTGGCGAAGTCCGGGATCACCATCGGCAGCAAGCTCAAGCTGTCCGTGCATGCCGCCCAGGAGAGCGCTCCCCAGGACCTGATGACCGGCGAGGTGACGGCGCTGGAGGTCGAGGTCGAAGGGACCGGCACCTTCACGATCGTCCGCGGGTACGACGCGGCGCACCGGCTGTTGCGTGGTACGCGCAGCGAGACCTATCAGCAGGTCACCTTCGACGACGTCGTCAAGAAGGTTGCCCAGCGCAATGGCCTGCCGATCGGCCAGGTGGACTCGACCAACACCGTGCACGAGTTCCTCTGCCAGGCGAATCAGACCGACTGGGACTTCCTCCGCACGCTGGCCGATGCGGTCGGCTACCACCTCGGGGTCGAGGCCGGGAAGCTCCAGTTCACCAAGCCGACGAAGGCGGCCGGCGCTCCGGACGGTTCGGATGCGACCCAGGCGCATGCTCTCGAGCTCGGTTCGGATCTGCTGCGGCTTCGGTCGGCGGTGACGGCGGCGGGTCAGGTGCCGTCGGTCGAAGTACGGGGATGGGATGACACGCAACAGCGGGCAGTCGTCGCGAAGGTGCCAGCGGCAACGACCAGCGCGCAGATCGGGCTGCGGCCGAGCGAGTTGGCCGACAAGTTCTCGGCGCCGCCATGGGTCGTGACGCATGTGCCGCATCGGACCCAGGCGACAGCGGAGGCCGCTGCGAAGGCGTTGGCCGAGCGGGTGGCCGGTACCTTCGCGGAGCTCGAAGGGGTATGCCGGGGCAACCCGCGGCTGCACGCTGGCGTACCGGTTGCCATCGGCAACCTTGGTGCGCCGTTCGACGGCAAGTACACGTTGAGCCGGGTGCGGCACGTGTTCGACGGCGACAGCGGCTACACGACGCTCATCTCGGTCACCGGCCAGCAGGATCGGTCGATGCTCGGACTGTCCGGATCCACCGGATCGCCCGCCCGGCAAGGGGTCGCGACGGCCGTGGTCACGGACGTGAACGACCCTGGGAAGACCGGGCAGGTGAAGGTCCGGCTGCCGTGGATGCGCGACGATTTCGGTACGTTCTGGGCGCGCGTCCTGCAAGCGGGCGCGGGCGCCGACCGTGGCTCGATGCTGCTGCCCGAGGTCGGTGACGAGGTGCTGGTCGCCTTCGAGCAGGGCGACATCGGCGCGCCCTTCGTCCTCGGCGGCCTCTACAGCGCCAACCGCAAGCCGTACGCCGGTCAGGCCGCGAGCGTCGACAGCGGCACCGGCGCCATCAACCGCCGCGCCTTCGTCGGCCGTACCGGGCACTCGCTCGAACTGCTCGAAAGCTCGCAGAAGAACGGGATCTGGCTGCACACCGGTGACGGCAAGCTCAGCGTCGCGATGGACGGTACGAACGCTCCGGTGATCACCGTGCACAGTGACGGCAAGGTGGTCGTCGAGGCCAAGGACGGCGTCGACATCAACGCCGGTACCGGCGGCGTCAAGATCACTGCCGGGCAGAAGATCGAGCTGACCGCGAAGACCGGCATCACGCTCGACGCCGGCACCGGCGACGTCCAGCTCAAGGGTGTCAACGTCGAGGTGAAGGGCACCGCGCAGGCGACGGTGTCGGCCGCGAAGGTCAGCGTGGCGGGCCAGGCGAGTACCGAGATCAACGGCGGCGCGGCCCTCGCGATCCAGGCCGCGCTCGTGAAGATCAACTGAGGCGGGAGAACAAACGATGCCTGGACCAGCAGCCCGGGTCGGCGACCTGACCGGCCACGGTGGTGCGCTCGGCCCGCCGGGAGTACCGACCGTCCTGATCGGCGGGATGCCGGCGGCAACAGTCGGTACTCCGCATGTGTGCGCGATCCCGTTGCACCCGCCGTCGGCCGTGGTACCGCCGGGATCGCTGACCGTGCTGATCGGTGGCCTGCCGGCCGCCCGGATGACGGACCTGACCGGATGTGGGGCGCCGATCGCGATCGGCTGCCTGACCGTTCTGATCGGCGGCTGACAGATGGCCGGAACTGAACGGAGGACGCGGTGAGCTCGGAGTTCGTCGGGGCCGGTTGGGCGTTTCCGTTGCGGACGGACGCGACCGGCCGGATCGCGCTGGTCCGGCAGGAACGCGAGATCGAGGAGAGCATCCGGCTGATCCTCGGCACGTCACCGGGGGAGCGGCCGATGCGGCCCGAGTTCGGCTGCGGCATCCAGGAGCACATCTTCGCGCCGGCCGACGCGACCACGGCCGGCAAGATCATCGCCGACGTCCGGATCGCGCTGGACCGCTGGGAGCCGCGGATCGAGCTGCTCGACGTGCGCGTGCACTTCGACCGGATCGATGCGGGAGCGCTCTACATCGATCTCCACTACGCGATCAGCGGCAGCAACAGCCCGCGCAACCTGGTCTTCCCGTTCTACCTGATCCCCGAGCACGCCGAGCTGACGACCGGAGGAGCGGCATGACCCTGACCGCGCCGAACCTCGACGACCGCCGGTTCCAGCAACTGGTGGACGACGCCAAACGGATGATCCAGCAGCGCTGCCCGGAGTGGACCGACCACAACGTCTCCGACCCCGGCGTCACGCTGGTCGAGGCGTTCGCGACGATGGTCGACCAGTTGATGTACCGGCTGAACCGGGTGCCCGAACGGCACTACCTGAAGTTCCTCGACCTGGTCGGCATCAAGCTCTTCGCCCCCGCGGCGGCTCGCGCCGACATCACCTTCTGGCTTTCGGCCGCGCAGCCCGAGACGATCACCGTCCATGCCGGCACCGAGGTCGCGACGCTCCGCACCGAGCACGACGAGGCGACGGGCTTCAGCATCGTCGACGAGCTCGCGATCGTCTCCTGCTCGCTCCTGAATGTTGCCACCAGCAACGGTGGCACGGTCGTCCTGGACCGGACGGTCGAGCTGCAGGACGGTGTCGGCTTCGACTGCTTCGCTGCCCCGCCGGCGCCTGACAACGCCCTGTACGTCGGCCTGTCGGCGGCCGTCCCGTCCTGCGCGGTACTGCTCCGCGTCGACTGTGAGGTCGAAGGCATCGGCGTCGACCCGCTCGACCCGCCGCTGAGGTGGGAGGCGTGGAACGGCGAGGAGTGGATCGCCTGCGAGGTCGACCGCGACGGCACGGGGGGCCTCAACCGGCCGGGCGACATCGTCTTGCACGTCCCGGTGGGGCACGTGCAGTCGGTGCTCGCCCAGCAGCGGGCAGGCTGGTTGCGTTGTGTGCTGGTGTCGCCGGACACCGACCAGCCGTTCTACAGCGAGTCGCCCAAGATCCGTCACCTCGAGGCATGCACGATCGGCGGTACGACGGTTGCCGAGCACGCCGAGCCGGTACTGGCTGAGGAGCTCGGGCGGAGCGACGGGAGCGCGGGACAACGATTCGAGTTGCAGCGGCGGCCGGTGACGCTGGCCCCGGATCCAGAGGTGGTGCAGGTTGGTACCGATCTTGGCTGGGTCGAGTGGACCTTGGTGGACAGCTTCGCCGAGTCGTCGGCGACGGACCAGCACTTTGCGCTCGACCGGCAGAACGGGCAGGTGTTGCTCGGACCGGCTGTGCGTCAACCGGATGGGACTTTGCGGTCGTACGGGGCGGTACCGCCGAAGGGCGCAGTACTGCGACTGGCCCGGTACCGCACGGGGGGCGGTGCCGCGGGCAATGTGGCCGCGCATGCGTTGCGGGTGTTGAAGACCTCGCTGCCGTTCGTCAGTGAGGTCGACAACCGGCGCGCGGCGACCGGGGGAGTGGATGGTGAGCAGGTGCCGGACGCGATGCTTCGGGGACCGCTCTCGCTGCGTACTGCGTCGCGCGCGGTGACTGCCGAGGACTACGAGTTGCTTGCGCGGGAAGCCGCACCGTCGCTCGGGCGGGTGCACTGTGTGCCTGGGGATGATGGTGAGCCGAATGTGGTGCGGCTTCTCGTCGTACCGAGGTTGCCGGTGGATCCGCAGGCGGCCGTGGACTTCGGGGCGTTGCGGCCGGCGGACGAGGTGTTGCAGCGGTTGGCAGATCATCTTGAGCCGCGACGGATGCTTGGTGCGCGGCTGCTGATCGAGCCGCCGTTCTATCGGGCGGTGACGGTGGTGGCGCGGTTGACCGCGGCTGCTGACGCGTCGGCGGAGCGGGTTCGGCCGGCGGCGTTGGAGGCGCTCTATCGGTTCATGCATCCGTTGCTCGGTGGGCCGCGCGGCGATGGCTGGCCGTTGGGGCGGACTGTGCAGACGGGTGACATTCATGCTTGTCTGCAACGGGTTCGCGGGGTCGAGTCGGTGGAGGATGTGCGGCTTTACCTGGCTGATCCGGTGCTGGGGACGCGGAGCGATACGCCGGTCGATCGGGTCGAGTTGAGCCGGACCGAGCTGGTGTACTCGTTCGAGCACCAGATCATGGTGCGGAGGTAGAGATGCGTGGGCTGATCGACGGGCTGCCGAATCCGCATCCGTTGCTGGAGATCTTGCCGGGGCTGTATGCCGAGGACGACCTGGCGGTGCGGCTGACCGGAGTGTTCGACGAGGCGTTGGCGCCGGTGGTGGCGACGCTGGACAACTTCGGCGCGTACCTCGATCCGGAGTTGGCGCCCGAGGATTTCGTGGAGTTGCTCGGTTCTTGGGTGGCCGCGTTCGCGGACCCGCGGATCCCGGTCGCGCGGCAGCGGTTGCTGGTGGCCGCGACGACTGAGCTGCATCGGAGCCGTGGGGCCGCGCATGCGTTGCGCGAGACGCTGCGGCTGGCATGCGGCGTCGATGCCGAGATCACCGAGTCGGGCGGTACTGCGTGGTCCGCGCAAGCCGGCGCCGAGCCACCCGGCCAGGCGTCGGCGCAACTCGTCGTACGGGTCCCGAGCGAGGCGGACGAAGCAGTCGTCCACCGAATCGTCGACGCACTGCGGCCGGCCAACCTGCCGGCCCGGGTAGAAGTCCTGGAGGCCGACCGATGATCCTCTGCAACGACTGCGGCGAACAGAACGAAGAAGGCACAGTCTTCTGCACCCGCTGCGGCGTCTTCCTCGAATGGGAAGGCGAACACGTAACCCCAGCTACCACTGCGGTACCCCAGTCAGCGGCAAAGGTTGCGGCACCAACAGCACCTCCAGAGCACGTTCCGTTGCTGCCGCTGCCCGTACCTGAAGCACAGCCTGTACCTGAAGAACCTGCTGTTGTTGCTCGGCAGCCTCAGGCTGTTAAGCGGAAGATGGCTCGGCGGAGTCGGTCGCCGGTGGTTGTGCCTACTGGGTCTCGGGTTTGTGGTGGGTGTGGGATGCCCAATGAGGCGAGGCGGCGGTTCTGTGCGAAGTGTGGGTTCAGTTTGGTTGATGCTCGGGTGGTCCGGAAGGCGCCTTGGTGGCGGCGGGTAACCGGGCGGGAGCGGGTTTATGCGGCGGGGACGCGGATTCGGCCGGGGGTTGGGCGGCGGAAGTTTCGTGGGGCCACCAGGGTCGGTGTCGTGCTGGCGTTGATCGCCGGTGGGGGAGTGCTCGCGGGGCCGCAGCGGGGGTTGGTGATGAGTGGGGTGCACAAGGTGCAGGATCAGTTTGCTGAGCCGCTGCAGGTACGGCCTACGGCGAGCAAGGCGAGTGGGGTGGCCGGCAAGCAGGGTGCACAACTCGCCTTCGACGGCGCCAAGAACACGTACTGGGGAGCGCCGCGCACCGGCAAGACCGCCAAGCCCGTCCCGTGGGTGACGGCCGGCTTCAGGTCGCCGATCAAGCTGACCGCCTTCACCATCTACGCGGGCGTCGCCCCGGAGACGCCGAAGTTCGTCGCCGGTCCGCGGCCCGCCGAGATCGAGGTCACCGTGATCACCGGCGGCGAGCCGGTCATCCAGCGCTTCACCTTGAAGGACGTACCTACCAAGCAGGAGTTCAAGCTCAAGGTCGACGACGCCCGCGCGGTCCAGGTCGCCATCGTCCGGACGATCGCCCCGACCCGCTCGACCCTCACCGCGATCGCCGAGCTCGAGTTCTTCGCCCGCCGCTGAGGCAGCCGAGACGGAACGAGCCGCGGACCGATGTCGGTCCGGGGCTCCAAGCTTGGTACGTCAGTTGGGTGCGGCGCTTGTCGGGGGAGTGGTCGGGGCCGGGGGCTTGTCGGTGAGGATGCCGCCGACCATCACCGCGTTCTCGCAGTCGGTCGCGCCCGGGGCCGGGGCCGTGCACTCGAGGCTGACGACGACCTTCTCGCCGGCCACCAGTACCGCGAGCGGTGAGATGTACCGGTAGTCCTGGATGTTGCGGAAGTACTGCGGCGCGACCCCGCCGAGCGACTTCTTGTCCTTGCGCAGGTCCAGGTAGCCGGTACTTCCCTGCGACTCGAAGTTGACGTCGGTGATCCGCAGGACCTTGTCCTTCGGCACCTCGAACGACTCCTCGACCGTCTTGCCCGGCTTCGCCTTCAACGGCCAGCGCTGCGAGAACGGCGTGCCGACCATCGCGGCGGCCTGGGCGGCGAGTTCCTTCTCCCGGTCGGAGAGGTTCTTCTCCTGCTGGCTCTGCCCCTTCGCCGTGTTCTTCGCCGAGTTCTGAGCGGTGTTCGCGGCCTGCTGCGCGGCGCCCGCCTGCGTCTTGGCCTCGTCGACCTTCTGCTGCATCTGTTTCAGCGGTTTCTCGACCGCGTTCTCGGCGCTCGACTCGATCGCGGGCCGCAGGGCGACGAACCACAACCCGGCGAGCACCGCGGCCGCGGCGAGCGCGCCGGCGATCGCCTTGCCCGTCCAGGCAGGAAGGATCGGGTCCTGGACCATCATCGCGTCGACGCTGGTGAGAGCGGCCTTCGTCCCGTTCGGGCCTCCGGCGGTGACCTGGGTGACGACGACGCTGAACTGCCGCGTCTTCGACGGGCCGCGCCAGATCCGCTCCAGCGGCCGGGCCTTGAGCTTCGAGAACGCCGCCGTTCCCGGCGCGACCTCGACGGTGCTCGGCGAGAACCGGAACTCCATCACCGCGTCCGGGTCCTTGCCGGTCAGCTCGACGGTGACCGGGCGGTTGCCGCGGTTGTCGATCGCGAGCGTGTGCCGCCCGACCCGGCTGCCGTGCGACGTCCGCGGAGTCAGCTCCGCGGTGACGTCGCTGAACGCCTGGACGTGCGCCACGGCCTCCGGTACGGCGGTGTCGGCCGGGTGCTCCTGAGGCTGGACCAGTACGCCGAACGCGACGTCGCCCGCCTCCACCACCGCCTCCCGCGGCACTGTGATGGTGATCGTCGCCGTGCCCTCCGCGTCCGGGTAGAGGGAGAGCGTGGCCGGTTCGACCACGGCGTAGCCGGCCAGGTCCCCGACCGGAGTCAGGGTGTAGGCCTCCACGATCGAGCCGCGGTTGGCCACCTGGACCTGACACTGGGCCGGCGTACCGGGCACGATCACGAGTTCTTCGACATCCAGTCGCGCTGAAGTAGACACAGCATCAAGGATCGGCCGCTGCTGGTGATCGCACATCGAGCCGGAGTACAGCCGATCGGGCAACCGGATTGCCCGTTCGGCGGTACCCTGAGCAGAGTGCGGCGCCGACACCCCGGCGTTGGCCGCCCGAATCGCCGGCCGACCGGACAGACTGAGCCAATGGATGCCGAGAGCAACGATTCCCAGTACGCCGGAACGTTGCGCGCGGCGCTCGCCGACCTGCTGGTCGAGCAGGGCGCGATCCACGACGACCGGATCGCGACCGCGTTCCGGCTGGTCCCGCGGCACCTGTTCGTGCCCTTGGTGCCGCTGGAGATCGCCTACGCCGACGACGTCGTACTGATGAAGCGCGACGCGTCCGGCGTCGCCATCAGCTCGGTCTCCCAGCCGACCGTGGTCGCGCTGATGCTCGAGCAGGCCGACGTCCGGCCGGGTCATCGGGTGCTCGAGATCGGTTCCGGCGGCTACAACGCGGCCCTGCTGTCCGAGCTGGTCGGGCCCGACGGCGAGGTGACCACGATCGACATCGATCTGGACGTGACGATCCGGGCGCGGGAAACGCTGGACGCCGCCGGCTACCCGGACGTCCGGGTGCTGCGGACCGATGGCGAGTTCGGCGACCCGGCGGGCGCGCCCTATGACCGCATCATCGTCACCGTCACCGCTTGGGACATCGCGCCCGCCTGGATGGAGCAACTGGCGCCGGGCGGGCGGATCGTCGTACCGCTGAGGTTCCGGGCACAGACCCGGTCGATCGGGTTCGATTTGCTGGATGCCGAATCGTCGGGGCACAGTTTGGAGAGCCGGTCGATGGTCGTCTGCGGGTTCGTCAACATGCAGGGTGCGGGCGCGGCATACGAGCGCTGGGTGCCGCTGCACGGTGGGCTGGTCAGCCTGAGCTTCGACGAGGACCAGGAATCCGAACCGGTACCGCCCGAGCGGGTGCTGGACCAGCCGAAAGCGTCGGCGTGGTCCGGCGTACTGATGAACCGGGAGGAACCGCTCTCAGATCTCGACCTCTGGCTCGCGAGCACGCTGCCCGGGTTCTGCGTACTCAGCGCCGAGCCGCGCGCGCTGAAGAAGCGCATCGTCGCCCCGGTCCCACGCTGGGGAGCATCCGCGATGGCATCCAGGAATTCGCTCGGCTACCTGACGTCCCGCCCCGCAGCGGACCCCGACTACGTCGAACTCGGCGCCAACGCCCACGGCCCGGCCGCGCAGGACTTCGTCCAGTTGCTGGTCGACCAGGTCCGCGTCTGGAACGAGAACCTGCGTGGCGGCAAAGGCCCGACCCTGCGGGTGGACCCGGCAAGCCTGCCGCCGGATCAACTACCGCCCGGCTTCCACCTTCGCACCAGGCACAGTCATTTAACGCTGATCTGGTGACGGGCGGCCGGCGTTGCGGACGGTTTGCCAGAGTTCGTCCATGTCGGAGCGGTCGTCGGGCTCGGGCTTCTCGACCCAGCCGCTGGCCCAGACGTTCTCGTCCCGGTCGAGATCGAAGACCGACTCGGCGAACGCGGCCGAACCGACGTACCGGTTCTCGTCCTCGTCCCGCGCCGGCCGCTCGCCATCCGAAGCAGCCGCCGCGGTCTTGCCCGCCGGAGCGATCAGACTGCGCGCGTACTTCTGCGCCTCGATGATGCCCAGATCCTGCTCGTCGCAGAGCAGCCGGATCGCCGGCACCTCGTTCCCGGACTTCATCAACTCCCGCACCCGCCGCTCCAGCGCGCTGCCCGGCGCGGGAAAGCTGTGTTCCGCATGATGCTGCTGGTACTGCGGTTGCCACTGCGGCTCGAACTGTCCGGGAGCCGCGTACTGACTGGGGGCCGGCTGGTACTGAGTCTGCGCGGGCTGGAACTGAACCGGCGGGGCGTACTGAGCGACTGGCACCCCCGGCTGCTGTCCCGCCTGCTGCCCGGCCTGGAGCAATGACTGCAGCATCCCGGCCAGCTGCGCACTGCTCTGCGCCCGCCCGCTCTGCTGAGCGCCCGGCACCGGCAGCGGCTGCACCGGCACCGGCTGACCCGACGCCGGCTGCGTGTACTGGCCCTGGACCACCGGCGGTTGACTCGCCGCCTGTTGTGCCTGGATCTTCGCCATCAGTGCCTGCACCCGTGGGCTCGGCTGGCCGGACTTCTGCTGCTTCTTCGCCGCGTTGCGCCCGAATCCGAAGATGATCATCAGGACCACGAAGATGATGAAGCCCGTCATCGGATGCCTCCAGGGCGCGGTCTGGGAACTGCGTGAAGGCCAGCGTAGAGCCCCCGGAGACCACGAGTCGGAACAACCCGGTGGTGACCGCTACAATCTTGCGTACCGCTGATCACTTCACATTGACATTTCAAAGGGGAATTCCCGCGTGGCATCGACGAACGACCTCAAGAACGGCATGGTGCTCAACCTGGATGGGCAGCTGTGGTCTGTCGTCTGGTTCCAGCACCACAAGCCCGGCAAGGGCGGCGCGGTGATGCGCACCAAGCTGAAGAACGTGCTGAGCGGCAAGGTCGTCGACAAGACCTTCAACGCCGACGTCAAGGTCGAGGTGGCCAACGTCGACAAGCGCGACATGACGTACCTGTACAACGACGGCGGCTCGTACGTCTTCATGGACAGCTCCACCTACGAGCAGGTCCACATCACCCCCGAGGTGGTCGGTGAGGCGTCGCACTTCCTGCTGGAGAACCAGGAGGCCATCGTCGCGGTGCACGAGGACCTGCCGCTCTACGTCGAGCTGCCGGCCTCGGTCGAGCTGACCGTGGAGTACACCGAGCCCGGCCTGCAGGGCGACCGCTCGACGGGTGGCACCAAGCCCGCCAAGCTGGAGACCGGCTACACGATCAACGTCCCGCTGTTCCTGACCACTGGCGAGAAGGTCAAGGTGGACACCCGGACCGGGGACTACCTCGGCCGCGTCACGTCCTGACCGCAGCACCTATCACTGGAGCTGACAACAGAACATGTCTGCCCGTAGCAAGGCCCGCAAGCGCGCCCTCGACGTGCTCTTCGAGTCGGAGGTCCGGGGGCTGCCGGTCGGCGGCACCCTGGCCGACCGGGTGGCTGACAACGACCCACCGGTGAACGAGTTCACGGTGGCGCTGGTCGAGGGCGTGGCCAAGCACATCGACCAGATCGACGAACTGCTCAGCGCGCACTCGGTCGGCTGGACGCTGGACCGGATGCCGGCCGTCGACCGCAACATCCTGCGGATCGGCGCGTACGAGCTGCTCTTCGACGAGCAGGTGCCGGACGTGGTGGCGGTCAGCGAGGCGGTCGCGATGGCCCGCGACCTGTCGACCGACGAGTCGCCGGCCTTCGTCAACGGGCTGCTGGCCCGGCTGTTGCAGCTCAAGCCCACGCTGGGCGTCTAGAAACACCCCTGCAGGGCCCCGAAGAGCACAACAGGCCCGGTACCGCCACGGTGCGGTGCCGGGC
This sequence comes from Kribbella sp. NPDC051620, assembly GCF_044453825.1. Lineage (NCBI taxonomy): Bacteria > Bacillati > Actinomycetota > Actinomycetes > Propionibacteriales > Kribbellaceae > Kribbella > Kribbella sp. NPDC051620. The sequence continues at coordinate 709,849 of NZ_JBITDB010000001.1, forward strand.
CTTCTCAGCGTCCCCGTTCGTCGGCTCGGGGGGAACGGCCCCGGCCAGGTACTGCGACTACTCGTACTGAAAAAGCCAACACTTCGGTACTACGTGATGCTGGTGGCCCGTCCCCGTGTGGAGGGGCGGGCAGGCGGCCGCGGGCAAGCTGCTACGAGCCCCGACCGTCTTGTCTCGCCGTCTACCGGACGCCGCTCAGGCGCCGGCTGCCTCGGACTCCTCGACGTCACCCTTCGCCTCCGGGTTGAGCACACCCCAGGAGATGAAACGCTCGGTCAGTGTCGTCGGCGACTCGTCGTAGATCACGGCGAGGGTGCGCATGTCGTCCTGACGGATCGACAGCACCTTGCCGTTGTAGTCCCCGCGCTGGGCCTGGATCGTGGCCGCGTACCGCGTGAGCGGACCGGCCTCGCTCGCGTCGAGGTGCTGCAGAGCCTCCAGATCCAGGATCAGCCTCGGCGGTGCAGCAGCAGCTGCGGCCGCACTGGCGGATCCAGGAAGCAGCTCACGGATCGGCACGCCGTAGAAATCGGCGAGCTCCGCAAGCTTCTGGACGGTGACGGCCCGATCGCCACGCTCGTACGAGCCGACGACGACCGCCTTCCAGCGACCCTTGGACTTCTCTTCCACGCCGTGCAGCGACAGACCTTGCTGCTGGCGGATGGCGCGCAACTTGCCGCCCAGTGTCTTCGCGTATTCGCTAGGCACGCTGGTTCTTCCCTCCGACTTTTGGTCGATTCTCGGGGCCTGGCTGTGAGGTCCACAGCCGGGCCATTTGATCAAACCCCCCACGGTTACACAGAGTAACAATATTCTGGGCGTGAGGCCAGCGTCAAGACGGCGTGTCACTTCCGATACCATGTCAAGTGGTCCGAACGTCCTTTAAAGACCCGTCCAGAGAGGCGGGAAAGGAGGAACGGTAGCGATGAGCCCTGCCTCGGTACCGCAGCCACAGCCTGAGAGCGCGGAAGTTTCCGCCCCACAGGTCAAGGCTGTGCCCCGCACAGTGCTGGATGCTTCCGACATTTCCCGGGCACTGACCCGGATCGCGCACGAGATCCTCGAGCGCAACCGGGGTGCCGACCCCGTCGTCCTGCTCGGCATTCCCACCCGTGGCGTGGGTCTGGCGAGCCGCATCTCGGAGCGGATCGCGGCCGTCGAAGGGCGGAGCGTGCCGACGGGATCACTCGACGTGACGATGTACCGCGACGACATCGGCCTCAAACCGGCCCGCGCGCTCGAGCACACCGACATCCCGCCCGGCGGGATCGACGGCAAGGTCGTCGTCCTGATCGACGACGTGCTGTTCTCCGGCCGCACCATCCGGGCCGCGCTGGACGCGATCGGCGACATCGGCCGGCCGAAAGCGGTCCAGCTGGCCGTCCTGGTCGACCGCGGCCACCGCGAGCTGCCGATCCGCGCGGACTACGTCGGCAAGAACCTGCCCACCTCGCTGGTCGAGCGGGTCACCGTCCACCTGACCGAGTACGACGACGAAGACGCCGTCCTGATCGCCGACAAGACGGGAGCCGTGGCCAAGTGAGGCACTTGCTGAGTGCGGGCGATCTGTCCAGGGACGAGGCGAACCTCATCCTGGACACCGCCGAGGAGATGCGGTCGCTGGCCGACCGGCCGATCAAGAAGCTGCCCGCGCTGCGCGGCCGTACGGTGGTGAACCTCTTCTTCGAGGACTCCACCCGGACCAGGATCTCGTTCGAGGCGGCCGCCAAGCGGCTGTCCGCGGACGTGATCAACTTCTCCGCCAAGGGCTCCAGCGTGAGCAAGGGCGAGAGCCTCAAGGACACCGCGCTGACCCTGCAGGCGATGGGCGCCGACGGCGTCGTCTGCCGGCACGGCTCGTCGGGCGCTCCGCACCTGCTCGCCACCTCGGGCTGGCTGAACGGCTCGGTGGTCAACGCCGGCGACGGAACCCACGAGCACCCGACCCAGGCGCTGCTGGATGCCTTCACGATGCGCCGCCACCTCGGCTCGCTCGACGGCCGCCGGATCACCATCGTCGGCGATGTCCTGCACAGCCGGGTGGCCCGGTCGAACGTGCTGCTGCTCTCGACGCTCGGCGCCGAGGTCACCGTGGTCGCGCCGCCGACGCTGCTTCCGGTCGACATGAGCACCTGGCCCTGCGCCACCTCGTACGACCTGGACGGGGCGCTCGGCAAGAGCGACGCGGTGATGATGCTGCGGGTCCAGCGGGAGCGGATGGGCGACGCGTTCTTCCCCAGCGCCCGCGAGTACACCCGCCGCTACGGCCTGGACGTGCACCGGATGGCGCAGCTGCCCGACGAGGCGATCGTGCTGCACCCCGGCCCGATGAACCGCGGGATGGAGATCAGCGCCGAGGTGGCCGACTCGACCCGCTCGGTGATCGTCGAACAGGTCACGAACGGCGTGGCCGTCCGGATGGCCGTCCTTTATCTGCTGTTGTCAGGAAGCAACGAATCGTCAGAGGAGCAGACCGCATGACCGCGTACCTGATCACCGGAGCCAAGGTCGTGGTCGGCGGTCCTGAAAAAGACACCGTGGCGGACCTGCTGATCGACAACGGCGAGATCGTGGCCATCGGCAACGACCTCGAGCGGCCCGAGGGCGCCGAGATCATCGACGCGACCGGTCAGATCGCGCTCCCCGGCCTGGTCGACCTGCACACGCATCTGCGCGAGCCCGGCCGCGAGGACGCCGAGACCGTGCTGACCGGCACCCGGTCCGCCGCGCTGGGTGGGTTCACCGCGGTGTTCGCGATGGCCAACACCGACCCGGTCGCCGACACCGCCGGCGTCGTCGAGCAGGTCTGGCGCCTCGGCCGCGAAGCCGGGTACGCCGACGTCTACCCGATCGGCGCCGTCACGGTCGGCCGGCAGGGCACGCAGCTCGCCGAGCTCGGCGCGATGGCCGACTCGGCCGCGCGGGTGCGGGTGTTCTCCGACGACGGCGACTGCGTCTGGGATGCGGCTCTGATGCGCCGCGCCCTCGAGTACGTGAAGGCGTTCGGCGGCACCATCGCCCAGCACGCGCAGGAGCCCCGGCTGACCAAGGGCGCCCAGATGAACGAGGGAGCGCTCTCCGGCGTCCTCGGGCTGACCGGCTGGCCGAGTGTGGCCGAGGAGTCGATCATCTCCCGCGACATCATGCTCAACGCGCTGGTCGGCTCGAAGCTGCACATCTGCCACCTGTCCACCAAGGGCTCGGTCGACATCGTCCGCGCCGCCAAGGCGCAAGGCCTCGAGGTCACCGCCGAGGTGACGCCGCACCACCTGCTGCTCACCGAGGACCTGGCGGCGTCGTACAACCCGGTCTACAAGGTCAACCCGCCACTGCGGACCAAGGCCGACGTGGAGGCGGTCCGCGAGGGCCTGGCCGACGGGACGATCGACATCGTCGCCACCGACCACGCGCCGCACCCGGTCGAGGACAAGGACTGCGAGTGGAGCGCCGCGGCGTTCGGGATGACCGGGCTGGAGACCGCACTGAGCGTCGTCCAGCACACGATGATCGACACCAAGCTGCTGACCTGGGCCGACCTCGCCGACCGGATGAGCTACCGGCCGGCCGCGATCGGGCAGATCACCGAGCACGGTCAGCCGCTGGCCGTCGGCGCGCCCGCCAACCTGGTCCTGCTCGACCCGGCCGCGGAGCGGACCGTAGTACCGGCCGAGACCGCGTCGCTGTCGCGGAACACGCCGTTCGCCGGGATGAAGCTGCCCGGCAAGGTGATGGCGACGTTCCTGAGAGGCGAGCCGACCGTGCTGGACGGGAAGCTCACCAAGTGAAGACAGTTCTGGGCATTCTGGGCACGCTGGCGATCATCGGCGTGGGCTGGTTCGGCATGTACCGCGGCTGGCGCAACCGTCAGCAGCGGCAGGCCGACCTCGCCCCGCTGCCGGTCGTGCCCGAGAGCAAAGCGAAGGGCGTCGAGGGCGTGTACGTCGCCACGACGACCGCCGGCGACTGGATGGACCGGATCGCCGTGCACGAACTCGGAGTCCGCAGTACCGCGGACCTGGCCGTCAGCGAGGCCGGCCTGATCTTCCACCGCCACGGCGCGGCGGACGTGTTCATCCCGGTCGGCCACCTGACCGGCGTCCGGACCGACCGCGGTATCGCGGGCAAGGTGACCGCCGAGGCCTCCGGGCTGGTCGTGGTCACCTGGACGCACGACGGCCACGAGCTCGACACCGGCTTCCGCCCCCGGCGCAAGGCCGACACCGCCCCGCTGACCGAATCCATCTCGACCCTGATCGGAGCCGAGTCATGAGCCAGGCTGCCATCCAGCCCACGCTGCACCAGGCGCAGCCCGCGCTGCTGGTCCTCGAGGACGGCCGCGCGTTCGCCGGCACCTCGTACGGGGCCACCGGCGAGACCTTCGGTGAGGCGGTGTTCACCACCGGGATGACCGGCTACCAGGAGACGCTGACCGACCCGTCGTACCACCGCCAGATCGTCACCCAGACCGCGCCGCACATCGGCAACACCGGCGTCAACGACGAGGACGACGAGTCGCAGAAGATCTGGGTCGCCGGGTACGTCGTCCGCGACCCCGCCCGCGTCCCGTCGAACTGGCGCGCCACCCGCTCGCTCGACGACCAGCTCAAGGGCCAGGGCATCGTCGGCATCTCCGGCATCGACACCCGCGCGCTGACCCGCCACCTGCGCGAGCGCGGCGCGATGCGAGCCGGTATCTCCACCGAGATCCTCGACCCCGAAGTACTGCTGCGGAAGGTGCTCGAGCAGCAGCCGATGGCCGGGTCCGACCTGGCCGCCGACGTCACCACCGCCGAGGCGTACGTCGTACCGGCAGTGGGGGAGAAGCGGTTCACCGTCGTCGCCCTCGACCTCGGGATCAAGACGATGACCCCGAAGCGGATGGCCGAGCGTGGCATCGAGGTGCACGTGCTGCCGGCGACCGCGACGCTGGAAGAGGTGCTGGCGGTGAACCCGGACGGCATCTTCATGAGCAACGGACCGGGCGACCCGGAGACCACCGAGCACCCGACCACGCTGCTCAAGGAGCTGCTGCAGCGGGGCAAGCCGTACTTCGGGATCTGCTTCGGCAACCAGGTCTTCGGACGGGCGCTCGGGCTGGGCACCTTCAAGCTCAAGTACGGGCATCGCGGCATCAACCAGCCGGTACTCGACCGGGCCACCGGCAAGGTCGAGATCACCGCGCAGAACCACGGCTTCGCTGTGGACGCGCCGCTCGACACGACCGTCGAGACGCCGTACGGCACGGCCGAGGTCAGTCACGTCTCGCTCAACGACAACGTGGTCGAGGGGCTCAAGCTGACCGGCAAGGACGGACGGCCGCTGGCCTTCTCGGTCCAGTACCACCCAGAGGCAGCCGCGGGGCCGCACGACTCCGCCTACCTGTTCGATCGTTTCGTTGAGTTGATGGAGGGTCGTAGCTGATGCCACGCCGTACAGATATCGAGTCGGTGCTGGTGATCGGCTCCGGCCCGATCGTGATCGGCCAGGCCTGCGAGTTCGACTACTCCGGGACCCAGGCCTGCCGGGTGCTGAAGGAGGAGGGTTTCCGGGTCATCCTGGTCAACTCCAACCCGGCCACGATCATGACGGATCCGGAGTTCGCCGACGCGACCTACGTCGAGCCGATCACCCCGGAGTTCGTCGAGAAGGTGATCGAGAAGGAGCGCCCGAACGTCCTGCTCGCCACCCTGGGCGGCCAGACCGCGCTGAACGCGGCCATCTCGCTGCACGAGAACGGGGTGCTGGAGAAGTACGGCGTCGAGCTGATCGGCGCCTCCGTGGACGCGATCCAGCGCGGTGAGAACCGCGAGTCCTTCAAGCAGATCGTCGAGAAGCTGGGCGCCTCGACCGCGACCTCGCGGATCTGCCACTCGATCGACGACGTGCTCGGCGCGGCCGCCGAGCTCGGCTACCCGCTGGTCGTCCGGCCGTCGTTCACGATGGGCGGCGTCGGCTCGGGGATGGCCTACGACGAGGCCGACCTGCGCCGGATCGCCGGCGCCGGACTGGCCGCCAGCCCGACCACCGAGGTGCTGATCGAGGAGTCGATCGTCGGCTGGAAGGAGTACGAGCTGGAGGTGATGCGCGACAAGGCCGACAACGTCGTGATCATCTGCTCGATCGAGAACGTCGACCCGATGGGCGTGCACACCGGCGACTCGGTCACCGTCGCGCCGGCGATGACGCTGACGGACCGCGAGTACCAGACCATGCGGACGCTTGCCATCGGCATCATCCGCGAGGTCGGGGTGGACACCGGTGGCTGCAACATCCAGTTCGCGGTGAACCCGGCCGACGGCCGGCTGATCGTGATCGAGATGAACCCGCGGGTCTCCCGCTCGTCCGCGCTGGCCTCGAAGGCGACCGGCTTCCCGATCGCCAAGATCGCCGCCAAGGTCGCGATCGGCTACACCCTGGACGAGATCCCGAACGACATCACCAAGCAGACCCCGGCCAGCTTCGAGCCGACGCTGGACTACGTCGTGGTCAAGGTGCCGCGGTTCGCGTTCGAGAAGTTCCCGGCCGCGGACGCGACGCTGACCACGCACATGAAGAGCGTCGGCGAGGCGATGGCGATCGGCCGCAACTACACCGAGGCGCTGCAGAAGGCGCTCCGGTCGCTGGAGAAGCCCGAGGCCCGGTTCTCCTGGGCCGAGCCGCCGGCGTCCGAGCTGGAGCCGTTGCTGGAGGCAATCAAGACCCCGCACGACGGCCGGCTGCGCACGATCATGGACGCGATCCGGGCCGGCGCGACACCGGAGCAGATCTTCGACGCCACCAAGATCGACCCGTGGTTCGTGGACCAGATGTACCTGATCCACGAGACCGCCGGACAGGTCGCGGCTGCCCCGCGGCTCACGCCCGAGATCATCAGGCTCGCCAAGCGGCACGGGTTCTCCGACCTGCAGCTGGCCGAGATCCGCGATCTGACCGAGGACGTCGTCCGGGGCGTCCGGCAGGCGCTCGGGATCCGGCCGGTCTACAAGACGGTCGACACCTGCTCGGCCGAGTTCGCCGCTACGACGCCGTACCACTACTCGTCGTACGACGAGGAGACGGAAGTGGCGCCGCGCGAGACGCCCGCCGTCCTGATCCTCGGCTCGGGGCCGAACCGGATCGGCCAGGGGATCGAGTTCGACTACTCCTGCGTGCACGCGTCGATGGCGCTGCGCGACGCCGGCTACTGCACGGTGATGGTCAACTGCAACCCCGAGACCGTCTCCACCGACTACGACACCTCCGACCGGCTGTACTTCGAGCCGCTCACCTGCGAGGACGTGCTGGAGATCGTGTACGCCGAGATGCAGGCCGGCCCGGTCGCCGGAGTCATCGTCCAGCTGGGTGGCCAGACCCCGCTCGGCATGGCCCAGCGGCTCAGCGATGCCGGAGTACCGATCGTCGGAACCTCGCCCGAGGCGATCCACCTGGCCGAGGAGCGCGGCGCCTTCGGTGCGGTGCTGGCCGCCGCGAACCTGCCGGCGCCCAAGCACGGCACCGCGATGTCGTTCGAGCAGGCCCAGGAGATCGCGACCGAGATCGGCTTCCCGGTGCTCGTCCGGCCGTCGTACGTGCTCGGTGGCCGGGGCATGGAGATCGTGTACTCCGAGGCCGAGCTGACCGCGGCGCTCGAGCGGCTCAGTGGGGGAGCGCTCTCCGCGAACTGGGAGCACCCGGTCCTGATCGACCGGTTCCTCGACGACGCGGTGGAGATCGACGTCGACGGGCTGTTCGACGGCGAGGAGCTGTTCCTGGGTGGCGTGATGGAGCACATCGAGGAGGCCGGGGTGCACTCGGGCGACTCGTCCTGCGCGCTGCCGCCGATCACGCTGGGCAGCGCGGACATCCAGAAGATCCGTGAGTCGACCGAGGCGATCGCCCGCGGGATCGGCGTACAGGGTCTGCTGAACATCCAGTTCGCGCTGGCCGGGGACGTGCTCTACGTACTGGAGGCGAACCCGCGCGCGTCGCGGACGGTTCCGTTCGTGTCGAAGGCGACGGCGACACCGCTGGCCAAAGCGGCCGCCCGGGTGATGCTCGGGGCAACCATCGCGGACCTGCGCGCCGAGGGCATGCTCCCGGCCGTGGGCGATGGCGGCACGCTGCCGACCTCGACGCCGATCGCGGTGAAGGAAGCCGTGATGCCGTTCAACCGGTTCCGGACCATCGACGGCGCGTCTGTCGACACGGTGCTCGGGCCGGAGATGCGGTCGACCGGTGAGGTGATGGGGATCGACACCACCTTCGGTACCGCGTTCGCCAAGTCGCAGGCCGGCGCGTCGCAGCCGTTGCCGACGGCCGGCAAGGTGTTCGTCTCGGTCGCGAACCGGGACAAGCGGCACATGATCTTCCCGGTCAAGCGGCTCGCCGACCTCGGCTTCCAGATCTACGCGACCGAGGGCACCGCGGACGTACTGCGCCGCAACGGCGTCCAGGCCGTCACGGTCCGCAAGAGCAGCCAGGGTCCGGGCCCGAACGGTGAACCGACGATCGTCCAGATGGTCCAGGACGGCGAGCTGAACCTGATCGTCAACACCCCGATCGGCATCACCAAGGACGGCTCACCCCGCCTGGACGGCTACGAAATCCGCAGCGCCGCGGTCGCCCGCAACATCCCCTGCATCACCACCGTGCAGGGCCTGGGCGCCGCAGTACAAGGCATCGAAGCCCAGCAAGCAGGCGACATCGGAGTACGAAGCCTGCAGGACTGGGCCAGCCGCATCCGCGGTGAGGTCTGAAGCCTGTGTACAGAAAATTGATCCGGCCGATCCTCTACCGCCTTGGTAGAGGGGACGCCGAGGTTGCCCACGAGCAGACGCTTCACGGGATGCGGCGCTTGAGCCGCGTCCCGGGAGCGGTGGCCGCGATCTCGAAGTCGTATGGTGCCTTGCCGGCCGGGCTTGAGCGGACTGTCTTCGGGGTGCGCTTCCCGAGTCCGGTGGGGCTGGCGGCGGGGATGGACAAGAACGGTGTGGCGTTGCCTGCGTGGCGGGCGCTTGGGTTCGGGTTTGTCGAGGTCGGGACGGTGACCGCGCGGCCGCAGCCGGGGAACGAGAAGCCGCGGCTGTTCCGGCTGGTCGAGAGTGAAGCGGTGATCAACCGGATGGGCTTCAACAACGAGGGCTCCGAGCCGCTCGCCCGCCGGCTGGCGGCGTACGGGGACCTCGGCTACCCACTCGGCATCAGCATCGGCAAGTCCAAGGTGACCCCACTGGAGGACGCGGTCGGCGACTACGTCACCTCGCTCCAGCGCCTCTACCGGTACGGCGACTACTTCGCCGTCAACGTGAGCTCACCCAACACCCCCGGCCTGCGCTCTCTCCAGGACTCCGGCCACCTGCGCGAACTGCTGACCGCCCTGCACACGGAAGCAAAGGCAATGAGCACCGGCGGCCGCGACCCGAAGCCGATCCTGGTGAAGATCGCCCCGGACCTGACCGAGCAGGCGATCGACGAACTGCTCGGCGTCTGCACCGACGTCGGCGTCGCCGGCATCATCGCCACCAACACCACCATCGGTCGCACCGGACTCGCACCGGCCGACGAGTGGCAGGCCGAGCAAGCAGGCGGCCTCTCGGGCCGCCCGCTGACCGAGATCTCCGCCAAAACAGTTGCCCAGATCCACGCAAGTACCAACGGAGCTCTCCCCATCATCGGCGTCGGCGGCATCCTCGACCCCGACGACGCCGTCCGCCTGTTCGACGCCGGCGCCAGCCTGGTCCAGCTCTACACCGGCCTGATCTACCGCGGCCCAGGCCTGGTACGCCGTACCAACCGCAGACTTGCCCACACGGGAACCAGATGAGAGAGCGAGAACGCCCCATGAGCAGCCAGCCCTTCGGAACCAGGTTGCGCGCGGCCATGAACGAACGCGGCCCGCTCTGCGTCGGCATCGACCCGCACTCGCATCTGCTCGACCAGTGGGGCCTGCCCGACACCGCCGAGGGCCTGGCCACCTTCACGTACGGCGTCGTCGACGCGCTGGCCGACCGGGTCGCTGTCTTCAAGCCGCAGTCGGCCTTCTTCGAGCGGTTCGGGTCGGCGGGGATCTACGTCCTCGAGCAGGCGACCAGCAAGCTCCGTGAGGCCGGCGCGCTGGTGATCATCGACGCCAAGCGCGGCGACATCGGCTCGACCATGGCCGGGTACGCGGCGGCGTACCTGGCGGAGAAGGGCCCGCTGGCCTGCGACGCGCTGACCGTCAGCCCGTACCTGGGCTTCGGCTCGCTGCAGCCGGCGATCGACGAGGCCCGCGAGGCCGGCGCCGGGCTGTTCGTGCTGGCCCTGACCTCGAACCCCGAGGGCCCGCAGTTCCAGTCCGCGCGGACGGTCGACGGGCCGACCGTCGCCGGGGCCGTGCTCGACGGTCTGCGCGAGCTCAACGCCGACGCGGACGACCTGGGCTCGTTCGGGGCCGTGGTCGGCGCGACGATCAGGTCGACGGGGGAGGACCTGGACATCCGTGGCCCGCTGCTCGCTCCGGGGCTCGGCGCGCAGGGCGGGACGGCCGAAGGGCTGAAAGATGTCTTCGGTTCGGCGGTGCGCAACGTCGTACCGTCCAGCTCTCGTGAGATCCTCGGTGCCGGCCCGGACGCCGCCTCGCTGCGGGATGCCGCCGATCGCGCCAACGACGCGTTCCGGGCAGTACTGGGTTACTGACACGTTGAACGAGAGTTGGGTCTGGAATGCGCAAGGGTGCTGCCCTGGTGGCGGTAGTGGTGTTGAGCGGCGGTACTTTGACGGCCTGCGCCGGTGGCGCGAACTACTGCAGTGAGCTGCAGAACTATGGCGAGGCGGTCAAGAACTTCAGGGATCTGAGCGATCCCGAGACCGTCGACAAGCTGACCACCGAGGCGAAGAAGCTGTCGAAGTCGGCGCCGGCCGAGTTGAAGGGCAGCTGGCAGGTGATGAGCCGGTACCTCGCCGACGTGAAGGACGCGGACGGCGACAAGGCCAAGCTGGCTCAGCTGGCCAAGGACAGCGGCCCGCAGCTGGCGACCGCCGGCGAGGCGATCGCGAAACAGGGCAAGGACACCTGCAACGTCACCATCTCGAGTTGAGGACGAATCAGCTGATGCGCCGTACCGCCGTACTGACCGCAACGATCGTGATCGCGTCCGCCGGGCTGACCGCCTGCAGCGACGCGCAGGCCTACTGTGTCGATCTGGCCGGTTATGCAGCGTCGGCGACAAATGTCGATCCGACCAAGCCGGCCGACTACGTGAAGATCCTGGACGACGCGAAGAAGCTCCGCGACTCCGCGCCGGACGAGGTGAAGGATGACTGGAAGGTCATCGTCGGCTTCGCCGAAAAAGCCCAGAAGGCCGGGAAGAACGAGGTCGAGCTGGCCCGGCTGGCCAAGCAGCTCGGCCCGGTGACGTCGGCCTACAAGGCGATCGCGACCCAGGCCAAGGACTCCTGCAAGGTCGACGTGCCCAAGCTCAAATGAACCTGATCAGTCCGGAATTCCGCCCGGCCGCACACGGTCCGGAGTCGGCCGGACGCGGGTCGTCGGCTCGTATCCGAAACGGTCTTCCGGTGCTAGCCTCATCCACGGGGGGATGTCCGCATATCGAGCGGCCGTCCTAGGGTTGCATTCGCATCAGATGCCAGGGGGGCCTCGGTGTCAGTATCAGGCTTGGTCAAGTCACGCGCCGTCCGGATCACTGCCGCGTTAGCGGTCGTGGTGTCCGGCGGCCTGTTCACGTTCGCATCGCAGGCGCAGGCCGCGGGTGAAACTGTTGTTTCCCTGACGTTCAACGACGGGCTCATGTCGCAGTACCAGCACGCGCGGCCGGTCCTGCTCGCCCACAACGTTCAGGGAACGTTCTATCTGTCCAGCCGGGTGGTCGAGGCGAACGCGCCGGGCTACATGGCGACCTGGCACGCCGACGCGCTCTACCGCGACGGCGACGAGATCGGTGGTGTGACGACGGATCACGTCGACCTCACCGATCCGGGCACCACCCAGCAGTACAAGGTGGACCAGGTCTGTGGCGACAGGCAACGACTCGCCACCTTGGGCTACGACCCGCAGAGCTTCAGCTATCCGTTCGCCGCGGTGAACGCGAACGCGGAGAGCATCGTCCAGGGCTGTGGCTACCTGTCCGGCCGGACCGTCGGCGGCCTGGACGTGAACGGACCGTACGCCGAGCAGCTTCCGCCGGCCGACGCCTTCCGGCTCAGCACCGCGAACTTCGGTGGTGGCCAGCTCCAGCTCGCCGACCTGCAGAACGCGGTGAACGTTGCTGCCAGCAACGGTGGCGGGTGGCTCCCGATCGCCTTCAACAACGTCTGCGACTCGACCGCCTCGGACTACTCCAGTTGCATGGGCGGCTACCAGTCGCTCGACAAGGACGTGCTGTCGTCGTTCATCGACTGGCTGCAGAGCACCGACGCGCCGGCCGGTACGTCGATCAAGCGGGTCCGCGACGTGATGGGTGCCGCCGCGCAGCCGCCGTTGCCGCCGCGACCGACGACGATCTCCTTCACCTTTGACGACGGTGACCGCAGCCAGTACGGACTGCGGTCGATGTTCGCGTCGCACGGGATGAAGGGCACCTTCTACATCAACAGCGGCGCCGTGGACGCGGCCGAGCCGGGTGCGATGACGTGGACGCAGATCCACGCGCTGCAGGCCGACGGCCACGACATCGGCGGTCATACCCAGGACCACGTGGACCTCACTGCGGCCGACACCAGCTTCGACTACCGCTGGCACCAGGCCTGCGACGATCGGGCCCGGCTGCAGGCCCAGGGCTTCTCGCCGGCTGCCTTCGCCTATCCGTTCGCGGCGTTCAACGCGCAAGCGGTCAGCATCATCAAGGGCTGTGGTTACCAGTCCGGTCGCACCGGCGGCAGCCTCCTGGTGGGTGGCCCGCAGTTCAGCGAGTCGATCCCGCCATCCGAGCCGTGGAGCTTCAAGGCGCTCGGTACGACGTACGACGGCGCGATCACGCTGCAGTACCTGCAGGATGCCACCAACGGTCCGGCGGACCGGGCCGGTGGCTGGGTACCACTGCTGTTCCACGAGATCTGCTACGCGGCCGATGCGAACTTCAACACCTGCATGGCCGGCTATCGGCCGGTCTCCGACACAACCCTGAGCCAGTACATGGACTGGCTGACGGCCAACGCGAGCCGGGGCATCTCGGTCAAGACCGTCACCGAGGTGATGAGCGGCGGCCAGACGATCCCGAACCCGGTCGTCACCGCGCCGACGGCCAATCAGACGGTCGGTACCGGCCCGACAGTGAGCGGCACCGGACAGGCGACCGGCGGCAACGTCACCGTCTCGCTCTACTCCGGTCCCTACAGCACCGGTACTCCGGTACTGACGGCCGACGCGACCAACGTGGCCGGTGCCTGGACCACCACGCTGCCCGGACCGCTTGCGGACGGCACCTACACCGTCCAGGCCAACCAGAGCGGCAACGGCCTGACGGGCTTCAGCGCGCCGCGGACGTTCGTGGTCTCCAGCACAGCCGACACGACGCCACCGGCGATCGTGATCACCGCGCCGGTGAACAACTCGAGCGTCAACGTCACGGCGCCGAGGATCAGCGGCACCGGCGGGACCGCGACGGGTGACGTCGCCTCCGCGACCGTGCGGGTCTACAACGGCGCCACAGCGACCGGGACTCCTCGCCAGACGGTGACGACACCGATCACCGCCGGGGCGTGGGGTGTGACCCCTGCATCGCTGCCGCAGGGCACGTTCACCGTGCAGGCCACCCAGGTCGATGCGGCCGGCAACGTCGGTACCAGTACGTCGACCTTCACGGTCGACACGACCAAGCCGGTCGTAAGGATCACCAGCCCGCTCACCAACGCGGTCATCACCGCCACGTCGTTCACGGCGTCCGGTACGACCGGGACACTGCCCGGTGACAGCGCCACGGTGTCGCTGAAGATCTACGCGGGCAGCAACACCACCGGCGCGCTGGTCAAGACCTTGCCCAGTACCGCGACCGCGGGCGCCTGGTCGGCGGCCGTCGCGGACCTCCCGGCCGGGACGTACACGCTGAGCGCGTCCAGTACCGACGCGGCGGGCAACGTCGGCGTCAGTCCGAACGTCGTGGTCCAGCTGCGCAGCGCGATGACGGTCACGTCGATCTCACCGTCAGCGTTCGCGCAGGGGCTGACCGCGCGGGCCGTCGCCATCAACGGCACCGGCTTCACGGCGGCGTCGGTGCCGTCCTTCACCGGGGCGGGGGTGACGATGACGTCCTACGCCTTCGTCAGCGCCACCCGGATCAACGCGGTGATCATCACCGACACGGCAGCGGCCGTGGCCAAGAGCAACGTCGTGGTCAGCCGGCCCGACACCTTCGCCGCGACCTGCGTCAACTGCGTGACCGTGAACCTGGCCCCGAAGGTGACCGGCGCCTCGCCGGCCACGGTGTCCAGGGGACTGCTCAAGTCGTTCGCGATCACCGGTAGCGGGTTCACCTCGACCAGTCAGGTGACGTTCTCCGGCGGCTCGGGGATCAACGTGCTGCTGATCAGCCGCTCGGCGAACCTGATCAACATCACCACGTCGTCGATCACCGGCTCCGCCGGCGTCCGCAACATCACCGTGACGAATTCCGACGGCGGCACCTCGACCTGCGTCGGCTGCCTGACGATCACGTAGGGCGACAGCTCCATCCCGGTTCGGCGACGACGGTGTTCGGACTCACGTTCGAACACCGTCGTCGCCGCTTGGTGTGTTGTTTGCTGTCGGAGGGAGTGTTTGGCTAGGTTCACCTGCGAAGACACACAACGGGACAGGTGAGACGGTGCCACTTCCATCTTTGACCCCAGAACAGCGCGCGGCTGCTCTGGACAAGGCTGCGGCCGCACGGCGTGAACGTGCGGAGATCAAGAACCGGATCAGGCACTCGGGGGCGTCTCCTACGGAGGTGCTGCACGAGGGGCAGACCAACGACGTGATCGGCAAGATGCGGGTCAGCGCGCTGCTGCAGTGCGTCCCCGGCGTCGGCAAGGTGCGGGCCCAGCAGATCATGGAGCGGGCCGGCATCTCCGAGACCCGCCGGGTGCGCGGTCTGGGCACGAACCAGATCGCCGCGCTGATGCGCGAGTTCGCCGAGTGACACAGATGATGCAGACTGAGTTGTCGAGTGAGCTGGAGACTGGCGTGGACACGGGGAACGGTTCCACCGACGGCGGCCAGGGCGGCGCCGGCGGGGCCAGGCTGACCGTGCTGGCCGGGCCGACGGCAGTCGGCAAGGGCACGGTCGCGGCCGACATCCGGGAGCGCTTCCCGGAGATCTGGATCTCGGTCTCGGCGACCACCCGCAAGGCCCGGCCGGGCGAGGTGCACGGTGTGCACTACCTGTTCGTCTCCGACCAGGAGTTCGACCGGATGATCGCCGACGACGAGCTGCTCGAGTGGGCCGTGGTGCACAAGGCGGCCCGCTACGGGACGCCCCGGCAGCCGGTGCTGGACAAGCTGGCCGAGGGCCGCCCGGCGCTGCTGGAGATCGATCTGCAGGGCGCCCGGCAGGTCCGCGAGACGATGCCGGAGGCGCATTTCGTCTTCCTGGCCCCGCCCAGCTGGGACGAGCTGGTCCGCCGGCTGGTCGGCCGGGGCACCGAGACGGCCGAGGAGCGGGAGCGCCGGCTGGAGACCGCGACCCTCGAACTGGCCTCCGAGAAGGAGTTCGACGTGACGATCGTGAACGCGTCGGTTCGGGAAGCGGCCGATCAGTTGGTAAAGTTGATTCGATCACCCAACATCTCTGGAAAGAGCTGACATTTTGTCTGGCAACCAGCCCGTCGCCATCGGCATCACCTCCCCGCCGATCGACGACCTGCTCACCCACACCGACTCGAAGTACAAGCTGGTGCTGTACTCGGCCAAGCGGGCGCGGCAGATCAACGCCTACTACTCCCAGCTCGGCGAAGGCCTGCTGGAGTACGTCGGACCGCTGGTCGAGACCCACGTCCAGGAGAAGCCGCTCTCGATCGCCATGCGCGAGATCAACGACGGCGTGCTGACCTGCACGGACATCGACCCCGAGGCCGAGGCGGAAGCCGCTGCTGCCGCCGCGGAGAAGTCTTAATCACAACGTCTAGATGACGACCACAGGGCAGCGGCCGTCGGTGGTACTCGGCGTCGGTGGCGGGATCGCGGCGTACAAGGTCTGCGATCTGCTCCGCCGGTTGACCGAGTCCGGGCACAGTGTCCGGGTGGTGCCGACCGCGGCCGCCCTGGAGTTCGTCGGCGCCGCCACCTGGGCGGCGCTGTCGGGTCAGCCGGTGACGGCCGACCCGTTCGATGACGTTCACGAGGTCCCGCACGTCCGGATCGGCAAGGGCGCGGACCTCGTTGTCGTCGCGCCCGCGACCGCGAACCTGATCGCGAAGGCCGCCCACGGGCTGGCCGACGACCTGCTCACCAACACGCTCCTGACGGCGCGCTGCCCGATCCTGTTCGCGGCCGCGATGCACACCGAGATGTGGGAGCACCCGGCCACCCAGGCCAACGTCGCTACCCTGCGTTCGCGCGGTATCACCGTGCTGGACCCGGCCGTGGGCCGGTTGACCGGCGCCGATACCGGCCGTGGCCGGTTGCCCGAGCCGTCGGAGATCTTCGCCATCAGCCAGTTGATGCTGGCTGACGAGGCCGCGCGCGCCGCCGGCCAGTCGGTGGCCGATCTGACCGGCAAGCAGGTCCTGGTCAGCGCGGGAGGCACCCGCGAGCACCTCGACCCGGTTCGCTACCTGGGCAACTCCTCGTCCGGCAAGCAGGGCTACGCGCTCGCCCGGATCGCGGCCGCCCGGGGTGCGAAGGTCACTCTGGTCGCCGCCAACTCCGAGCTGGCCGATCCGGCCGGCGTCGAGGTCGTCCAGGTCACCAGCACCCGGGATCTGTACGACGAGATCACCGGGCGGGCCGGCGATGCCGACGCGATCGTGATGGCCGCCGCGCCGGCCGACTTCCGCCCGGCCGACGTCGCCGAGCACAAGATCAAGAAGACCGGTGACGGCTCGGTCCCGGCCGTCAGCCTGATCGAGAACCCGGACATCTTGGCCACCATCTCGCACGACCGCCGCCGCGACGACCAGGTGATCGTCGGGTTCGCCGCCGAGACCGGTGACGCCGAGCACAGCGTCCTGGAGCTCGGCCGGGCCAAGCTGGAGCGCAAGGGCTGCGACCTGCTCGTCGTCAACGACGTCTCCGGCGGCAAGGTGTTCGGCAGCGACGTGAACGAGGCGGTCATCCTCGACCGCGACGGCGCCGCCCTCCCGGTCCCGTCCGGCAGCAAGGACGCCCTGGCCGGCGTCATCTGGAACCTCGTCGCCACCCACTGGCACTGAGCCCGGCTTAGGACAGAAGCTGACCGCTTCTCGCCCTAGCCTGCTCGTATGGAGCTGAGTTGGCAGGCGGTCGTTGCACGCCGGATGGTGAGACATCACCTGAGCGTGCCCGCGACGGGCAGCCCGGCGGACGTAGTACGGGCGATGGCTGGGGCCCATGCTCAGGTGTTGTCGGCGGCTGAGATCTCTGTCGCCCTGCGCCTGGAGGGGGCGACGCGGGAGGACGTTCAGCGGGCGTTGTGGGAGGACCGGAGCCTGGTGAAGACGTTCGGGCCGCGGGGGACTGTTCATCTGCTGCCGACCGATGAGCTGGCTAGCTGGGTGAGTGCTCTTGCCGCCCTGCAGCCGCCGAAGTCGACGGCGCCGCCGGCGATGCGGATGACGCCGGAGCAGACCCAGCAGGTGATCGCGGCGATCGGAGACGCGCTGGCCGATGACGAGCTGACCGTGGACGAGCTCAGCAACGAGGTGATCGCGCGGACCGGTTCGTGGGCGGGGGATCTGGTGATGCCCGCCTTCCAGACGTTCTGGCCGCGGTGGCGGCAGGCGATCCCTGAGGCGGCCAACGCCGGGGTGCTTTGCTACGGGCCCAATCGCGGGCGCAACACGACCTACACCAACCCGCATCGGTTCGCTCCATTCCAGCCAGTAGATGCTGAGAGAGCGCTCACCGAGCTGGTGCGGCGGTTCCTCTGGTCCTACGGGCCCGCGACGCCGCAACACTTCGCTCGTTGGCTCAGCATCTCGCCGGTGGCCGCTGCCAAGGTGTTCACCGAGCGAGCTGACGAGTTGGAGGAGGTCGTGCTCGACGGTCAGCCGGCTTGGCTCGTCCGTGGCGACACCGACTTCAGCGCTGGTCCTGCCCGTGGCGTCCGCTTGCTCCCGTACTTCGACGCCTACGGCGTGGGCAGCCACCCGCGCGAACTGCTTTTCCCCGGCAAGGCCTGGGATCGCGCTCTCGCCCGAGGTCAGGCCGGGAACTATCCGCTGCTGCTCGTCGACGGCATCGTCGCCGGTGTCTGGCACCAACGCCGGAACGGCCGCAAACTCCAGCTCACGGTCGAGCCGCTCCGTTCGCTCAAGCCGGCGCAGCTCCGCGGGCTCGACGATGAGGCCGACCGGCTCGGCGCCGTCGTCGGCGCCCAGCCGGTGCTGACGATCGGCGAGGTGACGGTGGGCGCGCATGCCTGAGTGACGGTGTGGCGCGAATTACCCAGCCGATCTGAGCGTGAATGTCCAGAATGTGATAGCCAGTCTCAATACTCGGGCGATTCGAGGAGTCTTCCGGGGCTCGAACGGGAACTGCTGGCATACTTCCAAAGAACACCGCGTGAGGTGGTGTGCGGGCGGGGGATGATCTCTCCTGCCGGGTGGCAGACGAGGAATCCAGGGAGAATCCGTGGCACGGCGCCTTTTCACGTCCGAGTCGGTGACTGAAGGTCACCCGGACAAGATCGCTGACCAGATCAGTGACTCGATTCTCGACGCACTGCTGGCCGAGGACCCGAAGAGCCGCGTCGCGGTGGAGACGCTGGTGACCACCGGGCTGGTGGTGGTGGCCGGTGAGGTCACCACGACGGCCTATGTGGACATCCCCGGCATCGTCCGGGACCGGATCCTCGAGATCGGCTACGACTCGTCGCTGAAGGGCTTCGACGGCGCGTCCTGCGGCGTCACGGTCGCCATCGGCAGCCAGTCGCCCGACATCGCCCAGGGCGTCGACACGGCGTACGAGACGCGCTCGGACCTGTCCGAGGACGCGCTCGACCTGCAGGGCGCCGGCGACCAGGGACTGATGTTCGGCTACGCGTCGGACGAGACGCCCGAGCTGATGCCGCTCCCGATCACCATCGCGCACCGGCTGTCCGCGCGGCTGTCCGAGGTCCGCAAGGACGGCACGATGGCGTACCTGCGGCCGGACGGCAAGACCCAGGTGACGATCGAGTACGACGGCGACAAGGCGGTCCGGGTGCACACCGTGGTGGTGTCCAGCCAGCACGCGGCCGACATCAGCCTCGACTCGATGCTGTCGCCGGACGTGAAGAAGCATGTCGTCGACCCGGTGCTCGAGCAGTTCGACATCGACTCGACCGACTACCGGCTGCTGGTCAACCCGACCGGCCGGTTCGAGATCGGCGGCCCGATGGGCGACGCCGGGCTGACCGGCCGCAAGATCATCATCGACACCTACGGCGGGATGGCCCGGCACGGTGGCGGGGCGTTCTCCGGCAAGGACCCGTCGAAGGTCGACCGCTCGGCGGCGTACGCGATGCGCTGGGTGGCGAAGAACATCGTCGCCGCCGGCCTGGCCAAGCGGGCCGAGTGCCAGGTCGCCTACGCGATCGGCAAGGCGGCGCCGGTCGGCTTCTACGTCGACACCTTCGGCACAGAGACCGTGCCGGTCGACAAGATCAGCGACGCCGTGCTCGAGGTCTTCGACCTGCGCCCGGCCGCGATCATCCGCGACCTCGACCTGCTCCGCCCGATCTACGCCCAGACCGCCCGCAACGGCCACTTCGGACGTACCGGCGAAGACTTCACCTGGGAGCGCACCGACCGCGTCGAAGCCCTCAAGGCAGCCGTCAACAAGTAGCACTCCCCGAACCGCCCGTGACCCCCTGTGGATAGTCGCGGGCGGTTTGTCGTGGTGCCGGACTAGAGTTCCTGGGTGGCATCGAACGGGGAGTCTCCTGAGCAGTTGACGCTGCTTCGTGAGACCGTTCGGCGATCGCGGACCAAGGAGCCGGCCGGGATCACCGCGTCGTTGCCGGTTGCCCGGCTCGCGGTCGACATGCCGTTGCCGCACCTGGACCGGCCGTTCGACTACCTGGTCCCGGACGACCTCGCCGACGCGGCCCAGCCGGGCGCGCGGGTGAAGGTGCGGTTCGCCGGCAAGGACCTGGACGGGTTCGTGCTGGAGCGGCTCGAGTCGTCCGAGCACGAGGGCAAGCTGGCGAGGATCCGCAAGGTCGTCTCGCCCGAGCAGGTGCTCACCCCCGAGGTCGCCGACCTGTGTCGCGCGGTGGCCGACCGGTACGCCGGGGTGCTGGCGGACGTGACCCGCCTAGCGGTGCCGCCTCGCCATGCGAAGGTCGAGGCCGAGGAGCTGAAGTGCACCCAACCCGTCCGCCCGGTCACGTCCGACTCACGCTCGGAGTGGGCGCCGTACCCGCTGGCTGGTGGCTTCCTCGACGCATTGACCCGTTCCGAGGGTCCGCGCGCGATCTGGACCGCTGTACCGGGAGCTGACTGGGCGACAGCCTTTGCGCAGGCGGCAGCTGTCTGTGCTTCGTCCGGCCGTGGCGCGCTCCTGCTCGCACCTGATGCCCGCGACCTCGACCGACTGGCAGCCGCCTGTACTGCGGTGCTCGGCCCTGACGGATTCGTCCCGCTCTCCGCCGACCTGGGTCCGACAGCGCGGTACCGGGCGTTCCTCAGCGCACTGCGTGGCAGCACCCGCGTGGTCATCGGCACCCGCGCCGCAGCCTTCGCGCCCGTCGCCGACCTGGGACTCGTTGCGCTGTGGGATGACGGCGACGACTCGTACGCCGAGCCGCGCGCGCCCTACCCACACGCACGCGAGGTGTTGCTCCTGCGCGCGTACCGGCAGAAGAGTGCAGTGCTTCTGGGTGGGTTCGCGCGATCCGCAGAGGCCGCCGCGCTGATCGAGTCCGGCTGGGCCGTCGAGCTGATCGCGGACCGTAAGGTCGTCCGGGCCGCCTCGCCGTCCATCCACATCTCGGGCGAGTCCGACCATGACCTCAAGCGGGACCCGGCGGCTCGGGCAGCACGCCTCCCGCACCGGGCCTTCGAGATCGCCCGTGAAGGGCTGAAGACGGGACCTGTACTCGTCCAAGTGCCGCGAGCCGGGTACCTGCCGAGCCTGGTCTGCCAGACGTGCCGGGCGCCGTCGCGCTGCTCCACCTGCGGCGGCTCGCTGCGGCGTACCGGTGGATCGGGGCCCCCAAGCTGCAGCGTCTGCGGCCGCCCGGCCGCGGATCACCGCTGCCCCGAGTGCGGCGACACCCGCATGCGCGCCGCAGTCGTCGGTGCCCGCCGTACTGCGGAGGAGTTGGGCCGGGCCTTCCCGGGAGTGCTCGTCCGTACCTCGGGTGGCGACAACATGCTCGACATGGTCTCGGACGAGCCCGCCCTGATCGTCACCACGCCAGGTGCCGAGCCAGTCGCCGCCGGCGGCTACAGCGCTGCGCTGCTGCTCGACACCTGGCTGTTGCTGGCGCGTCCCGACCTGCGAGCGCCTGAAGAGGCAGTACGCCGCTGGTTCAACGCAGCCGCGCTGGTCCGCCCGGCGCGCGACGGCGGCGCGGTGATCCTGGTGGGTGAACCGTCGGCGTTGCCGTTGCAAGCAGTTGTCCGCTGGAGCCCGGAGGGTTTCGCGTCGCGCGAGCTGGAGGACCGCCGTACCGCGCGCCTGGCGCCCGCCGCCAAGCTGGCCGAGCTGACCGGGCCGACCGACGCCGTCGCCGACCTCGTCGCACGGGTCCAGCAGTTGGTGGATCCCCAAGCGGGCTTGGAGGTTCTGGGTCCGGTCGCACTCGACGACGAGACGTCTCGCGCCGTCGTCCGTACTCCGCGTGCGTCTGGCCCGAGCCTCGCGCGGGCGCTCAAGGAGGGCCAGGCGGCTCGGAGCACCAAGAAGCTGCTGGGATCCGTCCGCGTCCAGATAGACCCCGCCTCCTTCGGCTAACCGGGCGAACCCCCCAAGGCGAAGCCCACCTCCCGTCTGAGGGTTACCCCACCGCCAGACCAGTGGGCGAACCCCGTGACGGCGGGCGAACCCCCTGACCGGGGGCGAACCCCCCAAGGCGAAGCCCACCTCCCGTCTGAGGGTCAGCCCACCGCCAGACCAGTGGGCGAACCCCGTGACCGGGGGCGAAACCCGGGAGGAGGGGGAATGTCATGGGGTGTGTGCGGTGCTAGGCGGAGGCTAGGGCGGCTGGGCGGGAGGCCGTTAGGAGGTGGTCGCCGAGGGAGGTGCGGTAGTAGAGGACTGCGCGGCCGTCGCGGCGGGAGTCGACTACGCCGGAGGCGCGCAGGATGCTGAGGTGCACGCTGAGGGTGGGGGCGGAGACGCCTAGCTGGTGGGCGAGGTGAGTCGTCGACATCGGCAGGTCCAGGTGGCCGACGATGGCAGCTCTGGTTTTGCCGACCAGATCGCCCAGCGGCGACTCGCTGACCTCCTTCTGGCTTTCCCAGAGCCGGCCGAGGCCACGGGGTGGGTAGGTGATGGTCGGTACGTGCGGCGCCGCCGTCACCGGAAGGGCGGCCGGCCAGGTGAAGACGCAGGGCACGAGCAGCAGGCCCTGGCCAGGCAGTGGCTCACCGTCGCAGCAGTACGGGCGGTCGATCTCGATCCGGTCGCCGCGGAAGTTGACCGAGGGATGCAGATTGCGGAACACCCGCTCCATGCCACCGCCGGCCAGCTCCTCCAGCCGGAACGCGAGATCGTCCTGCACCAGCGCCCGCATCCGCCGCCAGTCCGGCTCGATCGCGAGATGCCAGTACTCCTCGAGTGCCGACGTGATCCGGTCCAGCGCCTCGGCCGGTTCGGCGATCAGCTCCGGCAGCATCGGATGCGGGGTGTCCTTGTGCAGCTTCTTCAACTCGGCGACGACGAGCGGCAGGGGAGTGGCGGCCACCGCCGCGAGGCCTGACTCGAAGCTGGTCGAGCGACGCGGTGGCGCCGGCGTGATGAAGTCGGGGATGTAGCCGACCGGCGGAATGAGGGCCTTGAGCAACGACAGGTCGTAGCCGGCCAGCAACGGCCGGACCTTGCGCAGCCACGGCCCGTGCACGCTGCTCGCCGTACTGTTGCTCAACGCCCGGATACTCGTCACCGTCTCCCAGACCGGCGAGAACGCGAACCTGATCCGGCTCACGTCGTCGGTGCTGAGCCTGAGAGTGATCACTCCCGTACTCTAATCGGCCTCGCCGGCCGAAAGAACGATTAGGCCTCAGCCTAAGTGTTCGACACGCTGCCGGGGCCCGCCGAGACTGGAAGCATGAACGACGCTCCGCGCCTGCCACGCGCTTTCTGGGCTCTGTGGGTCTGCCAGCTGATCAACCGGCTCGGCAGTTTCGTCCAGCCCTTCCTGGTTCTGTACCTGACCCAGGACCGTCACCTCTCGGCCGGTACGGCAGGTGCCGTGGCCGCCGCGGTCGGTGCCGGATCCGTCGTCTCGCAGCTCGTCGGCGGCTGGCTGTCCGACCGGTTCGGCCGCCGCCGGACGATGCTGATCGGCTTCTTCGGTACCGCGGCCGCGCTGATCCTGCTCGGCTCGGCCCGCTCGATGGTGACGATCTGGGCGGCCGCCTTCGTGGTCGGCCTGATGGGCGACCTGTTCCGGCCCGCGGTCCAGGCGACCGTCGCCGACCTGCTCCAGCCGAGAGAGCGCGTACGGGCGTACGGGCTGCTGTTCTGGGCGATCAACCTCGGCTTCTCAGTCTCGACGGTCAGCGCCGGCGTGCTCGCGAGCATCGGCTACAACTGGCTGTTCTGGATCAACGCCGGTACGTCGGTAGTCGCGGCGCTGGTGATCTGGCGGATGGTGCCGGAGACCCGGCCGGTCCTCGACGGCGGCCCACGCCGGCCGTTGCTGCCGGTCGTATTGCGAGACAGCACCTTCCTGCTGATGATCCTGCTGCAGATCGGCTACGCGACGATCTACTTCCAGGGGTACTCGACGTTGCCGCTGGCGATGGCCGGGGACGGGCTGCCTTCGTCGACGTACGGCCTGGTGATCGCGTTGAACGGCGTCGTGATCGTGCTGGTGCAACCGTTCGTCAACCGGCGGCTGGCGGCGCTCGATCGGCCGAAGCTGCTGGCCGGCTCGATGCTGATCGTCGGGGTGGGCTTCGGGCTCGGCGCGATCGTGCACAGCTGGTGGGGGTACGGGCTGTCGGTGGTCGTGTGGACGATCGGAGAGATCGGGTTCGCGGCGGTGATCGGCGCGGTCTTCGCCGATCTCGCCCCGGTCGACCTGCGCGGCGGTTACCTGGGCCTGGCCGGGAGCATGTCCTTCGGCCTGGGCAGCGTCATCGGACCGCTACTCGGCACCAACACCCTCGAACACGCCGGCCGGGTCACCGTCTGGCTCGCCTGTGCAGTACTCGGCGTCGTCCTCTTCGTCGGTCAGCTAGCGCTGGCTCCGGCCCTCCACGCCCGGGCGGCGGCAAACCAGGCCGACCTCGTCCCCAGCGCCTGACAGAGTCGCCGACGGGTTCGGTTGGGGGTTTTCGTAGGGTTGCGGCATGACCGAGCGGAGCGTTGACGATGTGGTGTTCGATATCGGTGGGGTGCTGCTGGACTGGAATCCCGACTATCTCTACCGCGAGCTGATTCCCGACGCCGTCCAGCGTCAGCACTTCCTGACCGAGGTCGCCACCCCCGAGTGGAACCTGCAGATGGACGCCGGCCGCAGCTGGGCCGACGCGGTCGCCGAGCTGAGTTCGCTGCACCCCGAGCACGCCGAGTGGATCGAGGCGTACGACACCGGCTGGCTCAAGATGGTCAGCGGCCTGATCGAGGACACCGCCGGCCTGCTCACCGAACTGCGCGCGCAGGGCATCCCGACGTACGCGCTGACGAACTTCTCGGCGGAGAAGTGGGAGATCGCGAAGCAGGCGTTCCCGATCCTGGCCGGCTTCACCGGTGAGGTCGTCTCGGGCACCGAGCAGACCGTCAAGCCCGACGAGAAGATCTACCGCATCCTGCTCGAACGCTACGACCTCGACCCGGCCCGCAGCTTCTACACCGACGACAAGGACTACAACGTCGTCGCCGCCCGCGCCGTCGGCCTCGACGCCGAGACCTTCACCGATGCCGCGACCCTCCGCGCCCAGCTGAGAGAGCGCGGCCTCCCGGTCTAAGCGGTGGTCACCTGCAGGGCTTCGGTGTACTTCGAGCCGGCACCGAGATGGGCGACCTCGAAGATCAGGTTGCCGTCCTGGCAGGTGGGCGGAGTGACGGCGGCGTCCGGGGGAGTGGCATAGATCCGTTGCGGGCGGGCCAGCCCTGGCTGCCAGCGTTGCAGCTGGAAGCGCTCCACACCCTCGGTGACGGTCCGTACCTCCCAGTGAATCCAGTTGCCGCAAGCAACAACGGTGTCGGTGACGATCGGCCCGATCGACCGGGCCGATCCACCGGCCGTCTCCCGGATGTACCCGGTGCTCTGGTACTGGTCCGGATCCGAGGCGCCGACCTCCGACCAGACGGTTGCCCCACGCAATGAAGCGCCGCTCCACTGGATGCAGTTCTTGGCTGCCGCGACCGGCTTCGCCATGCCACCGGCCAGTGGTGCGGTCAGCAGCCGCTTGCACCGGCGGGTCGTCTGCGGCGAGGTGATCTCGCTGAACGTCACCGAGTCGGCCGACACGACCGGATCCGCGACATACCCGGGATCGGCCACGCAGCTGACCGTGCGCGCCTTCAGCGATGCCAGCTCCGCGATCACCAGGCACGACCTGCGCTTAGCGTCGGTGCTGCTGTAGGCGAAGGTGCCACCGGCCGCCCCGATCTCCGGCTCAGAGATCCGGGGGAGCGCTTTCTGCGACGCCAGGTCGACGGACTTCCCAGTGCTCAGGTCGTACCGGTACGCCCGGATCTCCGGATCCGGTCCGTCGTCGCGGATGTCCTCGATCAGGGCCCACTGGTCATCGATCACTACCGGCGACTGCGCGACGAACCCGGCCGGCGGCACGTGCTTGACGACGATCCGCCTGCTGGAACGGTCCGTCACCGTCGTGATACCCGCGTCGTCGCTGCCGCGGGTGACGAGGTATTTCCGCTGCTGGGTGACGACATGCTGACCGTCGACCGGTTGCTGGAGGATCTTGGTCAGCTTGGGCGGACCTGCCGGGGTGGGCGGGACGCTCGGCGAGCTCGGCGTACTGTCCGGGCTCGCCGGAGTCTGGGTTGTACCGGCCGTGGTTGGTGAGCCTGGGGGAGCGCTCTCCGGTTTGTCCGACGAGCAGGCGCTGACCAGCAGCGCCAGCCCGGCGAAGACTGCGACAGGAGCTAGTGAACGACGCATACGCCTACAGGCCGATGTTCTGGAAAGTGTTGGCCAGCGTCGCGTTGAACAGCGCCGACGCCGGGATGTTCTTCGGCCCGTCGGTGGCGTTGCCCCGGCTGTTGAAGCGGCGCTCGTTGAACACCTCGAAGATGGCGATCGTGCCCTTCTTGGCGTCATAACCCCGGCCGACCTGGTAGTGCCCACTGTGGTTGAACGCGAGGTACGGGAAGTACCGCTTCAGCAGTTGCACGTGCTCGATCACCGGGGCCGGCTTGGCGTCGCCGAGATGGCTCTGGTGCACGCTGAAGAACTTCTGCGTGTTCCAGTGCCCGACGTTCTGGACGATGTAGCTGCCCGCCGCGAGGTCCCAGTTCGTCTTCAGGTTGGTCTGCTTGACCATCGACGAGATCCCGGTGCCCGAGCTGGACGAGCCGAGGTCCTTGGCCCAGGAGGCCTGGGTGTCCTTCTGGTTGTCGTCGGCCCAGTCGATCGACTGGAACGTCGCCGGACCACACCAGTAGCCCTTGTCCTGCGAGGTCGCGTAGCCCTTCATGATGTACGACGAGGACGGCAGCTTCACCGGCGCGGACACCGGCGGCTTCGGCTTCGGCTGACCGGGGGAGGCGGGCGTCGACTGCTCCGGCGGGGTAGGCGTCGGGGTCGGCGGCACGGTCGCTGCAGTAGTGGGGGCCGTGCTGTCATCCGAAGTACCGGCCGGTACTTCGAGTTCGCGCAAGGAGCGAGCCTTCTCGCGTCCCTCCCACGCCGCCTGCATCTCGTCGAGCTCCGCGTCCAGCCGGGCGTTGTCCGACAACGAGGACCGCTCGGTCACGAACTCGGCCGGCGACAACGCCCCGGTCGCGATGCCCTGCTCGGCGTCACCGTCCGCGCTCCGGCTGCCGATCGCCGGCTCGGGCGCGGCGGTCATCGCGGTGAGCTGCGCGCCGCTGGGCAGTTGGTCGACGAAGCCGAGTCCGAGGCAGTAGTTCTCG
The DNA here is from genome assembly GCF_044453825.1 of Kribbella sp. NPDC051620. NCBI lineage: Bacteria > Bacillati > Actinomycetota > Actinomycetes > Propionibacteriales > Kribbellaceae > Kribbella > Kribbella sp. NPDC051620. The sequence continues at coordinate 737,198 of NZ_JBITDB010000001.1, forward strand.
GTCTCGAGCTTGAAGCAGCGCATCACCTGCTTGGTCCGGTCCGCGAGAGCGGTTGCCCGCAGCATCGATGACTCCGGCGCTGTCCGGATCACCTGCTGCACCACCTCGGTCCACGAGTTCGCCGTGGGCGGCTCGCTGACCGGATCACCCGCCGGCCACCGGTCGTCCGGAGCGGTCGGGGCGGTCGGGTCAGGCTCAGGATCGATCGTCGGTGTGCCGGTCGGCTCCGTGGTCGGGGTCGGTGTCGCGGTCGGGGTGGGGACCGCGGTCGGTGCCGTGCTGGGGCCGGTGGTCGGTGCGGCAGCGCCCCTGTCCGGCTCGCCCGGCGTGTAGGCGGCGGCCAGTGGGGCTTGAGCGATCAGGGCGCCGAGCAGGATGAGTGCGGCTGCCCCCCGTGTGGCTGTGGGCATTGTGGTCTCCCGAGAGGCGTGTGACGGTAGTGACTGTAGGTACGCCTGAGACCACAGTACGTGCTTGTGGCAACAATGTGGAGGGGGGTGGTCGCTGACAGCGACGGTAGGCGGCCTGCAGGGTGCCTCCGGGCTGGCCACTAGACTTGTGCGGTCCCCCTTCGGTGAGTGCTGTGGAGTTTGCGTGTCGGTCCAACCCATCCGCTTGTTCGGCGATCCTGTCCTGATCACCAAGGCCGACCCCGTCGTCGACTTCGACGCGGAGCTGCGCCGGCTGGTCGCGGACCTGACCGACACCATGCAGGACGCTCCCGGCTCCGGCCTGGCCGCGCCGCAGATCGGCGTCGGCCTGCGCGTTTTCACGTACTTCGTCGAGGGCGAGCTCGGCCATCTGGTCAACCCGGAGCTGAGCCTGTCGGCCGAGGAGCAGTTCGGTCCCGAGGGCTGCCTGTCGCTGCCCGGCCTGACCTTCGACTGCCGCCGCGCGATGGGCGTCGTCGCCCGGGGCTTCAACATGTACGGCGAGCCGGTGGTGATCGAGGGGTCGGACCTGCTCGCGCGCTGCATCCAGCACGAGACCGACCACCTGGACGGCGTACTGTTCGTCGATCGGCTGGACACGCTCACCCGGAAGGCCGCGATGAAGGCGATCCGCGAGGCCGAGTGGTCCGGGCTGTCCGGCCCGCCGCAGGTCAAGGTCTCCCCGCACCCCATGAACGGATTCGGCCTGTGAGAGTAGTCTTCGCCGGCACCCCCGAGGTGTCCGTCACCGCGCTCCGCGCGATCGTTGCCAGCGGCCACGAGCTGGTGGCCGTCGTCACCCGGCCGGACGCAACGGCGGGTCGTGGCCGCAAGCTGGTCGCCTCGCCGGTCGCGCAGTACGCCGAGGAGCTCGGCGTCGAGGTGCTCAAGCCGGTCAAGCCGAGCGATCCGGAGTTCCTCGCCAGGCTGACCGAGATCGCGCCGGACTGCTGCCCGGTCGTCGCGTACGGCGGGTTGCTTCCGCAGGCCGCGCTCGACATCCCGCCCCACGGCTGGATCAACCTGCACTTCTCCGTACTCCCGGCCTGGCGTGGTGCCGCGCCGGTGCAGCACTCGATCATCTCCGGCGACGACGTCACCGGGGCCAGCACCTTCCGGATCGTCAAGGCGCTCGACGCGGGTCCGGTGTACGGCGTACTGACTGAGCGAATCGGGCCGAAGGACACGGCCGGCGACCTGCTCACCAGGCTGGCGGAGTCCGGCGCCAAGCTGCTCGTCGACACCCTCGACGGCATCGAGGCCGGCGCCCTGGTGGCTGTCGAGCAGCCGGCCGATGGCATCACGCTCGCGCCGAAGATCAACGTCGAGGACGCCGAGCTGGACTTCACCGCGCCGGCGCAGCGCGTCGACCGGCTCGTCCGGGGATGCAACCCGGCGCCGGGTGCCTGGACGACGTTCCGCGGCGAGCGGCTGAAGGTGCTCGACGTCGACCTGACCGAGCAGGACGACCTCAAGCCCGGCGAGCTGCGCGCGACCAAGTCGAGTGTCGAGGTCGGTACCGGGAGCAAGGTGCTGAAGCTCGCCACGGTCCAGCCGCAGGGCAAGAAGCCGATGGCCGCCGCCGACTGGGCGCGTGGCGTGCGGATCACCGCCGAAGACCTCCTCGGTCCGGAATCGAAGGCAGAGTGAGCGACCGCAGTCCGCGCAACCGGGCGCCGCAGCGTCGTCCTGACAAGGTCCGGCAGGTCGCCTATCAGGTGATCCGGCAGGTCACCTCGCAGGACGGCTACGCCAACCTCGCCCTCAACAAGGCCCTGCGCGAGCAGAAGCTGAGCGGCCGCGACGCCGCCTTCTGTACGGAGCTCGTGCACGGCACCTTGCGCTGGCAGGGCACGTACGACGCGATCCTCGCCGGCAACGTCTCCCGTCCGCTCGCCGAGCTGGACCCGGAGCTGCTCGACCTGCTCCGGCTCGGTACGCACCAACTGCTCCGGATGCGGGTCGACTCCTACGCCGCCGTGAACGAGATGGTCACCCTGACCCGCGTCGTGTCCGGGCAGAGCCGCAGCGGCCTGGTCAACGCGGTACTCCGCAAGGTCAGCCAGCGCACGTTCGACCAGTGGATCGTCGATGTCGCCCCGCACTCGGACGACGACCTCTTCGGATTCCTGTCGGTCGCGAAGGCGCATCCCCGCTGGATCGTCGAGGCCTTCGCCGACGCGCTCCACACCGACGGCTACGAGCTGGACGAGTTGCTGGACGCTGACAACGAGCCACCACGGGTGACGCTGGTCGCCCGGCCCGGTCTGGCCTCGGTGGACGACCTGGTCGAGGCAGGGGCGACCAAGGCCCGGTACTCGCCGTATGCGGCCGTACTGCAAGGTGGTGGCGACCCGGGCCGGATCTCGGCGGTCTCCGCCGGGCGGGCTGGAGTGCAGGATGAAGGGTCGCAGTTGGTCGCCACTGCGCTCGCGATGGCGCCGCTGGAGGGCAGGGACGCCAAGTGGCTCGACCTGTGCGCCGGGCCGGGCGGTAAGGCTGCTCTGCTCGCGGCGATCGGTCGCCAGCGGGGTGTGGCGATCACGGCGGTAGAGCCGCTGCCGCATCGCGCAGAGCTGGTGCGTTCCAACCTGCGTGCTGTGCCTGGAAACCACCAGGTGCTGGTCGGCGATGGCACCAAGCCCACCTGGCCGGAGGGCTCCTTCGACCGAGTGCTGGCCGATGTGCCCTGCAGTGGTCTCGGTGCTCTGCGGCGGCGCCCGGAGGCGCGCTGGCGGCGTACTCCGGAAGACGTGGTCGAGCTGCGCCCGTTGCAAGAGCAGCTGCTCGACTCGGCGATCGCCTCTGTGCGCAAGGGCGGCGTGGTCGCGTATGTGACCTGCACGCCGCACCTGATGGAGACGCGGGAGGTCGTGGACGCAGTACTGGCGAAGCGCGGTGATGCCGTGCTGGAGGACGCCCGCGCGCTTCTGCCGGACGTTCCGTCGCTGGGGGAGGGGCCGGACCTGCAGCTCTGGCCGCACATCCACGGCACCGACGCGATGTACCTGGCGCTGATCAGACGACCCTGATGTCAGGTGCATGAGGCCGAACGGTCATGATGGAGTAGTGACAGCAATCGATATCCGCCCTGCCCGAAGCACCCGGAGAACCCGAAGCAGTCAGCAACAGCAGCTCCTCGGACTCGTGGCGGCTTTCGGTATCGGCACGCTGGTCGCGATCCAGTCCCGGCTGAACGGCGAACTCGGGCACTCGCTGGGCGACGGTGTCCCGGCGGCGCTGATCTCCTTCGGCACCGGGCTCGTCGTCCTGCTGTTGGGCTGCGTGGTGATCCCACCGGTACGCCGGTCGGTGGGGAGGGTCTGGCGAACCATCAGGACGCCTTCCCCCGATGGCGGGCTGCTCAGGTGGTGGCAGTGCATCGGTGGACTCGCCGGCGCGTTCCTGGTGGCCACACAGTCGATCACTGTGTCGGTCATCGGCGTTGCCGTCTTCACCGTGGCAGTGGTGGCGGGTCAGGCGGTCAGCAGCCTGGTGGTGGATCGCCTGGGCTTCGGACCGGCCGGACCCCAGGCCTACACGCCACTGCGGATAGTGGGCGCAGTGGTGGCGCTGGCGGCCGTAGTACTGGCTGTGTCGGATCGGTTGAGCCATCCGTCCGGTCTGCTGCTCGCAGCACTCCCTGCACTGGGCGGAGTCGGTACTGCGATCCAGCAAGCCATCAATGGTCGAGTAGCCCAGACCGCGGCCATCGACGCCTCTGGAGCAGTAGCGGCCGGGGTGATCAACTTCCTGGTCGGCTTCGCCGCGCTACTGGTCGTCTTCGTCGTCGACCTGATGGTTCGCGGGACGCCGAACAGCCTGCCGTCCAACCCCTGGCTGTACCTGGGTGGCATGTGCGGCGTCATCTTCATCAGCGCGGCAGCCGCCGTCGTGCGGACCGTCGGCGTGTTCGTACTCGGCCTCGGCACGATCGCCGGTCAGCTGATCGCCAGCCTCTTCATCGACCTGTTCGTACCGGCATCCGACCAGAAGGTCACCCTCCCGGTCGTCGCCGGAACCCTGCTCGCGCTTGTCGCGGTGATCGTCGCGGCCGTACCCAACCTCAGGAAGAGCGCCTAACGTACTGGGGCGGGCTCCGGCTCAGTGGCGATCTTCGGCCGCCTGCGCGAACGGACCGTGCTGATGACCCCTTGGGACACCGCGACCCCGGCCAGCACGATCACGGCGCCGACCGGCTGGTACCAGGTGAGGTGCTCGTGCAGCACGATGACGCCGGCCACGATCGCGAAGATCGGCATGATGTAGGTGACCATCGAGGTCATGCTCGCGCCGATCAGCCGGATCTGCCGCAGGTTCAGCACGAACGCGACGCCACTGCCGAGCGCGCCGAGGGCGATCACACTGCCGATCACCTCGAGCGAGAGCGACGACGGGGCGGGCGGGGCGTGGCCGGTCAGGATCGGGGCCGCGATCGCGAGCTGGACCGTTGAGCAGATCAGCAAGGTCGCCGACAGCGCCGTCCCGGACAGGTTGCTGCCGGCAATGAACCTCTTCTGGTACGGAATGGCGATGCCGTACGCCACGGCGGCCGCCATGCAGAACAGCTGGCCGGTCAGATCCGAGCCGCCGTGCAGTTGCCAAGCGCCGAGCACGACCATCATGCCGCCGAAGCCGATCAGCAGACCGAGAACACGTTGCAGCGTGAACCTCTCGGTCCGGAACACCCAGACCGCGATCGGCAGCACGACCAGTGGGGTGATCCCGTTCCAGATCCCGGCCAGCAGGCTCGGCACCCGCTGCTCGCCGTACCCGAACAACGTCCACGGGATGGCCGAGCCGATCGCGGCGGCGACGAAGTTGTGCGCCCAGACCCGGCGGGACCGGGGCAGCGCCTCACGCTTGATCGCCAGGATCGTGAGCAGCACCAGCGAGCCGGCGATCACCCGGCCGAGCGCGAGGTACGCCGGGTGCAGCTCGCGCACCCCGACGGAGATGAACAGGAAGCTGCAGCCCCAGATCGCGCCGAGCAGCAACATGGTCGGCAACCAGGACCGAACGGACGGCTTGTCAGGAGTCGAAAGGGTGCTCACTCCTGACATCCTGCATCATCCCACCGACAATTTCCCCTTCCTGCCCGCAATTGGGCAACCACGAGCACCGCTGCACAAACGCAGCCCTTCGGGCAGGATGGCGGTATGGGCTTTGAGGTGGATGCTGTCCGCAAGCAGTTCCCGGCGTTGAGTGAGGGGGCCGCGCATTTCGACGGGCCCGGTGGGTCGCAGACACCCCAGGTGGTGGCCGATGTGGTGGCGGCGACGATGGTGTCGGCGCTGGCCAATCGCGGCCGGTTGACCGCTGCCGAGCGCCGGGCCGACCAGATCGTTCTCGATGCGCGCCAGGCGATGGCCGACCTGCTCGGTACCGACCCCGGCGGCATCGTCTTCGGCCGGAGCATGACTCAGCTGACCTACGACTTCGCCCGTACGCTCGCCAAGAGCTGGGGCCCGGGCGACGAGGTGATCGTCACCCGCCTCGACCACGACGCGAACATCCGGCCGTGGGTGCAGGCGGCCGAGGCGGTCGGCGCGACGATCCGGTGGCTCGAGTTCGATCCGGTGACCTCGGAGCTGGACGACATCGCGCCGCTGCTCTCGTCGCAGACCCGGCTGGTCGCGGTGACGGCCGCCTCCAACCTGATCGGCACCCGCCCGGACGTCGAGGCGATCGCGACGCTCGTCCACAACGCCGACGCGCTGGTGTACGTCGACGGCGTCCACCTGACCGCGCACTCGCCGATCGACGCGTCGTTCGCCGACTTCTACGTCTGCTCGCCGTACAAGTTCTTCGGCCCGCACTGCGGAGTGCTCTCGGCCGCGCCGGCCCTGCTCGAAGAACTCCACCCCGACAAGTTGCTCCCAGCAACCAATGTGGTGCCGGAGCGGTTCGAGTTCGGCACTCTTCCGTACGAGCTGCTCGCCGGCACCACCGCCGCCGTCGACTTCATCGCGGGCCTCGGGGGAGTGGCCTCCGGTGACCGCAGAGAGCGCTTGCTGAGTTCGCTGGCCCTGGTGGAGGAGCACGAGGACGCCCTGCGCGACGACCTCGAGACCCGGCTGACCGCGAGCGAGGGGATCACGCTCTACGGGCACGCGCAGCGCCGCACGCCGACATTGTTGTTCTCCGTCGACGGCTGGGAGTCGAGCGCCGTCGCCGCCAAGCTGGCCGAGGCGGGCGTCAATGCACCGGCCGGATCCTTCTACGCGCTGGAGGCGTCCCGGCATCTCGGTCTCGGCGACACGGGCGCCGTCCGCGTCGGCCTGGCGCCGTACACGCATCAATCCGATGTCGACCGGTTGGTCGAGGCGATCGAAAGACGCAATTAAATCAACTCGATGGGGTAAATCTGGGTAAGCTCTTTCCCGTGAACGAGCCCACCCAGGTCTTCCTCCAGCCCACTCCCACGGACGACCTGCGCCTCGCCACCAGAGCTGAGGTCAACTGGTCAGCCGGCGAAGTACTGGTCACCGCAGGCGCCATCTCGCGAGTCGCGCTGCGCTGGGACGAACCAATCCCGGCTGAGGCGCTCATCCTCGGGGATGCGTGGGAGCGGTCGTACGGGGATCTGCAGTGGCGGCATCTCCAGCCCGACCGGTTCCTCCCGTGGTACTGGCTGGGCCATGACCAGAAGACCGGCCGGACCTTCGGTGCCGGCGTCGACGTGCACCCCGGCGCCTTCTGCTCGTGGACCGTCGACCAGACCGGCTTCACCCTTTGGCTCGATCTCCGCAACGGTGGCGGCCCGACCCGACTCGACGGCCGCCAACTGAAGGCGGCAACAGTCCGCCGCTTCGAAGACGCCGGTACGCCGTGGCGCACCCTCCACACCGCCGTAGAAGCAATGAGTACCGCCATCACCCCGAGGAACATCGGCCCCGTCGTCGGCGCCAACAACTGGTACTACGCCTACGGCGAAGGCTTCGACGAGAAGGCAGTACTGCAAGACGCCGCAACCGTCGTCGAACTCGCCGACGGCCACCCGGTCAAACCCTTCAGCGTCGTCGACGACGGCTGGAACCCCGGCGGCAACGGCTCCGGCGGCCCGTGGGAGAGCGGTATCTCCGGCCTCTTCGACGACATGGCCGGAACGGCCTCCGCCGTCAAAGCACTCGGCGCCCGACCAGGCCTCTGGTTCCGCCCACTCCTCTCGCGCGAGGAAGGCCCTTGGCGCCGCACCGGCCAGTCCGACGGCTTCGGCCGAGCTCTCGACCCGACCTACCCGGACGTCCTCGACCTGCTACGAGCCGACCTGCGCCGCTTCAAGGACTGGGGTTTCGAGCTGGTCAAGCACGACTTCAGCACCTACGACCTGTTCGGCCGCTTCGGCCCCGCGATGGGCGCCCAGCTGACCGACGACGGCTGGCAGTTCCACGACACCACCCGGACCACCGCCGAGATAATCCTCGACCTGTACGCCGAAATCCGCGCCACCGCCGGCGATCTCGTCCTGATCGGCTGCAACACCGTCGGTCATCTGGCCGCCGGGCTCGTCGACGTGCAGCGGACCGGCGACGACACCTCCGGCCGCGACTGGGAGCGGACCCGCAAGATGGGCATCAACTCGCTCGCCTTCCGGCTGCCGCAGCACGGCCGGTTCTTCACCGTCGACGCCGACTGCGTGCCCTGTACGCCGCAGACCCCCTGGGAACTCAACCGTCAGTTCCTCGACCTCGTCGCCAGGTCGGGGAGCGCTCTCTTCGTCTCCGTCGACCCAGCGGCCAGGACGCCGCGGACGGACCGTGATCTTGGCCACGGTATACGGTTGGCGCTCAGTGGTGGCAACGCCGCGGATGGTGGGATCGAGCCGCTCGACTGGCTGGTGAACACCACGCCGACCGCCTGGCGGGCCGGCGCCGAGACGGTTCGCTACAGGTGGTCGCGCCCATGGGGCGCCGACCCGGCCGCGGGCTGAGGGTGCGGGCCGGCGGTGCAGGGCCGGCGGTGCAGGGCCGGCGGTGCAGGGCTGGCGGTGCAGGGCCGGCGGTGCGCGGAGCAGGGGTGCGTGGGGCAGTGGAGACAGGGGGAGTGGTGAGCAGCGACCAGCCGCCGGCGGTAATACGCCGGGGTACGAATCTCGATCGCGTGGGTGGCTTCAACGACACGGTGGTGCTGGACGCGATCCGGCGGGCCGACGAACGGCTGAGCCGGGTCGAGATCGCGGCCGCCACCGGGCTGTCCGGGCAGGCCATCTCCAACATCACCCGCCGGTTGCTCGACGCCGGCCTGGTCCGCGAGGCCGGGCGGCAGAAGAGCAGCGGCCTCGGCAAGCCGCGCACCCTGCTCGAACTCGAGCCCACCGGCCAGTACGCCGTCGGTGTGCACCTCGACCCCGCGGTCGTCACAACCGTCGTGCTCGATCTGACCGGGCAGGTCGTGGTCCGTCGCCGCGCGGAGACGCCGGCGTCCGACGATCCGGACGTACTGATCGCGGGAATCGCTGCCACAGTCGAACACGTCATCGCCGAAGCGGGTGCACCGCGTGAACGCGTCGTCGGCGTCGGTATCGCCGCACCCGGGCCGATCGACGTCGAGCGCGGCGTCGTGGTGAATCCGCCGAACCTGAGCGCCTGGCACCTGGTCCCGTTGCGCGATGCCCTGCGCGTGCTGACCGGCCTCCCGGTCCTGCTGGACAAGGATGTCACCGCGGCAGCGTCCGCCGAGAAATGGGCCGGCGGACCGAACGGCCGCGGCAGTTTCGTCTTCTTCTACCTCGGTACCGGGGTAGGCGCCGGCCTGGTGATCGGTGACGAGGTGGTCCGCGGCTCGAGCAGCAACGTCGGCGAGATCGGCCACGTGACGGTCGACCCCGACGGTCCGGTCTGTTACTGCGGGCGGCGTGGCTGTGTCGGCGAGACCAGCCAGCCGCGTTATCTCGTCCAGCAGGCCGTCCAGGCCGGAGTGCTTGCCAAGGGCATCGATCTCGACGACCGGCACGCGGTCGACGCCGCCTTCGCCGAACTGTGCGACCGGGCCGCGGCGGGTGCCGAGGTGCCCGGCGGCAAGGTGGCGCGCGCGCTGATCGCCGCGCTGGCCGAGCGGATCGCCAAGGTGGTCGAGGACATCGCGAACCTGCTCGACCTGGAACGCGTCGTGTTCGGCGGCCCGCACTGGGACCAGCTCGCACCCTTCTTCGACGAGGCCGTCCGGTCCGCGCTGGAAGCGCGCTTCCTGGTCCGTTCGGTACACCCTCTGGTCGTCACCGGAACCGCGCTCGGCGCGGACGTCGGTGCGGTCGGCGCCGCCAGCCTGGTGCTCGACCACACGTTCTCTCCCAACCCCTCAGTGCTCCTGCTCGGACCCGCAGAGAGCGCTCCACCTGTCGTAGTCGGGTCCGCTGAAAGGTTGATGTCTTGATGACCGGTATCGATCCCGACGTTCTCGCCCGCGCCACCGAGAAGGTCCGCCAGGCGACCGGCGACCAGGTGATCGCGGACATGTTCCACCGGTCGATGGCGGAGAACCTGCCCGCCGTCGCGGAACGGCTGCCGGACGGTACGACCTTCGTGCTGACCGGTGACATCCCGGCGATGTGGTTGCGTGACTCCGCCGCCCAGTTGCGGCCGTACCTGGTGCTGTGCGCCGACGACCCGGCGCTGCAGGACGTGCTGATCGGCGTGCTGCACCGCCAGCTCGAGTACATCGCGATCGACCCGTACGCGAACGCCTTCAACCGGGAGGCGAACGGCGCCGGTCACACCACCGACGAGACCGAGATGTCGCCGTGGGTGTGGGAACGCAAGTACGAGATCGACTCGCTGTGCTACCCGATCGAGCTGGCCTACCGGCTGTGGCGGATCACCGGCCGCAAGGACGTGATCGACGACCGCTTCCGGGTGGCGGCGGCCGCGGCGCTCGACGTACTGGAGACCGAGCTGGACCACGACGCCAAGTCGCCGTACCGGTTCCAGCGGCACGACGATCGGCCGAGCGACTCGCTGATCCGCGATGGTCTCGGGCAGCCGACCCAGCGGACCGGCATGTCATGGAGCGCTTTCCGGCCGAGTGACGACGCCACCGAGCACGGGTTCAACGTGCCCGGCAACATGTTCGCCTCGGTCGTGCTCGGCTACCTGGAGGCGATCGCGAGCGAGCTGCTCGACGACGCCGCGCTCGGCGATCGCGCCAAGGAGCTGAAGGTCACCATCGACGACGGGATCGCGCAGTTCGGGACGTTCGACCACCCGTCGCTCGGCCGGGTCTACGCCTACGAGGTGGACGGCACGGGCCAGCGTTTGCTGATGGACGACGCGAACATGCCGAGCCTGCTGTCGGCGCCGATGACGGGGTTCGCCGCGGCCGACGACCCGACGTACCTGGCGACCCGCTCGCTGCTGCTCAGCCCGGAGAACCCGTACTACTACAGCGGTACTCACGGTGCCGGAATCGGCAGTCCGCACACCCCACCGGACCACATCTGGCCGATCGCGCTGGCCGTCCAAGGCCTGACCAGCACGTCGGCGGCCGAGCGGCAGCAGTTGCTTGAGCTGCTTCGCGACACCACCGGTGGGACCGGGCAGATGCACGAGTCCTTCCACACCGACGACCCGGCCAACTTCACCCGCGAGTGGTTCTCCTGGGCCAACGCGATGTTCTGCGAGCTCTGCCTCAGCCACGCCGGACTCAAGCTCAGCTGACGTCCCGGCGGCGGGTGGTGACGACGGCCAGTACGGCGAAGACGGCGGCGTAGCCGAGTACGGTCAGGAGAGCGCGATCTCCCGACACGGCATCCCGTACTCCGGGAGGCGCGTCCGCCGAACTCATCCCCGTCACGCTGAACACCAGCGCGCCCGCGTTGGCACCCGGCAACGCATCGGACAGGACCTCGAGATCGGGGAGCAGGCTGCTGACCACGCCGGCCAGCAGCGTCTCGATCCCGAGGATCCACACGACGCCGAGCCCGATCGGCAGGGCGACGTTGCGGAAGGCAACCGCTAGTACGGCACCGGCCAGGCACCAGACGGAAAGGACGAGCCAGCCGCCCGCCAGTCCCTTGAGCAGAGCGAGCGGGCCAGGCCAGTCCATCGGCGCGTTCTCGGCCGCGGCGATCCCGATGCTGCAGAGGGCGCAGGCGGCGAAGATGCCGAGCACCCAGACGGCCAGCATGGTCAGCAGGCCAAGCAGTTGGCCGCCGAGCAACGTGCCGCGACCGGGGCGCTGGGTGAGGATGGTCTTCAGCGTTCCCCAGGTGTACTCGCCGCCGACCACGATCGCGCCGAGCACCAGAGCGAGCGCTCCCGCGAAGACGGGGAAGCCGCCGATCGTGTTGTCCATAACGCGTTCCGGCAGGACGCCGCGGAGTACCTCGGCACGCGGGATGCCGTCGGTCTGCTGGTTGCCGTCGCCGGTCACATAGCCCAGGTAGGGCAGCAGGTAGCCGAAGATCAGGCTCAGGACGAGTCCGGCCCCGAACAGCACCCAGACGGCGGATCGTTTGCGGAGCTTCAGCAGCTCGGCGCGATAGCTACCCAGCATGGGTCTTCTCCTTGTCCGTGGCGGTGGTCAGCTCGAAGAAGACGTCCTCGAGAGCGCGTTCCGTGCTGTGCAGTTCGGAGACCGCGATCCCGGCGCTGACCAGCAGGCGGTTCACCTCGGCGGCGCGGTCGGGTGCGACTTTGACCCTCAGGGTTTCGTCGTACAGATGGACGGCGGCGGCGCCGAGTGCCTCGGTCAGGAGCGAGCGAGCGCTCTCTCGCGGCGTGGCGCGGATGATGAGCTCCTGTTCGGTGCGCAGCTCGTCGACGGTGTGCTCGGCGACCATCCGGCCTTCGCTGATGATGCCGACCCGGTCGCAGATCTGCTGCACCTCGCCGAGCAGATGACTGGACAGCAGGACGGTCCGGCCGTCGGCACCCAGCTCGCGGATCAGCCGGCGCATGTCGCGCATGCCGGCCGGGTCGAGCCCGTTGGTGGGTTCGTCGAGGATGACCAGCTCGGGATCCTTGAGGAGAGCCGCGGCGACACCGAGTCGCTGCTTCATCCCCAGCGAGTACGTCGAGAACCGGTCGCGGGCGCGATCGGCCAGGTCGACGAGGGCGAGTACTTCGGTGATGCGGGAGCGGGGCACGTCGGCGTACTCGGCGAGAACGCGGAGATTGTCGAGGCCGGAAAGGTACGGATAGAAGGCGGGCGACTCGATCATCGAGCCGGTGCGGGCGAGGACGTGGGCCTGGCCGGGTGTGCCGCCGAGGACGCGGACCGTGCCGCTGGTCGGCGAGATCAGGCCGGTCAGGATGCGCAGCGTGGTGGTCTTGCCGGCGCCGTTCGGCCCGAGGAAGCCGTAGACCTCGCCGGGCAGAACCGTCAGATCGACACCATCGACGGCCAAGGTGTCGCCGTAGCGTTTGGTCAGGCCCGAGACCTCGACCAGCGGGGCAGTGGTTGCGTTCATGCTTTAGACAGTGCCGGTCGGGCCCTGGTCAGCGCGTCGCCCAGCGGGAGTGACCGCTGCTACCTCAGCCGGAGTAGAGGGTCACCTTGCGAGAGTAGGGGTCTTGTTGATCCATTCGCGTTTGCCGAGTTCGCCGACGATGAACCGCGCCAGATCTGCCCTCGTGATCTCAGATCCGCCGTTGGGTGTCCCGGCGTCCTGGACCCGGTAGTCGTCGGTCGCCTCGCCGTCGATCAGCCGGGTCGGCCGGACCAGGGTCCAGTCGAGGGTGCTCGATCGGACGGTCTCCTCCAGTTGCCGCATATCGCCGTACTGGTCTCTCATCAGCGTCGCGGCGGCCAGCCGGTACCAGAGCGGGAAGCTCGGATCGTCGTGCCGCACTCCGGCGGAGGTGATCGCGATCAGTCTGGGCACCCCGGCTGACTCCATCGCGGCGACCAGTGTCCGCGCGCTGTCGGAGTACAGACCAAGCGCTCGCCTGCCGGATGCCCCCACCGCACTCACCACCGCGTCCTGCCCGTCGACAGCCGCCTGCACGCTGGCCGCGTCGCGGATGTCGGCCGCGACGACTCGGACGCCGTCGAGCGTCGCCTTGGCTGGGTCGCGTACTGCAGCGGTCACGTCGTGGCCGGCCAGCCTGGCTTCCTCGACAACCCGCAGACCGGTACCGCCACCAGCCCCGAAAACGATCACCTTCGACATACCCACCAGCTCCGTCTCGACGAACACCGTTCGATCAACGAACAGTGTACGCCCAGCGGATCAACCGGTCCGGCCCAGGTCGGGCAGCCACTCGAGCCGGCCGGGGGTCAGCCGAGCCAGCCGGGGCGGACGAGGCCGGTTTGGTAGGCCATGACGACGAGTTGGGCCCGGTCGCGGACGCCGAGCTTCACCATCGCGCGGCTGACGTGGGTCTTGGCCGTGGCCGGGCTGAGTACGAGACGCTGAGCGATCTCGTCGTTGGACAGCCCTTCCCCCACGAGGGCGACGATCTCGCGCTCGCGCTCGGTCAGTACATCAAGTTCTTTGCTGGCATGCGGCTGCCGGCTCCGGCTCGCGAACTCGGCGACCAGCCGCCGGGTGACACCAGGAGAGAGCAACGCATCGCCTCGGGCAACAACCCGAACAGCCTGCAGCAGCTCAACCGGCTCGGTGTCCTTGACCAGGAACCCACTGGCCCCGACCCGAAGGGCTTCGAACACGTACTCGTCCAGATCGAAGGTCGTCAGGATCACCACATGCACACCGGCGAGCGCTTCCTCGGCCCCGATCAACTTGGTCGCCTCGAGCCCGTCCATCCCCGGCATCCGGATGTCCATCAGAACGACATCCGGCTTCTCGGCCTTGGCCAGCTCGAACGCCGCGGCGCCATCGGCGACCTCCCCGACCACGGTGATGTCGTCCTCCGCATTCAGCAGCGAACGGAACCCCGCCCGAACCAGCGCCTGATCATCAGCCAGCAACACCCGGATCATGCTGCAAACCTAGAGCATCCACCGGTCAGCGCTGCTCGACGGACAAGGCGGCGACGAGGCGAGTCGACGCGGCAGGTCCGGTGGCGGGGCCGACGGGTGGCGGGGCGGCCGGGCGATCAGGCGAGGCCGGCGTCGTGGGCGAGGAGGGCTATCTGGGTGCGGTTGCCCAGTTCGAGTTTGCCGAGGATGTGGGAGATGTGCGCCTTCACGGTCGCCACGCTCATGTACAGCTCGGTCGCGATGTCCGCGTTCGCCTTGCCCTGCGCGACCGCCAGCATCACGTCGTACTCGCGGGGAGACAACCGCGAGAACGCCTCCTGAGCCCGCGTATGCGCATCGGCCTGCGTCGCCGCCTGGTCCATCAGCCGGCGCGTGATCGCGGGCGACAGGATCGGATCACCCGCCGCGACCCGGCGTACCGCCTCGACGATCCGGGCCGGCGGCGTGTCCTTCAGCAGAAACCCGCTCGCCCCGGCGCGCAACGCATGCAGCACGTTCTCGTCGGTGTCGAAGGTCGTCAGCACGATCACCTCCGGCGGATTCTTCCGCGCCCGCAACCGCCGGGTCGCGACGATCCCATCGACCCGCGGCATCCGCAGATCCATCAGCACCAGATCAGGAAAATGCGCATCGACGGCCGCCGGCACCTCATCCCCATCAGCCGCCTGCGCCACCACGGCGATCCCGTTGGCCCCGTCCAGCATCATCTCCAAACTCGCCCGCACCAACGCATCGTCGTCAACCACGAGCACCCGGATCGTCTCACTCACAACGACCACCGTAGCGGGACTCACAGCGGCCATGGCAGCGTCGCCTCCAGCCGGAACTGGCCGTCGGGAGCGCGCCCGTGGTCCAGCGTGCCGCCCGCCAGGTGCACGCGCTCGGTCAACCCGACCAGGCCTGTACCACTCCCAGGCGCCAGCGGTACGCCGTTGCCGCTCGGGTTGCTGAGCTCGATCCGCAACGACTCACCAGGCTTGCCGTCGACGACCAGCGTGACGGGATGCCCGGCCGCGTGCTTGCGCGCATTGGTCAACCCTTCCTGCACCACCCGGTACGCCGTCCGCCCGGTTGCCGGGGGCAACGATTCCGGCGCACCGACGGATTCGGCGTACCGGATCTCCGTACCGGCATCCCGCGACTCGGCAACCAGCCCGGCCAGATCGCCGAACGTCGGTTGCGGCCGCCCACCCGGAAGCTCGTCGATCTCGCTGTCGCGGAGCACGCTGATCACCTCGCGCAACTCGTCCAGCGCCTGATGCACCCCGGTACGGATCACCCCGGCCGCCTGGGCAAGCTTCTCCGGCGACGAGTCCGGCCGGTACTCGAGCGCCCCGGCGTACGTCGCGAGCAACGACAGCCGATGCGCGAGCACGTCATGCATCTCGCGCGCCATCTTCGTCCGCTCCAACGTCCGCGCCTCCGCGACCCGCCGCCCTTGCTCGTTCTCGGCCCGGAGAGCGCGCTCTCGCAACGAGTTGAGCAGTTGCCGTCGGGCTTGCATCCACTGTCCCCAACCGAGCAGGGCGGCGTGAACGGCGATGTCCAGCACGACGAACCAGCCCAGATCGAGCCCGTTGATCGGTCGCCAGAGCTCCTGGACGAAGTGGCCGACAACGCCGGCCGCGGCGACGAGCGCGGCCGTTTTCACCGTACGACGCTGCGCGACCGTCAACGTGCCGACCGTCGACGGCGGCGTCGCGGCGGGGGAGAGCATGGCCAGTACGGCCTGCGCCAGCGCGCCCTGGACCGGGTACCGCCCGAGTACCGGAATGAGGCCACAGGCAACAATCCCGACCGCGACGTCGAAAGCCAGCCATCCCGGCTGCAGGTCTCCCACCTGCCGCCCGAAGATCGTCATTCCCGACAGCGCCGCGACAGCAGTCACCGCGATGACGTTGGCCCAGCGGTCGCGCCTGGACGCCGTACAGAACTCCTCCATGCCGCCGACCCTAAGCCGCCCACCATCCCACCCACCACCGACCAAAGTCGATGCCGCACCGACCGGAGACCAACCCACTCCCGCCCCAAGACCGATGCCGCCACCCCACACCGCGGCCAATCCTTACCCCATGACCACAACCCCAAGAACCACCGCAGCCACCACCACAGCAGTTCCCACCCGCATCGAGGGTCGTAGCCGGCTGCTAGTCGCCGGAACCACCACCACCATCGTCGCCGTCGCCTGGTGGGCCGTCCTCACCCAAGCCTTCAACCTCACCCTCGAAGCCAGGCAAGGCAGCACCATCCACATCGGCGCACCCTCGGTCCTCTTCGCCGCACTGGCGATGTCCCTGGCCGGCTGGGCCCTGCTGGCCATCCTCGAACACAACACCATCGCCGCCCGCAAAGCCTGGACGATCACCGCCACCATCGCCTGCGCCCTGTCCCTCACCAGCCCCCTCACCGCAGGCATCGGCACAGGCGCCAAACTCGGCCTTGCGTCCCTCCACATCCTGGTAGGAAGCCTGGTCATCCTCGGCCTTCGCCGCACAGCCCTCTCCACCAAGGCCCGCTGCAACCCCACCATCTAAGGGCCCCAACACCGCCGCAGGATCAACGCAGCTGAGCAGCCCGATAGAACCCCTCGATGTGCGCGGTGATGAGCGCTGCCGCCTCATCACCCGCCCCGGCCCGGATCGCCCCCACGATCGACCGATGCTCGGCCCGCAGGCCGACGGCCGTCGCATCCCAGTCCGCCAGATTCGGTACCGCGGCCAGCACGTACCCGTGAATCGCAGTACGCAACGACGACATCACGGCAGCGATCAGCACGTTCCCCGCCAGCGCCGACAACGCCACATGGAACTCCGCGTCGAGCAGATGGAACTCCTCCGGCGACAACCCCGGATCATCCATCCGGTCCAGCAACTCCTCAGCCGCCACCAAGTCACCGGCCCCCGCATGATGCGCCGCCTCGCGGGCAGTCCACGACTCCAGCAGCACACGCGTCTGCACGATGTCGCCCATCGGCAGATGGTTCGTCGCGAGGTGCAATCGCAGCAACGCGGTCAACGGCGAGGCCGGCTCGGCGACGATCACCGCGCCTGACTCAGGTCCCGAGCCGGTCGCAGTACGGACCACGCCCATCGCCTCCAGCACCCGCACGGCCTCCCGCACCGACGGCCGGCTGATCCCGAGCTGTTCGGCCAGGGAGCGCTCTCCAGGCAGCCGCTCGCCGAGCCTCAGCCGCCCGGCCGCGAGATCGGCCTCGACCCGGCTCAGGACCAGCTCGTAGTTCTTCACCGGCACACGCACGGTACGGAGCAGTTCGTCACAGACGGGAGTGTAGCCCTGTGGTCGGACCACAGACTATGCTGTGGTCCGACCACACCGTCCAGCTGTCGAGGGAAGCACCGATGACCGAACGCCAGATACCCCGCTGGTCCGAGCTCAAGCCGCTGCTGCGCCCCAAGCCGGTCACCCTGAACGCGACCGATCGCCGGCTGGCGAAGGCGCTCACCATCGCCGACCTGCGCGCGCTCGCCAAGCGCCGGACGCCGCGCTCGGTCTTCGACTACACCGACGGCGCCGCCGAGGCCGAGATCAGCCTGAGCCGCGCCCGGCGGCTGTTCCGCGAGATGGAACTGCAGCCGTCGATCCTGCGCGACGTCTCCGAGATCGATCTCGGCACGTCGATCCTCGGCGGCCGCTCGGAGCTGCCGTTCGCGTTCGCGCCGACCGGCTTCACCCGGATGATGAACCACGAGGGCGAGAGCGCGGTCGTCAAGGTCGCCCAGGACATCGGCATCCCGTACGCGCTGTCGACGATGGGCACAACCTCGATCGAGGACGTCGCCGCGGCCGGTCCGGACGCGCGCAAGTGGTTCCAGCTGTACGTCTGGAAGGACCGCGCCGCCGGCGAGGACTTGGTCAAGCGGTCAGCCGCCGCCGGGTACGAAGCACTGATGCTGACCGTCGACGTACCGGTCGCCGGCGCCCGGCTTCGCGATGTCCGCAACGGCTTCACCATCCCGCCGTCACTGACGGTCAAGACGGTCCTGGACGCGTCGATGCACCCGGCCTGGTGGGCCAACCTGCTCACCACCCGCCCGCTCACCTTCGCGTCGCTGTCGAGCTGGGGCGGTACGGTCGCCGACCTGCTGAACCAGCTCTTCGACCCGACCATGACCATCGACGACCTGAACTGGCTCCGCTCGATCTGGGACGGCCCACTCATCATCAAGGGCATCCAGACCGTCGAGGACGCCCGCCGCGTGGTCGACGCCGGCGCCGACGCCATCGTCTTGTCCAACCATGGCGGCCGTCAGCTGGACCGCGCCCCCACGCCGCTCCGGATCCTTCCCGAGGTCCGCAAGGCCATCGGTACGGACGCCGAGATCTACCTGGACACCGGCATCATGAGCGGCGCCGACATCGTCGCGTCCCTGGCCCTGGGGGCGGACGCCTGCCTGGTTGGCCGTGCCTACCTCTACGGTCTGATGGCAGGTGGTGAGCGAGGCGTGGCCCGAGCCGCTCAGATCCTCACCACCGAGATCCGGCGCACCATGGCCCTCCTGGGCGTGGACAAGGTCGCGGACCTCAACGAGGGTCACGTCCGCCTGCCCTGACCGCCGGTACCCCGACGATCGTCGTCAGATCGGAAGGGTGGCGACGATCCTGAGACCGCCAGTCGGAGTACGGCTGGCGGTCAGGGTGCCGCCCAGAGCGGTGGCTCGTTCTCGCATGCCGACGATGCCGTTGCCCTCGCGCGGTGGCCCGGCCAGTGCGGAGCCATCGTCGTCCACCTGCAGTACGAGCGACTCCTCGCCGTACTGGATGCGCACGGTCGCGGCAGTGGCCTTCGCATGCCGTACGACGTTGGTGAGCGACTCCTGGATGATGCGGAAGGCCGCGCGGTCCAGGCTGGTCGGTAGCGGGCGCGGGTCTCCGTGGATGATCGTGTGTACCTCCAGCCCGGCCATCGACGTACGGCTGATCAGGTGGTCGAGCCGGTCCAGCCCGGCGACCGGTTGGCGTGGTGCTGACTCGTCGGACTGCCGTAGTACGCCGACGATCGACCGGAGCTCGACCAGTGCCTCCTTGCTGGCGTCCTTGATCGCTGCCAGCGCCGGCCCGGCCTGCTCCGGTTGTCGGTCAACCAGGTGCAGCGCAGTGGACGCCTGCACGTTGATCAGCGAGATGTGGTGCGCCACCACGTCATGGAGCTCCTGCGCGATCCGCAGCCGCTCCTCACCGGCCCGCCGCAACTCTGCCTCACGCCTGGTCTTGTTGGCGGCCATCACCCGCTCGCGATGCCCCCGGAACAGCTCGGCCAGGAACCCCAGTACGACGAAGCAGGTGCCGACCAGGAGGATCTGGTAGACGTTCTGATCATTGGTACCGAGCACGAGTCGTCCAAGCACGTGCCCGGCGTACAGTGCGACCAGTCCTATCCAACCGGCCAGCCGATGCCCGGTCCTGATCACCGTGAAGACAGCGATCACGAAAGCGAAGATGATCGGCCCGTACCCGTACTGCATCAGCATGTACGCGAGCGTCGAGATGACCGTTGCCCACAGCACCGGTATCGGACGGCTCCGCAGCCAGTAGAGCGCCACGGAGCCGAGTAGGACGAGCACCACCATGATCCAGTCGCCATGGCGCCGCCCCTCCTGGTTGTTGGAGGAGCCGAACGACCCGAACACCGCGACGACCGAGACGACCGCAGGCAGCAGCACCCGCCTCAGGCGACTGCCGTCGGATATCAGCTCAGTAGTGCTCACCTTCGAACCGTAGAGGTCGGGCCTATCCGGTGTCATCGTCGCCACGGAGTACTTCGCACTGCGCCGCCCGCAGTACCGCCTGCCGCCTCAGTACTTGACCTTGTAGATGCTCTCTTCGTAGCTGGGGCCGTAGTACTGCTTCAGCTCGGCAAGGTCGGCGTCCTGGCGGTCGGTTGCCTTCGCGATCTCGGCGCGGCTCGGCACCGCCTCCGGGTCCCAGCTCTCGGTCTTCCACAGCTTGGAGCGCAGGAAGGCCTTGGAGCAGTGGTGGAAGATCTCCTCGATCTCGACCAGCAGTGCGAGCTGCGGCCGGTTGCCCTTCACGATCATCTCGTCGAAGAACGGCGCTTCCTTGACGATCCGGGCCCGGCCGTTGATCCGCAGCGTCTCGCCGCGGCCCGGCAGCAGGTAGATCAGCCCGACGTGGGGATTGGTGACGATGTTGAGAAAGCCGTCGATCCGCCGGTTGCCGGCCCGCTCGGGGATCACGATGGTGCAGTCGTCCAGCACCTTGGTGAAGCCGGCCGGGTCGCCCTTGGGGGAGACGTCGCAGCTGCCGTCGGCGGCGGAGGTGGCGATCAGGCAGAACGGTGACGCGGCCAGCCACTGCTTGTCGAGCTCGTGGAGCTCCTTGCGTACCTTGTTCGCGGTGGCCTGCAACGGCGCCGGGACCACCTCGCGCAGCTCTTCCTGCGAGGTGATCTCGACCAGTCCGGGGATGTCCATCAGGCGGCCTGCTCCTCCTCAAGAGACGGCTCGGTCACCTGGCCGGCGGACCGCGTCCGTGCCGCCCATCGTACGGCGGGACCAGTTGCCACACTGGTCCCAAGGAACAGGGCGCCGACGATCATCCAGCCCACCGGACCCCATCCCAGGACCAGTGTGGTGAGCAGCGCCGGACCGAGCATCCGGGCGATCGCGGGGCCGGTTCCGAAGAAACCCTGGTACTGGCCCTGCTTGTCGGCAGGAGCAAGGCCGAAGCTGATCTCCCAGGCACCGGAGGCCAGCTTCATCTCGCCCAAGGTCAGCAGCGCTGCAGCGACAGCCAGTACTGCGGCTGCGCCGACGGGGGCCATCCCGATGGCGGAGAGGGCGAAGACCCCACATGCGGCCAGCATCGCGACTCCGGCGAAGCGGACCGAGCGGGTCGCAGTACGGAGGTCGGTGACCGAGCGGGCGATCCGTACCTGGAAGAACGTGACGCCGAGCGTGTTGATGATGAGCAGCGAGGCGACGACCCAGCCGGGGGCGTTGGTGCGCTCGACGATCCACAGCGGGGCGACGAGGCTCAGCAGTGGCATGAACATCAGCATTACGGCGTTGAGCAGGGCCAGTACGGCGTACGGGCGATCGTGCAGCACCGCCAGGCGAGGCTCGCCGGCGACCCGGAGCTTGACGGGCTGGACTGCGGGGACCCGGTGGATCAGGGCTGCGGCGATCAGGAAGCTCGCGGCGTCGATCGCGAAGACGGTCAGGTACGCCGGTGCCGTGTCGAACCGTAGTGCCACACCGCCGAACGCGGCGCCCACTGCGAGACCCGCGTTGACCGTCGATTGCAGGAACGCGCGGATCCTCGTGCGCTCGGCCGGCTGGACCAAGCCGGCCAGTAGAGCCTGGCGAGCGGCGGTGAGTCCGGTCTGGCTGCTCGCGTAGGCGATGGCCGCGATCAGGAACAGCGGGAAGCTGCGGACGAAGAGGAACGAGCCGACCGAGACCGCGGTGGACAGTGCCAGCAGGATGGCGACGCCGCGGGGGCCTTTGCGGTCGGCGAGATTGCCGAGCGGTACGCCGGTCAGGAAGCCGACCAGCCAGGCGATCGTGAGGCCGAGCCCGACCTGCGCGGTGGACAGGCCGACGACGCGGGTGAAGAAGAGCGCCGAGGTGACGATGAACGCGCCGTCGCCGACCGAGTTGGCCAGCTGCGCGAACGCGAGATTGCGGGCGGCGCCGGCCGGCGGCAGCAGCGAACCGGCCTTCGTGATGCGGGTGGTGGTCATCTCGGTCTCCCTCAGCTCTTGTTACCCCGAGCCTAAGATCCGACCGGCCCATCCACGCGGTCCACTTCACCGCAGATCCCGTGGGCCAATTGAGGCAATCCGAATTGGGCTGTGGACAACCGCCGATCGGCTGGGAAACGACGGCACCTTCTAGGTATGACCTTCAACGACCTCCCCACCAACTGGCTCACCCGTCCACTGACCGACCCCGTGCTCGCCGCCAACGCCGTCGACCTCTTCGTCACCGAGGCCGAGCGCCGCCAAGGCGTCCTGGCCGCCCTGATCTGCGACGGCCGAGCCCGCTTCCGTACGTCGATCCTTCTCGACCTACCGCGAGACGCCCCACTGGCCTCGGCCAGGTCCTGCATCAGAGCCCTGGCACCCCTGGTGCCGGTCCTCCAGGGCCGCCCCGACGGCGCCCTCATCCTCGCCCTGGGCCGCCCCGAACCAGACCCACCCTCAGACCACGACTGGACCCAAGCCGCCATCCAAACCTGCCAAACAGCCTCGATCCGCCTCCTGGCCTTCTACCTAGCCACCCCCACCAACCTCCACGCCGTCCCCCTACCCACCCCACCACGCCCACCCGGCCCAACCTCGCCGACCCGACACACCGCACCACGCCCGCCGCCCCAACATTGCCCACCGGGCACACCCCTTGCCGGTCGCCTCGAGCGCTCTCGGGGTCAGCGGACGCCTCGGGGGCGGAACTGGATGCTGATCCGGGGGCCGATGTGACCGGAGGACTTGGGAATCGCGTGCTCCCAGGTGCGCTGGCAACTACCACCCATCACGATCAGATCCCCATGCCCCAACGGATAGCGAATCGTCGAACTCACCGGCCCACTGTTACTCCCCGGCTTCGGCCGCAACGCAAGTACCCGCGGTTCACCCACGGAAAGGATCGCCACCATCGTGTCCTCGCGACTGCCCCGACCGATCTTGTCGCCATGCCAGGCGACGCTGTCCCGCCCATCGCGATAGAAACACAAGCCGGCCGTCCGAAACGGCTCTCCGAGCTCCTCCGCGTAGTGCTCGCTCAGGAGATCCCGCGCCTCGTCGAGAATCGGCAACGGCAGATCCTCGTTCTCCCCGTAGAAGCACAGCAGCCGGGGAACATCGACCACCCGGTCGTACATCTGCCGTCGCTCATCACGCCAGGGCACGTCGGCGGCAAGCCGCTCGTACACCTGGTCCGCCCCGGTCAACCACCGCGGCAGCACGTCGATCCACGCGCCCTGGCTCAGCTCCGTCCGCCGAATCCCGTCCAGCGATCCCAACGCGGGATCCTCGAACGCATCCAGCAAGGAGGCCTGAAGATCAGCACCCATACCCCCACCATAGCCGACATTCGAACAAACGTTCCCCTAGGCATCCCAATCTCGCCACTCCTGTGTGAGATCCCAAGCCACCGGTGACGGCTCACTCGTACGCACGTTCAGCCCATCGCGGTCTGTACATCCCGTCGGCCGACGACCCGCCGCCGTCCGGCGGGTCCGGTGAGACCGTACGCCGAACTGCACGCGCACTCGCACCCATCTGCCGTCCTCACTCGCCACCGCCGCTGTTATACGGCTTCGATGAGCAGGTTGGTGATGAGGTCGTCTTTCGTGGCGAAGGTGAACGCGAAGGTCAGGGGGCCGCCCGGAAACTCGCCGTCGATGGATGCCAGCAGGCGATCGTCGTCGAACGAGGTCGGCGTGATGACGATCTTGGGGTCCACCTGGTGCACCTTTATCCACTCCCGGATCTCGGCCTCTGTGGCGTAGGTGGCGCCGTCATCGACGACGGTGGCTCCGGGTGCGAAGACGGCGAACAGCGACTCGCCGTCGTGGGTGTTGGTGGTCGTGACGAAGTTCTCCACGGCCTTGGGCAGGGCGATTGCACTCATTGTGTGCTCTCTTCTCTCTCTGGTCTGAATCGGGACGCTCGGCAGCGTCCGGGCTTGGGGAAGACTGACTGATCGCTTCGCTGAAATGGTTTTCGGTCAGACGGTGGGCACGGTTCCGCCGTCGATCACGTACTCGGCACCGACGATCGACGACGCTCGATCGGACACCAGGAACCCGACGAGATCGGCAATCTCCTCCGGGCTGGCGAACCGGCCCAGCGGCACGCCACCGAGGGAGTCGAAGATCTTCTGCTTGGCTCCGTCCCTGCTGATGCCGTTGCCTTCGGCGATCCGGTCGACGAATCGCTCGTAGGCCTCGGTCTCGATCCCGCCGGGGCTGATCGAGTTGACCCGCACGCCTCGTGGTGCAAGCTCGTTCGCGAGTCCCTTGCTGTACGTGCGCAGCGCCGCTTTCGAGGCCGCGTACGCCAGAGATGCTTCGAACTGTGGCATCTCGCGCTGGATCGAGGTGAAGTGGAGCACCACGCCTGAGCCGGACTCGATCATCGCGGGGAGCAGCGCCCGGTCGAGCCGGACGGCGCCGAGGAAGTTGAGCTGCAGCTCAGTCATCCACTGCTCATCGGTGATGACCGCGAATCCGCCGGACGGAGTCGAGGCGCCTCCCACCACGTGCACGAGGATGTCCACTCCGCCGGCCTGGCTCATTCGGGTGGCAACACGGTCCGACCCGCCGGCAGTCGAGGTGTCGGCCTCGATGAAGCGGTCGGGAAACTCGTAGCCGGCGGGCATCGATCGGGCTGTCACGAAGACATCGGCGCCGAGCTCCCGGAGCCGCTCGGCCACGGCTTTGCCTGATCCTTTCGACCCGCCTGTGACGAGGGCTCGGCGCCCGTCCAGCCGGTCGCGTTCTGACTTCGACATGGTTCCTCCTCTCGGAGCTCTCGGCTCCATCAGTCATGAAATTCCCGGGGACGCAGGGTGAACTGCTCCGGGAAGGTCCAGTTGAAGCGGACTGCGGCCAGCCGCACGAGGGTGGTTGCCAGCACGCAGACGAGTCCCGTGATCGGGATGGGTGTACCGAGCCGGGCCAGAAGAACGAGTACGCCGGTACCGGTGCCCGCGGCGACGGCGTACAGGGTGCCGACCTGCAGGAAAGAGAACGGCAGGCTCAGAATCACGTCGCGCAGCATCCCGCCGCCGATGGCCCCGATGACACCGACGACCAGCGCTCCGGCCTCGCCGACACCGAGCGACAGTGCTTTCGTGGCCGCGATGGCTCCGAACAGGCCCATCACAACGGCGTCGAGCAGTACGGTGATGATCCAGTCCGCCCGCGCCAGCACAGGTTGCAGCACCATGCCGAGGATCGCCGAGGCGCCGGCGACGATCAGGTACCAGTTGCTCCAGATGACGACCGGTGGCTGGTTGAGCACGATGTCGCGCAGCAGGCTCCCCCCGAGCGAGACGGTGAGCCCGATCACGATGACGCCAAGCAGGTCGATCCGGCGAGGTCTGATGCCTGCAGCGAAGAGAGCCCCTTGCAGGCCACCGAGTCCCGCGGCCAGGAGTTCGATCCAGAGCGGCACCTGGAACGGGATGATCGACATATGACCTCTCCCTCGGAGTGAGCCGGCATGCACGGCGGGCGCGTGGCCGGAGGCCGGTCAGCGGGTACGAGGCAGCGCACTCTTTGCGGCGGCGTCGATGGTGTCGGCCACGACGTCGGCCTGGGTGATGAACAAGGCGTGACTCGCGGGCACGTAGGTGATCTCCGCGCCACTCCGCTTCGCCATGTGCTGCAGCATTGCCTGATCGAATGCCTTGTCCTCGCTCGCGATCACGGCCCAGGTGGGCCTGTCGTGCCAGGCGGCGTTCTTCACCGGGGTGCTGAAGATCGCCATGTTGATCGGGACCTGCGAATCGCGCAGGAATGCGGCGTCCGCGTCGCTCACATCGTGGGCGAAGCCGTCCTTGAACTTGTCGTGGCTGAGGAACCCGTAGCCGTCGTCGCCGACGTCGATGACGAAGTCCGGGGTCGCCGCGAAGCCTTCGTACTGCTGGCTGGTGGTCTCGCCGGCGTCGGGTGCCAGCGCGGAGACGTAGACGAGCCCTGCCACGTTCGGGTGGATACCGGTCTCGGTGATGACCACGCCGCCATAGGAGTGGCCGACGAGGATCGTGGGGCCGTCCTGCCGGTCCAGCACCCGGTTGGTCGAGGCGATGTCGTCCGCCAGCGACGTCAGGGCGTTCTGCACGATCGACACCTGGTAGCCGCGGCTGGTCAGGTTGTCGTGAACGCCACGCCATCCCGAGCCGTCCGCGAACGCGCCGTGCACCAGCACGACATTCCTGATCTCCTGGTCGGTGCTCATGAACTGGTCCTCTCTCATCCTCTCGGCGGGCGTCGCGAGCGGAAGGGTGGTGAGCCGGCTGACCGCCGGGCTGAGATATGCAATATATTACAGCGCGGAGCGGGCGGCAACAGGCGCGACGGGGGGATTTGGGTGCAATATATTGCCATGCCGATACCCGCGGGCACTCCTGCCGTAGACCGCACTCTTCTGCGCGACGACGTCTATCGACGGCTCTGCGACGCCATCGTCGACGGAACGTTCAGGCCCGGCGAGCAACTCAAGGACGGCGACCTGGCGGAATGGCTGGGGGTAAGCCGGACCCCGGTGCGCGAAGCGCTGCTGCGCCTGGGGGAGAGTGGATTGGTGGTGGCGCTGCCGGGGCGATCGACAACGGTCAGCGACATCGACATCCAGGCGGTGCGAGACGCCAGAGATGTCGTCGCCGCGATGCACGAGTTGGCCGTGCGGCAGGTGACGAGCCGGCTCAGCAGCCAGGATGTCGACCGGATGCGGGACGCGAACCGCCGGTTCGCCGGCGCTGTGGCATCAGGCGATGTCAGCGCCGCGCTGATCGCCGACCAGGAACTGCACAGGATCCCGGTCGCCGCGCTCGGCAATCGGGCCATCGAGGCAGTACTTGAGCACTTCGACCCGCTGATCCGCCGCGCGGAGCGGCTGCGCTTCGGTGTCGACGGCCCGAAGTCCGTCGAGCGTCACGAGCAGCTGATCAGTCTCATCGACGCGAAAGAAGCAGGAGCCGCGGCAGCCGTCGCCTTCGACACCTGGCACAGCCTCACAGCCGATGACGAGTAAATTCACCGAGCCGGCCGACTGACCCCACCGAGCGGACGCCGCGGCTGGCCTAGCTGATGCAGAATTCGTTGCCTTCGGGGTCTTGGAGGATGAGGTAGTACTCGAGGTCGGCGGGGTTGTCGTCGCGGATGCGGTGTTTGACGGTGGCGCCGAGGGCTACCAGTTCGGCGGCTTTGGCGTCGATCAGTTCGATCCGGCGTTCCTGGCCGAGGGAGTCGTCGCGGCCCGTGGGATACAGGTCGAGGTGCAGGCGGTTCTTGCCGGCCTTCGCCTCGGGTACCTTCTGGAACCACAACGGCGGCCCGACCCCCGCTGGGTCGAAGAGCCGGTCGGTGAAAGCGTCCCGCCCGCCGAGGCGCCCGCGATAGTGCGCCCACCAACTCGGCTCATCCCCGGCGTCCGTAGTCGGCGGAGAATCGGCCTCGGTGGTCGGCGGAGAGGGCGGCGTCCGCACCCACCCAAGAGCTTCCTGCCAGAAGCGGGCGAGCCGCTCAGGGTCGTTCGCGTCGATCGTCAACTGCCAGAACACCATCAACAGAAGCTAACCCGCCACCGGGCCACAGAAGCTGTCCGGTTGCTGTGGCACAGAAATCAGCCGGTTGCCCGGGGCGGAGTTCGGGTGGTGCGGCCGTGAATGGATCAGACTGTGGTGACGGTCGGTCGGGTTGTGGAGGGAACATGGCGCGGTTGGTGATCCGGAACTGTTCGGTGCTGGTGGTGCCGGTGGAGGGGGAGTGCCGGGTCGACGAGTTTCAGGACATCGTGATCGAGGACGGGACGATCGACGAGGTGATGCCGGCCGGCGCGCTCGCCGCCGCGGCTGACATCGAGGAACTGGACGGGACCGGGCTGATCGCCGTACCGGGGCTGGTGAACTCGCACACCCACAGCCCGATGGTGATGATGCGCGGCGCGGCCGAGGACGTCTCGATCGACGACTGGTTCAACCGCAAGATCTGGCCGATGGAGATGAACCTGACGCCCGAGCGAGTCAAGGTCGGCGCCCGCCTCGCGTGTGCGGAGATGTTGCTGGCCGGGGTGACCACGTTCGTGGACCACTACTTCCATGCTGACCAGATCGCTGCGGCCGCACTCGAGACCGGGATCCGCGCGGATCTCGCGCCGACCTTCTTCTCCTCGACCGGCACGGATGGTCGCGAGGCGGCGTACGAGGCGGCCCGGCAGATCCGCGCCCTCGGCCAGAAGGCCACTGAAAACCAACTGCCCCGGATCACCGCAAGCCTCGGACCGCACGCCACCTACACCGTCTCCGAACAAGACCTGGCCCGTACTGCGGAAGTCGCACAAGCCGAAGGATTCCGCATCCACCTCCACGCCGCCGAGACGGCCGACCAGACGCAATCCTCGATAGACCGTCTCGGCGCGACTCCGATCGAGGTGCTCGCCCGCACCAACGTCCTCGAGGCAGGCGCCCTCATCGCCCACGGCTGCGGCATCACCGATGCCGACCTTCCGATCCTGGCCAAACACGCGGCCCGTACGTCGGTCGCCGCATGCCCGAAGGTCTACCTCAAGCTCGCCATGGGCCCGACCACTCCGGTCAAGCGGCTCTGGTCGGCGGGTATCGCCGTCGGGGTCGGTACGGACGGAGCGGCCGTACACAACACTCTCGACGTCTGGGAATCCCTTAGGCTGTTGGCATTGACGCAGAAGCACCGCGAGCAGGACGCCGAATGGATGACCATCTCGGACACCCTCCGCGCCGCCACCCGAGGTGGAGCGGCAGCAGCCGGCCTGGCGGGCGAGATCGGCGCGATCGAGCCGGGGCGGCGCGCTGACATCGCACTGGTCGACCTGTCCGGACCGCACTGCCAACCGTTGCACGATCCAAGAGCAGCGCTGGTCTATTCGGTCCGCGCCTCGGACGTCGTCACGGTAGTTGTCGATGGCAACATAGTCGTGAGAGATCGCCGACTCACCACTATGGACCTGGACGAGATCGTGGGCGAGGCCCGCGAGCTGGCGCACACCTTGGTCGATCTGTCCCGAGGCGGCGCGGTCCAGCACTACGCTCCTTGACGCTCTCCGGGGTTCTACGCTGGGAACCCCGACCTGCCGAGGAGACTCCACCCATGACCGGTGCTGCCCCGACCTCGACCCTGACCGGCTGGGCGAAGGCGCCCTTCAGTGGCGCTGGACTCACCTATGACTGCTATGAGAAGGGTGAAGGTCCCGGCGTCGTGCTGATCCCGGAGATCCCCGGGATCACCCCGCAGGTGCTCGGGCTCGCGGATCATCTGGTCGACGAGGGGTTCACCGTTGTGATCCCGTCGCCGTTCGGTACGCCCGGCAAACCCGAGTCGGTCGGCTACGTGCTTGGGACGGTCGCCCGGCTGTGCGTGTCGTCGGAGTTCCGCGCCTTCGCGGTCAACGCCGAGCGCCCGATCACGGCGTACCTGCGAGCAGTCGCCGCCGACCTTGCGGCCCGTACGCCGGGACGCGGCGTCGGCGTCATCGGGATGTGCTTCACGGGCGGTTTCGCGCTGGCCACCGCCGTCGAGTCGAGCGTGCTGGCTTCGGTGCTGAGTCAGCCGGCCACGCCGTTCCCGATCTCCGCGAGGATGCGGCGCGATCCCACCATGTCGCGAGAAGAGCTGGCTCAAGTGGTCGAGCGGAGCCGCACCGACGGCCTGTGCGCGCTCGGCCTGCGGTTCACCAAAGACCGAGCGGTACCGCCCGAGCGCTTCGCCACTCTCCGCGAGCACCTCGGCGACGCCTTCGAGGTGATCGAACTCGACTCCAGTCCCGGCAACCCCGGCGGCTTCGCGAAGGGCGCGCACGGCGTCCTCACCACCGAGGTTCGCGAGACCCCGGGGCACCCCGCGCTGGCGGCCCGCACCCGCACAGTCGAGTTCCTGCACCGGCAGATCGACGCGACGCACGAGTAACGTCACCAAGAGTGGTTCAAGTGTTAAGGGAGTGTGTGGAATTCGCTCGCTGTGATTAGCCGCCCCCACCCCGGGAATAGTGGAACCGAAGTTGAGGTTGGGGGTGGTGTTCCGGTACCCGGAAGGGCCGAATCGTTGCTGTGTGCAAGGCGTGTTCAGCCCTGTGTGATGCTCGTCGATTTGCTCTGGCCGCACCCCCTTCCGGCATGGCACCATCGGCCACCGGGGGCGACACACATCAGGGGGCGAGCGAATGGCGAAGGCCAAGCGTGCGAGTGACCGGAGCGCGAACGACATGGTGGTCGAAGGAGCAGGACGCACGGGCCAGAACGGCCGTGCCCCACTGCGCGTGCAGAACGGTCAACCGCCCAATGGCAGCGCAACCGGCAACGGAAGCGCACCTGGCAACGGCACCGCCAACGGTGTGCCGCCGAACGCGACGCCGCCCGGCCGGCTGGTCCCACCAGACCCGGTAGCAGACGCAGTACCAGGCCCAGTACCAGCGCAGCCTGCAAGCCCCGAGCCGGCACGTTCGTCCGGCTTCGGCACACCGGTCAAGGTCGACGAGATCGCCCTGGCCGCCATCGCCTTGTCCGAGGGCCTGATCGCGGCAACGCGCGGCCTGCCCGAATCGGTGGCGTCCCGCCAACTCCGCCGCGATCTCGACCAGGCGGCCGACACCTTCCGTACGGTCGCCAGCGAACTCGAGACGACCGCGGGCAACCTGATCCGGCTGGCCGCGGCCGAGGGTCAGACCTGTCAGGTCACCTGGGGCATGTGCGAGGACCACGGCCTGACCCTGATGGCCGTCGGTGAGGTGGTGACCTGTCACGTGCTCGGCTGCTACCGCGAGCAGCAGGCCGTCGTCGAGCCCTGCACCCAGCCGGTCGCGTACCGGGTGGTCGACGTGGCCGGCCCTGCCCTTCTCACCTGCGCCGGCCACGCCATCGCTTGCCGCCTGCACCTCGATGGCGCGGTCATCACACTCGCCACCGACAGCCTGGAACTCCTTTAGAACCTGGAACTCCTTTAGAACTAGGAGATCCGGCAGGACGTCAACTGGTCGTTCGCATTGGGCGACAAGGCAACGAAGTTCGCCGTGTCGGCCGTCCGGGTCCAGGTCTGTCCGGTGAAGTTGTCCTCGGCGTAGATCGTCACCGTCCAGCCGGCCGGGATCTTCACCGACGACGCCCAGTTGTCCTGGACCCCGGCCGCGGCGAGCTGCGCCCGCGTGTAGTTGCCCTTGGCAAGTGCCTGGCCGGCCGTGCCACCGTAGTCGATGTGCTGGTAGAAGATCACGCCGCCGCTGCCCTGGTTCGGCATCGGCTGGGTCGGCCGCGTCGCGGTCAACGGGATCTGTCCCTTGAACATCCGCCCGCCGTCGTTGGTGAGCCGCAGGTAGTAGTCCGACGAGCACGCCGTCCCGTCCTCGTCGAGGGCGCGAAGCCCTGACCCGGTGGGGATCCAGGCCTGCGTCTCGGCCGTCTTGGCGATCTGGTTGCCCTCGTTGAACTCGTCGAACATCGAGATGTACATGCCCTGCACGCCGACTCGGGTGAGGTTGTAGAACTGCCGCCACATCAGCTCGCCGTGGGCGCGGTGACCGGACTGCAGATCGCCCGGAATGACACAGGGCTGGTAGTCGATGCCGTGCGCGTTGCAGTCGGCCTGATCCTGCTGATTCACGTTGTTGTAGTAGTGATCCGCGCCGGCGACGTCCTGGATCCGGCCGACCATCCACGGCGAGATCATGTTGAACGCGTGGTACACCTCGAGATACCCGGGCCGCGAGTCCTCGTTGCCGGGCAGCCAGTGCGTGGGCACGCCGCCGATCACGTAGCAGCCCTGGCCCTTGAACCAGTTGATGACATCGAGACAAGCCGAAGCAGGGAAGGCCTTGTTGGCCTCGTTGAAGCCGAAGCCCCAGATGCAGACGACCGGTTTGCCGTTCTGCTTCGCGTACGCCGGCGACGACGTGTACGCCTTCATCTTGTTGGTCCAGTCGGTCTTCATCTCCGACTGCATGTTCGTCCAGTCGGTCGCGTCGTACATGATGTAGAACTTGCGCCCGTACTGCTCGGCGGCCTGCCGGACCTTGGCCGCCATCGCGTCCCGGGTGGGTCCCTCACCACCGAACGGATTGAACCGTTGCAGCGCGGCCGTGTCGCAGCCGTTCTGCTGCATCCACTGGAAGTGCGTGTTGACGGTCTGCTGGTCGTACGACGAGAACAGCTTGGCCGGCTGGCCGTTGCCGAGATTCGCGTACGCCGTCTGGTACGTCGCCGTGTACTCACGGACATCCGGCCAGCTGACGATCGTGGTGTTCGACGGCGACGGCGGCTGACCCGCGTTGCGGCTGTAGTGCCACCAGCTGTTGATCGGGGCGCCGTCGCCGATACAGGCGAACCAGCCCTGGTAGCCGACGGTGATCTTGCCGACCACGTCGCCGGGGCCACTGGCGACCGGGGTCGCGGTGGTCGCGGAGGAGGGCAGAGCGGTGCCGATGGTGGTTCCGGCGGCTGCGGCGGTGGCTGCTGAGGCAGCCAGGAAAGTGCGGCGTGTGATCGGGGCGGAGGGGCGGGGAAGGTCAGACAAAGGCATTGCAGGCTCCTGAAAGGGGGCGGACAGGACTGCGGAGAGTGGCGCGAGCGTACAAACGGGCGCTTCAGTGCGCAAGGTCGCACGCAAAACTTGAAGAACAACTTGCAATTTTCAGACTGACACAGAACTGACGCTCTGAAGAAACTTCGCCGCAACATCTTGACGCCCACCTCGCCTGTACTTAGTTTGTTGGTTCAACAGACAAAGTCTGTGAGCGGCGTCACAGGAGCCGCGATTTCTCCTGTCGGGGGAGAAGGGGTGGGGCTCATGACGCTGTCCGAAAGCAGCCGGCCAGGCAGCGGTGTGGTCGCCGCCGATCACGTCTCGCTCCGGCGGAACAACCTGTCGGTGGTACTCCGGCACGTCCGTGCGGCGGGATCCCGCTCCCGCGCCCGGATCGCCGCCGACACCGGACTCAACAAGGCCACCGTCAGCAGCCTGGTCGCCGAACTGGTCGACCGCGGCCTGCTCCGCGAGGGCCAGGCAGAGGCCGGCGCGCTCGGCCGCCCGGGCCAGCTCGTCGAGCTCGACGGCAGCGGCGTCTGCGGCGTCGGCGCCGAGATCAACGTGGACTACCTCGCCGTCACCGCCCTCGACCTGAGCGGCGAGACCGTCACCCAGCGGCGCGTCCCGCTCGACGTCGCTCACCTCGACCCGGCGACCACACTCGACCAGTTGGCCGAGCTGATCCGCGAATCCGTGACCGCCGTCCTGGCCCGTGGTGGCCAGATCGCCGGCGTCACGCTCGCCGTGCCCGGCCTGGTCCAGAGCGCGACGGGTTCGCTCAAGCTCGCCCCGAACCTCGGCTGGGCGGAGGTCCCCGTCGTCGACGAGATGTGCGAGCGCCTCGGCGGTCCGGCGTACCCGGTGCGGGTGGACAACGAGGCGAACCTTGCCGCGCTCGCGGCGTACTCGGAGATCAAGGCGGCCACCGAGCCGGACGCCGACCAGGTTCAGGACATCGTGTTGCTGACCGGCGCCGTCGGTGTCGGTGGTGGCATGGTCACCGGTGGGCATCTGCTGCGTGGCGGTCATGGGTTCAGCGGCGAGGTCGGGCACATGCCGGTCGCACCGGCCGGCGGAACCTGCGGCTGCGGCCGTACCGGCTGCTGGGAGACCGTCGTCGGGCTGACCGCCTTGTTGAACAAGGCAACTGACTCGGACGACCCGGTCCGCGACCCGTCGCTGGATGTCGAGCAGCGGCTGGCCGAGATCACCCAGCGGGCCGAGGACGGAAGCGCCAGGACGCTGAAGGCGCTGGCCGATGTCGGCACCTGGCTGGGCATCGGCGGCGCGATCCTGGTGAACATCCTGAACCCGGACGTGCTCGTGCTCGGCGGCTACTTCGCGGTCCTCGGGCCGTGGCTCAAAGAACCGCTGGAGAGCGCGATCCGGGACCGCGTGATCGCGCCGGAAGGCGGCGGTTGCCGCGTCGTCCAGTCCCAGCTCGGCTTCACCGCCGCCGTCCGCGGCGGCGCGCAGATCTCACTCGACCAGGTTTTCCTCGACCCGACCCTCGTAGGTCGCGACACCGCAGGAGTAGCCCAATGACCGAGTATGAAGTCCCTGCCGCGGCAGGCGAAGACCTGCTTCGGATGACCGGCATCGTCAAGGAGTTCCCCGGAGTCCGCGCCCTCGACGGCGTCGACCTGGACATCCGGCGCGGCGAGGTGCACTGCCTGCTCGGCCAGAACGGCGCCGGCAAGTCGACCCTGATCCGCGTCCTCACCGGCGCCCACAAACCCGACGCCGGCACCATCCACGTCAACGGCCGCCTGGTCTCGCTGAGCACCCCGGCCGACTCGATGGCCCTCGGCATCGCCGCCATCTACCAGGAACTCGACCTCGTCCCCGACCTCACCGTCGCCGAGAACGTGTTCCTCGGCCACGAACCCGCCCGCTTCGGCCTGACCCGCCGGCACGAGGCGAACACCAAGGCCCGCGAACTGCTCAAGGGCCTCGGCCACGGCGAGATCCCGCCGGGCCGGACCGTCGGACTGCTGTCCGCGGCAGGCCAGCAGGTGGTCAGCATGGCGAGAGCGCTCTCCAGAAAAGCCCGGCTGATCGTGATGGACGAGCCCTCCGCGGTACTCGACTCCGAAGAGGTCGACAACCTCTTCCGGGTAATCCGCGACCTCACCTCGCAAGGTGTCGCGATCGTCTACATCTCGCACCGGCTCGAGGAGATCCGCGAGATCGGCGACCGGGTCACCGTGCTCAAGGACGGCGCCACCGTGGCGACCGGCCTCGACGCCCGCGAGACACCGACCGCCGAGCTGATCCGGCTGATGACCGGCCGCTCGATCGAGTACGTCTTCCCGCCTCGCAACGAGGTCGAGAACACCGCGCCCGTGGTGCTCGAGGTCGCGAACCTGTCCAGGCCGAGGGAGTTCGCCGACATCCACTTCTCGGTCCGGGCCGGCGAGATCCTCGGTCTCGCGGGACTCGTCGGGTCGGGGCGTTCCGAAGTACTGGAGACCGTGTACGGCGCGCGCAAGGCGGCGACCGGGGTCGTCCGGGTGGACGGCAAGGTGCTGCGGCCGGGACAGGTGCAGCAGGCTGTCAAAGCCGGAGTCGGGCTGGCGCCGGAAGAGCGCAAGAGTCAGGCGCTGTTGCTCGACGAGGCGGTCTACAAGAACATCACCGTGTCGAGCATGGGGCGCTTCGCCAGCGGTGGATTCCTGAACGGCCACGCCGAGAAGCAGGCCGCTGAGGAGTTGACCAAGGCGCTGGACGTCCGGCCGGCCGCGGTGGACATTCCCGTCCGCAACCTGTCGGGCGGCAACCAGCAGAAGGTCGTCCTGGCTCGCTGGTTGATGAGGGACTGCCGGGTACTGCTGCTGGACGAGCCGACCCGGGGTGTGGACGTGGGAGCGCGGTCCGAGATCTACGCGCTGATCCGCAAGCTGGCCGCCAACGGGGTCGCGATCGTGCTGGTCTCCAGCGAGGTCGAGGAAGTGCTCGGTCTGGCCGACCGGGTGATCGTGATGCGGGAGGGGCGGGCCGTGCACACGGGTCCCGCGCAGGACATCGACGAACACCAGGTTCTCGATCTGGTGATGGAAGGAAGTGCCGTGTGATGAGTGAGGAAGTCGCACGAACCCAGGATCAGCCGCCGCAGGTGCCGGCGACGCCGGGACCGGGGCTGCCGGCCCAGGCGGTCTCGACACCAGGCCAGGCGATGATCGACGTCGATCCGGCCGCGACGGGGCCACGCAGTGGCCGCTCCGGTGGCAACGGCGGGAACGGCACCGCGACCGTGCTGGGCAATCTGCTGAAGAGCGGGGCCGGCCGCAACATCGGGCTGGTGATCGCGCTGGTGCTGCTCTGCATCGTCGGCGTCGCGACCGCGGGGGACCGGTTCGCGAGTACCGCCAACGTGCTCACGATCCTGCGGCTGGCCGCGGTGATCGGTGTGGTCAGCATCGGGATGACGTTCGTCATCACCGGTGGCGGCATCGACTTGTCGGTCGGCGCGATGGTGGCGCTGGCGAGCGTCTGGGCGACCACGCTGGCGACCCAGCAGATGGCCGCCGACTACGGCTGGATCTTCATGGTCAGCACCGCCCTCCTGGTCGGCGCGGCGTGTGGCCTGGTCAACGGGGTACTGGTTGCCTACGGCAAGATAGTCCCGTTCATAGCGACCCTGGCGATGCTCGCCGGAGCCCGCGGACTGGCCGAGATCCTGTCCGACCGCAAGACCCAGATCATCAGCGTGAACACGTTCGTCGACTTCTTCGGCGGCAACCTGATCGGCATCCCGGTGCTGGTCTGGATGTTCCTGCTGGTCGCCGCGGCCGGCTGGGTGCTGCTCAACCGGACCACCTTCGGCCGCCGGACCTTCGCCGTCGGTGGCAACGCCGAGGCGGCCCGGCTGGCCGGTATCAAGGTGCAGCGGCACACCGTCGCGCTCTACGTGCTGGCCGGTCTGTGCTGCGGCATCGCCGCCGTGATGCTGATGGCCCGGACCACGACCGGCAGCTCCACCCACGGTCAGCTGTACGAACTCGACGCCATCGCGGCGGTGGTGATCGGCGGCACCCTGCTGTCCGGCGGCCGCGGCACGATCGTCGGCACCGTGTTCGGCGTACTGATCTTCACCACCCTGAACAACGTCTTCACCCTGAACAACCTGAGCATCTCCGCCCAGTCGGTGGCGAAGGGCCTGATCATCGTGATCGCGGTCCTCCTCCAGCAACGCCTGGCCGCCCGCGCCACCGCGCCCTAGCTGTAAAGCACGACAAACCCCTGTAAGAGCAGCATCATCTTCTGGAGGACAAGATGTCTGTACGGACCGCCCGATTAGCAGTCACCGCCGGCCTGGTCGGGCTCAGCTCGATGGCACTGATCGCCTGTACCAGCAACACCCCCGAGGCCGAGAAGACCACCAGCACCGGGACCCAGCAGGTCGCTGCCAAGGGCAACGACGAGCCGGGCAAGAAGGTCAAGATCGGCTTCTCCGCCCCGGCCGCCGACCACGGCTGGATGGGCGCGATCACCAAGGCGACCCAGGCCGAGGCGAAGAAGTACCCTGACGTCGAGCTGCAGGTCGCCGAGGGCACCAACGACGTGAACCTGCAGATCAGCCAGGTGGAGACCTTCATCAACCAGAAGGTCGACGCGATCGTGCTGCTCCCGTTCGACGGTGCCGCGCTGACCGCGGTGGCGACGAAGGCGATGCAGGCCGGGATCACCGTGATCAACGTCGACCGCGAGTTCGACAGCTCGTTCGCCGCCCGGACCACGGTGCTCGGTGACAACCACGGCATGGGCGTCTCGGCCGGCACCTACATCTGCGAGCAGCTCAAGGGCAAGAAGGACGCCGTGGTCGCGGAGATCGCCGGTATCGACTCGCTGCCGCTGACCCAGGAACGCAGCAAGGGCTTCAAGGAAGCGCTCGCCGACTGCGGGCTGAAGGTCAACAACCGGGTCGCGGCCGAGTTCACCGTCGAGTCCGGTGAGAAGGCGGCCACCAACCTGTTGCAGGCCGCGCCGAAGATCGACGCGATCTGGAACCACGACGACGACCAGGGTGTCGGCGTGATGGCCGCGATCAAGAACTCCGGCCGCAAGGAGTTCTTCGTCGTCGGTGGGGCCGGTTCGGCGAACGTGATGCGGGACATCAAGTCCGGCAACTCGTTGCTGAAGGCCACCGTCATCTACCCGTCCACCCAGGGCGCGGACGGCATCCGGCTGGCCCGCCTGCTGGTCCAGAAGAAGGCCCTCGGCGACCTGGTGGAGGTCGAGGTGCCGCGCGTGGTCCAGCTGTACGCGCCGGTCGTCACCAAGGACAACGTCGACCAGTACCTGCCGACCGCCTTCGAAAGCTGACAGAGGAGCATCACAGTTATGACGAACCTGGGCATCGGCCTGGTCGGGTACGCCTTCATGGGCGCCGCCCACTCACAGGCCTGGCGCAGCGCACCGCGCTTCTTCGACCTGCCACTGCAGCCGGACATGACCGTCCTCTGCGGCCGCAACGCGGAAGCACTGAACAAGGCCGCGACCAAGCTCGGCTGGAGCCAGACCGAGACGGACTGGCGCAAGCTGCTCACCCGCGACGACGTGCAGTTGATCGACGTCTGCACGCCGGGCGACAGCCACGCCGAGATCGCGATCGCCGCGCTGCAGGCGGGCAAGCACGTGCTCTGTGAGAAGCCGTTGGCGAACACCGTCGCGGAGGCCGAGCAGATGGCTGCCGCGGCCGCCGAGGCAGCGGCCAACGGGATCAGGTCGATGGTCGGGTTCACCTACCGTCGGGTGCCGGCCATCGGGCTGGCCCGCAAGCTGGTTGCCGAGGGCAAGCTCGGTACGATCCGGCACGTGCGGGCGCAGTACCTGCAGGACTGGATCGCCGACCCCGAGGCGCCGCTGTCGTGGCGGCTCGACAAGGAGAAGGCCGGCTCGGGCGCGCTCGGCGACATCGGAGCGCACATCGTCGACCTGACGCAGTACATCACCGGCGACCGGATCACCGAGGTGAGCGGTCAGCTGGAGACGTTCGTCAAGGAACGTCCGGTGGCTGCCGCGCACAGCGGACTGTCGGGGGAGGCCGGTACCGAGCGTGGACCGGTCACTGTCGACGACGCCGCGATCTTCCTGGCCCGCTTCGCGGAAGGCGCCTTGGGCGTCTTCGAGGCGACCAGGTTCGCCACCGGCCGGAAGAACGCGATCCGGCTGGAGATCAACGGCAGCAAAGGCAGTCTGGCCTTCGATTTCGAGGACCTCAACGAGCTGCACTTCTACGATGCGACGGAGCCGGCCGAGACGGCCGGCTTCCGCCGCATCCTCGTCACCGAACCCGTGCACCCCTACGTCGCCGCCTGGTGGCCACCCGGTCACCTGCTCGGCTACGAGCACGGTTTCACCCACCAAGTGGTCGATCTGATCACCGCGATCGCCGAGGGCACCGACCCCGCGCCCTCGTTCGCGGACGGCCTGCAGGTCCAGCGTGTGCTGGCCGCGGTCGAGGACAGTTCGGCATCCCGACAATGGCAGGAGATCCCCTCATGAACGCGTATACCCCCTCCAAGGACGACAAGTTCTCGTTCGGTCTGTGGACCGTCGGCTGGCAAGGCGTCGACGTCTTCGGTACCGCCGTCCGCGACCCGCTCGACCCGGTACTGGCGGTCGAGAAGCTCGCCGAACTGGGCGCCTCCGCGGTGTCCTTCCACGACGACGACCTGGTCCCCGACGACAGCACCCGTCAGCAGGTGCTCGAGCGGTTCACCAAGGCGCTGGCCGATCACGACATGGTCGTCGAGATGGCCACCACCAACCTGTTCAGCCACCCGGTCTTCAAGGACGGCGGCCTGACCGCCAACGACCGCGACGTACGCCGGTATGCGCTGGCCAAGATCCTGCGCAACGTCGATCTCGCGGCCGAGCTGGGCGCGAAGACCTACGTGCTGTGGGGCGGCCGGGAAGGCGCCGAGTCGGGCGGCTCGAAGGACGTCCACGCGGCGCTGGACCGGTACAAGGAATCGATGGACCTGCTCACCAGCTACGTGCAGGAGCAGGGCTACGACATCAGGTTCGCGCTCGAGCCGAAGCCGAACGAGCCGCGCGGTGACATCTTGCTGCCGACGATCGGCCACGCGCTCGCCTTCATCAACGACCTGGAGCACCCCGACCTGGTCGGTATCAACCCCGAGGTCGGCCACGAGCAGATGGCCGGGCTCAACTACGCGCACGGCATCGCCCAGGCGCTGTGGCACGGCAAGCTCTACCACATCGACCTCAACGGCCAGCACGGTCCGCGGTTCGACCAGGACCTGCGTTTCGGCGCCGGCAACCTGCGCGAGGCGTTCTGGACCGTCGACGTGCTGCAGGGCACGGCCGGCGGACCGGGGTACGACGGCTACGTCCACTTCGACTACAAGCCGCCGCGTACCGAGGACCTCGAAGGCGTCTGGGAGACCGCACGGGGGTGCATGCGCAACTACCTGATCCTGCGGGAGAAGGTGCAGGCCTTCCGCGCCGACCCCGAGGTCGCCGAGGCACTGGCCGAGGCGCGCATCACCGAGATCACCCAGCCGACCCTCGGCGCCGGTGAGACCCTCGAAGAGTTGCGCAAGGCAACGTTCGATCCCGATGCGCTGGCTCAGCGTGGTCTCGGGTTCGAGCGTCTTGACCAGCTCGCGATGGACCACCTCCTCGGCGTCCGCTAACAGCACCACCCCATCCCGGGCAGGGCAGAGCACGGGAACACGCAGTAGCTGAACGTCCGCAGTACCAGGGCCGAAAAACCCAAGGACCCGCCTTGGGAAACCGTATGGAGCGCGCGCCTTATCCGACCCATGAGGAGCACACCCATGATCCAGCTACGCAGGCACGGCACGCTTGTGCGTGCTCTCGTGCTCGCCCTGATCGCCGCGTTGGCGATCCCGTTGTCGGCGGTGACCGCCCAGGCTCATCCTGGGCACGGCGACGAGACCTTCAACGCGTTGATCTTCAGCAAGACGGCCGGGTTCCGGCACGACTCGATCCCGGCCGGGATCCAGGCGATCAAGGAGCTCGCGACCGAGAACGGCTTCACCGTCACCGCGACCGAGGACGCGGCGATGTTCAACGACACCGAGCTGGCCAAGTACGAGGTCGTCATCTGGCTGTCGACGACGGGTGATGTGCTCAACGCGGACCAGCAGGCCGCGTTCGAGCGCTACATCCGCAACGGCGGCGGCTACGCGGGCATCCACGCGGCGTCGGACACGGAGTACGACTGGCCCTGGTACGGCAAGCTTGTCGGCGCTTACTTCGACAGCCACCCCGCCGGTACGCCGAACGCGACCGTGAAGGTGGAGGACCACGCGCACCCGTCGACGGCCGACGCGCCGACGCTGTGGCCGCGGACGGACGAGTGGTACAACTACCGGACCAATCCGCGCGACACCGTGCACGTGCTCGCCTCGCTCGACGAGACGTCGTACACCGGCGGCAACATGGGCGTCGAGCACCCGATCGTTTGGTGTCAGGACTACGACGGCGGCCGGGCCTGGTACACCGGCATGGGGCACACGATCGAGTCGTACGCCGACCCGACCTTCCGCAAGGAGCTGCTCGGCGGCATCAAGACCGCGGCCGGCGTCCAGCCCGCCGACTGTGGCGCGTCGCTGAGCGCCAGCTACGAGAAGGTCACCCTCGACGACGACACCGCGAACCCGATGGAGCTGTCGATCGCCAAGGACGGCCGGGTCTTCTACATCGACCGCAACGGCGCCGTGAAGATCATCAAGACCGACGGCACCGTGGTCACCGCCGGAACCCTCGACGTCTACACCGGGCAGGAGTTCGGGTTGCTGGGGATCGCGCTCGACCCGGCCTTCGACCAGAACGGTTTCATCTACCTGTACAACTCACCGGCCGGCAGCGGGTCCTTCGACCAGGTGTCGCGCTACAAGGTCACCGGCGACACGCTCGACATGTCGAGCGCCAAACAGGTGCTCCAGATCAACACTCAACGCAATGAGTGCTGCCACGCCGGTGGAGCGCTCGAGTTCGATGGCGATGGCAACCTCTACATCGCCACCGGTGACAACCGGAACCCGTTCGACTCCGACGGCTACTCGCCGATCGACGAGCGGGCCGGCCGGTCCGCCTGGGACTCCCAGGGCAGCGCCGCCAACAGCAACGCCCTCAACGGCAAGATCCTGAAGATCCACCCGGAGGCCGACGGCACGTACACGGTCCCGGCGGGCAACCTGTTCCCGGCCGGTACGGCGAAGACGCGGCCGGAGATCTACGCGATGGGCTTCCGGAACCCCTTCCGGATCGGCATCGACCCGACCACCAACCACCTGTTCGTCGCCGACTACGGCCCGGACGCCGGCCAGGTCTCGCCGACGCGCGGTCCGGACGGCCGGGTCGAGTGGAACATCCTGGACAAGCCGGGCTTCTACGGCTGGCCGTACTGCGTGGGCAACAACACGCCGTACAACGACTTCGACTTCGCCACCAACACCTCGGGCCCGGTCTTCAACTGCGCGGCCCCGGTCAACAACTCGCCGAACAACACGGGTATCGCTCAGTTGCCCGCTGCTGTCCCGGCGACGATGTGGATGGGCAAGTCGACCACCGGCGTACCGGAGATCGGCGGCAGTGGCGCGCCGATGACGAGCGGCGCGTACAAGTTCGACCCGGACAGCGACTCGCCGCGCAAGTGGCCGAAGTACTTCGACGGCAAGGCCGTGTTCGCCGACTGGAACGACAGCCGGTTGTTCTCGGTCCAGCTGAAGGACGACCGCGCCGGTGTGGCGGACG
Organism: Kribbella sp. NPDC051620; assembly: GCF_044453825.1. NCBI lineage: Bacteria > Bacillati > Actinomycetota > Actinomycetes > Propionibacteriales > Kribbellaceae > Kribbella > Kribbella sp. NPDC051620. The sequence goes on from NZ_JBITDB010000001.1 coordinate 779,524, forward strand.
TCTCGCGGATGTTGCAGAAGATGAACTTCATCCGGCCGCACGCGTTGCAGTTCGGACCTGATGGCGCGCTCTACGTGATCGAGTGGGGCAGTGGGTTCGGCGGCAACAACGCCGACTCCGGGATCTACCGGATCGACTACGTGCAAGGCAACCGGGCGCCGCTCGCGCAGTTCAGCACGGACAAGACGTCCGGGCCGGTGCCGTTGACGGTCGCGTTCGACTCGACCGGCTCGCGCGATCCCGACGGCCAGGCGGTCACGCTGGCCTGGGACTTCGACGGCAACGGGACGACGGACAGTACCGAGGCCAAGCCGTCGTACACCTACACCACCGCCGGCGTGTTCACCGCCCGGTTGACGGTGACCGATCCGGACGGCCGGACGGCGGTCTCCAACAAGACGATCACGGCGGGCAACACGGCGCCGACGATCACCGTGGAGGGGCCGGTCGACGGTGGGTTCTTCGACTTCGGCGACACGATCAAGTACAAGGTCACCGTCACCGATCCCGAGGACGGCACGATCGACTGCAATGACGTGATCACCCAGCCGGCCCTCGGGCACGACGAGCACGCGCACCCGTACGAGCAGTACCACGGCTGCACCGGGACCTTCCCGCTGCCGGGTGACGACGGCCACGTCGGGGCGAACATCTTCGGCATCGTGACCGTCACGTACACCGACAAGGGCGCGCCGGGCACCGGCCGGATCACCACCCAGAAGGTGGTCCAGCTCCAGCCGAAGACGCGCGAGGCGGAGTACTTCAGCGAGACCGGCGGTCCGGGTTCGACCGGCGGGGTGCAGACCGAGGACACCGGTGACGTCGCCGGTGGCGGCAAGAACATCGGCTTCATCGAGGACGGTGACTGGTGGAGCTGGAAGCCGACCAACCTGACCGGGATCAACCAGATCCAGTTGCGGGCGGCGTCTCCGGACGCGGGCGCGACCGTTCAGGTCCGGCAGGGCTCGCCGACTGATGGTCCGGTCGTCGCCACCATCGCGGTGACGCCGACGGGTGGTTGGCAGACGTACGGCAACTTCACCGCGGACGTGTCCGGGGCGTCGCTGACCAGCGGACCGCTGTATTTCGTCAAGACGACGGGTCAGCTGAACGTCAACTGGGTCAAGTTCATCGGCAAGGGCGTGACCGAGAACCAGCGCCCGAACGTGACCGTCAACGCGATACCGGTGCAGGGCAAGGCGCCGCTGAAGGTCGACTTCACGGCGACCGCGACCGACCCCGAAGGGGATCTGCCGCTGTCCTACCAGTGGAGCTTCGGTGACGGTTCGACTGGCACCGGCGCGACAGTCAGCCACACCTACACGACCTCCGGCACCTTCGACGCGACCGTCACGGTGACGGATGCCAAGGGCGCGGCCGGTACGTCGCACGTACAGGTGAAGGTGGACGCGAGTGCTCCGCCGACCTGTCTGACCGGTCGCTCGGACGGGTTCGAGGGCACGACGCTCGACACCGGCCGGTGGAACTCGATTGTCAGAGGCAACCAGGAACTTTCCGTGAGCAACGGCAACTTGGTCCTTCCGCTGACGGCGACCGACATCTACGGCACCGGCAACACCGGTACGCCGAACATCGTGCTCCAGCCGTTGCCGGCCGGTGCCTGGCAGGCGACCACCAAGATGACGTTGCCGGCCCGACGGGCCTACCAGCAGGCTGGATTGATCATCTACGGCGACGACGACAACTACGCGAAGATGGTGCTGCAGGGCCGCAACACGAGCACACCTTCGGCGGCGGACCGGATCTTCCAGTTCATCCGGGAAGAAGCCGGCGCGCCGAACGAGGTAGCGGCATCCAACACGGCCAACCTGGGTGCGGCGTACCCGGACACGGTCTGGATCCGGTTCACCAGCAACGGGCAGAACCTGCGGGCGTCGTACAGCGCCGACGGCGCGACGTTCGTGGACATGCCGGAGACGAAGCTGCTGGCCGGGATCAACAACCCGAGGATCGGCGTGTTCGGCCTCGCCAACCAGGCGGCGGCGCTGCCGATCTCGGCGCAGTTCGACTACTTCTCCATCACGCCGGACGACACGGCCGAGGTGCCCACCCCGGACGACCAGTTCGACGGCTCCACGCTGAACGCCTGCCGCTGGTCGGCGAGCGTACGGCCGGATGCGGCGCTCTACCGGGTGACCGGTGGCAGCCTCGAGATCGACACGAGCAAGGGCGACATCTACGGTACGACCGCCACGAACCCGAAGAACCTGCTGCTGCAGCCGGCTCCCGACGGTGACTGGACGATCGAGACCAAGGTGGACGGGTCCGCGTTCAACGAGGCCTACCAGCAGGGCGGCCTGATGGTCTACGGCGACGACGCGAACTACGTGAAGTTCGACTTCCTCACCTCCAACAGCCCTGGTGGCGCGGTGACCCGGGGGATCGAACTGCGCAGCGAGGTCAACAACGTCGTCCTCGATCCGCAGCCGAACGCATCGCCGGCACCCACCCAGGGTGTCTGGTACCTGCGGCTGGCCAAGGCCGGCACGAAGTACACCGGCTCGTACAGCGCGGACGGGTTGGAGTGGACGGCGCTGCCGCCCGTCACCAACACGGCGCTGAGCACGGCGAGCTTCGGGATCTACGCCTTCGGTGTCGACCAGGTCGCGTCGAAGACGGCGAAGTTCGACTACTTCAAGCTGGTCAAGGACAACGTCGCTCCGGAGGTCAGCCTGTCGGTGAACCCGTCGGCGCCCTCGGGCGACAACGGGTGGTGGAACGACGCGGTCGTCGCCACCGCGATGGCGACCGACAACCAGCCGGGCCAGCTGTACATCGAGCAGAAGGTCGATGACGGCGACTGGGCCGAGTACACCCACGCGATCAACCTCACCGCCGATGGCACCCACACCGTCCAGGTGCGGGCCAGCGACACCGCGGGCAACGTGTCCGAGCCGAAGTCGGTGACGGTCAAGATCGACCAGACCGCCCCGGCGACAACGGTGACCGGCATCCCGGCCAGTGGTGAACTCGGGGTGGCGAGTCTGGCCACCGTCGCGGCAACGGCCACCGATGCGCTCTCCGGTCTGGTGGGCGTGACGCTGACCATCGACGGGCAGCCGTTGGCGGCCAGCGGCAAGATCGACGGCATGCTGCTCGGCCTGGGCGCGCACGAGGTGATCGCCCGGGCGACCGACAAGGCCGGCAACGTGGCGGTGACGAAGGTGCCGTTCACGGTGATCGCGACGTACGCCGAGGCGATCGAGGTGGTCAAGCGGTACCGGGATGTCCGGACCCTGCCGCTGGACCAGACCGTGGTGATGAAGGTGCAACTCCGCGCGGCCGAACGCGAGCACGGCAAGGGCCGGCTCCAGGCGGCCCGGACCGCCATGGACGTCTACCTGGCCGAGGCGGCCAGGGTCACCGACGTACCGGCGCGGACGTTGCTCACAGCTGTGGGCCAGGACCTCAGGAAGAGGATCTGACCCGATGATCGTCGCCGTGCGAGCTCGCACCCTGTCCGACGCGGAGAGGCGGACAGGAGCTGTCGTGACCCGGGGTGGTTCGGCCCCGTCCCGGGTCACGGGAGAGCGTTCTCGCACGGTCGACGGGGGACCGGCCCGTCCGGTCCTGGTTCCCGGCGCCGCGGCCAGCGCTCCGGCCGCGGCGCCGGGAGCAACCCAGAAACCATTGTGTAGAAGGAGTTTGTGATGGCTCGACCGATCACCTTGTTCACCGGCCAGTGGGCCGACCTGCCGTTCGAGGAGGTGGCCCGGCTCGCGTCCGAATGGGGGTACGAAGGCCTCGAGATCGCCTGCTGGGGCGATCACCTCGACGTTCGCAAGGCGGCCGAGGACGACAGCTATGTCCGCAACCGCCTGGACGTGCTGGAGAAGTACAACCTGAAGGTCTGGACGATCTCCAACCACCTGCTCGGCCAGGCGGTCTGCGACGACCCGATCGACCAGCGTCACCAGGCGATCCTGCCCGCGCACATCTGGGGCGACGGCGATCCGGAAGGCGTGCGGCAGCGGGCGGCCGAGGAGATGGCCACCACCGCGCGGGCTGCCCGCGCGCTGGGCGTCGACGTGGTGGTCGGCTTCACCGGATCGTCGATCTGGAAGACCGTCGCGATGTTCCCGCCGGTACCGCAGGCGATGGTCGACGCCGGGTACCGGGACTTCGCCGACCGCTGGAACCCGATCCTGGACGTCTTCGACGAGGTGGGCGTGAGGTTCGCGCACGAGGTGCACCCGTCCGAGATCGCCTACGACTACTGGTCGACCACGGCCACGCTGGAGGCGATCGGCCACCGCGAGGCGTTCGGCCTGAACTGGGACCCGAGCCACTTCGTCTGGCAGGACCTCGACCCGGTCGGCTTCCTCTGGGACTTCAAGGACCGGATCTACCACGTCGACTGCAAGGACGCGAAGCGCCAGGTCGGCAACGGCCGCAACGGCCGGATGGGCTCGCACCTGGCCTGGGGCGACCCGCGGCGCGGCTGGGACTTCGTCTCGACCGGCCACGGCGACGTACCGTGGGAAGCCTGCTTCCGGATGCTCAACACGATCGGCTACACCGGCCCGATCTCGGTCGAGTGGGAAGACGCCGGTATGGACCGCCTGGTCGGTGCCGCCGAGGCGCTCCAGTTCGTGAAGTCCCTGGCCTTCGACCCGCCGACCGCCTCATTCGACGCGGCTTTCTCTTCCTGACCGAAGCAGGACTGCGCGCCGTGGCCGGTGTCCCGGGCCGCGGCGCGCAGTGCTGTTCGTTACTTGCCGATCTTGACCGACAAGGTGGTGCTGTTGTTGGCGGCCACCGGATCAGCGGTGGCCGAGCTGGCCGTGGCGGACGTGGTCACCACGCCCTTGCTGCCCTTGACCAGCAGATGGACGTTGAACGACCAGGCTGCTCCGGCCGCGAGTGACGTCGGCCGCTGACAGGTCAGCACCTGGCCCGCCTTGGCGCAGCCGGCCGTGTCGAACACGTAGACCGCGGCCTTGATGTCCGGCAGCCCGACGACCACCTTCGGCGGCTGGGCGTCGGACGGGCCGAGATCCGTCACCGTCGCGGTGTAGACGATCGTCGACGACGGCTTGTACACGTCCTTGTCGGCCACCAGCGCCATCCGCAGATCGGCCGACGTGCCGACCGTGGTCGAGGCCGATGCGGTGTTGTTGCCAGGTACCGGGTCAGATGTCGACGAGGTGACCGTGGCGCTGTCGGCGATGGAGCCGGCGGGAGTACCGGAGGCCACCCGGGTCAGGATGACCACGGTGGTCGGACCGCTGGCCGGAGCCATCGTGCCGAGCTCACACTCGACCTGCTTGGACGGCGGATCGACCGGGATCGTCACCAGCACACAGCTGCCGGATCCGGTCGTCACCGTCGCGGAGGTGAAGTCGACCGCTCCCGGCAGTACGTCGACCAGCTTGACCCCGGTCGCCGTGGACGGTCCCGCGTTGCTCACCCTGACCGTGTAGGTCAACGGCCGCCCGGCCAGTACCGGGTCGGGGCTGTCGACGGAGGTGACCGACAGATCGGCCTGGGCACCGACCTGCGTGGTGACGGTGTCGGTGTTGTTGCCCGAGTCGGGGTCGGCCGTCGTCGAGGAAACACTGGCATCGTTGTGCATCGCCCCGGTGAAGGACGAGTTGATGGTGGCGACGACCGTCATCGTACGGTTGCTTCCGGCCCCCAAATTGCCCAGCGAACAGGTGGTCGGCAGGGCCGGGTTGCCGGGCACTCCCGCAGTACAGGTTCCACCGGTGGCGGTCACCGAGACGACTGTGACCTGTGCCGGCAGGACGTCGCGGACGACGACGCCGGTCGCGGTCGAGGGTCCGGCGTTGGAGATCGTGCTCGTCCAGGTGATCTGGCTGCCCGCGGTCGCCGTGGCCGGTGCTGTCTTGTCGATGCTCACGTCTGCCGAGCCGACCACGTGCAACGTGTCGGAGGCAGAGTTGTTGGAGCCGTTGGTATCGACGGTGCCACCGCTGACCGTCGCCGTGTCGGCGATGTCCTGCGGCTCGTTGGCGCTCTCCCTGATCACGACGCTGACCTGCTGGCCCGAGGTGAGATCGCCCAGGGAACAGGTCGCCTGTGCATTGCCGGACTGGTCGCCCGCTGGTGTGGTGCAGGTGCTTGCCGTGGTGGACAGCTGGAACGTCCCACTCGAGCTCACGCTGTCGGTCACCTTGACCGCCCGCGCGATGGCCGGGCCGTTGTTCGTCACGGTGATGGTGCATGGGTACGACGTACCGGCTGCTGCCGGGCCGTCCGGCAGACAGTTCTTGGTCACTGCGAGGTCGGCTCGTCCGGTCGCCGAGGAGAACGCGTCGAGAACACCAGAACCGAAGGCGTTGTCGGGGCCGGGGGTACCTCGGTCGGTGGCATTGGCGTTGAGTACCGCCGTCAGCGCGGATGGAGTCAGCGTTCCTGGTCCACCCGCCGCGTCCAGTACGAGCGCGGCGACGCCCGCCGAGCTCGGTGTTGCCGCGGAGGTACCGAAGAACCGGCAGTCGCCTTGGGTCACGGCCGGGCAGCTGCCCGCGCCGAAGTTTCCGGCACCGCTCACCGAGACGCCGTCAGCCGCGGTGTAGGTCGGAGCGATGGCCGTTCGGCCTCCACCACCGAGCACACTCTGGTTGCTGCCCGCCGGTCCACTTGCGGGACACGGGTACGAGGTCGAGCAGACCGTAGTACTGACCAATGAGACCGGGCCCTGGCCGCTGAAGCCTTCCAGGCCGACCGTGGTCGGGTTCTGGTCCGTACCGGCGTTGACCGCGCCGGCTGAGGTCGCCAGGTCGGTGTAGTTGCTGTCGGGGTTCAGCGATCCGGCGTTGCCGGTGGCATCGACCGCACCGGCGCCACGCCAGCGCAGGTCGATCGTGGGCGTGCCCTTGGCTCCGGTTGAGCCGGTCACGTTGACCGCCAGCTTGACGGTGGCCGCTGTGGTGGCGCTGGGGTTGGTCCAGGAGGCCTGCTCGATCGTGTCGCCGCTGCCTCCACCTTGCGCGCCGGTACTGGTGGCCAGGCAGCTCGTACCGGCCGCGTTGAGGATGTACAGGTCGAGGTTGGTGAAGCCACCCGCTCCGGCCGAGGGGAAGATCGCCCGGGGCTCACTCCACTGCAGCGTCGAGCTGATGCTGTTGCCCGGCCCGACGGTGACGTCGAAGGTGGTGTCCGCGCCGTTGAAGGCGACCGTGTTCGTCGGAGCGACGACGCAGCCGGTGGGCGCTCCGCCGTCGGGGCCGGTGCCGGTACCGGTGGCAGGCACTCGTGGAGCGTGCGTGCTGTTGAGGTTTCCGGCCGACGAGCTGACCCAGACACCGGAGGCGGCCAGGATCTCGCCGTTCACCGCCGCGAGGCCCTTCTGGAAGGCCGGCTCGCTGTCGAACGGGATGTCCTCGGTCAGGATGTCGATCCCGGCCGCGGCCAGCGCGTTCTGGGCGGCCACGTGGTCGGTGACGCCGCTGCCGGTGGCGTGGAAGAAGAGGTCGGCGCCGGGCGCCATGTCGTGCACGATCTCCAGCATCGACGTGCCCTCATCGCCGGATCCCGTGGTCTGCACGGTCACTCCGGCCGGAAGATCTCCGAGTCCTTGCGCGACGCTCAGGTTGCTGACGCCGTCGGAGATGACACCGACGGAGACGCCGCCGCCGTCGAATCCGAGCGCCTGGGCTGCGTCGGCCCGATGCAGGGCGACGCCCTCACTGAGGAAGCTGCCCGCGTCCGGCGGCAGGCTCTCCGTCGGACGGATCGCGGCGACCCATCCCAGCGCCGCGACCTGCTCCACGCGGTCGTACGGGACCAGAGCGCGGAAGACGCCGGCGTTCAGCAGGGCTTTGACTCGCTGGGGTTTGACCCACTGGTCGGAGCCGTTGAGGATGCGCGCTCCGAGGCGCTGCAACTCAGCCCGCTGCTGGCCACTCACTGGGCCGAGAGCGTGTACTTCGAGGTCGAGGTTGGCGGCCGTGTCGACGGCCAGCAGTGGGTCGCTGAGCTTGGCGCGCTGGCCGGCATCCAGTCGGTGAGCCGCGCCGGCGGCCTTGCCGACACTGGCGATCCGCTGACTGACCAGCGACGGGATCTTCGAGGCCGACTCTGCCGCTGTACCGCTCGGCGCGGCGACCGCGGCGGGCTGAGCGAGCGCTGTGCCCGATCCCAGGATCATGAATGCGAAGAGCCCGGCCGCGGCTACTGCTCGTCGCGTCCGGGCATGACTGTAGTAGCTCATCGGTGTTTCCCCCTGTGTGTCCAGCCCCTGTGCTTCCCCAAGCACCTGTTCCCCGGGTCCCCCAGACTCAGATGTTTTCGACGGTGCTCGCACTCGCCAGGGCTGTCAAGGCCTGGTAGGGGGTCAAGGCAACCAATTGCCCGTTGGGGCAACTGGTGCCCCGGCCTGCGGCGCCGGTCCCTTTCCCCGGTCGCCGGCACCGCAGGAGTTCGGGTCAGATGGTCGGAATGGTCGGGCGTCCCGGGAGACGGTAGTTGTCGCCGAGGACCTGGCCGCGGTCAGGCTTGTAGAGGTCGAAGCCCTTGCCGTTGCACTGCAGGCCACCGTTGATGCAGTGGCTCACCAGGGCAGCCAGCGTGGGCGGGTCCCACGCGTTGAAGAAGTCGTAGTGCCAGGTGTAGCCACGACCGCTGGCGAAGCTGGTCCCGGCCATGTCACCACTGGCCTCGAACGAGATCTTGAACTCGAGCATCGGTACGGCGACCGGGTGGTCGGCCGGGCAGACGTAGTTGACCGGGTAGGCCATGTGGCTCTTGTGGTCGGCCGAGTCCAGGTTCACGCCGTCCCAGCAGCTCGGGGCCTGGTACCGGACGTTGACCTGGGTGCCGGGGGTGCAGTACGCCGGAATGTCCCAGCTCTTCGAGATGTCGCCGCACTCGAAGCCCTCGACCGCGCCGGGGGAGTTCTTGAACTGGTCCAGTGTCGCGCTCGGGCTGCCGACCACGAACCGGATGCCCGGCGGGAACGGACGGACGTCCTGGTACCGCAGGATGCCCGACTTGTAGTAGATGGTCTGCCGCCAGGTCTGCGGCACCGGGTCGTTGTTGCGGAACATCGTCGGCCACCAGTACGCCGACAGGTCGTCGGGGTTGAGACAGGTGGTCTGGCCCGCGCCGGCCGCGGTGAGGCTGTTGAGCGTGCTGGCCGCGTTCGTCGTGGCGTTGCCGACGAAGCTGTGCTCGTGTGAGGCACCCGGCATGTTCGGGAACACGATCGGGTCGTTGGTGGCGCGGTGGTGCACGTTGCAGTTGACCTGGAACTCGTGGTGCGTGACCAGGTCGTCGGCTTGCGCCTCGGAACCGGCCACGGCGGCGAGCGCCGAGGCGATCAGGACGGCGGCGATGCCGCCTGCGGACAGGGCTGTTTTCCTTCTGGTGAACACGGATCTCCTCCTGTTCGGGGGATTCCGCGGGGGCGGTAGGTGCAGGCAACCCGCGGTGGGACATCGCGGGAGAGCGCTCTCTGGGACAGCCTCTGCCGGGCTGGTTCAGCTGTCAAGTGCTTGTTGGTTCCGGAACCGGCTGAGCGTGACGAGGCGTTGACAAGGCGGTAAGACGGGGGCAACCATCAGAGCGCGAGAGAGCGCTCTCTGACTTATCCGCCCCCTGCTCTCCGCACTCCAGCGAAGGAGTACCCGTATGGACTTCGCGACCCGCCGCGTCCGGCTGATCGCCGCCGGCGTCGCTGCAGCCGTTGCGCTGCTCGGCAACGTCGTACTACTGGCTCAACCCGCGCAAGCGGCCACCCTGCTGTCCCAAGGGCGCCCGGTGACGGCCTCGTCATCGGAAGGCGCCGGTACTCCGGCCACTGCCGCAGTGGACGGCGATCTGAACAGCAGATGGTCCAGCGTCTGGCAGGACAACCAGTGGCTCCAGGTCGACCTCGGCGCCACCGCGACCATCAGCCAGGTCGTACTGCGCTGGGAAGCGGCCTATGCGAAGGAGTACCGGATCGAGGTCTCCGGCAACGGCCAGGACTGGAACCCGATCTACAGCACGACGACCAGCCCCGGTGGCAACGAGACCCTCAACGTCAACGGCAGTGGCCGGTACGTGCGGATGTACGGCGTCAAGCGCGCCAACGGCTACGGCATGTCCCTGTACGAGTTCCAGGTGCTCGGTACCGGGGGTGGCAGCGGCCCCCTGCCGGGCACTGGGACCGTCCATGTCTCCGGTAGCCAAGGCAACTGGCAACTGGTCGTCAACAACGCTCCCTGGCAGGTCAAGGGCCTGACCTGGGGTCCGCCCGCCTCGGAGGCCGGTGCCCGACTGCCTGCCCTGAAGGCGATCGGCGTCAACACCGTGCGTACCTGGGGGACCGACGCCTCCTCCAAGCCGCTCTTCGACGCTGCGGCTGCGAACGGCATGCGAGTGATCGCCGGTTACTGGCTCCAACCTGGTGGTGGACCCGGCAGCGGCGGTTGCGTCAACTACGTGACGGATGCGACGTACAAGGCGAACATGCTCGCCGAGATCCGCCGCTGGACCACGGAGTACAAGGACAACCAGGGCGTGCTGCTGTGGAACGTCGGCAACGAGTCTGTGCTCGGGATGCAGAACTGCTTCTCCGGTACCGAGCTCGAGAACCAGCGGATCGCCTACGCGAAGTTCGTGAACGAGGCGACGGTCGCGATTCACGCGATCGATCCGAACCACCCGGTCACGTCGACCGACGCGTGGACGGGTGCCTGGCCTTACTTCAAGCAGTACACGCCCGACCTGGATCTGCTTGCGGTCAACTCCTACGGGCACATCTGCCAGGTCAAGCAGGACTGGATCAACGGCGGCTACAACAAGCCGTACATCGTGACCGAGGCCGGTCCGGCCGGCGAGTGGGAGGTGCCGAACGACGCGAACGGCGTACCGAACGAGCCCACGGACATCCAGAAGCGTGACGGCTACCTCGCTGCCTGGAACTGCATCACTGGGCACACCGGCGTCGCGCTCGGTGCCACGCTGTTCCACTACGGCGTTGAGGACGACTTCGGCGCTGTGTGGTTCAACCTGACGCCCGGTGGTCTGAAGCGGCTTTCGTACTACGCCGTGCGGCAGGCCTTCGGCGGTGCGGGCGGCGGGAACACGGCTCCCGTGATCAGCAACATGACGTTGAGCCGTACGACGGATGTGCCGGCCGGCGGCACGATCAGCGTGACAGTGAACGTGTCCGACCCTGACGGGGACGCGCTGACGCACGAGTTCAAGGTCGGCGGCAAATACATCGACGGCAGCGGCGCTCTGGTCGGTACGCCGTCGAGCGGGAACGGGCCGTTCACCGTGACGGTGCCCGAGCGGCTCGGGGTGTGGAAGCTGTACGACTACGTCCGCGACGGCAAGGGCAATGTCGGGATCGAGACGAGGTCGTTCCGGGTGGTCGCTCCGCCGGTCCAGGGCACGAACATCGCCCGTGGCAAGCCGGCGACGGCTTCGTCGTACCAGCAGGTCGGGAACGGCGCGCCGTACCCGCCGTCGAACGTGACGGACGGGAACAACACGACCCGCTGGGCCAGTGACTGGTCGGATCCGCAGTGGGTGCAGGTGGATCTCGGTTCGGTGCAGTCGTTCGACCGGATCCAGCTGATCTGGGAGGCGAGCTTCGCCCGGTCGTACCGGATCGAGGCCTCCGATGACGGCAACAACTGGCGGCCCGTCTACACGACTGCTGATGGCAACGGCGACGTCGACAACATCGCCTCCGGTGGGTCCGGGCGGTATGTCCGGATGACCGGGACGCAGCGTGGTACCGGCTGGGGTTATTCGCTCTACGAGTTCGGGATCTATCGCAACTGACCAACTGACTCGGGTACGGCGGCCTGTGGGCAGCGGGCCGCCGTACCTGTGGATATCTCGATGAGGGGGAGAGCTTGACGCAGCTACGATCCGGTGCCATGAACAGCAATCGGCCGACTCTGGAAGACGTCGCCAAGGCGGCCGGCGTCTCCCGTGCCACCGCGTCGCGGGTGATCAACGGGGTGGTGACCGTCGATCCCGCGATGCAGTCGAAGGTCGAGGCGGCGGTGCGGACGACGGGCTACGTGCCGAACACCGCGGCCCGGTCGCTGGTCACCCGGAAGGCGGGCGCGATCGCGCTGGTGATCTCGGGCTCGGACGGCTCGGCCGAGCAGGTGCTGGGCGACCCGTTCTTCGGCCGGATCACCTCGGGTGTTGTGCGGAGCCTGCTGCCACGCAAAGTCCATCCGACCTTGGTGCTGGCCGACTCTGACGCCGCACGGGCGGACGCGGTCAGCTACGTCCGCCAAGGCAAGGCGGACGGCGCTCTACTCGTCTCCACCCACTCCGACGACACCCTGCCCGGCCTGTTCGTCGACGCGGGCATCCCAGCCGTCCTCTTCGCCCGCCCCGGGCGGGACATACCGATCAGCTATGTCGACCTGGCCCACGAACGAGGCGCCGCCCTGGCCGCCGACCACCTGGTGGCCCGAGGCTGCCGCCGAGTCGCGACCATCGCCGGCCCGAGCGACGTACCAGCTGCCCAGGACCGCCTCACCGGCTTCCGCCACGCCATGGCCCGCCACGGCCAGGCCTACGTACCCGTTGCCAAAGGCAACTTCACCCGCGAAAGCGGCGAACAGGCAATGCTCGAACTCCTGACCGCCCACCCCGACCTGGACGGCATCTTCGCCGCCAACGATTTGATGGCCACCGGCGCCCTGAAAGTCCTCCAGTCCCACCACCGCGCCATCCCCGCCGACGTAGCAGTAGTCGGCTTCGACGACAGCGAACCAGCCCACTCCACCCGGCCCCAACTAACCACCGTCGCCCAACCAGTTGAAGAAATGGCCGCCGAGATGGCCCGCATCCTCCTCACCCACATAGAAGACCCAACCCTCCCACCCACCTCAGTAATCTTCGACCCCCACCTGGTCCCCAGAGAATCAGCCTGACCAAGACCAAGACCAAGACCAAGAACAAGTCCTACACGAAGCGGCCGTTCGTGCAGCACTTCCGGATCAGCGCGGTTCGCGGAGGTGGGTCCGAGGCTCGGATGGGTCTTCGATCACGTGCCGAGGTGGGTCAGTTCATGAGGTCGGCGGACTGGGCTTGGAGCCAGGGGATGGCTGCTTGGTGGGACCAGCGGTTGACCTCGGTGGCCAGGGCTTTGGAGGCAGTGACGTTGCCTTCGTCGCGGGCTAGTACTGCGAGCAGTACCTGCTGGGCCAGCGCGCCGAGCAGGTGGCCGACCTTCTGGCGGAGCTCGGTCGAACGTTCCCAGTGGACGCGGGCCAGCGCGAGGTCGCCTGAGGTGTGGGCGTGGTCGCCTAGGTGGCGGAGTGCCAGCGAGATCAGGAGGTCGTCGCCGGAGCGTTCGCCGAGGTCGAGTGCGGTCGTGTACGCGGCGAAGGCGGCCTCGGGTTGTTCCAATAGGTTGTCGGCGATGACGCCCGCATAGAAGTGGGCATGGCCGGAGCGGCTGTCGTCGGGAGCGGTCTTGGCGAGCTGGTTGGCACGCTCCGCCAGGTCGGCGCCTTGGCCGGCCCCCAGACCAGCGCCCAGACCATCACGCTGATCCGCCCCCAGATCAGCGCCCAGGTCGGCGCCGAAGTCGAGCCCCTGACCGGCGCCCTGACCGGCGCCGAAGTCGAGCCTCTGACCGGCGCCCTGACCGACGCCGACAGCGGCGTCGGCATTCGCGCCGGACGCGGACTCTGACGCGGACTCTAGGTCGGGGGCGGAGTTGGGCGCGGGGTGCCGGTCTTGGAGTGCTGAGCCGTACTCCTGGCGCAGTTGCAGGAGCGTGAAGTCCCAGCCAATAAGGGCATCCGGGGTCTCGGAGAGCGCTTCCGCCAGTGCGGCGAGCCGTGCGTCGGCGTGGTCGGTTTGTTGGGCGAAGTCCTGGTCGACTGCCACCTCGGCCAAGGCGGCCGCCAGTGCGAGGCGTTCCTCGGTTGTATCCGCTCGAGCGGCTGCGAGGAGTTGGGTGGCGTCGTCCCAGCGTCCCGCTCGCATCAGCGAGAGACCGGACCGGATCAGGGGAGAGAGCGCGATCTGTGTCATGGGTTGGAGAGTATTTCGACGTCGAAAGGTTTGACAACAAAGCTTCATCGGCTGAATCATTCGGCTGGTGAAGGACTCGATCGACGCGCACGTGGAGTTGTGGAGCCGAGAGCTCCCGGACATGGATCTCCGGGTGGAAGGGATTGCCACCCGGTTGCAGGCGCTCGGGCGCTACCTCGACCGTCGGCGGGACGCGGTACTGGCTGAGCACGGTCTCCAGTGGTGGGGGTTCAAGACGCTCCACATGCTGCGCCGCGGTGGAGCGCCGTACCAGTCGACACCGGGCCGGCTCGCCACCCAGCTCGGTCTCTCGCCGGCCGCGATGACGAATCGGCTGGAGGCGCTCGAGAAGCTGACGTACGTCGCCCGCCACCACGACCGCGACGACCGCCGCAAGGTAGTCGCCACGCTCACCGCCCCCGGCCTGAAGATCTGGCAGCAGGCCCTCGGCGACATCACCCAGGTCGAGGTCGACCTGGTCAACCAACTCCCACCGGCCGACCAGGACCAGCTGACCAACCTGCTCCGAATCCTCGTCCATTCAACCGAACACCCCTGAGCACACCGCCCCGCACGAATGCTGCTGCGAGGGGCGAACTGACGAGCCGGCATACCCAGCAAGCGCGCTTCCCCGGCTGCCGCCGCGCCGTCGAGCAGGCGAGCCTAGCTATCGCGGTTTGCTGGTTGCGGCCGCGCTGTCGAGCGGGTGGGTCGGCTGTCGGGGTTCGCCGGAGGGAGCGGGGTGCGGCTCATCGCTGGCCGCGGCGTGGTCCTCCGGGTCAGCCGAGCTCGTCCCTCCTCGTGCCGGCTGCCCGGTTGAGGGGGCTCGGGGATGAGGTTGGCCCGTCTGGCTACTGTCGGTTGGTTGGGTGGGTTCCTTGGTGGTCGACGATGAATTTGAAGCCGTGGCGGGTGGTCCATTCGAGGGCGTCGTCGGTCAGCCGGCGTACCTGCCAGCCGCCGTGGGTCTTCACCCGGTGGCTGAATCGCCGGAGCGGGATGAGGTTGTCGGTGTTGGTTTGTCCTGGTGGGCCGTGGGGTCTGAAGGGTTCGATGTGGTCGAGATCGATGGCGCGGCTGCTTTCGCCGGTGCCGTAGACGAACTGTTCGGCGGGGTAGCGGAGCTTGATATGTTCCCGGATGCGCTGCGGGATCTCGTAGGAATCGGCGGAGAGCCGGTCCCGGAGGTCGATGACGGGTTTGACGATGACGTCGCCATGGCCGATCAGCTCCTCCAGCCGGGTGACGAGCACCGGCCCGAACCGTTCGACACGGGCGACGCCCACACCGGAGAACAGCGTCTCGTCGGTGAGGTGGACGTAGAGCACGGTGCCAGTGGGTCGCCGCTTCGAGTTCTTCTTGATGGCTGCCAGCTTCCCGATCAACTCGCGACGCGCTGCACTGTCCAGACTGGGCGCGGCGTCAACGACCGCATCCCATGGCCGGCGCTCCATCTGATCGTCCACCGGTAGGTCGGGCTCATCAGCGTCGCTGTGGGCTTCAGGCGTGGGGTCTTTGGGTGCAGTACACGCCGCAGGCGACGTCGGGGTGGAGCTTGTGAGCCCGGTGGGGTCGGTCGTGGCGGGCTCGGCGGTGGGTGGGGTAGGCGTCGCCGCTGGGTCAGATCCGTTGGCGTCGCTGTCGCTTCCCTTGCTGTGGGCGGGCGTGGTCGCGCTAGCCCCGGCGGGGCTTTCGGTCGTGGGCGTCGTGAGGTGGTGGGCTAGTTCGAGGAGATCGGCGGCCAGGGCTGGGTCGGCGAGGATCTCCGCCGCTCGGACCCGGCGTTCGTCGATTCCGGAGGTGTCGCCTCGGGCAGCCAGGATCTGGGCGAGCTGGTTGATGGTGGCGTCGAGGCGGATGACGGTGCCGGTGGGGGCCTTGATGAACAACATCGTGGTGCCATGCTCGTCGGTGCGGCCGGCCCAGACTCCTCGCTCGCGGGCTTTGGCCTCGGCCTGGGCTTGGGCGGTGACGGGGTCGGCTTCCCAGAGGGCGGCTTTGACGATGTTGTGCAGGCGCAGCGGGCTGAGAGTGTCGACGATGGAGGCGACTCGGCGGTCGACGATGCTCGCGGCTTCCTCGGACAGTTCCCGGCAGGCGGTGGCGATGTTGCAGGCCTTCCAGGCGGTGGCGTGGCCTGATTCGACCTGGGCCCAGGTCCGCGGGAGGCGGTGGCGCAGCGCGAGTGCCTGGCCCATGAACTTGGCCGCCGAGCCGGTACTGCGGCCGATCATCACGCCGAACTCGGCGACCGCGAACTCCGCCACGCTCGGGCATCCGGATCCGCCGTACACCCTGCTCTGCTCGCCGCCAGGGACCGGTTCGTGATCGGACACGGTTGCCGGACCTGGATGGAGATCGGCGAAGTGGTGGGCGTGCCGCAGTATCTCGACATCGACCTGGTTGCGCAGGACATGCAGTTCGCCGACCGAGGAGAGCGTCTCCCGGGCCGTGAGATCATCGAGCACAACAGAGGCGAACATGTGTTCGATTATATACGCAGAGTGATCTGCCGCAAAATCGCCGCCGAGCAGATGTAGAGACCCGGCGATCGGCTCCGACCTGTGTTGTGAAGGCACCCACCAGGGGGAGCCCGGAGCAGGAGCGTGGAGCAATGGAGTCGTTGAGTCTGGTTGTGAACAGCAGGCTGGTGGCAGATGACGTTCGGCATTCGACGAGCGGGTATGACGAAGTACGGCGTACTGCGGATGAGGTGTTGAGGGTCCAGCGGCGTTCTCACCGTCTGTGGAGCGCTCTCTGGAGGAACATGACCGCGCATCGACCTCGTCTCGTGGCACAGTCCTCGGGTGACTGAAGGAATCGACACCGAAGCGAAGACAGACCGGTCCGCGAAGCTGCTGGCGGCGTACGACGACCAGTTGCGCGGCGGCGCCGAGGCGGCCGACGTACCGACGAGCACGGACGGACCCGTCATTCGGGTCGAGTACCCGAGCCGCGGGTTCGTCAGCTACCGCTCTCTCGCGGGGCTCGACGGCGCCGAGCTTGATGCGCTGATCGCCCGCCAGCGCGAGTACTTCGAGGCGAAGGGCCAGCCCGTCGAGTGGAAGACCCGCGGGCACGACCAGCCGGCCTACCTGACCGAGCGACTGATCGCCGCGGGATTCGTGCCGGAGGAGCGCGAGACGGTCGTCATCGCGGAGAGCGCCGAGATCGTCCAGAAACTGGCGGGTCGCGACCAGGTCGAGGGAGTGACAATCCGGCGTACCGAGGACAAGGCCGACTTCGAGCGGATCGCCGCGATGGAGTCGACCGTCTGGGACCAGGACTGGTCCTGGCTGACCGACGACCTGGTACGCCGGCACGCGACCGGCCTGACCGACATCTTCGTGGCGGAAGCGGACGCGACCGGCGAGGTCGTCTCGGCCGCCTGGGCGGTCTACAAGAAGAACACCGACTTCACCGGCCTCTGGGGCGGCTCGACGCTTAAGGAGTGGCGAGTCAAGGGCATCTACAAGGCACTAGTGGCAGTCCGTGCCGCCCGAGCAGCCGAACTCGGCTACCGCTACCTCCAGGTCGATGCCTCCGACGACAGCTCCCCGATCCTCCAACGACTCGGATTCCTCGCCGTCACCACGACCACTCCGTACGTACACACGCCGAAGAACTGATACACAGGAGGGATGCACCAACTTCGCGCATTGGGCATCTCCGCCGAGGCCGAGGCGATCTACCTCGATCTGATGACCCGTGGTGCGTTGAGTGTCGAAGAGCTCACCGCGAGTGGCGACACCGCCGGATTGGACGGGCCGCTGGGGGAGCTGGCCGCGATCGGGCTGATCGAGCGGGCCGATGGCAAGGTGTTGCCGCAACCCCCGCATCTCGCGATGGAGACGCTGGCGCAGCGGCGGACGAGAGAGGCCGATCTCGCGCGCGAGAGCGCGGCCTTGCTCTCGGATCTGTGGACCGCTGGGATCGGGCAGCAGACGTACGTCGAGTTGCTGCCGTCGGCCGAGACCGCGCGGGCCGTGCTCAACCACGTGCAGGTCGACGTCCAGCACCAGGTCCGGGCGATGACCGTGGGCAATCTCGCGTCGCCGGATCATCAGATCGTCGACGGGCTCTTCGATGCGCTCGGGCGCGGTGTCACCTACGAGGTGATCTACGGGACGCGGGTGCTGCAGGATCCGGCCGCGCTCCGGATGGTCCAGCTGTGCGTCGACGCGGGCGAGCAGGCACGGGTGTTTCCACAGGTACCGCTCAATCTGACCATCGTCGACGACCGCTGGGCGCTGCTCTCGGCGCGGACCACGGCCGGCGAGATCACCAGTACCGCGGCGATGGTCGTGCACCACTCGCCGTTCCTGACCGGTCTGGTCGGGGTGTTCGACGCGTTCTGGCGGATGGCCGTGCCGATCACCAGTGGAACGGACACGAGCGACGCGGTCGGAGCGCCGTCGCTGGAGACGAAACGGTTGCTCACGTATCTGAGCGCCGGTCTGACCGACGAGTCGATCGCTCGCGAGTTCGGCGTCAGCGAGAGAACCATCGCTCGCCGGATCAGCCGGCTCCAGGAGACGCTGGGAGCGCAGACCCGGTTCCAGCTCGGAGTACAGGCGTCCCGCCAGAAACTTCTCTAGACCAGAACCCTGTCGAGAACGCGAGATCGGTTCCGACGTAGCTGCTGAGCGACCCCGGTACGGAGACTGAGACCAAGGAGTGGGACCGATGAAGTACATGCTGCTGATGCACTCGAACAAGCAGGGCTGGGACGACATGCCGAAGACCTGGTCGCAGGACGACATCAAGGTGATGGTCGAGTACATGCACGACCTGAACCGTGAGTTGCAGGCAGCCGGTGAACTGGTGGAGGCGCGTGGGCTCGAAGGTCCAGACAAGATGAGGACGTACCAGGCACAGCCGGACGGCGAGCCGATCATCACCGACGGCCCGTTCAGCGAGACGAAGGAGGTGCTGGCCGGCTACTGGGTCGTCGACGTGGCCACCGACGAGCGCCTGCTGGAGATCGCCGACCGCATCTCCGTCTGCCCCGGCCCAGGTGGCCGTCCCGTCAACCAGGCGGTCGAGATCCATCCCCAGGGTGTCGCCCCGGCCTGACCGGTGGTCAGCCGAGTTTGGCGATGATCAGGTCGGCGACGGCGGACATGCCGGCGGCGGTCGGGTGGTACGGCGCGGCCCGACCCGGCCCGAATCGGAAGCCTGAGGTCCACGGCTCGGCCGAGCCCACCGCGTGCGAGAGCCCGGCTGCCGACGCTTCGACCAGGTCGGCGCCGGTGGCCTCCGCGGCCGTCGCGAACGCGCCGGCCAGCCCGTCCGCCATCATCACGATGCTCGGCAACTGCTCCTCGTTCAGCGGTACGTCAAGACGCGCGCGAGTCCCCGGGCCGACGACGGGCAGGTAGTCCACCAGCACGACGCGACTCCGGGGAGCGCGTTCCCGGACCGCGTTGACGATCTCGGTGAGAGACGCGGCGACCGCGGCGTACTCCGCCGGGTCCTTCAGGTAGCTGACCCTGGCCCGGATCCGGTTGGCCACCCGGCGGCCGAGCAGAGTGGCCGGTTTGGCGAGCGTGTTCATCAGGCTGCCCCGGATGAACGTGCCGATG
Source organism: Kribbella sp. NPDC051620 (assembly GCF_044453825.1). NCBI lineage: Bacteria > Bacillati > Actinomycetota > Actinomycetes > Propionibacteriales > Kribbellaceae > Kribbella > Kribbella sp. NPDC051620. The sequence goes on from NZ_JBITDB010000001.1 coordinate 799,101, forward strand.
TACTCGAGATCGTTGCCCCCGGCAGTGATCGTGACCAGCGCGGTATCGGGGCTCACGGCATCGATCTGCGGCGGCGCCTCGTCCTGCCGTTCACGCAGGATGTTCGCCGTCGTCGCGCCGGAGTACGTGACGTCGGTCAGCTCCAGGCCGAGCGCTTCGGCGACGAGCCGCGGGTAGTTCCGCCCCGAACGGCCGGCGGCCTTGTCGACGATCGGCTTGATTCCGGGGCCGGCGGCAAACGAACTGCCCAAAGCGACATAGCGACTGCCTGGGGTGATCACGGGCTGACGATACCTGGCACGATGAATTGTCACAGCCTGTCCGGCTGTGCTGTCAGTACTGTGACCAACCCCTGCGAAGAAAGGAATCACCCATGCGTGGAGCCACTCGGGGAATCCGCCGGACCGCGCTGGCCGGCATCGCCGCGGCCGGCCTGGCCCTGGTGCCCGCCGTCGCGGACGCCACCCCCGGCTCGGGCGTGACCGGCAAGATCATCAGCCAGACCACGGTCGGCGACACCGACTACATCCTGCGTGAGGTCACCATCGCGCCCGGCGGCAAGACGGGCTGGCACTTCCACGACGGCACGCTGTACGCCTTCGTTGCCCAGGGCACGCTCACCCACCCGGACGCGTCCTGCGAACCCACCGTCTACAAGACCGGCGCTGCCTTCGTCGAGCCCAGCGGTGCGAACCACACCCACATCGGCCTGAACCTCGGCAAGAAGCCCGTCGTCCTGGAGGTCCTGTACGTCCTCCCGCACGGCGCCCCGCTCTCCGAAGATGCGCCCAACCCCGGCTGCGACTTCTGAGTCTCTGACCCGGAAGGGCAGGCGATCCCTGCCCTTCCGGGCAGGCCTGGGGCGGATCGGACTAGCTGGACCAGCGGCCCCGGTGGATGAGGTCGGTGGCCGGCTTGCGGCGCTTGCTGAGATCGCGCGGCGGCTCGTCGGAGTACCCGATCGAGACGGCACCGATCGGCAACAGCCCGTCCGGTACGCCGAACTGCTCCCGGTACACCGCGATGCGTTCAGCCGGCAGCCCGAAGAAGCATGCGCCCAGCCCCGCGTCGACAGCGCTCTGCAGGATCAGCAGCGCCGACATCCCGGCGTCGACATCCCAGTACGGCACCGGCCACCAGTCCTCGGCGCGATCCGTGTGGCCCTTGTCGGGTTCGGCGTACCGGTCGAGGTAGGCGGCCTTGTTGGAGTGGACGACGATCAGCAGCGGCGCCTCGATCTTCGCCGCCAGCCATTTGTCCGGCCCCTCGTCCGGCGTCGCCGCTGCCCGGAAGCGGGCGATGTCGTCCTGGTTGTCGAGCACCAGGTACCCGAAGCCCTGGGCGAACCCGGCTGACGGCGCCCGGAGCGCGTTGTCGAGGATCCGGTCGACCACCTCCGCGGGCATCGGCCGCTCAACGTCGTACCGCCGGACCATCCGCCGCCGCCTGACCACCTCTTGAAATTCCATGCCGCAAACCTACCGACGCCCTCCCGCTGCGGCGACGGGATTGTCCACAGGCATACTCACCCGGGTGAATGACGTGTTCGGGGTCGGCGGGATCAGAGAGCGCGTGCTGGCGGCGTGGGCGGCGGCACCGATTCGGTTCAGGGAGGACGCCAACGCTGAGGAGGATCTGGCGCTCGGTGGATACCTCGATCGAGTGGTGGTCGAGCTCGCCCAGAACGCGGCCGACGCCGCGGCGCGGGCGGGGGTGCCGGGACGTGTGCAGTTCTCGCTGAGTGGCGGGACGTTGGTCGTGTCCAACACCGGTACGCCGTTGAGCGCCGAAGGTGTGGAGTCGCTGGCGACCCTGCGCGCGTCGGCCAAGCGCGACGACTCGGAGAGCGCTGTCGGGCGGTTCGGCGTCGGCTTCTCGGCCGTCCTGGCGGTGACCGACGAGCCGGTGATCCTGTCGCGGACGGGTGGTGTCCGGTTCTCCCGGGCCGACACGGCGGCCGCCGTTGCGGAGGCGGGCGTGCAGTCGCCGGGTCTGGCGACCGAGGTACGCCGGCGCGATGGTCAAGTGCCCATCCTGCGGCTGCCGTTCAAAGCGGAGGGCGAGCCGCCGGAGGGCTACGACACCGCGGTCATCCTGCCGTTGCGCGACGAGGCGGCGGCCGAGCTGGTACGCCGGTTGCTGAACGAAGCCGACGACGCGCTGCTGCTCGCGCTGCCCGGCCTGGAGCGAATCGAGCTCGACATCGAGGGCTCCGTGCGCGTACTCGCCGACGCCGAGTCCCGTTGGTACGTGCAGCGCGCGTCCGGCGTCCTCAGCGACGAGGACCGAGAGCACTTACTGGCCGACCGCCCCACCGAAGAACGCTCCCGCCCATATTGGTCCGTCCTCTGGGCCCTCCCGCGGGAAACTGCTGAGCTGCCTGGTGTGGTGCACGCGCCTACTCCGACCGATGAAGCGCTCTCTCTTCCCGCGTTGCTCTTGGCAACCTTTCCGCTCGACCCGTCCCGGCGCCACGTCGCCACCGGCGCGTTGACTGACCGCCTCGTCGAAGAGGCGGCGACGACTTACGCGGAACTCCTCCGTAACCGTGCCGAGGACGGAGCGAACGTCCTCCCGCTGGTTCCGATCGGTCTCGCCGCAGGAGCGCTGGATCGCGCTCTCCGAGAGGCGATCCTCAAGGCTCTGCCCAGCGCCCCTATCGTCCGAGCTGTTGAGGACGGCACGCTCCTGCCACCCCGCGACGCAGTCGTCGTCGAAGGCTCGGACGACGCGTTCAACGCCGTCCTCGCGCCAATCGTCCCCGGCCTGATCGCCTCGCCGCGTCAGGATCGGACCGCACTCGATGCCCTCGGCGTTCGTCGACTGGACCTGGCCGACCTGGTCGACCAGCTCGGCTCGGCTGCTGCGACGGAGTCTCCCGCGTGGTGGCACAACGTCTATGGAGCGCTCTCCGCGATGGTCACCGAGCCATTGCTCCGCGAGTCCCTCGGCACCCTTCCCGTCCCGCTGGCCGACGGCCGGCTGGTACGCGGCGTCCGTGGTCTGCTCCTTCCCGGCAACGAGCTGACGGCCGACGTACTGGCGATCTTCGGCGAGTACGGCGTACGGGTCGTGCATCCCGAGGCCGTGCATCCGTCGCTGGAACGCCTGGGAGCGCTTCCCATGTCGCCGCGGGCGTTGCTGGAAGACAACGCCGTAAGAGCGGCCGTCGAGCACTCCGCCGAGGCCGACGACCCCGATGTCATCGCCGAGGCCGTGCTCACCGTCGTCGCCGCCGACGTCTCGCAGGCCGAGGGTCTGTGGTGGTTGTCCGACCTCGTACTACGAGACGCCGAGGGCGAGCTGGTCCCGGCCAACGCCCTCGTCGTCGCCGGCTCGGACGCGGCCGCCGTACTCGATGACGAAGAGGTGGCGCCGATCGACAACGCGATCGTCGAACGCTTCGGCCTGCCAGCGTTGGAGGCGGTCGGCGTCCTGAGTTCGCTCGGGACAGTCTCGGCGGCAGACGTCATGCTCGACGAGTTGCCCGAGGCGCTGGCCGATCTCGACGGGATCGAGGACTGGGCCGACGACGTCGCGCCGGACGGCTCGCGGTTCGGGGTGACCGTCGGGGAGCTGCTCGCGGTACGCGACCTGGACTGGATCGTCGACGACGCCTGGCCGCGGGTGCTCGAACTGTTCGGCTCGTCGCCAGAGCTTCGTCGCGCGCTGGTCGAGACGGTGCGCGTGGTCGGGCCGGATGATCGTCCGCACGGCGCGCTGTCCTATCCGGCGTGGTGGATCAGAGAGCGCGTTCTGCTCGAGGACGGCGAGCCGCTGGCGGGACGAGCTGATCCGGCGGCGGACCCGGTCTTGGCGAGCTTCCTCGACAGCGCGCCCGAGTGGACCGCTCGGTTGGATCCCGAGGTACGGACCGCGGTCGGCCTGGTACGGGTGGTCAGCGATCTGGATGCGGCCGGCGTCGAGCTGCTGCTCGATCGGCTCGCGGATCCCGAGCGGGAGGTCGAAGAGAGCGCAATCCTGCGGCTGTGGAGTCAGCTCGGCCTCCATGAGGCGTATCCGGGGGAGACCCCGGACGACGTTCGGGTGCTGGACGGCAGCGGGGTCACCACGGTGATGAGCGCCGGTGATGCAGTGGTCGCGGATGCGCCGATGTGGTTGCAGCGTGGGGATCTGGGTGGCTTCGTGGTCGCCTCCGGAGCGGCCGCCGATGGGTTGAGCGACCTGCTCGACGTACCGATGGCCGGAGAAGTTGCCGAGGGCAAGATCGATGGAGAGGGCACCGCGGCCGACGTACCGGAGTTGGTCCGTGAGCTCGTCCCCGAGGCGCCGGCTACCTGGTGGGAACACGAGGAGCTGACCGTCGACGGCGTGGATGTCTCGTGGTGGGTCGACGAGGACAAGAACCCGCACGCCGCCACCTTCGACGGTCTGGCCAAGGCTCTCGCCTGGTCGTCCGGCCGCTGGGACCAGCGCCATGTCATCCGGGCAGTCCTCTCCGAACCGGACCGGTCCAGCGAACTCCGCCTGGACGCAACTTTCGACTAACCCTCGAGGCGGGTCAACAGCTCTGTCAGTGCGGGATTGTCGATGTCCGCGCTCAGCAGTCGTGCTGAGGCGGCAGCCGACGAGTCACCGAGGTGGGCCTGGTGGAGCTTGGCGCGGACCATCAGTTCTCGCATGTCGCAGCGCGCCGCCAGCGCCGCGAGTTGCGACACCAACGGCCGCGCTTGGTCGACATCGTCCCGCGCCAACGCCGTAGTACAGGCTGCGTCGAGGATGTGCGCGTGCACCCATTGGTAGCGGTCGGGTTCGCGGGCCGCGCAACTCACGGCCTGCGTGAGCCACTCGGCCGCGCCCGCATGGTCACCGCGGTCGGCGCTGAGCAGACCAAGGCCGCGGCCCGCCATCCCTTCCCAGCAAGGGTCGTTGAGCTGACACCCGAGCACCCACGCTTGCTCGAAGCCATCGGCGGCTGCGTCGAGATCACCGGCGTACAGGTCGAGTTCGGCGTTGAGCGCCTGCGGCCAAGGCAGGAAGGCGATCCAGCGTTCCTGCCGGACCAGATCGAGCGACTCCCGGACGATCCTCGCCGCCTGGCTGTACTCCGCGCGCAGCAGTCGCGCCCGGCCCATGATCGACAGCGACCACGCCTGCTGCCGCCGATCCCCACACCGCGCGGCCGCCTCGACCGACTCCTCCAAATGCTCGAAGGCGGCCGGATAGTCGCCCTGATCGGACGAGTTCATCCCGAGTACGCCGAGAATCGCCGCGTGCTCTTCATCCGTCTCCGCCAGCCGCTGTGCCTTGGTGAGCCAACTGCGAGCCGTCTGCCGCCGACCGGCCTGTACTTCGACGAATCCGAGCTCCCGATGAGCGAGTACCGACGTCCGGCGATCACCTGAATCCGAGGCAACCAGGATCGCCTCGTGCAGCACGATCGCGCCTTCTTCGTCATGACCACGGATCGCATGGACGAGAGCACCGCCCAAAGCCGCGAGAGCGCGACCTCGCAAGGCTTCGTCGTGACAGTGCTCAGCCTCAGAGACCGCTCTCCGAAGACACTGGATACCGGCATCGACCGCCCCTGCCGCGATCGCCGCACGCCCTGCCTCCAGCTGGCTCGCTGCTGCCGCCCGTCCGCCCAGAGCCGGACCCGCGATCCGGCCGGGGCCGACCTCGGACGCCTCTCGCAAGGCCGCGGACGGTCCCAGCCCCAGCTCGCGCCGGAGCAGGTCTTCGCAGACAGCGATCTGCCGGAGTGCAGCCGTCCGGTTCCCCGAGATCGCCAGGCTGCGGACCAGCAGCTCGTGGTTGCCCTGCTCCAGCGGATTCAGCGCCACAGCCTTTGACGCATAGGCGATGGCGTCACTTGCCCGGCCACTAGCCACCAGCGCCACAGCCGTCTGTCGCAGCCGTCCCTCGATCGCAGCAGAGAGCCGATGGCGCTCCACCAGCAACCAGGACTCGAACTCCGGGCAGGACGGAAGCTCCACCCCCTCAAGCAACTCACCACTGAAGTCGAGCAGCGGCGAGGGATCCGCCGAGTCTTCAGTGACGACCAGGACATCTACAGAGGTGTCCAGCCCGAGCGTGAGCACCAGTGGATCGCCAGTGATGACGTCCCCGCCGCCCAGCGCCCGCCGCAGCTCAGCCAGCGACCAGCGCAGGGCTCCCAACGGGTCATCCGCGTCCGCGAAGAGCAGCTCCGCCAACCGCTTGCGACTCGGCGGCCGGTCAGCCAGCAGAAGGTAGGCAAGCAAAGCCCACGTCTTGCGCCCGCGCGGCGGCCGGGCGGGGCCACCCGCCTGCTCGATCGCCGGCGCCCCCAGCAGCCTGATCTTGCTCATGCCTGTACCCCTCCCCGAACCTCAGTGTGGCGCACCGGCCGCCCCCGGGCGAGTGCCCAGCCGATGCGCCACAGGCCCGCGTCAGCGCCTGATGCCGACTGCTTCCAGGTACTCCGCGTATGCCGCGACAGTGCCGTCGTCGGCCTGGTTGAACTTGCGTGCCACCTCGGCCAGGTCAGCCGCGAAGGCTGCCAGGTCCGCATCGGACAGAGTCCCGGCCAGCTTGGTGATCGGTCCGTAGTACTGCCGGAACCACTCCGAGAAGTGCTCAGGCGAGTGGTACCGGAACACGTACGACCGCTTGGTCAGCCCGACCCACTCGACCCGGTCCCCGAACAGCTCGGTCAGGTGCTCCTCATCGCCCCACAACGTCGCCGGCCGTACTCCGGCAGGCGGCGGCGCCCACTTGCCGACCGTACGGAAGAGGTCGCCGATCATCCCGGTCGGCGTCCAACTGGCCAGCGCGATCTTGCCACCGGCCTTCGTCACCCGGCACAGCTCGTCCGCCGCCCGCTGATGATCCGGCGCGAACATCACGCCAACCGTGCTCCCAACCAGGTCGAACGCCTCGTCCGGTACCGGCAACTGCTCCGCGTCCCCCTCCAGGAACGTCACCGGCAGGTGCTCCGCAGCCGCCCGCTCCCGCCCTTGCTCGAGCAGGTTGACCGCGTAGTCGACCCCCGTCGCATCAGCGAACCGCCGGGCCGCGGCCAGCGCCACATTCCCTTGCCCGCAAGCGACATCGAGCACTGCCTGACCGGCCCGCACATCCGCCGCCTCGACCAGCAGCTCCGCGATGATCTGCAGCGTGTTGCCGACCCGGGGATAGTCCCCGGTCTCCCAACCGGAACGCTGCTTGGCCTTGATCGCCTCGAAATCAACCGCCGTCCCCGAAACTTCCGTACTCATCCACAGCTCCTCTACAACCGAAACCGCGCCCCCCAGCGACGCCACCGCCCTCTGCGGCCTACCCCGATCAGACAGCTCAGGCGTGTGACGGGGCGTGTGAAGCCTCCGATGACCCTGCGGCAAAGGACGATCACAAAAACTGTCCGGCGTCCCTGGTACTTATTTCCTGCCAGCCCCCGGACCGGGGGATGGCGCGACTGGGGAGGGGTTCGAGCATGATCGACACCGGTGGGGGTACCGCGGCGGAGCCGGCCGTGAGGGTGCCGGGCGGATGGCTGACGGCGCTTCGGGAGCTGCTGAGCGGGCTGGACGGCGGTTCCGGGCGCATCGCGGTTCCGGTCGAGCAGTATCTGCTGACCGGCTCGCCGGAGTCAGCGGTCGACCAAGTCGTGGCCGAATACGGGGCCGCACAGATTCTCTTCGTTCAGGGCATGCCTGTCTCGGCCGCGACGCTGATGGGCGCTGATCATCCGCTGGTGGCTCATGCCGCCACCTTGCCCATGGACGTTCTGTACCGCTGGGCGCTGCTCGCCTACGCGCTCCTGTGGCCTGGTGCCCCGCGTCCGTTCGACCTGGAGGTGGCGGGCGCGACCCAGGTGGCTGAGTCGTTGCTGATTCATCTGAGCCACCTGAACGGTGGATCGGAGACCTCGGTGACGGCCGCTTTGCCCGTCGACCACGAGCTGATGGAGCGGATGCTGGCGGCCGGGGGAGCACCGCCGGCACAGCTGCTGGCGGATGCGTTCCACCCCTCCAGTACGAGGCTCAGCCGATTCAGCGTCCGGGCCATGAATGGCTATCCGGCAGCGATCGGCCGCTACCCCGAGGTCGTGCATGCCGCGCTGACCTCCGCCGACCTGGAGCAACAGGTCATCGCGCTCAAGATGCTGGAGCCGCTCAGCGCGGACGTACTGCGACCCTTTGCGGCGAAGCTGGCCGATTTGGCCACGGCACCCGTCCAGCAGTTGCGCAACCGCGCCAGGACACCGTTCGCCCGGGTCGCCGACGCCGAGCTGCTGAAGCCCTTCGCGGTCGAGGGCGATCCTGCTCGGCGATTCCGGGCCTTCGAACAGCTCTGGCCACTCGCGGACGGCAAGACTCGCGAGTGGGCCCGAGCCAGAGCGGCCGGAGATCGCTCTGCTCGGGTCCGGACGCTGGTCGAGCGGTGGGACAGGGAGACCGCCGACGCGGCATCCGCTGCCCACGAGTACGAGCAGAGCGCGCGGAGGCCCGAGCGTCCGGTGATCGACTGGGCCGTGCCGGTCACCGAGAAGCTGATGACAGCGCTGCGGCAGTTCTGGGACCAGGTGAAAGCTGAGCCGGCTGAGTTGGACGAACTCGTGCGAGCGTTCGAGGCAGGGGCACCGCCGGCCAGGACCAAGTCCGACTCCCGCGGGAGGGAGTATTTGATCGAGCGGGAGCTGCTGACCAGCCCGCTGTTCGGGGAGCTGAGTCCGGTCGGGCTCACGATCCTTGCGCATCATTTCGGCCTGCTGGTCGACGATCGGCCCTGGCTACCGCTGAGAGCAGCTGAGCTGTACGAGCAGAGCCACCGCCGGACCGGTCACCCGACCTTGCTCGAGGTGTCGACGATGCTCGACGAGATGGGCTACGACGGTCCGGAGCTGGTCTTCGCTCAGTACCGGCTGGCCAAGCCGTGGGGAGAGCCGCTGGGCGTGACCTGGCCGGACGAGAGTGTCGCGCCCTTCGTCCTGGCCAACCTGGATCTCGTCCTGACCGGGGTTCCGATCGTCCACACCTACCTGGACAGATGCGATCCCCTGCGCGCATACCAAGCGTTGGGGACGTTGTCGCCGATGCCGCCCGTTGTCGTCGACAAGTTGTTCGCGCTGGCAGTGGGCAGCCGGACAACCGATCACGAGCCGGCGCAACAGACTCTGGCCAAGCTGCCCGGCCTGAGCGACCGAGTCGTGGCTGCGCTGAAGGACGGCAAGGCGGACGTCCGTACCGCCGCGGCGCAGTGGCTGGGTCGGTTGGGAGACCCGGCAGTCGCGCCCGCCCTGGAGGCTGCCCTGCAGAAGGAGAATCACGACGTCACCAAAGGCGCTCTCCTGGACGTGCTGCAGCTTCTCGGGCAGCCGATCGACAAGTACTTCGGACATGCGGCGATCGTCGAGCAAGCACTCGCCGCCAAGGCATTGCCGAAGAGCGTCGACTGGTTGCGCTGGGACGCGATGCCGACCGTGCGGTGGGCCGAATCCGGCGACCTGGTGCCCGTCGAGGTGGTCAAGTGGCTGGTCGGGCAGGGGGTGAAGGCGAAATCGCCCGAGCCGAACGTGATGCTGCGCAAGTACTGCGCGTTGTTCGACCTGAGGGACCGTGAAGCGCTCGGTCTGCACCTGTTCGAAGCCTGGATCGCCGAGGACCTGACCCCGAACACGCCCGAGCGTGCGCTTGAACTGGCCGAGGAGGCTGCCCGGTACGCGGTGTCCTACCTCGGTGGGACGAGCGTTCCCGAGCTGACCGCGAAGTACTTGCCGCACTATCAGCGACAGCCAGGTGGTTCAGCGATCGGGGCGAAGGGGCTGCTCGCCGTCGTGGCGGCTTGTGGTGGTGAGCAGCTCGCGAGCCTGGCCGGTGCGTACCTCAAGGAGTGGTACGGCCAGCGGGCCGCGCAGGGCAAGGCGTTGATCGCAATGCTGGGGTGGATCGATCAGCCGAACGCGACACAGCTGATGCTGTCGATCGGTTCGCGGTTCCGGACAAAGAGCTTCCAGGAGGAGGCGACCAAGCAAGCGCAGGCTCTGGCCGGGCGCAAGGGGTGGTCGATCGGAGACCTGGCCGACCGGACGATCCCAACGGCGGGATTCGAGGACGACGGCGTGATCGAGCTCAGCTACGGCGAGCGGGTGTTCACCGCGGTACTACGGCCTGACCTCACCATCGAGCTGCGATCGCCGGAGGGCAAGAAGCTCGGCTCGTTGCCGGCCGCGCGACAGTCCGAGGACGAGGAACTGGTCAAGGCGGCCAAGAAGGCATTGACACTGGCTCGCAAGGAACTGAAGGCGATCGTCCAGCTCCAAGGCCAACGCCTGTACGAAGCCCTGTGCATCGAGCGCACCTGGCCGGTGGACGATTGGCAGCGTTATCTCAACGGCCACCCGGTCGTCCGGTACCTGACCCAGCGTCTCGCCTGGGTTGCGACGGCGGGGGAGGCGGTGACAGTGTTCCGGCCGCTCGAGGACGGCACGCTGACCGACGTCGACGACAACGTGGTCGACCTCCCGGCGGATGCGGTCATCGCGATCGCCCACGACAGCTTGCTGGACGAGGGCGCCGTCAAGGACTGGCAGGCTCACCTGGTCGACTACGAGATCGTGCCGCTGTTCCAGCAGTTCGGAAAGGGTGTCTACGTGCTGCCCGAGGAGTTGTCGGCGGAGACCGAGGTGACGGACTTCCGGGGCCATCTGGTGGAGGCGTTCGCCCTGCGGGCAAGGACCGGCAAGCTCGGCTATGCCCGCGGGCAGGGGCAGGATGGGGCCACGTTCTGGGACTACGAGAAGCGGTTCCCGACGCTCGGGCTGACCGTGGTCGTCGAGTTCTCGGGCAATCAGCTGCCGGAGCGGAACAAGACGGTGGCGTTGACGACGCTGTCGTTCCGGCTGGCCGGGGAGGGTGGATCGCGGTCGACGCCGCGGCTGGGCGACATACCGGCGGTGTTGTTGTCGGAGGCGTACAACGACCTGCGGTTGATGGCTGCTGATGGGACCGGGTTTGATCCGGCTTGGGAGAAAACGATCGGGGCTGGGGAATGAGTGTGATCGGTCGTCTGCTGGGTCGCCAGGGGGATGGCGGCGGCGCTGGAGTGGCGTCGGAGTGGCACGAGGCGCTGAAGGTGGTGCTCAAGCGACTCGACGCCGGTCCGGCGAGCATCTCCGGCGCGGCTGAGAGCTATGTGCTGACGGGGGAGCCGGCATCCGCTCTGGCGATGGTGATCGGCAGCGCGGAGGCACCGGAGGCGTTCCGGCTGTGGAGCACTCGGACGCGGGTGGACGTGGAGGTTGCCGATCGGCAGGTCTGGCAGGGGCTGGGGTCAGTGCCGCCTGAGGTGCTGCTTCGCTTTGCCCGGCTGATGGAAGGCGTCCAACGGGCCGGCAATCCGAACTACTTCTCGCTGCACGCTGTCGGCGGTGCGCCGCTCGCCGAGGCTCTGCTGGGCTATCTGATCGGTATCGGCGGCGGCGCTTCGCATGCGGTGATGGCATCCTTGCCTCTCGACCACGCGGCGATCGAGGCAATGCTGGAGTCGGCCGGGGCAGATCCGTCCGACCTCTTGGTGGCTGCCTTTCGCGAGAATCCCTCCTGGAGTGCGCGGAACAGCAGGGATGCCGTGCGCCTCCTGAATGGCTTCGGTGCTGCTGTTGGCCGGCACGCCGAGGTACTGCGGCCGATGCTCGGCACCCGCAACTTCGATCAGCAACTCGTGGCCTTGGAGATGCTCGCCGAGGTCGGCGCGGACGATCTGACGGTGTTCGCAAGAGAACTGGCCGAGCTGGCCACGTCGAGCAGCAGCCAGCTTCGGGCCAAGGCGACACCACTGGTGGTCAAACTCGACGCTGTCGAGCCGCTGAAAAGCATCGCGACGACTGGCAAGCCGGACGAACGACTACGCGCCCTGCAGTTGCTGTGGCCTGACGCCGAGCCTGCGCTGCGCGAATGGTTGCGCGAGGTCGCCGCGGCAGATCGGGCGCCTAAGGTGAGTGCCTTGCTGACGGAGTGGGGTCGGGCCGGCATTGCCCCGGAGCAGCCGGTGGCGATCATCGAGAAGCCGGTGATCGACTGGGCCGTGCCCCTGGATGATGAATTGGCGGCTTCGCTCCAGGCACAGTGGAAGACGCTGAGGGGCTGGCAGCCGCAGCACCATCAGGACAGATCGAGGTTGCCGGACGCCGTGGACCTGACCTCGCTGTTCGAAGAGCTGCGGGCCGGTAGACGGCCGAAGCTTTCCGGGCCGCGGGAGACGCGGTCAGGCCAGATCCTGTGGAACTCGCTGCACTACGGCGGCGGTTTCGACTTCTCCGAGCTGGGTCTGGCCGGCACCACCATCATGCTGAATCACTTCGGCGTCCTGCTCGACCACAGCCGATCGCTGAGCAGCTTGGCGACGAGGGCCTACAACAGCCTGTACTCGAGGACGGGCAAGCCGAGCTTGCTGGAGGTCTCGGCGGTCCTGGACGAGCTCGGCCTCGACGGACCGACGCAGGTCTTCGAGCACTACTGCCGCTCGTGGGACGTCGAGTTCGGCCGGTCGTGGGCGGCTGAGGACGTCGCTCCTTTCGTCCAGTCCAACCTGAAGCTCGTCACGGACGTGATCTCCGGGCCATCGACCTGGTGGAACCACGACGACAAAATGCCGTACCAAGCGCTGGCCACGCTGCCCGAGCTGCCGCCTGCCGTCGTCGACGTGCTCGTCGGGGTCGCGTTGGGCAGCCGCAAGACCGCCCGCGAACCAGCGCAGAACGTGCTGGCCGCGGTGCCCGGTATCAGCGAACGAGGAGCGGCCGGCCTGAAAGACGGCAAGGCGGAGATCCGTACGGCTGCCGCGCAGTGGCTGGCTCGCTTGGGGGATCCGTCGGTGGTGCCGGCGCTGGAGGCCGCGGTGCTGCGGGAGAAGAACGACGTGCCGAAGGGTGCGCTGCTCGACGCGCTGGAGAGCTTCGGATTCGGGGTGGAGAAGTACCTCAACCGCGACGAGATGGCGAAGGACGCCGCGGCGGCATTGCGCAAGGGAATTCCGAAGGAGCTCAACTGGCTGGCCTGGGAGTTGGTACCGCAGGTGCGGTGGGCCGAGACCGGTGAGAGCGTCCCTGGCGACATCCTGCGCTGGTTCGTGATCCTGGCGGTGAAGGCCAAGTCGCCCGAGCCCAACGCGATCCTCCGCAAGTACTGCTCGATGCTCGACCCGGTGGACCGCGAGGTTTTCGGTCAGTACCTGCTGGAGGCGTGGCTCGCCGAGGATGTCCGGACCGCCACGCCTGAAGAGGCTCGCGCACTGGCACTGCGGGATGCCGCCGGCCTGCACCGCCACATGACCCAGTACCCGCGGGCCTACGTGAACAACCCGATGCAAGGCAAGACCCTCGAAGAGCTCGCCGAGGAGTACTACCTGGCCGGGCACCTGGGCAGACCGGCCGGATCCGTCGCCGGCGCGAAGGGGCTGCTGGCGCTGGTCGCGCTATGTGCGCGGGAGCGGGCTGCCGAGCCGGTGGGTCGCTACCTGAAGGAGTGGTACGGGCAGCGCGCCGTGCAAGGCAAAGCGTTGATCGCCATGCTCGGCTGGATTGATCATCCGAGTGCGACGCAGCTGATGCTGTCGATCGGTTCGCGGTTCCGGACCAAGAGCTTCCAGGAGGAAGCGACCAAGCAGGCCGAGGCGCTGGCCGAGCGCAGGGGCTGGTCGTTGAACGAGCTGGCGGACCGGACGATCCCGACGGCCGGCTTCGGCGATGACGGTGTGATCGAGCTCAGCTACGGCGAGCGCGTGTTCACCGCGGTGCTGCGGCTGGATCTGAGCATCGAGCTGCGAGCGCCGGACGGCAAGAAGATCAGTTCGTTGCCGGCGGCAAGGCAGTCCGAGGACCCGGACGTCGTCAAGGCTGCCAAGAAGTCCCTGACGCTGGCGAAGAAGGAGCTGAAGGCGATCGTCCAACTGCAGAGTCAGCGGTTGTACGAAGCGCTCTGCACCGAGCGGACCTGGGCGTTCGATGACTGGCAGACGTACCTCAACCTGCACCCGGTGGTCCGGTACCTGACCCAGCGGCTCGCCTGGGTGGCGGATGGCGCGACAGTCTTCCGGCCGTTGGACGACGGGACGCTCACCGACGTCGACGACAACGAGCTCAAGCTGCCCGCAGACGCGGTGATCGCCATCGCGCATGACAGCCTGCTGGACCCGGAGGTTGTACAGGCCTGGCAGGAGCATCTGGTCGACTATGAGGTCAGCTCGTTGTTCCAGCAGTTCGGCAAGGGCACCTTCGTACTGCCGGAGAAGGCCGCGACCGAGTACGCGGTGCTGGACTTCGAGGGGCATCTGCTGGAGGCTTTCGCCTTGCGGGGAAGGGCGGGCAAGCTCGGCTACACCCGAGGCGAGGCGCAGGATGCGGGCTGGTTCTACGAGTACGAGAAGCGGTTCCCGACGCTGGGGATGACCGCGGTCGTCGCCTTCACCGGCAACCCGTTGCCGGAGGAGAACCGGGTCGTCGCGCTGAACTCGCTGACATTCGTGCGGAGTGTGCCGGGTGGCGGTCCGGCGGCCGGGGTGATGCTGGGCGAGGTACCGGCTGTGCTGTTGTCCGAGGCCTACAACGATCTGCGGCTGATGGCCTCGGACGGGACCGGCTTCGACCCCGACTGGAAGAAGAAGAGTGAGTACTGATGGACGCTGATCGCATTCTTCGCGCGCCCGCCGAGCAGGTGTACGCCGAGGAGCTCGTCCGGCTCGCCGCGGCCGACGGCGGTCCGAAGCCGGCCGGGTGGCGGTTGTCGCCGCGGGCGGTACGGAGCTTCATCCTGGGTGATCAGCAGGTCGGCGTCCGGAAGAAGTTCTACGGTGACGACGCGCTGGTCGATCGCTGTGTGGTCACGTTGATGAGCAATCGCGGGCTGCTGCTCGTCGGTGAGCCCGGTACGGCCAAGTCGATGCTGTCCGAGCTGCTGGCGGCGGCCATCGGAGGGAGCTCGACCTGCACCGTGCAGGGCACGTCGGGGACGACCGAGGACCAGATCACCTACTCGTGGAACTACGCGTTGCTGCTCGCGGAGGGGCCTTCGCAACGGGCGCTGGTCAAGGGGCCGATGTACCAGGCGATCGAGCGGGGGCTGGTCTGCCGGTTCGAAGAGGTCACCCGGGTGCAACCGGAGATCCAGGACGTGCTGATCGGGTTGCTGTCGGACAAGGTGCTGCAGGTGCCGGAGCTGGCCGGTGACGAGGCGACGGTGTTCGCCGGCCATGGTTTCAACGTGCTGGCGACGGCGAACCTGCGCGATCGCGGGGTGCATGAGATGTCGAGTGCGCTGAAGCGCCGGTTCAACTTCGAGACGGTGCGGCCGATCTCGGACCGGCGGCTGGAGGCGCGGCTGATCAAGGAGCAGACGGCCGCGTTGCTGGAGCGGTCCGGGGTGCAGACGCGGATGACCGAGGATGTCGTCGAGCTGCTGGTGACGGCTTTTCATGATCTGCGCGACGGGGTGACGGCGGAGGGCACGGTGGTCGAGCGGACCAGCGCGGTGATGTCGTCGGCCGAGGCCGTCGCTGTTGGCTATGCGGCCACCCTGGACGCGCACTACTTCGACGGCGGTGAGGTCGGCGGCGACCACATCGCCCGCCAGTTGATCGGCACCGTCCTGAAGGACAACCCCGACGACGGCAAGAAGCTCCGGCACTACTTCGACGTGGTCGTCAAAGAGCGCTCCCGCCACAACCGGCACTGGCGCCAGGTCCTAGACGCCCGCCAAGAACTGAATCGCTGACCGCCGAATGACAACCGAACAGACCACCCCGGCTGGAACGGCGGAGCTGACGACCCCGGCTGAGGCGGCGGAGCTGATGACCCCGGCTGGGGCGGCGGAGCTGACCATCCCGGCTGGGGCGGCGGGGCTGACGACCTCGGCTGGGGCGGCGGAGTTGACCATCCCGGCTGGGACGGAGGGGCCGAGAACTCCGTCGGCGACGTTGGACTTGTTGACCTCCGCGGGAGTGCGGGGGTTGGCTGCATCGTTGGTGACGGAGGACCTGGTGGTGTTGCCGGTGCGGCACCACAGTCCGGCTTGTGCGTTGGTGGTGCGGCGGGTGATGGCGGAGCGGCGGCCGAGCGTCGTGCTGGTCGAGGGGCCGCGAGCTTTCGACGAACTGGTGCCGTTGCTCACCCACGCGGAGGCGAAGATGCCGCTGGCCGTGTACAGCTATGCGCGGCGAAAGGCCGGGGAAGAGCAGGAGAGGTGGGCCGGGTACTACCCGTTCTGCGACTACTCACCAGAGCTGGTCGCGCTCAGGAGCGCCGCGGAGCAAGGGATTCTCGCCCGGTTCATCGACCTCGATCTGGCCGAGCAACGGCTCGCCGAACACCAAGCGGCCGAACATCAAGCGTCCGAACACCGGGCGGACGAGCGGCCTGGAGCCGAGCGGCCGGGCGCCGAGCAGGCGTCGTTGCTCGATGAGCGGTATTTCCGGCACAGCGCGGCGCTCCGGTTGCTCGCCGAGCGGTTGGGGTGCCGGGACGACGAGGATCTCTGGGAGTTGTTGTTCGAGGCGGACGCCGGGAACATCAGCACGATCGAGCATGTCGAGCGGGTGGCGGCCTACTGTTCGCTGGCCAGGGCCGACAGTTCGGCCGACGAGCTGGCAGCGGACGGTACGACGGCGCGCGAAGCGGAGATGGTCTGGCACATCCGCGCGGCCCTCGCCGAACGCCGCCCCGGCGACGGTCCGGTGGTTGTCGTGCTGGGTGGGTTCCACGCTGTCGCCGTACCGGGGTTGCTCGCCGCTCCACCAGCGCGGCCAGAGCTGCCGGCCAAGGACATCACGGCCGGCTCGGCGCTGATCCGCTTCTCGTTCGAGCGCCTCGAACGTCTCAACGGGTACGCCGCCGGCATGACCTCACCCGCCTGGCACCAGCACCTCTGGGAGCGGCTCACCAGCGACCCGGCCGACGACGAAGAACCACGAACAGCGGCCCTGCTGACCGCCCTCCTCGACATCTCTCGCGACCTGCGAGTCGACCAGAAGCTCTCCCTTTCCGTCGCCTCCGTCGCAGCCGCGTTCGAGCAGGCACTGCGACTCGCCGAGCTCCGCGACCACCCAGCACCACTGCGCAGCGACCTGCTCGACGCCGTCACGAGCTGCTTCGTCAAGGGCGATGCCGACGTCGAGGGCCTGCGGATCACCGCTGCCTGCCGCCGTACCCTCACCGGCGAAGCAATCGGCACCTTGCCGCCAGGCACCGGTACGCCGCCACTCGTCAACGACACCTTCGAGCGCCTCAACCGGCAACGGCTCAAGGTCGATTCGTCCAGCCGCCAGACCACCAGCCTGGACATCTATCGAAGCCCCGCGCACCGCGAGACCAGCCGCCTCCTGCATGGCCTGGACCTGCTGAACGTCCCCTTCGCCACCAAGGTCGCGGGCCCGGACTTCGTCCGCGGCACCGGCCTCGGCCGCCTGCATGAGCGCTGGGACTACAGCTGGTCCCCACTGACCGACGGCGCGCTGGTCGAAGCGTCGGTCTTCGGCTCGACCCTCCCGGCGGCGGTGCTGGCGAAGTTCTCCGGCCTGCTCGCTGACCATCGACGATCCAGCCGGCGCTCCGACGCGACGGTCGCGGTCGCCCTGCTCTCGCATGCCTGCGTTCTCGGCCTGCAGAGCCAGATTCCGAGCACCCTCGACCTGGTACACGCGACAATCGTCGAGGATGCCTCCTTTACCAACACGTCGACCGCGACGGCCCGCCTTGCTCTGCTCTGGGAGGCCCGCGAACCACTCGAAGCCCGGTTCGTCGACGATCTGCCCGCGTTGCTGCGTACGGCGTACCGGCGCGTCATCTATCTCGGCCGCGAACTGCAGGGCGGCCCGGCCGCCGAAGCGACCAAGCTCGTGAAGGCCCTGGTCCAGTTGAGAGAACTCCTAGCCGGCACAGCAGGCGCCGACCTCGATGCGGAGCTCTACTGGGAGTTGATCGACCGCATCCAGCACGAGTACGACGTACCGCTCGTCCGCGGCGCAGCAACCGGACTGCTGTACTCGGCCGGCCGACTCAACTCGACCCAACTGGTCGAGCAGGTCTCCGGTCATTTGGCCGGCGGCGTCGGACCGGCCGACGCGGTCGGCTTCCTCACCGGACTCCTGTCCACCGCCCGCGAGGCAGCCTGGCAAGAGCACGAACTGCTGGCAGGCCTCGACCGGAGGCTGGCCGGATGGGATCTGCAGACGTTCGTCGCGCACCTCCCGGAGCTGCGCCTCGCCTTTGCCGAGCTGACCCCGATGGAGACCGACCGGGTCGCAACGGCCGTCGCGAACCTGCACGGTCACCACGATCTCGGCCTCATGGTCCAGCGCAACGTCGGCACCGACGAGGTCCAGCGAAACCTCGAGATCGCCACCCAGGTCGCCACCTTGCTCGCCCACGACGGACTCGCCGCCTGGAGCGAAACATGAACCAGGTAGAGCGCTGGCGTCTCGTTCTCGGTCGGTACGCCGAACAGCGATTGGGCTCGCCGAGACCCGGTAGCAGCGAAGACCGGATGGACTCGGCGCTGGAGTACCTGTACGGCCGGGAGTACCGCGACCGCGGAGTACGCCCCGGCAGCGGCGACTCCGCAGACCGCTCGGGCGGCCTCGGCGACTCGGTCCCGACGCTCGTCGACTGGCTGGGTGAAGTCCGTGAGCTGTTCCCGCGCAAGACCGCCGAACTCGTCGAGAAGCACGCGCTCGACCGCTACGGCCTCACCGACCTCGTCACCGACCCGCGGATGCTCGAACGGCTCGAACCCAACGAAGAACTCCTGAAGACCCTGCTCGCGCTCAAGGGCATGCTCAACCCCGAGGTGCTCGCCATCGCCCGCCGGATCATCCAGCAGGTCGTCGACGAGCTGCGCCGCAAGCTCGAGGCCGAGATCCGCCCCGCGCTGTCCGGCCGGCGCAGCCTGCACCGGCACTCGCCGCTGAAGCTCGCCGCCAATTTCGATGCCGTCGGCACCATTCGACGCAACCTGAAGAACTACGACCCCGAGACCGGCAAGCTGGTCCTCGAAAAGGTGCTCTTCTTCGAGCGCAACACCCGCCGGCTGCCGTGGGACATCATCGTCTGCGTCGATCAGAGCGGCAGCATGGCCGGCTCGGTGATCCACAGCGCGGTGATGGCCGGCATCCTGTCCGGCCTGCCCGCGTTCCGGATCCGGCTGGTCGTCTTCGACACCCAGATCGTCGATCTGACCGAGTACGCCGACGACCCGGTCGAAGTGCTGATGAGCGTCCAGCTCGGCGGCGGCACGGACATCGCCAAGGCCGTCCAGTACTGCGCCCAACTGGTCGAGAACCCAGCCCGGACGGTGCTCGTGCTGGTCACCGACTTCTTCGAAGGCGGTTCGCCCTCCGACCTCGTCCGTGTGGTCAAGGAGCTGGCGGAGGCGCGCGTGACCATGCTCGGTCTGGCCGCGCTCGACGGCGACGCGTATCCGTCGTACGACCGGGGCATGGCGCAACGCCTGGCCGAGCACGAGATGAAGATCGCCGCGCTCACTCCGGCCGAGATGGCGAACTGGCTGGTCGAGGTGACGGCATGAGCTTGAAGAGCGACCTGATCGCTCAACTCAGCCGGTTCGATGACGATGCCTGGGCGGCGCTGGCCAATCGCGGGTTGCTCCGGCGAGCGCGTAAGGATCTGACGACCGCGCTCCCGGAGATCGTCGCGGATACCGCGGCAGGGTTGGAGATCCGGGTCGAGGCAGCGGTGGTCCGGTTCGACGAGCGCGGACCGGCCTCGGCGACCTGCGACTGCCCGAGTGCAAGCATCTGTCAGCACATCGTCGCCGCCGGGCTGTGGCTGTCGTCAACCGCTGCAGACGAACAACCAGCTGCTGATCCTGGCAAGGAACTGCTGGCGATCAGCGTCGAGCAGCTGACGGAGTACGCCGGCAAGGCCGGGTACCGCTGGGCCTTGCGGTACGTCGATGAGCTCGAGCAAGCCGTCCGCGTGGAGCTCGGACGCCAGATCATCCTGACACTGTCGAGCCCGCGAATCACCTTCCGCTACCTGGGCGGCGGACTGCCCGGTCTGATCCCTGATCTCAAGCTCGCAGCGGTGGAGAAGTACCAGGTCGCCGTGGTGCTCGCCTACCAACGCTTGTCGGGGGTCGGGCCACCGCCGGTACCACCAGACGAGCGGCCGCAATCGCCACACCGGTTGGCCGACAGCCGGGCGCGTCTTCGAACGGCGGCCGCGCAGTTGCTGACGGACACGGTCCGGCTGGGCACGGCACATTTGTCCGCGTCGATCCATCAGCGGTACGAGACCCTCGCTGTCTGGGCGCAGGGCGCGGAGTACCACCGGCTGGCGCGCGCCCTGAGCAGGATCGCGGACCACGTGCAGCTCCTGCTCGACCGCTCCGCCCGCGCAGACGAGCACCGGCTGCTCGACGAGGCAGCACTGGCGTATGCGTTGGTGTGCGCGCTCGACGGATCCGAGCAGCCACGGCTCGTCGGCCAGGCGCGCGGCAGCTACGACGCGGTACGCCGGATGGACCTGATCGGGCTCGGCGCGTACCCGTGGCGGGCCGCTTCGGGCTATCACGGGCTGACCGCGCTGTTCTGGTGGCCGACGGAGAAACGCTTCGTGGCATGGAGCGATGCGCGGCCGGAGTCGATGCCCGGCTTCGAGCCCCGCGGCCGGTACCAGGGTGTCGCGGCCTGGGACGGGTTGGCCTCGCCGGCCGACGCGACCGGCGCCGAGGTCCGGCTCAGCGACGCGAAGCTCAGCCCCTCGGGACGGTTGTCAGGTGCTGAGGGGACCCGGGCGGTCGCGGTACCGCTGAGTGGAGAGGCGCTGGCCGCCGCGCTTCCGGTCGTGACGGGATGGTCCGACCTGGCGCGAAAACCCCGCAGCCTGCTCGACCTGCCCCGACCGTTGGAGGATTGGTCGGTACTGCGCCCGGCAGCTTTCCAGCAGCCGCGTTTCGACCCGAACTCGCAGTCGCTGTCGTGGGAACTCCTCGACGAGCAAGGCGAAACTCTCACCCTCGTCCTGCCCTACACGGCCGAGAACACCCACGCGATCAGCAGGATCGAGTCCCTCACCGACGACGACCTCGCTCCCGGAACCCTGCTGACGACTCAACTCCGGCCGACCGCCAGCGGCCTGTCCGGTGAGCCGATGAGCCTGATCCACCCCGGCCGTCCGGCTGGTATTGCGATCGATCCACTCCACTTCGGTACCGCGGTGCCGAAGCAGGCGGAGGGTCGCAAGGTGAAGGCACCGGCGGCGGATGTACCGGCGGAGTGGTTGCCGCCCGTTCTGGAGGAGCTGCGCGGCTGGCTGGTCAGGCGCGCGGAGCGGGGGATCGGCGCGGGAGCCGAGAGCGCCGTCCTTGCGGAGCTGGGGAGCCGGCATCAGGCGGCACGCGATGCGGGGTTCGCCATCTTCCCGAGGCTGCCCAGCGGCGCGGCTCCGGACTCGACCGACCCGGCGGTGGCGATTCTGCGGTCCTGCTACCTGGTCCAGCAGGTGACGCAAGTGGTGAATCGGTAGAGCGCCTTCGTTGTCAGAGGTTGATATATCTACTGATCAGCGCATTCGGTCCGTCCGTTGTCGGCCACGCGCAAAGTCTTGCCAACGTTGTCATCGCTACTTATAGTCCGAGAAACGTTTCCAACGGTGACAACCGTGCTGAGGCAAGTGAAACGGAGGTGGCTTCCATCACATCGGTCCGGCCAGGTGTGCCGGGTGAGGAGAGTCCGGTCAGGACTCGGATCGAAGGGAACCATCTCGTGAACGATGCGCCGCGCCCGCAGTTCGAAGACGTCGCCGATGTCGTCCGGCACCAGCTGAGCCGACGGTCCGTGATGGGAGGCGGAGCGGCGGCACTGGCCGCGTTCCTGGCCGCCTGTTCCGGCGGCGGGGGCTCGTACTCCGACAAGCCCGCCGGCAACAAACCGGCCGCCACCAAGTCGATCCAGATCGGCAAGGCGAACATCCCGGTCCCGCGGGACCAGTCGGTGATCGTCGGCCAGGTCGAGTACACCGTGTTCGACAGCTTCAACGGGATGATCCCGAACGGGTCGCCCGGTGGCGCCGGCGTGGAGCTGGCGACCGAGCCGTTGTTCTTCCTCAGCTTCGCCACCGGCAAGCTCACGCCGTGGCTGGCCACGGAGTACAAGTACAACGACGACCACACCGAGCTGACCATCAAGTTCGACCCCAAGGCGCACTGGAACGACGGCAAGCCGCTGGGCGCCAACGACTTCAGGTTCACCGTGATGCTGCTGAAGGACCGGCCCGACCTGTTCGGCGGCGGTGGTGAGCTGAAGGAGTTCGTGAAGAGCGTCGAGGTCCCCGACGAGCACACCGCCGTGGTCAAGCTGCTCAAGCCGACGCCGCGGCTGCACTACAACTTCATCGCGGCGATCGCCGGCGCGCCGATCAACGTGATGCCCGAGCACATCTGGAAGTCGCAGGATCCGACCAAGTACAAGGACAATCCGCCGGTCCGGTCGGGTCCGTACAAGCTGAAGCAGGCGATCCGGAACCAGAAGATGTTCGTCTGGGAGAAGGACCCGAACTACTGGAACAAGGACAAGCTCGACGTCAAGCCGCAGTACGCGATCTTCCAGAGCATGTCCAAGCAGGGCGACCAGGCCTCGCTGGCGTTCGAGCGGGTCGAGTTCGACGTCGGCTCGATCGACGCGCAGCACGCCAAGCAGCTGGCCAACTCCGGCTACCCGAATCTGCTGACCACCCAGTTCCACGACCCGAACCCCCGGGTGATGTGGCTGAACTGCGACCCGGTCCGCGGCGTGATGGCCGAGCCCAAGATGCACTGGGCGATCAACTACTGCCTGGACCGGGACAAGATCGGCAAGTCGGTCTGGCAGGTCGATGTACCGCCCGCGATCTACCCGTGGGCCGACTACCCCACCAACGACAAGTGGAAGAACGACGAGCTGGCGAACAAGTACAAGTTCGAGTACAGCCTGGAGAAGGCGACCGCGCTGCTGGACGAGGTCTGCCCGAAGAACTCGGCCGGCAAGCGGACGTACAAGGGCAAGGAGGTCAACCTGGAGATCATCACGCCGGCCCAGGTCGACAAGGACGAGTACGCGATCGCCAACGTGCTGAAGACCGATCTGGCCAAGGTCGGCGTGCCGTGCACCCTGCGCAGCCTGTCCGGCAGCGTGCACGACGAGAAGTTCCAGCGCGGCGAGTACGACATCGACTCCAGCTGGGCCGGGTTCGCGATCGACCCTGAGCAGCTGTACACCGACTGGGAGAGCAGTGACGCGCAACCGGTCGGCAAGAACGCCGCCGGGAAGAACAAGATGCGGTTCCGCGATCCGCAGTTCGACGAGATCTCCAAGAAGCTGGCCGGGATGGACCCGGACAGCGAGGAGGCGAAACCGCTGCTCGCGCAGGCGCTGGAGGTGTACTTCCAGAAGCTGCCGCTGCTGCCGGTGATCCAGACCGGCTACCCGCAGTTCTTCAACACCGCCTTCTGGACCGACTGGCCGACCGACGACAACCTGTACGAGGTGCCGCTGAACTGGTGGCCGCACTTCATCTTCGTGCTCGCCAAGATCAAGGCCACCGGGCAGAAAGGTCCGGCGTGACCGCTGAGGCGCCGCCGGTGGCCGTCGTGGACAAGCCCAAGGAATCCGTGGCCCGGACCGGGCCACGGGCGTGGCTGTCCCGGCACCCGCTGGCGGCGTACGCGCTGCGCCGCTTCGGGCTCTATCTGATCGAGCTGTGGGGAGCGCTCACGATCGCGTTCTTCTTCTTCCGGATGATGCCCGGCGACCCGATCAACACGCTGATCCAGAGCCTGCAGCAGAACTACATCTACAACGCGCAGGCCAGCGCCGAGATCATCGCCCGGTACCAGCACGAGTTCGGTCTCGACGGGAACATCTTCTCCCAGTACCTGAAGTACCTGGAGAAACTCGTTCTGCACGGCGATCTCGGGCCGTCGCTGATCAACTATCCGACGCCGGCCCAGGACGTGATCCTCAGATCGCTGCCCTGGACAATCGGTCTGCTCGGCATCTCGGCCGTGCTCTCCTGGGTGATCGGCATCGTCGTCGGCGCGATCGCCGGCTGGCGGCGCGGCAAGGCCGGCTCGGCGATCATCACCAACCTCTCGATCGCGCTGGCCCACGTGCCGTTCTTCTTCGTCGCGCTGATCCTGGTCTACGTCTTCGCCTACACGCTCGGCTGGCTGCCCGCGCGGTCGGCGTACGACTCGAACATCAATCCGGGGTTCTCGCTCGACTTCATCGGCAGCGTGCTCAAGTACGGGTTCTTGCCGGGGTTGTCGATCGCGGGGATCGGCGCGATGGGCTGGATCCTGTCGACCCGGATGCTGATGGTGCCGGTGCTGGGCGAGGACTATCTCGTGTACGCCGAGGCCAAGGGGCTCAAGCCCTGGCGGATCCTGACCCGTTACGCCCTGCGCAACTGCTACCTGCCCCAGGTCACCGCGTTCGGTATCTCGCTCGGCTTCATCTTCAACGGCAACGTCCTGGTGGAGCAGCTCTTCAACTACCCAGGCCTCGGCACCACCCTGGTGACCGCGATCCAGCAACTCGACTTCAACACCATCCTCGGCGTCACCGACATGGCGATCTTCTCGGTCCTGACCGCCGTCCTCCTGCTCGATCTCCTCCTCCCGCTACTTGACCCACGCGTCAAGTACTGGAAGTAGTCGCGATGAGAATCCTGAACGCGGTACTGCGAACCGTCCGCAACAGCCGGCGTCTGGCGATCGGCCTGGTGATCATCGCCGCGATGGCGTTGCTGGCGATCCTCAGCCCGTTGATCGTCGACGCGATCGGTGGCGGCAAGGATCCCGTCGAGGTGGCGGCGTACGAAAAGTGGCTGGTGCCGGGCGGCGAGCATGTGCTCGGGACCGACCAGTTCGGCCGGGACGTGCTGGCGATGGTGATGAAGGCGTTGTCGGTCTCGCTGCAGATCGGCGCGATCGCCGGGGTGATCTCGACGGTGGTCGGGGTGATCGTGGCGTTCGTGGCCGGTTACAAGGGTGGCTGGATCGACAACATTCTCTCCACGTTCACCGGCATCCTGCTGGTGATCCCGACGTTCCCGCTGCTGATCGCGCTCTCTGCGTACGCGAAGAACGTGAGTCTGTTCCAGGTCGGGGTGATGATCTCGATCTTCTCCTGGCCGTTCGCGGCCAAGACGATCCGTTCCCAGGTGCTGAGCCTGCGTTCCCGTCCGTACGTCGATCTGGCCCGGGTCAGCAAGTCGAGAGATCTCGAGATCATCGCGACCGAGTTGTTGCCGAACCTGCTCCCGTTCATCGGGGTCGGCTTCGCCTCGTCGGCGCTCGGCGCGATCTTCGGGCTGGTCGGCCTGGAGGTGATCGGGCTCGGGCCCGGCGGCGTGATCGATCTGGGCCAGATCATCTTCAACGCGATCAACACCGGTGCGCTGACGCTCGGCGCCTGGCCGATGTTCGTGGTCCCGATCGTCTTGCTGACGCTGCTGTTCGCGGCGCTGAACATGATCAACATCGGCCTCGAAGAGGTCTACAACCCACGGCTGAGAGGAGTGGCCGGTGAGTGAGCAGACCGTACTGGAGGTCTCCGGCCTCGAGGTCGTCTACTCGACCAACCGCGGCGACGTGAAGGCCGTACAGGACCTCGATCTGTCGGTCCGGCGTGGCGAGATCCTCGGGATCGCGGGGGAGTCCGGCAGCGGCAAGTCCACCCTGGCGGTCGCGCTGCTGCGACTGCTCAAGCCGCCGGGCAAGGTGACCGCCGGCTCGGCGATCTTCCACCGCAAGGGCGGCTCACCGGTCGACCTGATGAAGGTCGACGGCGAGGAGCTCCGCGTACTGCGCTGGAGCGCGCTCTCCTATCTGCCACAGGGCTCGCAGAGCTCGCTCAACCCGGTGATGCGCGTCGAGGATCAGTTCAAGGACGTCATCCTCGAGCACGCGCCCGACCGCAAGGAGGGACTCACCGAGCTGATCGGCCGGTTGCTCGACCAGGTCGGCCTGGAGCCACGGGTCGCCCGGATGTATCCGCACGAACTGTCCGGCGGGATGAAGCAGCGCGTGCTGATGGCGATCTGCGTCGCCCTCGAACCCGATCTGGTGATCGCCGACGAACCGACCACCGCGCTCGACGTGACGATCCAGCGGGTGATCCTGCAGAGCCTCGCCGATCTGCGCCGCGACTTCGGCGTGACGCTGATGGTGATCTCGCACGACATGGGCGTGCACGCCCAGCTGGTCGACCGGGTCGCGGTGATGTACGAGGGCTGGCTGGTCGAGGTCGGCGGCGTCCACCAGGTCTTCAAGGACCCGCAGCACGAGTACACCCGGCAGTTGATCGAGTCGATCCCGCGGCTCGGACGGAGGGCGTCATGACGACCGGCAAGGTGATCGAGCTGCGCGGCGTACAGCAGCGGTTCCATGCGCGCGGTACGCCGGACGGCTACCTGACCGCGGTCGCGGACGCCAGCTTCCGCCTCGACGCCGACCCGCCGCAGGTGGTCAGCCTGGTCGGCCAGAGCGGCAGTGGCAAGAGCACGATCGCCCGCAACATCCTCGGCCTGCAAAAGCCGACGGACGGCACGATCACGTACGGCGGCAAGGACATCTTCAAGCTCAGCCGCAGCGAGTACGACGACTACCGCCGCAACGTGCAGCCTGTCTTCCAGGATCCGTACTCGATCTTCAACCCGTTCTACCGGGTCGACCGGGTGCTCTGGAAAGCGGTGAAGAAGTTCTCCCTCGCCACCACCCGCGAGGCCGGCCTCGCCCTGATCGAGGAGTCCCTGCGAGCAGTCAGCCTCGACCCGGACCGGGTCCTGGGCAGGTACCCGCACCAGCTCTCCGGCGGCCAGCGGCAGCGGATCATGCTGGCCCGCATCCACATGCTCCGCCCGGCCTTCGTGATCGCCGACGAGCCGGTCTCGATGCTCGACGCCCAGATTCGCAAGATGTTCCTCGACATCCTGCTCGACTTCCAGCGCGCCCACGGCATGACGACCCTCTTCATCACCCACGACCTCTCCACCGTGTACTACCTCGGCGGCCAGGTGATGGTCATCAACAAGGGCGAGATCGTCGAACGCGGCCCCGTCACCGAGGTCATGCACACCCCGACCCACCCCTACACCCGCCTTCTGCTCGACTCCATCCCCCAACCCGACCCCGACGCCCGCTGGACCACCCGCATCACCGTCGACGAGTCCACCGCCACCCCACCCACCGACACCGCCACCGAAGCCACCCCCATCATCTGAGCCAGGCGATAGTTCAACGGCTTAAGGATCGACGCGCTGTCAACTCGCCGCGCCGACAAAACCAGTTGAGAATAGTTGCCACGCTCCGTCATGTCGTGCTGCTGTATTGGGCTAGCTGATTGGTCGGGAGGGGACATGTCCCGTAGCCGTCCTGCGAGTACTGCGAACGGTACGGCCGCGATCGAGAGGCTGGTGGCGCAATTCGGTCGTGAGGTGACCAAGAAGCTCCGAACTGGCCAAGGTTCTCGGGAGGACCATCTTCGAGGGCCGTTCGAGCGCATGCTGGCGGCGGCGGCCTCGAGTCTTGGGCTCAAGCTGACAGCAATCGGCGAAACCCGATTGCCGGATCTGTCGATTCGGCCGGACTATGCGGTGGATGTGGCCAACGCGCGTGTTGGCTATGTCGAGTTGAAGAAGCCTGGCCATGGTGTGCCGGGGACATGGGGCAGACCGGGAAAGCATGACCTGGAGCAATGGGAGAAGTTCCAGCTGTTGCCGAACGTGCTCTATTCGGATGGTGAGCAGTTCGCTCGATACAGCTTCGGCAAACTGCAAGGTAAGGTCGCACGCCTCGCGCCCGGGTTGGATCACGCCGGCGACAAGCTGCACGCAGTCAGTACGGACTTTGCTCGGGTGCTCACCGACTTCCTGCTCTGGGAGCCCGAGCGGCCCCGGACACTGGATGAACTTGTCCGTCTCGTGGCGAACCTCTGCCGCCTTCTCCGCGATGACGTCGCGGCTGAGCTTCGTCGTGAGCAGCTTGGTCAGTCCAGTGGACACACCTTCAGCCGTCTGGCGACTGACTGGCGAGGAATTCTGTTCCCGAACCTCAGTGACGCTGAGTTCGCCGACCAGTACTCGCAGACCGTCACCTTCGCACTGCTCCTGGCGCGGGTCGAGAGCGTGGACTTCGACGGTCAGTCGATCGGGGAGATCGCCCGGCTCCTGGGTAAGAAGCACTCGTTGATGGGGCGGGCGCTCACGGTGCTCACGGATCTGCCCGAGGAAGACCACAGCGTTGCCTTGACGACGATGATCAGGGTCCTGAGTGTCGTCGACTGGTCTGACTTCCCTGACGACTCCTACGCGATGCTTTACGAGAACTTCCTCGCCAAGTACGACCCGGCACTGCGCCGAAAGAGTGGCGTGTACTACACGCCGGCGTCTCTGGTGACGTTCATGACGCGCTTCGTTGACGATGTGCTGCGTACCCGGCTGGGTCGATCAATGGGCTTCGCCGAGAAGGATGTGATCGTAGTCGACCCTGCGATGGGCACCGGGAGCTTCCTCGCAGAGGTTATCGATACGGTGGCGACGACCATCGCGGCCGATGAGGGCCTCGGAGCGGTGGCGCCGCATCTCCGCGAACTGTCGAATCGTCTGATCGGCTTCGAAAACCAGGCCGCTCCGTACGCTGTTGCGGAACTCCGCATCCACAGCCTTTTGAAGAAGCGCCACCGGGCCGAGGTTCCGGCTCACGAACGCCGGTTCCTGGCAGATACTCTCGATGATCCCAATGTTCAACTGCTTCCACTCGGCCATATGTACGAAGCCATCGAACGCTCCCGCTATGGCGCCAACCAGGTCAAAAGGGAAGAACCGGTCATGGTGGTGATCGGCAATCCGCCGTACGTGGACAAGGTCAAGGGGACGGCGAAGTGGATAGAGACACCTGGCTCGACGGTCGATGCCCCGAGCCTAAGTGCCTTTAGGCGCCCCGGCAACGGACGACTCGAGTACGTACTTTCGAACAAGTACGTCTACTTCTGGAGGTGGGCAACATGGAAGGCATTCGATGCGCACCCTGCCCATCCCGCCGGGGTTGTCGCGTTTGTTTGTTCCGCCGGCTTCACTACAGGGCCAGGCTTCGCCGGCATGCGGGAGTACTTTCGGCGCACGGCAGACGAAGGTTGGATTATCGATCTGACCCCCGAGGGACATCAGCCTCCGATGGAGACCAGGTTCTTCCGGGGCAATCAGCAGCCAATCTGTGTCGCGGTGTTTATTCGACAGGGCGGTCCGAGGCCGGATGAGCCCGCCAGGATCAGGCGCATTGAGGTTGCTGGGACCGTAGCTCAGAAGGCATCGAGGCTCGCCACTCTGACGTCTGCCGATGAAGCCTGGAACGACTGCCTCGATGACTGGGGAGATCCCTTCAAGGTGGCTGGTAGAGATGCCTGGAGCGCCATGCCGGCGATGCCGGACCTGTTCCCCTGGACCTCTCCCGGTGTCAAGCCAAATCGTACCTGGGTCTATGCCCCGGATCCCGCCACCCTAGTAAAGCGCTGGAACACAATCATCACTGCAGATCCAGACCTGAAGCCGACTCTCTTTCAGGAGGGCGGAGATGCGAACCTTCAGCGTGTAACTCAGCCTCTCCCGGGGTTCCCCAGTCGTACCCGCCCCTTTGTCGAGGAAGGTGGGCCTCCGCCACAACCCACCCAGATCGGATTCAGGGCCTTTGATCGTCAGTGGCTGATTCCAGACCATAGGCTGATCGCGAGGCCCAGGGCCCCGCTCTGGCAAGCTAGCAGCCGTGAGCAAGTGTTCATTGTCGAACAGCATGCCCATCGGATTACCGCGGGGCCAGCACTGCTGTTTTCCGCACTGATCCCGGATATGCACTTCTTCATGGGGCACCACGGGGGCCGTGTCTTCCCGATATATCGAGACGGTTCGCCAGGGTCCCCGAATGTGGCCCCTGGCCTGGTGAACCTTCTCAGTGAACGCTTCGGATACGCGGTTACTCCACAAGATGTGGTCGGGTACCTCGCTGGTACGTTGGCTCACTCCGGTTACACCGACAGGTTTGGATCGGATCTTGATACGCCGGGTGTGCGGGTACCGTTCACCGCAGATCGGCGGCTGTGGCGAGACGTGCTCGAGGCTGGTCGAGAGGTGGTATGGCTACATACTTATGGCGAGCGGTTTGTCGATCGAGCGGCCGGTAGGCCATCCGGACCGCCACGGATGAAAGTCGGTCGACCGCAGGTGCTGGTGTCCATCGCGGACACGGCTGGCGGCATGCCGGTTCGGATGGTCTACAACGAGAGTGACTGTGTTCTTCGGATCGGCGCCGGCGCAATTGGCCCGGTATCCCCGAGGATCATGGCCTATCAGATCTCAGGCATGTTCGTGGTGAGGCACTGGTTTGGGTATCGGAGTAAGAACCCCGCTGGCAATCGCAAGTCAGCGTTGGATGACATCGTTGCCAGGACGTGGACGCCGGGGATGACTACCGAGTTGCTGGATCTGCTGAACGTGGTGGGGCGGTGTGTGGAGTTGGAGTCAGTGCAGCAGGACCTGCTGGGGCGGGTCATGGATGGTCCACTGATCACGGTGGCGGACCTGACCAGGGCTGGAGTATTGCCGGTGCCGGATGCTGCCCGGAAGCCTCCGAAGATCGGTCGAGGCGACGATCTCTTCTCTGTCTAGGAGCTCGGAGCAAGCGTTTGATGTCAGAACAAATGGTGGTATCGATTCCATAACCGTTCGTGGTGAGAGGTTGCCGATGGCATCGGCGGCGGTTGCTCGGGGCAAGCGGATCGGGGGGAAAGCGCGTTTCCTCGGGGTGGGGAGTGGATTGTTTCGGGGTTTTGGAAGGTTTGGAAAAACTTGCAGGTGTGCTCATCTTGACGCGTGTGGTGAGGGCTCGGTTACCGTTTGTCACGTAGCGGTCGAGACGGTGGGGACACAGGGCGAACTGGGCGCCGGCAGTCTGTGGTCCGACTGGAGCTCCTTGCTGGGCTGTCGGCCGTACCGACGCAGCGCGGCGCTGATTCAACGCTGAGCTGAATCCAACAATCCATCGAACGGGTGCGTGCCGCGTACCTGTGCCCGAGCCTGAGCCGGTCCACCCGCCGGCTGGATTCCCCTGCCCGGAACCGGGCGTGACCACGCCCGGTCCCTGGGCACGACAACGAACCGCGAACGAATGGTGGTGGGTAGTGTGACTTTGACCGAGCCGGCCTCGTCGGATGTCAACGCCAAGGCGCAGCTGAGCCTTGGGACCGCGGCAGCGCGGAACCTGGCGACGACGACCAAGTCCGAGCCGCAGATGCAGGGCATCACCTCGCGCTGGCTGCTGAAGCTGCTGCCGTGGGTCGAGGCCAAGGGTGGTGCCTACCGGGTGAACAGGCGGCTGAGCTACGCCGTCGGCGACGGCCGGGTGACCTTCACCACCAACGGCGCCGAGGTCCGGGTGATCCCGCAGGAGCTGTGTGAGCTCGCCCTGCTGCGCAGCTACGACGACGTCGAGGTACTGTCCGCGCTCGCGGATCGCTTTGTCCAGCAGGAGTTCCAGCCCGGCGACGTGATCGTCGAGCGCGGCCGGCCCGCCGACCAGATCTGCCTGATCGCACACGGCAAGGTGAACAAGATCGGCGTCGGTCAGTACGGCGACGAGGCCGTGCTGGAGACCCTGATCGACGGCGACCACTTCACCTACCGGGCGATCCTGGAGTCGGACGACTTCTGGGAGTTCACCATCAAGGCGATCACGCCGTGCACGCTGCTCACCCTGACGCAGGACGCCTTCGAGGAGCTGGTCGGCCAGGCCGACAGCCTGCGCCAGCACATCGAGCAGTTCCGCAACAGCCCCGAGCGCGCCGAGAACGAGTTCGGCGAAGCGGCGATCGAGATGGCGGCCGGCCACGAGGGCGAGGCCGACCTGCCCGGTACGTACGTCGACTACGAGACGACTCCGCGCGAGTACGAGCTGAGCGTCGCCCAGACCGTGCTGCGGGTGCACACCCGGGTGGCCGATCTCTACAACCACCCGATGGACCAGACCGAGCAGCAACTCCGGCTGACCATCGAGGCGCTGCGCGAGCGGCAAGAGCACGAGATGATCAACAACCGCGACTTCGGGCTGCTGCACAACGCGGACCTGAGCATGCGGATCCCGACCCGCACCGGCCCGCCGACGCCGGGCGACCTGGACGAGCTGCTCAGCCTGGTCTGGAAGGAGCCGGCCTTCTTCCTGGCGCATCCGCGCTCGATCGCCGCCTTCGGCCGGGAGTGCACCAAGGCCGGCATCTACCCGGACAGCATCGACGTCGGCGGCCACCGGCTGCCCGCCTGGCGCGGAGTACCGATCTTCCCGTGCAACAAGCTCGGGATCAGCGACACCCGGACCAGCTCGATCATGCTCATGCGCACGGGGGAGGACAGCCAAGGCGTCATCGGCCTGCACCAGACCGGCCTGCCGGACGAGTACGAGCCCGGACTGTCCGTGCGTTTCATGAACATCAGCGAGAAGGCGATCATCAACTACCTGGTCAGCGCCTACTACTCCACGGCCGTACTGGTCCCCGACGCGCTCGGCATCCTCGAAGGCGTCGAAATCGGGCGAGAAGGCTAGACCATGGCCAAGCAGCCGTACGAGCTGCCCGACTTCTATGTGCCCTACCCGGCCAGGATCAATCCGAACCTGGAAGGAGCCCGGGCGCACAGCAAGGCCTGGGCCTACGAGTTCGACATGATCGACGTTCCCCAGCAGGGCAAGGCGATCTGGGACGAGCACGACTTCGACTCCCACGACTACGCGCTGCTGTGCGCGTACACCCATCCCGACGCGACCGGTCCGGCGCTGGACCTGGTGACGGACTGGTACGTCTGGGTCTTCTACTTCGACGACCATTTCCTTGAGCTCTACAAGAAGACCCAGGACATGGCCGGCGCGAAGGACTATCTCGACCGGCTGCCGTTGTTCATGCCGGTCGAGGGCCCGATCACCGAGACGCCGGAGAATCCGGTGGAGCGCGGCCTGGTCGACCTCTGGAACCGTACGGTCCCATCGATGTCACCGGGATGGCGGCAACGATTCATCGGTACTACGGAAGCGCTGCTGGCCGAGTCGCTGTGGGAACTTACCAACATCAGCGCCGGCCGCGTCGCGAACCCGATCGAGTACGTCGAGATGCGTCGCAAGGTCGGCGGTGCTCCGTGGTCGGCCAACCTGGTCGAGTACGCCAGCAATGCCGAAGTACCGGTCGAGATCGCCGGGACCCGGGCGATGCAGGTGCTCAGCGACACGTTCTCCGACGCGGTCCATCTGCGCAACGACCTGTTCTCCTACCAGCGCGAGGTGGAGACCGAGGGCGAAGTCAACAACGGTGTCCTCGTCGTGGAGCGCTTTCTCGGTTGCAGCCCGCAGGAGGCGGCCGAGGTCGTCAACGACATCCTCACCTCGCGGTTGCACCAGTTCGAGAACACCGCGGTGGCGGAGATCCCGCCGCTGCTGGCCGAGAACCTGGTTGGCCCGCAAGGCCAGCTCGACGTACTGAACTACGTGAAAGGCCTGCAGGACTGGCAGTCCGGCGGTCACGAGTGGCACCTCAGATCCAGTCGGTACATGAACAACGGCGGCAAGGCAGCACTAGGCGGCCCGACAGGCATAGGCACGTCAGCCGCACGCATCCTCCAGTCGCTCGTTGCTACAGCGCCGTACCGGATCAGAAGCCACACCTTCACCCCTTTTCAGCCGGTCGGGGCGACCCCTCTGCCGGGCTTTTATATGCCGTACTCCGCCAAGCTCAGCCCACACCTGGACGCGGCGCGGGAACACCTGCGTGGCTGGTGTGCGGAGATGGGACTGCTCGACGGCGTCGTCTGGGACGCCGACTACCTCGAGGCGAACGACCTCCCGTTGTGCGCGGCGGGCATCCACCCGGACGCGTCGCCCGAGGCGCTCAACCTGTCCTCGGACTGGCTGGCCTGGGGGACGTACGCCGACGATTACTACCCGATCGTCTTCGGGCGGACCCGGGACATGACCGGCGCGAAGGCGACGACGAAGCGGCTGTCGGACCTGATGCCGATCGACGGCCAGGCAGCGACAGTTCCGGTGACGCCGCTGGAGCGGAGCCTGGCTGATCTGTGGGTCAGGACGGCCGGCCCGATGACGGTCGAGCATCGCCGGGACTTCAAGGCTGCCATCGACTCGATGACGGAGAGCTGGCTGTGGGAGCTGGCCAACATGGTCCAGAACCGGATCCCCGACCCGGTCGACTACATCGAGATGCGGCGCCGGACCTTCGGGTCGGATCTCACCATGAGCCTGTGCCGGATCGGGCACGGGCGGACGGTACCGCCGGAGATCTACCGGTCCAGGCCGATCCAGGCGATGGAGAATGCCGCCGCCGACTACGCATGCC
This sequence comes from Kribbella sp. NPDC051620, assembly GCF_044453825.1. Lineage (NCBI taxonomy): Bacteria > Bacillati > Actinomycetota > Actinomycetes > Propionibacteriales > Kribbellaceae > Kribbella > Kribbella sp. NPDC051620. Next base: position 833,472 of record NZ_JBITDB010000001.1, read on the forward strand.
TGCTGAACGACGTCTTCTCGTACCAGAAGGAGATCCAGTTCGAGGGTGAATTCCACAACGCAGTGATGGTGGTGCAGAACTTCCTGGGCTGCGACCGGGACAAGGCGCTCGGCCTGGTCAACGATCTGATGACCGCCCGGATGCAGCAGTTCGAGCAGCTGGTCGCGGTCGATCTGCCGACGCTGTTCACCGACTTCGGTCTGGACGAGGAGGTCCAGCGCACGCTGCTCGGGTACGCCGAGGAGCTGCAGAACTGGATGTCCGGAATCCTCGTCTGGCACGCCGGCGTCGATCGCTACAAGGAGCCGACCCTGCTGGCCAGAGCCGGCGAACCGGCCAAACGGCTCCGCGTTCTGGGCGGTGCCACTGGCTTCGGCACCTCCGCGGCTCGACTCCCTAGACCACGGCACCTCGTTGGTGCGAGCAGAATGGACGGTGTCTCGTGACGGCGATCGATCAGGACAAGCCGCAGCTGAGTCTTGGGACCGAGGCCGCCAGGCAACTGGCGAGCACCACCAAGTCTGTTCCGCAGATGCAGGGCATCTCGCCCCGGTGGCTGCTCAAGATGCTGCCCTGGGTGGAGACGCAGGGTGGCGCGTACCGGGTCAACCGCCGGACGACCTTCGCGGTCGGCGACGGCCGGCTGAGCTTCTCGGCCACCGGTGCCGACATCCGGGTGATCCCCGCTGAGCTCACCGAGTTGCCGCCGCTGCGGGACTTCGCCGACGAAGACGTACTGACCGCGCTCGCGGGCCGGTTCTACCAGGTCGAGTACCAGCCGGGCGACGTGATCGCGGAGTTCGGCAGCCGGGTGGACGACGTAGTACTGATTGCCCACGGCAAGGTCGGCAAGGTCGGGATCGGGGAGTACGGCGACGGTACGGACCTCGGAACCGTTGCCGACGGCGACTATCTCGGCGAGGGGCTGTTGACCGAGCCACCGGAGAACCTCTGGGAGTTCACCGCCAAGGCGCTGACCCAGTGCACAGTACTGAAGCTTCATCGCAACGACTTCAACAACGTGGTCGAGCAGTCGGAGTCGCTCCGGCAGCATCTCGACGAGGTCCGTCAGCGGCCGAAGCGACCACAGAACAAGAACGGTGAGGCGGCGATCGAGCTGGCCTCCGGTCACGCCGGTGAGGACGATCTGCCCGGCACGTTCGTGGACTACGACCCGGCGCCGCGGGAGTACGAGCTGTCCGTCGCGCAGACGATCCTGCGGGTGCAGACCAGGGTCGCGGACCTCTACAACAACCCGATGAACCAGACCGAGCAGCAGCTCCGGCTGACCATCGAGGCGTTGCGGGAGCGGCAGGAGTCGGAGCTGATCAACAACCGCGACTTCGGCCTGCTGCACAACGCCGACTTCCAGCAGTGCATCTACACCCGGACCGGTCCGCCGACGCCGGACGACTTCGACGAGTTGCTCACCCGGCGCCGCAAGCCTCGACTGCTGCTCGCCCATCCGCGGGCGATCGCCGCGTTCAGCCGGGAGTGTACGAAGCGGCACGTGATGCCCGAGACCGTCGAGGTCGACGGCAAGCGGGCGCAGGCGTGGCGCGGCGTACCGCTGCTGCCCTGCAACAAGATCCCGATCTCGAACACCAACACCACCTCGGTACTGGTCCTGCGCACCGGGCTCGACGACGAAGGTGTCATCGGCCTGCGGCAGACCGGTCTGCCCGACGAGGTCGAGCCCGGCCTGAACGCCCGCTTCATGGGGATCAGCGAGAAGGCCATCAGCTCGTACCTGGTCAGCACCTACTACTCGGTGGCTGTGCTCGTCCCGGACGCGCTCGGCGTTCTGGAAAACGTCGAACTCGGTGGATGAGGAGCATGTCATGTCCACTCTCCAGCACGCGAGCCCGGCCGCCGGCGCCGGCCGGTCTGCCCAGCAACTCCTCGCCTGGAGTCGCGATCAGGTCGAACCCGCACTTCGTGCCGCGGTCGGAAGGATGCCGCTGGCAACTCAGCGGATCACCAACTACCACTTCGGCTGGGAGGACGAGGAAGGAGCTCCAGCCAACGCTGACGGCGGCAAGGCACTCCGCCCCGCGCTGGTACTCCTGGCTTCTCAAGCCGTTGGCGGTACTGCGGAAGCTGCGGTTCCAGCCGCGGTAGCGGTCGAGCTGGTCCACAACTTCTCACTGCTGCACGACGACGTGATGGACTGCGACCTGACCCGGCGGCACCGGTCCACGGCCTGGTCCGTCTTCGGTCTCGGGCCGGCGATCCTGGCGGGTGACGCGTTGCTCAGCCTGGCCTTCGAAGTGCTCGTTGACAGTGGCAACCATCGGGCGGACGAAGCGGCGCGGATGCTGGGCGCGGCGGTCCAGGAGCTGGTCGACGGGCAACTGTCGGACTCGCAGTTCGAGACGCGCGACGATGTCGTACTGGCGGAGTGCGTGCGGATGGCGCAGCTCAAGACGGGCGCGCTGCTCGGGTGTTCGACGGCACTCGGCGCGCTCTTCGGCGGCGGCCGGACCGAGCAGGTCGACCACCTGCGGCTGTACGGCGAGGATCTCGGGCTCGCCTATCAGTACGTCGATGACCTGCTGGGGATCTGGGGGGACCCGAAGGTCACGGGCAAGCCGGTGCATTCGGACCTGCGCCGGCGGAAGAAGTCGCTGCCTGCCATCGCGGCGCTGACCTCGGGTACGGAGGCTGGTCGTGAGTTGGCAGTGCTGTACCACCGCAAGAACGAACTGTCCGACGACGAGCTGGCGCGCGCGGCCGACCTGATCGAGGCGACCGGAGCACGGCAGCAAAGCCAACTGCAGGCGGACGCGCTGCTGACCGACTCGCTGGGCGAACTGGCTTCGGCCCGGGCACTGGAGCCGGCTGCCGGTGAGCTGGAACAACTGGCCAGATTGGCCACTCGCCGCGATCGCTGACTTTGCCCTGCTGCCTTTTTGAAGGGGGGAACTATGACGACACGCACCATCCTGCTCGCTTCGCCGCGCTCGTTCTGCGCGGGCGTCGAGCGGGCCATCGAGGTGGTCGAGCAGTTGCTCGACCGGCGCAGTCATCCGATCTACGTGCGCAAGCAGATCGTTCACAACACCCACGTCGTCGCTGACCTGGAGAGCCGGGGCGCGGTGTTCGTGGACGAGCTGGACGCCGTACCGGACGGCGCGACGGTCGTGTTCTCGGCCCATGGAGTGTCCCCGGCGGTCCGCAGTGAGGCGGATCGTCGGGGGCTTGACGTCATCGACGCGACCTGCCCGCTCGTCACCAAGGTGCACGCCGAAGCACGCCGGTACGCCGGCCGCGGCGACACCATCATCCTGATCGGCCACGCGGGTCACGAGGAGGTCGAGGGGACGATGGGGGAGGCACTGGATCAGACGCTGCTGGTCGAGACGGTCGAGGATGTCGCCCGGCTGGAGGTGGAGGATCCTTCGCGGGTCTCCTACCTGACCCAGACGACGCTGGCGGTGGACGAGACGACGGCCATCTTGGATGCCTTGCGCAACAAGTTCCACGCTTTGAAGGGGCCGTCCGAGGCGGACATCTGCTACGCGACGACGAATCGGCAGGAGGCGCTCGCCGCGATCGCGGAGGAGTCGGACCTGGTCCTGGTGGTCGGTTCCACCAACTCGTCCAACTCGCGCCGGCTGGTCGAGCTGGCGCACAAGCACGGCACCCCGGCGTACCTGATCGACGACGCGTCGGGAGTCGAAGCCGACTGGCTCGCCGGGGTGCGCACCATCGGCCTGACAGCAGGTGCCTCGGCACCACCACGCCTCGTCGACGGCGTCATCGAGTGGCTCCGCGAGTTCGGCCCGATCGAGGTCGTCGAACGAGAAATCACCGAAGAAACAATCCACTTCACCCTCCCCTCCACGGTGAGGCACTCATGACGGCCGTACAGCTTGGTATTCCGGACCTGCCGGTAATACGGCGTAAGTCGCGCGCGCTGGCTGTTGGGAGTGTGGCGGTTGGGGGTGGGGCTCCGGTTTCTGTGCAGTCGATGACGACGACTCCGACGGCTGATGTCGAAGCGACTTTGCGGCAGATTGCTGAGTTGACGGCGGCTGGGTGTCAGATCGTGCGGGTGGCGGTGCCTTCGCAGGATGATGCGGATGCGTTGCCGGAGATCGCGGCCAAGTCGGGGATACCGGTGGTGGCCGACATTCATTTCCAGCCGCGGTACGTGTTCGCCGCGATCGACGCCGGCTGTGCGGCGGTACGGGTGAATCCGGGCAACATCCGCAAGTTCGACGACCAGGTGCGCGAGATCGCGCAGGCGGCGTCGGCGGCTCGGGTGCCGATCCGGATCGGGGTCAATGCGGGGTCGTTGGACCAGCGGCTGCTGGCGAAGTACGGGAAAGCGACTCCGGCGGCGCTGGTGGAGTCGGCGCTGTGGGAGTGCTCGCTGTTCGAGGAGCACGGCTTCACCGATCTGAAGATCTCGGTGAAACACCATGACCCGCGCGTGATGGTGGCCGCTTATCGCGAGCTGGCGGGCAAGTGTGACTATCCGCTGCATCTCGGCGTGACCGAGGCCGGGCCGTTGTTCCAGGGAACGATCAAGTCCGCCGTCGCGTTCGGTGTCCTGCTGGCGGAGGGGATCGGCGACACGATCCGGGTCTCGCTTTCCGCGCCGCCGGTCGAAGAGGTGAAGGTCGGGATCGGCATCCTCGAATCGCTCGGACTGCGGCCGCGCCGGCTGGAGATCGTCTCCTGCCCGTCCTGCGGGCGCGCGCAGGTGGACGTCTACAAGCTGGCCGAGCAGGTGACGGCCGCGTTCGAAGGCTTCCCGGTACCGCTCCGGGTCGCCGTCATGGGCTGCGTCGTCAACGGACCCGGCGAGGCGCGAGAGGCCGATCTCGGGGTGTCGTCGGGCAACGGCAAGGGCCAGATCTTCGTGAAGGGGGAGATCGTCCGGACCGTCCCGGAGAGCCAGATCGTCGAGGCGCTGCTCGAGGAGGCGATGAGCCACGAGTGGCCTGCACGCAGTGAGGACGACATATGAATCTGTTGGTGAGTGGGCTTTTCTGGGTGATCGGGGTGATGGCGGTGACCGCGGTCCTGGCGGTCATCCTGCGGCGTGCCCGGCAGCGGGTGGGGCGCGAGGCGAACAACGAGGTGGCCGGCCAGGTCTTCACCGTCGTCGGTGGGGTGAACGTGGTGATCGCGGCGTTCGTGCTGATCTCGCTGTTCGACGCGATGGACAAGGCACAGGACACGACGTACCAGGAAGCGGACTCGCTCGTCGCGGTGCAGTGGGCGAGTGAGTCGCTCGCGCCGGCCGACCGGGCCAAGGTCCAGCAGTTGACGCGTTCGTACGCGACCGTGGTCTCCGAGCAGGAGTGGCCGGACATGCAGGCGGGCCGGCCGGTCAGTGCCGAGGGGTGGACGCTGCTGACCGACCTGCAGACGACGGTCGAGCACGCGAAGACGACGACCGAGCGGCAGGAGAACAGTCGCGTCGACGCTGCCGCCCAGGTCTGGAACGTGTACCAGGCAAGGCAGGTGCGGCTGAACTCGGCGGGCAGCGGGGTCAGCTCGGTCGTCTGGTTCGCGATCATGGTCGGCAGCGTCATGTCGGTGGCGCTGATGTTCATGTTCGGCGGACCGGGGCTGTACTCGTACGCGATCATCGTCTCGATGCTGTCCGGCGCGATCGGCCTGCTGCTGTTCGCGATCTACCAGTTGCAGAACCCGTTCAGCGGTGGCGCGAGCGTCGGGCCGGACGCGTTCATATCCGCCTTGGCCAGGCTGAGTCACGGCGGCTGACGATGGTCCGTCCCTTGATTGCCCCGCTCGCCGGCGTACGCCCCGTACTGCGTGCGTCGGCGGGCGTGGGTGCCTTCGTCCTCGCGTGTCTGACGACCGTACTGGTGGGGGCGGCCCCGTCGGAGGCTGCCGTCGTCTGCTCGATGCTGCAGTTCCAGACGCCGGGGTACACCTCTTTGTCGCGGCTGGCGCTGGTGGAGTTGCCGTCTGGTCGCAGTACCGACCTCGGGCGGCTGGACTACCAGATCAACGCGGCCGGGTACTCGAAGGGGCAGAACCTGGTCTACGGGATCGCATCCCGCGACAAGTCGGGGTGGTTGCGTCGACGGCCGCACCTGGTGACCGTCGATCGCCGCGGCGCCGTCACCGATCTCGGTCAGGTGAGGGTCGGTGTCGGTGGGGTCGCCGACCCGACCGCCGGGGCGGTGGCGGGGTCGCGGCTGTACCTGCGGGATGGGCATCGGCTCTACACGATGGACATCGACCCGGGCAGCTCGACGTACAAGTCGGTGGTTCGGGTGGTGCATCTGTCGTCGGTGCTGCTGGCGCTGTCGGTGGACGACTTCGCGATGAATCCGTCGGACGGGTTGCTGTATGGGATCTCGACGTCAGGCCCGAGGGCCCGGGTGGTCAGTCTGGATCCTGAACGGGGGAAGGTGAAGGTCGTCGCTACGGTGCGGGGGATACCCGGGCGGGATTCGTACAGCTCGGTGGTGATGTCGGGCGGTGTCCTGTACGCCGTGCGGACGGGGTATGGAGTTCGCAGTGAGCTGTATCGGGTTGGGCTGGACGGGTCATCGAGTGTGCTGGGCTCCCTGCCGGCAGCGCTCGGGTCTGATGCTGCTGGGTGTCTCTACACGGCACCTCCGCCTGCGCCGCCGCCTCCGCCGCCTACTCCGACACCTACGCCGACTCCTAAGCCCACTCCGACCCCTACCCGGACTCCCACGCATTCGCCTCCGCCTACGCCTACCCCTGCCCCTGCGCTGCCTCCGCCGCCGCGGGATTCTGTGAGGCCGACGCCCACTCCGACCCCCAGTCCGGTGGCTGATCCGCCGTTGCCTTTGCCGCCTCCCACGACTCCGACTCCAACGCCCACGCCGACCCCGCGTCCGATCCAGCCGACTCCTTCGGAGATCACCATCGCTCCGCAGAAGGCAGCCACTCCGCCTCCGCCCGACCGGACGGTCCAAGTGCTCCGCCGGTGGTCCTTGGCGACTCTCTTGATGGTCCTCGCTGGAGGCGCCGCAATGGCCGCCCAACGCCGAATGCGCCGGTGAACCCGTGAAGTTGGTGGGGAGGCAGCACGAGCTCCGAGCACTACGAAACGCGGTGCGCGCCGTACCGGGGCTGGTGCTGGTCGTCGGGGAAGCGGGGGTCGGGAAGTCCCGGCTGGTCGCGGAGGTCCAGGGATCGCACGCTGCGAGATGGTTGTGGGGCCAGTGCCGGCCGGTGGAGGACCAGGCGCCGTTGGCTCCGGTGATGGAGGCGATCGGGGAGCCGGTACTGCGCTCGGGTACGCGTCACGCCGTCTTCAGCTCTGTGGTCGAGCAACTGTCGGGCCCGGGACCGACCGTCCTCGTGGTGGAGGATCTGCAGTGGGCCGACTCAGGAACCTTGCAGCTGTTGCGGTTTCTCGCGGGCCGGCTGCCGCGGGAGTTGGTGCTGATCGGCACCTATCGGCAGGAGGACACCCAGCATTCTGCCGAGATCACGGCCTTGGCCGGCTGCGTTCCGGCGGGGGCGCGGGCGACCGAAGTACGGGTTCGTCCGTTGGAGCCTCCCGCGGTACAGGAACTGGCTGCCGGCCTGCTCGGCGTGAAGTCGTTGCCTCCTGCATTGGCTGACGAATTGGTCAAGCGCACTGGAGGTCTGCCGTTCGTCATCGAGGAGTTGCTGCGCGACGAGACGCTGTGCAGGGGCGATGGTCGCGCGCTGATCCGTGCCCTGGCGGACAAGCCCGCGCCTGTTGGGTTGCGAGCCTCGCTCTCGATCCGTCTCCAGCGGCTCCCGGACTTCTGCCGCGAGGTGGTCCGGGCGGCCGCCGTACTGGATGCGCCCATGTCGGAGGCGATCCTGGGCGCTGTTGCGGAGGTCTCCGGCTCTCAGCTGACGACCGCGATGGACACCGGTCTCGCTCGTGGCCTGTTTGGTGAACCGAAGCCGGGCCTGTACGACCTGCGCCACGCGCTCGCTCGTCGGGCGATCTACGAGACGATCCCGCCTGATGAGCTACGGCGTCTGCATCGGCGGGCCGCTGGTGCGCTGGCCGCGGTCGAGCCGCCGGATCACGCTGAGATCGCAACGCATTCTCGTCTGGGTGGAGCTCTTGGTGACTGGATGATCCATTCCGAACTGGCCGCGGAGCATGCTGTGCGGCGGGGCGATCATGCTGCGGCTGTTGGCCAGTTGACGGAGATGCTTCGGAGCGAAGCGCTGACTTGGGGAGATCGTGCGCGGCTGGCGGTCAAGCTCGGGCAGGCCGCGTCGTCTACTGGGCAGCTTGACGATGCTCTTGCTGCGATGAGGAGTGTGCTGGCTGATTCCACTGTGGCCAGTGCTGGTCGTGGACGATTGCGGTTGGCGCTTGGGTTGTTGCTGCAGGAGCAGGCGGGCTCGGTTTGTGCTGGGAGGAAGGAGTTGGCCGCGGCTGTCAGCGAACTGGGTTCGGATCCGGAGTCGGCTGCTTGGGCGCTGTCGGCGTTGGCGGTGCCGACCTTGGGGCCCGAGGCTGTTGGGGAGCAGGGGGACTTTTTGGAGCGTGCGCTGCTGTTGGTCGGTGAGTATGCGGAGGATTCGGAGGGGGAGGCGCAACTCGCAGTACGGCGGAATCAGGCGCGCTTCCGGTTGGCGCTCGGCGAAATCGACGAGGCTGATGGTGTCGAGGTCGCGAGCCTGTTGGCGTGGTTGGGACACGACCGGCGCAGTACGGCACTACTGGACCGTGCCGCCGAAACCGAGACCGCCTTCACCAGAACAGCAATCGCCGCCATCCGAGCCCGCCTGGACTTCACCGCCGGCAACTGGACCGGCCTCGCCGACCGCCTGGCCCGAGCCCGCGCCGAAACCAATCTCCCCTTCGTGCGCGCCGAACTAGACCTGGTCGACGGCCGCCTCCGCCTAGCCCAAGGGGACCTTGCCGGAGGCAAACAACTCCTCGAATCAGTCCTCGCTGCAACTACTCACGGCCCTTGGCCTCTTCATGCAGCAGCACTCGCCGCCCTCCACCGCCATACCGACGTCGCCCTGGACGAATGCATCGCCCTGGTACACCGCAAGGACGGCTGGTCCTGGGCCGGCGACCTCATAATCTGCGCGCCCACCCATGAACTGGTAGCAAAGTTTGCCTCCGGAGTGAGCGACCGCGACGCGCCAGCGGCTACTGCCGCTTTGTGCCTGGCACGCGCCGTCGTAGAGCAGTCCGTAGACCTGTTCACCACCGCCGCCGAGCAGTACCGAGCAATCGGCCGCCACTACGACGAATGCATCGCACTGGAAGCCCGCGGCCTGCTCCTACTGGCCAACGGTCAGCCCGCCGACCTCATATCCATAGCAAACGTCTACGAAGCAATGAGCGCCCGAGGCGACGCCCGCCGCTGCCGCGAGGCCCTCCGCAATGCCGGCGTCCCCATCACCCCCAAACGAGGCCGCCGAGGCTACGGCAACGCCCTGTCCCCCCGCGAGCTGGAGGTCGCCCGCCTAGCCGCCGAAGGCCTCAGCAACACCCGAATAGCCGCCACCCTCACCCTGTCGGTCAGCACGGTCGAAGACCACCTCTCCCACGCCATGAGAAAACTGGAAATCCACTCCCGTCATGACTTGGCCCCCCACCTGACCCACTGACTCCGCCCGCAGCAGTTGCACTATCGCCCGCGGGCTACAGCCTCGTGGCGCTGGGCGCCACCTCGGCGCTAGCCGGATGCTGACGGCGCCGACCCCTTCGAATCACCGCAACCTAGGCGTGGCTGCACCGCCGCCGGGGGTACAGGCTCGTGGTGCTGGGTACCACCTCGGCTCCGCCTGGATGCTGACGCAATCAGACCTTTGATGGGCCTCAACCTGAGCGGTGCTCCCTGGGGAGCTCCAGGTCGAGGAGGTGGCAGTCGTCGCGCCAACTCGTTCGCGGCGGGTACGGCCTCGTGGCGCTGGATGCGACCTCGACCGGGGGCTGGATGCCGAGGCGCCGGCCACGGTGAAGAGGCGTACCGACGGACAGGAGGTAGTAGAGACCATCTAGTGCACCTGAGCGCGCGGGGCAATCCCGCGTACACCGTCTTGGGGTGCACTACCTGTCGATCGGCACACCGGCTTTGGTGGATGCCGAAGCGCCTGGAGTGAATGCAGACCATCGACCCCTCCGACGCAGGTCAAGCCGCGGAGCGTTGGCGATCGGCCGGTCCGTCGGTCGTGCCGAAATCAGCTAAACAGCTGCGGTGGCTCGCCTCCGCCAGACGGGCCAATCACCCGACCGGCCGATCGCCTGTGGTTTTGGTGGGCTCAAGACGCTGCCACGCAATGCGGGCACCGGCGGGGCGATGCGCCGGCCCACCCAACGCCAGACGGGCCGCCCACTCCACGCGTTTAACCGCCGATGGGTTTGGGTGGGCTCAAGACGGTGGGGCGCATCGCGGGTACGGGTGGGCCAATGCGCCGGCCCACCCAACGCCAGACGAGTCGTTCACTCCATGCGGCTGACCGCCTGTGGTTCGGGTGGGCTCAAGACGCTGCCACGCAACGCGGGCACCGGCGGCTCCATGCGCCAGCCCACCCAACGCCAGACGGGCCGTCCACCCCACGCGGTCAACCGCCGATGGGTTCGGGCGGGCTCAAGACGGTCGGGCGCATCGCGGGCACGGGTGGGGCAATGCGCCGGCCCACCCAACGCCAGACGAGCCCCTCACCCCACGCGGCTAACCGCCTGTGGTTCGGGCGGGCTCAAGACGGTGGGACGCGTCGCGGGTCCGGGTGGGGCAATGCGCCGGCCCACCCAACGCCAGACGAGTCGCTCACCCCATGCGGCTGACCGCCTGTGGTTCGGGTGGGCTCAAGACGCTGCCACGCAACGCGGGCACGGGCGGGTCCATGCGCCGGATCAACCAACGCCAGACGGGCCGTCCACCCCACGCGGTCAACTGCCGATGGGTTCGGGTGGGCTCAAGACGGCGGGGCGCATCGCGGGTACGGGTGGGGCAATGCGCCGGCCGGACCGATGCCAGACGAGCCGCTCACCCGATGCGGTCAACCGCCGATGGGTTCGGGTGGGCTCAAGACGGTGGGGCGCATCGCGGGTACGGGTGGGGCAATGCGCCGGCCGGACCGATGCCAGACGAGCCGCTCACCCGATGCGGTCAGCTGCCGATGGGTTTGGGTGGGCTCAAGACGGTGGGGCGCATCGCGGGTACGGGTGGGGCGATGCGCCGGCCCACCCAACGCCAGACGGGCCGTCCACCCCATGCGGTCAGCTGCCGATGGGTTCGGGTGGGCTCAAGACGGTGGGGCGCATCGCGGGTACGGGTGGGCCAATGCGCCGGCCCACCCAACGCCAGACGAGCCGCTCACCCCACGCGGTCAACCGCCGATGGGCTCGGGTGGGCTCAAGACCGTGGGGCGCAACGCGAGTACGGGTGGGTGCCATGCGCCGGTTGGGCGAAGGCATCCGTCGGTTGTCCTGCCCCGGGGATGCCGGAGCAGGACAACCAGTGGGTGTTATGCGGTGATGATGGCGGGATCGCTGATGCCGGCTTCGCCTGTTTCTACGTGACCGGCGAAGCGGCGGAGGAAGGTGGAGTCGGTGTCAGCCACGACGGATACGTCGTACCACTGCTTGCTGTGGTGGATGTTCAGTTTGTACTGCGACGTGCGGCCCTTGAGGACCTTCAGGCGCTTCGGCCGGCCGTCGTAGGAGTTCGTCAGGGTGAAGATGACGTCCTGCGCGCTGCTGTTGGTCAGCGTGAAGTCGAGGTCGCCGGTGGTGTCGTTGTGCCGGGCGGTGATCTCGAGGGCGGTGCTGGGGCTGCTCCGGAAGGTACGGAGGAAGCCGTTCGGGCCGTGGACCGTCAGGTCGGTGACGCCGCCGGAGTACGCCGTGTTCCAGGTGTCCGCGATCGATTTGCCGGCTTCGGCCGTGTACGTCCAGGGGCCATCGGTGCGCTTCGGCGAGGTGATCAGGAAGGCGGAACCGGCGCCGGTGCCGGACGAGAACGTCAGCTGGTACTTGCCGCCCTGCGTGGTGCCATCGACATAGGGGGAGTAGGGCAACGGCCTGGTACGCCGCGAGCCGGGCTCCTGGACCGGCATCTCGCCGACCGCGGGAGGGCTGACCCGGAAGGTCGGGTGCCGGTCGCCATCCGGCGGCTGGTACGCCGACGTGTCCGGCAACTGCCCGGGCTGCCGGGCGTCGGCGCTGAAGTCGAACGCCGACGTCAGGTCGCCGCAGATGGCCCGCCGCCAGGGCGAGATGTTCGGCTCGTGGACCCCGAACCGGCGCTCCATGAACCGGATGATCGACGTGTGGTCGAACGTCTCGGAGCAGTTGTACCCGCCGGTGCTCCAGGGCGAGACGACGATCATCGGTACGCGCGGACCGAGACCGTACGGTCCGGCGACGTAGCCTCCGCCGCCGGCGAACAGATCGGCGCTGACATCGACCGTCGACAGGCCCTGGTTGGCAGACGTCGGCGGCAGCGGTGGTACGACGTGGTCGAAGAAGCCGTCGTTCTCGTCGTAGGTGATGAAGAACGCCGTCTTGCTCCACACATCGGGGTCCGAGGTGAGCGCGTCGAGGACCTGCGAGATGTACCAGGCGCCGTAGTTCGACGGGAAGTTCGAGTGCTCGGTGAACGCCTCGGGTGCCGCGATCCAGGAGATCTGCGGAAGGTTGCCGTTCTTCACATCCGCGCGGAGATGGTCGAACAGACCGTCGCCGGCCTTGGCGTTGGTACCGGTCCGGGCCTTCTCATAGAGCGGGTCACCCGGCGCGGCGTTGCGGTACTTGTTGAAGTACAGCAACGAGTTGTCGCCGTAGTTGCCGCGGTACGCGTCCTCGATCCAGCCCCAGCTGCCGTTCGCGTCGAGACCGTCGCCCATGTCCTGGTAGATCTTCCAGGAAACACCGGCCTTCTCCAGCCGCTCCGGGTACGTCGTCCAGCCGTAGCCGGCCTCGTCGTTGCCGAGCACCGGGCCGCCGCCCGTTCCGTCGTTACCCGTGTAGCCGGTCCACATGTAGTACCGGTTCGGGTCGGTCGCGCCGATGAACGAGCAGTGGTACGCGTCGCAGACGGTGAACTTGTCGGCGAGTGCGTAGTGGAACGGGATGTCCTCGCGGGTGAGGTAGGCCATCGTCGGCGCCGTCTTGGCCGGCACCCACTTGTCGAACTTGCCGTTGTTGTAGGCGGCGTGACCGTCCGGCCAGCTGTGCGCGAGCCCCTGCAGGAACTGGAGTCCGAGGTCGTCGGCCACCGGGTGGAACGGCAGCACGTCCTTGGTCCCGTCCGACTGGTGGAAGACCGACTTGCCACTCGGCAGCGTGACCGGCCGCGGGTCGCCGAAGCCGCGGACGCCCTTCAGCGACCCGAAGTAGTGGTCGAAGGACCGGTTCTCCTGCATCAGCACGACGATGTGCTCGACGTCCTCGATGCTGCCGGTCCGGCGGTTGGCCGGGATGGCGGCGGCCTGTTCGATACTGCTGGACATGGCCGCGAACGCGGCGGTGCCGCCGGCTAGCTGCAGAAACCTGCGGCGGTTCAGATCTGGCATGACGGATCTCCTCATCGGGCGGGACGGATGGAGCGTTCAGCACCAGCGCTGCTTCCGAGGCACCCTAACCGGAACTCCAGATGGACGGAATATGAAGTTTGTTGTTCATTTCGAACGGTTGCAAGCTGTAACGGACGGGGTTAACGTTTGAACAGCATCTGGTACGTCGCTTACGGCTCGAACCTCGCACTGAGCCGGTTCCGCTGTTACGTCGCAGGCGGACGCCCCAAAGGCGGCATGCGCGACTACGTCGGCTGCCGCGATCCGAGCGACCCCGCGGACGTCCTCAGCCTCCAGATCCCCGGCGGCCTGGTCTTCTCCGGCGAGTCGAAGGTCTGGACCGGAGGCAGCGCCTTCTACGACCCGTACGCCGTAACGCGGGTCGCCGCTCGCGCGTACCTGATCACCACCGACCAGTTCGCCGACGTCGTCGCCCAGGAGATGCGCCGCCCACCCGGCGGCCCCTTCGCCCTGGCGCTCAGTGCAGTCGCTCAGACCGTCGAGACAATGCACGCGATGGGCCCTGGCCGCTACGAGACCATCACCCGGGTAGGCCTGCGCGACGGCGTACCGATGCTGACCATGACGCACGGCGAGGCGGCTGACCTCGAACCATCTGCACCCAGTGCGGCGTACCTCCGATGGATCGCCGCCGGCCTGCGTGAGGCGCACGGGTGGAACGCGAGCGAGATCGCCGACTATCTCGGTGCCGCCGTCGGGGTGAAAGGCCGTTGGGATCGGGAGGAGTTGGTCGCGGCCGTGGTGGAGTAGCTCACACATCTCATATCGTATGAAACTCATATGATACGTTCTAGATATTAGACGACGAGAGAGGTGAGGGGCATGCGGATCACGGTGTTCGGGGCGACTGGGCGGATCGGGGCGTCGGTGGTGGAGCAGGCGCTCGAGGCGGGGCACAAAGTGGTGGCAGTGGTGCGGGAGTCGGCGCGGTACGACGTGCGGCACCCGGCGCTCGAAGTGGTGAAGGTGTCGGGGGTGACGGTGGCCGCCGACTTGGTCGGGGCGGTTGACGGGGCCGAGGCGGTGGTGTCGGGGATCGGGCCGCGCGGAAGGAAGGACGGGCCGGTGACCTCCACCTCGACAAGGGCGATCGTCGAGGCGATGCGGGAGGTCGGAGTACGTCGGTACGTCGGGGTCAGCGCGGCGCCCGTCGGGCCGATTCCCGAAGGCGACAGCTTGCTCAACCGGGCGTTCATCCATCCGTTCTTCGGGTGGATGCTGAAGGAGACGTATGCCGATCTCGCGTTGATGGAAGCGGAGCTCGCGGCGAGCGGCGTCGAGTGGACGGTCGTCCGCCCACCGAAGCTGGTCAGCAAGCAGGTCACTGGTGTCTATCGGACGGCACTGGATGCCAACCTTCCGCGCGGCCTGTCGATCTCCCGCGAAGACACCGCTCACTACATGCTCGCCGCCCTCGCCATGCCGGAGACGATCGGCCACGCGGTCGGCATCGCGTACTGATGAGGTTCATCAGGCTCGCCAACATCTGGTTCGCCGGGCTCTTCGCCGGCTTCCTGCTGACGGTACTCGTCCTGGAGCAGTCCCTGCGGCGCTTCGACGCACACGTCTACACCCAGGTGCGCCAGGTCGAACTCGTCCAGCTCGACGCCCTGGCCAGCGTGACGTTGCTCCCGGCAATCATCACGACAGCCGTGCTGGTACTACGGTCCCGCCGCGCGACGACGATCGCCGCACTCGTCCTCCTGGCCGGTGTCTTCGCACTGACCCTCGCCGTCAACCTGCCGATCAACCACGACCAGACCGGCTGGGCGATCGCCAGTCCACCCGCCGACTGGGCCGACATCCGGGACCGGTGGCAGTTCGCGCATCTCCTTCGGACGGTTGCCGCGATCGGAGCGTTCGCCCTGCTGATCGGCGTACCGGAGAAATCGGCTGAGTAAGGTGTTGTTCGAGATTCGTACAACACGAGGGGCAGATCTTATGAATCCGGTAACAGCCCACGACGCGCGGCGGCGGCGCCGGCTGGCGGCCGAGATCAAGGACTCGTTGCGCGAGCTGAGCAACCAGCTCAGCCTGCTCAACCATCAGGTCGGCGCGCGTCTCGAGCTCAAGGACATCGACCTGGACTGCCTCGATCTCATCACCAGGCACGGCCCGCTGAGCCCGAGCGAGATCGCCCGCCGGGCCGGCCTGCACCCGGCAACGATGACCGGCATCCTCGACCGGCTGCAGAAGGGCGGCTGGGTCACCCGCGAGCGCGACCCCGACGCGGCAGACCGAAGAGCTGTCCAGGTCCGCGCCCTCCGCGACCGCAGCGCCGAGGTCTTCAAGCTGTACGCGGGCATGAACACCAAGATGGACCAGCTCCTGGCCGACTACTCAGCCGCCGACCTGGAGCTCCTCTCCGACTTCCTCCAACGCACCACCGCCGCCGGCCAGACCGCGACGAGCACCCTCGCCGAGGCCTGACCAGCGGCTCGAAAGCTACTTGGCGATGGCCAGGCAGGTGGTGGTGGCGTTCTTGGTGGGGTCGGATTCTGAGGTGGCGGTGAAGGTGATGCTGGCCAGGTGACTCGCCTTGGCGGTGGCCTTGGCCTGGACCGGGACGTTGATGGTGGCGCCGGTTTTGGCGGTGGCCAGGGCGTTCGGGAGGGAGAGGGTCCAGCCCTTGCCGGTGATCTTGGCGGACAAGCGGTAGACGTCGTTGTTCAGGTACTTCGCGACGTCCTCTGGATGCGTACCTTGCGGCGGTGCCGTCTTGCCGGTGTTGGTCAGCGGGAAGACGCAGGTGCTGACGCCGGCACTGCCCGGAAGGCCGACCGTCGGCCGCACCCGGACGCCGCGCCGCTGCGGGCCGGCGCCGTCGAGGGAGCGGATCGCGACCGTGTAGGACAGCTCGCCCTTGGCGTTGCGGTGCACGTTGGTGATGTAGAAGTGCAGCCGGTTCGCCTGGTCGACGTACTCGTACTCGCTGCCCGAGTTGGTACCGGCATGGAAGAGCGCGTCGGACAACTGGCGGTAGTCGCCGATCGTGATCGGGACCTTGGTGCCGTCGGGCAGTACGTAGTCGGTCATGTTGATGTCCTGCGGATTCGCGTCGATGACCCACTCGAACGGCGCGGCGTCCTGGTTCTTGGTCTTGGTGAGCAGGACGCCGGCATCGGGTGTGAACGAGTCGGTGCCGACCCGGTCGACGACCTCGATCGTGTAGTTGTTGTAGCCGCCGCCGTCGCACATCGGGTCGGTGCTGACGTCGCACTTGGGGGAGAGGTCGCCGGTGCCGAGCGCGATGTTGATGCCGGACAGGTCCTCGGCGCCCGGCTGGATCGCGCGGGCGGTGACGTCGGCGACCACCAGCCCGGATTGTGCGAGGGCCTCGCGCGACAGCCGTAGTACGTTCTGCTCGTCGACCATCTGCAGCTTGATCTTGTTGCGCAGCATGTGTTGCGCGCCCATCGACGCACCACCGGTCGCCGGGATCATCCACCGGCTGTGGGGACCGCCGGGACCGTTGAAGGTGCCACGGCTGAGCATCTCCCACGGACCGGAGTAGTCGCGTCGCGCCGGGATGCCGAACGGGTTGTTGTAGTTGTCGCCGATCCCGAGGATGTGGCTCAGTTCGTGGGCGAAGACGGACATACCGGAGCTCTCGGCCTGCGTCGTCGAACCGCCGCCGGCGTTGGGCCACAGCGTCGAGCCCGACGCCCACGAGGTCCACGGGACGTACCGGGTCAGCGACCAGTTCGGCAGCGCCGGGTCCGGCGGGCCGAAGTCGTCGGTGACGTCTTCCTTGGTCGGGAACTTCATCGACCCGAACTCCTGCCAGGTCGACGACTCGTCCTGGCCGGCGCTGAGGTAGTACACGAAGTCGAACCCGGCCGGTACTTCGGCACCCTGGTCGGCGACCCAGGCCGCGCGGGCGTCGGTGCGCAGGTTCTTGTTGCAGTTGTCACCGGCGGGGCAGGCCGTGCCGCCCTGGAACTCCATGCCGTACTCGTACGACTTGCCAGGCAGCCGGTACGCGCCGAAGGAGGTCAGGTCGACACCGTACCGGCCGCCTGAATCCTCCATCCAGTACTCGTGGATGGTGTGGCCGCGGTTGAGCGCGCCGGGCTTGTTGAGGAAGTCGCGGTAGAAGTCGGCGACCTGATCGCGCGGAATGCCATTGGCCTCGGCGCTCGGGTTGCCGAACGGCGTCGACGCCTTCGGCTGGGTGATCACGAACGGCTGGTTCGGGTAGTCGACGAGCACCAGCGCGCCCTTGAACGTCCGGACCGAGCCCTTCTTGCTCGGGTCGGCCCAGTTCGTACCGGGCGGCTTCTTGTAGTCGGCCCACGTCATGTGGTCCGGGTTGACCCAGTTCTGCGGGTCGATGGCCTGTCCGAAGCCGGGCTGCGCGACGCGTTTCGCCGCGAACTCCGACTCCTGCCACGGCTGCTGCTGAGGCCAGTGGTCGAACTGCCAAGGGTTGACGGGATCCGGCTTCTCAGCCGCCGGTACTACGGACGCGGCGGCCGGTCCGGCGTCGGCGACCGGCCGGGCAGCCGGTGTACCGGGTGCCGCGAACGCGAGGCCGGGAATCGAGACGGCGGCCAGCAGAGCGGTCGCGCGCAGGGCAAGCCGAAGCTTTCGTTGCTCAGACACGGGCGGAGTCCGATCGACGAAGGAAACATGCGGACCCTCATCCTGCCTCAACCTGGCCCAGCGGGCGACAGATGAGATGACTGTATACAGTATGTGAAGAAGTCGGTAGCCTGTGACCCATGTACTCAGTGACGAACCCGGCGACGGGTGAACTGGTCGAAGAGGTGCCGAACTCGACTGCTGAGGAGGTGGAGGCGGCCGTTGCGCGGGTGCACGGTGGGTATCAGGCGTGGCGGCGGCGGACTGTGGCTGAGCGGGCTGGGATTGTGAAGCGGGCGGCTGAGTTGTTCGCGGAGCGGGCCGATGAGCTTGCGGCGATCATGACGCTGGAGATGGGGAAGCGGATCAACGAGGGGCGTGGTGAGGTCGGCATCGTCGTCGACATCTTCAACTACTACGCCGACCATGCCGAAGAGTTGCTGGCTGATGAGCCGGTGGCGATCAAGGGCGGCAAGGCGGTCATCACCAAGAACCCGATCGGCCCGCTGCTCGGGATCATGCCGTGGAACTTTCCGTGCTACCAGGTGGCCCGCTTCGTCGCGCCGAACCTGGTCCTGGGCAACACGATCCTGCTCAAGCACGCGTCGATCTGCCCGCGTTCGGCCGCGGCGATCGAGTCGGTACTGCGGGACGCCGGCGTACCGGACGACGTGTACGTCAACACATTCGCGTCTTCCCGCCAGATCCCGGCCATCCTGGCCGACCCCCGGATCCAGGGCGTCTCGCTGACCGGGAGCGAGCAGGCCGGGATCTCCGTCGCCGCCGACGCGGGCAAGCACCTCAAGAAGACCGTGCTCGAACTGGGCGGCTCCGACCCGCTGATCGTGCTCGACTCCGCCGACCTCGACGAGACGGTCAAGGCGACCGCGACCGCCCGGATGCGCAACTGCGGCCAGTCCTGCAACGCACCCAAGCGGATGATCGTGCTCGCCGACCTGTACGACGAGTTCGTCGACAAACTCACCAAGCGGGTGGCCGACTTCTACCTCCCCGGCGACCCGGCCGACCCGGAGACGAAGCTGCCCCCGCTGGCCTCGATCGCCGCGGCCGACGAGGTCGCCGAGCAGGTCGAGCGTGCCGTCCGGCAAGGGGCGACCCTGCGGACCGGCGGTCAGCGGATCGAGCCCGGCGCGTACCTCGAGGCAACCGTGCTGACCGACGTCACGCCGGAGATGGACGCGTACTACGAGGAGATCTTCGGGCCCGTCGTGCTGGTCTTCAAGGCGGAGTCGGAAGCCGAGGCGATCGCGATCGCGAACGACTCGCCCTTCGGCCTCGGCGCCAGCGTGTGGGGCACCGATGCCGATCGCAACCGCCGGGTCGCCGATCAGATCGAGGCCGGCATGGTCTATCTGAACAGCGCGGGTGGATCGCAGGCCGATCTGCCGTTCGGCGGCATCAAGCGCTCCGGGATGGGCCGCGAACTCGGCCCGGCCGGGATCGAGGAGTTCATGAACAAGAAGTCGATCCGGCTCTAGGAGAGTTACCGGGTCAAACAGGTAACTCGGTCAAGGTTTCGGCCAGAGAATCATCTGGGTGCAGCGGAAGGTCGCGATCAGCCGGCCGGTCTGCTCGTTGGTGACGGTCGCGTCCCAGACCTGGGTGGTCCGGCCGAGGTGGAGCGGGCTCGCCTCGGCCAGGACCGCACCCTCGCGGGCGGTACCCAGGAAGTTGCTCTTCAGCTCGATCGTGGTGAACCCGGTCGCGCCCTCGGGCAGGTTGCTGATCGTGCCGTACCCGCAGAGGGTATCGGCGATGCTGACAACCGTACCGGCGTGCAGGTAGCCGTTCGGCGCGAGGAGCTCCGGGCGTACCGGCGTACGGGCCTTGAGAAGGTTCTGCTCGACCGAGGTGAACTCGATGCCGATCAGGCCCGGCAGCGCTCCCGCGCCGAACTTGGTGAACTCTTCCGGCGTATGCAGGGCCATGGCCGGAGAGTATGCCAGTGGCTGGTCAGCCGACTGCTGTGAGGAGTGCCTTGCTGAACGCCGGGAGGTCGTCGGGGTTGCGGCTGGTGATCAGGTTGCCGTCGGTCGCGACCGTCTCGTCGACCCAGTTCGCGCCGGCGTTGCGCAGGTCGGTCTGCAGACTCGGCCATGACGTCACAGTCTTGCCGCGCACGACGTCGGCCTCGATCAGGGTCCAGGGCGCATGGCAGATGGCGGCGACCGGCTTGCCCGAGTCGATGAACGCCTTGACGAAGCTCACCGCCTTCTCGTCCGTTGGAGCGCGTCCGGATTGGCCACGCCGCCGGGCAGAACGAGCGCGTCGAAGTCGTCCACCGAGGCGTCGCCGACGGCCTGATCGACCGGCTTCTTGTCACTCGGGGTCAGGTGGTCGAAGGTCTGGACCTCGCCGGTTTCGGGACTCAGCAGCACGGGCTGATGCCCGGCCTCGGCGACGGCCTTCCAGGGTTCGGTGAGTTCCACTCGCTCGATACCCTCCGCGGCAACCAGGAATGCGATCTTCTTGTCAGTCATGGCGCCCCGGTACCCGGGCTCCGGCCTGCTACACAGGGCTCGCCTAGGGTTGCGCGGGTGAGCATCGTGAAGGCGTCGCACATCGTCTGGGACTGGAACGGCACCCTGCTGCATGACAACGAGGTGGTGCTCGCGGCGGTCAACGAGGTGTGCGCCGAGTTCGGGCGGCCGCCGTTGCGGTGGGAGGAGTGGCAGCAGTTCTACTCGCGCCCGGTCCGCGCCTGTTACGAGCGGGTACTGGATCGCGCGCTGAACGATGACGACTGGGCTCGCGTCGATCGGCTGTACCACGACAAGTACGACCTGTTGCTCCACACGAGCGCGCTGGCACCCGGCGTACCGGACGAACTGATCGCGTGGCGCGAGACCGGCCGCACGCAGTCCCTGCTGTCGATGTGGTTCCACAGCCAACTGGTCCCCACCGTCGCCGGCCACGGCCTCACCGACCTCTTCCAACGAGTCGACGGCCTCCCCGGCACCCTAGGCGGCGAATCCAAGACCGACCACCTCATCCGCCACCTGAAAGCCCAAAACCTGAGCCCCGCCGACGTAGTGCTGATCGGCGACGTAGTAGACGACGCCCTGGCAGCCCAAGCAGTAGGTGCCCCCTGCATCCTCGTAGCCACCGGCGCCATGACCCGCCAGTCCCTGGAGTCCACCGGCGCCCCCGTAGCCAACACAATCCCCGAGGCCATGCAGCACGTAGTACCGGCCTGAGCGACTACCAGAAGGGGCCCCTGACGCCGACGTTCGCCGCCGTTCGCGGACCTTGTGTGCCGTCGAGCTCGCCATCGTCGAGCCACCGGTCACCGCCGATGGATTGGTGCCGCCCTCGGTGGGTTTCGCTCAGCATGCAGCGTTGCCCGCTCCGCGGCGACCAGGCCTCGCAGGTGATCCGAATCCGGCCCAGGGCCAGGGAGAACTCTTTCTCCTCGGCATCGGTCGCGCCCAGCAACACGGCGAGGATCGACAGCCGCGAGAGTGAAGGCTTGCGGGTGCCTTTGTACCAGTGGTTCACCGTCGTTTTCGGGATGCCGGTGCGGTTCGCGACCTCCCGGACCGAACTGAGGCCGGCCCGGACGGCCAGCGCCTGGATCACGATCCCCAGCTCCTTCAGGGTGCTCACCTTCCGCAGCTCGATGAGGAGCGGATCTGGTCTCCGGATGGCAGTCAGGCCGCGCTGCCAGTCCTGCTCGATCTGGGCCCAGAACGCGCCCGGATCCGGATGCGACGGCCGCCGGATCTCACCAACGGCCTGATGGAGCGTGCGCCAGAGCTCCAACCAAGCCTGAAGGATGCCGCCGCCGGCCCCGCAACCGATCAGGTAGTTGCTGACCGACTGCCATCTGGGCAGCCGGTCCCCGCCCGTGACGCGAACCGGCTGGGAGTGGGAGGAGGCCTCAATCAGCTCGCCGAGCTCACGCACGGTCAGATCGGCGTCGATGCGGACCTGGTCGAGGAGATCGGCGAACTGCTGTAGATAGGTCGACGGTGGCCGGTTCATCACGCCCGCCGGAAGGTCGCCGCCGTCAGAGCGCACCGTGTCGCCTTGGCGCTCGCGCTGGCGACAGCGCCGACCAGCGCGCCGGTCGCCGCGATCGCCGCGGCCGGCGACATTCCTTGCTTGACAAGCATTGTGGCGAAGGCCAGGGCGGACAGATGAATCACCAGCACAACGACCAGGACGACGATGACGGGCCGCCGGGTCCGAGCCTGGCGGCGTGGGGGCTGAGTGCTTCTGGACATCACTACTCCAAGTCGGATGCACGTGCAGATGCACGATGCATTTGCACACGCTGATAACGAAACACTACTGCCTGTCAGTTCTGCGAGTGAACCTCTCGACGGGCGCTCTGGTGCCGTTTTCACCAGCGGCACGTCGCTGACCTGCGAGGATTTCGCCCGCACTGTCCCAGCGTCCCGCTGGGCAGCCCCGGGATACTTGGGGAATGGCCTTCCCATTGCCGCAGGTGGTGTGCGTCTTCCCGAACGGTCCGGGTGGCGGCAACCTGTCATCGGTCATGCGGACTGGCGGTCGGGCAGTCGGGTGCGAGTTCTCCTTGCTGAGCAAGGATCTGCAGGCTGGTCCGTACCGGTCCCACGGCTGACCTGTGGCCGCGGCACTGCCTCTGGAACCGCTGCGTGGCGTCTTTAATATTCTTTGTCTTCGTATTTGTTCTTCTGCTTGTTCTTGTTTTTTTGTTGTTGACTCTTCCGGTACGACGGAACGGGCCGCGAGTGGAGTGCTCGCGGCCCGTTCGGTGCTGAGAGGGGTCAGCTGATGTCGTCGTCCTGGCCGTCGAGGGCGTCCAGGCGGTCCTTGGCCTGGTCGGTGCCCTGGTCGATCTTGTCGCCGTACTTGCCGCCGGTCTTCTCGTCGACGGCGTCGCCGGCCTTGTCGAGTCCGCCGCTGATCTTGTCGCCGTGGTCGTCGACCGCGTCGGTGACCTTGTCCTTCATGTTGTCGAAGACACCCATCTCGCTGTCGTCCTTTCGGTCGGAGTCGAGCGTCTCGCGGTCCCGCCCCCTCCGCAGGGCGGTCGGCCGCCTCCGAGACGCTCCGTACCCCGGCCAAGTGCCCGGCCGCGCCGTTGCCAAACGCAACCGTTCGGGTGGGTTGCGTGATGACGCATCAACATTCACGTCAGGGTGAAAAGTTACCGAATATCACGCTGAGTTGTATATATCCCACTCCGAGCGAGGTATAAGGGTGCGGAAAGGTTCGAACCGCCCCTTGGACCTAGGAGGAGAAATGGCTGGATTGCAAGGCGAAGTGTCATGGTTCTGCTGCGGCAACGCATGGGGACCCTGCGGAACGGCCGGGCACGGCGCCTGCGGCACCTGCAACTCGGGCAGCTCGCAGCACGCCTGGACCAACACCTCGGACGCCTGCTACTCGATCACCCGTCCCGACCGCTGCGGAATCACCGGCGTCTCCCGCCGGACCTGCGGCTTCCGGCATCAGACCACCAACCTGTGTAACGGCGCGCGCATCACCACGAGCATCGCCGACTGCGGACCGCAGACCGACCTGTTCTGCGGCGAGCGGGCCTGCTGCGGCGGTACCTGCGCCTCGAACCGGGTCATCGACCTGACCCCGGCGGCGTTCAGCGCGATCGCGAATCTGAACTCCGGACTCATTCCGTGCCAGGTAGACGCAGGCTGAGGGGGGACTGACCGATGACGAACACGATGGATCGACGCACCTTGCTCAGCGGCGCCGTACTGGGCACCGCAACCCTGGTCGGCGCGACCGCCATGGGCTCGCTCGCGCCCGAGACCGCCTTCGCCGCCCGTGCTCAGAACGCTGAGCCGGGCGCGCCCGACCCGAACTTCGCCGAGGGCCGGGTCACCGCCCGCGACGGCAGCATGATCCTGGTCTCCGGCTCCGACGGCCGGTTCCACCGGCTGCGGCTGACCGGTGGTACCAGCGTCTGGAAACTCCGCCCGACCACGCTCGACCAGGTCAAGGTCGGCGACGGCCTGTACGCCCGGGGCGTGGCGATGCCCGACGGCACGATCGCCGTCGAGTCGGTCTGGGTGAACATCGTCAACCTCAACGTGCATGTCACCGCGATCGGCCTGAACGCCCTGTACCTGGACCACAAGGGCTCGAAGATCGTGGGGCATGTCGTGCCGGGCACCAGTGCCGCTGTCTACAACGGCAAGCCCGCGGTGTCCGACATGTCGATGGTCAAGGTCGGCAAGCACGTCCAGGTGATCGGCGCCTGGCGGCCGGACACCAACGAGATCGACGTCGCCACCATCTACGCGGCGACGGCGTAGGGAGGCCGCCGATGACGGGACAGGTGGCGGCCCTCCAAGCGCTGGTGATCAGCGCGCTGCTGGTGTGGTCGTCGTACGGGAAGCTCGTCGGGCCTCTGGTCGGTGCCAGGGCGCGGCGGACGGCCCTGAAGAGGTTCGTCGGCGAGGATCGGGCCGAGCCGGCGTTCCGTGCGGTCGGCGCGATCGAGTTGCTGCTCGCCGCGTCGCTGCTGCTGCCGCCGGTGTGGAAGGTGGAGAGCCTGGCCGCGATCGCCTTGTCAGTAGGCTTTCTCGGCTATCTGACGTACACGCGGATCGCGGCTCCGGACTCGTCGTGCGGTTGTGCGGGATCCGCGATGGCGCCCGTGACGTGGCGATCGTTCGGCCGGGCAGGGTTGCTGCTGGGTGCCGCGATCTGGGCGTCCACGGCGGATACGGGCTGGTCCGCATCGTTGCCGGGAGCAACTGCTGTCGTGGTGGTGGTCGTCGAGGTGATGCTGTTCGTCGCCATGTCGGCCGAGCTCGACCGCTACTGGTTGCTGCCGTTGCGCCGGCTCAAGGTCAGGCTCACGCATCCGCTGGCGCACACGGCCTCGTACGGCGTACCGCTGGCCACGTCGGAGCACCAGTTGCTGCGCAGTAGTGCTTATCGCGCGGTGAACGCACTCCTGCGATCCGGAATCCGCGACACCTGGGACGAAGGGGACTGGCGCTTCATCAGCTACACGGCGTCGTACGACGACCGCGAGGCGACGGCTGTCTTCGCGGTACCGCGCCTGCGCTACGAGCCGGACGAGGTCCGGGTGGCGATCGTCGACGACGAGTCGGGCGAAACGCTCTACCGGCCGTCACTGTTGCCAGTGCCGGCCTGATCACACCGAACCTGTTGGGCCGGTACGCCGGTCCAACAGGTTCCGGATCAAGCGGTCAGCCGTAGACGCGATCCGGCGTGATCAGTACCGCGGTCCGATGCTGCTCGGCCATCACCCGGTCGTACTCGTCCCAGTCGTCGTGCGTGCCACCGGCAGCGGTGAAGATGTCGCGCAGCAACAGCCGCAGCGACTCGGCGTCGAGCCACGGCTGTGGGTCGTCCGGGCCGGCGAGCTGGGCCTTGCCCTCGACGGTGCCCCACTTCCAGCCCTTGCGGAAGGTGACCGACAACTGCGGACGTACCCGGAGATTGGCCAGCTTCACCTTGCCGTAGGTGACGAAGGCGAGCACGGGCTCGCCGGTCTGCGGGTGGTCGAGCACGCCGGCGTTCACCAGCGAGGACTGGATGGTCTGGTCGGCGCGCAGCGTCGAGACCACCGCGAGTCCCTGGTCCTCACTCGCCAGTGCCGCAACTTCAGCCAAGGTCGTCATACAGCCAGCCTCTCAGACCGTGCTGATCAGACGCTGCGAAGGACCGAGACGACGATGCCGAGGATGGTCGCGTTGTCGCCGTCGATCACTTCGTACGCCGGGTTGCGTGGCTCCAGGTACACGTGGCCGTTGCGGCGCCGGTACACCTTGACGGTCGCCTCCTCGTCGATCATCGCGGCGACGATCTGCCCCGAGTGCGCCTCGGACTGCTGCCGGATCACCACCATGTCGCCGTCGCAGATCGCGGCGTCGATCATCGAGTCGCCGCGGACCCGCAGCGCGAAGATCGTGCCACGGCCGGTCAGCTCGCGGGGGAGCATGAGCGAGTCGTCGAGGTGCTCGATCGCGGAGATCGGCGTACCGGCCGCGATGTCGCCGACGACCGGGACGGAGACCGAGTCGTCCGTCGCGGTCGGGGCCTGAGTGTCCTGCAGGAACATCCGGACGTCGATCGGGCGGGACATCGACTGACTGCGGCTGAGGAAGCCCTTCTCCTCCAGGCTGGTCAGGTGCCGGGAGACTGTCGACGACGAGCGGAGGCCGACGGCTTCGCCGATCTGGCGGGTGCTCGGTGAGTACCCGTGCTTGACCACCCAGTCCCGGATCGCCACCAGGATCTTCTGCTGCCGCTCGGGGAGGCCGGCGGCGTTCAACTGCTCGAAGGGGTCAAGGTCGTCGTAGGTCACCGGCCGGATTCTAGAGGCTGGGGCAGACAGTCGGCGATGCAGCCATGCGGTGGCGCGGGAGCGATTCTCGGCGCGACGACACCGGTGGCCCTCGAGACGAAGACGGCTGCCACCGCGGCAGCGGCGAAACACAGTACGGCGGTGGCGATCATCGTGGGCCGGTAGCTGGTCGAGATCGTCTCCTTGAGGTTGAGTCCGGCACCGCCGCCCAGGGTGGGAATCAGTGCGATCGCGGCGACACCGCCGATCCGCGCGACGGTGTTGTTGATCGCCGACGCCTCGCCGAGATCGGCGTTGTCGACAGCGGCCAGCACCGCGGCAGTCAGGGGAGTGACAGCGACGCCAAGCCCGACTCCCTCGAGCAGAATCCCGGGGAGGAGGCCGCCAAGGTAACTGGATCCGGGGCCGAGACCGGTCAGGTAGACGAAGCCGAGACCGACCAGCGCTATCCCGATCGCCATCATCCAGCGTGGGCCGACGCGCGCGACGAGTGCGCCGCTCAGCGGCGAGATCAGCAGGAAGACGACGGTGGACGGGATGAGTGCGGCGCCGGCCGCGGTGGCGCTGTAGTTCAACTGCAGTTCGAGTTGCAGGTACAGGATGTAGCCGGCGCCGCCGAGCGCCGCATAGAAGAGGAAGGTGCTCAGGTTGATCGCGTCGAACTGACGCGACTTGAACAACCGGAGCCGGATGACCGGTGCCTGGCGCCTGGACTCGAGCGGGAACAGGGCGATCACGCAGACGAGTCCGATCAGACCGGCCGGTATCACCGCGGGACGGGACCAGCCATGGGCCGATCCCTCGGTCAGTGCGTAGATGACGCCGCCGAAGCCGACCACGGTCAGCGCCGCACCCAGCAGGTCGAGCCGGCCACTCGCATTCTCGTCGAGGCTCTCCTTGACGTGGCGTAGTACCAGCAGAGCGGCGATCCCCAGGGGCAGGTTGAGCAGGAAGAGCCACTGCCAGGACGCATGGTCGACCAGCCAGCCACCGGCGTACGGGCCGATCGCCATCCCGAGGGTTGCCAGGCCCGCCCACAGACCGATGCCCCGGGCGCGGTCCTGCGGACGCAGGGTCGCGTTGAGCAGAGCCAGGCTGCTCGGTACGGTCAACGCCCCACCCACGCCTTGCAGGATTCTCGCGGCGATCAGCAGGCCGACCGAGTTGGCGAGAGAGCAGAGCACCGAGGCCGCCAGGGTGAGGATCAGCCCCGCGACGAGCAGGCGCCGACGGCCGTACCGGTCGGACAGGCCACCCGCGACGAGCAGCAGTGCGGCGACTGTGACCAGGTAGCCGGTCACCACCCACTGGAGCGCCGCGACGCCCGCGTGGAGGTCAGCGCCGATCGCGGGGATCGCGACGCTCACCACCGACGCGTCCAGGAACCCGATGGTCGACGCCAGGATGGTCGCGCTGACCACCGCCACCCCCGCCGTACTCCGCAGCTCCGCAGTCGCCACGCCAACACCTCCCGCCCGCCCCGCCCGCCCCGCATCCGTCCCAGAGTGCTCCCTCCCACCCCCGGAACGCCACTGTCACAGCCCGGCGGGCTGCCCTGTCTTAGCTGCAGAACCGGCGGCAACGGGTGCCGACGGCCGAGAAGGAGGAATCCGGAGATGAAGATCGTCGTGGTCGGCGGCACTGGACTGATCGGCTCGAAAGTCGTCGCGAAGCTGGGGGAGCACGGCCACGAGGCCGTTGCCGCCTCGCCCGGGACGGGTGTCAACACGCTCACCGGGGAGGGTCTGGAGATCCTCAAGGGCGCGGACGTCGTGATCGACGTCTCCAACTCGCCGAGCTTCGAGGAGGCCGCGGCGACGGAGTTCTTCAAGACCTCCAACACCAACCTGCTGGCCGCCGAGAAGGAGGCCGGGGTCGGACATCACGTCGCACTCTCGGTCGTCGGCACCGAGCGGCTGGCGAAGGCGGACAACAACCCGCAGTCCACCAGCGGCTACTTCCGGGCGAAGCTGCTGCAGGAGAGCCTCATCCAGCAGTCCGGCATCCCGTACTCGATCGTGCACGCGACCCAGTTCTACGAGTTCGCCGCCTCGATCGCGGACTCCGGCACCGACGGCGACACCGTGCGGATGCCGGGCGCGCTGATCCAGCCGATCGCGGCCGAGGACGTCGCGAAGACGGTCGCCCGGGCCGCCGTCACGCCGGCGACCAACGCGATCACCGAGGTCGGCGGGCCGGAGCAGTACGAGATGGACGAGTTCGTCCGGATCGCGCTGACCACCCGGAAGGATCCGCGGACGGTGGTACAGGACCCGAACGCGACGTACTTCGGAATCCCGGTCTCGGAGCGGTCGCTGGTACCCGAGGGCGACGCGCTGCTGGGTGACCTCCACTTCGGCGACTGGCTCGCCGCCCAGGCCGCGGAAGGGAAGTGACCTGCTGATGACCGAGATCCAGGCCGACGAAGGCGTTCTGCAGGACAAGGGCGTACCGGGCTCGGGCGCGTGGCAGAACGGGCTCACCATGCTGCAGTCGACGACCCCGCCGCACATCTCCGAGCAGGCCGAGGTGATGACGGTGGTCATCGAGTACCCGCCGGGTGACCCGGGTGCTCCGCCGCACCGGCACTCCGGACCCGCCTTCGGCTATGTGCTGGAGGGGGAGGTGTGGTTCGAGCTGGAGGGCGAGGCGCCCCGGGCGATCAAGGCCGGCGAGGCGTTCTGGGAGCCGGGCGGTGACGTCATCCACTACCGCGACGGCAACAACCGGTCGGACATCGCGTGCAAGTTCGTCGTCACCATGATCGGCGTACCGGGCCAGCCGATGTTCGTCGTCGTCGACGACGAGGAGCTCGAAGCCCGCAAGGACCGGCGGGTTCCGGCGCAGTCATGAGCACACCGGACGAGGAGTTCCTGGGTGAGCTCGAGGTCGAGGTGGACGCCGAGCTGACGACGATCGAGGCGAGCCGGCCGGACGAGTTCGGTCCGCCCGAGGGCTGGCTGGCCGATCCGGCCGAGGTCGAGTACGAGGAGGCGAGCCTGCGCAGCCTCCGCGGCGCGATCGAGTCGCTGGAAGGCAAGGCCGATGAACAGTCCCGCTGAAGCGGGACGTCGTGATCTCCGTACCGATGTCCGGTACGGAGATCACGTGGGGCTGGAGGAAATCCCACCGAAACCCGCCGAACTCGCTAGCCTGAGGCGCGAAGTCCCCAGTGTTGGCAGGTTGGTCGAGTGAGAGGTCTCCTCCTGAGCATGGCCGTCCGGTTGCGAGTACCGATGAAAGCCCGGCCGATCGACGAGCCGCACCGCGCGTCGAGTCCGCTCGAACTGCTCTTCGACCTGACCTTCGTGGTCGCGGTCGCCGCCGCGACGGCGCAGCTGGCGCACGGGGTCGCGGACGGGCACGCGCACGAGTCGGTGGTGCCGTTCCTGCAGGTCTTCTTCGCGATCTGGTGGGCCTGGATGAACTTCACCTGGTTCGCCTCGTCGTACGACACCGACGACGTCGTCTACCGATTGACCACGATGGTGCAGATGGCCGGCGTCCTGGTGCTGGCGGCCGGAGTACCGGCGGCGGCCACGCACTCGGACTACACGTGGATCACGGTGGGCTACCTGGTCATGCGGATCGGGCTGGTGAGCCAGTGGATCCGGTCCGGCATCGAGGATCCCGAGCGGCGCGGCACGTCCTTCCGGTACGCGGCCGGGATCTCGATCGTGCAGGTGGGGTGGGTCCTGCGGATCGCCGTGTTCGACAGCGTCAGTCCGTGGACCTTCCTCTTCCTGGTCGTACTCGAGCTGCTGGTGCCGTGGTGGGCCGAGCGGGCGGCCAAGACGAACTGGCATCCACACCACATCGCCGAACGGTACGGGCTGTTCGTCATCATCGTGCTCGGCGAGAGCGTGCTGGCCGCCACCCGCGCGGTCCAGGACGCCGTCGAGGCGAGCCATGTCAGCCTGGACCTGATCGTCGTGGCGCTGTGCGGTCTGGTACTGCTGTTCTCGATCTGGTGGCTGTACTTCCTGCATCCGTCCGGGACAGGTCTGGCCGATCGTCGCCACCGTTCCTACCACTGGGGCTACGGCCACTACGGCATCTTCGGCGCCCTCGCCGCACTGGGCGCCGGCCTGGAAGTCAGCGTCGAGCAAGCAGGCCACCACATCGAGGCATCCGAAACCACCGTCGCCTACGCGGTAGCCATCCCGGTCGCCGTCTTCCTGCTCCTACTACACGCCGTCCAAACAGCAATCAGCCCAGACCGCATCACCAGCCGCCCCGCAATCGTCGTATGCGTGGCGCTCATCCTGCTCCTCCCACTAGCAACCCCCACCCTCACCGTCACAGGCACGGTCGCCACCATCACCGCCCTAGTAGTCCTGCTAACCGCAGCCACCATCACCTGGCCCGCCACAGCCACACCCTCGAACTAACAAGAACAAGAACAAGAGGTGACTGCAAGCGAAAGCTGGCCGGTTAGTTGGTCGGGCGGGAGATGCCTAGGCCGCTGCGGGAGTCTCGGCCGTATTTGGTTATTTCGGCGGCGAGGTCCAGGCGGGAGACGCCGGATTTGGTGCGGTCGGCGTCGGTCAGGAGGTTGGCTGGGATGATCCAGACTATTTCGAATTCGAGGCCGTCGGGGTCTTTGCCGTAGAGGGACTTGGTGGTGCCGTGGTCGGATTGGCCGACCAGGGCGCCGGCTGCCGTGAGGGCTTTTTCCAGGGTTTCCAGGTCGCCTAGGGTGTCGACTTCCCAGGCCAGGTGGTAGAGGCCGACGGTGGATTTGCCGGCACCTGATGGGCCTGCTTCGGCGCCGATCTGGAACAGGCCCAGGTCGTGGTCGTTGGTGGAGTCGGGGGCGCGGAGGAAGGCGGCGCCCTGGTAGGCGTCGCCGCCTTCGGTGTAGTCGAAGCCGAGGACGTCGCGGTAGAAGGCGACGCTCGCGGGGACGTCACGGACGTACAGGACAGCGTGGTTCAGCCGGAAGATCGCCATCTGCCCATGGTAGTTGAGGACTCAACCGGTGGGTAGTTCCGCCGGGTCAGTGGCGGGCTTTGGACTTGGCTGCCTTGGCTTCTTTCACGCGCTCGGCTTCGGCCTGTACGTCCGCCTGGATCTCGCGTTCGCGCTGGAGCCAGTCGGGGTTCTCGGCGCGCAGGTCCTCGATCTCGGCGGTGGTGAGGGGCTCGGTGTAGCCGGCCCGGGCCAGGCCGGAGATGGAGACGGCCAGGCGGGCGGCGACGACCGGGCGGGGGTGCGGGCCGTTGGCGCGCAGGTCGCGCAGCCACTCCGGCGGGTCGGTCTGCAGGGAGTTCAGCTCGTCGCGGGTGATCAGGCCTTCCTGGAACTCCGCGGGCGTGGCCTCGAGGTACACACCGAGCTTCTTGGCCGCCGTTGCGGGTTTCATGGTCTGGCTGGTCTTCGGCGACGTCATGGGGCCAGGGTATCGAGAGATAGCCTGACCCGGTGACAGCACCGACTTTCAGGCTCGCGTACGTCCCCGGCGTGACACCGACCAAGTGGGTGCGGATCTGGAACGAGCGGCTGCCTCGAGTCGCGCTGGAGCTGGTCGGCGTACCGGCGGCTGAGGCGGCTGATCTGGTACGCAGCGGTGGTGCCGAGGCCGCTTTGTTGCGGTTGCCGATCGATCGCGATGGGCTGAACGCGATCCCGCTCTACACGGAGACCACCGTGGTCGTCGTACCGAAGGATCATCTGGTGACGGCGGCGGAAGAGGTGACCGCTGCGGATCTGGCCGATGACGTCGTACTACGCCCGCTCGACGACACACTCGACTGGGAACAGTTGCCCGGTCACCTTTTCGCCGAGCGGCCGGAGACGACTGCCTCGGCGATCGAACTGGTCGCGGCGGGGGTGGGGCTGCTCGTCGTACCGCAGTCGCTGGCCCGGCTTCATCACCGCAAGGACCTCACGTACCGGCCGATCACCGACGCGCCGGAGTCGCAGGTCGTGCTGAGCTGGCCCGAGGGTGAGCCGACCGACCTGATGGAACAACTCATCGGCATCATCCGGGGGCGGACCGTCAACAGTTCCCGGCAGGTGCCGACGCCGCCGAAGGCCAAGCCGACGAAGAAGAAGTCCACCCCGCCCGCGAAGACGCCCAAGCGTCCGCAAAGGGGCAACCGCCGCCGCTGATCCTTCGAAGTCGCCCGATCAACAGGCCACGGCCTCCAACGCCGGCGGGCGAGCAGGTGGTTGGGTCCGCCGGTCCGGCTGGGGCTGGGTGCGGGGTGGGTGGCTGGGTCCGCCGATCCAGCTGGGGTTGGGTGGTGCTGGGCAGGTGGCTGGGTCCGCCGGTCCGGCTGGGGTTGGGTTGTGCCGCGGGGTGGGTGGCTACGGCCGCCGATCGGCTGGGGTTGGGTATTGCTGCTGGGTGGGCGGTGGGTCTGTCGGTTCGGCGGGCCGGGTGGTGCCGCGGGGCCGGTGGCTGGTTCGGCTGGGGCTGGGTTGTGCTGCCGGGCGGGTGGCTGGGTCTGCCGATCCGGCTGGGGGTGGGTGTTGCTGCTGGGTGGGTGGCTGGGGCTGCTGGTCCGGCTGGGGTTGGGCTGTGCTGCCGGGTGGGTGCCTGGGTCTGCCGGTCCGGCTGGGGGGATGGGTGGCTAGGTCCGCCGATCAGGCTGGGTTGGGGTTGCTGCTGGGTGGGCGGTGGGTCTGTCGGTTCCGCGGGCTGGGTGGTGCCGCGGGGCCGGTTGCTGGGCCTGTCGGTCTGGCTGGGGGTGGGTGTTGCTGCTGGGTGGGTGGCTGGGCCTGTCGGTCTGGCTGGGGTTGGGTTGTGCTGCTGGGTGGGTAGCGGGGCTGCTGGTCTGGCTGGGGGTGGTGGTGCGGCCGGCGGGTGGTGGGGGTGTTGGGTCGGTGGGGTGGGTGGTGGCGCGGGTGGGGTGGGGGTTGGTGTTTGGGAAGCTAATCTTGACTGGTTCCAGAAAAGGGGGGAGACTCCGGGGGTGGCGATGACGGAGTTCGAGGAGCGGTTGCGTGGGGCTGCGTTGCGCGTGACCAAGCCTCGGGTGGCTGTGCTGGCTGCGGTGCGGGAGAACCCGCATGCGGATACGGACACGATCATCCAGTCGGTTCGCAACGAGCTCGATGTGTCTCATCAGGCTGTTTATGACGTGCTTCGGGCGCTGACTGCCGCCGGTCTCCTCAGGCGGATTCAGCCGACCGGGTCGGTGGCCCGGTACGAGGGGCGCGTCGGGGACAACCACCACCATGTCGTCTGCCGGTCCTGCGGAGCGATCGAAGACGTCGACTGCGCGCACGGCTCCGCCCCTTGCCTGACGGCGTCGGACGATCACGGCTACGTGATCGACGAGGCCGAGGTCGTCTACTGGGGCCTCTGTCCCAACTGTTCCACCACGTCCAGAACCCCTTGATCCCGGAAGGTTTGCCGTGTCTGAAGGACCGAACGCCGAAGTCGGCGAGATGAACGACGAGAGCGGAGCCAAGTGCCCCGTCGACCACGGACAGCTGAAGCACCCGACCGAGGGCGGCACCAACCGTGAGTGGTGGCCGAACCAGCTCAACCTGAAGATCCTGCGCAAGCACCCGGCCGTCGCCAACCCGATGGGCGAGGACTTCGACTACGCCGCCGCGTTCGCGACCGTGGACCTGGACGAGCTGGCCGCGGACGTCGACGCGGTGCTGACCACGTCGCAGGACTGGTGGCCGGCCGACTTCGGGCACTACGGCCCGTTCATGATCCGGATGGCGTGGCACAGCGCCGGTACGTACCGGGTACAGGACGGCCGTGGTGGCGCGGGCGCCGGCATGCAGCGGTTCGCGCCGCTGAACAGCTGGCCGGACAACGGCAACCTGGACAAGGCCCGCCGGCTGCTCTGGCCGGTGAAGAAGAAGTGGGGCGCCAAGGTCTCCTGGGCGGACCTGATGATCTTCACGGGCAACCGCGCGCTGGAGACGATGGGCTTCAAGACCTTCGGTTTCGCCGGCGGCCGTGCGGACGTGTGGGAGCCGGACGAGGACGTCTACTGGGGCCCGGAGACCACCTGGCTGGGCGATGAGCGGTACACCGGCGACCGTGAGCTGGAGACACCGCTGGCCGCAGTACAGATGGGCCTCATCTATGTGAACCCCGAAGGCCCGAACGGCAACCCGGACCCGCTGGGCTCGGCCCGCGACATCCGCGAGACGTTCGGCCGGATGGCGATGAACGACGAGGAGACCGTCGCGCTGATCGCCGGTGGGCACACCTTCGGCAAGGCGCACGGCGCGGCCGACCCGGAGAAGTACGTCGGC
This sequence comes from Kribbella sp. NPDC051620, assembly GCF_044453825.1. Lineage (NCBI taxonomy): Bacteria > Bacillati > Actinomycetota > Actinomycetes > Propionibacteriales > Kribbellaceae > Kribbella > Kribbella sp. NPDC051620. Next base: position 868,117 of record NZ_JBITDB010000001.1, read on the forward strand.
TCCGAGCCGGAAGGCGCTCCACTGGAGGAGCAGGGCCTGGGCTGGAAGCAGGGCTTCGGCAGCGGCAAGGGCCGCGACACGATCACCAGCGGCCTCGAGGTCACCTGGACCTCCACCCCGACGCAGTGGAGCCACGGGTTCTTCCAGAACCTGTTCGGGTACGAGTGGGAGCTGACCAAGAGCCCGGCCGGCGCCCACCAGTGGGTGGCGAAGGACGGCGCCGGCGCGAACACCGTGCCGGACCCCGAGGACGGCACGCTGAACCGGCCGCCGACGATGCTGACCGCCGACCTCGCGCTGCGCTTCGACCCGATCTACGAGCAGATCTCGCGCCGGTTCCTGGAGAACCCGGACGAGTTCGCGGACGCCTTCGCCCGCGCGTGGTTCAAGCTGACGCACCGCGACATGGGCCCGATCGAGCGCTACCTCGGCCCGCTGGTGCCGCAGGAGGAGCTGCTCTGGCAGGACCGCGTCCCGGCCGTCGACCACGAGCTGGTCGGCGACGAGGACATCGCCGCGCTCAAGGCGCAGCTCCTCGGCTCGGGCCTGTCCGTCTCGCAGCTGGTCTCGACCGCGTGGGCCTCGGCCTCGTCGTTCCGGATCAGCGACAAGCGCGGCGGCGCCAACGGCGCCCGGATCCGCCTGCAGCCGCAGATCGGCTGGGAGGTCAACCAGCCCGACGCGCTGGCGCAGGTTCTCCGGACGCTGGAAGGCATCCAGGAGACCTTCAACGCGACCGGCAAGAAGGTCTCGCTGGCCGACCTGATCGTGCTGGGCGGCGTCGCGGCGGTGGAGACGGCTGCCAAGGCTGCCGGGTACGACGTCGAGGTGCCGTTCACCCCGGGCCGTACCGACGCTTCGCAGGAGCAGACCGACGTCGAGTCGTTCGCCGCGATGGAGCCGACGGCGGACGGGTTCCGCAACTACCTCGGCAAGGGCAACCGGCTGCCGGCGGAGTACCTGCTCATCGACAAGGCCAACCTGCTGAACCTGAGCGCGCCGGAGATGACCGTACTGATCGGTGGCCTGCGCGTCCTGGGCGCCAACCACCAGCAGTCGGCGCACGGTGTCTTCACCGAGCGTCCCGGTCAGCTGACCAACGACTTCTTCGCGAACCTGCTCGACATGGGGATCACCTGGAAGCCGGCCGCCTCCGACGTCGGGACGTACGAGGCCCGCGGCGCCGACGGTGAGGTCAAGTGGACCGGTACCCGGGTCGACCTGCTGTTCGGCTCGAACTCCGAGCTGCGGGCGCTGGCCGAGGTCTACGCCAGCGACGACGCGCAGGAGAAGTTCGTGCACGACTTCGTGGCCGCCTTCGACAAGGTGATGAACCTGGATCGCTACGACATCAGCTGATCCAGTGTCACAGCGAACAGCCCGGGCCACTCGGCCCGGGCTGTTCTGCGTGAAGCGACCCCGACTCGACGGTAGGGGTCGAAGCCTGGGAATGTGTGCACTGACAGGTTTCCCGACGACAGGAGTACTGCCCGGTGTTCAGCCGTATCGCCATCGTCAACCGGGGAGAAGCCGCCATGCGGCTGATCAACGCGGTCCGTGAGCTCAACGCCGAGACCGGAAGCCTGATCGAGACGGTGGCGTTGTACACCGACGCCGAGCGCACCGCGACCTTCGTGCGCGAGGCCGATCTCAGCTACCCGCTCGGTCCGGCGGCCGGCCGGCCGTACCTGGACCACGCCAAGCTGGAGCGCGCGCTGGTCGAGACCGGGGCGGACGCGGCCTGGGTCGGCTGGGGCTTCGTCGCCGAGGACCCGACGTTCGCGGAGCTGTGCGAGCGGATCGGCGTCACGTTCATCGGGCCGAGCGCCGAGGCGATGCGCAAGCTCGGTGACAAGATCGGCTCCAAGTTGATCGCCGAGGAGGTCGGCGTACCGGTGGCGCCGTGGAGCCGCGGCGCGGTCGAGACGCTCGACGCGGCGCTGGAGTCGGCCAACGCGATCGGCTATCCGGTGATGCTCAAGGCAACGGCCGGCGGTGGCGGCCGGGGCATCCGGATGATCCGCGACGACGAGGAGATGCGCGAGGCGTACCAGCGCACCAGCGACGAGGCCCTGCGCGCGTTCGGCAGCGGCATCGTGTTCCTGGAGAGTCTCGTGACGGGCGCGCGGCATGTCGAAGTACAGGTCATCGCCGATGGGCAGGGGACTGCCTGGGCGCTCGGTGTCCGGGACTGCTCGGTGCAGCGGCGCAACCAGAAGGTGATCGAGGAATCGTCCTCGCCGGTGATGACGCCGGAGCAGAATCTGGAGCTCAAGCAGTCGGCCGAGCGGCTGGCGCTTGCCGTCGGCTACAAAGGCGCGGGCACGGTCGAGTTCCTGTACCAGCCCGCCGACAAGCTTTTCGCCTTCCTGGAGGTCAACACCCGGCTCCAGGTCGAGCACCCGATCACCGAGCTGACCACCGAGGTCGACCTGGTCAAGGCGCAGCTGCATGTTGCGTCGGGCAACAAGTTGGAGGGCCCGCAGCCTGCTGAGCACGGGCACGCCGTCGAGGCACGGCTGAACGCGGAGGACCCAGATCGCGACTTCGCGCCGTCGCCCGGCCGGATCGCCCGGCTGCGGCTGCCCTCCGGCCCGGGGATCCGGGTCGACACCGGGGTCAGCGAGGGCGACGAGATCCCGGCCGACTTCGACTCGATGATCGCCAAGATCATCGCCTTCGGGCGGACTCGCGACGAGGCGCTCGGCCGGTTGCGGCGCGCGGTCGGCGACACCACGGTCGTGCTCGAGGGTGGCGCGACCAACAAGAGCTTCGTCCTCGACCTGCTCGACCAGTCCGAGGTGATCGACGGCAGCGCCGACACCGGGTGGATCGACCGGGTCCGCGGTGAGGGGCGACTGGTCTCGAGCCGGCACTCCGGGGTCGCGTTGATCGTGGCCGCGATCGAGGCGTACGAGGAGGCCGAGCGAGTCGAGCGGCAGCGGTTGCTGGAGACGGCGCGCGGCGGTCGGCCTCAGGTCCAGCACGAGGTGGGCCGGGCCATCGCGCTGAAGCTGCGCGGCGCGGCGTACCAGGTGTCTGTCGCTCGGATCGGGCCGCATCGGTATCGCGCGGGCATCGGCTCCAACGGCGATCTGCAGTACCTCGACGTCGAGATCGAGCGGCTGGACGCGTACGACGCGCGCATCACCGTGGCCGGCCGTCGGTTCCGGCTGATCACCGCGACGCACGGGCCCGTTCACCTGGTCGAGGTCGACGGGGTCACCCACCGGGTCAGCCGCGACGAAGGTGGCGTCATGCGCGCGCCCGCTCCCGCGCTCGTGGTGGCGACTCCGGTCGCGGCCGGCGCGGAGGTCGAGGCGGGCGCTCCGGTGCTGGTGCTGGAGAGCATGAAGATGGAGACGGTGCTCTACGCGCCGTTCAAGGCGATCGTCCGTGAGCTGCCGGTCTCGGCCGGCAGCCAGGTCGAGACCGGTACGCCGCTGGTCCGCCTGGAGCTCGTCGGTGACGCCGACGCGAAGGTCGAGGACGCGGCCGGCGCCGACCTCGAGTTGCCCGAACCGCAGACCCGGCCGACGGCGGCCGAGCGGGCCACCCGGCGGCTGGACGATCTGCGCAGCATGCTGCTCGGATTCGACATCGACCCGCGCGACGAGGGCCGGACTCTCGCGGAGTACCTCGAAGCACGCGCGGAGCTCGACGAGGCGCCGGTGGCCGACGAGATCGGCGTACTGCGTTTGTTCGCGGACTTCGCCGAGTTGAGCCGCAACCGGCCGGTCGGCGAGGACCTCAACACCGAGCTCCGGGTGCACAGCCCGAAGGAGCACTTCCACACCTACCTGCAGACGCTGGACACCGAGCGGGCCGGGCTGCCGGCCGAGTTCGTCGACCGGCTTGCCCGGGTGCTCTGCTGGTACGGCGTCAAGGATCTGGACCGCAGCGAGGAGCTGACCGACGCGGTCTTCCGGATCTTCCTGGCACAGCAGCGCACGTCTCCCGACGTACTGCTGGTGACCGCACTCCTGCAGCAATGGCTCGCAGGTCCGCTGCCCGAGTCGCCGCTGGACGTCGAGGCGAACGCGGTCCTCGATCACCTGGTGCTCGCGACCCAGCTGCGGTTCCCGGTGATCGGTGACCTGGCCCGCAGCGTGCGGTTCCGCTGGTTCGACCAGCCGCTGGTCGACCAGGCACGCGCGGAGGTGCTGTCGGTCGTCGGCGACGAGCTGGCCGCGCTGGCTCTGGACCCGGCAGCGTCCGACTACGCCGAGCGCATCGAGGCGCTGGCGACGATCCCCGAGCAGATCGTCATGTTCCTCGCCAAGCGGCTCACGAATGGTGCCAATGGCAACGAACCGATGCTGGAGGTGCTGGTCCGCCGGCACTATCTCGAGCACGAGCTGCACGATCTGCGCAACGCGAGCGTCAACGGCCGCGCCTTCACGACGGCCGACTACACGCTGGACGAGCGGCCGACGCACCTGGTCAGCACGGTCGGTACGGTCGCTGAGCTGGCCGACGTCGAGAGCAGCCTGGTCCACGACCTGACCGCCGAGATCGCCGTACGTCCCGCCGGGCACGAGGCTGTCGCCGACCTGTACATGTCCTGGCCCGACACCCCGGAGAACCAGCAGGAGGCGGCCGACCGGTTGCGCGACATCGTCGCCGCCCTGCCGTTCACCCAGCAGGTACGCCGGGTCGCGATCGCGGTCGCGCCGGGTGGCGGGCGTGAAGTCTGGTACTTCACCTATCGCCCGTCGTCAGAGGGGATCGTCGAGGACGACAACGTCCGCGGCGTGCACCCGATGGTCGGCCGCCGGCTCAACCTCTGGCGCCTGCGCGACTTCCGGATCACCCGGCTCGAAGCGCCCGAAGACGTCCTGCTCTACCACTGTGTTGCCCGGGACAACGAAGCCGACGAGCGGCTGGTCGCGCTGGCGCAGGTCCGCCAGTTCGCCGTGGTGCGCGACGAGAACGGCAAGGTCACCTCGCTTCCGCACGTCGAGCGGGCGATCGCGAACTGCCTCGAAGGCATCCGCCGGGCCCGTACCGCACGCGGCGCGGCCGGCGCCCGCCTCGAGATGAACCACGTCTGGGTGACGGTCTGGCCGGTCATCGACGGTCAGGTCGCCGAGCTCACCGCGTTGCAGCGCAACATCGCGCCGCTGACGTCGGGCGCGGGCATCGAAGAGGTCGTCGTCACCGGTCGCGTGATCGGTTCGAACGGGCAGCCTTTCCCGGTGGTCGGCCGGTTCTACTACCAGCCCGGCGCTGGTGTGGTGACCGCTGTCGAGCGGCCCGCGACGGAGCCGTTGAAGCCGTTGGACGGGTACGCGCAGAAGGTCCAGCGGGCGCGTCGCCGCAACACGGTATACCCGTACGAGGTGGCCGGCATGGTCGTCGGCGCGGGCGGCACCTTCGTGGAGCACGACCTCGACGACTCGGGTGCGCTGGTACCGGTTCAGCGGCCGCGCGGGCTCAACAAGGCGGGCCTGATTGTCGGTGTGGTCAGTACGCCGACCCGTCGGCACCCCGAAGGCGTCACCCGGGTCGTGTTGAGTGGCGACCCGACCAAGGCGCTCGGAGCCGTCGCTGAGGCGGAGTGCGCGCGGATCATCGGGGCGCTCGACCTGGCCGAGAAGCTCGGCGTACCGGTCGAGTGGTTCGCCGTGTCGGCGGGTGCCCGGATCTCGATGGACTCCGGGACCGAGAACATGGACTGGGTCGCGAAGGCGCTCAAGCGGATCGTCGAGTTCACCCAGGCCGGCGGCGAGATCAATGTGGTTGTCGCGGGCATCAATGTCGGCGCGCAGCCGTACTGGAACGCCGAAGCGACGATGCTGATGCACACCAAGGGCATCCTGGTGATGACGCCGGACAGCGCGATGGTGCTGACCGGCAAGCAGACGCTGGACTTCGCCGGTGGCGTGTCGGCCGAGGACAACTTCGGCATCGGCGGGTACGACCGGGTGATGGGGCCGAACGGGCAGGCGCAGTACTGGGCGCCCGATCTGGCGAGCGCGCGGGACATCTTGATGGCGCACTACGACCACACTTACGTCGTACCGGGGGAGAGCGGGCCGCGTCGCGCTGCCAGCTCCGACCCGCATGACCGTGACGTGACGGTGTTCCCGCACGATCCGGCTGACGGCGGGTTCAGCACGGTGGGGGAGATCTTCTCCGACGCGACCAACCCGGATCGGAAGAAGGCGTTCGACATCCGCACGTTGATGCGGGCGGTGTCGGACCAGGATCATCCGATGCTGGAGCGGTGGGCCGGGATGGCGGACGCCGAGACCGCGGTGGTGGTCGACACCAGGCTTGGTGGCGTTTCGGTGTGTCTGCTCGGGATCGAGTCGAAGCCGGTGCCGCGGCGGGGGTTCCCGCCCACCGATGGGCCGGACACGTACAACGGTGGGACGCTGTTCCCCCGGTCGTCGAAGAAGGCGGCCCGGGCGATCAACGTTGCCAGTGGCAACCGTCCGCTGGTGGTGCTGGCGAACCTGTCCGGGTTCGACGGGTCGCCTGAGTCGATGCGGAACCTGCAGCTCGAGTACGGCGCCGAGATCGGTCGCGCGATCGTGAACTTCCAGGGGCCGATCGTGTTCTGCGTGGTGTCGCGGTATCACGGTGGGGCGTTCGTGGTGTTCTCGAAGACGCTCAACCCGCGGATGACGGTGCTCGCGGTCGAGGGGTCGTTCGCCTCGGTGATCGGTGGGGCGCCGGCGGCCGCTGTCGTCTTCTCCGGCGAGGTGAACAACCGCACCTCGGCCGACCCACGGGTGACGTCGGTGTCAGCCCGACTCGCCGAGTCGGAAGGCGCCGAGCGCGCCGCCCTGACCAACGAGCTGGCGGACGTCCGCTCGACGGTACGCGCCGAGAAGCTCGGCGAGGTAGCCGCCGAGTTCGACCGAGTCCACAGCATCCACCGAGCCGTAGCAGTCGGCTCAGTAGACGCCGTCATCACCCCAGAGGAGCTACGCCCGCAACTCATCGCAGCGTTGGAAGCCGGCCTGGCCAACCAGGCCTGAGGCGGGCGGCGCGATCAAGCTGTTGGGCGGTGGGCGAGCGCGATAGTGAGTGCCATGACCATTTGCGGATCGTCGAGGCGGGCGCCGTAGAGGTCTCGGATTTGGCCCATGCGGTAGCGGACTGTTTGTGGGTGGATGTGGAGGGCTTCGGCGACCTCGTCGCGGCGGCCGAGGTGGAGCAGCCACTCGCGGAGGGTTTCGGTCAGTCGGTCGGCGGTGGCAGGGCGGAGGTCTGCGAAGGGTGCGAGGACCTGGCGACGGAGGTCTTCGAGCGCTGCCGGGTCGGAGGTTACGACGAAGGTGGTCAGGTGGCGCTCGGTGTCGACCGGCTCGTCGGGTGCTGAGGTGAGTTGGAGTTGCTGGGCTCGAAGGGCCCGCAGGTACGACGTACGAACCGTCATCCAAGGCTGGGGTGGGCCGACGTAGGCCTGATAGCCGCGCAGGTTCCGAAGCAGCGCAAGTCGGGTCGAGCCTTCGGAATCCGGGACCAGCAGAACTGCTGTTTCCGAGGTTTCTTCCTGGTCTTGAAGCTCGGGCAGGTCCGCCTCGGGGCGCAGGGTCCGGGGGTCGAGTGCACCGAGCATGCTGCGGACTTGGGCGCTGGGGAGGATGACGGCCGTCAGCGTGCGGGGTGGCTCCCAGTCGGCTCGGTCGGCGCGGGCGGTGAGTTGGTCGGGGGAGTCGCCGTGCAGGAGACCGAGGGCCAGTTCTTGGAGGTAGCGTTCTCGGACTCGGCCGGTGGTGGCCAACTCGTCGGTGTGGCCGGAGACGCTGGCGGCGGAGAGTTCGTCGATGTAGGCGAAGACCAGTTCGGCGAACTTGGCGAGCGTGTCGGCGGGGAGACCTGCCTCGACGGCTGTGCGGGAGAGTTCGCGCCAGGAGACTCGGGCACCTACGCGGTACGCGGCCAGCAGGGCGTCCATGGTGCGGCCGCTGCGGGCCTCGCCTCGGCCTAGTATGTAGGCGCCTTCGAGGGCGGGAGCGAGCGGCGTACCGGGGTCGCCGCTGCTGGCCAGGCGCAGGAACCCGCCGAGGGCGAGCTGGACGGCGCCCTCGATCTTGGCGCCCATCGGGCCGGCCAGCGCGTTCGTGTAGGCGGGGACCTCGACGATGATCGCGGTCACGGTCAGCCCGGCGATGTCGGGCAGGCGGGAGCGGAGGAGCTCGACCGCGGCCTCGCCCAGCTCGAGCTCGGCGGCGCCGCGGGCCGTCCGGCTGGCGTGCTCCGGCTGCTTGCCCAGGTCGGCGGCGACCATTCTTTGTTCCCTCCGAACAAGATCGCGGAACAGATTCACCGCTGCTGGTCATGAAACTACACCTCGCGTCGAGGATGCTGGAGTGCATGACCACGTTTGCGTCCGACGCCGAGGCCCCGGCCACCCTCCGGGGACGGCTGCGTGACCGGCTCTGGCGGGTCGCCGCGGCTGCAACCCACCCGCTCGACCCGTCCGAGTACCTCGACATGTTCCGCCCGCTGCGGGCCGGCGCCGACCTGCGCGCCCGCGTCGTCGACGTCCGTCCCGAGACCGCCGACGCGGTCACCGTCGTACTGCGCCCCGGCGCCGCCTGGCGCGGTCACCAGCCGGGACAGTACGTCCGCATCGGCCTCGAGGTCGACGGCATCCGGCTGTGGCGCTCCTACTCGCTGACCTCCGCGCCGGAGAGCGACCTCCTCACCATCACGGCGAAGGCGGTCCCGGACGGGCTCGTCAGCGCCCACCTCGCGCAGGAGTTGCGCCCCGGCCAGTTGGTGCACCTTGACCAGGCGGTCGGTGACTTCGTACTTCCCGAGCGCGCCCCTCGCAAGGTCCTCTTCGTCACCGGTGGTAGCGGCATCACCCCCGTCATGGGCATGCTTCGTTCGGGCCTCGACCGGCTCGACGACGTCGTCCTCGTGCACTCCGAGTCCTGTCCCGAGGACGTGATCTTCGGTGATGAGCTCCGGGCCTGGGCCGACGCCGGCCACCTGCGGTTGGTCGAGCAGCACACCGACACCCACGGCCGGCTCGACGTTGCGGCGCTCGCGGACGTAGTACCTGATCTGGCGGAGCGGGAGACCTGGGCTTGCGGGCCTGCCGGTCTGCTCGACGCGCTCGAGGAGCAGTGGGCGTCGCTGGAACTGGGCGGCCTGCACACCGAGCGGTTCCGTACTGCGCTCGCCGAGCCCGGCGAGGGTGGGACCGTCCACTTCACCGGGACGGGCACCACGATCGAGCTCGACGGCACCACCCCGATCCTCGACGCGGGCGAGCAGAACGGCGTACTGATGCCGTCCGGCTGCCGGATGGGGATCTGTTTCTCCTGCGTCCTGCCACTGCGCTCCGGCTCGGTGCGCGACCTTCGAACCGGCGACGTGACGACTGCCGCACCCGGCGACGGGGTACTCGTCCAGACCTGCATCTCGGCCGCGGCCGGCGCGTGCGACATCGACTGTTGAGGAAGAGATACATATGACTGTTCTGCAGAAGAAGGCCGACAACCCGATCGCTCACCTCACCGCCGAGGACATCGAGGAGATCGGCCGCCGGCTCGACGAGATCCGGGCCGAGGTGATCGCGGAGCGTGGCGCGTCGGACGCGGCGTACATCCGCAAGGTGATCAGCGTGCAGCGCAAGCTGGAGCTGGGCAGCCGCGCCGTCCTGCTCGCCTCGCTGTTCCCGCCGGCCTGGCTGATCGGTACGGCGGGCCTGTCGGTGGCCAAGATCCTGGAGAACATGGAGATCGGCCACAACATCATGCACGGCCAGTGGGACTGGATGCGCGACCCGAAGATCCACTCGACCAAGTGGGAGTGGGACCACGCGTCCCCGTCGGAGCAGTGGAAGCACTCGCACAACGAGCTGCACCACACCTACACCAACGTGGTCGGCAAGGACAACGACCTCGGTTACGGCATCATGCGGGTCGACGAGGACCAGAAGTGGCACCCGGCGTACCTCGCGCAGCCGCTGTGGAACTTCGTCAACGCGATGTTCTTCGAGTACGGCATCGCGGCGTACGACCTGGAGCTCGGCAAGAACCTGGCGACCAAGAAGCGCCGGCAGAGCCCGGACTTCAAGGCCCGTACCAAGCAGGTCTTCAAGAAGATCCGTGGCCAGATGACGAAGGACTACGTCGTCCACCCGCTGCTGTCGGGGCCGTCGGCGCTGCACACGCTGGCCGCCAACTTCACCGCCAACATCGTCCGCAACATCTGGGCGCACTCGGTGATCATGTGCGGGCACTTCCCCGAAGGCGTACAGACGTTCGAGAAGAAGTCGATCGAGGGCGAGACGCGCGGCGAGTGGTACCTGCGTCAGATGCTCGGCTCGGCCAACATCTCCGGCGGGCGGGCGATGCACATCATGACCGGCAACCTCTCGTACCAGATCGAGCACCACCTGTTCCCGGATCTGCCGAGCAACCGGTACCAGGAGATCGCGCCGAAGGTGCAGCAACTGTTCCGGGACTACGGTCTCGCGTACACGACCGGCCCGCTGCCGAAGCAGGTCGCGTCGGCGTGGGCGAAGGTGTTCCGGCTGTCGCTGCCGAACGACTTCGTGGCCAAGCTCGGCGCCGCCACCCGCCGCGGCCTGGGCCAAGAGCCCACCGGCCAGCTGACCGCCTGAGCCGAGTCGGCTGTCGCCCGAGGATGGGCTTGTGCGGACTTGTAGCCACGCCTGTGGCTGCTTGGTGACCCGGCGTCGACTATCCTCGGATGCATGCGTTCAGCCAGGGGAGGCGTACGCGGTGGTACTCAGGCCTTGATCAAGCTGGTCGGCGTGAGTGTTCTCGCGGGTGCGCTGTCGGCTGGGCTGGTGATCCCGTTCGCGGGGTTCGCGGGCAGCAGTACCGCGACGGTGGCCGGCTCGGTGAAGGACCTGCCGGTGGAGCTGACGACCGCTCCACTGGCCACCCGGAGCCGCATCCTGGCCGCCGACGGCAGCCTGGTCGCGACCCTGTATGAGCAGAACCGTGTGCCGGTCACGCTCGACAAGGTCAGCCCGATCATGCGGAAGGCGATCGTCGCGATCGAGGACGACCGGTTCTACGAGCACGGCGCGCTGGACGCCAAGGGCACCCTGCGGGCGCTGGTCCGCAACCAGTCCGAGGGCAGCGTCCAGCAGGGTGGGTCGAGCATCACCCAGCAGTTCGTGAAGCTGACCCTGGTCGAGAAGGCGAAGACCCAGGCGCAGCGTGAGCAGGCCACCGCGGTCACCTACGAGCGCAAGCTGGCCGAGTTGCGCTACGCGATCGCGGTCGAGGAGGAGTACTCCAAGGACCAGATCCTGGAGAAGTACCTGAACCTGGTGAACTTCGGCGACGGCACCTACGGCATCCAGGCGGCCGCGCAGCACTACTTCCACGTGGCGGCCAAGGACCTCAACCTCCCGCAGGCCGCGATGCTCGCCGGGCTGGTGAAGAACCCCACGGGGTACGACCCGACCAACAACCTGAAGCGGTCGCGCGAGCGGCGTGACGTCGTACTGCGCCGGATGGCCGAGCTGAACGTGATCACCGCCCAGCAGGCGGCCGCGGCGATCAAGTCGCCGATCGACCTGAGCAGGATGCACAAGGTCAAGAACGGCTGCGCCAACTCGCCGTACCCGTTCTACTGCGAGTACGCCGTCTCGAAGCTGCTCGACAACCCGGCGCTCGGCAAGACCCGCGCGGACCGGGACCACCTCCTCAAGACCGGCGGGCTGACGATCCGGACCTCGCTCGACCCGCGCATCCAGGCCGCCGCCCAGGCCTCCATCAACCAGCACACCAAGAGGTCCGACTCGGCGATCGCGGCGATCACCATCGTCCAGCCCGGCACCGGGCTGGTGAAGGCGATGGTGCAGAGCCGGCCGTACGGGGCCGGGCGGAACCAGACGGCCTACAACTACAACGTCGAGAAGTCGTACGCCGGTGGCTACGGCGGGTTCCAGAACGGCTCGACGATGAAGGCGTTCACGATCGCGGCGGCGCTGTCCAAGGGCCTGCCGATGAGCTACAAGATCAACTCGCCGAAGCAGATCGACCTCAGCGGCAAGAAGTTCACCACCTGCAAGGGCACCACCGAGGATCCGGACTACACGCCGCAGAACTCCACCAAGAGCGGCTATCTGAGCATGATCGAGGCGGCCCGGGCCTCCACCAACACCTACTTCCTGCAGCTGTCCCAGCGCACCGGACTGTGCGCGCCGGCCACCATCGCGGCCAAGCTCGGGATGTACAACGCGCAGACCCTCGGCCCGCTGGACCAGGTGGTCTCGTTCACCCTCGGCGTCGGCTACACGACGCCGCTGATGCTCTCGAGCGCCTACGCGACCTTCGCCGCCCGTGGCCGGTTCTGCGCCCCGTTGATCGTCACCTCGGTGGTGAACAAGGCGGGCCGGCCGATCCAGACACCGGGTATCACCTGCCGGCAGGCTCTGGCGCCGGCCGTGGCCGACGGCGTCAACCGGGTGCTGAGCGCGGTGATGGAGCCGGGCGGCACCGGCGGCAAGCTGAACTTCGGCAAGTGGGACCTGGCCGGCAAGACCGGAACGATCCAGGAGAACAAGGCGGTGTGGTTCGCCGGCTACGCGCCGAACCTGGCCGGCGCCGCGGTGGTTGCCGACGCGACGCTCCCGTACACGAACCTGATGTACGGTCACACCCTCGACGGCGTGGACATCTCCGACCCGACCGGTTCCGGTACGGCCGGACCGCTCTGGAAGACCGCGATGCAGAACGCGCTGCAGGGTATGCCGCTGCGCCGCTTCACCGCCCCGATCGACCGTCTGGTCAACGGCACCGCCGCGCAGCAGAAGGCCCAGGCGGAGCTCGACAAGAAGTACGCGGCAGAGCAGAAGAAGAAGGAAGAGAAGAACAAGCCCAAGCCGCCGAAGCCACCGGTGACGCCGACGAAGCCACCGGTGAAACCGCCGGTGATGCCACCGCCACCCGCGAAACCGGCGGTGCACCGATGACGGCCGACCTGGTCGCCCTGGCGAAGGCCGATCTGGCCGTCCACCTCGGCATCGACGAGTCCGAGGTGACCGTGGTCAGCTCCACGGAGGTGACCTGGCCCGACGGCAGCCTTGGTTGCCCCAAGCCCGGAAGGTTCTACACGCAGGCAGTGGTCAAGGGCGTCCGGACAGTACTCGAGGCCGACGGCACCCGGTACAACTACCACTCGGGCGGCGGACAACCGCCGTTCCTCTGCACGTCCTGACGAGGGACCTGTTCGGATACCGGCTACGGTGACTATGAGCGTGATGCTCGTACCACGTCACCGACCGGAAGGCGAGCGATGTTGGGGTTGCCGGGGCAGATCAGCGTCTGCCTGTTCGATCTCGATGGGGTGCTGACTGATACCGCGGCAGTGCACGCGGCGGCGTGGAAGGAGATGTTCGACGACTTCCTGCGCGCTCACGCGGAGCAGACCGGTACGCCGTTCGTCCCGTTCGACGCCCACGACGAGTACGACGCCCATGTGGACGGCAAGCCGCGTCCCGATGGCGTCCGCGACTTCCTGAGCTCCCGCGGCATCACTTTGCCTGAGGGCGATCCGGATGACCCGCCGGGCAAACAGACGATCAACGGGCTCGGCAACCAGAAGAACGTCGCCGTTCTGCGCCGCATCCACGACGACGGCGTCCGGGTGTTCGAAGGCTCCCGGCGCTATCTCGAAGCGGCCAAGGAGGCGGGCCTTCGCCGCGTGGTGGTGTCATCGAGCGCGAACACCCAGCAGGTGCTCGAGGTGACCGGCCTCGCGCCGCTGGTGGAGCACCGGATCGACGGGGTGACCATCCGCGAGAAGGGTCTGCGCGGCAAGCCGGCACCGGACACCTTCCTGGCCGGGGCGAAGTGGTGCGGGGTCGAGCCGTCCGAGGCGGTCGTCTTCGAGGACGCGCTGGCCGGAGTACAGGCTGGCCGGGCCGGTGCGTTCGGCTATGTGGTCGGGGTGGATCGGGTCGGGCAGGCCGACCAGTTGAAGGCGCACGGCGCCGACGTCGTCGTAAAGGACCTGGCCGAGCTGATCGACGGCGCCGCGCCGGCAGGAGGAGCGCGATGATCGACCGCGGACCACACCCGATCGAGCCCTGGCAACTGCGCGAGACCGAGCTGCCGATGGACAAGCTCGCCCAGGCGGAGTCGCTGTTCGCGCTCTCCAACGGGCACATCGGCCTGCGCGGCAACCTCGACGAGGGCGAGCCGTACGCGATCCCCGGTACCTACCTGAACTCCTTCTACGAGCAGCGTCCGCTCCCGTACGCCGAAGCCGGCTACGGCTACCCCGAGTCCGGCCAGACGCTCGTCGACGTCACCAACGGCAAGCTGATCCGGCTGCTCGTCGACGACTCGCCGCTGGACGTCCGGTACGGCGAACTGCACTCGCACGAGCGCCGCCTCGACTTCCGGACCGGGATCCTCACCCGCGAACTCGACTGGACCTCACCGGCCGGCAAGCGGATCAAACTGCGCTCCCGGCGGATGGTCTCGCTGACCCAGCGCGCGGTGGCGGCGATCGAGTACGTCGTGGAGGCAGTCGACCAACCGGTCCGGTTCGTCATCCAGTCCGAGCTGGTCGCCAACGAGAAGCAACCCAAGTTGTCCAACGACCCCCGCGTCTCCGCTGTCCTGGAGAACCCGCTGCAAGCGGTCTCGCAGGACAGCGACGACGAGGAAGTGATCCTGGTCCACCGCACCAGGTCCAGCAACCAGCTGATGGCCGCGGGCATGACTCACACGGTCGAGTGCGAGGCCCGGACCGAGGTGGACGTCGACGTCCGCGCCGACTGGGGCCGGACCACGGTGGTGGCCGCGTTGCAGCCGGGGGAGTCCATCCGGGTGGTGAAGTTCCTCGCCTACGGCTGGTCGAGCCTGCGGTCGGAGACGGCGATCACCGACCAGGTGTCGGCCGCCTTGGTGGGTGCGAAGTTCTCTGGCTGGGAGGGCCTGGTCGCCCAGCAGCGCGAGTTCCTGGACGACTTCTGGGATGCGGCGGATGTCGAGGTCGAGGGCAATCCGGAGCTGCAGCAGGCGGTCCGGTTCGCCTTGTTCCACGTGCTGCAGTCCGGCGCGCGGGCCGAGCGGCGGGCCATCCCGTCGAAGGGCCTGACCGGCGCCGGCTACGACGGGCACACCTTCTGGGACACCGAAGGCTTCGTACTGCCGGTACTGATCTTCACCATGCCGCACGCGGCCGCAGACGCGTTGCGCTGGCGGCACACCACGCTGCCGATGGCGAAGGACCGCGCCGAGGTGCTCGGGCTGCGCGGCGCCGCGTTCCCCTGGCGCACCATCCGGGGACAGGAGTGTTCGAGCTACTGGCCGGCCGGTACCGCCGCCTTCCACCTCAACGCCGACATCGCCGCAGCGGTGGACAGTTACCACCTCGCCACCGGTGACGACACCTTCATCAAGGACTGCGGTCTGGAGTTGCTCGTCGAGACCGCCCGGCTGTGGATGTCGCTCGGCCACCACGACCGGCACGGCAAGTGGCACCTGCCCGGCGTGACCGGCCCGGACGAGTACAGCGCTGTTGCCGACGACAACGTCTTCACCAACTTGATGGCCGCGCGCAATCTGCGGATCGCGGCGTCCTTCGTCACCCGGTTCCCCGACGAGGCCCGCCGGTTCGGGGTGGACACGGAGGAAGAGGCTGCCTGGCGCGACGCCGCGGCCGCCGTCTACATCCCGTACGACCAGGAGCTCGGGGTGCATCCGCAGTCGGAGGGTTTCACCGACTACGCGATGTGGGACTTCGAGGCATACAAGGACAAGTACCCGTTGTTGCTTCATGCCCCGTACTTCGAGCTGTACCGCAAGCAGGTCGTCAAGCAGGCGGACCTGACGCTGGCGATGTTCTGGTGCGGCGACGAGTTCACGCCGGAGCAGAAGGCACGCAACGTCGACTACTACGAGCGGATCACGGTCCGGGACTCGTCCCTGTCGGCCTGTGTGCAAGCGGTCACGGCGGCCGAGGTCGGCCATCTCGACCTCGCGTACGACTACGCGTACGAAGCGGCCCTGATCGACTTGCTCGATCTGCACCACAACAGCGGCGACGGGCTGCACATGGCGTCGCTCGCGGGTGCCTGGACCGCGCTCGTCGCCGGCTTCGGCGGCCTGCGCGCGCGGCAGGGCGGGCTCTCCTTCCGGCCGGTACTTCCGACCGGGCTGAACAAGCTGGCCTTCACGGTCCGCTGGCAAGGTGTCCGGTTGCGGGTGGAGATCGGCCAGGAGCAGGTCATCTACGACGTCCACGACGGCCCGGAGGCGAGCGTCATGATTCTCCACGAGGGGCAGGAGATCCAGGTGGCAGCAGGCAAGCCGGTGACCCGCCCGGTCCATCCCCGCAAGCCGCTGCTGCCCCGGCCGACGCAGCCGCTGGGGCGCGAGCCGTTGTCAGCTCTGGGCAACACCACCTCCACCCGCCACCCACGCGGCTGACCTCCCTCGCCCCGGTCTGATCAAGTGGCCGGACCTGCACAAAACCTTCACGAGTCGTCCGCTGTTTCCGACCGGGTGGACTTCTAGTCTCGAGGCATGTCAGTCAGCGCAGGGGCGAAGATCCTCGTGGTCGAGGACGAGCCGGTGATCAACCAGGCGGTCACCGACCGGTTGCGCGGCCAGGGGTACGAGGTCGTCCAGGCCTGGGACGGTCCCGGCGCGGTCTCGCGGTTCACCGAGACGGCGCCGGACCTGGTCCTGCTCGACGTGATGCTGCCGGGGTTCGACGGGCATGAGGTGTGCCGGCGGATTCAGGCTGCCCGGCCGGTACCGGTGTTGATGCTGACCGCTCGCGATGACGAAGCGGACATCCTGGTGGGGCTTGGCGTCGGTGCCGACGACTACCTGACCAAGCCGTTCCGGATGCGGGAGCTCGTCGCCCGCGTCGGCGCTCTGCTGCGGCGGGTCGACCGGGCTGCTGAGTTGGCCGCGCGCTCAACGACCGCTGAGCTGGGCGATCTGCGCGTCGACGCGGCCGCCCGGCGGGTCTGGGTCGCGGCGACCGAAGTACATCTGACACCCACCGAGTTCGACCTGCTGCTCTGCCTGGCCGCCAGCCCTGGCGTCGTACTGACCAGAGAGAACCTGTACGCCGAAGTCTGGGGCTGGCCGGGTGCCTCCGGGACCCGCACGGTCGACAGTCACGTGAAGGCGCTCCGGTCCAAGATCGGCGCCGATCGGGTCCGTACCGTGCATGGCGTCGGCTATGCGTTGGAGCCGGGCGCATGAGCTCGCCGATTCTCAACCAGGTCACGTCGGTCAAGGTCAAACTCGGGCTGCTCGTCGCGGTCAGCGTCACCGTGGCGTCGATCCTTGCGGCGACGGGGGCTGTCGGCAGCGTGCCCTTCTGGCTGACCGTGCCGGTGACGGTTGCGCTCGCGCTCGGTGTGACGCAGTTGCTGGCTGTCGGGATGACTTCGCCGCTGCGGGAGATGACAGCGGCGGCTCGGGGGATGGCTCGCGGCGACTACTCCGCTCGCGTCACCGCGACGTCGAGTGATGAAGTGGGGGAGTTGGCCCGGGCGTTCAACCGGATGGCCGAGGATCTGGCCGCCGTCGATCGCCAGCGGCGCGAGTTGGTGGCCAACGTCAGTCACGAGCTGCGTACTCCGCTCGCGGCGTTGTGCGCGGTCCTCGAGAACCTCGTCGACGGTGTGGCCGAGCCGGATCCCGTTGCCCTGCGTACTGCGCTCGACCAGGCCGAGCGGCTGGCCACGCTCGCCTCCGATCTGCTCGATCTTGCCCGGGTCGACGCGGGGAAGGCCAAGCTGTCGACTACCGAGGTGGAGGTGCGGTCGCTGTTGGAGCAGGCCGTGGCCGAGGCGAAGGTGTCCGGTCGCGAGGTCCGGTACGAGGTAGAGGTCACGCCGACGTGGCTCACGGTGCCGGCCGATCTGTCCCGCCTGCATCAACTGGTCGCGAACCTACTCGACAACGCGTCCCGGCACAGTCCTGCTGGGGGAGTGGTCCGGCTGGTGGCGCTCGCGACGGCCGAGGGTTGGCGGCTGGAGGTCACCGACGAAGGACCGGGGATTCCAGTGGCCGATCGGGACCGGGTCTTCGAGCGCTTCGGCACGCTGGCCGAGACCGAGGGCGGTGGTGGTACCGGCCTCGGGCTGGCCATCGCCCGCTGGGTCACCGACCTCCACGGCGGCACCATCCACTTCGTCGAACCAGAACCCAACACATCCGGCGCCCGAGCCCGCGTCGACCTCCCACTGAAACCACAAGAACAACCTCAGATCTCAGCTAAGGCCGAGGAGCCAGTCATGTCCCAACCGGTCGTTACTCCTACAACTCCTGTGCCTCCGGGGACTGAATCTCCGATGGATGCGTTGTTCGGGAAGTTCTGGCCTGATGCGCGGGTGCCCGGCAACGTGCGTGCGGTGCTCTACAGCCTCGCCGCGGGGTTGCTGGCCGGGATCATCCTGCCGTTCCGCGACATGGGCGTCGGCTATGCCATCGTCATCCTCGCCGCCGGCGGCGTCATCCTGACCTTCAGTGCCAACCGGCGCTCGCGCTTCACCCAGGCTTGTGCGGCGCTGTGTGTGCTCCTCGCGATGACCACCGTCGTCCGCGACGCCGAGTGGATCGCGGTCCTGTCCATCCTGGCCAGCGGAGTGCTCTGTCTGGTCGGGCTCGTCAACGGACGGAGCGTGCCCGCGTTCATCCTGGCCGGCATCTCCTTGCCACTCGCGGGGTTGCGCGGGTTGCCCTGGCTCGGGCGTTCCCTGCAAGCCGTCACCAGCGTGCGGAAGAGCGCGGCGGCGGTTCGTACGGTCATCTGGTCTGTCCTGGGCGTCCTCGTCTTCGGCCTGCTGTTCGCCTCCGCCGACGCGCTCTTCAAGAAGTGGGCCGGCGCGATCATCCCGGACCTGAACCTCGATTCCTTCGTCCTGCGGGCCTTCCTGACCGTTTTCATCGGCGGCATCGTGCTGGCCGCGACGTACCTCGGCCTGAACCCGCCGAAGGTCGAGACCGCCACCTGCCCGGTACGTCCGGTTGCCCGCCGCTACGAGTGGCTGGCCCCGGTACTGCTCGTGGACGCCGTCTTCCTCGTCTTCCTGATCGCCCAGGCGACGGCCAGCTTCGGCGGGCACGAATACGTGGAGCGCATCACCGGCCTCACCTACGCGGAGTACGTGCACCAAGGCTTCGGCCAACTCACCGTCGCCACCGCCCTCACCCTGCTCGTGGTCTGGGCAGCCGCCCGCAAAGCACCCCGTGCTACGACCGCCGACGTCGCCTGGTTGCGCGGCTCACTCGGCGTACTGTGCGTGCTGACCTTGGTGGTAGTCGCCTCCGCCCTCTACCGCATGCACCTCTACCAAGAGGCGTACGGATTCACCCAGCTGCGCCTGCTGGTGGACGTCTTCGAAGGCTGGCTCGGCCTGCTCGTGGTGGGCGTGATCGTCACCGGCATCACCCTCAAGGCCAGTTGGTTGCCCCGAGCGGCCCTGCTCAGCGGCGCGACCCTCCTCCTCGGCCTGGCCGCGATCAACCCCGATGCCTGGATCGCCCAGCACAACGTCGACCGCTACACCGCAACCGGCAAGGTCGACTGGCTGTTCCTGCAAGGCCTCTCCGACGACGCCGTACCGGTCCTCGCCAAACTCCCGGCCAAGGATGCCGACTGCGCGCTGAAGGGTCACGACCCGAGCGACGACGACTGGCTCGAGTTCAACTTCGGCCGCCACCGCGCCAAGCCGCTGCTGGACGCGCACCCTGGCCGAACCACCGCCGTCTGCCCCACCAGCACTCCCGGCTGAGCCTCCCCCTCCTGCCGACTGCACGCCGGCAAGGCCGCGACCTGAGCTGTCACAGGCAGAACGGCTGCCCTGTCTTTAATGCGGACCTGTTGTTCCGATGAGACGGGAGCGTGCCGTGACGGTGGCGGCGATGGTTGCCGAGTTCGACGATGTCGCGGGGTGGACCGCCGACGCGGTCGAGGAGCTCGGCATCCGGTACGCGATCCCGGCCGCCTGCCGGGGCAGTGCCAGTCCCGCGGCGCTGGCCTGGCTGGCGGAGGCGTGCGAGTTGTCGCCTGGCACCAGGTTGCTGGACGTTGGAGCAGGAGCCGGTGGGCCGGCGGCTTGGGTGGCGGAGCGGTTCGGAGTACGGCCGATTCTGCTGGAGCCGATGCAGGCTGCGGGCCGGGCTGCGTCGAGGCTCTTCGGTTTGCCGGTGATCGCCGCCGACGGGAGCCGCATTCCGCTCCGGACGGGCTCGGTGGACGCCGCGTGGTGTCTCGGAGTGCTGTGCACGGTCGAGGACAAGGCCGCGCTGCTCAGTGAGATCCATCGTGTACTGACGCCAGGCGCCTCTCTCGGACTGCTGGTGGTCGTTGCCGAAGGCCCGCAAAGCCTGCGACCCCCGGACGGCAACCACTTCCCGACCCAGGAAGAGCTCGCCGGTCTGCTCCAGCGGACCGGATTCACCTTGCTGGAGCAGACCAGCCGGCCGGAGTCCGCGCCGCTGTCCTGGTCCCGGCGGGTCGAACAGGTCAACGCGGTGATCGCCGCACGGCACCGCTCGGCCGCCGCCTACGTACTCGCGGCGCGGCAAGGTGAGCGGTTTACCCGGATGTTTGCCAGTGACCAAGTCTCGATGCAGCTGGTCCATGCGGTCAGTCGCCCGATCTCGAAGTGAGAGTTCTGATGAATCAGTCTGACGGATCCGCGGGAGCGCGGATCGATACGCTCGAAGGCCTTCGCCGGCATCTGCAGTGGGCGGTGGAGTTGGAGCACGCGACGCTGCCGCCGTACCTGACGGCGCTGTACTCGCTCGACGAGGACAAGAACCCGGACGCGGTGCAGGTGGTGAGCAGCGTCTTCGTCGAGGAGATGATCCACCTCGCGCTGGCGGCGAACCTGCTCAACGCGGTCGGTGGACAGCCCCGGATGGACAAGCGCGAGATGCTGCCTCGCCATCCCCGGCGGCTGCCGCACGCGGCTCCGGCGCTGGAGTTGTCGCTGGTCCCGTTCGGGCCGGAGGCGATCGAGATGTTCCTCCGGCTGGAGCTCCCGGCACCGCCCGGCGAGCCGGCTGAGGGGGATCATTACGAGACGATCGGGCAGTTCTACGACGCGGTCGAGGAGGGTCTACGCGACCTGTGTGAGCAGTTCGGCGAGGAGAAGGTCTTCACCGGCGATCCGGCCCGGCAGCTCACCGCGGACCACTTCGGGCACAGTGCCGGCGCGCTGAACGCGGTCACCGATCTCCAGTCGGCGCTGGCCGCGCTGGAGGAGATCGTCGAGCAGGGCGAGGGCACCTCGCGCGGGGAGGTCTGGGACGGCGACCACGACATCTTCCACCGCGATCGGGACGAGGTCGCGCACTACTACCGCTTCCAGGAGCTCAAGCTCGGCCGCCGGTACCAGCGGGGCGACACCCCCGACTCCGGGCCGACGGGGGAGCCGGTCACGGTCGACTACAGCGGCGTACAGCCGGTACGCCCGAACCCGCGGCTGGCCGACCATGGGCTGGACAGCCCGATCCGCCAGGCGCAGGAGGAGTTCAACGCGCAGTACTGCGATCTCCTGCAACTCCTTGAGCAGGCGGCGAACGGCGAACCGTCGCTGCTGCGCGCCGCCACCGGCATGATGTTCCAGCTCAAGGGCAAGGCCAAGGCCCTGATGGCGATGCCCGACGTCGAGGGCCACACCGCCGGCCCGACCTTCGAGTACGTCGAGCCGGAACTCCGCGACTGACCGCTTGCGATGTCACATCCACGAGGGCTGTCTTGTCTTATCTTGTGACAGACCTAGAGAACTGAGGACATCGTGCGGACGATCCTGGTGGTTGGTGGCGGGTACGCCGGCTTCTACACGGCCTGGCGGCTGGAGAAGAAGTTGCGGCGGGGCGAGGCGCAGATCGTGCTGGTCGACCCCCGGCCGTACATGACCTACCAACCGTTCCTGCCCGAGGTGATGGCCGGGTCGATCGAGGCCCGGCACGCCGCCGTCTCGCTGCGGCGGCACCTGAAGAAGACCCGGATCCTGGCCGGGACCGTCACCGCGATCTGCCATCGGCACAAGACGGTGACCGTCCGGCCGTCGCTCGGACCCGACCTCGAACTGGGCTACGACATCATCGTGGTCACTGCAGGTGCGGTGACCCGCAAGCTGGCGATCCCCGGCGTGGCCGAGCAGGCGATCGGCATGAAGCACGTCGAGGAAGCGGTCGCCATCCGCGACCGGTTGCTCACTGCCTTCGACCAGGCCGCGGTCCTCGAGCCTGGTCCGCTCCGCCGGCGGCTGCTCACCACGACCTTCGTCGGCGGCGGGTTCTCCGGTGTCGAGGGCTTCGGCGAGTTGCTGTCGCTGGCGACTTCGCTGGTGAAGTCCTACCCGCAACTGGACCAGAGCGAGCTGCAGTTCCACCTGGTGGAGGCGCAGGGCCGGATCCTGCCCGAGGTTACCGATGTGCCCGGCCAGTGGGTGGTTCGGTCGCTGGAGAAGCGTGGCGCTCATGTCCACCTGAACAGCCAGGTGCTCTCGGCCACCGACGGTCACGTGGTGCTGTCGAGCGGAGAGGAGTTCGACACCGAGCTGATGGTGTGGACGGCCGGCAACGCCGCGAACCCGATGGTCCGCAGCCACACCGACCTGCCGATCGACCCGCGTGGGCTGTTGAGCGTGCGCGCCGACCTCCGCGTCGGTACGAAGGACGAGGTGATCCCCGATGCGTGGGGCGCCGGTGACGATGCGGCGGTTCCCGACCTCGCTTCCGGCATCCCCGGCGCCCTCACGGTGCCGAACGCGCAACACGCGGTCCGGCAGGGCAAGCTGCTGGCCAAGAACATCATCGCCGTACTCCGTGGCCGTGAGCCCAAGAACTACGTCCACCACAGCCTCGGCTCGGTCGCGACACTCGGGCTCGGTCGCGGGATCTTCCAGTACCGCCGACTCGTCATCAAGGGTCTGCCGGCCTGGCTGATGCACCGCGGCTACCACGTCCTGGCCGTCCCGACCTGGGAGCGCAAGATCCGGGTGCTGTCGATCTGGATCACCGCCTTCTTCTTCGGCCGTGACATCGTCTCGCTCGCGTCGGTCCAGCACCCGCGCGACGCCTTCCTGGCCGAAGATCTGCCCGCGAGACCAGCTGACCGCAGTACCAGCGCCAAGGCGGGTTGAGTCAGCTGGTTCTCAGCCGGGTTGCCGCGAGGAGGTCGAAGCGGCCGTCGGTGGCGGCGGTCGCCGGTACCATCGCGAACGGTTGCGAGTCGCCGAGCAGCGGTGAGTGGAGCGGGACGAATCCCTGGTCCAGCAGGGCCACGTGGAAGTCGGCGGTGATGATGCCGCGGGCGTCGATGACTCCGGTCGCATGGCCGGGCCCGACCGATCGGCCACTCAGCGGACCGAAGGCAGCCCGCCCAGGACGTGGCCGCTGAGTGAGCCTGAGCGCCCCCGGTACGAGCTTCTCCACATACTCGTACTCCTCGTCCGCCACGGACGTGCTCAGGTACTCGATTGCATCCGCCCACGCGGTCAGCAGTACTCCGCGACGGGCGGACCGCAGGTCGGACGGTACGGCAGGGCCGAGGTCGTACAGCTCGGCCAGCACCCGCTGTGACCAGCGCGGATCGGGCTCGCCTGGCACCGGTACCGAGAACACCAGCGACCGGAACAGCGGGACGAAGTTCTGCGACGGGTCGAGCGCGGCCGCGCGGTGCAGCGTGTCGATCGGGTCGTCGGTGACGTCCAGATCGGCGAAGAGACCGAGGTAGGCCTCGCGATTGTCCGTCGCCAGTTTCGCGTGTCCGGTCAGCACCTGGGGTTCGTAGGTCCAGCCGGCCAGGTCGTCGATGTCCCTGAAGCGGATGAAGTCGGCGCCGGCGGCATCGGCGTACCGGCGGAGTGTTCGCACGCCCTCGGCGAAGGGAGCGCCCGGATGGGGACGGTAATGCTCGCCGTCGTTGATCAGGTGGAAGTCCTGGACGCCCGGCGGATAGACGGCGCGGAGAGTCGTGACCAGTTCGACGATCCGGACGATCATCGCGAGTTCGGCCAGGTCGGGCAGCGGACCGGAAGCCTTCAGCCGGTTGTGCCAGTGTTTGAGGGCGAACATCAGCTTGCTCAAGCGCAGCGGCTGCCCGCGTTCGACGGTGGCCGCGAGGTCGCGACGGAGGTCGGCCGGCTGGTAGTTCGCCCGCGATCCGGCCCGGAACGGCCGCCGCTGGAGCACCTCGTAGATCCGTTCGAGGGGATCTGCTGTTGTCCGGAGTACCTTCTCGGCGAGCTGCGCCGCGGACCGGTGGGCCGAGCTGACGAGCCGGGCGATCAGCTCGTCGGTCTCTGCGGTGGACAGCTGGACGGCGTGGCGGGCGGCGAGTGGGGCCGGGCGGAGATCGGCCAGGCGCAGCGCTGACAGGGTCGTCTGGTGGGAGGTTGCGGGTTCGTCGCCCCAGTTGTGCGGAGCTCGGTCGAGGCTTTGGCCGTGCAGCTCGGCGACGGGCCGGCAGGTTGACTCAGGACCGACCAGGCGACCGCCGAGATGGAAGAGGTCTGCTTCGAAACGAGCCCAGCCGGGTGGTCGCGTGCCGACGTAGCGGACTACCGAAGGGGGAAGGTCGGCGCCTTTCCACCGGGCTGCCTGCTGATTGCTGACCAGCTCGGCGACCGCATTGACTGCTTGCTGATCAACGGCTGGTGCGGAGTGGACGTGTGGCGCCCAGCGGTCGTCCTCGCTGAGCAGCTTGGCGACTTCCGGCTGCAGGAATCGCAGCTCGGCCCGGATCACCTCGGCGACTCCGTCGATCCCGAACTGCTCGGCCAGGAGATCGACTGCTGTCGGTCCGTTGGCGGTCAGCCTGCTAGGCCAGGTGACCAGCACTCGACCGGTGGGTCGCCGCTCGTCATCGACCTCGAAGTGGTTCAGCGATGACCCGGCGTCGACCAGGAGCACGCCGTACTTGTCGAGGCCTCTCCGGAAGACCCGCAACAACGGCCGGACGAAGTACTCGACCGGGTCCGCTGAGGGGACGGTGCTGAGTTGGTGGAGTGGGACGGTGGTGCTGCCTGGGGGAGCGGCGTACAGGCGGAGGATGGGGTCGGTGGTGAGCAGGCGGCAGAGGTCCATCGGTCAGTCCGTCGGCCGGCGGCCGATCAGGACCTGGGTCCAGATCGGTTCGACGAACCGCTCGTCGGGCTGGGCGGCGAGCAGCGCGTCCCGCAGTTCGGTGCGAAAGCCGTCGACTCGGTCGCCGAGCGCGGTCGGCGTGAGATCGGGAACGGTCATCAGCAAGCCGATCAGCTCGTCGACCGTGTGCGTACGCTGCCAATGCAGCTCGTAGCTGTCGACGTCGGCGAACGCGGAGGCCGCGAGCACCGCCCGGTTCTCGCCACGCTGGAGGGTGTAGGTGCTCTGATTGTTCGAGGTATCGCCGCGCCAGCGTCGCCGAGCTGGCGCCCAGCGCTCCCGGGTCGTGTAGGCAGCCTCGGCCCAGGCAGGCCTGTTGGGTGTGTCCCGGGCCAGTCCACTCATGCTGCCGGTGACGATCACCACCGCTCCACCTGGATTGATCAACTTGTCCAGGGTCGCCAGCGTCGCCGGCCGATCCATCCAGTGGAAAGAGGCCGCCATCAGCGCCAGGTCGAACGGGCCGACGCCCAACCCAGCCAGGGTTTCCGAGCTGCCCTCGCGCCAGTCGATGCCGTCGACACCCTTCTCGACGGCCAGCGCGTGGCCGGCGGCAAGCATCTCGCGATCCGGGTCGACCGCCGTCACCGCGGCGACGTGTCTGGCCAGCCCGAAGGTCGCCATCCCCGGCCCGCAGCCGAGATCGAGGGCGGACTGGCGGCCGTCCACACCGAGCCGGGTGGCCAGCTCGGTGAAGATCGGGTCCGGATACTCGCTGCGGTAGCGGACGTAGTACTCGGCGGCGCCGGCGAACAACGGCGGCAGGTGGTTGCTCAAGGCATCGATCCTCACTGTCGTTCTCCCCAGACCGGCAACGCTAGCCCGCGACGGTGGTCAACCGCCCCACCTTTCAGGCCTGCTCGAAAGGTGCGGCGGCTGGACCTTCCGGCGACGTAACCTGCGGCCGAGCAGCCCGCGAGTCGAGGAGACAGATGCAGCCCGTCCCGATCACCATCGGCACCCGGATAGCGCAACTGGCCACCGAGCACCCGGACCGGACGGCGGTCGTCAGCGTCCCGCCCAGAGGCGAGCGTTCCTCGCTGACCTGGGCGGAGCTGCACCGCGACACGAACCGGGCCGCCAACGGCTTGGCGGCGTTGGGCGTCACGGCGGACAGTACGGTCGCCATCGCGCTGCCGGCCGGGCTGGACCACGTCCGCGCGACCCTCGGCGCCTGGCAGCTCGGAGCGCTGGTGATCCCGATCGACTCCGCCGCTTCCGGCCGTGAGCTGGCAGCGTTCCGGGAGGCGATCGGTGAGCACTTCCTGATCGATTCGCTTGACTGGTACGGCGACGACTCCACTCTGCGCGAGCCCGTCGGCTCGCCCCGCTCGGCGTCCCTCACCGGCGGTACCACGGGACAGCCGCGGGTGATCGTCCGATCCAGGCCATGGGTGTATGACGAGGGCAACTACCTGTCCGCGAGCGACGTCTCGCACGGCGTGCGTGAGGGGCAGGTCCAGCTGGTCGTGCTGCCGATGTACCACGCGGGGTTCGGCGCGCTCTACCAAGGACTCGCGCTCGGCCACCTGGTCGTGATCATGGAACGCTTCGTCGGCTCACTCTGGCCCCGGCTGGTAGCCGAGTACGGCGTCCAGCACGTCCGGATCGTTCCGGCGTACCTGCGGATGCTGCTCGACGTACCGGGCTTGGCCGATCACGACCTGTCGAGCATCGAGTCGCTGTACCACGGCGCCGGCCCTTGCCCGGAGCACGTGAAGCGGCGTTGGATCGAGCTGCTCGGGCCGGAGCGGGTGTACGAGGACTACGGGAGTCAAGAGCGAATCGGCGCGGTCGCCATTCGGGGTGACGAGTGGCTCGAGCATCCGGGCAGCGTCGGCCGGCCCGCCGAGCGCGCGATCCGGCTGCTCGACGAGTCCGGTGAACCGGTCGGGCCGGGGGAGATCGGTGAGATCTACTTCCGGGGCGCGCGGCAGCCGCAGTACGTCGGAAGTGGCCCGAAGCTGGCCGAGCGCGACGGCCATCTGTCCATCGGCGACCTGGGCCGGCTCGACGCGGACGGCTATCTGTACCTGGTCGACCGGCGGTCCAGCGTCCTCAATGTCGGCGGGCAGAACGTGTACCCGGCCGAGATCGAGGAGGTGCTGGCCGGTCATCCAGCGGTCGCCGACGTCGCCGTCACCGGGGTGCCGCACGAGTATCTCGGCCAGAGCGTTCACGCGCTCGTCGTACCGGCTGCTCCGGTTGAGCTGAGCGAGCTGGAGGACTTCTGCCGGGCCAATCTGACGGCAGGCAAGGTGCCGCTGTCGTTCGCGCTGGTTGACGAGCTGCCTCGCCGGACCAGCGGCAAACTCCGCCGCGACCAATTGACGGGACATCAGCGATGAGCACTCAGTCGGTGAACGAGATCGATCTGGCGTCTTCGGCCTTCTGGCGGTTGCCCGACGTCGAGCGCGACGCGGCGTTCGCGGTACTGCGCTCCGAGCCGGCGCCGCGATACTTCCCCGGTGGCAGCAAGGTCGAGTGGGGGCTGCCGAGTGGGCAGGGGTTCCACGCGCTGGTCAGCCATGCGGACGTTGTCGAGGCGACTCGGCGGCCGGAGGACTTCCAGTCCGGGCAGGGAGCCGTCAGCGTGATGGATCTGCCGGTGGAGTTCAACGAGGCGTTCAGCTCGCTGCTCAGCATGGATGGCGAACGGCATCGGCGGGTACGCCGGATCGTCACCCGGGCGTTCGCGCCGCGCACGCTGGACAAGCTGTCCGGCACGATCGACCAGGTTGCCGCTGAGTTGGTGACCGCGGCGGTACGGCGGGGCTCCGGTGACTTCGTGGCTGAGGTCGCGGCGCCGCTGCCGTTGCGGATCATCTGCTCGATGACGGGGGTGCCGCCCTCGGAGTACGAGTTCGTCTTCAGCCGGTCGAGCCGGATCCTGGGCGCTTTCGATCCGGAGTACGCCGCTGGGCAGCCGGATGTCGCGACGAACATCCTCACCGCGGGTGCCGACCTGATCCAGCTGATCGACGACCTGGTGAAGCAACGGGAGACCGATCCGCGCGACGACCTGGCCACCACGCTGATCCAGGCCGAGATCGACGGCGAGCGGCTGACCCGGGCCGAGGTCGCGTCGTTCTTCATCCTCCTGCTGGTGGCCGGCAACGAGACGACCCGGCACGCGATCAGCAACGGACTCCTGTTGCTGCAGGACAACCCGGCCCAGCGCGACGTGCTGCTCGCCGACTACGACCGGTACGGCGGGACCGCGGCCGAGGAGATCGTCCGGCTCACCTCACCGACGGTCTGGATGCGCCGGACGGTCAGCCGTGACTGCGAGCTCAACGGCCGGCCCTTTGCCGAGGGTGATCGAATGCTGCTGTTCTACTGGTCGGCCAACCGGGACGAGAAGGTGTTCACCGATCCGACCCGGTTCGACGTGACGCGGGATCCGAACCCGCACGTCGGCTATGGCGCCGGCGGGCCGCACCACTGCCTCGGCGCGTTCCTGGCCCGGATCGAGTTGACCGCTGTGTTCCGCGAGTTGCTCCGGCAAGCTCCCGGACTCGAGCTGGCCGGTGAGCCGGAGCGACTGGCGTCGAGTTTCGTCAACGGGTACAAGCGGATCGGCTATCAGGTCTGACCGGACCTGGCCACCAGGTCGGTGAACTCTGCAGTGGTCGGGTCCTCGAACAGTTCGTAGACCTCCAGCCGGACGCCGAACTCGGTCTCCACCCGGGCGAGGATGCGGAAGGCGGCGAGCGAGTTCCCGCCGGCCTCGAAGAAGGTTGTCGCGGGCTTGCAGTCGACTCCGAGCACCTCCGACCAGATCCGGCGTACCTGATCCTCCATCAGTTGGCTCCTTGCGGGGTGCGGAGTGAGTGGGCGTAGGCGCCGACCAGCCGGTCGAGGACGTCGTCGGAGACGGTCGGCGGCTCGTCGATGCCGAGTGCTGGCAGGTTGTCGCGGCGGAACTTGATCGAGTGGGAGATGTACTTGCCGGTGTAGGTCATCCGGGCTTCCAGCACGCGTTCGAGCTGGTTCAGCGGGGTGGTGGCCACTTCGTCCTGCGGGGCAATCCGCAGGTCCACGGGGAGGTGGGCGCTGATCATCTCGGCGACCTTCGCGGCGGTCACCGAGACGCTGTCGACGAGGTGGATGATCGGTGCCGTGAGTTGGCTGAGGTCGCGGGTCGCGAGGTCGCGCGTCGCCAGGTCGGTCATCCAGCGGACGCAGGCATCGACCGGGACGAGGTGCAGCTCGGCCGTGGGGTCGCCGACTACTCGAAGACGTTCGTTGGGGCGTCGGCGGGTGATGGTGTGGATCGCGCGGATGTAGTCGTAGAGGCCGTAGTCGGTGGCGGCGCGGCCGGTCCGCGAATCGCCGACGATCTGGCCGAGCCGGAGTACGGCGCCGGGTGTGTCGGCGTACAGGAGCTCTGCTTCGCGCTTGGTGTACTCGTAGTAGTTGCGGAACTCGTGTGGTTCGGCGGAGGGGTGCCAGAGTTCCGGTACTTCGTCGGTGACGAGCCCGCAGCTGTAGGCGGAGCTGACCTGGAAGAACCGCGAGCCTGGTGGGGCGTACTTGTGGAAGACGTCCAGTGCGGTCCGGGTGCCGTCGACGTTGACCTGCTGGAGTTCCTCGTGGTTGCCCGGGCGAAAGGTGATCGCCGCTGCCAGATGCCAGTAGTCGCAGGGCTCCGCAAACAACTCCTCCAGGGTTGCCTGGGCCAGGCCTAGATTCGTCTCGTCCAGCGACCAGCCCAGGACTTCCAGGCCGGTCGGGTTGAGGTAGCCGTCGGCTATTGCGGCGGTGGTGATTTGGTGATGGACGGCTTCGGCGGGTTGTCTGGCTAGGGCAGTGACTTGGTTGCCGTTGGCAAGCAGTCTGTGGATCAGGTTGGCGCCGACGAAGCCGGTGCTGCCGTCGACGATCTGGCGGCGTGCTGTCGGGCTCATCCGCTGTACCGCTGCCAGAGTTCGCGGCGTCGTGCCTTGCCGCTCGACGTGCGCAGGACGAGGCCACGCGGGCCGGTCTCGATCCGGATGTCGGCTCCGCCGGTCTCGCGGGTGAGTACTGCCTCGGCTGCTGCTCGCTGGTCGTCGGTCAGTGTTTGCTCGCAGACCAGTACGGCGGTCTCGCGACCGGCGGCGATGCCGAGCGCGATCGCGATCCGTCCGGCCGGGATCCCGGTCTCGGTGACGAGGCGGGCTTCGAGTTCCTCCGCGAACAGATGACGGCCGCGGACCTTGAGGCTGTCGCCGGTGCGGCCGACGACAACCAGCTGTCCGGCGTACAGTAAACCGGCGTCGCCGGTCCTGAGCTGGGTCCCGGCCAGGCGGGTTGCCGAGGTCGAGCCGCCGAGGTGGGCCTGGGTGCTGACCGATGGCCCGGACACGGCGACCTCGCCGAGATGCCCGGGTGGCAGTGGCTGACCCTCGTCATCCAGTACTTCGAGCAGCAGGCCGGGATGTGGTTGCCCGCAGCACGTGACCCAGCCGGGGCCGGCGGGCACGGCTCCCAGTGGGCGCTCGTCGAGGACAGAGACGAGTTCGCCGGGCAGCATCGTCGACCAGTCGGGGCGGATGGCGAGCGGGGTCTCGCCTTGGGTACCGGTGACGGCGAGGGTCGCTTCGGCCAGACCGTAGGCCGGGCGGAAGGTACTTGATTGGAAGCCGTGTGGTTCGAGGAGAGCGGCGAATCGTTGCAGGACAAGGGGATCCACCCGCTCGGCGCCGACGATGGCGACGCGCCAGGCGCTGAAGTCCAACCCAGCCAGGGCTTCTGGTCGCACCCGGCTGAGCGTGTAGGCGAAGCCGAACGTCGGCGACACCGCGACCGCGGCACCGTCCGCGCCAAGGCAGCGCAGCCAGCGCAGGGGATCCCGAATGAACTGGTCCGGCCGCATCGTCCGCAACGGACTCTGGTTGACGATCGGCGTAAGCAGACAGCCGATCAGCCCCATGTCGTGATGGAGCGGCAACCAGCTGACCGTCAGCTCGTCGTTGCCGAGGGCAAGCCAGCGGCGGATCATGCCGATATTCGCGCCGAGATTCGCCATCGTCAGCCGCACCCCACGAGGACGCCCAGAGGACCCAGAGGTGAACTGCAAAAGCGCGATCGCCTCCGCGTCGGGCTGGTGTGGTGCAGGGCCGGTGGAGTGGGTTTCCTGCGTGGGGAGGTCGGTGACTTTGCAGTCGAGGGCTGCTTTGGTGACGGCGGCTATCAGGTGGTTGGCGATGGCGGGGTCGGCGATGACCAGGCGTGGGGCGGCCAGGGTGAGTAGGTGGGCGGCGTGGTCGACGTAGTTGTCGAGGGAGCCGAGTGCCAGTGGGGGAGCCAGCGGTGACGGTACGCCGCCGGCCGCGAGTACGCCGAAGAAGGCTGCGACGAAATCGTCCACCCGGGCCAGAGTCAGCGAGACCACGTCGCCTGGCTCAACGCCTTGCTCGCGCAGCCAGGCTGCTGTGCCCAACGCGGCGGCGGCCAGTTCGGCGTACGAGGCCGAGCCCCACTCGCCGTCGTCACCGAGCCACGAGATCCCTGCATCGTTCCGCGGCGAAGCAAGCCAGGCGAGCAGTGCATCGGCATCGCTGGTCGCAGCGGCACCGCCTGGCCGCGCGCTGTCCTCAGGTGGGAGCTTGGAGGTGATGAAGGTGGTCAGGTCGGCTACTGAGGTGAGGCCTATCAGTTCGGCTTCGTCGAAGGGCTCCAGGTCGAACTCGATCTGGAGGCTGACCAGTAGTTCCATCAGGTGGAGGGAGTCGAAGCCGAGGTCCTCGACCAGCCGGGCGGGGGCGGCGGGGGTGGCCGTTCCGGCGGGGGCGTGGTCGCCGACGAGCTCGGCGACGCGGGCCGCGATGGGCATGCGATCTCCTTCGATCCGGGGGCAACGCGTTCGCGACCCTACGCATGGCGACGGTTCATCCGGGGACCCTCTGCATCCTGATGGAACTGTCTTGACAGGGCCGCCGGAGTTTGGTTTCGTCCGGCCCTGATGCCGACTCGGGAGGGTTCGTGACGCGGGTACCGCTGGCGTTCCCGCAGCACCTGCTGCGTTTCTTCGACGTACTGCACCCAGGCCAGGCGACCGGCCCGGCGTTCGTGATCAGCGCGGCGTACCGGCTGACCGGACCGGTCGACGAGGAGTTGCTGCGGCTGGCGGTCACCGATCTGATCGACCGCCACGACGCGTTGCGCGCCACCATGCACGGCGGTGACGGCATGCCCTGGCAGGAGATCCACGAGGCCGGACCGGGTCGATTCGAGTCGATCGATCTGACCGGCGGAGACCCCGACGACTTCCTGGACGCCCTGGACACCCACGATCATCCGGGCGACCGGTCGCCGCTGCTCTGGGTGTACTACGCGAAGGTCGTGCCCGCGGACGGCATACTGGCGCTCGTCGCCCATCACTCAGCGGCCGACGCGTGGTCGATGGACCTGATCGTCCGCGACCTCGCCACTTGCTACGCAGCGCGCATTGACGCCAGCCTCCCACCGCCTGTTGCCGCCAGCACCTATGCCGACTTCGCCGTCGACGACCAGGCCCGCCGCGACAGTCCGCGGGCAGCGCAGGCGCTCGACTACTGGTCGGCCAAGCTGGCCGACGTGGACGTCACCTCGTTGCCGTCCGACCGGCCCAGGGAGCCGAAGGACGACGGGATCCGGGCGCAGCTCCGGTTCGACATCGACCCGGCGCTCGCGGGCCGCCTCGCGGAGACAGCGCGCCGGGCGAGGTGCTCACCGTTCATGGTCCACCTGACGGCGTACCTGCTGACCCTGCGCGAGCTCACGGGCGCCACCGACCTCACCGTGCCGACGCTGACCGCCGGTCGTGGCCGACCGGAGCTCGACCAGACGGTCGGCTTCTTCCTCAACGCGCTCCTGCTGCGCACGGATCTCGGTACGGCGAAGTCGCCCGGCGACGCGCTCGCTGAAGTACGCCGGACGTGTTTGGATGCCTACCGCAACGAACTCCCGATCCTGCGGCTGCTGGAAGAGGTACCGGACGCCGGCCTCCTGCTGGCCGACGAGTCCTTCGTGCTGATGCCGTTCCAGCACATCCCGCTGGGACGACGGGAGCCTCGCAAGTTCGGGCCGGCCACCTATGTGTCCTTCGACCGGCGGCCCGGCTCCCGCCCGCACGGCGTGGCGGTGCCGCTGGACGGTCTGTGGACGATCGACGAGCGGCCGGGCGGCCTGCTCACCGGGAAGATCTCCTACACCCCGGCCATGTTCGACGCGGCCACGCTGGAATCGCACGTGGACACCTATCTACGGCAGCTGAGCAAGATCGCCGCTGGGACATGAGCCGGCCGGCAGCGCGCAACCACGCACTGCCGGCCGGTCAACCTGTCAGCTCAGCCCAGTTCAGCTCAGCCGAGGTAGTCGCGCCACGGACCGGTGATGGCCAGGGTGATACCAGGGGTCTGGATGTTGACGAAGAGCACCTTGCCGTCCTCGGAGAAGGTCGGGCCGGTGAACTCGGAGTCGTTGAGCATGTTGCGGGCGATCGCGTACGTCGGGCCGCCGGGGACCGAGCTGAGGACGTGGCTGCTGGCCAGGCCGTCCTCGGCCAGGATCAGCGAGCCCCACGGGGTGACGGTGACGTTGTCCGGCGCGTCGAAGTTGAAGTCGTCGTACTTCGCCGCGGCACCCTTGTCGGCGGCCGGGTTGGCCGGGAAGTAGGTGACGAGCTGGATGGTCTGGTGCTTGTAGTTGTAGAACCAGACCATGCCCTCGTGCGGCACGCCGTCGGCGGGGATGTCCGTCGTACCGATCTTGGCGAACGAGTTGACCACGTACACGCCGTCGTGGGTGCCGTAGACGCCCTCGAACTTCTTGCCCCGGGTGACCTGGCCGTCGGTGAACTGCTTGCGGGTGGAGACCGTGACCGCGTCCCGGTCGGGCACCGGCACCCAGGTGACCCTGAACGGGCGCAGCAACTGCGCCGAGGTCAGGTACGCGACGTCCGGGATCGGCTTGCCGTCGTCGTTGAGGATCGCCATCGCCTCGAGGGTGCCGAAGTTGACGTCCTGCAGGTCCTGCCAGCTGTCCTTGCCGAGCCGGTAGCCGGCCGGCGCGGTCCAGCGGTAGAACAGACCGTTCGGGTTGGAGGAGTCCTCCGACAGGTACACGTGCTGCTTGTCCCGGTCGACGGCGACTGCCTCGTGGGCGTAGCGGCCGAGCGCCTTGAGCGGTACCGGGTGCGCGGTCTTGCCGTCACCCCAGACCTCGAAGACGTAGCCGTGGTCCTTCAGCCGGGTGGTGCCGTTGGCCTTGTTCTCGGTCTCCTCACAGGTCCACCAGGTGCCCCACGGCGTCGGGCCGCCGGCGCAGTTGGTGAGGGTGCCGGAGATGCCGACCCACTCGCCGTGGTTGGTGCCGTCGCGGTCGACCGAGATGACGGTGCAGCCACCGGCCGAGCCGACGCCGGAGTCGTAGACGGTGCCCGGGATCTGCGGTACGCCGAGCGGGTCGTTGGCGCTGATCTCGTGGTTCTGGATCAGCGTGTACTGCTTGGTGCCGTTGCCGAACACCGCGGTGCCGTCGTGCAGCGTCGGAGTCGGCTGGCCGCTCTTCAGCTTGGTCTCGCCGGCATGCGTGACGACGGTGTACTTGAAGCCCGGGGGCAGCGCGAGCAGGCCCTTGGGGTCGTCCATCAGCGGCGGGAACGGGCGGTTGGTCGGGTACGGCCGCGAGCCGCCTTCAGCGGGCGCGGGGGTCGCCTCGGCGAGCGAGGGGACGGCGCCGACGGCGGCGAAGCCGACACCCGTGGCGCCGACGGCGGCACCCCGGAGGACAGAACGACGGTCGAGAGACATTGTGGAGCTCCTTGAATTCCTGGACGTAGGAGCCGATCCTCACTGCCCAAGGCGAACAACAGCTGAACAGTCAGCAAGTCAAATGTTCTTGTTACCCGCCGGGTTCAGCGGACGACGGAGCGTCGCCGCTCGATTCCGCGCCGATCCGGGTGCGGCATCCAGCTGGCCAGCAGGTCCCGGTGCGAGGGGAGCGGGTGCAGGCGCCGTACGTCGATCCGCTGGACCCGCTCACGACGCAACCGGAGCATCGGCAGCGCGAGCCTGACCTGCTGGATCGCCATCGCGGGAGTCTGGCTGCGGGTCCGAAGGGTGAACTCGACGTCACCGTGGATGAAGCAGAGATCGGAGCGCAACCGCATCGGCCAGGGCAGCCGGTGCCCGGCGTACCGGATCGCGTGCAGCTCGGACGCCGACGCGGGCCAGCCCATCCGCACCTGGATCCGCACGACGTACCACCCCATACAACCGATGATGCGCCGGTGCCAGTGCGATGACCAGAGGGTGGTACAGGTGCGAGAGTGGGCTGGAACGTGAGGGTGGTAGTCGGCAGTCCTACTCAGGAGGAAGTGCAATGAGCGATCTGAAACTCGAAGCAGTGGTCATCCCGGTCACCGACGTGGATCGGGCGAAGACGTTCTACAGCGAGCTCGGCTGGCGGCTGGACGCCGACTTCGCGTTCGACAACGGCTTCCGGGTCGTGCAGTTCACGTCGCCGGGCTCGCCGGCGTCGGTCCAGTTCGGGTCGAAGATCACCTCGGCGCCGGCCGGTTCGGCCCAGGGCCTCTACCTGGTCGTCTCCGACATCGAGGCCGCTCGCGCTGAGCTCCTCGCCAAGGGGGCCAAGGTCAGCGAGGTTTTCCACAGCGTGGCGCCGGGTGCCCAGTTCCAGGCTGATGGCGAGGGCCGGGCGAGCGGCCGGGCGGAGGACGCGGCCAGCTACGGCTCGTTCGCGACCTTCAGCGACCCCGATGGCAACACCTGGCTCCTGCAGGAGATCACCAAGCGCCTTCCCGGGCGGATCGAGTCCGGTGAGACGACGTACGCCTCGGTGCAGGACCTGCAGGAGGCCCTGATTCGTGCGGCGACCGCGCACGGCGAGCACGAGAAGCGCACCGGCGAGCACGATGACGAGTGGCCCGCCTGGTACGCCGCCTACATGGTCGCCGAGCAGTCCGGCGCGGACCTGCCCGAGTAACTGTCCACAGGCAGTGGCGAGGTGGCCAACAGGGCTGCCTCGCCGCCGGTATGGTTCGACTATGGCGACAATTCGCTTCACCCAGAGCACCACCGCGACACCTGAGCAATTTCTCGCCGGCCTCACCGACTTCGGCCCGGGGCGTGGCGACCTGTTCGGCAACAGCGCCGACGGCTACCTGAAGGTGCACAGCCAGAGCCCGGGCCATGCCGACGTCACCGAGGGCTCGAACGGTATCTGGGAGCGGCTGTCCTACGACTGGACCGACCCGCACCACATCGTGCTGAAGACGACCGAGTCCAACCTGTGGGGGCCGGGCTCCGGCCACGAGTACACGCTGACCGAGCGGCCCGACGGCAAGACCGACATCGCGGTCGTCGTCGACCGGGTCGGGATGGGCGTCAAGGGCAAGCTGCTGGGCGCGCTGCTGACCGTCGGCGGGCAGCGCATCCTCGGCAAGACGTTCGAGAAGACGCTCCGGGCGATCGAACGCAGGGGCTGACTCCGGCTGGGAAGGTTGGTCATGTTCGCAGGGATGCACATGCCGTCGTTCGACCGGGCCAGCGGCTGGCTGAACACCGGGCCGCTGACCGTGGACCGGCTGCGCGGTCAGGTCGTCCTGGTGGACTTCTGGACCCTGACCTGCATCAACTGGCTGCGCACCGAGCCGTATGTCCGGGCCTGGTCGCGCGCCTACCGCGACGACGGGCTGGTGGTCGTCGGGGTGCATACGCCGGAGTTCTCCTTCGAGCACGAGCTCGACCGGGTCCGGCTGGCCGTCGCCGAGCGGGAGATCGACTACCCCGTTGCCCTCGACAACGACTATGGGATCTGGACGGCGTTCGCCAACCACTACTGGCCAGCCCTGTACTTCGTGGACCGCGACGGCAAGATCCGGGACCATCACTTCGGCGAAGGCCGGTACGAGCAGTCTGAGCGGGTGATCCAGCAGTTGCTCGGGGTCGAGCGTGAGCTGGTCACGGACTCGGTCGAGGGTGCCGGCGTCGAGGCAGAGGCCGACTGGGTTAACTTGCGCACCCCGGAGACGTACCTCGGGTACACCCGCGGCGAGCCGATCGACGGGCTGACCGGCGACTGGACGGTCGAGCGGGAGTACGTCCGGCTGGACAAGGCCGGTGGCAGTATCGCCTTTCCCTTCCACGCTCGAGATGCGCACCTGGTGCTGTCGTCCCGGCGGAGCGAGCCGATTCCCTTCCAGGTCCGCCTCGACGGTCAGCCGCCCGGCGCGGCTCACGGCGTCGATGTCGATGCTGAGGGCAACGGGTTGCTGGAGGCCGGCCGGATGTACCAGCTGATCCGGCAGGACGGGCCGGTGTGGGACCGGACCGTGGAGATCACGTTCGCCGAAGCTGGGGCCGAGGCCTACGTGTTCACCTTCGGCTGAGACCTCAGACGAGCTGCTGGCCGCCGTCGATGTCGTAGGTGGCGCCGGTCAGGGCGGTGTTGGTCATCAGGTGGACGGCCAGGTTGGCGATGTCCTCCGGGCCGACGACCCGGCCGATCGGGAGCGTCGACCGGAGCTGTTCGCGCCGGGCGTCGAGCTGATCGCCGAGCAGCGTCGCCGACAGGGGAGTGTCGACGAAGCCGGCCGCGATCAGGTTGACCCGGATCGGGGCCAGTTCGACGGCGAGATTCCTGGTCAGCGCCGGACCGGCAGCGGTCAGCGCGCCGATCACGGACATCCCGACGCCGGCCTGGCGACCGCCGGTACCGCCCATGAAGAGCAGCGTCCCGCCGGGGCGCACCTTGCCGATCGCCAGCTTGCCGATCTGGATCGGGAGCAGAACGTGCGACTCGAGATCCGCGCGGGCCAGGTCGAGGTCCAGCTCCGGCAGCGGAGCGTAGTACGGGCCGGGACCGGTGACGAGAAGATGGTCGATCGGCGTGGGCAACCGGGCGAAGAAAGCCTCGAGCTGGTCGAAGTCAGTGGCGTCGAAGGCGTCGGTCTTCGCCCCCAGCTCACGACCGGCGGCCTCCAGCCGGTCGGCGTTGCGCGCGGTGATGATCACCTCGGCGCCCTCCCCGCGAGCCAGTCGTGCGGTCTCCAGCCCGATCCCGAGGCTGCCGCCGATCACCACCACGGTCTGACCGGTCAACCCGGCCCGTTGCCCTGCAGCCATCTTCACCCTCCAGTCGCGAGTCCCGGTCCGAGCGTATTACCGGTTGAGGTAGGTGACTACGAGGTTCGGGTCCTGCTGGGTGAGATAGGCGGCGCTCAGCACGTACGCCGTCCTGCCGCGAACCCCCACCGAGGTCGGGTTCTGCAGGCCATCGGCCGCGGTCAACAGGGTCGTCGTGCTGCCGTCCGGCCGGATCAGCACCACCGTGCCGGCGGAGTCGACGGCCGCCACGAGCTCGTTGCCGCGACCGGTGAACTCGAAGTCGTCGATGCCGGCCAGCCCGCTGGCCCGGGTCTCGACCTCGCCGGCTCGCTGCCGGTGGTCGATCGGAATCCTGAGCACGGTGCCCTTGTCGAGGTTCGTGACCCAGACGGCGCCGCCGCGGAGCTTCAGGCCGTTGACGCCGAGGAAGCCGGTCGAGGCGAGTTCCGGTGCGGTCGACCAAGCTTTCGGCGTACCGCCGGTCTTCGGGACTCGCCAGATCGTGCCGAGAACGGAGTCGGCGATGTAGAGATTGCCGGTGCGATCGTCGAGTGCCAGGCCGTTCGGCAGACCGGTCGGCGGTAGGGCGGCGATGCGTTCGGGCGTGCCGCCTGGTCGGAGGCGCCACACGCCGGTGAGGTCGGCGGTGCCGGTGGCGTAGAGGAAGTACAGGGTGCCGTGGGTGTCGCGGACGATGCCAGAGGTGAGCGGGAAGCTCAGTACCGGGGTGTGGTTGCCGTCGGGAGCCGGCAGAGTCGCCAGGATCCTGGTGGTGCCGTCCGGGGCGATCCGGGCGACCTGGCGGCCGACGGCGAAGGTCACGTAGGCGACACCGCCGGGAGCGAGCGCGATGTTCTCGGGCGTCTGGCCGGCTGAAAGGTCGAAATGCACAGCGATCCGGGCACCAGTGGCCGGTGACGCTACCGCCGCAGCGGAGAGGCTGGGGGATTCGGCGAGGGCCGGCTGCAGGCCGAGCGTTGCCATGCTGATCAGGGCCAAGGCCGAGATCGACTTGAAAATGGACATGGGTATCCCTTGTTTTGTCGGGTTGTGAGCAATTTCTCAGGCGGGTTGGCAGGCCTTGGCCGGCGCGGTCGCCTGGGCTAGAAGGTCGAGGGCTTCCTGGGACGGAGAGCCGGGTTGCGCCGTCGCCACCACGATGTACTCATCCGGGCGCGACGGGCTCTGCAAGGTCTGCTGGGTGACGGTCAACGTGCCGACCAGTGGATGACGCATCCGGTACTCGGCGACGTCGCACCCCTGGATGCGGTGGTCGGCCCACAGCGCCGCGAACTCAGGACTGTTGACGGTCAGCTCGCCGATCAGCTGGAGCAGCATCGGATCGCCGGCGTTTCGGGCGACCGCGATCTGCAGGTTCCCCACCACCGCCCGCGCCTTGACCAGCCAGTCGGGATAGAGCTCGCGCAGGTGCGCGTCGAGGAAGATCAGCTTGGCCATGTTCGGCCGGGTTGCTGGTTGTCGTGGTGCGGCGGGGTCGACGTGCCCGGCGTACAGGGCATGTCCTTGCTGATTCCAGGCCAGTACGTCGGTACTGCGGCCGAGCACGATGACCGGAGTCTCCCCGAGCGCGGCCATCAACGCCGTCGTCGCCTCGCTGACGCGTTCAGGTGCGGGCCGACGGGCCGGCCGGGCCTGCTGCGCATCCGCGAGGGTGCGCAGGTGGTTGCGCTCGGACTCGGTCAGGCACAAGGCCCGGGCGATCGCGTCGAGGATCTCGGGCGACGCTCGGTGGGACTGTCCCTGCTCGAGGCGGGTGTAGTACGGGGCGCTGATTCCCGCGAGCAGTGCTACTTCTTCGCGGCGGAGGCCGGGCACCCGGCGCTTGTCGAGGTAGGTCCTGATGCCTACGTCCTCGGGGAGGAGCCGCGCTCGCCGTGCCTTCAGGAACTCGCCGAGCTCCCCGCTTCCGTTCATGTATCCGAGTATGCGTCGGAGCCGCAATTCCAGCCTGACCTTCCTAAGGTCAGGCAGAGGTGTGACCAGGCTCACCTGGTCGGCTGGATTGCAAATCGAAATTCAGGTGTTGAGGTCAGCATGACCACACTCGAACTGCCTGTCGCGACCGCGCGGGAACCACGGACGCTGAGCCGGAAGGCCAGCTTCTGGACCGCGGCGGCTGTCGCGGGGCTCAGCCTCTGGACCAGCGCGGCGCCGACGACGACGTACCCGCTGTATGCGAAGACCTGGCACCTGACGCCGACGGCGACGACTGCGATCTTCGCGGTCTATCCGATCGTGCTGGCGGTGTTCCTGCTGGTCTTCGGGCAGCTGTCCGACTACATCGGGCGCCGGACGACGATGCTGTACGGGCTGGGCGCGATGATGGCTGGAGTGCTGTTGTTCGCGGTCGCTCCTTCGGTGTGGTGGGTGTACGCGGGGCGCGCGTTGATGGGGGTGGGCGTTGGGCTGGCGCTGGCGCCGGCGACGGCCGCCGCGGTCGAGTTCAGTGCTCGCGGGAAGGCGGCGCGGGCGTCGTCCGTGACCACCGCGGCGACGACGGTCGGCCTGTCGCTGGCGACGATCGTGGGTGGCGGTCTGATCCAGTACGGTCCGGCGCCGAGGCACCTGGACTTCTGGGTGCTGGTGGGCGTGATCGCGCTGGTGTTCCCGTTCGTGTGGGCGATGCCGCGGCACACCAAGGACGAGAGCCAGGGCCGCTGGCGGCCGCGCCCGATCAGGGTGCCGAAGGGGATCCGGCTCGTGTACGCCGCTGCCGCGCTCGCGGTGACGACGTCGTTCGCGTTCGGCACGGTGTTCCTTGCCCTGGGCGCCCAACTCGCTCGTGACCTGATCGGCTCGAACAACATCTTCGTCACCGGGTTGGTGCTCGCCATCCTGTCCGCGACCGGTGGCGTGACGGCGATCCTGACCCGCGGCTTCGCGGCTGGACGGCAGGTCCTCGCCGGTACCGGCTTCGTCGCTGCCGCGTTGACGCTGCTGGAGGTCTCAGCTCGGTCGCACTCGTTGCCGCTGTTCATCCTGACCAGCCTGCTCGGCGGAATCAGCTACGGCCTTCTGTTCTCCGGCGGCCTGGGCCTAGTCGCCACCCACGCACCGGCCCACCACCGAGGCGGTACCGTCTCCGCGGTCTACTTGGTGGCCTACGTCGGTCAGGGCGCGGTCGCGTTGTCGCTCGGAGCCATCGCTACGGCGTCGGGGCTGAGCACGGCATTGCTGCTCGGGGTCTTGGCGATCGGCGGGCTTACGGTTCTGGCGTTTGGGGTGGCTGGGCTACTCGCAGTACGGGGTAATTTGAAGACGGAGGTCCGATGAAGACTGAAACGGCTCGGCCGACCTGCTCGATCGCCCGCACCCTGGAGGTGATCGGCGACCGCTGGTCCGTCCTGATCCTCCGCGAGGCCCACCGCGGCAACACCCGCTTCGCCGAGTTCAAGGAGATCCTGGGCATCGCCCCGAACATCCTCACCAGCCGCCTGCAGACCCTGGTAGAAGCAGGCGTCCTGGAAAAGCGCGACTACCGGGCCGAAGGCGAACGCACCCGCTCCTCCTACCACCTGACCCAAGCCGGCAAGGACCTCAAACTCACCCTCGCCGCCCTCCAGCAATGGGGCGACATCTACGAACCCCGCGAGGAAGGCCCCACAGTCCTCCGCCGCAACACCCGCACCGGCGAACTGGTCTCAGTAGCCTTCGTCGACGCAACCGGCCACTCCGTCCCACCCGAAGACATAACCTTCGAACCAGTCCCCGGCGGCCCCGCCGACCGCCTCATCTGGCGCTGACCCGCAAAACCAAGACCGAAGAACAACAGCGAAGTGCAACAGCGAAGAGCCAGGAGCCAGGAGCCAAGAGCCAAGAGCCAAGAGCCAAGAGCCAAGAGCCAAGAGCAATAGGCAGTGTCCCCGGTTGGCCGGTGGTTGCCTTGGGTGCCGGGGTGGAAGGCGGCGTTGGGTTGGCGACGTCCGAACTCAAGTGGCGAAGGCGCCTACGCTGACCAGCCAGCCAACCAACCAACGAGCCAAACAACTTATCTGCGTTGGTGTGTTTGAAGTGGTGAGGAATTCACCTTGTGGATAAGGGCTTTCCGGTCTGAAAGTGTCGGTGGTGTGGTCTAGCGTTGCGGGTATGGATGATCGGGCGGTGGCGATGATGAGCGACGAGGAGCTGGTGTGCTTTCTCGACGACACTCGCACGAAGCTGGCTGTCCTCCAAGGCCTCGAGACGGAGATCTTGGACCGGCTGGAACAGACCGGTTACGCCAAGACCCTCGGTGCCCACGACCTGCCCCGGTTCATCTCCACCCGGTACCGTCTCGACCTGGCCGAGGCCGGCCGACTGGTGAAGTTCGCCGTCAACCTGCGCAAGTATCCCGCGGTCGCCGCCGCGCTTCCGTCCCCGGCCAGGGTGATCGGCGACGACGAGGTAGTGCTGAACCAGGGCCAGGCCCGCGCGATCGTGGCCGCTTTGGAGCAGCTCCCGAAGAAGGCGAACGTCCCCGTCGAGCAGCTGGACGCGGCCGCTGCCCAGATGGTTGAGGCGGCCCGGCACATGAACCCCGGCGAGTTGCAGTCGATGGGTGTCCAGGTCCGCAACATCCTCGACACCGACGGCCCCGAACCCCGCGAAGACGCCGCCCGGGCCCGTGAAGAGGTCTGGGTGAAGAAGGCCGATGACGGCGTCAAGTTCGGCGGCTACCTGGCCGCCGAGAACGCCGAGAAGCTGCAGACCGTTCTGCAGGCCGGCGCGAAACCCCACAAGACCCCTGACGGCGACCAGGATCCCCGGCCGCGCGGCAAACGCCAGGCCGACGCCCTCGT
Source organism: Kribbella sp. NPDC051620 (assembly GCF_044453825.1). Lineage (NCBI taxonomy): Bacteria > Bacillati > Actinomycetota > Actinomycetes > Propionibacteriales > Kribbellaceae > Kribbella > Kribbella sp. NPDC051620. The sequence goes on from NZ_JBITDB010000001.1 coordinate 911,110, forward strand.
CGATGCCCTCGACATCGCCCTGGCCTCGGGTGACCTGCCGACCCGGGGCGGGATCAAGCCGCACATCGCGGTCACGATCAACCTCAACGACCTCGTGGAGGCAGGCCGGCAGGCGACCGGTGACCTGACCTACGGCGACGGTCTCTCTGCCGCCGCGATCCGCCGGTTGGCGTGTGATGCCGGGATCATCCCGATCGTGCTCGGCTCCGACAGCCAGCCATTGGATGTCGGCCGCGAGTTCCGGTACGTCACCAACGGCTTGCGTAACGCGTTGAACCAGCGCGACAAGGGCTGCGTGATCTGCCATGCCCCGCCGATCTATTGCGACGCCCATCACCTGGTCAGCTGGTTCGACGGCGGCATCACCAGCCTCACCAACCTGGTCTTGCTCTGCCGCGTCGACCACACCTCGCTGCACGACGGCCACTGGACCATCACCATCACCGACAACCAGGTCCACGTCACCCGCCCATCCTGGGCCGACCCACCACCCCGAAGCACCGCCCAAAGACTCAACCAGCCCAGCACCACCCCCGCCACCACACCCGCGACGGGGGACGCTGACCCCTGGCCTTCAACAGCCACCACGGGCACACCACCCACGACCACGGTGGCCACTGACCCCTGGCCTCCAACGGCTACCACAACCACACCACCCGCGACGGCGGCCTCTGACCCCTGGCCTTCAACGGCTGCTGCAACCACACCACCTGCGGCGGCGGCTGCTGATCCCTGGCCTCCAACGGCTGCGACGACCACGCCACCCACGACCACGGCGGCTGCCGATCCCTGGCCTCCGACAGCCACCGCAACCACGCCACCCACGACCACGGCGGCCGCTGACCCCTGGCCTCCAACAGCCACCGCAACCACGCCACCCACGACCACGGCTGGCGCTGAACCCTGGTCTTCAACAGCCAGCACGGACGCACGACCTGCGGCGGTGGCCACTGAGGCTTGGCCGCCGTCCACCACCGCGGACGGACCGCTCGTGCCGATGGAGGCTGAGTCCTCGCTTTCACCGACTGATGCGGGGGCCGATGGGAGTACCGATGCCAAGCCGGCCACGACATCCAGGCGGGCTGCTACTGGGCTGGCTTCGGGTTCGGCTCAGGTACCGGGACCGAACTGGACCTACGGCGGTGATGCTGGCTGGATCAACGCCGAGGAAATGGCAGCGCTCGATCCCTGGGGCGATAACCCGACCAGCGAACGAACTCCACCCTCCACACCCGGGCCGACAACCATCCGCACGCGGGACGGGCTCACCGACGCCCCATGGACCACCCCCCGAAGAAGCGGCCGCTCTCGACCCGTGGGGTGACCGGTCCGGAGGTGCGGTGGCTTGACGCCCTGCTTCAGGCCGTTCCCGCGCAGGCCGCACGATGGGCCTACGCGAAGTCGTGCGTGAGCAATCGCGATAGCGGTCATAGGCCCCTGGCCTCGAACGGGCGCCACAAGCACCGTCCACGATGATCAGTGATTCCTGGCCGCCGTCGACCACCACAGACGAAGGACCGTCCGCGGCGACGGATGCCGGTCCAGGTCTATCAACCGTCGGGCATACGTCGGCCGGGAAGCGGAGCGCTGAGCCTTGGCCTTCGATGACTAGCGGGGGCACAGCAGTCGGGGCGGCGGACACTGGGTCCTTGATGCGGCAGGCGACGGATGCCGTAGTACCGCTGAACACTGACACAGAGACCGACCCGGCGGCAGCATCATCACCAGCGGCCACCGGCCGAGCGGGTGTCAGCACCGCCGGCTGGTCGGAGGGTCTGGTGGCGGTGTTTGGCGACTTTGTGCTCAGTGCGAGTGGATCCGTGGCCGGGGAACGCTCAGGTGAAGCACAAGGTGCCTTAGGCAACCAGTAGGGGATCTCCAGGCCATCAATCGGTGGCGGGGCATCGGTTGCCGGGGCGTGCCGGGCCGGTGGGGTGTGGGTTTGATGAGCTGGCGGTCGGGTCCGGTGCGCCGGCGCACACCAGGCCGCGCAGCGAACAGCTACCCCGGCGCGTGGGTCGCGAGGTACCGGTGGCTGGGCTGGGGCCGCGGGTGGTCGCCGGTGCATACCTAACTCGCCCGGTAAGCCATCGGCGTGGCGGGTGTTGGGACCGATCCGGCCGTCGGCGTGGCGGGTGTTGGTACCGACTTCGGACTGCAGTTGGGCTTGTTGCGATTGCGCCTATGGATCAGTGCTGACGATGTTGCCGGTGTCGATCCGTGGGCCGACAGGTGCCCGGGTGCAGCAGCCTCGTCCTAGGTGCTCGGATCGGCCGGCACGCCTACCGCCGGAGTCTGCGGTGGAGGCGGTGCGGGTGGGGAGTTTGGTGCCGGTGGAGTTCCGGGGAGTTCTCGATGTCCGGAATGCGAAAGGCTGAAGGGGCCGGGTTGTCTGGCGCTGGGTGGGTGGCAGCGCCAGACGGGTCCGGGCGGTTAGTGGGTGACTGTGATGGTTGCGCCGAGGTCGTTGTTGCCGGTGGTGGGTTGCCAGGTGTTCTGGTTGGCCAGGCGGATCGAGTACTCGGGGCGGCTGGCGAGTTGGGGGTCGGCGATTTTCAGGAGGAGTCTGTACTTGCCGGGTGCCCCTGGGGCGGGGACCTTCAGGTTGAGGGTGGTGGTTGTGCCTGGGGCCCAGCGCCTGGGGTCGGTGGGGAGCGGGACCGAGTAGGTGTGGTGGGTGCCCTGGAAGATCAGGGTGACCTTGCGTGGGTTGTAGGGCGCGGCCCAGCCGTCGTTGCGGAGATTCAAGGTGACGGAGACCTTGCTGCGCGGGCGGGTCGAGTTGGTGAAGGTGCCGTCCAGCAGCGTGAAGCGGTAGCCGAGCTTTTGTTTGGCCGTGGTCAGGCCGTCGGCCCAGGTGTCGAGGACGTCGTGGTTGTAGTCGGTGTTGAGGAACGAGAAGTGCAGGCGGGCCATCTCTTCCGATGCGGACGGCCAGTCGGAGCGGGGGGAGTTGACGGCGCAGGTTTCGCCGCCTTGGGGAAGGTACTTGCTGTCCTGGGCTACGAAATCCTTGTCCAGCTCGATCGGGTCACTGAGGTAGGTGCCGAAGTCGTCGGGGCTGGCCAGGAAGCAGTCGTTGTGGTGGCCGATCCGCGCGACAGGCGAGCCGTTGTAGGCCTGCGCGGCGGTCAGGGCTCCGGCTGTGCCGGTCGGTACGCCGTACGTGCGCTGCTTCATGTACGGCGTCCGCACCTGGATCATCCGGTCGCGGGGGAGTGCCCGCAGGAGCGCGTCGGTCACCGCTTTGCGATCGGCCCAGTTCTGGTCGGTGACGATGCTGGGATCGTTCGGGTCGGAGAAGTGGTCGGTGTAGTAGCCCTCGCCCCACAGGCCGATGAAGCCTTCCTGGACCAGCTCGATGACGTCGGAGTTCTGGCGCAGGATCGGGGTCAGCTGGTCGATGTGCTTCAGGACGCGGGCCAGGGGCGCATCGCCGTACGGCGTGGGCGGCGGCCAGCCCTCGCCGGGTAGCGCGTAGGCGAAGCGGACGATCGCCTTGACGCCGGCGGCGCGGATGGTGGTGAAGTCGGCGCGGACCTTGTCCAGGTAGGCCTTGTCGAGCTTGTCCTGGCCGGCGAACTTCTCCAGGTAGAAGACGCGCAGGATCTGGGTGACGTTCTCCTGCGTACGGAAGTTGGTGAGCGTCGTCCGGTCGAGCGGCGTGTAGCCCGAGCCGTCGGCGTAGTAGTGCGTTTCCGTATGGTGGTAGAAGCCGCGCTCGGGGTTGGCGATCACGTCGGTCGACGCAGTGTAGGTCCGGGTGGTCGTTCCATTGCCATGGGCAACGGCAACCTGGGTCGGCAGGGCCAGGCTCAGGAGAGCGACGGCTACACCGAGCCGTTTCAGAGGTGGACGTTTCACAGGGGACTCCTAGGGCTAGCTGACGGTGATGGTGCGCAGGAGCGAGTTCATGCCGGTCGCCGCTTCCCAGGTGGACTGGTTCGCGAAGCGCACGGAGTACTCGGGGCGGCTGGACAGTTGCGGGTCGGGGACGTTGAGGAGCAGGGCATATGAGCCGACGGGAAGACTCGCGGGGACGGTGAGCGTCTGCGAGATCGTGGTGGTCGCGCCGGCGGTCCACTTGCGCGGGTCGGTGTTCAGGGCGAGTGCGGTGATCGCGCCGGTCGACGTGTTGCGCAGTACGAGCTGGACGTTGTGTGGGTTGTACGGTGTCGCGAAACCGCTGTTCTGCAAGGTGATCGAGATCGGAAGGCTGCCGCCGCGGGTGGCGGTCGTCGGCAGTGTTCCGGTCTGCAAGGTGAAGCGGTACCCGAGCCGCTTGGTGATATCGGCGAGGCAGCCGCCGCTGCTCCACGAGTTGAGCACGGTCGGCTCGTAGTCGGTGTTGATGAAGGACCAGTGGAACTGGGCGAGCTCACTCAACGCCGTGGGGCAGCTCGACCGCGGCGGGTTCGATCCGCACGTCTCGCCACCCATCGCGACATACGTCGTGTCGGACTGCAGATAGGGGTACTCGACCGAAGTGTTCTGGTACGTCCCGAAGTCGTCCGGGCTGGCCAGGAAGCAGTCGTTGTGGTGCCCGAGCCGCGACAGCGGGGAGCCGTTGTAGGCCGAGCCGGCCGCCACGGGGCTGGTGGAGTACATCGTCCGCTTCATCGCAGGCGTCCGCAGCTGGACCATCCGGTCCGACGGCAGCACGCTGAGGATCTTGTCGACGACCGCCTTGCGGTTGGCCCAGTCGGTCGTCGTGACGGTCCCGGCGTTGCCGAAGTTCTGCGTGTAGTACCACTCACCCCACGCGCCGATGAAGCCCGCCTGCATGACGGCGATGACGTCCTTGTTGCTGCTCAGGTACGGCGCCAGCTGGTCCAAGTGAGACTGCACCCGGCTCAGCGGCGCGTCGTCACCGGCAGTCGAGGTTGTATAGGCGAACCGAAGAACCATCTTGAGACCCGCGGCCCGGACAGTGTTGAGCTGCTGCTGGAGCTGATCCAGCGCCGACTGCGCGATCGCGGAGTTCCTGTACTCCGCAAGGTAGAACACGCACATCACCAGCGAAATCCCCTGGCTGGTCCGATAGCTCTGCAGCGTCGCCAGCGAGAAGTCGGTCTTGTCGCAGTCGCCGGTGTGGTGATACAGCCCGCGCTCGGGATTCGCGAAGTTGTCGGTCGACGCCGTGTACGTCACGTCACCGGTACCACCGCCACCGCCGCTGTAGACGTGCGTGTACTTCGCCGACGTCTCCAGCGGACTCTCGACCTGGAAGACGAGATCGGCGTCGTTGGGCGTCGCGTTCTCACCGATACTCGACCGGTTCACCGTCCATCGAGCGACCCCGCCGGAGTTGGAGAAGGTGACCGCCCCGACCAGCGTCCAGCTCCAGCCGCCGCCGTTGTGGTGGTACAGGCTGCCGTTCTCCAGCAGGTAGTCAGCGCCCACTCCACCCGTAGCGAAGCCGGTCGACGCACTCCGATCCGTGTCGACGTAGGTCCGCGCGTACGTCGGTGCGCCGGTGAAGCTGAACTGGTACGTGACAGTCGTGGCGGTGTTCGTCGCGGACTGACTGCTGATCGTGGCGTAGGCGGGCAAGGTGGCGACAAGCCCGGCGAGCAGGGTGCCGGCTACGACGCCGGCCAGCACTTTCAGAGACCTCATGGGCGGTGGGTCCTCTCCAGTCAGATGGGTCAGCCTTTGGTTCCGGTGGTGGCGATGCCTTGGATGAATTGGCGTTGCAGCAACGTGAAGATCGCGATGATCGGCAGGGACGCAAGGAGCGAGCCGGCCATCAGTACGGGGTAGTCGGTCTGGAACTGCCCCTGCAGCGAGGCGAGCCCGGCTGACAGCGTCATCTTGTCCGGGTCGGTGTTGACCACCAGCGGCCAGAACAGGTCGTTCCAGGACCACAGCAGGACGAGCAGGGCCAACGCGACCAGCCCCGGCCGGGCCAGCGGCAACACGATCGACCAGTAGATCCGTACCGGCCCGGCGCCATCGATCGCCGCGGCCTCCTCGAGCTCCCTGGGCAGCCCGAGGAAGAACTGGCGCAGCAGGAACACACCGAAAGCGCTGAACAACCCCGGTACCACCAACGCCTGCAGGGAATTGAGCCAACCCAGCGACGACATGATCTGGTACTGCGGAATGATGAACAACTGCGGCGGAACCATCAGCACCGACAGCAGTACGCCGAAGAGCACGTTCCGGCCGGGAAACCGGAGCCGGGCGAAGGCATAGGCGGCCATCGAGCAGAACAGCACCTGCCCGATCGTGCGCAACCCGGCCATCAGCACCGTGTTGAGGAACTGGTGACCGAACGGAAGTACCTGGAAGACCTTGCTGTAGTTGTCCCAGCGACCCTCCGGCAACAGCGACGGCGGGACACTCGTCGCGCTGCTCAGCGTCTTGAGCGAGGTGATGATCTGCCAGACGAACGGCGCCACCATCGCCAGTGCCGAGGCGATCAGGATCGTGTGCACCGGGACGTTCTTGTTACGCATAGTGCACCCACCTCTTCTGGAACCGGAACTGGATCGCGGTCAGCACGACGATCAGGAGCAGCAGCATCATCACGATGGCGGCCGCGTAGCCGCGGTCGTTGGTGACGAAGGCGCGGTCGTAGAAGAGCTGGACGACGGTCTCCAGTCGTGGGAACGCCGGGTTCGCCCGCGCGCCGGCACCGGCTCCCGCCATCACATAGACCAGGTCGAAAAGCTGCAGCGACCCGATCACGGACACGACCGAGACGAAGAACGCGGTCGGCGAGAGCAACGGCAGCGTGACGTGGAAGAACTGCCGCCACGATCCGGCGCCGTCGATCGCGGCGGCTTCGTAGTACTCCTTGGGGATCGCCTGGAGCCCGGCCAGGAAGATGATCAGGTTGTACCCGACGCTGGCCCAGATGCCGACCACCACCAGCGCATACAGGGCGGTTGCCGGATCAGCGACCCAGTTCGGGCCGTCGATCCCGACCAGCGACAAGACGTAGTTGATCAGGCCGTAGTCACCGTTGTAGAGCCACCGCCAGACCATCGCGATCGCGACCGGCATGGTCACGACGGGCAGGAAGAACAAGGTCCGGTACAGGCCGACGAACCGCATGCCCTTGCGATTGAGCAGGACCGCGAAGCCGATCGCCAGCGGGATGCTCAGCAGCCCGAGCCCGGTGTAGGTGAGCGTGTTCACCAGTGCCCGGCCGACCTCGGGATCGCTGCCCAGCCGACGGTAGTTGTCGAGCCCGGTCCAGGTGTGGCCACCGAAGGCGCCCCACTCGGTCAGCGAGAAGTACGCGGTCTGCAGCACCGGCCAGAGGTAGAAGATCGCGATCCCCAGGCCTGTGGGGGCGATGAACGCGTACCCCCACAGGGCCTCCTTCACAGAACCGGGTCGCCGCATCTCACTCCTTGGCGAGCAGCGAGTTCATCGCCTGCGCGAGTTCGGTGGCGGCCTTGTCGGTGGGCTCCTCGCCGGTCCAGGCCTTGGTGAGGTACGTCAGCTCCGCCTCGTTCCAGGCGGCCGTGTTCTTCGAGACCGGGAACGGGACGGCGTAGCTGACCGAGTCGAGGAAGGTCTGCAGCTTGAGCTCGGGATGTGCCTTGACCCAGGCGGTCTGCGTCCCGTTGTACGCCGGGATCGGGCCCTTCTTGCCGAGGATCTCGGCAGCCTCCTTGGAGCCGAGGTACTTGACGAACTCCCAGGCCTGGTCGGCGTGCTCGGTCTTGCCCGAGACGACGTTGGCGACGCCGTGGATGATGGTCGCCTGCTTCTCGCCGCGGGGGAGCGGGGCGACGTCGACCTTGCCCTTGGTGTACGTGTTCGCGGTGAACTCCGAGACGTTCCAGGAGCCACCCCAGTACATCGCGATCTTGCCCGCCTCGAAGAGCTGGATCGGCGTCGTGTCGGTCATCGTCTTCAGGTCCGGCGACTGCTTGTTCTTGATCAGGTCGGTCCAGAACGTCAAGCCGGCAATGGTTTTCGGGTCGTCGTACCCGGACTTCTTGCCGTCCGGCGAGATGACGTAGCCGCCGGCCTGGGCGATCGTGTCGTACTGGTACTCCTGGAAGCTGCCCAGCTGGGCCGCCGTCCCGTAGATGCCCTTGGACGCGTCGGTGAGCCTGGCCGTGGCGTCCTTGAAGTCGGCCCAGGTCCAGTCGTCCTTCGGGTACGGGACCTTCTTCGCGTCGAAGAGCGTCTTGTTGTACCAGACGCCGACCGTGTCCATGTCCTTCGGCAGCCCGTACGGCTTGCCTTCGAAGGTGTAGAGGTCGGTCAGCGGCTTCGGGTAGACCGACAGGTCGGCCTGGCCGGGCATCGGCGCGATCACCTTGTTGGACGCGTACAGCTGGAAGTTCGGGCCGTTCATCCAGAAGACGTCGGGCGCGGCGCCGCCGGTGGCGGCGGCCTTCAGCTTGGTCCAGTAGTCGGCCCACGGGGTGAGCTGCACCTGGACGGTGATGTTCGGGTGGGTCTTGGTGAACTCGGTGGCGAGCGCCTCCATCACCGGTTTCTGGTTGGCGTCCCAGACGCCGTACGAGAGTGTGACCTTCGCGTTCGGGTCGGCGGCCGATTTGTCGTCGCCACCGCCCGAACAGGCCGAAACCGCCAGTAGCCCGCCGAGCAGCAGCGCGCTCAGCCTCTTCGACAATCGCATCCTGGGTCCTCCAGACAACATCCCGGTGATTGGGACTAATCATGGAGTCCATTGAAATTATGTCAAGGGGTTAGCACCCTCGATCATGCTCGTCTCGACCTCTTCGAGCGCCAGCCGGACCGCTCCGAGCACCACCCCTTCGTCGCCGAAGGTCGAGATCCGGATCTCCGGCGTCCGCAGACACCACCGGTCCAGCTCGCCTCGCAACGGCTCGATCACCACGTCGGCGGAGCGGGAAAATCCACCACCGATCACCAGCAGTTCCGGGTCGAGCGTGAGGATCAGAGCTGAAACCCCGATGGCGATGTCCCGGGTGTACCGCCGAACGGCCTTGATGGCTGAGCGGTCGCCCTGGCGGGCCGCCTCGAACACGTCGCCAAACTCATCGCCGCCCGCGTGTGCGGGGGAGTTGGTGGTGGGATTGCTGATGGTCCAGGCTCGGAGGTGGTCTGGGGCTTTGAGCCAGCCGACGGCGGGGAGGGCTCCGATCTCGCCGGCGGCGTTGCCGAAGCCTCGGTGGAGTTTGCCGTCGATGATCAGGCCGGTACCGGTGCGGACGCCGGCCAGCAGGAAGACCACGTCTTTGGCATAGCGGGCCACGCCCCGCCAGGATTCGGCCAGCGCGGCCAGCTTGCTGTCGTTTTCCACCCGGACGGGCGCGGGAACCAGCCGGCGCAGGTGGTCGGCGAGGTCCACGCCGGTCCACTCGGTCAGTGAGTCGGAGAGCATGACCTTGCCGGTGCCGTCGACCAGGCCGGTGGTCGCGACGCCGGTCGACCAGATCTCGGCCGGTGTGGTGCCGGCTCCGGCGAGGGCCGCGACGACGCAGCGATCGATGGCGGCCAGGCGTTCCTTGCGACCGAGCTCAGGCGTCACCGGCACACTCGCGGAGTCCAGCACCTCGCCGTCGAGGTCGGTGACCAGTGCGCGGATCGTGTGGCCGCCGATGTCGACGCCGAGCACCCGGCCGGCGTCAGCGCGGAACCGGTACCGCCGCGCGGGTCGCCCGACCGTACCGGCGGTCGGCTCGGCCTCGGCCACCCAGCCGCGGCCGATCAGCTCGCGGATCACGTCCTCCGTCGACGCCCGGGACAGCCCGGTGCGCTTGGCCAGCTCGGTCAAGGTGAGCGGCTTGTCGTCGCGCAGCGCCCTGATCGCCGCCATCGCGTTGAGCTGCCGCAGTCTGGACAGATCGCCGCCGCTCGGTTCCTCGGTCATCGTCCACCCCTTGAGGTTCGTCGCGATCAGTGCCAATAATGATGGACTCCTTTATAACTCGGGGAAAGGAATCCATGACAAGCGTGACTCTAGCCCTGGTCGGCGGCGGACTCCGCGGACAGCTGTACGCCCGGAGTGCCGTCGCATCGCAAGCGGCTCGGGTGACCGCCATCGCCGAGCCCGATCCGGGTCGACGGACGGCACTCGGCGCTGAGTTCGGAGTACCGGCCGATCGCCTGTACGCCGATTGGGCCGACCTGGCCGATGCCGGCCGGCTGGCGGACGCCGCGATCATCGCCACGCAGGACCAGCTGCATACGGCCCCGGCCGTGCGGCTGGCGGATCTCGGCTATCACCTGCTGCTCGAGAAGCCGATGGCGACGACCGAGGCCGAGGCTGCCGCGATCGCGGCAGCGGCCGAGCGCAACGGGATCATCCTCGCGGTCTGCCACGTGCTCAGGTACACGCCCTACACCCGGATGCTGAAGGAGTTGCTCGACACCGGGCGGATCGGGCGGCTGGTGAACGTCCAGCACCTGGAGCCGGTCGGGTGGTGGCACCAGGCGCATTCCTTTGTCCGTGGGCATTGGCGGCGGTCGGACACGTCGGCGCCGATGCTGCTCACGAAGGCGTGCCACGATCTCGATTGGCTGGTGCACCTCTTCGATGCGGTACCGACGCGGGTCAGCTCGTTCGGCAGCTTGACCCACTTCAAGGCGTCCGAGCGACCACTGGGTGCCGCTCTGCGATGCCTCGACTGTCCCTTGGAATCTTCCTGTCCGTACTCCGCGAAGCGGCTCTACCTCGACTGCCTGGCCGACCCGGATCGGCACTACTGGCCGCTGGGTGCGGTGACGGACGACCGCACCGAGGCCGGTGTGCTCGAGGCGTTGCGGACCGGTCCGTACGGGCGGTGTGTGTACGCGTGTGACAACGACGTGGTCGATCACCAGGTGGTGAATCTGGAGTTCCCCGACGGGGGCACGTGCTCGTTCACGATGAGCGCGTTCACGCCGATGGAGCACCGCAGGACAAGGCTTCTCGGCACGCACGGGTTCCTCGATGGCGATGGGCAGACGATCCGGTTGGTGGACTTCCGGACTGGTGAGGAGGAGCTGCTCGCAGTACCGGAGGCCGATGGCGACGGGCACGGCGGTGGGGATCAGGAGCTGACGGCGACCTTCCTGCGCGCCGTGCAGACCGGCAACCCGGCTCTGCTTCCCACCGACGCCGGTGCGAGCCTCGCCACGCATCGGGTTGTCTGGGCCGCCGAGGAGGCCCGAACGAGCGGCACGGTGGTCACGCTGACCACCTGAAACAGCCGGTGAGGTTGGCCTGGGCGTTGACGGTCCGACGCGCGCTATCGTGGCGCGCTATCTTGGAAGGGCGCGGATCGCTCGAGTTTGCTGAGGCCGGCCCGGATCCACCCCGCCGGTGGCGTCGGTTCGTGCGGGGAGCGGACATGATCATCCTCGACCTCATCATCGTTGCGCTGATCGTCGGCCTGATCGGGTCGGCGCTGAGCGTCCGCGTCGTCAAGCAGTTCGAGCGCGGTGTCGTCTTCCGGTTCGGCCGGGTTCAGCCGGCGGTCCGCGGGCCTGGGCTGGCGATGCTGGTACCGATCGCTGACCGGCTGCAGAAGGTCAACATGCAGATCGTCACGATGCCGGTTCCGGCGCAGGACGGCATCACCCGCGACAACGTGACGGTTCGCGTCGATGCCGTCGTGTACTTCAGCGTCATCGATCCGGTCCGGGCGGTGGTCGACGTCCAGGACTACCTCTCGGCGATCGCCCAGGTGGCGCAGACGTCGCTGCGGTCGATCATCGGCAAGAGCGATCTGGATGATCTGCTGTCGAACCGCGAGCGGCTCAACCAGGGCATGGAGTTGATGATCGACAGTCCCGCGCTCGATTGGGGTGTGCATATCGAGCGGGTGGAGATCAAGGACGTCGCGTTGCCCGAGACGATGAAGCGGTCTATGTCGCGGCAGGCGGAGGCGGAGCGCGAGCGGCGGGCGCGGATCATCACCGCGGACGGCGAGCTGCAGGCGTCGGAGAAGCTCGGCCAGGCCGCCGAGGTGATGGCCGACCACCCGGCCGCGCTGCAACTGCGTCTGCTGCAGACCGTCGTCGAGGTAGCCGCCGAGAAGAACTCAACATTGGTACTCCCGTTCCCGGTCGAACTCCTCCGCTTCCTCGAACGCTCAACACCCGCAGAAGCCCCGAAGCCGAAGGCGGCATCTGAGGAGCCGGGCGCATCGGAGGAGCTGCCCGCATCGGAGCCGGCGACGCCGGTGCTGGACGCTGAGCAAAGCGACGCGCCTCCGCAGGAGCTGACCACAGCGTCCCCGCCAGTGGCGGAGCTGTCGGCCGTCGCTCGACCGACGGGGGCCGAGCAGGTGGAGTCGAACGGGCGTACCTAGGTCGACGTCGCCTGGGCCAGGAGGCCGTCTACTAGTGCTTCGATGCCTAGGGCGAAGGTGTCTGGGGCGGCCCAGGTGTCCCAGTGGTGGGCTACTGAGGTCAGGTGGGGGAGGTCGGCTTCGTCGAGTCGCTTGAGGAAGGCATCGAAGTCGGGTGGGGTGGCCTTCTCCTTCGTACGGGCGCGGACGAGGATCTCGCCGGCCGTGTAGTACCACATGTTGCGGAAGATCAGGACGGCCTGTTGCGGCGTGCAGCCGTGGTCGATCGCGCCGGCCAGGATGGTCTCGACGAACCAGAGCGTGGGTTCGTTCAGCCGGGCGATGAACCCGTCGACGGTGAGCACCTCCGCGGTCCACGGCCAGGCCGCGAGACTGTCGTGGATCGCGATGGCGGCGGTGATCATCCGGTCCCGCGGCGCGCTGGGCAGCTCGGGGTGCGGGACCTTGTCGAGGTACGCCGAGATCAGCAGGAGCAGCAGATCCTCCTTGTCCCGGACATGGTGGTACAGCGTCGTCGGGCCGACACCCAGCTCGGCGGCCAGCTTGCGGATCGTCAGCTGCTCCCAGCCGTCCCGGTCGATGAGCTGGCGGGCGCCCGCCAGGATCTGGGCGCGGGACGTCACCGGCGGCCGGCCGGTGCGGCCTTGCGGCGCGAGTGGTCGAGGCATCGTCCCATCATCGTGCACTCGACGGCCGGATCCGCGCATGCTACTTTCGGAACATGTTCCGAAACACGTTCGAAAAGTCGCCCACCGAAAAGTCGCTGCGCGGAGAGCCGCCGGCCCGAGACGCCCGGCCGGGGGTGATCCTCGCCGCGGTGGCGGTCGTGCAGTTCATGGTGTCGCTGGACCTGTCGGTCGTGAATCTCGGCCTGCCACAGATCGGCGCCGCCCTCGGCTTCAGCGAAGTCGGCCTGACCTGGGTGATCCACGCCTACGCCCTCACCTTCGGCGGCCTGCTGCTGCTCGGCGGCAAACTCGCCGACCGGTACGGCCGCAAGCGCATCCTGCTATTCGGCCTGGCGTTGTTCGGCCTGGCTTCATTGACCGGCGGATTCGCACAGGAGGCCGGTCAATTGGTCGCCGCCCGCGCCGCGCAGGGAGTCGGTGCCGCAGCGCTGGCGCCGGCCGCGTTGTCGCTCCTGACCTCGACCTTCCCCAGCGGCAAGGAGCGCGTCCGTGCCTTCGGCGTGTGGAGCGCCACGAACGCGGCCGGTGGCGCGTTGGGGGTGTTGATCGGCGGACTGCTCACGGAGTACGCGAGCTGGCGCTGGTTGATGTTCGTGAACGTGCCGATGGCAGCCGGCGCGCTGCTGATGGCTTGGCGCAGCGTACGGTCTGATGCCGGCTCCGGAGACCGCGGTCGACCGGATGTGTTGGGTGCGCTCCTCGCCACGGCGGGCATGGTCCTGCTGGTCTTCGGTGTCGTGCGCACTGACCGGCATGCGTGGGGCTCTGCGGCCACGCTCACGACGCTGGCGATCGCCGTGGCTTTGCTGGCTGCTTTCGTCTACGTCGAGCGGACGACTACTCGCGATCCGCTGATCCGGCTCGGGCTGTTCGCCAACCGCGCTGTCACGGGGGCCAACGCCTACAACCTTCTGCTCGGTGCCGCGATGGCGTCGTCGTTCTACTTCGCGTCGCTCTATCTCCAGCGAGTGCTCGGGACTGGTCCGGCCCGGACCGGCGTCGAGTTCCTGCCGTTCGCTTTCGGGGTGGTCGTCGGGGCTGTGCTGGCCATCAAGCTCGGCTACCGGTTCAGTCCGAGGGCGCTGCTGGTGGTCGGTGGCCTGCTGACGGCGGCCGGGTTCGCCTGGTTCGGGCTGATCAGTGCCGATGGGTCGTTCCAGGCGGACTTCCTGGGGCCGTCGATCATCACGAGCATCGGCTTCGGTATCTGTCTCGGCCAGGTCGTTTCGCTTGCGACGGCAGGGGTTCCGGCTCACGAATCGGGTACTGCGTCGGGGCTGCTGGCCAGTTCTCGCCAGATCGGGGCGTCGCTCGGGTTGGCGGCACTCGGTACCGCCGCGCACCGGCGTACCGGCGGAGTTGCCACGGCGGAGGCGCTCAACGACGGCTATGCCCTCGGCATGACACTGGGCGCGGTCCTATTACTCGGAGCCGTACTACTCGCCGCCATCATCCTGCGCCCAACCACAACACCCGACCTCGCCGAGCACAAGGTGCCTTAGGCAACTGGTTGGCGGGTGTCGCGGCCGGCGGCTGCGCCGATGAGGATTTGGAGGGTGGAGAGGGCCGTGAAGACTATGAGGGTGGTGGTCCAGGTGTTGGTCAGCTCTGTCAGGTAGCCGGCCAGGGCGGGGCCGGTGGCGGCCAGGAGGTAACCGATGGATTGGGCCATGCCGGAGAGTTGGGTGGTCTCGTGGTGGCTGCGGCCTCGGATGCTGATCAGGGAGAGGGCCGCTACCAGGGCGGCACCTTGGCCCAGGCCGCCGATGATCGCCCAGGCGACGACAAGCTTCGGCGCCAGGAGCAGGCCGAGGAGCGCGACGACGATCGGGACGCTGGCGGTGACGGCGCCGGCGCGCTGGCTGGCCGGATTGCGCATCAGCCAGGGGATGCAGAGGCCGCCGACCAAGCCGAAGCCTTGGAAGAGGAACAGGTGGATGCCGGCGGCCTGCTCCGAGAAGCCGTGCGAGATCTCGATCGTGGGCAGCCAGGTGACGAACACGTAGAAGCTCGTCGACTGCAGGCCCATGTAGGCGGTGACCAGCCAGGCCATCGGCTGCCGCCAGACGCTCACCAGGGGTCTGTCGGTAGCTGCGTCCAGGGCGAGCGGGGTGGAGTTCGCGTTCGCTGGGATCCGGATCAAGGCGGCCGCCAGGGCGAGTCCGCCCCAGATTGCCAGGGCGAGGCGCCAGTTCGAGCCGGCGGCGACCGGTACGGCAATCGCCGACGCGAGTGCGGCGCCGCCGGTGATGAAGGCCGTGTACACGCTCATCGCGCGGGACACGTGCCCGGCGTAGTCACGCTTGATCAGGACCGGTACGAGCACGTTGCCGACCGCGATCGAGGCGCCGATCACCAGGGTGCCGAGCCATAGGCCGACGGCTCCGGTGTACGACCGGAGGACGCTGCCGGCTGCGAGTACCAGCAGTGAGACGAAGACCGCGCGCTCCATCCCGAGCCATTTCGAGAGGCGATGTACCAGGGGAGAGGCCAGCCCGAACGCCACGAGTGGAAGCGCGCCGAGCACTCCCAGCGCGCCTTCGCCGAGTCCTTCGTCCAGGCCGATCTGCGGCAGCAACGGGCCGACGGCGGTGATGGCGGGGCGCAGGCACAGGGCGACCAGGAAGACGCTCGCGGCGATCAAGGAGCTTCGCCGCGCGGTCGCCGCTCCGGCTGTCACAGCCACGGCTGTTCTCGGTGATCGGCTCGCTGCAGCGTTGGCTCGCCCGACGCCTGTGTCACCGCCACGATGTCACTGCCACGACCTGTACCTCACTGGCTCGACCGATCAAATGTCCGACATTTACACTCTAACCATGGCATTGAGTGGACCGGTACGGCAGGCCCCGTTGGTGATGCAGGTCTCAGAGCAGTTCCGGGCGCTGATCGAGGCCGGCGCGTGGCCGGTCGGGGCGAAGATCCCGGGGGAGAACCAGTTGGCCGGAGAGCTGGGCGTGAGCCGCGGGACAGTGCGTGAGGCACTGCGATCACTCAGTCTGACCGGGCTGCTCGAGCCGCGGGTCGGCGACGGCACCTACGTCCGCGCGACCAATGAGATCAGCGGCGTACTGGTCCGCGACGAGTTGTCGGCGACGTTGACGCATGTCCTCGACGCACGCGCCGGCATCGAGGGTGCGGCCGCTCGTCTGGCGGCACTGCATTACACCGAGCAGAGCCTCGCCGCAATGGAGGCCGCGCTCGTCGCGCGGCGGAGTGCACATGAGACCGGCGACCTAGAGGGCTACGTGGCCGCGGATGCGTCCTTCCATCGCGGCATCGTCGAGGCGAGTGGCAACCCGTTGCTACTTCGCCTGTACGACGCTGTCGCCGAGGTGCTGACTGAGTCGATCCACGAGACGGCGACGATCCCCGAGGACCCGCGTGTGCGCGATGCCCACCACAACCTGGTGGCCGCGATCCGGGAGGGAGATCCCGAGCTCGCCGCGCAGGCGTCGTACGCGCTGATCGACTCCGTCAAACAATCAGCCGTCAGCGACTGATAGTGATGTCGTCCAGGAGGAACGTAGTCGGAATGGTGTCGTTTTCGGTGGTTGTCCAGGTCAGGGTGACTGGGCGGCCCCGGTACGCCGTGAGGTCGATCGACTGGGCGACGTACCGTGATCCGGACTGAGCGCCGGTCAGGGTGCGGACTGCCTTGCCGTCGACGGTCAGTTTGAGGGAGTCAGCCTTGTCGCCACCGCTGACCCGTGCGGCAAAGCGCAGTTGCGGTCGGCCAGTGGCCGGTACGACGACCCGCTGGCTCAACGCGTCCGACTGGACCGCGCCGTAGCCGCCCAGCATCGCGTAGCCGAGACCGTCGTTGCTGTACTGCCCGTCCTCACGAATCACGTCCGCCGACTGCGTCCAGCCACCGGTACCAGCCTCGAAGGCGCCGTTGACGACAGCATCCTTGCGAGTACTCACCACCCAGCTGATCACCGTGTTGCCGCGCGCGCCGGTCGAGTCGGTCGCGGTGACCGTCGTCGAGTGCGTGCCCGGCATGCTCGGTACGCCGTAGATGAGACCGGTGATGGCGTTGAGACGCAGGCCGTCGGGGAGGTCCGTGGCGGTCAGCCGGACCCGGCCTCCTGCCGAGTCGGTCGCCCGGACGTGGAGTACGACCGGAGTGCCGACGGCGCTGAATTGCTGGGCCGGGGTGTTGACGGTGACGCGGTTTGCCTTGGTCGGCGAGGTGAGTGCCTGCAGGCGGTTCGGCGTACCGAGGCCGGTCGGGCCGTCCCAGCCGGCTTGCGCGGTACAGAGTGGGGCCGGCTTGCACTCGCCGTTGTTGCCTTCGACAACATCATTGAGGTCTGCGGTACTGCCGTACGGGTAGCTGGCCGGGTGCGAGGTGGGGGATGGGTCGCCGGCCAGGGCATAGGTCGAGGCGATGATCGGTGCGGCCGCGCTGGTGCCGCCGTACACGGCCCAGCCGTCGCCGCCGGTGGTCTGGTAGACGGCTACGCCTGTCGCGGGGTCGGCGACTGCGGAGATGTCGGCGATCGCGCGCTTGGGGCAGGTGGCCGCTGGGATGACTGATTGCCAAGTCGGTTTGGTGATCTCGGCCGAGCAACCGGAGCCGGTGCCGTGGCCGGGTTCGTTGTTCCAGACGGTTTCGGCCCAGCCGCGACCGGAGTCGGTCTTGGTCAGCGTCGTACCGCCGATGGCCGTGGTCGCTGCCGAGCTTGCCGGGTAGGACGTACCGGCCTCGTAGTCGTAGTCACCGGTCGAGGCGGCGTAGACGATGCCGCTGGTGTTGAAGTACTGCTTGTCGAGCTCTGGCAGGTTGCCCGACTCGGGGCCGCCCCAGCTCAGGGAGACGAACTTGGCGCCGAGGTTCTCAGCGGTCTTGACCGCGGCGAGCAGGTCGTTGGTCGGGGAGTCGGCCTCGATCAGGGTGATGCCGCAGTTCGGGCAGACGGCCGAGACCATGTCGAGGTCCAGTGAGATCTCGCCCGACCAGGATGACGACGGAGCCGGAAGTGGGCTGGGTATGCCGTTCTGGTTCAGCTTCTGGAAACAGCCGTTGTCCGTAGTGCAGGCCGGTAGTCCGAACTGCTTGCGGTAGACGGCCAGGTCGGATTCGGCCGTCGGGTCGTCATAGGCGTCGACGATGTAGACGCGCTGACCCTTGCCGGCTGTTGCACTCGGCAACTTGTACGCCGCTGCCAAGTCTGTAGGGCCGTAGCCCTGCGGTGCGGCGGCGGCGCGAGCGCGGGAACCGAGGTCGGCACGTCGTTGCGCGAAGCAGGTGAAGTAGCCGGGCTCGACCTTCTGGTCGCAACTGGCCACGACCTTCGGGGACTCACGGACGTCGGCCGACGCGACCATGCTCGTACCGCCGACCAGCAGCAGGGCCAGGGGAATCGCCAACCGGCGCAGGGCGGTCACTGGTGTACTCCAGACTTCTGCCAGGTCTTGCCGGCATCGCGGGTCACCCAGAGTTGGGTGTCGGGGGTGTAGGCCGCGTCGCGTTCGACCAGCCAGGCGGTGGTCGCCGACTGCCAGACGAGGTCGTGGATGTGTTCGCTGTTCTCCAGCCAGCTCTGGTCGTAGCGCCAGGACTTGGTGAGTGCCGGGCGGTTGTAGACCAGGCTCGCGGTGACGGTGGTGAGCATGACCGCGCCGTCCGCGTTGACGGCGAGTTGGCTGCCCAGCCCGAGGGTGCCGGGCACAGCGTCGTACCGGAAGGACTTGCCGCCGTCACCGGAGACCATGACGGTCTTCTCCGACTGGCCGCGACCGTAGTGAGCGATGCAGAGGGCGAAGATCCGGTTCGGCCCGTTGGTCGCGAGGTCGGTGACGATCGCGTCCTCCGCGTCAGCGCAGGTGAGCGTGCTGGTCGACCGGACCTTGCCGTCGCGCAGAGTGCTGAGCCGGTTGGGGGCGGTGAAAGATGCCGTGAGCAAGTAAACCGTCGGTCCGTGGGCATCGGCTGCGAAGAGGACGTTGTCGTCAGCAGCCACGGTCACCTTGACCTGCTGCCAGCCGGTGGACTTCCCGGCGGGCGCGCGCCAGACCTTGAGCGGCCTGTCGTCGCAGATACCGGTCCCGATCGCACAACCAGAAGTCACGACGTAGGTGCCGTCAGGTGCCGCAAGCAACTGCAGGACCTTGGCGTCGCCACCCGGCACCTGGACCTTCGTCCAGGTTTTGCCGCTGTCCTTGGTGACTTCGAGGTACGGATCGTAGGCCCAGCCGAACGTCGCGCTGGCGAACTGCAGGCTCGTCAGCCCCGGCTCACCGCTCATCGCGAGCGGGTTGTGCGTCTTGCCCGCCGTCGCCCACGTCTTGCCGCCATCGTGAGTCGCCTGTACTTCGGCGAGGCAGCTCGCGTTGCCGCAACTGCCGAGCAGGTAGCCGTCCTTCGCGGTCGGCCAGACGATGGACTGCGGCGCGAACTTCGGGGGCGCGGGCTGTTGCGCGGTCGCCACGGTCGCTCCCGAGCTCACCAGTAACGCGGTCGCGACGGCCCCAGCCAGGGCTATCGCGGAACGGCCAACATACAGACGCACTGTTCACTCCTCGGACCTAGACGGCTGCCATCGCACACGCTAAGCCTTGCCGGGACCTGTTGGGCGCCCATTCCGGCCAACCGCCGATTGTGGCCATCTGAAGGGACCCTAGGCTGACGCAGTGGCTGACTGGGAAGCGGTGGGGTTGAGCGGGTTCGACGCGG
Organism: Kribbella sp. NPDC051620; assembly: GCF_044453825.1. Taxonomy (NCBI): domain Bacteria; kingdom Bacillati; phylum Actinomycetota; class Actinomycetes; order Propionibacteriales; family Kribbellaceae; genus Kribbella; species Kribbella sp. NPDC051620. The sequence goes on from NZ_JBITDB010000001.1 coordinate 930,732, forward strand.
ATCTGTATCGGCAGTTGTTGCGGGAGCCGGGGGTGGCGGTCGCGCAGCATGGGGAGGCGCTCGGGGTGCCGGTGGCAACGGTTGAGGCTGCGGTGGCTCGGCTGGTGGGATTGGGGTTGGTGCGCGGCGGGTCGGAGGAAGCGCCGGCGCCGGTGGATCCGCGGTCCGGAGTCGGGATGCTGGTGCGGGAGCGGCGGGCGGCGCTCGACGGGGTCGCGGCGATGACCGATCAGCTGGCGCGGGAGTTCAGCGCGGGACAGTTGCGGGCCGAGCCGAGCCGGCTGATCGAGATCGCGGTCGGCCGGGAGGCGATCGAGGCGCGGATCGAGGACATGTTGCGTGGGGCAACCGAGCAGGCGGTGGGGACGGACACGCCGCCCTACGTTGCCGACGGCAGCCATCAGGTGTCGAGGGCCGAGTTGGCGCTGCTGGATCGCGGGGTGCGATTCCGGTCGATCTACGCTTCCGAAGTACTGGACCATCCGGCCTGGGTGGCGCATCTGACGTCGATGGCGGAGCGGGGTGAACAGGCGCGGGTACTACCTCAGGTGCCCTTGAAGCTGCTGATCGTCGACGGCACCACCGCGATCCTGCCGTTGGCGGGCGATGAGTCGTCCGGGAGTCAGACGCCGCCTGCTCAGGCGCGCGCGGTGGTGGTCACGGACTCGGTGCTGACCAATGCGCTGCAGGTGTTGTTCGACCAGTTGTGGGGTCAGGCGACGCCGCTGCGGTTGACGGAGTCGGATGCTGTCGATCCGGCGGCTTCGCTGATCAATCTGCTGGCCAGTGGGATGAAGGACGAGGCGATCGCCCGCCAGCTCGGGATCAGCGGGCGGACGCTGCGGCGGCGGATCGCGCAGGTACAGGAGCAGCTGGGCGCGACGAGTCGCTTCCAGGCAGGACTCCAAGCCGCCCGCCACGGCTGGCACTAGCGGCCACGGTCAGCGCCCGCGGGTCAACGCGTGCAGCAGCGCCTGCGGTCAGCGCGCACTGGACGGCGCCCGCGGCTAGCACCCCGCCGGCCAGCGCTGGCGGTTAGCGGGTGCGGGTGTGGGTCTCCGGTTCGCGGGTGACGCGGTCTACCCGGCGGCCGGATTCGTCGAAGATGTGGAGGCGGGCGGTATCGACGGCGAGGTGGACCTTGGAGCCGGTCTTCAGGCCGGCGTTCGGGTCGATCTCCAGGACCAGGTCGGCGCGTCGGTGGGTCGCGGCGGCGGTCGGCTCGGGCTCGATGGACGACGCTTCGATGCGGCCCAGCCGGGTCTTCGCCCTGGAACGCCAGCCCGACAGGCGGGAGGTGAGGCCGGACATGTGCGGAGCCGCATGCCGCGTCCTCGGTCCACCGTCGGCGAAGGCGAGGCGCTTCGGCGTACGGGGGCGGGCGGCCACGCCGACCAGGTCGGGGTTGAGCATCTCGACGCCGCACTCGATGAACGCGATCCATTGGTTGCCGTGGAATTCGAGGGTCCGCAGCTTCCCGGAGAGGTGGCCCGGTTCGCCGCCGCCGGCCGCGGCGACGGTGAAGGCGTCGGAGCGGGCGCCGACGATCACCTTGGCGCCGTCGTGGCTGCTCAGGATCAGCGAACGGCGGTCGATCGGCGGCAGCTGGATGGACTGGGCGCCGAAGTCGAGGCTGACCCGGTGGTGCGCGGTGACCCGGACGACGGCCGACATCAGGTTGATCCGCGGACTGCCCAGGAAGCCGGCGGCGAAGGCGGTCGCGGGATCGTTGAAGACCTGATCGGGAGTACCGACGTCCTCGATCCGCCCGTCGCGCATCACCGTGATCCGGTCCGCCAGGGTGAGCGCCTCGATCTGATCGTGGGTGACGTACACCGTGGTGACGTTGAGATCGCGGGCCATCGCGCCGATCTCCTGCCGCAACTCGGTCCGCAGGGTCGCGTCGAGATTCGACAACGGCTCGTCCATCAGGAAGATCTGCGGCTGCCGGACGATTGCCCGGCCGATTGCGACGCGCTGACGCTGGCCGCCGGACAATGTTCTCGGCAACCGGTCCAGGGCGCCCTCGATCCGCAGGATCCGGGCCAGCCCGGCCGCCTTCGTGCTCGCCTCGGTCACGTCGTCGCCGGCCATCCGCAACGGGAACATGATGTTCTCCCGCGCGGTCCGGTTCGGGTAGAGCGCGCCGTTCTGGAAAACCAGTGCGACACCGCGATCTTTCGGCGACAGGTCGGTGGCCAGCGTCCGGCCGAACCAGACCTCGCCCGCGCTCATCTCCTCCAGCCCCGCGATCATCCGCAGCAGGGTCGTCTTGCCGCATCCGGACGGTCCGAGCAACACCATGAACTCGCCGTCCGCGACGTTCAGTGACACGTCGTTCACGGCGGGATACTTGCCGTCATAGGTCTTCGAAACCGAGTCCAGCCGGATTGCTGTCATCACCACCTCCGTTGGGGTGAGGTGAGTACACAGCCCCGCGCGAAGGTTGTCCATACCTCCGCGCATACGCTTGCATGATGGACGATCCGCAGACCTGGCGAGAGGCCCGCCGAGAGGCTGCTGCAGCCCAAGCCGCCGCACTCCAGCACCGCAAGGACAACGAGACTGCGCAGGCCCGTAAGTTGCTGGCGGAGTTCGTCGCGAAGATGCATTCGCTGGGAATCGAACCCCAACCACTGCGGGCGCCGGTGGTCGGATCGGGCGCCAGCTACCGAACCGATGTGACCGGCTGGTACCTCCGCCGCAACCACTCGTTAGGGGTCGATGCCGAGGGCAACTTCTACATCCTGGGAATGCAGCCGAGTGTGAAGGCCAGGCTGCTCGGAGTACAGGTGCAGCCGTCCGACCCACCGATCATCATCGGCCAGGGCGCACGCGACGGCGAGTCGCTGCCGCTCAAACAGTTGCTGGAGCTGCGGCTGGCGGAGATCGAGGACCCGGAGTAATTGAGTTGCAGCTGACCCGGCCGGTTGGTAACGTCCCCGGCCTGTCTTTTTGATGGTGGATCGAATCGAACCGGACGGCCTCCGGGGCGGGATCAACTGAGCGCGACCCAGTCCGATTCGATGATTCGAGGCTCCTTGTCATGGGCGAAACCACAGTCGAACCTGCCTCCACTTCCAACGCCACCGCCGAACTCGAGGCCGAGCGCGCCTTCCTGGCCGAGGCCAAGGCCGCGCTGGCTCGCATGCACCAGGAGGTCGAGGGGCGCGACGTCCCGCTGATCGGCGGCGAGGACAACGACGAGCGGTTCACCAACGAGGCGAACGAGCGGGCGAAGAAGATGCGGACGCAGGCGCTGCTCGACCTGCCGGACGTACCGCTGTTCTTCGGGCTGCTCGACTACGAGGCCGGGACCATCGAGGACCTGGACCAGATCCACATCGGGCGCCGGCACGTCCATGACGGGAGTGGGGTGCCGCTGGTCATCGACTGGCGGGCGCCGGTGTCGGTGCCGTTCTATCGGGCGACCCGGAGCGATCGGCAGCGGCTGGTGCTGCGGCGGCGGTACGGGTTCTCCGATCATGCGGAGCTGACCGGGTTCGAGGACGAGTCGCTGATCGGGGCCGTTGAGACCGACCAGGCCGATGCGTTCCTGCGGGCCGAGATCGAGCGGCCACGGACCGGGCCGATGCGTGACATCGTGGCGACGATCCAGCCTGAGCAGGACGATCTGGTGCGGGCGCCGCTGCATCCAAGCGTCTGCGTGCAGGGTGCGCCAGGTACCGGCAAGACGGCTGTCGGGCTGCACCGCGTCGCGTACCTGCTCTACACCGAGCGCGAACGGTTGAGCCGTGGTGGCGTTGTGATCGTGGGGCCGAACCGGTCGTTCCTGTCCTACATCCGCAAGGTCCTGCCCGCGCTGGGTGAGGTCGACGTACGGCAGATCACCATCGACGAGCTGATCAGCCAGCCGGCCACGGCGGTCGACGACGCCGAGGCGGCGCGGCTGAAGAGCGATGCGCGGATGGCGCTGGTACTGCGACGCGCACTGTGGTCGCACATCGGCGTACCGGCCGAGGGAGTCCTTTACAGCAAGGGATCCCAGCGGTATCGGGTGCATGACTACGAGCTGGCGGAGATCGTCTCCGCGCTGCGGGAGTCGACTCGGTACGCGCCGGGGCGGGACGCGCTGGCGCAGCGGGTTGCGCACGCGGTACTGGTCCAGATGGAGCGGCGAGGGGAGTCGCCGGACGATCGCGTGCAGAACGCGGTGGCCCGGTCGAAGCCGGTGAAGGCGTTGCTCGACGCGGTCTGGCCCAAGGTCGTACCGGAGCAGGTTCTGCATCGGCTGCTCTCCGACGCGGATTTCCTGTCGCAGTGTTCGGACTTCACCGCGGACGAGTGCGCCGCGTTGCTGTGGAAGAAGCCGGCCCGCTCGTGGAAGTCGGCGAAGTGGTCGGCTGCCGACACGCTGCTGCTCGACGAGCTCAACGACCTGATCGAGCGCAACTCCGGCTCGCTCGGCCACCTCGTCCTCGACGAGGCTCAGGACCTCTCGGCCATGCAGCTTCGCGCGCTGTCCCGAAGGTGCCGCACCGGCTCGGCCACCGTGCTCGGCGACCTCGCGCAGGCCACCACTCCTTGGGCAGCGGGCTCCTGGGCGCAAGTACTCGGTCACCTCGAGAAGTCCGACGCCATCGTCGCCGAGCTCGACCGGGGATTCCGCGTCCCCGAACAGATCATCGACTTCGCCGCGAAGCTGCTGCCGCGGATCGCCCCGACGCTCGGTGTGCCGAGCGGTGTCCGTACGGTCGCCGACGCCCTGAGCGTCGTCGAGACCGACGAGCAGTCGTTCACCGACACCCTCATCGCATCCTGCCGAACCGCCCTCACCGCGGAAGGCTCCGTCGCCCTCATCGCCGCCGACGCCCACGTCACCCGCCTGTACGACGCTCTGCTCGGCGCCGGCCTCCAACCCGCCCTACTCGGCGCCACCGAGGAAGAGATGGACACGACCCGCCTCGTCTGCGTCCCGGCGACCCTCGCCAAGGGACTCGAGTTCGACTCGGTCATAGTCGCCGAACCGGCCCAGATCGTCGCAGCCGAGCCCCGCGGCCTCCAACGCCTCTACGTCGTCCTGACCCGAGCCGTCAGTTCATTGCGGGTCGTCCACGCAACGCCGCTGCCCGAGTCCTTGGGCTAGCTACTTGCTGGATGGTTTGGGGCCGGTCGAGCGGAGGCTTCCCAGCCGGGACAGGGCGTCGAACCAGAACCGGGCGCCGGGGATGGTTGCCATCATCATCAAGATCCAGCCGAGCAGGACCAGGAGTACGAGCAGCACGTCTTGACCGGTGCCGGTGCCGGTGCCGTGGTCGGGGTCGGCGAGGCCGCGCTTCTCGAGCCAGTTGCAGGTGGCTCCTGGGGCGGTACAGGCCGAGACTGTTCCCCAGCCGAGCGGGAGGCCGGCCGCTCGAGTCTTCTGGATTTCTTTGCGGAGGTCGCTCAGGCAGTCGCCGGCGTCCTTGGTGGTGCACTCGGCGGAGTTCGCGGCCGCCTGGCTGACGACCGTTTCGCGGAGGGCCTCGTCGGTGTAGAGCGAACGGGTGATGCCGATGGCGTTGACGTTGAAGAGGACCACCAGCACGGCGGCGACAGCCAGCGAGATCCAGCGGACGTGGCGTTTGTACCAGCCGGACACCCGGTCCATGTGGTCGTTGTACCACTGCTCCAGACTCACCCGGAACGCCGTCAGGTCGCCCTCGGCCTCGGCGACGAGGCCGAGGAGGGTCTTCTTCAAGGGGTTGCCGGCCGGCCAGCCGTTGATCTCGGTCTTCACCTGGTCCAAGGTGGTGGCGCCGGACAGGTCGGGGACGATGACGTCGAGGAACGCCCTGGGCGAAGGCACGGCCGGAGACGTACGACGGGAGTTCGCGCCGGGCCTTGGCGCTCAGCTTGGCGTTGCCCGCGTTGGTCGCCACCACTCCGTTGTCCGCGGTGCGGGCGACCATCGGCTGCGTCATGACCTGGGTGACCAGGGGACTGGTTCCGACCGGTGGTTCAGGCTGGTTCGGCGTGGTGACGGGAGCTTCGGAGGTACGCCGTACCAGATCCTTCCAGCCCAGTTTGAAGTCGCTCTGGCCGTCGACCAGCGAGCGGATGCCGCGGAGCAGGTACTCGCCGCGCAGCCCCATGAAGCGGGCCGCTCCCTCGGTGACGACCGAGACCACGGCGGAGAGGGTTGCGAAGACCAGGATGAGTCCGAGGGCGGTCTGTACGACCAGGCTGTCCATGAGGGTCATGATCCTGCACAGAGCCGGTGGTATGCCATCGTGAGTGAATGAGCATCGAGGTACGGCCTGCTTCGGTCTTCGAGGACGTCCGGGTCCTGATCGGACCGAAGCGGCCTGATGCCACCGTGTGCTGGTGTCTGAGTCACCGGATTCCGTCGAAGCTGAACAACCAGTTGCATGGTCCGGAGCGTGGGGAGTACGTCGCTGAGCTCTGTCGTAAGGAGCCTGCGCCTGGGGTCATCGCGTATGACGGTGATGAGCCGGTTGGGTGGGCCGCGATCGCGCCTCGGTCGGAGACGTCGTTCGCGCGGACCACGAGGATCCAGCACGTCGATGATCTGCCGGTATGGTCTCTGTGGTGCATCCGGGTGCGGCCCGGCCACCGGGGCGGTGGGTTGTCCCGGGTGCTGATCGACGGTGCGGTCGAGTTCGCCCGTACGAACGGCGCTCCGGTCGTCGAGGCGTATCCGCTCGACAGCGGCGAAGCCAAGGTCGACCTGACGATGGCGTACGCCGGCATCCGCAAAAACTTCGAACGAGCAGGCTTCGTGAAGGTGGCGGACACGAAGTCGACGCTGGCCGGCCATCCACGAGTACTGATGCGGTTAGACCTGCGGTGAACGACAAAGAACGGCGTCCGGGAGTACCGGACGCCGTTCTTTTGCCTTGAGTCAGCTGAGTGTTGCGAGGGTGTCGTTCCACGTCTTCGAGGGGCGCATGATGGCTGCGGCCTTGGCCGGGTCGGGCTGGTAGTAGCCGCCTAGGTCGACGGGGCTGCCCTGGACTGCGATGAGTTCGTCGACGATGGTCTTCTCGTTGGTGGCCAGGGTTTCGGCTACCTGGGTGAAGGACTTGGCCAGGTCGGCGTCGTCGGTCTGCTTGGCCAGTTCCTGGGCCCAGTACAGGCTCAGGTAGAAGTGGCTGCCGCGGTTGTCGATGCCGCCGACTCGGCGGGTGGGGGACTTGTCCTCGTTGAGGAAGGTCGCCGTGGCGCGGTCGAGGGTGTCGGCCAGGACCTGGGCGCGGGCGTTGCCGGTGGTCTGGGCGAGGTGTTCGAAGCTGGCGGCCAGGGCGAAGAACTCGCCGAGGCTGTCCCAGCGCAGGTAGTTCTCCTTGATCAGCTGCTGCACGTGCTTCGGCGCCGAGCCGCCCGCGCCGGTCTCGAACAGGCCGCCGCCGGCCATCAGCGGGACGACGGACAGCATCTTGGCGCTGGTACCGAGCTCGAGGATCGGGAACAGGTCGGTCAGGTAGTCGCGCAGCACGTTGCCGGTGACGGAGATGGTGTTCTCACCGCGCCGGATCCGCTCGAGCGAGAACTTGATCGCGTCCACCGGCGCCAGGATCTTGATCTCCAGGCCCTCGGTGTCGTACTCGGTCAGGTAGGAGGTGACCTTCGAGATCAGCTTCGCGTCGTGCGCGCGGGTGTCGTCCAGCCAGAAGACGGCCGGGTCGCCGGTGGCGCGGGCGCGGGTGACGGCCAGCTTGACCCAGTCGCGGATCGGCGCGTCCTTGGTCTGGCAGGCGCGGAAGATGTCGCCGGCGGCGACCTCCTGCTCCAGTACTACGTTGCCGTCGGCATCGACCACGCGAACCGTGCCGGCCTCGGCCAGCTCGAACGTCTTGTCGTGGCTGCCGTACTCCTCGGCCTTCTGCGCCATCAGGCCGACGTTCGGGACCGAGCCCATCGTCGCCGGGTCGAAGGCGCCGTGCGCGCGGCAGTCGTCGAGGACGACCTGGTAGATGCCGGCGTAGCTGCTGTCCGGCAGCACCGCGAGCGTGTCGTGCTCCTCGCCGTCCGCGCCCCACATGTGGCCCGAGCTGCGGATCATGGCCGGCATCGAGGCGTCGACGATCACGTCGGACGGCACGTGCAGGTTGGTGATGCCCTTGTCGGAGTCGACCATCGCGAGCGCCGGGCCGTCGGCCAGCTCGGCGTCGAAGGACGCCTTGATCGCGGCACCGTCCGGCAGCGCGGCCAGACCGTTGTAGATCCCGCCGAGCCCGTCGTTGGCGGACAGGCCGGCCGCGGCCAGCGTCTCGCCGTACTGCGCGAAGGTCTTCGGGAAGAAGCTGCGGACGACGTGCCCGAACACGATCGGGTCGGACACCTTCATCATGGTGGCCTTGAGGTGCACCGAGAAGAGCACGCCCTCGGCCTTCGCCCGGGCGATCTGCGCGGTCAGGAACTCGTCCAGCGCGGCGACGTGCATGACGGAGGAGTCGACGACCTCGCCGGCCAGCACGGGGATCGACTCACGCAGTACGGACGTGGTGCCGTCGGCGCCGACGAACTCGATCTTGAGCGTTCCGTCGGCCTCGATCACGGTCGACGTCTCGGTCGACCGGAAGTCGTCGGAACCCATCGTCGCGACGTTCGTCTTCGAGTCAGCGGTCCAGGCGCCCATCCGGTGCGGGTGCGTCTTGGCGTAGTTCTTCACCGAGGCGGGCGCGCGGCGGTCGGAGTTGCCCTCGCGCAGGACCGGGTTCACGGCCGAGCCCTTGGTGCTGTCGTAGCGGGCGCGAATGTCGCGCTCCTCGTCGGTCTTGGGCTCGTCCGGGTACTCCGGGAGCGCGTAGCCCTGCGATTGCAGCTCGGCGATCGCGGCCTTGAGCTGCGGGGCCGAGGCGGACACGTTCGGCAGCTTGATGATGTTCGCGCCCGGCGTCTTGGTCAGCGCGCCGAGCTCGGCGAGCGCGTCCGGGGTCCGCTGGTCTTCGGTCAGGTAGTCGCCGAAGACGGCGATGATCCGTCCGGCCAGCGAGATGTCCCGGGTCTCCACGGCTACACCGGCCTGCGCGGCGTACGCCTGGATCACCGGCAGGAACGAGTACGTCGCCAGGGCCGGGGCCTCGTCCGTATGGGTGTAGATGATGGTCGACTCAGTCACTCGCGTCTGTCCTCTGCTCCGTCGATGTCGCTCCTCGGGCCACCCCGGGGAGGCAACCCCACCTTAGTCGGCGGCGCGGCCGGGTTCGGCGGGGAGTGGTGATGCTCACCAGGAAGGTCGCCGAGGTCTTCCCCCGAGGCGCGATCCGGTTTACCTTCAAGATCCGTGTGAGCGCTCTCACACGGGAGTTCGCCTTCTTCCGCCCCCGGAGGTGCTTCCGTGATACCCACCCCTGCCCGATCCCGCCGCCGCCGCATGCGCTGGCGCGCGGCCATCGTCGCGCTCGTCCTGGCCGTCTGCTCGACCCTCCTGGTGGGTGGCGTGGCGACGGCGGCCGACGACTACACCCAGTCGGCCACGTCGCTGAACGCGACCCAGGCCCAGATCTCGTTCACCCCGACCACGGCGGCCCTGTACGTCGATGTGCACTACACCGGCACCGCACAGGGTCAGCAGAACGTCCGGATGACACTGAGCGGCGGCACCTGGCGGACGACCGTCAGTGGGCTGTCCAGCGGCACTGTCGTCGACTACTGGTTCACGTACGAGAAGAGCGGACCGCAGTACGACACTCCGCACTTCAGCTACACGCATGGTGGGACCACTCCGCCGCAGACGGTCGCGACGCCGACCTTCTCGCCGGCCGGTGGCAACTACACCTCCGCGCAGACGGTGACGATCTCCACCTCCACCGCGGGCTCCACGATCCGCTACACGATCGACGGCTCCACGCCGACCGCCTCCTCGACCTTGTACTCCGGACCGATCAGTGTCCCGACGACCCGGACGGTCAACGCGATCGGCATCAAGTCCGGCCTCACCAACTCGGCGGTCGGCAGCGCGTCGTACACGATCGGTTCCGTACCGACCGGGTGCACGACCCAGCCCGACGTACCCAACTTCGGCCCGAACACGCGCATCTTCGACCCGGGCATGTCAGCCGCGTCGATCCAGGCGCAGCTCGACACCGACTTCAACAACCAGAAGGACACGCTGACTGCGCAGATGGCGAACCGCCGGGTCGCGCATCTGTTCAAGCCCGGCTCGTACAGCGTTCACGATGACGTCGGCTACTACACGTCGGTCGCCGGCCTCGGTCAGAATCCTGGTGACGTCGTGATCAACGGCGCGATCACGGTCGATGCGTTCAACGCGTCCGACCAGGGTGTCGCGCTGCAGAACTTCTGGCGGTCCGCCGAGAACATGGCCGTGAACCCGATCGGCGGCTCGAACCGCTGGGCGGTCGCGCAGGCGGCGCCGTTCCGCCGGATGGACATCCGCGGCAACCTGCAGCTCTACCCGGCCAGCTACGGCTTCGCCAGCGGGGGCTACATCGCCGACACGAAGGTGTCCGGTCAGACGGCGTCGATCTCGCAGCAGCAGTGGTACACCCGGGACAGCAACCTCGGCAGCTGGGACGGTGGCGTGTGGAACATGGTGTTCTCCGGTACGCCGGGAGCGCCCGCCACCACCTTCCCGAACCCGCCTGAGACGACGCTCGCCACGACGCCGGTCTCGCGGGACGTGCCCTACCTCTACATCGACAGCGCTGGGAAGTACCGGGTCTTCACGCCGTCGCTGCGGACGAACGCCTCGGGTGCCAGTTGGGCCAACGGGTCCACGCCGGGGACGTCGATCCCGATGAGCCAGTTCTATGTGGTGAAGGCGGGCGACACCGCGTCGTCGATCAACTCGGCGCTGACGGCCGGCTGCAACCTGTTCTTCACGCCGGGCGTGTACCACCTCAACCAGACGCTCAACGTGACGCGGGCCAACACCGTCGTACTGGGGATCGGCTACCCGACGCTGATCCCTGATGGTGGGGTCAACGCGATGCAGGTCGCCGACGTGGACGGCGTACGGATCAAGGGACTGCTGTTCGACGCCGGTACGACGAATTCGGCTGCACTGCTGACCGTCGGCGCAGCGGGTTCCTCGGCTGGTCACGCGGCGAACCCGACGACGCTGCAGGACGTGTTCTTCCGGATCGGCGGCTCGATCGCCGGACACGCGACGACGAGTCTTGTTGTCAACAGCAACAACGTGATCATCGACCACATCTGGGCCTGGCGGGCCGACCACGGCAACGCGGGCACGTGGGGGTGGACGCAGGCGACGGCGGACACCGGGTTGCTTGTCAACGGCAACAACGTGCTGGCGACCGGGCTGTTCGTCGAGCACTACCAGAAGTCGCAGGTGATCTGGAACGGGCAGGGCGGCAAGACGATCTTCTTCCAGAACGAGATGCCGTACGACGTACCGAACCAGGCGAGCTGGAACCGCCCGAGCGGGAAGGCGGGCTATCCGGCGTACAAGGTCGGCGACAACGTCACGTCGCACGAGGCGTGGGGGTTGGGCAGCTACAACTTCTTCAACGTCAACCCGTCCGTGAGCGCGTACAACGCCTTCGAGGTCCCCAACAACGCGAACGTCCGGTTCCACAGTCTCTGCACCGTCTCCCTCAACTACCAAGGCGTGATCACCCACGTCATCAACGACACCGGAGCAGTCACCCCACCCGGCACGGTGCCGGTCAATGTGGTGAGCTACCCCTAACCGAAGAGGCCGGCCGGGCAGGTTGCCCGGCCGGCGTCGGGTCGACGAAGGGGGTTGTGGCGGTGGTACGGATTCTCGGACCTGGTGAGTCGGAGCAGGAGTACACGGCTCGCGGAAGCAGGATGTTCTTCAAGGCGCTGGCCGGTCAGGACGACGGCGACCTGTCGCTGATGGAGCGCACCTTGCCGGTTGGCGGGCGACGACCACCGGCCCACCGCCATACGAACTGCACCGAGGCGTACTTCGTCCTGGACGGGCTGGTCGCGATCCAGGTCGGCGACGAGGAACTGTCCGTCGGCCCCGAGGGGTTCGTGCTGATCCCTCGGGGAACGCCGCACACCTTCGGCAACGGTGGCGACGCGGAGGCGCGCCTGCTGGTGATCCACACGCCGGCCATGGACGCGTACTTCGCTGAGCTCCACGAGCTGTGGAACCGCGGCGAGCCACCGACCCCCGACGAAGAACGGGAGTTGATGGCTCGCTTCGGGATGGAGAAGGCGTGACCGCTGGTCAGGACAGCGTGATCAGGCGGGAGCCGTGGGACGGTACGGACTTGGCTGTCCAGGACTTGTTGGACTTGCCGAGGTCCTGGCGACTCACCAGGTCGCGGACCTTCCTGGTGCCGTGGATGCCGAGCCGGCTCCATGGGACGGTGATGTCGGCGGGGGAGTCGCTGAGGTTGTAGACGGCTACGGCGAGGCGGCCGTCGGGGAGGGGCTTCTTCCAGGTTTGCAGGGGTCCGTCGGTGAGCTTGGTCGGGATGACGCCGGCCTGGTCGACGGCGATCACCTCGTGGTTGGTGAGGATGGACTTGGCGGTGTGGTCGAGGTTGACGAGGTCGCCGCCGACGTACAGGGGGGACGAGGCCATCGACCAGAACGTCATCACGCTCTGCCGTTCGGTGTCGGTGATGCCGTCCTGGATGCCGGTGCCGGTGTTGTTGTTGATCGGCATCGAGTCGAGGTCCGGCCAGTAGTTCGGCTTGACCACGTCGAGCCACTTCGGCAGATCCTCCCAGCGGTTGTCGACCGAGCTGGTCCAGGTGGCGACGGTGTTGCAGTAGCACTCCACATCGGTGTCGACGCGGACGCTGTTCGCCCACGGTCGCAGGCCTTCGCCGGCGTCACGTGGTACCGGCCAGGCGCTGGCGGTCAGCCACATCTTGCGGCCGCTCTGGTCGATCGCCTTCGACCAGGCCTCGATGTCGGGGATGTTGTCGGTGGTGACTCCGTCGACCTTGACGAAGTCGACGCCCCAGGAGGCGAACTTGTTCGCGATCGAGTTGAAGTACGCCTGCGCGCAGGGCTTGGTGAAGTCGATCTTCCAGTCGCCGCCCCACATGTTGGTCTTGGTCAGCGGGTAGACGGTGATGTCCTGGGTCGTGCAGTTGGTGCCGACGATCGGGGCGTTCTTGTCGTAGATCGCGGTCTGCAGTCCGGCGCCGCCGTACAGGCCGATCTTCAGACCCTTGCCGTGGACGTACCGGGCCAGGCTGGCGATGCCGTTGGGGAAACGCTCCGGATCGGCCTCGGGGATGCCGTTGGCGTCGGTACGGAACTCCCAGTTCCAGTTGGCGTTCCAGCCGGCGTCGAGGTTGATGTTGGTGTAGCCGGCGTGCTTGAGGTTCTTGGCCATCGAGTCCGTCGCGGACTTGATGTGGTCCTCGGTGAGCCACTTGGTGCCGTAGTCGGGGTTGCTGGAGGACTGGACACTCCAGCTGCTCCAACCCATGAAGGGCTTGACGCTGAAGTCGCTCTTGGCTGCGGCCGGCGCGCTGGTGGAGACCAGCGTCGCGGCCAGGATGACGGGAAGGGCGGTCGCCAGCGCGACCGCACGGCGGTACAAGAGGGCGGTAGGCATGCAAAGCACCGTACGATCAGTTACTTAATCACGTCAAGAATCCAGACCGTCACTGCTCGCTATGGTTCGGTAGGGTCGAAGGACCGGTACCGCTGGGGATGAGAGGTGTGGGTGAGCAAGGGCTGGTGGTTGCTCGTGGCCGGTGCCGTGCTGGTGGCGGCGTGGGCTGCGCGTGGGGACGATTCGCCGGTACCTGAGGCTGCTCCCCGGCCGAGTGTTTCGGTCACGCCTCAGCCGGCGAAGCCGAGTCCTACGCAAAGGCCGTCGCCGCGGGCGGATTGGTTCAACGACTACGATCCGGCGGAGTTCGCGGTACCGGTTCGCAAGTACGCGAAGCGGGCCGGGATCAGCAGTCAGTTGCTGATGGCAATCTTGTACAACGAGGCGTACAAGCCGCATGATCCGCAGCTGGAGCGGTCGTGGCAGCACTTCAAGGAGGACTCCGCGTTCGGGATCGCCAACATGCACCGGGCCGCCTTCGACGACACCAAGCGTGGTCGGTTCGGCAAACGGCAGTGGGAAGAGTTGCCCGATCATCCCGACCTCGCGATCGAGGCCGCGGCCTGGCATCTGCATGACCTCGCCCGGCGGTTGCCCGATCGGCGGAGCGGAAAGTTCAGCAAGGACGAGTTGCTTGCCCTGGGCTACAACACGGGGGCAGGCAACATGAGGGCCTTCGCGACCGGCGCCAAGCCCGGTGCCCAAGCGCAGTCCTACCTGGACAACCTCCACGAAAACTGGGACAAGGCCGCGAAAGCCGTCAAGTAGTCAGCAGTTCAGGGGTGCCGGTACGGCGTCGCGGGTGGATGATCTGATTCATGGATACCAGGGGTGGGATCGAATCGATGATCACCGGCTACCGGATCTCGGCGGCGCTGAGCGTCGCGGCGGAGCTCGGGGTGTCGGACGAGCTGGCGAAGGGGGCGCGGACGGTCGCGGACCTGGCGGCCGTGACGGGGGCGGATGAAGAGACGCTGGGCCGGTTGATGCGGGCGTTGGTGGCGATCGGCGTGTACGCGGAGGCTGACGGCGCCGTCAGCAACACCGAGCTCGGGGAGATGTTGCGGTCGGACGTGCCCGGTACGCTGCGGCCGCTCGCTCGGACGCTGCAGGATCCCGCGCTCTGGGCGGCCTGGGGTCATCTCGGGCACAGCGTTCGTACCGGCGAGAACGCCTTCGAGGCGCTGCACGGCGTCGACGTCTGGACGCATCGGCAGCGGCAGCCGGAGCACAACGAGATCTTCAACGACAACATGACCGCGCTCAGCTGGAAGATCGCGGCGGCGGTCGCGAACACGTACGACTTCTCGGGGTTCCAGACGGTGGTCGACGTCGGCGGCGGCAAGGGCATCGTGCTGGACGCGGTACTGCGAGCCAACGACCAGCTCCTCGGCACGGTCTTCGACCAGCAGCACGTCGTCGCCACCGAGCCGGTGTCGCCGGCCGTCGCGTCGAGGTGGTCCGCGGTCGTCGGCGACTTCTTCAAGGAGGTCCCGCCCGCCGACGGCTACCTGCTCAAGTCGATCCTGCACGACTGGCCCGACGACCGCTGCGTCGACATCCTCCGCGTCTGCGCCCGCTCGCTCAACCCGGGCGGCTCGGTCCTGGTCATCGAAACAATCCTCGACCGTCCAGGCCAAGAAGCCCAGGCGGCCTTCTCCGACATCAACATGCTGGTCATGCCCGGCGGCCGCGAACGCACCGCCGACCAGTACGCCGCCCTCTTCGCCGCCGCCGGCCTCCACCAGACCCGCGTCATCGACACCCCCAGCCGAATGTCGATCCTCGAAGCCCGTTAGCGCCAAGCCGCACCGGGGGCCTTGGCGTAGTGCGTCCAGACGTACCGCCACGGGATGACGGCGACGACGACGACGATGAAGGAGCAACTGAACAGGACGCTTCCGGTGTCCGCATCCACGTCGCCTGCGAGGAGATGGGGGAGCGCGACCGCGACCAGCCAGATGAGCTTCCAGAGCACTTCGAACAGCAGGATCGGGAGCAGTTGGACCGGGTACCGGAGGCCGAGGATCGCCAGCAGCGACATCGCGGTCAGCAGACAGGCGACGACGCCTTCCATCACGGGCAGAGAGCGGGCCTCCTGGATGACGACCGGCCACTTGACGATCACCAGTCCCACTGCCATGAACGCGTAACCGGCTCGCAGCACGTTCTGCCGGCGGGTGGACAACTCCGTGGTGCTCAGTACCTCTAGTTGACTCATGCCTCAGGGTGCGCCCGGCGGGCTGGTTGACCTAGTGAGGTTGCTGTTTCTGGGAAATGAGCGGGCTTGCTTCGAAGAAGGCGCGTACTACCGCCGGGTCGATGCCGTGGGGGTGGTGGTCGGCGCCGGGGCGGATGACTGTTTGGGAAGGGCCGCCCAGGTTGGTGTAGTTGGCCAGGAGAGGTACGGAGTTCTCGTTGGCAGGTACTGCTCGGTCGGCGTCTCCGTAGGCGACCAGGAGGGGGATGCGGGCGGCGGCGAGTGGGGCGAGTTTGCTGATCGGGCTGATCGCGGCGACGGCGTCCAGGTCGGTGGGGTCGAGGGCATAGACCTTCAGCATTTGTTGCCATTCGGCTGGTGCGGACGGCGCGTCGCCGAGGCCGCCGGGCCAGCTGCGGAGGTCGCAGACGGCGTTGTCGAGGTAGATGGCGCTGACGCAGTCTGGGTGGGCGGCTGCCCAGGAGATCGCGTACAGGCCGCCTCGGCTGAGGGCGATCAGGGCGGGACGCGGATCGAAGGCGAGCTCGTCGACCAAGCACCGGTACGCCGCCCACCACGCGGCCATGGCCACCGGGTCGCCGTACCGATCGGGCACCTCGACGTAGACCAGATGCCACCCCGCGTCGAGCATCGCCCGATCGGCATCATCGAAAGCACCGAGAAACTCCGCCCGCCAAACCCACGGCAGCCCACCCGCCGGCTCGACGCCGGGTGGCGGGCTGATGATCTGGACGGTGACGCCGTCAACCTCTCGCGTTGACAGCGGATAGCGGTCCCGATAGGTCGTCACAGCAACCAACCATGGCACGATGGCGCCGTGCTGCTCTTCTCGGGTGCGTTGCCTGGTGGCGACGAGGCGATGGAGCTGGCCGTCGCCCACGCGTTGGTGCGGCAGGCGTCCACCGGTGAGGTGAGCGAGGCGCTCCGGATCTACCGCCCGGCCGCCCCCGTCGTGGTTTTCGGCCGTCGCGACACCCGCCTCCCCGGCTTCGACGCCGCCGTGCGATCTGCCCGCGCAGCCGGATTCGAGCCCTTGGTACGCGCCGTCGGCGGCCGCCCGGTCGCCTACACGCCCCAAGCCCTCGTCATCGACCACGTCAAGCACGAACCAGTCGCGCCCGACGGCCTCGAGAGCCGGTTCCAGTACTTCGGCAACCTGTACGCCGAAATCCTCCGCGACTCCGGCATCGACGCCCGAGTAGGCGCAGTACCCGGCGAATACTGCCCGGGAGCCCACAGCGTCAACGCCCGCGGCACCGTCAAACTCGTCGGCACCGGCCAACGCGTAGTCCGCAACGCCTGGCTCTTCAGCACCCTGATCATCCTCGGCGACGACGACCAACTCCGCCCCCTCCTGACCGACATCTACCGCCACCTGAACCTCCCCTTCGACGCCGCGTCGGTCGGCTCCCTCTCATCAGAACTACCCACCTTCAACCCGAACACCTTCGAGCAACGAGTCACCACCGCGTACGGCGTACAGCAACCGACCCCCCTCGGCGCCGCAACCATCAAACTGGCAGCAACACTGACCACCGACCACCGCGCCTAGCACCGCTCCATTGGTGACGTCATCGTGTGGATCCCGTCAGGTTTGTTTGCGGAGGAGGCCGGTTATGCCGGCTAGGAGGATGGCGGCGAAGATCCAGGACAGGAGGCGCATGGTGTGGAAGGTGATGGCTAGTGCTTGGGCGTTGCTCGACGGGGTCCAAGTGTTGGTGGCGCCGATTACTGGGAAGGCGGTGGAGAGGCCGTAGGTCAGGGGGTCCAGGCAGGGGACGTCCCAGGTGGAGCGGGAGCACTGTGAGGCCGGCGCTCGGCCGGGTACGGGGGACTGGCCCCTTGTGGCCAGGTCTGTGCGGATGGCCGCGGTGGTCGGGGTGGTGAACTGGTCGGCGGAGGTGGCGGCGATGGTGGTTGCCCCTATGAAGATGAGCGCCAACCAGAACAAGGCGACCAGGGGGTAGTAACCGTGACCGGTGGTCACTCGGTATGCCTGCCGGGCGAGCCAGATGGGCATGGCAGTGCCTTTGGTCGAACGGACTGCCGACTTGTACCGGATCCAGCGTGCGTCGGTCGGCTGACCGTTTCGGTCGTAGACCGCTGCCAATGCCTGCCAGGGCTGCGCTGCCGGCTGGGTCGACAACCAGGCTGCGGCGGCTGTGCGATCGGTACGGATCCTGCCGCTCACGTCCTGGACGGTCCATCCGGTCACGTCACCAAGTGTCGGCAGTTCGCCGGCGGTGTCGCCGACGACCAGATGCTGGATCTCCGCGCCCGCGAAGCTGAGGGGACCGACCGCCGAGAAGTCCTTCTTCAGGACGAGCTTTCGTTCGCAGTGCAGCCCATCGGCGATCAGACTCTGTCCGGCGGCATTGGTCCCGCGGAGGTGAGCGCCGCTCAGGATGAGCTGACCACCGATCCGCGCACCTGCGAGCCGGACCGCTCCGGCTGTGGTGAACCCCAAGGTCACCCTGCTGTCGACTCGCAGCCGGTCGGCGGCCATGCTGACACCGCGCCGGTTGGTGCCGTTGATCGATGCTCCGCTCATCGACAGGCTCCCGGTGACCTGCGCGCTCATGAGCTGTACCGCACCCGCGCAGTTGAGCGATCCGAAGTACACGTTGTCGTCGACCCGAAGACGGTCCGCGATCAGGCTGACGCCGTTGGGGTTCGAGCCATGGATCGTCGCGTCGGTCATGCTCAGATGTCCGCCCAGGCGTGCGCCGATGAGCTTGACGGCGCCGTCGGTGCTGAAACCCTTGCTCAGGTAGGTGTTGTCGCCGACCCGAAGACGGTCGCCGAGCAGGCTGATTCTTGCGCTGTTCGCGCCCCGCAGAGCAGCTCCCTGCATCTTGAGCTGACCGCCGATCGTGGCGCCGATCAACCGGACCGCTCCTTCGGTGACCAACCCCGGGCTGAGGTTCGCGTCCTGACCGACGCTGAGGCCGTCGGCCACCAAGGCGCAGCCGTCGGCATCACGGCCGTTCAGGGTCGCGGTTCGCATTCTCAGTTGAGCGCCGATGCTCGCCCCGACCAAACGAACCGTTCCCGCCGATCTGAACCCGTCCGACAGACTTGCGATGCCATCGACCCGCAGCCCGTCCGCGGACAGGCTGATCCGGTGCTGGTCGAAGCCGGCGAGGTTCGCGCCGTCCAGTACCAGGTCACCGCTGATGTGGCCGCCCGTCAGCCGGACCGCGCCGATCGAGCTGAAATTCCGATCGAGATTGAGGTCGTCCGTCACCCGGAGGCCGTCGCCGACCAAGCTGATGCCGTCGTCGCCTCTTCCCTCGAGCGTCGCGTCGGTCAAGGTGAGGTTCGCCGCCACCTCACAGCCGGTCAGCAGCAGCCGACCGCTGAACGCACTACCCGTCAGGTCAAGACCGCGCAGCCTCGCGTGCCGGAGGTCGAAGTCGTCAGCGAACCAGCAGCAGGTGAATTCCAGCGGCAGGTCCACCTGGATTCCGGACAGGTCGAGGATGCCGTCGATGACTGCGCCGCGGACGGCTAGTCGCCGTTGCCCGGCCGGCCGGTCGGCGGCGACGATGAGAGCTCGCAGTTCGTTGGCGGAGATCACCAGGTCCGTCGATACCCGGCCTCGCAGGGCCGGACGCCAGAACGGCAGGTTCTGCCCGAGAACGAGCTCGCCCTCTTCGCTCAAGGCGCTGAGCAGGGCGCTGTGATGCGACATGTGGTTCCCCCCACAGATTGCTTGCTTCATCGTGGAGCGCCGGAGGGGTTACCGCCAGTAGTGGTCAATTAGTTAACGGCGTGAATAATCCTGCCTCTGGATCTTGACATCACCTGAGCCAGGCATGAAGGTTCCAATATCCTATCCGATCTGTGGTTCTTGTCCGGGGGTCGACGAACCGCAAAGAGAGGTCATCGTTCATGTCCAGGTTCCTTCGTAACAAGACGAGGCGAGGCATACTCGCGGGGGTCCTCGTCGCCGCCGTCCTCCCGATCGGGTTGACCGCTTCCGCCGCTCAAGGGCCGGCCACGCCCCCGCCGAGTGCCGCGGATGCCAAGACCAAGACCACGACCAGTACTACGTCCGGCAGCATCTCGATGCCGGCCAACGTCGTCACCGCGGGGAGCCCTTCACTCGGGCCGGCGGGGGCGCAAGCGGCCAAGCCCTACATGGGCTGGAGCAGCTACAGCATGCAGGTGTACTCGAACGACGGCGGCAACTGGATCAACGAGGCCCAGATCACCGCCCAGTCGGACGCGATGCACAAGAAGCTGCAGCCGTACGGGTACAACCGGATCAACATCGACGCGGCCTGGAACGGCGGGGTCGACGAGTATGGCCGGCCCGTGCCGAGCACCAAGCTGTACCCGCACGGCCTGCCGGCGTTGATCAAGCACATCCACGACAACGGCCAGAAGGTCGGCATCTACAGCATCCCCGGTATCTCGAAGGCGGTGCTGGACGCCAACTATCCCGTCTACGGCGCGCCGGAGTGCCGGACCGGCAGCCTGGCCAAGCAGCCCCTGCAGCAGGGCGACTACTGGGGCTTCGGCTACCGCGTCGACATGGCCAACCCATGCGCCCAGAAGTACATCGACTCGATCGTGGACCTGATGGCCTCGTGGGGTGTCGACCTGCTGAAGTTCGACAGCGTCACGCCGGGCTCGGGCAAGAACGACCTGTCCCTGGACGCCCGCGACGAGGTCAAGGGCTGGTCGCAGTCGCTGGCCCGGCACAAGATCTGGCTCGAGCTGTCCTGGGCGCTCGACATCAACTACGCCGACTACTGGAAGTCGGTCGCGAACGGCTGGCGGGTCGAGTGGGACGTCGAGTGCTACTGCCCTGGTGAGGCACTCACGGCCTGGCCGAACATCAACCGGCTGTTCCCGAAGGCCGCCGACTGGTGGCGGCACGCGGGCCCCGGTGGCTGGAACGACTTCGACTCACTGAATGTCGGCAACGGCACGATGGACGGTCTGACCAAGGACGAGCGCCGTACCGCCGCAACGCTGTGGGCCGTCTCGGCAGCCCCGTTCTACATCGGCAACGACATGACCAAGCTGGACTCGTACGGGATCGAGCTGCTCACCAACCCCGAGGTCATCGCGGTCAACCAGGCCGGACGCCCCGCGCAGCCGGTGTCGACCAAGAGCAACAAGCAGGTCTGGTACTCGCTCAACGCCGACAGTTCCTACACCGTTGCCCTGTTCAACCTCGGTACTACCGAAGCCAAGATCACGGCGAACTTCTCCGACCTCGGTCTGGACGGCTCCGCGACGGTCCGCGACCTGTGGGCGCGTCGGGACCTCGGCCAGTACGACGGCAGCTACACCGCGGCGGTCGTACCCCCGCACGGCGTCCGGCTGTTCAAGGTCACCCCGGCGAAGAAGGCCGCGATCCGGGTCAACGACGACGACCTGCGCGTCGCGTACGACGGTGTCTGGACCCGCAACAACAACAACGAGGTACCGGCCGTCTCCGAGCCGCTGACGGTCGACGTCACCGACACCGGCACCCAGACCCCGCCGGTCGCGGGCAACGGTGGTACCCGGACCGTCGAGCTGAACAACGACAACTCCAGCATCGTCTACACGGGTTCGTGGAGCCGCAGTACCGGGCGTGGCCTGGGCGACTACCAGGACGACGTCCAGTACACGGAGACCAACGGCGACGCGTTCTCGTACAGCTTCGTCGGCAACGGTGTCGACTACGTCACCGAGAAGGATCCGTCCCAGGGCGAGGTCGAGATCTACGTCGACGGCGCGCTGAAGGCGACCGTGGACACCCATGCCGATTCCCGGTCGGCGCAGCAGACGGTGTTCAGCATCTCGGATCTGCCGAACGGCAGCCACACGATCCGCGGTGTGAAGAAGTCGGGCCAGTTCATGCTGCTCGACAAGCTGGTCGTCCGGCAGGAGAGTCTGCTGAACCCCGGTACGGCGTCCTTCGACAAGCAGGCCCAGGCCGATGTCAGCACCGAGATCGCCCGCGATCCCGGCGAGCTGGCCTCGATCGCCAATGCCGGCAAGGTGCTGGTCAAGGGCACCGACTACACCGTCGCGGGCAAGGTCGTGACGATCAAGGCGGGGTACCTGGCGACGCAGCCGGTCGGCAGTACGAAGCTGGACTTCAGCTTCCGCGGTGACTACCGCGACGACGTACACGCGGCGACCGCGAACGGCGCGGCGCTCGAGTTCGCCTTCAAGGGTGTCAGTGTCGACTGGGTCACCGCGCTGGCTCCGGACCAAGGCGACGCCGACGTCTTCATCGACGGCAAGCTCGTCACCCGGGTCAACCTGCACGCCGACGCGCGGCTCACCGCGCGGCAGGTGTTCAGCAAGACCGGTCTGGCCGACGGCAACCACACGCTCCGGATCGTGAAGGTGTCCGGCAACGTCCTGCGCAACGACCAGCTCCGCTACACCCTCGCCAAGTAGTAGTACAAGTAGGCAAGTCACTCTCGGGGTGGTCCGGCAACGGACCACCCCGAGTTCGCGTTACCAGGTCGGGCGGTTGATCGCGGCCGGTCTCGGATGCTGGCCATCGCGCGGTATCGCGGTTGATTCAGGCTTCAATTGGCAGCGCCGGGAGTGCTTGTGAAATGAATCTCAAGAGTTGGGGATCAGGCCTTGCGGCGGATAAGGTCATTTAGGTAAGGCTTGCCTAACTTAGCGTGAGGGAACTGGGGAGATCGTGAGAGACCTCCGAGTCGCCGTCGTCGGCGCCGGGCCTGCGGGAATCTACGCGGCTGACATCCTGACCAAGGAGCACGATACGGCCACGGTCGATCTGATCGAGCGGCTGCCCGCTCCGTTCGGGTTGGTGCGGTACGGCGTGGCGCCGGATCACCCGCGGATCAAGGAGATCATCAAGGCGCTGCACCGGGTGGTCGGCCGGGACCGGATCCGGTTCCTCGGCAATGTCGAGTACGGCGCCGACCTCAAGCTCGAGGACCTGCGCCGGCACTACGACGCGGTGATCTTCGCGACCGGCGCGATCACCGACCGCGAGCTCGACATCCCGGGCATCGACCTGCCGGGCAGCTACGGGGCCGCCGACTTCGTCAGCTGGTACGCCGGACATCCCGACGTACCGCGGGACTGGCCGTTGGAGGCTCGTCACATCGCGGTCCTCGGGGCAGGCAATGTCGCACTCGACGTGGCCCGGATGCTGGCCAAGCCTGCCGACGAGCAGCTCACCACCGAGATCGCGGACAACGTGTACCGCGGGCTGAAGGCCAACCAGGCCACCGACGTGCACGTGTTCGCCCGGCGCGGCCCGGCGCAGATCAAGTTCACCCCGATGGAGTTGCGCGAGCTCTCGCACTCGCCGGCCGTCGACGTGATCGTGCACCCCGAGGGCTTCGAGATCGACGAGGCGAGCCAGCAGGCGATCAACTCGAACAAGGGCACGCGGTTGATGGTCGACACGCTGCTGAAGTACCTCGAGGCCGAGCCGACCGGCGCCGAGCACCGCATCCACATCCATCTCTGCCAGGCGCCGGTCGAAGTACTGGGCACCGACCGGGTCGAGGCGCTCCGGACGGAACGGACCGAGTTGCAGGGTGACGGCACGGTGAAGGGCACCGGCGAGTACGTCGAGACGCCGGTACAGGCCGTGTATCGCGCCGTCGGGTACCTCTCCTCGAACCTGCCCGGTGTCCCGTTCGACCACCAGGCCGGGGTGATCGTCAACGACCGCGGCCGGGTGCTCGACATCGACGACGTACCGCTGCCAGGGCTCTACACGACGGGCTGGATCAAGCGTGGCCCGATCGGCCTGATCGGCCACACCAAGTCGGACGCCGCCGAGACGATCGCCAGCCTGCTCGCCGACCTGGACGGCCTGCCGCGGCCCGAGGTCTCCGATCCCGACGCGATCCTGGCGCACCTCGCCGACCGCGGCGCGACCGTCGTCGACGCCGACGGCTGGTCGCGCCTGGACGCCCACGAGCAGTCGCTCGGTCAGGCGGAGGGCCGCGAGCGGATCAAGGTCGTACCGCGCGAGGACATGCTGAAGGCCTCCCAGGGCTGATTCCAATTGCAGGGGTTCATGTCCGGGGCCCGCTCGGCTTTCGACTAGCTGCAACCAAACCGTCGGCCAGCGCGAGGGCGTGGAGTCGGCCGGGGCAGGCGTGCGGTCCTGCGCCGAAGGGCGTGTCGGTCAGGTCGATCTCTACTGTCGAGCCGTCGGGGGCGATGCGCCGGGTCTTGGGCACCGGCGGATCGCTGCGGCCGGCGAGGGTGTTTGCGACCAGCGCGGCTGTCGCGTCGCAGGCTTGAACGAGCAAGGCGATGAGGTTGGCCGCGCTCTCGTCGCTGAGCCGATCGGGGTGTGGGCGATCGTCCAGTCCGCTGGCGTAGTGGGCGCGGAGGAGGCGGGCGAGGCGGTCTGTGGCTTGGTCGGCTTCTGGAGTGATCGTGGTGTGGGGTTGATAGGACTTGGCGATGACGGCGACGTCGTCGGCGACCGAACAGGGCAGACCCAGAGCCTCGGCCAGTACTTCGACCGGGCTGGTGCCGCGCTCGAGCGCCAGCGCACGCAGATCGTCCGGGTCGATGGCGGCCAACGAAGCCACGGCCAGTGCTCGCCGACGGTCATGGGTCGGGCCGTTGCTGAAGCGGGCGACGGATGAGCGCAACCAGGCGACGCCGGTCGTCGCCGGGGGAGTGGTCGGGACCAGGTAGTTCGGATCGCTCAGCACAGCAACGACCGTACGAGCTGGTTACTTCGGCCCCGACCGAACCGATCAGCGGGGTTGGCTACGCGAGCTGGTCGGCCGGTCTTGCTAGTACTGGGTCGGTGAACCAGCCGCGCCAGCGCAGGAAGAGGAAAGTGCCGCCGATGAGCAGGGCCGGGATCCAGTAGAGAATGGCGGTCAGCGCGACGGCGCCGAAAGCCGCGGTCCAGGGAACGCCGATCGACGCGAGGCCGGCCACCAAGGCGCCCTCGCGAGGGCTGGCTCCGTGGACGCCGGGCAGCGCGCCGGCGAGTTGGCTGGCTCCGAAGACGGCGGCCAGCTGGAAGGCCGACACCGAGTCTCCGACCGCGTGGAGCGCGCCGATCAGCAGGCCGAGGATCGTCGCCTGGTAGCCGACCGACAAGAGGATGCCGCTGGCAAACACCTTGGGCGACGGCCACGGCCAGCGCCCGGCGAGACGGGGATGCCGCCGGTTCACGATCAGCGCCACCGCGAGGACGACGGCGGCCAGGGTGAGAGCGACGATCAGCACGGTCCGGGGGAACGCGACGCCACAGACCGCGACGGCACAGGTCAGTCCGACCGTACCGACGAAGCGGTCGAGCGCTACTTCGGCGACGGCCGGCGCACGGCGTACGCCGGTCCCTTCCAGCCGGTGGATCCGCCAGAGGTCCGCGCCGGCGTGCCAGGGCGAGATGAGGCCGAGGATCTCGCTCTCCGCGTAGGCGCGCAGGTGCCAGCAGCGCGATCGGCCGCTGGTGGACAGCGAATGCCAGCGCAGCGGGCACAGCACGTACTTGCCGATCGCGAACGGCAGCAGCCCGATCATGGCCGGCACCACCGCGGTGTGCGGGACCCGCTCGACGTTCCACAACGACAGTCCGACCGCGCCCAGCAGGGCGGCGACGCGGACGGTGCGATTGCCGATGATGGTCCAGGCCCAGCGCCGCAGAGCGCTGAACTGCTGATGGCCGGCGCGCATCGCGGCCTCCTTCCAGGCGAACGAGCTCCTCGACCGGGGGCGACCGGACTCGTCGCTCAGACCATAGCTCCGCAACGATGGCCTCGCATCTTGACGGGACACGCGGTTCTGTAGTGACTGGTGGGGTACGGCTGTTGAATATCTGGTGTCTCCACCCGGCTCGGTAGGCTGGGGGCATGGTCAGCGGGGGTACCGACGCCGAGCTCACGCGCAGCGCGCAGGGCGGTGATGTCGGTGCGCTGGGCGTGCTGCTTCAGCGGCATGAGGCTGGGATGCGGGCGGTCGCGCTCGGGGTGCTCGGGTTCGGGCCGGATGTGGATGATGCGGTGCAGGATGCCGCGCTGGTGGCGTTGCGGCGGATCGGAGATGTGCGGGATCCGGCGGCTGTTGGGCCTTGGCTGCGGATGATCGTGCGCAATGCGTGCCGGACCCGGCTGCGGGCCACTGGGTCGGCCCGGGCGGTGGTACCGATCCAAAGCTTGCCGTTGGCATCTACCTCGCCGACGCCCGAGCAGGTGCTGGATCAGCACGCTTCGCGCGACTGGATCTGGCGGGCGATCGAGGAGCTGCCGGCGCCGATCCGGATGGCGGTCATGTTGCGGTACTTCAGCACCGGCGTCACGTCGTACCAGGAGATCGCGGCGGTCTGCGGCGTACCGGTGGGGACGATTCGCAGCCGGCTCAGTCATGGACGAGCGAAGCTGGCGGAGGCGTTGCGCGGTACTGCGGAGGCTGCGCATGGCGACGCGGCGGCGTTGACCGAGGCCAGCCGGCGGGAGGGGCTGGAGACGCTGGCGGAGGCTGAGCGGGGGCGGTTCGCCGGGGTGCTGGCGCAGAGGTGGTCGCCGGAGGTTGCTTTCGTCCTCGGTGGGCAGTCGGTCATCGGGCATTCGTTCTTGCTGCGTGGGATGGAGAGCGATCTGGAGGCCGGGGTCCATCAGCGGCTCCGGCATGTGGTGGCCAGCCAGGAGATCGCGATCTGGGAGACGGATCTGATCAGCCCGCCGGACGATCCTGAGCACTGCCCGCCCGCTGTCATCTGGCTGATGTCGCTGTCGAAGGGGCTGGTCAAGGAGTTGCGGCTGTACCACCCGGTCGCGGCGGCCTGAGATTCGTGGCCCAGGTCACACGGCCTGGATTGAACTTCGCTCGTGCGGCCGCGTCCTGTCGGTGTTCAGTTGCACCACTACGACGGAGATCTGATGACCAACCTCGATTCGAACCCGCTGGCGCCGGGCACGCACACCATCGACCTGAACGGCATCGCCCAGCGGTACCACGTCCACGGCACCGGGCCGGTCTGTGTCGCGCACTCCGGCGGGCCGGGCGTCTTCTGGGAGTACCTGAGGATGCCGCAGCTGGAATCGCACCTCACGATGGTCTACGTCGAGCCGATCGGTACGGGCGGCTCCGGACGCCTTGCGAGCCATCCTGACGGTTACACCCGCGATCGCTACGTCTCGGCGCTCGATGCAGTGATCGAGGCTTTGCCGGCCGGCCCGGTCTACCTGATGGGCCACTCGCACGGCGGCTTCGTGGTGCAGCGCTATGCGGTGAAGCATCCAGAGCGGCTGGCCGGGATCATCCTGTACGACAGTGCGCCGGTCACTGGGCCAGAGCATGGTGCCGAGTTCATGCGCAACATCGACGAGTTCGTCGCCCGTCACGAGGGTAATCCGGATCTTCCTCAGGTGTTGGCAACCGTGCAGTCGATTCCGGCTATCACGACCGATGAGGGGATGACGGCTGCGCTCGCCGGGATCATCCCGCTCTACGTTGCCGACTACTGGAACCGGCGGGCGGAGTTCGAGCCGTTGCAGGCGAAGGTCAGCGGTACCTACATCTCGGGCGTCGACGCGGACGGCGTACCGGACGTGATCGACGATCGGGAGGTGCTGGGTTCGATCACGATCCCTGCGCTGGTGATCGTCGGGCGCTTCGATCCGATCTGTGGGATGCGCTGGGCGGAGGAACTCAACAAACTGATCCCTGGTTCGCAATTGGCGGTGCTGGAGCACAGTGGCCACTTCGGACATCTGGAAGAGCCTGAGGCGTTCGCGCAGGCGGTCACTGCCTTCGTAGGGGGCTGATCAGCTGCCAGGCTGCGGTGTAGAGCAAGAGGGCGATCGCCAGTGCCGCGCCCGCCCTCTTGACCGCGCCGGTCAGAACACCCTCGGCGATGGCTGTCCAGGCGGCCGAATCGGTTCGGTAGTCGGTGTAGTCGCGGTGTGCGAGTACGGCGGCGCCTAGGAGAGGGGCGGCGATCAGCACGGCCAGTACTGTCCGCCGCATCGCTGGGGTGAGGTGGCGAGTCCGGTCCTCGGTGGTGCGGAGGCTGGTGTGGAGGCTGGTGCGGTGGCGCCAGAGGTACCAGGTGATGACGGTCAGGCCGAAGGCTGTGCTCGCGTATTGGAGCAGCCGGTGCGCGGGCAGTAGGTCAGTGTCGGTGAAGGCATCCCAGAGCAGGTGGCTGCCGACACCAACCAGAGCAGACGCAACCAGCCAGCCGACGTACTGCACTTTGGGAATGGTTGTTGGCTCGGGGTTGGGGAGGGCGAGGCCGGAGGGGAGTAGGGCGGTGATGGGGGCGCGCAGCATCCAGTAGGCGATCACCAGCGCTACGGCGTACAGGAGGTCTATCGGGAGGCCGGTGAGGGAGTGTGTGTGGGTGGCGTTGAGGAAGGGTTCGTACCAGTCGCCGGCTGTGGTTGAGGTGATGCCGGCGGCTCTGAGGAAGTACGGGACGTCAGGTGCCAGCGAGCCGGCGACCAGCGCTGCCGGGACGAACGGTCGGCGTAGCAGTGGCAGGACCGCGGCGGGGTGCGCCAGGGTGAAAGGCATCGTTGGTCGTCGTCTCTGCCGGGGATAGTCCGGTCCCGAGAGTACTCACTTCAACGGACTATCTGCAAAACTCCGGTCGCGTAGGCATGCGCAAGGAAGAGTGGTGAGGCGGCCGCCGTCGCGGCGAGCATGCGCAGACCGGCCGGCCGGGCGTAGAGGGCCAGGGCGATGCCGGTGATGGCGAGGGTCAGCAGCGGCCAGGCGCCGTAGTCCGTGCTGATGACGAACGCCCGAGTCTCGACAAGCGCAATCGGAAACCAGGCGATGGCTGCCATGAATCCAGCTGCCATGGCTAGCCGTCGCCCGTCGACACCGGTGATGGCGAGGTCGGGGGGACAGGCGAGGAGGGTGGTGGCGGTGAGGGTTGCGGCCAGGGCTTCGTAGGGGCCGTCGGCGTAGAGGGCTGGGGTGGCTGTCCATTGGGCGGCGTAGGCCAAGAGGGCTGTGATGGTGAGGAATCGGCCTGAGGGTCGGCGTCGGGTGAGGGTGAGGATGGCGCCGATGGCGATCGTCGCTAACAGGAGGATGTTGAGTGCTTGCCGGAAGTCGACGGTGGCGAGATGGCTGCGGGTCGAGCCGGGGGAGATCGCGATTCCGGCGTACCAGCGCATCAGCTGGATGCCGGCGTACGCCGCGGCGACCGCCAGGGCGAAGGGTGCCGTGATGGCGAAGAACCGCCCGCCGGCGGAGGCGGAGTCGAGTCCGAGCCGAACTCGCAGCGCATGCGCGACCAGGTCGGCGTCCGCCCGCAGCCGGGCGGGGAAAGACAGGTCAATCGTCAGCTCACGGTGGACGTCGAGGATCTCGCGACCGTAAGCCTCTCGATAACCGGCCGGATACAACCGAAGAAGGGAATCGGTCATGTAGCGGGGGCGGTTCCGCCGGCTAGGCGGCGGCGGACCTCGCGGGCGGTGGCGGCCAGCCGGTCGGCCTCGGCCTCGAGTCGGTCGCGGCCGGTTGGGCTGAGTGCGAAGATCCGCCGCGCCCGGCCGCCGACCACTTCCTCCCGCTCCACCTGGATCAGGCCTTCCGCGAGCAGGCGGTCCAACGCTCCGTACAACGCTCCGGTGCGCGGCACCACCCGGCCGTCGGTGATGGCTTTGACCTCTTGAGCGATCGCGTAGCCGTGCCGCGACTCGTTGGCGAGCGCGGTCAGCAACAGCAGGGCCAGCTCCTGCATCCCTCGGTCGGTCATGCGGACAGGGTATTGCGTCAGGCGTGGGAGGTCAGCGGACCGCCGTTGTAGGTGACCATGTCGGTCAGGGCAGCGATCAGGTCGACGGGAGAGTCGTCGAGCTCGGAGTAAGCGCGGTGGAGGTTGCCGACGATGCGCTCGGCGTCGAGCAGGTCGGCGTACTGGCCCAGGTCGGTGTTCCGGGCTGCTTCGAGCGGGGTCAGGCCGGCTGCCTTGGCGGTACGGGCAGTGTCCTGGATGAAGTGGAGGTAGGCCAGTACGTCGTCGATCAGTGCCGGGCCGGCGAGCTGGCCATGGCCGGGGACGATGGTTTCGGCGTTGAGCGGCTTGAGGACGGTTTCCAGGACCTCGATGGAACCGGCGATCGAGCCCATCAGGAGGAACGGGGTGCCGCCGTTGAAGAGCAGGTCGCCGGTGAAGAGGACGGAGCGTTCGGGGATCCAGACGATCGAGTCGTTGGTGGTGTGGGCGGGCTGACCGACGTACCGGACCTCGCAGGCCAGGTCGTCGTTCCAGAGCGTGACGCAGTCGGCGAACGTGAGCGTGGGGAGCTCGAGCTCGAGGTTGCCCCAGTCGACCGGAGTCCAGAACGGGAGCTGCGCGGGCGGTCCGAACGCCTCCATCTGGGCGCGGAGGTGGTCGTGGGCGACGATCGTCGCGCCGGTGAACAGGGCGTTGCCCCAGGTGTGGTCGCCGTGGTGGTGGGTGTTGACGATGGTCCGTACCGGCTGGTCGCTGAACTTGCCGATCGTCGCCTGGTAGTCGCGGGTCCGGCTCTCGGTGGCACA
Source organism: Kribbella sp. NPDC051620 (assembly GCF_044453825.1). Classification (NCBI taxonomy): domain Bacteria; kingdom Bacillati; phylum Actinomycetota; class Actinomycetes; order Propionibacteriales; family Kribbellaceae; genus Kribbella; species Kribbella sp. NPDC051620. The sequence goes on from NZ_JBITDB010000001.1 coordinate 960,935, forward strand.
GGTGTCGACGCTGATCACACCACGCCGGCCGACCAGGAAGCCGGCGTTGTTGACCCACCAACTCCCGTCCGGCTGGATGTAGGCGTAGATGCCGTCACTGATCTCGACGGCGGCCGGCGGAGTCATTGAGTTGCGCATGGCAACAAAGATATAGGGCAGCGTGCAGAGGCTGCCCAGGGGCGGCGAGGTTGAGATACGCAGGAGTATCGGACGCATTCCTCACGCATCGATCGTGACGGCAGACACTACGCGGAGCGCTTGAGGCGACACACCATGTGACGACGGGTTCTTCACATGGGAGGTCGAGATGGAGCAGTACGAGCTTTACTGCCTCGCTGATCGGCTGTTCTACGACACCCCGACCAACCGCGGGGCAGAGGATCCGGACTTCGCGGCCTGCGCCCGGCCGCTGCCCGCCGGCTGGGACCACCACGCCGGCGACGTCTGGATGCACTACGCGCCGTCGGGTGCCGAGATTCCCCAGCAGGGCTGGAAGATCCACGTTTCCGCCGGCCTCGACGATGCCGAGCGGGCGATCGCCGCGGTCTGGGAGTACTGCGTTCCACGCGGCCTGGCCTTCAAGTTCCTGCGCAGCAAGCCCGTCGCGGTGATGCTCAACTCGAAGTCGGCCGCCCGCGGCTCCAGCGGCAAGCTCGTCACCATCTATCCGGCCGACGAGGCGCAGCTCGAGCTTGTCCTCAAGGAGCTCGACGGCCTGCTCGCGGGAGTCCAGGGGCCCTACATCCTGAGCGATCTGCGGTACGCGGCCGGCCCGCTCTTCGTCCGGTACGGCGCGTTCGTCACCCGGTACTGCCTGTCGGACAGCGGCGAACGGGTCTATGCGCTCGCGGATGCATCCGGGCAACTGGTTCCCGACGTTCGCGGCCCGACTTTCTCCGTCCCGTCCTGGGTATCGCTGCCGTCCTTCCTCGAGTCGCACCTGGAGGCCCGCAATGCGGTGACCACCAACGACCTGGCGTACGTGATCGAGAGCGTGATCCAGTTCTCCAACGGCGGTGGCGTCTACCTCGGGCATCATCGTGACAGCGAGACCAAGGTGGTACTGAAGGAAGGCCGGCCGTTGGCCGGGCTGGACGTCATCGGCCGGGACGCGGTGGCTCGGGTCGGGCACGAGCGCGACATCCTGCAACGGCTGGCCGGGCTGGACGTGGTGCCGGCCGTGCACGACTACTTCACGCTGGGGGATCACCACTTCCTGGTGCAGGAGTTCGTCGACTCCAATCCGCTGCAGCGGCTGATCGTCCGGCGCTATCCGCTGACCAGGCCGGATGCGTCGGTCGACGAGCTAACGGCGTATGCCTCGTGGGCGCTCGAGATGCTCGGCAGGGTGGAGCAGGCGGTCGGGGCGTTGCATGAGCGTGGCGTGGTCTTCAACGACCTTCACCCCGGCAACATCCTGGTCGACGCCGACGCCCGGCTGGTGCTGATCGACTTCGAGGTGGCCACCCTGGTCACTGAGCAGGCACGGTCGGCGCTGGCGCATCCGGGGTATGCGGCGCCCAGCGATCGCCAGGGCGTCGACGTGGACCGCTACGCCCTTGCCTGTATGGCGCTCGGGTTGTTCGCTCCGCAGGCGACGATGCTGCTGCGCTTCCACCCGCAGAAGGCTGCGCAGCTTGCGGATCAGATCAGCTCGACCTTCTCGGTGCCTAGGGCAACTTTCGATCGTGCGGTGGGGATCATCGTCGGTGATCAGGCCCTGGTGCAGGAGGATCTCGTGCTTCCCGGTGAGGCGTCGTGGCCGGAGGTGCGGGCGGCGATCACCAAGGCGGTGGTGGCGAGTGCTACACCGGAGCGGGATGACCGGCTGTTCCCGGGAGACATCCAGCAGTTCGAGCCGGGCGGTGGCGTGAACCTGGCGCATGGGGCGGCTGGGGTGCTTTACGCGCTGGCGCGATGCGGGGGCGGGCGCTTTCCGGAGTACGACGAGTGGTTGCGCAAGCATGCACACGACTCGGAGATAGGACCCGGCCTCTACAGCGGGCTCCACGGCGTCGCCTTCGCGCTCAACGAACTCGGCTACCACCAAGACGCCCTCGACGCCCTCGACCATTGCCTGATGCAACCAGTTGACGTCCAAGAGCTCGGCCTGTACTCCGGCCTGGCGGGCATCGGCCTCAACCTGTACGACTTCGCCGCCGAGCCGGCCGTCCTCGCGGCCGCCACCCGGGTCGTGGATCAGGTCGCCGATCGGCTCGGTGGGCCCACCGACGTCCCCGAGCTCAGCGGGGAAGGGCGCCCACGAGCCGGGTTGATGTTCGGCTCCTCGGGACCGGCGCTGCTGTTCCTGCGTGCCTACGAGCGGTCCGGCGACTGCGGCTTGCTCGACCTTGCACAGATCGCCTTGCAGCAGGATCTGCGCCGTTGCACCACCGATGACTACGGCATGCTGCAGGTCAACCAGGGCTGGCGCACGCTCCCGTACCTCGAAGAGGGCTCCATCGGTATCGCCCTGGTGCTCGACCGCTACCTGCGCCACCGCCCGGACGATGACCTCGCCCCGGCCCTCGAGGCGCTGCGGAAGGTCACCCACTGCGAGTACTTCGTCCAGCCCGGCCTCTTCATGGGCCGCGCCGGCCTCCTGCTCGCCGCGACCCAGCTCGACCCGAGCGTCCAGGAGCAACTGATCGCCGGTCTCGGCTGGCATGCGCTCCCGTACGCCGGCGGCCTGGCGTTCCCCGGCAACCAACTGCTTCGCCTGTCGATGGATCTCGCGACGGGCTCGGCCGGTGTCCTGCTGGCCCTCGGAGCCGCGCTGCACGAGCAGCCGGTGGCTCTCCCGTTCCTCGGACGCGTCCCGTCGTCCGAACGCTACGAGCCTCGAAAGGAGGTGTAAATCATGGCACTTCTCGACCTGCAAGGTCTCGACGCTCCGACTGGTGGCGGCGGTGGTGGTGGCGGTGGCAGCACGCTGACCGTCCTCGGCTGCGCGTCCCAGACCCCGAGCAACGTCAGCCTGGTGCTGTGCCACTAGGCACACATAGGTTCCGGGCGGGATGCAACACAGCCCGCCCGGAACCGGCTTGCCGGAAGGAGCGCCGTGCAGAGTGCACGCCTGAGTTATCCCGATGCCGTGCGGCAGGCCGGCGTCGAGTACCTGCACGGCCATCGGGTCGCAGATCCGTACCGCTGGCTGGAGGATCCTGCCGATCCGCGAACGCAGGCCTGGCAGTCGGCCCAGGACGAACTCTGGCTCACCCAGGCCGCCGCTCTCCCTGGCCGCTATCGTTTCCGCGCCCGGGTGGCCGCCTTGAGCGACGTCGAGACCACCGGTACGCCGACCTGGCGAGGCTCGCGACAATTCGTCCTGCGCAGGAGCGCCGGCCAGGAACACCCGGTTCTCTCGACGGGCGACGGGCGGATTCTGATCGACCCGATGCGTCTCGACCCGTCCGGTCTGACGACGCTCGATCGCTGGCAGCCGTCGCCGGACGGCCGGCTCGTGGCGTTCCAGGTGTCACAGGGCAACGAGGAGTCCGTCTTGTGGGTGCTGGACGTCGATACCGCGGAGGTCGTCGACGGGCCGATCGACCGGTGCCGCTACTTGCCTGTGGCTTGGCGCGCGGACGGCCGGTCCTTCTATTTCGTGCGGTCGCGGCGGTTGTACCTGCACCGCCTCGGCGAGCTGGACGACGTACAGGTGCTGGCGGGCGAAGCGGCGTACGGGCTGGAGATCAGCGCCGACTGCCGATGGCTGACCATCTCCGCGGTTGTTGCCGACCGCAATGATCTCTGGGTCATCGACCTGAATCGCCCGGACTTCGTGCCGGTGGTCGCGCAGGAGCAGGTTGATGCCCGGACGGCGCTGGCCGTGGGACCTGATGGCCGGCTGTACATCGCGACCACGCTCGGTGCGCCGTCCGGCCGGATCTGCGTCGGTGATCCGCACAATCCGGGTCACGAGCAGTGGCGAGAACTCGTCGCCGAGGAAGCGGGCGCGCCGCTCAGCCAACTGGCCGTGCTCGACGGGATGCTGCTCGTCGGGCGGATGCGGCACGCCCTCAGTGAGCTGACCGCCTACGACGCCCAGACCGGCGAGCGTCTGCACAGTGTGCCGTTGCCGGGGCCGGGCACGGTCGCCGACCTCAGTACGCGGCCGGAAGGCGGCCACGAGGCCTGGTTCACCTACACGGACAGCGTCACGCCGCCGACCGTCTACCGGTACGACGCTCGCATGCTGCGAGTGACCCCATGGGCTTCAGAGCCGGACCCGGGACCGAGGATCGACACCCGCCAGATCAGCTATCGGTCGTTCGACGGTACGCCGATCCGGATGGTCGTCCTCGCCCGGAAGGCGAAACGCGAGCCGCGTCCGACGCTGCTCTACGGATATGGCGGGTTCGGCTTGTCGCTCACTCCAACCTATTCGTCGTTCGCGCTGGCCTGGGTGGAGGCCGGTGGCGTGTTCGTGACGGCGAACCTGCGCGGCGGTGGTGAGCAGGGCGATCAATGGCACCGGGCGGGAACGTTGGATGGCAAGCAGAACGCCATCGACGACTATCTCGCCGCGGCCGAGACGCTGATCGCGGACGGCTGGACGACACCTGCCCAGCTAGCAATCTGCGGCGAGTCCAACGGAGGACTGCTGGTCGGTGCGGCGCTCACGCAGCGGCCGGAGTTGTTCGCCGCCGCGGTCTGCTCGGCGCCGCTGCTGGACATGGTCCGTTATCAGCAGTCCGGTCTCGGCGCTTCGTGGGTGGGCGAGTACGGATCAGCGCAGGATCCCGAGCAGTTCGAGGCACTGCTCGGCTATTCGCCGTACCACCGGGTCGCGCGGGTGGACTATCCCGCTGTCCTCTTCACGGTCTTCGGCGCTGACAGCCGCGTCGACCCACTGCATGCCCGCAAGATGTGCGCGGCGCTGCAGCATGCCACCACCGGTTCACGGCCGATCCTGCTCCGGTACGAGAGGGATGCGGGCCACCTGCCGGCCGGGGTCAGCCGGGGTGTCGGCCTGGCTGCCGACCTGCTCGGCTTCCTGTCCTTCCACACGGGGCTGACGCCATGACGAGCTTCAGCGCAGTACTACGCCACGGCCGCGGCTGGCTCCCCTTGCTCGGCGCCGCCGCCCTCCTGGGCAACCTCACCGTCCTTGCCCTCCCCAAGGTCCTCGGGCAAGCCGTCGACGCCACAGTCGCCAACCACAGCGTAGGTACCTCTGTGTTTGACCCTGGCGGTTGGGGGTTGATCGCCTGCGGGCTGATCGTGCTCGGGGTTGTCTGTGACGTCGTCGAGGTGATTGCCGGTACCGCATGTGTGGCGGGAACGGCGGCGTGGGTTCGGCGTGGGGTGGTGGGGCGTGTACTGGCTGCGGGACCAGCAGGGGTGCGGCAGTTCGAGACGGGGGACCTGGTCAGTCGGGTGTCGAGTAGTGCTGTTGATGCAGCGCGGGCTGGGCCTGCGACGGTTACTGCGGTTTCTGCGGCCGTGCCGCCCATCGGGAGCCTCGTACTGCTCGTGCTGATCAGCCCGTGGCTGGGTGCGGCCTTCCTGGGTGGTGTACTGCTAGTGGTAGCCGTGCTGTGGTTGTTTGCGCGGCGGACGGCTGAGATCAGCCTTGCGTACCAGGAGACGCAGGGGAGGATCGCTGCAGCGCTCACTGAGGCACTGGCCGGTCTACGGACTATTGCGGCTGCAGGGACGGCCGGGCGGGAGGAGCAGCGGGTGCTGCGACTGCTGCCGGAGTTGCATGCACGGGGGTTGAGGACTTGGCAGGTACTGGCTCGCTCCGGTGCACAGGCGGCTGTGGTCGGTCCGCTGGTGCTGATCGCCGTACTGGCGGTCGGTGGCGTCCAGTTGGTCAACCGGCGGATCACCCCGGGCGAGTACTTCGCAGCCGCGCAGTACGCCGTGATCGGTGCTGGGCTGGGCGGTCTCACGTCAGTGCTGGGGCAGCTGGCTCGGGCACGGGCCGGTATCACCCGGGTTGCCGAAGTGAGCACCGCGCAGCCGGTTGCTTACGGTGCTCTCTCGCTGCCCGATGGTCCGGGCAGGCTGGTCTTCGATGACGTCAGCGTGCGGGCTGGGGATGAGCTGCTGCTGGATCGCATCGACCTGGATCTGCCCGGCGGGGCTGCTATTGCTGTGGTCGGGCCGAGCGGTGCGGGGAAGTCCGTACTGGCCGCTGTCGCCGGTCGGTTGCAGGACCCCGACTCTGGTCAGGTACGGCTCGATGGCGTTCCTCTGGGCGCTTTGAGTCATGATGCTCTGCGGACGGCGGTGAGCTGCGCGTTCGAGCGTCCGGCGCTGGTGGGCTCGATGGTGCGCGATGCGGTCACCGTCGGGTCGATGCGGCCGGAACAGCTGCTCGCATCGGCTCGCGCCACGCACGTCCACGAGTTCGTGAGCCGGATGCCCGACGGCTACGACACACCGCTGGCTGAGGCGCCGCTGTCCGGTGGCGAGGCGCAACGCCTCGGACTCGCCAGAGCCTGGGCCGCGGAGCGCTTGCTGATCCTCGACGACGCCACCTCCAGCCTCGACACCGCCACCGAGCTGCAGATCAGCCAAACCCTGATGACCGACCGCCGGCGCCGAACCCGCCTGATCATCACCCACCGAGCCGCCACCGCAGCCCGCGCCGACCTCGTCGTCTGGCTCGACCACGGCCACGTCCGAGCCGTCGCCCACCACAAAGACCTCTGGCCCGACCCCACCTACCGGAAGGCCTTCGGGTGAGGCGGGAGGTGCGGGTTGGGGTGGCTGCGGTTCGGGGGCGGGGTGCGGTCAGGCTTGGGCTCTGGTCTTTGCCGGAGATACTGCCGAGCGCGTTTTATGGGTTGGCTGTTGCGCATGCCACCGATGGGTTCCTCGGGGGGCGGACTGGCGTGGGTCTTACGTGGCTCGGTGGGTTGCTGGCGGCGGCTGTCCTCGGTGCGGTCGGGGCTCGGCAGGTCTATCGGCGGTTGGGGGAGTTGGCTGAGCCGCTGCGGGACGAGCTGGTTCGCAAAGTGGTGGCGGGGGCCCTCCGCAACGCGCGGGCGGATGGCGCGGTCGCGCGCCTCAATCGGCAGGTGGAGATCGTGCGGGACACGTTCGCGGGCCTGGTCCTGGTGGTGCGGAGCTTCCTCGTGACCGGGATCGGCGTCGTCAGCGGGTTGTTGTCGTTGTCGCCCTTGGTGGCGGCGCTGGTGGTGCCGCCGTTCTTGGTCGGGTTCCTGCTGAGCTTCGGGATTCTGGGGTTGGCGGCTGCTCGGGTGCGGGGGTCGTTGCGGGCTGATGAGGAATTGGCGACTTCGGCGGGGATGGTGTTCGCGGGGGTGCGTGACGTGACGGCGGTGGGGGCTGAGGAGTTCGCTGGCGCGCTGGTCGGCGTACCGGTTGAAGCGCATGCGGCGGCTGAACGGTCGCTGGCGAAGGTGGCTGCGCTGCGGACGCTGTGTTTTGCGGTCGGGGGATGGCTGCCGTTGGTGGTGTTGCTCGGCGCTGCGCCGTGGCTGGTTGGGCGTGGGGTTTCGACGGGCACGCTGCTCGGGGGGCTGACGTATGTGTTGCTGGGGCTGCAGCCGGCGCTCAACACGGTGATGTCGGCGTTGGGGGACAGCGGGCTGCGTTACGTCGTCACGCTGGGGCGCATCCTCGATGCGGGCGCGCTGCCGCAGTACAAGGTGATGACTCGAAGGCCCGAGGGGCATGAGGTGCGGCTGCGGCGGGTGACCTTCGCTTATGGGCCGGCCGCCGAGCCGGTACTGCGTGATCTCGACCTGACCGTCCCGGAAGGCGATCACCTCGCGGTGGTCGGGCCGAGTGGGATCGGCAAGTCGACTCTCGCCGGACTCATCTGTGGACTCCTGTCGCCGACCGCGGGGGAGGTCCGGCTCGGCGGCGTACGGCCGTCCGAGCTCGAGGCAGCTGACTTGGCTGATACGCGGGTCGTGCTCCCGCAGCAGGCTTACGTCTTCACCGGTACGGTCCTGGACAACGTCAGCTATCTGCGACCGGACGCCACCGCGGTCCAGATCTCGGCGGCGATCGACGCGGTCGGCGCGTTCCCGCTGGTACGCCGGCTGGGCGGACTCGCGGCGGAGATCAGGCCGGCGGAGTTGTCCGCGGGGGAGCGTCAGCTCATCGCGCTGGCCCGGGCGTACCTCTCGCCCGCACCCCTCGCCGTCCTCGACGAAGCCACCTGCCACCTCGACCCTCAAGCCGAACGGATCGCCGAAGACGCCTTCGCGGCCCGCCCCGGCACCCTGATCGTGATCGCCCACCGAATCAGCTCCGCCCTACGAGCCAACCGCATCCTCGTCCTCGACGGCAGCAACGCCACCGTGGGCACCCACGAATCCCTCCTCCTCAAAAGCCCCCTCTACGCCGACCTAGCAGGCCACTGGGCACTCCCCGCCACCACCGACGCCGCCCCCACTCCCACCGGCCCCGCCGCTGCAACCGGCTCCACCGACGCTGCTGCCACTGCCGCCAGCCCCGCCGGCCCCGCCGACGGTGCCGCGGCGGGCCGGTTGGGTGGGGAGGGTCAGATCCAGCCGGCGTTCTGAGCTTTGCGGATGGCTTCGATTCGGCTTCTGGCTCGGGTTTTGGAGAGGATCCGAGACAGGTAGTTGCGGATGGTTCCGGTGCTGAGGCTCAGGCTGCGGGCTACCTCCTGCACGGTCGCACCCGTGTCGATCAGCACCAGTACCTCGCGCTCCCGCTCCGTCAGCGGGCTGCCGCCGGCTCGTAGCGCTACCAGTGCCAGGCCCCCGTCCAGTACCGGTCGGCCCTCGGCGACACCGCGGACGGCATCGACGAGGTCGTCCGGCGAGATGTCGGTGGCGATCACCCCGACCGACTCCGACTCCTTGGCCACCGACAGGGCCAGCGGGATCGAGGTCGTGTCGTCCCGGTCGATCAGCATCAGGATCGGTCGGCCGTCGAGGCGTTCACACAGCTCCGGTACCCCGAGTTTGCCGGGCAGCAGTGGATCGAGCACCACCACAAGTCCTGGATCCTCCGCGCAGACCGCCAGAATTTCGTCGGCGCTCTCGTACTCCGCGAGCACGGCCAGATCTGGTTCTTTGTCGAGCACCGCGGCGAGCGCCCCTCGGACCAACTTGCCGCGGTGCCCGATGACGAGTCGGATCACCTTACGCCCCCCTGGCGAGACAATCATCGATGAGACCCGGTCACGGACCGCAGTTGGCTCTACGGGATGGGTCACCGATAGTGTCCCCGCAGACCCGGTGCCTGTCACCAGCCAAGCGCCAACTTCGCGACACTGTCGCGCATCGGCGCCGCGCCGGGTACCGAACCGTTTCCTCCGACGTCTTGACAATCCGGCCGGATCCCTTCCCCAGCAGGCGTTTGAAGCGCTCTCGTGACCGGAGGAAACCGTTGCTGCCAGCAACGATCGTGCGATGACCCGGGGATTGGCCGAGACTGGGCCGGACAGCACACTCTGGACCACCGCGGAGGTACACCCATGAGCGAACCGGCGAACCAGGCCTTCGTTGTCGACCGGGCCGATGGTCGCGACGACGGTGAGGACTGGACCGAGAACTACGAGGAGCTGCCCGGTGGGGTGGGCGTCTCGCTGATCTTCGAGTCCACCACGAAGGAAGGTGTCGGCCCTCGCCTGCACCTGCACCACTACCCGGAGACCTTCATCATCCGGCGCGGCTCGGCGACCTTCACCGTCGGCGACGCCCAGCTCGTCGGCCGGGCCGGCCAGATCATCGTCGTACCGGCCGAGACGCCGCACAAGTTCTCCACCGGCCCCGACGGCTACGAAGCCATCCACATCCACGAGAATTCCACCTTCGAGACCATCTGGCTCGAGTAACCGCCACCCAGGCTTCTGTGCGTTAGCGCGTGCTGCGATGCTAATATGTGCAACTTCGTGCATGAATCGTCATCAAGTCGAGGGGAGCGATCGTGTCCGGTGTCTTCCTGGGGGTGGACGGTGGTGGTACCAAGACCGCCTTCGCCTTGGTGTCCGGCGACGGTGACGTGCTGGCCGGCGCGGTAGGTCGCAGTTGCTACTACCTCGGGCAGAGCATCGAGTTGGTCGACGAGGTGCTGCGCGAGGGTGTTGGGTCCGTCTGTGACGAAGCCGGAGTGCGGCTCGATCAGCTCGCCTATGCATTCTTCGCACTGCCGGGCTATGGCGAGGTCAGCGCCGACCTGGCGACTCTGGACGCGATTCCCGGACGTGTGCTCGGGCACCAGCGCTACAGCTGCGACAACGACATGGTGGCCGGCTGGGCCGGGTCGCTGGGCGCGATCGACGGCGTGAACGTGATCGGTGGGACCGGCTCGATGGCGTACGGCGAACGCGACGGCCGTGGCCTGCGGGTCGGTGGCTGGGGTGAGCTGTTCGACGACGAGGGATCGGCGTACTGGATCGCGATCCGCGGCCTGGGCGCCTTCGCGAAGATGTCCGACGGCCGGCTGTCTCCTGGTCCGCTGCGAAAGCATCTCGCCGAGCATCTCCAGCTCGCGTCGGACCTCGACCTCGTCGACGTGGTCCTCAATCGCTGGCAGGGCGATCGGGCCCGGATCGCGTCCCTCGCTCAGCTGGTCACCGCGGCCGCCGACGACGGTGACGAAGCCTGTACCGCGATCCTGCAGGAAGCCGGTCAAGCCCTTGCGGGGTTGGTGAAAGCAGCCATCGCCCAGCTCGGCTACACCCCCGATGAAGTCGTGCCGGTGTCATACTCGGGCGGCGTCTTCAAGAGCGATGAGGTCCGCACCGCATTCCAGCAGGCCTTGGCCGATGCCCCGGTCGACTTGCGCGCACCGATCCTGCCGCCCGTCATCGGTGCCGCCCTCTATGCGGCCCGGCTGGCCGGCAGTCCGTTGACCAGCGAGTCCGTCACGAAGTTGCGCACGGCAACCAGCTGACCTGGAGGCTCAGGTCGCGAGGGCACGGAGCTGGGCTTCGCGAACCGCGGCGGTCTGGCCCTGTACCAAGGCGAAGAGAGCCGAACGTGCGTGGAGCTGGGCGGTGTCGTCATCGGTCAGGCCCCGGCCCGCGCGGGAGATGAGGAGTGCCCGGGTGAGGACGCCGAGGGCGTCGCCGATGGCCACCTTCAAGGCGAGCCGCTCGTCGACTCGCTGTGGCGCATCGGGGCCTGCCGCAGTAACCGCATCGGTCAGTGAGTAGGCCTGCTCGCGGATCAGGTCGACCCGAGGCGCCCAGCTCTCAGCGACCTTGTGCGCGGCCGGATGAGGACTGGCGCGCAGTTCGTCGAGCACGGTGGCTGCCAGTCCGAAGTGGTGGGCGCGAGCATCTGCTGCAGCGGCGACATCGGCCGCTTGCCAGGTGTCGAGATCCTGTACTGCGATGACGTGGTTGTCCGCTACCTCGACGGCGGTCAGCTCGACGCGTTCGGTGCGGCTGCCGGTTGCTGCGCTGAGGCGGAGCGGAGTACCGACGACGCCGTCACCGATCGGGACGAGCGCGTGGACAACCCGAGGCCGGGCCGGATCGCCGGCGTCGACTCCGGCGACACCGGCGACACCGATCCACTGGTTGAGACCCCAGCCGCTGACCCACGAGATGGTTCCGTCGAAGACCCAGCCGCCATCAGTACGCCGGGCCGCGACGTACCGGTCGGGATAGCGCCGTACGTCGCTGAGCCCGACCCCGAGCAGCACCTCGCCACGCAGGAGCCGATCGGCGAGATCAGGATCGAAGGCGGATCCCTGCCGCTCGACCGCCTGGCGGATCCGGCCGACCTGTGGGGCATGCTGCGCCCAGACCAGCCAGGTGTTGTAACAGCCCCCGGCGATGAGTTCGTGCAGGCGACGATCGGCGGCGCGATCGAGATCGGCACCGCCGTACTCGGCCGAGGCGAGATGGTTGAGGGCGCCGAGGTCGGCGAGGTCGCGGACAGCCTGCTCGGTGACACCGGTCCGGTCGGTCTCCAGTGCGCGGGGGCGGAGTACGTCGGCGGCATATGCCTCGATCCGGGCGAGCAGTGGGTGAATCTCCCCAGTCATCGTCTGTCCTCCTGCTCGCGTGGGAGATCTGTCAGGTGAGTGAGAGTTGGGTGCCGGCGCTGCCAGCGACCACCGCGGTGGCGTCGTCGAGGGAGCCGATCGCTGCCCGGCCGGACGTTTCGGTCACGAACTGCCGGGCGGCGGCGACCTTCGGGCCCATCGAGCCGGCCGGGAAGGTGCGCTCGTCCAGGTCGGCCAGAGTGATGTCGTGCAGCGGGCGCTCGGTCGAGGTGCCGTAGTCGAGGTAGACAGCCGGTACGTCGGTGAGCATCACCAGCCGATCTGCGTTGAGCTGGGTCGCCACCAAAGCGGCCACATAGTCCTTGTCGACGACAGCCTCGACGCCGGTCAGACCGTCGGGTCCTTCGATCACCGGTACGCCGCCTCCACCCGCGAGGACGACTGTCGTCTGGCTCCTGAGGAGGAGTTCGGCCGTGTCGAGCTCGACGATGCGCTGGGGCTTGGGGGAGGGCACGACTCGTCGCCAGCTGTTGCCGTCGCGGCGGATGGTCCAGTTGTTCCGCTTGGCGAGCTGGTGGGCCTTGTCCTCGGCGTACCCGCTCCCGATGAACTTGCTGGGTTGGTCGAACCCGGGGTCGTCAGCGGCGACGACGGTCTGGGTGATCAGGGTGACGACGGGACGGGCGAGGCCCGCGTTGCCGAGTGCTTGCTGGAGCCAGTAGCCGATCATGCCTTGCGTCTCGGCAACCAGATCGCCGAGCGGGTACGAACGCGAGAGGGTCGTGTCCGCGATGCTCTCGAGGGCGAGCAGCCCCACCTGCGGACCGTTGCCATGGACAAGTACCAGCTCATGTTCGGCGGCGACCTTGGCCAGCGCAGGGGCAGCGGCGACGAGATGCGCGAGCTGGACGGCGGCATCGGGCTTCTCGCCCCGGCGCAGGAGGGCGTTGCCGCCGAGTGCGATGACTATGCGCATGGCTCAGCTTCCCACGCCGACTGGGCTCAGCGTGGGTGGGCGAGGTCTTCCATGATCATGAAGGCGTCGGATTGGCCGAAGGTGCAGAACTTGCTGGAGGTGGGGTAGAGACCGCCGCCGACGGCCAGGTTGTCGCCTTCGTGGACGACGGCGGTGCCGTTGGGGGCGAGGATCTCCAGCTTGCCGTCGGCGGCGTACCGGGCGGTGTAGCCGGCCGGCCAGACGAGTGGTGTCCGGTCCTTCAGGCTTGCCCTTGGGTCCGCCGGGATGAGGTACGGACAACCCTCGGGGGTGACTCGCAGTACTCCGGACCGCAGGGCTTGGTCCGCGAAGTCGCCCGGCTTCCAGGATGAGGTCGGGATGGTGACTGGCCTGCTGGACGGCGGGCTGCTCGCCACCTCGCTCGTGCCGTGGTCGGACGCGTTGACTGCGACGACGACCGCGACTGCAGCCACGGCCGCGGCGGCGACGGCCGAGGCGAGCCAGGTTCGGCGGCGGCGTACCGGGCGTACTGCTCGGAGGCCGAGGTCGTGGACGACCTGTGCCCGGTCGCCTGCCTCGGCCAGGGTCGCGCGAAGCTCCTGCTCGAGCTCAGTCTGGTTCATCGGTTCTGTCCTTCAGCCGGGTCGTGCGCTGCTCTGAGGGTGGCGAGTGCTTTGCTCACGCTCGCCCGGGCGCTGGAGTCCTTGATCCCGAGCAGGGTCGCGATCGCGGCGTAGTCGAGGTCTTCGTAGTACCGGAGGATGACGACGGTCCGCTCCCGGGTGGGCAGTGTCGCGAGCATCCGCCACATCGCGTCGTGCTCGACCAAGGCCAGCGATGGGTCGGGTTGAGCTTGGCCGACGTCGTCCAGTTCCGACGGTGTTTCGCGGGAGGAACTGCGGCGGGCCGTCGCCAGGTAGGCGTTGACCAGGATGCGGCGGACGTAGGCATGCGGATCGTCCATGGCGCGGACGCGGCGCCAGTGCCGGTAGGCGTTCATCAGCGCGGTTTGCGCCAGGTCCTCGGCCCGGTGGTGGTCGGAGGACAGGACGAGGCCCAGCCGCACCAGGTGCTGCCCGCGGGCGGCAACGTACTCGTCGAACTCCACCGTCGTCTCCCGGATTCCGAGGCCTTTCCTCTCTAAATGCCGTGGGTACCACAAAACGCTGCTTCGGAGCCCGATGCCCTCGATCGGGCGCAACTCGCCGACCAGGCCGCCCTCGGTGGTCGTCTCGGTGGATGTGGTGCCGGCGCGGGGAGCTGGGCAAGAGTTCGTGGGGGCGGATGCGACATGCGCGGATTGGCGTGATGGGCGCATACTGGAGGTCTGATGGAGCCTTCCCGCGCGACGACGCGTCGTCACCTGTCCACGAGTCCTTTCAAGCCTCGGGTGCCCGCCCCGATCAAGACCTTCGAAGAAGGTGACCGGGTGTCTCACGACAAAGAGGGCATGGGCACGATCAGTGCCGTCGAGGGCACCCACGCGGTGGTGGTCGACCTGGGCGGCGGCAAGCTGCTCCGGGTTCTCTCCCCGTTCGACAAACTGCACACGCTCTGACCTCTGGCTGCCGGCTCCGCTGATCCCGCGGAGCCAGGCCGTCCAGTACTACGCCGCGCCCGACCCGCCGTACGCCATGGTGGCCGGGCCGTCTGTGCGATGCCGGCGGGCAGAATGAGCAGACGCGAACCATGAGGAGGCGGCTGCTGTGAAGGTCTTTCTGTCGACTGACATGGAGGGGACCGCGGGGGTCGTCGACTGGAGCCAGTGCCGGGGGCCGGGGCCGGAGTACGAGTACTACCGGGGGCAGCTGCAGGCGGAGGTGAATGCGGCGATCGACGGGGCGATGGCTGCCGGGGCGACGGAGTTCCTGGTGAATGACTCGCACTCGACGATGCAGAATCTTCGGCCGGACGAGTTGCGTGGCCGGGCGAGTTATCTGTCCGGGCGGCACAAGCCGCTGTACATGATGCAGGGGCTCGATGAGTCCTTCGACGCGGCGTTCTTCGTCTCTTACCACGGGTCGGCGGGTGCCACGGAGTCCGTGCTGCATCACACGTACAACCCGCGGGCGATCGCCGAGGTGCGGCTGAACGGCGCGGTCACCGGCGAGGCCGGCATCAACGCGTTGGTGGCGCTGGCGCACGGTGTTCCGGTGGTGCTCATCTCGGGTGACCAGGTGACGATCGACGAGGCGCGGGCGTTCTGTCCGGGGATCGAGGCAGTGGTCGTCAAGGAGTCGGTCTCGCGCAACGCGGCGCTGTCCGTGCACCCGGAGCTGGCGCGTGAGTTGATCCGCGACGGTGCGCAACGTGCCCTGGATCGGCTGGCCGGCTTCAGTCTGCCGAGTATCACGCGGCCGGCCGAGTTGATCGTCCGGTTCCATCACCAGGCGTTCGCGGAGCTGGTGTGCGCGTTGCGGAACGTCGAGCGGCAGGCCGAGCAGGTTGTTGCTTTGCGCAACGATGATCCGCTCGAGCTGTACCGGAGCTTCATCGCGCTGGTGCTGATGACCCGGGGGATCGCCGACTAACGGTACGGATCCTGGTCGATCTCGGCGCGTACTACGGGAAGCGCCGCTCGCAGCTCGGGCAGGCCGACCGAGCCGAGCGCCAGCCGGAGAGCGTGCGGCACCGTCGGAGTCGTCGCGAACGGCTCGGCGGTGGAGACCGCGATGCCTTGGTCGGCGAGCGCCGCGGCGATCCGGTCGGGGCGGGCGTCTTGGGGGAGTGGGAGCCAGACGAAGTACGAGGACGGGTGACGTACCAGCGGCAACCCGGCCAGTACGTCGGCCGCGATCGATTGGCGCAGGCGGGCGTCGTCGCGTTTCTGCGTCTCGAGGCGCTCGACGGTACCGTCGGTCAGCCAGCGCGTGGCGATCGCTGCCGTGATGGCGGGGGTGTGCCACGTGGTTGCCCGGATCGCGCGTTCGAGCGCCGGTACGAGCGCCGCGGGGGCGACGAGGAAGCCGATCCGCAGGCCGGGCGCGATGCTCTTCGACAACCCCGAGACGTAGATCGTGCGGTCGGGCGCGAGCGTCGCCAGCGGCGGTGGTGCGTCGTCGGCGAGGTAGGCGTAGGAGGCGTCTTCGATGATCGTGACCTCATACCGGGAGGTGATCGAGACCAGTTGAGCGCGCTGGGCGTCGTCGAGCACCCAGCCGAGCGGGTTGTGCATGGTCGGCATCGCGTAGACGGCCCGGACCCGGCGTCGCCGGCACAACTGGTCGAGTGCGTCGAGGTCGGGCCCGATCTCGGTCAGCGGCAAGGGCGCCAGCTCCAGCCCCAACGTGCGGGCGAGCACAACGAACCCGGGATAGGTCAGCGCATCGACCGCGACCACATCGCCCGGCTGCAACAACGCCATCGCCGCGACCGTCAGACCGTGCTGAGCGCCGTTGACGATCAGGACTCGTTCGCGGCCGATGTCGAGTCCCCGGCGCCGCAGATGATGGGCAACCGCAGCTCGATCCTGTACCCGCCCGCGATGGGGCTGATAGCGCAGTAGCGCTTCGAGATCGCCGGCACTGGCGAGGTCTCTCAAGGCTTGACGCAGCAGGTCGGCCTGTCCGGGGATGGCGGGGTAGTTGAAGCTCAGGTCGATGGCGTCGACGGCGACCTCGCGTTGATCGACATCGTCGCCGGTCGCGGCCGCGAGATCCCGGACGAACGTGCCCCGGCCCTGTTCGGAGCTGACCAGGCCCATCGCCTCCAGCTCGGCGTACACGCGAGAAGCCGTCACCACCGCGATGCCCTCGTCCGCGGCCAGGCGGCGGTGAGTGGGCAGCCGATGCCCAGCGGGCCACCTGCCGTCGCGGATCTGCGTCGCCAGCACGTCGACGACGCCCTTGTACTTCGGGACTCTCACCACCGCATTGTATGCAGGACAATTTCTGGATCGTCATGGATCGACGTCCCTACAGTCGCTCCATGCACATCGCGATCCTGACCTTCGACGGTTACAACGAACTCGACTCCCTGATAGCTCTGGGGATCCTCAACCGGGTCAGACTCAACGGGGTCGGCGAGGCCGGCTGGCGGGTGTCGATCGCCGGACCGGCGCCGCGGCTGCGCTCGATGAACGGCGTCACCATCGACGCCATGATCGACCTCGACGAAGCCTGTACCGCCGACGCCGTCATCGTCGGCAGCGGCAGCAAGACCCGCGAGGTCGTCGAGAACCCCGCCATCATGACCACCCTCAGCCGCCTCGACCCGGCCCGCCAGCTCCTGGCAGCCCAGTGCTCCGGCACCCTCGTCCTGGCGAAGCTCGGCCACCTGACCGACATACCAGCCTGCACCGACCTCACCACCAAACCGTGGGTGATCGCCGCCGGCGTCAAGGTCCTCAACCAACCCTTCTTCGCCCGCGGCAACCTAGCCACCGCCGGCGGCTGCCTCGCCTCGACGTACCTCGCCACCTGGACAATCGCCCGCCTGCACAGCCTCGACGCCGCCAAAGAGGCCATGCACTACGTCGCCCCCGTCGGCGAAAAAGACGAGTACGTCACCCGAGCCCTGACGAACGTGGCGCGCTACATCGAGCCCGCCCGGCCAGAAGCCGGCCCGACCGCCCTGGCCGGATGGCGGACATAGTGCAGTGGGGTGGTGGACAGCGGTGAGAATCGATGGGTGAGCACAGTTGCGGGTGAGTCGTATCGGTTGCGTTATGGGGCTGGGTTCGAGGTGCCGGGGGAGTGGAGTGCGGTGCTCGAGCAGCAGTTGGCGCATCGGTCGGTGCGGGGGTACCGGCCGGACGCGGTGGGCGACGAGACGTTGGCGGCGCTGATCGCGGCGGCGCAGTCGGCGCCCGCGTCGGGGAATCTGCAGTTGTGGAGTGTGGTCGCGGTTCGGGATGACGAGCGGCGGGCGCGGCTCGCGCGGTTGGCCGGGGATCAGCAGTTCATCGTGGATGCGCCGTTGCTGCTCGTCTGGCTGGCGGATCTGGCTCGGGCGCGCCAGGTGACGACCGAGATCGGCTCGGCTACCGCGGAGGACGCCGACTTCGTCGAGGCGGCGTTGCTGTCGTTCATCGACGTCGCTCTGGCGGCGCAGAACGCGTCGCTGGCGGCGGAGTCGCTGGGGCTGGGCACGGTCTTCGTCGGCGCGATCCGCAACCGCCCGCTCGAGGTCGCCGAGGAGCTGGGGCTGCCGCCGAACGTCTTCCCGGTCTTCGGTCTCACGGTCGGGCATCCGGACCAAGGAAACGAGGCGGCCGTCAAGCCGCGGCTCCCGCAACAGGCGGTCCTGCATCACGAGCAGTACGCGCTGGAGCCGCAGCTCGCTCACGTCGAGGCGTACGAAGAACTCCTCAACGCCTTCTACGCCACCGCCGGACTCCCGAGCAGTTGGGTGAAGCGAGTGGCCCACCGCTTCGGCAGCGTGGCCGGCCTCAACGGCCGCGAACACCTCCGTACCGCCCTCCGGACCCAGGGCTTCGAACTGCGCTGACCGGGCGCTCCACGCTGCGGTCAACAACTGTTCACCTCCGGGGGTAGTGACGTCGCCGGAACTTGGTGACAACGTGGTCAGGTAAGCCGCCACATTGTTCCGCCGCCACGGAGTGCACTTGATGAAGAAGACGTTCCCTGCTGTCCGCGCCCGGGGAATCGAGAAGTACTTCGGTGAGGTCGTCGCTCTCGACGGCATCGAGCTGGAGGTCGAGCAGGGCCAGATCCACGGCCTGGTCGGGCCGAACGGCGCCGGCAAGACGACGCTGCTCGGCTTGCTGCTGGGACTGGCCGTCGCCGACAAGGGAAGCCTCCAGATCCTCGGTACGCCGGTAGGCCGGGCGCTCGCCGCACCGGCCGGCGTCACCGGATTCGTCGACGGCCCCGGCCTGTACCCCTCGCTGACCGCCCGCAAGAACCTTGCCGCACTGGCCGCCCTCCAGGGTCGTGATGCCCGGACGGTCGGGATCGACGAAGTACTCGCCGACGTCGGGCTGACCGATGTCGCCGACGACCGGGTCCGCGGCTTCTCGCTCGGCATGCGGCAACGACTCGGACTCGCGGCCGCGCTGCTCATGAAGCCGCGGTTGCTGGTGCTCGACGAGCCCTCCAACGGTCTCGACCCGGCGGGCAAGCGGCACGTGCACGGCGTACTGACCCGGCTCGCCTCCGAGGGGACCGCGGTCGTCATGTCGAGCCATCGGATGGACGATCTCGAATCACTGTGCTCCGAGGTCACCATCTTGTCGACCGGCCGCGTCGTCTTCTCCGGGCCGCTGAGCAAACTGGCCGCCGAGAACGGCGAGCTCGAGTACCGGCTGCTCACCTCCGACCCCGGAGCCGCGCGCCGGCTGGCGGGCGAGACGGCCGGCATCCACACCGCCGATGCGGCCGGGGGAGTGCCGCAGGACTGGTTCGTGGTGCGGGCGGAGGTACCGGCTCTCGACGGGTTGGTCGCGCGGCTCGTCCAGGCAGGCATCGCGATCCGCGAGCTCGCCCCGGTCGTGTCACCCCTCGAAGCAGCCTTCCTCGCCCTGACCGACCAGGCCGCCAACGAACAGCAGGAGAACTGATGACCGCGACCGTCACCGACGTCGCCGCAGAGCCAACGGCAGCACCGACCGCGGGCCGGGTCTCTGTCGCGAGGGGCTACCGCTTCGAGCTGGTCAAGCTCGTCTCGCAGTGGCGCGTGCGCCTGCTGGTGATCGCGTGCTGGATCGCCCCCGCGGTCTTCGTCGCCGCGTTGAGCCAGCAAGGCTCCCTCCCGGTCGACACCCTGTTCGGCCGCTGGATGCACGCGACGGCGTGGGCCGGCCCGCTCGTCACGCTCGGTTTCGCCGGTACCTGGGCCCTGCCCCTGCTCACGTCGATGATCGCCGGCGACGTGTTCGCCTCCGAGGACCGGCTCGGCACCTGGCGGCATCTGCTCGTCGCCGTCCGGTCGCCCCGCCGGATCTTCGTCAGCAAGGCGCTCGCCAGCCTCACCGTCATCCTGATCCTGGTGGCCGGGCTCGTGGTCGGCAGCTCCGTCGGCGGACTCGTTGCGGTGGGCAACCAACCGCTGATCGGTCTCGACGGTCACCTGCTGTCGACCTCGGACGCGGCTGGCAAGGTCCTGCTCGCCTGGGTCTGCGTGCTCGCCCCGACCCTGGCGCTCGCCGCTATCGGCCTGCTCGGCTCGATCGCACTCGGCCGCTCGCCGATGGGCCTGCTGGTACCGGCGATCGTGGCTCTGGTGATGCAGCTCGCCCAGATGCTGCCGATCCCGGTCGCCTTCCGGCTCGCCTTGCCCGGGTACGCGTTCATCGCCTGGAACGGTCTGTTCACCAGTCCGACCCAGGTTGGCCCACTGCTGATCGGCATCATCGTCAGCCTGGTCTGGGCCGTGGTCGCGACAGCCCTGGCCTACTTGCTGTTCCTGCGCCGCGACTTCACCAACCTCACCGATGACGGCTCGGCACGCCGCAGTATCTGGCTCGGAGCGCTGCCCCTGGTCGTACTGCTCGGCGTCACCACCGGCGCAATCGCGCCGGCGACGGGCGCGACCGGCTCGGGCATCACCCAGGACAAGGTGCAGCGGTCGGTCGCCACCGCGTTCGCGCACCTGTACCGCATCCAGGCCAAGCAGCTGAACCGCGCGGACGTCACCGAGGAGCAGCTGAACACGACGGCGGCCTGCACCAAGGGCGGCGGCCAGCTCGACGCCGAAGGACCGGGCAACGACTGGCGCTGCGTGGTGACCTGGCACCTGCCGGGCATCGAGGCGCCCGGCTCGGCCATCTACCAGCTCGACCTCACCCCGAACGGGCGCTACGTCGCTGACGGCGACGGACCGAAGGAAGTCAACGGCTACTTCCTGGTGCAGACGCCCGCCGGCGACCAGCCGAACCCACTCTGGCAGTTCGACGCCAATGTCGAACTCCTCTAGAAAGGAAGCTCGATGCAAGTAACCCGCCGAAGGCGCGAGCAGCGAGGCCCCGGCCTCGCAGCTCGGCAAGTCGGCCGACGGATCTCACGGGTGACAGCGGGTACCACCGCGGTCGCCGTCGTGGCCGCCGGTACCGGCGTCGCCGTAGCGAAGACGGACATGTTCGGAACGGACCAGGTAGGCCAGGTCACCGAGAAGGGTCAGGTCGTCTCCAGCGACCAGTACATCAACCCGATCGGCGATCGTCTCGTCATCAACAACGGCAAGATCATGTCGTCCGTGGTCAGCCCCGACGGCAAGCACGTCGCGGCCTCGATCACCGACGGCGGGATGGCGCTGGCCATCGTCGACCTGTCGACGTGGAAGGTGCAGCAGCTGATCGGCAACAACGCCGCGGCCAACCTGCGCATCCCCGGCAACGACATCGGCCAGGAAGGCCCGACGTACTCGCCGGACGGTTCCCAGCTCTGGCTGGGTCAGACCGACGGGTACCGCAAGTTCACGGTGAACCCGGACGGCAGCCTCGCCAACCCGACGTTCGTGACGATTCCGGCGGACGGCGCGAAGCACGCGCTGGCGGCGGAGCCGGTGTTCTCGGCCGACGGTTCGACCGTGTACTCCGCGGTCAACGGCCAGAACCGCGTCGTCGCCATCGACGCCGCCACCGGAGCCATCAAGCAGAGCTGGGCCGTCGGCAACGCGCCGCGGGACATGGTCAAGGTCGGCGACAAGCTCTACGTCAGCAACGAGGGCGGCCGCCCGGCCGGACCTGGTGAACCGACGATCAACTCGTACGGCACCCAGGTACTGGCGTCGCAGGTGACTGCTGCCACTCTCAGCGGCACGGTCAGCGTCATCAATCTCAACGCGCCGGGCGCGCCCCCAGCGAGCATCGACGTGGGTTTGCACCCGACCGCGCTGTACGCCAAGGACGGCGCACTCTTCGTCACCAACACCGCGACCAATGACGTCTCGGTCATCGACACGGCCAAGGACAAGGTCGTGCAGACCATTGCCACGCAGCCGTGGCCCGAGGCATCGGTGGGCTACGAGCCCGACGCGGTGACGCTGACCAACGACGGTCACCTGCTGGTGACACTGGGCCGCGCCAACGCGGTCGCCGTCTACAAGTACACGTCCGCGCAGGAGCCGGTCAGCTACATCGGCCTGCTTCCGACGGACTACTTCCCCGCGGAGATCACCACCGTCGGCGACGACGTACTGGTCTCGAACACGCGTGGTATCGACGCCCGCCGCCCGACGACGGCTGCCGGCCACGGTACGCACGACACGACCTCGAGCCTGCAGCGGTTCAAGCTGCCCGGCGATCGCGAGATCCGCAACAGCACCGACCAGGTCTTCGAGCAGAACGCCTGGACGAAGAGCTCGGTCCGCACCGGCGAGGGCAACAAGAAGCCGGTACCGGTCCCGAACCGGCTCGGCGAACCGTCGACGATCAAGCACGTGTTCCTGATCGTCAAGGAGAACCGGACGTACGACCAGGTCTACGGCGACATCCCCGAGGGCAACGGCGATCCCGCACTCGCGCAGTACGGCGAGAACGTGACGCCGAACCAGCATGCGCTGGCCAAGCAGTTCGGGCTGTACGACAACACCTATGACATCGGCACGAACTCGGCCGAGGGACACAACTGGCTGATGCAGGCCGACAACCCGGAGTACACCGAGTCCTCGGCCGGTGAGTACCTGCGCAGCTACGACACCGAGGACGACGCGCTCGGCCACCAGCGGACCGGGTTCATCTGGACCGGCGCGCAGGCGGCCGGCAAGACCGTCCGCAACTTCGGTGAGTTCCAGCAGTTCCTCACCAAGCCGGCCGGGGCCTCCTGGCAGAACCTGTACTGCGACACGAAGAACATGGCGTCGACCGGCGCGAAGACGGCGTACCCGCTGAACTCGTCGTCGCCGATCCCGTCGCTCAGCGACGTGTCGGTGCCCGGCTTCCCGAAGTTCGACACCTCGGTGCCGGACATCTACCGCAACGAGATCTGGAAGCAGGACTTCGAGAAGAACGGTCCCGCCAACCTGAACATGTTCTGGCTGTCGAGCGACCACACCGGCGGTCCGCCGAACGGTGCCGCTCAGGTCGCCGACAACGACCTCGCGGTCGGCAAGATGGTCGACACGATCTCGCACAGCAAGTACTGGAAGGACTCGGCCATCTTCGTGGTCGAGGACGACTCCCAGGCCGGTATGGACCACGTCGACGGCCACCGGGCGCCGATCCAGATCATCAGCCCGTACGCCCAGCGCGGTGTGGTGGACAACCGGTACTACACGCAGATCACGATGATCCGGACGATCGAGCAGATCCTCGGCATCCACCCGATGAACCAGAAGGACAGCGCGGCGAGCCCGATGACGACGGCGTTCACCACGACGCCCGACTTCACCCCGTACTCCGCTGTGCCCAACCGCACCTCGTTGACCGCGGGCCTCAGCACCGCCAACCTGCCCTCCTGCGGCGCGGACGTTCCCGCGGCGCAGAACCCGGCAGCGGCCCCGGCGCCCAAGGCGACGGTTCCTGCGGACAAGCAGGAGCTGGCGGCCAAGTGGGACACCTGGAAGTCGCAGCAGCGGCTGACCGGTCCGGATGCTCGGGCCGACTTCGCCAACCCGGCCCAGTTGAACCACTTCGACTGGTACCAAGCGCACGAATGGTCCAAGCCGTACCCCGGCGAAGACCAGCTCTACGCCCCGGAGAACGTCCCCGGAGCCGCAATCCCAGCCACGGAGAACGACGGCTGAGCTGAGCCGATCACCTAGGAAGGCCCCTGCCCGGCATCTCCGCCGGACAGGGGCCTTCTGTCGTACCGGGCGTTGCCTAGGGCACCAAAGGCTGCCGGCGGATTCGTGCGATGACGAGGCCGATGACGGGTACGCCGCCGAGGATGATTGCGAGCGTGGCGTAGCCGTAGCCGAGGGTTGCCGCGGTGGCGACGGCCGCGACGAGGAGGGGGCCGCCTGCGTCGCCGAGTTCGCGGCCGAGTTCCGCGGTGCCCATGGTCTGACCGAGGCGGGCCTGCTCGGTCGAGGCTGCCAGGGCGGCGAATCCGAGCGGCGTGATCAGACCGGTGCCGGCACCGATCAACAGCGCTGCGCCGAGCAGAGCGGCAACGCCAGGCAAGATGGCACAGGCCAGGCCGGCAGCCGTGATGAGCAGGCCGAGGGTGATACCGGTTCGAGCACTCAAGCGTCCGCCGTCCAGCGCACGACCGGCGCGAGGCTGGACCACTGCTGCCGTCGCGGCCAGTACCGAAACTGCGGCTCCGGTGGCGATCGTGCCCAGACCATCTGCCGCGCCGGTCACCGGAAGGAACCCGACACCGACCGACAACGCGGCGGTCGCGCCGGCCAGCGCAGCGGTCGGACGCAAGAACACCGGATCGGCGATCCTCCGGGCCAGGTCGATCACTGTCTGCCGGGTCCGTGGCAGCGGCTGTACCGCCGGTACGGCGAACAGCGCCCAGCCGGCCACGGCCACCGCGAGAACGGTCATCACCGCGAACAGCAACTGGAAGCCACCGAGCCACACCAACGCTCCGCCGAGCAGCGGCCCGAGGGTGTAGCCGATGCTCTTGTAGAAGCCGTAGCTGCCGAAAGCCCGGCCGTGCTTGGCCGCTGGATTGAGCCTTGCGACCAGAGCCGAGGCGGCCGGCGAGAACGCCGACGCGGCGGCCCCCTGCCCGAGCCGCGCCACCCACAGCCACCGCGGGCTGTCCGCGACCGCATACAGCCCTGAGGCAATCGCGAAGCCGACCAAGCCCGCCAGCAGTACCGGCCGGGCGCCGATCCGGTCCGCGATCGTGCCGAACACCGGCTTCAGCAACACCTCGGCACCGTCGTACAGAGCGAGCAGGATCCCCAGTGTCAGCAGGGATTTCACCGCATCGTCGGAGAACCCTCCCAGATTGGCCGCCACCGAATGCGCACCGAACGCGGTGGTGAACCCCGCCGCATACAACGGCCACATCCGCCGATCCCGCACGCCCGCTGAAGTCGAAGTCATCGCCCACAGATGATAGAGCCTTCCGTCGGCCGCCTCGGGTTATCAGCATCCGCTGAGAGGGGAAGCTGGTTAGGCTGCGCACGTGAAGGTGTCGGGGCTCGTTCGTCGGGCGGGGGTGCGGGGGCGTTCGACGGCGGCCGCGTTGCTCGTGGTGGCTGCCGCGTTGGCGATCGGGGCGGCGGTGCTGCTGTTGTTGCTGCAGCGGACGTTGATCACGAGTGTGGTCGACCAGGCGCAGTCGCGGGCCTTCGATGTCGCGAGCCAGGTCGCTGAGGAGGGGGAGGCCGGGCTGGCCAGGGAGCTGGTGGAGAACACCAGGGTGACGCAGTTGATTCAGGTGGTGGACGCGCGGAACAAGGTGGTTGCGAGTTCGTCGCCGAAGGGGGCCGGGGAGCCGTTGACGGAGTCTCGGCCGGCGGTGGGTCAGTCCGTCCAGGACGAGGTCGGTGAGATGCCGCTGCTGGACGACGACAGCCCGTACCTGATCGTTGCCCGTGGCACTGAGTTTCACGGTGGCCGGTACACGGTCGTGGTGGCGTCGTCGGTGGAGGCCCAGCGCGACACGCTCGCCACGGTGACGAGGTACCTGCTGGTCGGCTTCCCGTTGCTGCTCGTGCTGGTGGGCGTCGCGACCTGGATGCTGGTCGGGAGAGCACTGGGTCCGGTCGAGCGGATCAGGGCGCGGGTGCACGGGATCGGGGTCGGGCAGCTTGCTGACCGGGTGCCGGTACCGGCGGCTGAGGATGAGATCGCCCGGCTGGCGGTGACGATGAACGAGATGCTCGATCGGTTGCAGTCGGGGCAGGAGACCCAGCGGCGGTTCGTCGCGGACGCCAGTCACGAGCTGCGGTCGCCGATCGCCAGCCTGATGGCGGCGCTGGACGTGATCGTCGCCGACGAGTCCGGTGAGTCCGCGCCTGAGTTGCATCGGGTGATGCAGGCGGAGACCGAGCGGATGCGGCGGCTTGTCGAGGACCTGCTGTTGCTCGCGAAGGCCGATGACACCGGTTTGCGGATCCAGCGGGCCGATGTCGATCTGGACGATTTGGTGGGCATCGAGGTGCGCCGGTTGCGAACCGCCAACGGCGTTTCGGTGGAAGGCGTCGTACCGCCCGTGCGAGTCACCGGCGACGCGGCCAAGCTCAGTCAGGTACTGCGCAATCTCGCCGACAACGCTGTCCAGGCGGCTCACGGCAAGGTGCGATTCACCCTGGCCGAAGAGGCCGGTACCGCGACGGTGACTGTGGAGGACGACGGCGACGGCATCCCGGCGGGGGAGCGGTCGCGGGTTTTCGAGCGCTTCGTCCGGCTGGACGCGAGCCGGACTCGTGGCAGTGGTGGCTCGGGACTCGGGCTGGCGATCGTCCGGGAGGTCGTGCGGGCACACGGCGGTACGGTCGAGGTCACCGACTCACCGCTCGGCGGCGCCCGATTCGTCGTCAGGCTTCCCATTGCAGGCTGAGTGGGGCCGGCTGAAGTACGCCACCAGCGAGACCACCGCGAGCCAGGTGACGGCCACTGTCCAACCGGCAAGCACGTCCGTGGCCCAGTGATAGCCGAGGTAGACGCGGCTCAGCCCGATACCAATGCTCATCGCGACGGCTGCGACGACCAGCGCGGTTCTGGCGCCGTATGAGCGCAGGCCGACCCACAGCAGCGCGGCCAGCGTGCCGAAGAAGACCGTCGAGTTCAAGGTATGACCGGATGGAAAGCCGAAGCTTGTGTCGACCGGGCCGAGGACGAAGGTGACGCCGGGCCGCTTGCGTTCGACGAGTGCCTTCAGCCCGGCCGTGAGGGCGGCCGATCCGGCCATGGCGAACAGCAGCAAGGCAGGCGCCCGGAGTCCGCGAGTCCATCTCCACAGGAGAAAGGCCGCGATGAGCATCAGCGTCACGAGAACCGGCACGTCGCCGACGAAGGTGAGGGCTCGCGCCAGCACTGTCAGGGCCGGTGTCCGGTCGGACACGAGGTCGGCGGTGAACTCGGGATCGAGAGCGGCCAGGCCGTCCGACTCGGTCGCCGCGTCGGCCAGGGCGATCACGCCAATCGTGCCGGCCACCGCGATCGCGGCGCTCGCCACCGGTACGGCGTACCGGCGGGTGGCGGGCTTGGTGTCCTCCATGATCGTTGCCATCAGCCACCATCCGGGTCGAGGCGGTAGCCCATCCCGCGGACCGTCTGGATCGCTTTCCGGCCGAAGGGGGTGTCCAGTTTGAGGCGCAGGTAGCGGATGTAGACCTCGACGACGTTCGGGTCGCCGTCGAAGGCGGGGTCCCAGACGCTCTCCAGGATCTCCACCTTGCTGACGGTGTCGCCGCGGTGCCGGATCAGGAACTCGAGCAGGCCGTACTCCCGTGGCGTCAGCGTGACTTCGCGCCCGGCGCGCTCGACCCGGCGCCGGGCCGGGTCGAGCGTGAGGTCGCCGGCCAGCAGCACGACGGGGCGTTCAGGGCCGCCCCGCCTGATGAGGGCCCGCAGCCGGGCGACCAGTACCAGGAAGCTGAACGGCTTGGTCAGGTAGTCGTCGGCGCCGAGGTCGAACGCGTCGGTCTGGTCGTACTCGCCGTCCTTCGCGGTCAGCATCAGCACCGGCGTCCAGACCCCGCGCTCGCGGAGCTGTTCGAGCACCTGGTAGCCGTTCACCCGGGGCAGCATGATGTCGAGCACGATCACGTCGTAGCTGTGCTCGGTCGCGGCCCACAACCCGTCCTCGCCGTTGTGCACCACCTCGACCACGAACCCGGCGTCACTGAGCCCCCGCCGAACCGTCTCGGCCAGCCGCTCCTCGTCCTCGACCATCAACACCCGCATGTCCCCAGTCTGTCCCCAGCCCGCTGAGAATCCGCTGAGGGTCAGCGGTTGAGGAGGTCGGCGGCCTGGAGTTGTTGCCAGATCTCGGACTGGTCTACGACGGTGACGCCGAGTTTTTCGGCCTTGGTGAGTTTGGCGGCGCCTACGTCGGCGCCGGTGATGAGGAAGTCGGTGGTCGCGGAGACCGAGGAGGCGATGGTGGCGCCGGCCTTCTCGCAGAGGCGCTGGAAGGCAGGGCGGGGGACCTTCTCGCCCGAGCGTGGGTCGCTGATCGAGCCGGTGACGACCACCGTCTTGCCGGCCAAGGGAGCGCCGGCGGCGACTACGGGTGGGAGGTCTTCCTCGCGGACGTCGAGGGAGACGCCGGCTGCTCGGAGGCGCTCGAGCTCGGGGCGCAGACGGGCGAGGTGCTCGATCAGGGAGGCGGCGACCTTCGGGCCGATGTCCTCGACGGCGACCAGACCCTCCACGCCCGCATCGGCGACCTCTTCCAGGGAGCCGAATCCTGCTCGGCACATCCTCGTCGCGGTGCCTTCCGACGCCATCGGGATGGCGAGGCCGATCAGGGCGCGGCGGAGGCCGACCTGGCGGCTGGCGTCGATGGAGTCGATCATCCGGGTGGCCGAGACCTCGCCGATCCGGTCGAACTCGAGCAGGCGTTCCTTGGTCAGGTGGTAGAAGTCCGACGGGTGCTCGAGGATGCCCGCCTCGGCCAGCCGCTCGATCCAGACCCCGCCGACGGCGTCGATGTCGGCCGCTGCCCGGGATGCCCAGTGGATCAGGCGGCGTACGGTCTGGGCGGGGCAGACGACGTTGGTGCAGAACAGTTCGCGGCTGTTGCCCTGCTCGGTCAGTGGCTGCTCGCAGGACGGGCAGACCGACGGGGGCACGATGTCGCGCTCGGCGCCGGTGCGCTTGGAGGCATCGAGTACGCCGGCGACGAACGGGATGACGTCGCCCGCGCGGCGTACCAGGACCGTGTCGCCGATCTTGATGCCGCGGGCCCGGATGACCTCCTGGTTGGCCAGCGTCGCGCGGGTGACCGTCGTCCCGCCGACGAAGACCGGCTCCAGCCAGGCGACCGGCGCGATCTTGCCGGTTTTGCCGACGTCCCAGACGACGTCGGCCAGGATGGTCGTCTTCTCCTCGGCCGCGAATTTGAACGCCAGGGCGCCACGCGGTGAGCTCGACCGGGTGCCGGCGGCGGCGAAGGCCCTGCGGTCGGCCAGGCGCAGTACGGCGCCGTCGAGGTCGTAGTCGAGGTCGTTGCGCTGCTGCTCGATCGTGGTGATGACCGCCTGCGCGGCGGCCGCGTCGTCGCAGTGCCGCATCTCGGCGACGGTGAAGCCGAGCGTCTGCAGTGCTCGATCCAGATCGGCGTCGGTGTCGTCGGTGTCGCTGAGCAGGTCGAAGGCGAGGAACTGCAGGCGGCGCTCGGCGACGGTGGCCGGGTCCTTGGCGCGCAGGGTGCCGGCCGCGGCGTTCCGCGGGTTGATCAGCGGCTTGTCCTGGTGCGCCGCGTTGTAGGCGGCGAAGGTCGAGCGCAACATGACCGCCTCGCCGCGGACCTCGATCCGGCCCGGTACTTCGAGCCGCTCCGGCACCCCATCAGCCAGCGCCCGCACGAGCGGCGTCACGTCATCGCCGGTCGTGCCGTCACCACGGGTGATCGCCCGCGCCAGCCGCCCGTCCTCGTACACGAGGGCCAGCGACAACCCGTCCAGCTTCGGCATGACCACGACCGACTGCCCGGGGAACCGGCTGAAGAACGCCTCCACCTGCTCCGGCCGGGTCGCCTTCTCCAGCGACAGCATCGGCCGCGAGTGCCGGATCGGCGCGTGCAGCACCGCTGGCGCACCGACCTGCTCCAGCGGATTCGGATCCGGCGCCAGCTCCGGATTTGCCTCGATCAGCGCCCGCAGCTCGTCCTCGATGACGTCGTACTCCGCGTCCGCCACCTCCGGCGACCCCCGGTAGTAGGCGTCCCGCAGCACGACGATCCGGTCGGCCAGCTCCTGAATCCGCTCCCCTGTGTCCACGAGCCGGAACACTACCGGCGGCCGGGGACAAAACGCGCGATCCGGCGGCCGTCGGTCCCGGGGTGGACGCCGTGATCGTTGCCTACGACTACGGGATGACGGTCGGTGGCGACTCCGGCCTGATGGAGTGAGCGCCCGAGTTCCCTAAGTTTTGAAGCATGTTGACGGCGGAGCGTGGTCGGGTCGCTTGGGCGGATGTTGCCAAGGGCATGTGTATTCTGCTGGTGGTGCTCTGGCATGTTCTGATGAAGCACTACCTGCAGATCGACTGGCACATCAGCGGGCAGGCGCGGGGGCTGTGGGGGACGCTCGGTGAGCAGTTGCTGCCGCTCCGGATGCCGTTGTTCTTCGCGGTGTCCGGCTTCTTCGCGGTCCGCGCGGTCCAGCGCCCGTGGCCGGTGGTCCTTCGGACCCGAGTGGCGAAGTTCTACTACATCTACATCGTCTGGCTGGTCATCCACACGGTCGTACTGGCGTTCGTGCCTGACTTCGGCACCGAGCGGGCGGACGGTCCGCTGAAGTTCCTGGCCCAGTTGACGATCACACCGTCGAACCTCTGGTACCTCTACGCCCTCGCCCTGTACTTCGTGATCGCCAAAGCAGCGCGCCGGTGGCCGGCGTGGGCGGTCCTCACTCCGGCGTTCCTCTTGTCGGCGGCAGCGTCGGCCGGCCTGCTCGCCGTTCCGGGTGACCGGGCCGGCGTCTACCAGAACCTGGTCTTCTTCCTGGCGGGCCTCTACGGCAAGAGCCTGATCGAGGACCTGGCCGCGCGTGCGAGCTGGCGACGGCTGCTGCTGGTCGGAGCGCCGTACGCCGTGCTGCTGGCCGTCATCGCCGTCTTCGACGCGAAGACCTGGTTCGGTCTCTGGCCGGTGGTGAGCGGGGTGGCGATCGTCCTGGGCGTGACGGCGGCCGGCCTGGTGACCCGCTGGGAGGGCGTGTCCAACGCGCTGGCGAGCATCGGCAGCCGGACCCTGCCGATCTACGTCATGCACATGCCCCTGCTGGCGCTGACCCACGCGGTGCTGATCGGCCCGCTGTCATCTGCCGGCCCGACGACTCAGTGGATCGTGGCCATCGCCGAACCGGTCGTACTGACCGCCTTCCTCGCCTGGCTCTGCCTCTTCCTCTACCGCTACCTGCCCAAGGCACTCTTCGAACTGCCGTTGGCTGAACCTCAATCGGTCGGGGTGCGGGCGCGATTAAGTTCGCGGTGACAAGGCGCGACGGCGATCACATACTGGAGTCGGTCACGGTGAGTGGCCGGACCTGATCGTCAGCGTGACAAGGGGGAGCGGTCGATGGCCAGTGAGTTTCAGCGGCGCAAGGTGGCCGGGGTGTTCGGGGCGATGGACGCGGACGGGAACGGCTATCTCGAGGAGTCCGATTTCGAGACGCTGACGCGGCGGTGGGTCGGGATCCGCGACTGGCAGCCGGGGACCGCGGAGTACGAGCGGATGCGGGCGATCATGATGGGCTGGTGGTCGGCGATCTCGGCGATGTCCGACGCCGATCACGACGGCAGGGTGTCGCTCGACGAGCTGATGACGGTGGTCGACCAGCTGCCGGCGATGGACGACGCGGTCTACGGGACGGCCGACGCGATGTTCGACGCGATCGACCAGAACGGCGACGACCGGATCGCGGCGGCGGAACACCGGCAGGTCGTGTACGCCTGGAAGGGGTCTGCCGACGGCGCCGAGGAGGTCTTCCCGAAGCTCGACCTCAATGGCGACGGCCAGCTGTCCCGGGACGAGTTCCGCGACCTTTGGTCCGGCTTCTGGCGCGGCGACGACCCGGAGTCGCCTTCGCAGTGGATGTTCGGTCCGTATCAGGCCAACTGACCGCCGGTTGACCGGTTGGGGTTTGCGTCGTGGGGTACGGATGGGTGAGTGCTGGTAGCGGAGCGATACAGACTTGGTACTTCCCTCGGGCGTGGCGGGATGGGGGAGGTGTTCCGGGCCGTCGACGAGCAGCTGGGGCGGCCGGTCGCGGTCAAGCTGATGCTGCCGTCCGATCGCGATCCGAGCGCGGTGGAGCGCTTTCATCGGGAAGCCCGGGCGGCGGCTCAGCTCAACGATCCGCATGTGGTCGCGGTCTACGACTTCGGCCAGCACGGCAACGAGTTCTTCCTGGTGATGGAGCTGGTCGACGGGCGGACGGTGGCGGGCGAGCTCGCCGAGCACGGACCGTTGCCGAAGGATCGCGCGATCGACATCGTCGAGCAGGCTGCTCTCGGGCTGGCCGCCGCGCATCGGGAGAACGTGGTCCATCGCGATGTGAAGCCCGGCAACTTGCTGGTGACGCCCGAGGGGACGGTCAAGGTCGCGGACTTCGGGATCGCGCACCGGGCCGATGAGGGTACGACGGCGCTGACCGCCACCGGTCAGCTGATCGGCAGTGCGCTCTACCTGGCGCCGGAGCGGGCCCGCGGTGGGCGGGCCGGCAAACCGTCGGACGTGTACTCGCTGGGCTGCGTGCTCTATCAACTGCTCACCGGCCAGCCGCCCTTCGCGGGCGAGCACCCGGCCGCGATTCTCTACCAGCACGTGGACGCCGAACCGGCACTGCCGAGCTTGATCCGGCCGGAACTCGCGGGCGGGTTCGAGACCGCGTTGTTCCGGATGCTGGCCAAGGACCCCGCCGAGCGCCCGACCGCTGAGGAGATCGCGGCTGGATCCCTGCGAGCGCCGGCCGCCCTGGCGACGACGGCGGTGGTCGCGCCAACGGTTCGTGCCGCAGCGGTGGTTCCGGTCGAGACGATGCCGATTGCCCCGGTGATCCCGCCGCCCCCTCCGTCGTCGGGTTGGCAGACGCGACAGAAGGCTTTGCTGGCCGGCGGGATCGCGGTGGCCGCCGCCGCGGCCGCGGTACTGGTCGGAGTCCTGCTGAACGGCAACAACGATCCCCGACTGCCCGAGACGAACAACGTCGGCCCCGGCTCAGGCGTCACAGCCAGTACTCCGACCGCGCCCGCCAACCCGTCGAGCTCTGGGCCGGAGCAGGCCGGCAACACGAGCCAGCCGACCCAAAGCAGCAGTCCCAAGCCATCACAGACACCGTCCAGCCAGAACACGCCCACTCGGTCGCCATCGTCAGGTACTCCGTCGACAACCGCGCCCTCGCGGACGCCCACGCCGACCGAGCCGACAAAGAGCACCGCCCCCACCACGCCGGCCACCTCCGCCCCGACGACCGCTCCCTCGAGCACGCCGCCGACCGAGAACCCCTCGACACCGCCGCCGTCGTCGGCCACCCCGCCTGCTGAGGGATAACGCCGAAAGCACCTATCCACCGGCCGGACAGCGCCGAATGTCCCTCGACTGCGCCAGTGATCCAGATCACAACATCTGCGACTGATTCGCAGGTGGGGCAGCGTAAAGAGGGAAGGGAGAGTCATGAGTGACGCAACACGCCGCGGCTTTCTGGTCTTCGCGGGGGCGGGGACGGCAGCCGCGGTCGGCGCGGTCGCGGTGCCGAAGATCTTCGGCGACGAGTCCGCCGACGCCGCGCCCCAGTTGGCGGCGGCGGATCTGGCGAACGCGGAGTCGTTCGTCGTCCACGTCAAGGACGTGAAGTCGGGTGAGCTGACGATCCTGGTCGGCGAGCGCGAGGTCTCCATCATCGATCGCGAGCTGGCCGGCCGGCTGGCCGGCGTGACCACGGACTGAGGAGGGCGACCATGTCTTCCCATCGCGAAGCACCGGAGATCTCCAAGGACCCGGTCGCCGACAACACCGACGTCTACGCGTTCGTCAGCCCGGACAAGCCGGACACGGTCACCCTGATCGCCAACTTCATCCCGTTCCAGAACCCGTTCGGCGGGCCGAACTTCTACGAGTTCGGCGACGACGTGCTCTACCAGCTCCACATCTCCACCGGCGGTACCGGCAAGGCGGACATCAGCTACCAGTTCCGCTTCCATGCCGAGATCCGGAACAAGTCGACGTTCCTCTACAACACCGGGCCGATCACGTCGATCAAGGACAAGACCTGGAACCGGCCGCAGTACTACTCGGTCACGCGGGTGGAGCACGGCCGGTCGCGGATCCTTGCGCGCGACCTGGCCGCGCCGCCGGTGAACGTGGGCGTCCGCAGTACGCCGAACTACGCCAAGCTCGCGGGCGAGGCGATCCACACGATCGGCAAGAACCGCAAGGTGTTCGCGGGCCAGCGTGCCGATGGGTTCTTCGCCGACCTCGGGTCGATCTTCGATCTCGGCACCCTGCGCCCGTTCCAGGCGGCGCACCTGATCCCGTCCGCCGCCGCGGCCGGCGTCAACGGGCTGCAGGGGTCGAACGTGCACACCATCGCGCTCCAGGTGCCGATCACCGACCTGACCCGCGACGGCAAGTTGCCGACGGACGTGATGTCCGCCAAGTCGGTCATCGGCGTCTACGCGACCGCGAGCCGCCGGCAGTCCAAGATCTTCGACGAGGTGCTCGGGATCTCGACCTGGCACGGTCCGCACAAGCAGGTGTCGCGGTTGGGCAATCCCTTGTTCAACGAGGTCATCGTGCCGATGGCCGAGAAGGACAAGTGGAACAGCCGGCCACCGTCGGAGGACAAGAAGTACGCCCAGTACGTGACCAAGCCCGAGCTGGCCGGGCTGCTGCCGGTGCTGTACCCGGGTGTGTTCCCGAACCTGGCGGCGTACCAGAAGCCGCGGGCTGATCTGGCGGCGATTCTGCTGACGGGGATCCCGAAGGGCGTAGTACCGGGGTTCCAGAATTACACCGGGCCGGTGCAGGCGGACATGTTGCGGCTGAACGTCGCCGTACCGCCGTCGAAGACGCCGAATCCGCTCGGGCTGGTAGCCGGTGATGCGGCCGGTTTCCCCAACGGGCGAAGGGTTTTCGACGATGTCGTCACGGTGGAGATCCGGGCGGTCGCGGGGCTGACGATCCCGTTGGTCGACCCGTCGTTCACGCCGGACGGGGCCGCGTCGGCGGTCAAGGACGGGACGTCGAACACGAACTCCGACTACCTCACGGTGTTCCCGTACCTCGGTACGCCGGGTGGCGGCTACCAGAGCAAGCCGGGCGTACCGGCCGTGTCATGACGAACGCCGAGGAGAATCCGCACGCGGGCAAGGGCTCGTCGGTCCTGCTCGACATCGGCGACGGCGTCGGCGCGATCGTCCTGACGATGCCGCCAGAGCTGGAAGACGCCGAGATCGAACGCCGCCCGATCGGCCGATCCGCTGAACTATATGGACACGGGCATGGCCATGGACACGGGCATGGGCACGGCCATGGGCACGGTCATGGAGCCGGCCTTCCGCACGTGGCCGTTGTCCCGCGGCCATCTCCGGACGGCGAGCTGGTCTACTCGGCGGTCTTCTTCGACGTCCCCGAAGGCAGCTACGAGCTGTACCTGCTGCCCGACGGCCCCGTGCAACTGACGGTCGAAGTGACCGGCGGCCAGGTCACCGAGGCGATCTGGCCGACCTGACCCGGACCCTCGCAGGCGATACCGTTGACCACCAGCACGCAATGAACTGGGGGACCAGATGGGTGCCAGGACTTTGGTTGCCGGTATCGCCGCGGGGGTGCTCGTAGTAGGGGCGGGCGTCTGGTACTTCGCACCGCGCCACGACGGCGGTCCGCTGAGCGGCAACATGCTCGGCGACGCCGTCTGCCTGAACGTCGGCGAGGCCGCCGACGCGACCATCGGCTACCTGCCCCTGAAGAACACCGGATCCGACCCGATCACGATCACCGAGGTCTCGGTCATCGGCGCCGACGGTGTCGAGGACGACGGAGCGCTGCTGGTCCCCGTGAGTGCCGAGTCGTCGAGCGGCAGCAAGACCGGCTGGGCCTTCGGCAACGGCCCCTTCGACGGCGAGAACGGCGCGCCGACTCTCGCCGTCGGCGCCCAGCTCAAGCAGTCGGCCGACACCAGACTGGTCGTTCACGTCCATCGCCCCGACCCCCTCGGCGAAGCCCGCCTGACCGGCATCCGGATCGAGTACCGCTCCGGCCTCCGCCACTACGCCCGCGAGATGGGCCCCCACCACACCCTCCGCCCCGACCGCTGCTTCTAACCCGCCGTTCGCTCGGTCCGGATTCTCTCGAGCCACTCGGCGAAACCTTCAAGATCCTTGACATGATCGCGAGTGACATCGATCCGCCGAAGCCGTTGCCGAGCCTGGATCCTGACCGACGGCGGCCCGAACGCGAGATAACGCAGGACCGGCGAGGCCGGCCGCAAACTGATGTGCTGGATGTCCGCCCACCCGATCAGGTGCTCCCCGAGCGCAACCCCCGCCGGCCCGACGCTCAGCCTGGACCGCCCGCTGACGATCCCGTAGTACAGGCGCACCGCGCCGGTCACGTACACGGCGAGGGCCGCCAGGCCGATGTGGAAAGCGAACCGTGCCTCCCCGATCAACGGGCCGTCGCCACTGGACACGAGATAGGCAACCAAGCCGCCGAACACCACGGAACCAGTCAGATAGAAGACTCGCCGCATCCGCCGGACAGGGACCTCCACCGTCTCGACGCTCGCCAACGGCCGGGTCCAGTCGTGCCTCTGTACGTAGTTGATGGACATATTTCAACCACGGACAGAGGCGTCGCCGCAACACTGCCGAACTGCAGGTAGCTGCAAAATCCGTCGGTCAGTCGCAGGTGTCGCAGATTCCGTTGGCGGGGGTCTGCATGTTGCACTTCGGGCACTTCTTGATCGGGCGCTCGGCGATCGCGGCCTTGCGGGCCCGGGCGCGAGCCGCGCCCAGCTTGGACGGGATCATCGGGGTGCCGCCACCTGCCGGGAGGCCTGCGGCCTCGAAGTGGCGGTAGATGGCCAGGCGCTCGTGGGAGGCGTGGACGTCGGGGTCCGGGGGAGTGGTACCGGTTGCGGCGCCGACGATGGCGGCGTAGCCGTCGAAGACGCTCTCGTCGGGGTTGACGCACAGGGACGACAGCATCGGCTCGCCACGGCGCAGGCTCTCGGCCGAGACCTCGGCGAGCACGCCGCCGATCCACTGGCGGGTCGGCTGCTTGGTGCGGATACCGGTCAGGTCCTGGACACCGGCGGCGATGTCCTTGTGCTGGACCAGCGCCATGTACTTCTTGGCCGCGACGAGCAGCATCTCGCGGGCGGCACCGGCCCACTCGGTCCGAGCGGTGGCCATGCCGACATCGGAGACATCGCGCCAGGCGCGTTCCTCTACGTCCGGCAGTTCGTGGTCTGTTGCGGCGACATCGAAAGTGGACACCGTCGCAACCCTAACCGGCCGCCGCCGATCGGCGAAAACGACCGAATCTCCGGACCCGCCGATCTCGATGAGTCGAATTCTTGCAAAGATCGATCTCGATATTGCGTTCATGTGTCGACGGAGTTACGGTCTGGCCACCATCGACCATCCGCCCCGTCGAGAGTGAGCCGCGCATGTTCCGGTCAATCGAATCCTGGAGTGGGAAGGCTCGCGTCGGCGTAGTCGCCGTCTGCAGCGCAGTGATCGCCGCCGGCCTGGCCGTGACGGCCGCCGTACCGGCCTGGGCCGCGGCCACCGGCGGGGTCGGCGCGACCTTGCCGTACGTCGAGGTGCAGGCCGAGAACTCGTCCACCAACGGCACCCTGATCGGCCCGAGCGCCGCCTACAACACCCTCGCCGCCGAGGCGTCCTACCGCAAGGCGGTGACGCTGCAAGGTACCGGCAAGTTCGTCGAGTTCACCACGCCGACGGCGACGAACTCGATCGTCTTCCGCTACAGCATCCCCGACACCGGCGGCGGCTCGGTCTACACGCCGCAACTGTCGCTCTACGTCAACGGCAGCAAGCAGCCCAACTTCACCCTGACCAACGCGTACAGCTGGTACTACGGCGGCTACCCGTTCACGAACACGCCCGGCAGCAACCCGCACCACTTCTACGACGAGGTGCACCGGCTGTTCCCGACCACCTACCCGGCCGGTACGAAGTTCAAGCTGCAGGTCGACGCCGAGGACACCGCGTCGTCGTACACGATCGACTTCGCCGACTTCGAGAACGTCGCGGGCGCCCTGTCCCAGCCGGCCGGCTCGGTCTCGGTGACCAGTACGGGCGCTGACCCGACCGGCGTCGCGGACTCGACGAACGCGTTCAACTCGGCGATGTCGCAGGCGGGGGCCGGTGGCACCGTGTGGATCCCGGCCGGAACGTTCAAGATCCCCGGTCACCTGATCCTGAACAACATCACCTTCAAGGGCGCGGGGATGTGGCACTCGACCGTCGTCGGTGCGGCTCCCGGCTTCTACGGCAACTACGCGCCCAACGCCAGCAGCGGCGTACACCTGTCGGACTTCGCGATCTTCGGCGATGTGCAGGAGCGCAACGACGGCGCGCAGGTGAACGGCATCGGCGGCGCGCTGAACAACTCCACCGTGGACCGGGTCTGGATCGAGCACGAGAAGGTCGGCGCTTGGATGGACGGCCCGTTCACCAACCTGGTGATGAGCGGGCTGCGGATCCGCAACGTGACGGCCGACGGGGTGAACTTCCACAACGGCGTCACCAACTCCAAGGTCACCAACAGCGATCTGCGCAACCTCGGCGACGACGGCCTGGCCACCTGGGCCGAGCAGAACGCCGACGCGAACGACTCGTTCGACCACAACACCGTGCAGTACCCGATCCTGGCCAACGGCATCGCGATCTACGGCGGCCACGACAACTTCGTCACCGACAACCGGGTGATCGACGCCGGCCTCAGCCAGGGCGGCGGGATCCACGTCGCGCAGCGGTTCGGCTCGACCACGCTGGGCCGTACGGACGTACTGCGCAACACGATCATCCGGTCCGGCGGCCTCGATCCGAACTGGAACTTCGGGGTCGGGGCGCTCTGGTTCGACGCCCGTGACGGCGCGATGACCGGGCTGACCAACGTCGACAACATCCTGATCCAGCAGAGCCCGTTCGAGGCGATCCAGTTCGTCTCGGGCTCGAACATCAGCAACGTGAAGATCAACAACGCGACGATCCAGAACACCGGTACCTGGGTAGTGCAGGAGCAGGTCGGCGGCTCGGCGACGATCACCAACAGCACGGCCACCGGGACCCAGGCGCCCGGCCCGATCTACAACTGCGGCGTCGGCTTCACGCTCACCGACGGTGGCGGCAACTCGGGGATCTTCGGCGCCAACCAATGCCAGAACATCACCACACCGGCCTTCCCGCCGTACCTGCCGGAGAACGGCTCGCAGATCTCGACCAGCCCAAGCGCCTTGAGCTTCGGCTCGGTGGCGACCGGCGCGTCGAGCAGCCCGCAAGCCGTCACCGTTACGAACAGCGGCACCGCGGCGGCATCGGTCAGCTCGGTCGCGACCACCGGCGACTTCAGCCAGACGAACAACTGCGGCAGCAGCATCGCGGCCGGCGGCTCCTGCACGGTCAACGTCACCTTCAGCCCGGCGGCGGCAGGCAGCAGGAGCGGCAACCTGACCGTCAACGCGGCGGGCGTCACCAGCACTGTCTCGTTGTC
Organism: Kribbella sp. NPDC051620; assembly: GCF_044453825.1. NCBI lineage: Bacteria > Bacillati > Actinomycetota > Actinomycetes > Propionibacteriales > Kribbellaceae > Kribbella > Kribbella sp. NPDC051620. Next base: position 1,000,034 of record NZ_JBITDB010000001.1, read on the forward strand.
GGGTACGGGCGTCGCACCAGGCCCGATCCTCAACCCGAACCCGAGCAGTCTGTCCTTCCCCGACACCCTGGTCGGCAGTTCTTCGGCGACCAAGGCGATCACGGTGACCAACTCCGGTACGGCGTCAGCCGGCGTGTCGGGCGTCTCGGCCACGGGCGACTTCAACCAGACCAACAACTGCGGCACTGTCGCTGTCGGCGCCTCCTGCACGGTCACGGTCACCTTCCGGCCGACCGCTTCGGGCGCACGAACCGGCAACGTCTCCTTGACCAGCAACGCGAACAACAGCCCGACGACGATCTCGCTGGCCGGAAACGGTGTCGGCGCCGACACCAACCTGGCCCTGAACAAGCCGGCCACGGCGAGCAGCCAGGTCAACGGGACCCAAGCTGCCACCACGGCAACCGACGGCAATGCCAACACCTATTGGGAAAGCAACAACAACGCCTTCCCGCAGTGGTTGCAGGTGGATCTGGGATCAGTACGCAGCATCGGCAAGGTGACCCTGAAGCTCCCGCCGACCACGGCCTGGGGCACCCGCAGCCAGACGCTGTCCGTGCAGGCGAGCACTGACGGATCCAGCTTCAGTACGCCGGTCGCCTCCGCGACGTACACGTTCACCTCGCCGGCCAACGTCGTCAACATCACCGTCCCGGCAACCAACGCCCGGTATGTCCGGGTCAACATCACCGGCAACAGCGGCTGGCCTGCCGGGCAGGTGTCGGAGTTCGAGGTGTACTCGGCCGGTGGCGCCCCAATCAACACCGACCTTGCCGCGGGCAAGCCCACCAGTGAGTCCAGCCACAACGACGTCTACCAGTCGGGCAACGTGACTGACGGTAACCAGGCGACGTACTGGGAGAGCGCGAACAACGCCTTCCCGCAGTGGGTGCAGGTCGATCTCGGCTCGGGGCAGAGCGCCGGCCGGATCGTCTTGCAACTGCCTGCCGGCTGGGGCGCCCGGACCCAGACGCTGTCCGTCCTCGGGAGCACGAACGGCTCCAGCTTCAGCACCATCGCCGGATCCGCCGGCTACACCTTTGCTCCCGGCAACAACAACACCGTCACCATCACCTTCACCCCGACCACCCAGCGCTACTTCCGGCTGAACATCACCGCCAACACCGGCTGGATCGCCGGCCAGATCTCCGACTTCCAGATCTGGAACTCCTGACCCTGGTCAGCTCGAGGCGAGGGTCGCGATGATCGAGTCGATGTTGTTGATCAGCGACAAGTGGCCTTCGCCCGGGACCAGGTTGGTGGTCGCGCCGGGCACATGGTCGCCGAGCCAGCGGCCGTGGGCGTGCGGGACCATCCGGTCCTGGTCGCCCTGCCAGATGGAGACGGGGATCTTGATGCTCGCGAGGTCGATGCCCCAGTCGGCAAGGAACGCGAGGTCGTCGTCGCGCCAGCCGTCGTACCCGCGAGAGACGGCTGCCCGGCAGGACGCAGCCAGGTAGTCGGCCAGGCCGCCACGGAGGGCGGCCTGGTCGACCGCGGACAGCAGGTCGCCGAACGCGGCGATGATGTCGCCAGGCTGGACTTCCTTCAGCTCGGCACTCGCCTCGGCGAGGAACTCGTCGAGCGCGTCCTTGCCGGTTGCTGCCGCACCGAACTCGGTGATGTTCTCCTCACCCATCCCGGCCAGCCAGTCGAGCCCTTCAGCGTCGTACGGTGCCACCCCCGCGATGATCGCCGCGGCCCGGCACCTGTCCGGCAGCAAGGCCGCACAGGCGAGTGCGTGTGGGCCGCCGCCCGACCATCCGATGGTGACGAAGTCATCCGCTCCGAGCACGTCGAGCAGTACGGTGACATCATCCGCAACGTCGGCCACCCGGCGACCCGGCTGCGGCGTGCTGTTGCTGTAGCCAGGTCGACTGTGAGTGACGAACCGCAGGCCGTACCGGGACGCCACCTCCGCGACCGGCTCCAGCATCATGGCCACCCCTGGCGTGCCGTGGTGCATCACCAGGGGCCGGCCGCCGACAGGCCCCTCGACCAAGTACTCCACAACCCGTCCATCGCCGACCTCTAGTCGCTCCATGCAGGCAATCCTAGGCACGAGCCAACTGTTCGATCTTCAGGCACTGCTCCGTCTCACGAGGGATCCGGGCCGGATCCTCGATCGGATCCGGCCCGGAGTGGCGTGGAGGTCAGTTGACGGTGATCTTGTCGACCTCGATGGTGAGGCCCTTGACGAGTGGCGTGGAGGTACCGGTCGTCACCGATCCGGTTCCCTTCTGCACACCCTTGATGTTCATCGAGTACGTCATCGAGCCGCCGGGCGCTCCCGGCGTACTGGTGATGCGGTAGTCGGTCACCGGCGGACCGGCGATCTGGCTGCCGGCGGTTCCCTCGAGGTTCTCCGCCCCAACCGTCAGGCCGTAAGCAGGTCCTGGGTCAGGCAGTGGCGACGGGTAGGCGAAGGTGATGTCCTCGGTGCCGTTGACGCCGATCCACTGCTGGAACACCCGCTGGCTGGTCGTGCCGAACAGGTTGACCCGCCACTCGATCACGATCCAGGTGGCCACCCCGTCGGTCAGGGTGGTCGCGTAGATGCCGGGCGCGCCGGTGCCGTCCAGGTCGGTCCAGTACGGCGCGAGGACGTTGTTCGGCCGTGCTGGGTCGGGCAGCGTCTGCGGAGCGAACTGGACGTCCTCGTTCGACGTCGTGCCACCGGCGACCGAGTAGCCGTCCGACGTGACGCCGATCCGGGTGTAGGTCTGACCGGCGAACTGGTACGCCGGAACGTTGAAGTTCAGCGCCTGCTCGTCCCCGATCGGGGTCGGCGTGGTGCCGAACGCGTCGAGCGGGAGGTAACCGAACAACTCACCCGGTGCGATCACCGGTTTGTCGGGCTGGCGTCCGGCCAGCGTCGCCGTCTTGGTCGCGATCTGGGTACCGATCTTGGTCGCGCCGGTGACGCTGTTCAGCCGCAGTTGCGAGCTCAGGGTGCTGAGCGCGGTGACGTCGGTCGTCTGCAGGCTGTTGTTCTGCACGGTCACGGTGCAGGTCGATGCGCCCGTGTTGAGCGGGATGCTCGACGGCGTGCAGGTCTGGTCGACCGGCACGATGCCTTCCTGGCGGAAGAACGCGACGGGCAGGTGCAGGGCCCGGCTGCCACCGGCCTGCCTGAGGTTGACCTGGCCGAAGTACTGGCCGTCGGGCAGGTCGGGCGCGGTGATGACGATCGTCAGCTTCTGCGTCCTGCCCGCCTTGACCTGGAACGACGACGGCAGCACGGTGATGTTCGCGCCGCTGACCGTCGTGCCGGTGGCGGTGAAGTTGAGCGTCTGGTTGGTGACGTTCTTGACCGTCCGCTCGGCGGTGATCAGACCAGGCATGGTCGGCGCGTTCACCGACGGCAGGTTGAGGTCGATCCGGTTCAGCGCGTCGGTGGCCGAGGCCGCGTAGTTCGCCGCCGTCTCGTCCATCGTCAGACCGGGATCGCCGGCCTTGGTGAGGTCGATCCGGCCGCCGCCCATGTCGAACGGGTCGGCCTGGGTGACGCGGTCCGGCTTCTTGACCGTGGTCTTGCCGGTCGTCTCCAGCGCGGACTTGACCTGGCCCGGCGTCCACGACGGGTGCAGGGCGAAGACGAGCGCGGCCGCGCCGGCCACGTGCGGTGAGGACATCGAAGTACCGGCGATCGCCTGGTACAGGTTGCCGGGCGGTCCTTCGGCCGGGGACTCGGGCGTCGGCGTCAGGCCGGCCAGGATGTGCAGGCCGGGTGCGGTGACGTCGGGCTTGAGGAAGTCGCCACCGGGGCCGCGCGACGAGAAGTACGTCATCACGTCGCCCTGCCAGGTGGTCTTGGTGCCCTGGGTGAACTTGGCGGTGGTGCCGGGGTGTGCCGCCAGGAAGGCCAGCAGCGCGTCGCCGTCGGGCTTCTCCAGCTGAACGGCCGGAATCCAGTGGTTGTCGGTGAACACGTCGAACGGGTCGGCGTTGTACATCAGCATGCCGACCGCGCCGCCCTGCATGACGTTGAAGCCCTTCATCACCCGGCCGGAGCTGAACTGGCAGGCGACGATCTTGCCGGCGAAGAGCCCGGGCGGTGCCGGGCTGCTGCAGGTCGGGTTGCTGTACGGCGGTGCGGACGCGAGGACGACCGGCGCCGGCGTACCGATGCCCGCGGTGATCGACGCGCCGGAGACCGTGGCCGTCGCGCCGCCGCCCGTCAGCGTGACGGTCGACCGGAAGGTACGGCTCTGCGTCGAGGCCGCGACCGTGGTGACCCACGGGCTGCGGTGGTCGGTCGTGTTCGCACCCGGGCCGGAGTTGCCGGCCGAGGCGGCGACGAACACACCGGCCGCGTACGCGTCGAGGAACGCGAGCTCGACCGGGTCGGAGTAGGGGTCGCTGCCGCCGGAGATCGAGAAGTTGATCACCCGGACGCCGTCGAGGATGGCCCGTGCGACGGCCGCTGCCGAGTCGCTCGGGAAGCAACCCTCGGCGCCGCAGACCTTGTACACCGAGACGCTAGCTGCTGGAGCGATACCGAGGAGCGCACCCCGGTCGATGCCCAGCGGGTTCGCGTGCGCGACCGCGCCGCCGGCCGACGTGGTGGCGGTGTGGGTGCCGTGACCGTTCGAGTCACGCGCGGAGTCGGGGTAGACGTCGCCGCCGATCACCGCGTTGTAGGTGTCGAGGAACGGCCGCCCGCCGATCAGTTTGCGGTTGCAGGCGTACACGTCGGTGGCCGGCGTCAGCGGGTTGTCGCCGAAGTCGCACACCCGTGGGGTGCCGTCGGTCGTCGCTGGTGGCGCCGGCAGGTTGCCGGGGTCCGCGAACGACGGGTGCTCGGGCCAGGCGCCACTGTCCAGGATGCCGACGATGATGCCCTTGCCCGAGTTGGCCGAGCCACCGAGCTGGTTGTAGATCGTCGGGGCGCCGATGAAGGCGCCGCTGGAGTCGGTGAGCAGCTGCTGCGGGTTGTCCTGCTGGACCGCGGCCACACCGGGCAGCTTCAGCAGGTCGCGAGCCTTGTTCGCCTGCACGCTCAGCGCCATGCCGCCGTACACGGTCCGCAGTTTCTGTCCGGCTCGCGCGCTCGGGACCTTGTCGCGCATCGCGGCCAGGAAGGTGTCCTCAACAGCAGTGACGTGCTTGAGGTACTTCGTCGCGTTCGCGCTCTTGGGGTCCAGGCGCTTGCCGGTGACCGACGGGCTGGTACCGGGCAGGCCGGCGAGTCCGCCGCGGTAGGCGGCCAGCGAGTCGTAGTCGAGCTTGACGACCACGCGGACCTGCTTGGCCGAGGTGCTGTTCACGAGCGCCGGGTCGCTCTTGGCGAGTTGGCCACTGGGCGACTTGGCGCCGTTGACCGTGCTGTCGAGCGTCAGTGGCGTCGCGGTCCAGGTTTTGCCGTTGGGGTCAGGGGGAGCCGCCTCCGCGCTCAACGCGGGCAGAGTGGCGGCGATCAGCAGGCCGGCGGACAGGCCGGCGATGGTGGTGCGTCGGGTACTGCTGGTCCGGGTTCTGGACCTCATGTGGGCCTCCCGTGAAGGCGGATGACGCCGTCAGCAGGGGAGGCGGCACGCAGAACGTCCGGCTGACCCCCAGAGTGACGCTGACAGACCCCTCAGTCCCGTGACCGATCCCCCCCGGGTACCGGCGTACCGGCAGGCAACCCCCTCTGGCGCCCGCCTGAGCAGAGGCTATGCCTCAACCTCGCCTCTGGGGTAGACCTCGGCCCCTACTCGTAGATGTCACGAATCGGGGCGCTGATCGGTCGTATGTATGAGCCCGGTTCATCCCGGCCGGACCGTGAGGGCGAGAGGACCCGAGTCGATGCAGCGCTCGTTGAGCAATCTGCGGGGGAGAGTGTTCCCCGACCACTGGTCGCTGTTGTTCGGCCAGATCGCGTTCTACAGCTTCATCGTGGTGCTGGTCAGCGGTCTGGTTCTGATGGTCCCGTACGATCCGTCGCTCGACCATGTGGTCTACGACGGCCCGTACGCGCCCCTGCGTGGGGTGTCCATGTCGAGGGCACTGGACTCGACGCTGCAGATCAGCTTCGAGATGCGCGCGGGACTGCTGATCCGCCAGGTCCACCACTGGGCGTCGCTGCTGATGGTTGCCGCGATCATGCTCCAGTTGCTGCGGCTGTTCTTCACCGGCGGCTTCCGTCGGCCGCGGCGACTGAGCTGGCTGGTCGTCTTCGGACTGTTCATGGTCACGCTGGGCGCCGCCCAGACCGGCACGTCGCTGCCGGACGACATGCTGTCGGGCTCGAGCCTCTCGGTCATCGACGGGGTGGTGAAGTCCATCCCGTTCGTCGGCTCGGACATCTCGGCGATTCTGTTCAACGGACAGTTCCCGGGCGACGTGCTCAGGCTGTTCTATCCGTTGCACGTGTACGTGCTGCCCGCCCTGCTCGTCGTGCTCTTCATCGCCGCCGCGGTCCTCGGGCTGAAGCACGGACCCGCGCAGTACCCCGGACCCGGCCGAACCAACGACAACATCGTCGGGCACTCGGCACTGGTCGCCGCGGTCAAGGGCGCCGGCCTGTTCTGCTTCGTGGTCGGTGTGTCGCTGGTGATGGGCGTCACGGCGACCATCAACCCGATCTGGATGTACGGCCCGGCCGACCCGGCGAACGCCTCGGCCGGGATCGGCCCGGCGTGGTACCTCGCCTTCGTGGACGGCGGCCTGCGGCTGATGCCGGGCTGGGAGGTCGACGTCTGGGGCCGGACCCTCACGCTCGCCATCCTTATACCGGTCGTGGTCTGCAGCCTGTTCCTCGTACTGTTCGCCGTCTACCCCTTCGTCGAGGACTGGATCGTCGGCGACCGAGCCGATCAGAACCTGCTCGACCGGCCCCGCAACAACCCGATCCGGACCGGCATCGGTGTCGCCGGCATCGTCTTTTACGGCATCCTGTGGGCCGCTGCCGGTGCCGACACGATGGCTGTGATGTTCCACACCTCGTTCAACTGGATCATCCATCTGTTGCAGGTGCTGGTGATCGTCGGTCCGCCGGCCGCGTTGGTCCTCACCCGTCGCATCTGCGTCGGGCTGCAGGACCATGACCTCGACGTGGCGGTGGAGGGAGCCGAGACCGGCCGGGTCGTCCGGCTGCCGAACGGCGGGTACGTCGAGGACCACCGTCCGGTCGACCCGTACCGGCGCTATCGGCTGGCCGGCTTCGTCCGCGTCCCGGCCGTACCGCTTGCTGCCAACGACTCCGCGGCACGACGGCTGCAGGTCCGGCTGGCCAACTTCTTCGACCAGGACCGGCTGACCCCGGCGCCGGATTCGTTGCCTCCGGCCCCTGAGAAGGCAGCCGTCGGGCCTGGACCCGATCAGTCCTGACGGGGGAGCAGGTGGGCCTTGAGTGAGACGCGGGCGCGGCTGATCCGGGATTTCACCGTACCGACCGGGATGCCGACCTGCTCGGCGATCTCGTCGTAGGAGAGCTCATAGATGTCGCGCAGTACCACCGCGGTGACCGTCTCGGGCAGATCGACCTCCAGCTGCTCGAGCGCGTCGAGCAGATCCAACCGGGTGCCGGCGACAACGCTGGTCGTGCGCGGGTCAGGACGGTCGTACCTGGCCGGGCGGTCGTCGTCCTGCCAGGCCGCGGTGTTCTCGATGGCGCGCCGCTTCAAGCGCCGGTAGGTCTCGCGGGCCGCGTTCGACGCCACGACATGGACCCAGGTACTGAACCGGCTCCGGCCGTTGAAGGTGCCGAGCTTCGTGGCGATCGACAGCAGCGCGTCCTGACAGGCGTCCTCGGCGTCGGCGCGGAACGGCAGCACCCGCTGGCAGATCCGCATCACCTGCGGCTGCACCTGCCGGACCAGCTCGTCCAGCAGGGCGGGGTCCTGGGCAGCGCGCCGCGCCAGTTCGTCGAGCGCGTCCGCGTCGGTGGCCATGGCCTTGAGGATAATGACCGGCATGGTTCAGCCCTCTCATTTTGGCCGGTACGCCGTGATCCGGCGGCTCGGCAGTGGTGGATTCGCCGCTGTCTGGCTGGTCCGCGACGAAGAACTCGATGCCGAGGTCGCGGTCAAGGTGCTGGCCGAGCACTGGGTCGACGACCTCGACGTACGCCGCCGGTTCGTCGAGGAGGGGCGCTTTCTGCGCAAGGTCGAGTCGCCGTACGTCGTCGGCGTCCACGACATCGGTACCACCGACGACGACCGGCCCTTCCTGGTACTGACCTACGCCGACCGTGGATCGCTGGCCGACCGGATCAAGAGCGGCCCCCTCCCGCTGGCCGACGCGGTGGAGGTGATCTCGGACGTCAGCGCCGGGCTGCAGGAGTTGCACGAGCGAGGCGTCCTGCATCGGGACGTGAAGCCGGAGAACGTGCTGTTCCGCAGTACGCCGACAGGGGAGCGGGCCATGCTCGGCGACCTGGGTCTGGGCAAGTCGCTCGAAGCGGTGTCGCGCGTGACGATGCCGAGCGGGACTCCGGCGTACGTCGCGCCCGAGCAGGTCCGCGGCGATGTACTCGATCCGCGCGCCGACCTGTATGCGCTGGCGGCCGTCGCCTACGCCGCGCTGGCGGGCAAGCCGCCGTACGGCGCGACGACCCTCGCGGCGGTCCTGACCGTCGCCGGGCCGCCGAACTCGCTGCGGACGGTTCGCGACGACGTACCGGCTGAGGTGGACGAGGTGATCCGGCGTGGGCTGAGCCAGGATCGCGAGCAGCGGTGGCCGGACGTCCGGTCGTTCGCCGAGGCGCTGCGGACGGCTGCCGCGCTGGCTGTCGTCCCGGCTCGCCGTCGCCTTTCGCTCAATCCGTGGGTGGCGGCAACCATCGCTGCCGCGCTGTTGGGTGGTACCGGGGGTTATCTGGGCTGGCAGTACGGCGTCCAGCGCCAGCGGGTGCGAGTTCTGGATCAACAGCAGGTCCTGTCGGTTGAGCTTCCTCGGGGGTGGGCGCGCACCCGCAGCGGCGACGGTTGGCAGCCGCAGGGGGCGGCGAGTCCGCTTCCCGGTCTGCTGGTGAGTGGCGACAACAGCCAGTGGAGCAAGTCCGATGCGAAGGTGTCGGGTGTCTTCGCGGGCGTACTGCCGCCGGGGGAGTTGCCGTCCTCGGCCGCCCTGCCGGGTCCGGCGGGGTGTGCGGAGTCGGCGGAGCGGGTCGACAAACCCTTCACCGCGACGGCGAAGTACGTCGGCTGTCCGGCCGGGATGACGACATACGAGCGGGTGCAGCAGATCGACGGTGCGCTGGTACGGATCCAGGTACGCGCCGAGGACGGGGCGCAGGCCGAGCGAGTGCTCGACTCGCTGGCCTACAACCCCAAGAAATAAGGCTCAGTGGCCTAGTTGGTATGGCCGGTTGTCCTCGTCGCCGGTGCCCTTCTTCAACGGGGTGGCGAGCTCGCAGGCGCCGGTCTTCGGAGTGCACCGGGCGATGGCGGTCTTGCCGCCCTGCTCGGCCAGCACCAGGATGTGGTCGGCGTCCTCCATCACGCTGGAGATGATGGCGACCGCGGAGCCACCGGACCACTCGCGGATGGCATGGCCGGTCTTCACGTCGATCGCGGCGAACAGCCCGTCGCCGTACCCGTCGCGGTAGGCCGGTCCGCCGAGCGCGTAGGCGCTGTCAGCTTTGAGCTCGTCTACCGCGTACTCGCAGGTGGCCCAGCTCTTCCGGCCGGTCGCGAGATCGATCAGCGCGGTGCAGCTGCCGTCGTCGGTGGTCGAGACGATCGACGCCGCGAGCGTGAGGTTCGGCGACACCGCGGACGGGTCGGGTACGGCGCTGATCGGCTTCGGCGCTTCGTCGCCGGCCGTCCACTTGTACAGGCTCTCCTTCTCGTTCTTGTTCGACGCGCTGAAGTAGACCTCACTGCCCTGGACAGCGAGCACGATCGGACCGTGTTCGCCGGTGCGCTGCAGCGAGTACTTCTCACCGCTGGGGTTGTCCCGCCAGGTCAGCGTGAACTTGGGCAGCTCGGTGCCGTCGGCGTTGGTCGGCTGGACGGCGTACGCGCTGCTCGCCTGGTCGGCCGACGAGGCTACCGTCGTGACGTCGTTGACGGATTCACCGCGGGAGCCGTTGGTCCAGGTGGTCAGCACCGCCTTGCCGTCGTCCTTGGGCCGATGCAGAACGAGTGCGCCGGTACCTGTGCGGGCAACATCCCAGACCGGTCCGTCGGAGGCCGGCAGGGTGAACTTGGTACCACCGACGTGCACGGTCCGGCCGTCGGAGTACGACGTGGCCGGTGCGGCGCCCTGCTTGAGCTTGGTCAGATCGATCGTCTGCTTCACCGCCCCGGCCGGCTCGCTCGAGGCAGGGTTGGTGGAAGCCGGCCCGCCCGAGGACGGCCTGCTCGTCGGCGTGGACGGCTTCTGCGTGGGCTTGCTCACGCTGTCGATCGGCTTGAGACTGCCGTCCCCGGACGCCGACGCCAGCGTCGGCGTCTGCTGCGCGGCAACCACGATCCCCGCCACCACGGCTCCCACCGAAACTCCCGCCACCAGCCCCGCGAGCTTGATATTCCGCTTCATGATGCCCCTCCGAGTAAGTCCTCAGTGTGTCGTAACAGAGGGCTTTGATGGCCGGCCGACACGTTCGGTTCACGACGCCCGGAATTGACTGCGTAGGCTGCGACTCGTGACCGGTGGTTTCGCGGGGTGGCCGAGCGGTGCCTTCGAGGTGTTGCTCGAGCTGGACGGTGTGCCGTCGCTCGAGGTGAGGCAGCGGTGCAGGCGGGATCGGGAGGAGCTGGTCCGGCGGCCGATGGTCGAGTTGCTGGATGCGATGGCTGAGCGGGATGCCGATTATGAGGACTTCGCGGTCTGGCGCTACGGCGGGGTGATGTTGGAGGCCTGGCAGCGGCAGGGGGCGATCGTTCGGCTGTCCCGCAACGTCGAGCTGTCGCTGCGGCTCGATCTCGATGGGCTGGAGATCAGTGCGGCGTGGTGGTACGGGCCGTCTGAGCAGATCGAGCGGTATCGCGCCGCGGTGGCGGACCCCACGTCTGGTCCGCGGCTGGCTGCCATCCTTCGGAAGCTGGAGCGGCAGGAGTTCGTGATCTCCGGGGATCTGCTGAAGCGACCGCTCCGGGGGCATCCGGCAGACCATCCGCGGGCGCAGTTGCTGCGGCACAGGTCACTCATCGCAACCCGCCCTCTCGGTTGCGACGACTGGATCCACACAGCCTCCGCAACCGACCGGGTGCACGACACTTTCACCCAGCTACGGCCGTTGACCCGCTGGTTGGCCGACCACGTCTCCTGACGCCAGAGCGACGGCGATCTGGGCTGCGATGGATGCGTTGTTGCGGGCCAGGGCAAGGTTGGCGGGGATGCTCTGGCCGTCCGTTTCCTTTTCGATCTGGGCCAGGACGTACGGGGTGACGGCTGGGCCGCTGACTGCCGCGCTGACGCTTGCGGCGAGGGCGGCGGCCAGGACGGCGGTGATTCGCGACCCCGGGATCTCGTCGGCTTCGGGGATCGGGACCGTGAGAAGGACGCCTGTGGTGGGGCGGGTGCGATAGCGCAGTACGGCGCAGACTGTCTGCGCGTCCTCGACCCGGTGGGGGACCGGCAGCCCGCTCGAGCGGGTGTAGAAGGCGGGGAACCAGTCGTGTTGCCAGCCCAGGACCGGTACGCCGGCGGTCTCGAGGTACTCGAGAGTGCGCGGCAGGTCGAGGAACGCCTTGGCGCCGGCCGAGACGGTGATGACCGGGTGGCTGGCGATGGCATCGAGGTCGGCCGAGATGTCGCCGGTGAGCTCGGAGCCCCGGTGGACGCCGCCGATGCCGCCGGTGGCGAAGACCGAGATGCCGGCCGCGTGAGCCAGCGCGACCGTGGCTGAGACCGTGGTGACGCCGACATCCCACTTCTGCGCGCGGGCCACCGGCAGATCGCGCTCGGCGACCTTCCGCCGGCCTTGCAGCACCCGCTTCTCCTCGTCCGGGGTGAGGCCGAGATGGGGCCGGCCGTCGAGGATGGCAGCTACGGCTGGGGTGGCGCCGTGGTCCAGGACCGCTTGCTTGCAGAGCGCGAGTGCCTCGGCGTTCGCGGGGGCGGGCAGGCCGAGGTTCGAGAAGATGGTCGATTCGAGCGCGACGACCGCGCGGCCGGTGGCGAGGGCCTGCGCCACGTCATCGGAGAAGGCGATCTCTTCGGCGTCAGTCACGTGCAGCTCCCTGGTCGTTCAGAACGGCGCCAGGCTGGGCGAGAACCCTGCTGGCGAGGTCATGGCCTGCTTCAACCGCCTCGACCGAGCCGGCGTTGTTCAGTACCGCGCTGAGGAACGCCGCCGCGAACGCGTCGCCGGCGCCGGTCGTGTCCAGCACCCCGTCGACCGGCGCCGGCCGGACCGTCGCATACTGGTTGCCAGCAGCAAGGATCTCGGTGGGCTCCAGACCGTTCTTGACGACAACCGTCGTACCGGGGCCGGCCAGTTCTCGCAGCGAGCCGGCATCGGCCTCGACGCCGTTCGCGAAGACGTACGTGGGGTGCAGCGTTGCGATCAGGGCGCGGAACTCCGCGGGCCCGATGGAGTCGATGAGGGCGACCGAAGCGGCGTCGATGCTGAGGATCGCGCCTTCGGCCCGGGCGATCTCGGAGGCCCGGCGCAGCACCGGCCAGGACGGTCCGGTCAGCGAGTACGCCGAGAGGTGGTACGCCGCGGCGCCGGAGAGCCATTCGTCCGGGACGGCGGCGAGTTCGGCCGCGGCGGCTCGATCCGGGAACATCGTGCGTTCGCCGGTGGCGTCGACGAGGATGACGATGGTGCCGGTCCGGCCTTGCCTTTGGACCAAGGGGTCGACCCCGGCGGTGAGCAGTTCGCGGACCAGGGCCTCGCCGGCCGGGTCGTCGCCGATTCGGCCGATGAAGCGTACCGGCGTACCCAGACTGCTGGCGAAGACGGCGACGTTGGCGGCCGCGCCGCCTCGGACGCGCTGGATCCGCGCCGGGTTGTCCGTCCCGGGCCGGGTCGCCTCGGCTGACCAGACCACGACGTCCTCGACCAGGTCGCCGATGCACACAAGGGACACGCGACCACCCTAGGGGACGGCGTGATCAGTGTGTTTCGGCGATTCGTTCGTGGTGGAGGATCACCTCGGCGATGATGAAGTTGAGGAACTTCTCGGCGAAGACCGGGTCCAGCCCCGCCTCGGTGGCCAGGGATCGGAGCCGGGTGATCTGTCGCTCCTCCCGCGACTTGTCCGCCGCCGGCAATCCGCTGCGGGCCTTCAGCGCCCCGACCTGCTGCGTGCACTTGAATCGCTCGGCGAGCAGGTGCACCAGCGCGGCATCGATGTTGTCGATCGTGCCCCGCAGGCGGTCGAGTTCGGTAGAGACATCCAGATCGGTCACCGCACCAACTCTGCCACAGCGTGGTGAAGGGGTTTGTTATCTCGTCGTTATCAGCTAGTGTCCGTCGCTGTCGCGGGGAAAGCCGCGCAAACTGAGCTGGGAGAGATGAGATGCGGCTGCCATCCACGCGGCGGTCCAGGGCAGTGGTCGCGATTGCCGCGGCCTGCGCGATCGCCGCCGCCGGAACGACGGTGGCACTGGCGAGACACGGTGACTCGGACCTTTCCGCGGGTACGACGCCGACCGGTGCCGCGGCCAGTGGTGTGACCGACCCGGCCGGCTCTGGGGCCAGTGCGAAGCCTTCAGTCAGGCCGACGGCCAGTCAGCCGGCCCGGTCATCGACTCTGCCGGTTCGCAAGCCGTCCAGCCCGGCGACGGTGAAGCCTTCGACGAAGACCACGGCGAAGCCGACGAAGAAGCCCACCACGAAGCCCACCACGAAGCCCACCAGCAAGCTGCCGACGAAGCCGGCCCCGGTCCCGCAGCAGGGCAATCCGCTCTCGCAGACCAGCGGCCTGTACGTCGACCCGCAATCGCAGCCGGTCTACTGGGTCGGCGAGCACAGTGGTGACTCGCGGCGGGCCTCGATCAAGGCGGGGATCGCCGATCGCCCGTTGGGGCGCTGGTTCAACGGTGATGGCGCGGATGTGTCCGACGCCAAGGCTTATGTGGCGGGGGCGGCGCGGGCCCGCAAGCTGCCGGTGCTCGTCTTCTACCACATCCCGCAGCGTGGTTGCGGTGGAGGCGAGGGGGCGGCGAGCGCATCGGCGTACCGGTCCTGGATCGACTCGATGGCCGCGGCGATCGGCAAGCATCCCGCCGTCGTCATCCTGGAGCCGGACGCGCTGCCTCAGCTCGACTGCTTGAGTTCGTCGGCGCAGAGCACTCGGTTGTCGCTGTTCAGCTATGCGGTCGACCGGCTGCGATCCTCGGCGCCGAACACCTGGACGTACCTGGACGCCGGCCACGACGACTGGACGCCGGCCGGCACGATGGCCAAGTGGCTCAAGGCCGCCGGCATCGGGCACGCCCGCGGCTTCTCGCTGAACGTGTCGAACTTCCAGTCCACCGCCCGCAACGTCAGCTACGCGAACGCGGTCAACGCGGCCCTCGGCTCATCGAAGCACTTCGTCATCGACACCAGCCGCAACGGCAACCCCCTGAACGGCGACGACTGGTGCAACCCCACCGGCCAACGGGTCGGCGTGGCACCCCGTACCGGAGGCGCCACCGGCCTGGACCTGCAGCTCTGGGTCAAACCGCCGGGTGAATCCGACGGCGACTGCGGCATCGGCGCCGGCACCGAAGCCGGCGACTTCAGCCCAGCCATCGCCATGAAACTCCTCGGCCACTAGCCAGTTTGTAGCTACCCCTCCTGCTGGCTGGCCGCGACCAGTTTGCCGGCGTCGTAGCCTTCGATCCGGATCACGTCGCCGGCGGTGCCAGGGACGGTGAGCTGGAGGTCGCCGTCTTTGGTGGCACTCGTGGCAACCGGTCGGCCGTTGACGTAGACGTCCACGCTGGTGACCGATCCCGTGGTGATGGTCAGCTTCCGCTTCTTGGCGCCGGCGGCGGCCGAGGTGAAGCGCAGCAAGCGCGGTTGCCGCTCGGCCAGGAGGGCACCGGCGGCGGCCATCAGGTCGGCGTTCTCCTCGATGAGGTCGCGCTTGGTGAGCTCGTGGAGCTGGTCCGGTACCACGCCGAGATCCTCCAGCGGCTGACCGATCCGGGTGCCGACCCGCAGCGAGCGACGCAAGGCGACCCGCATTTGCACGCCCTTGGGGAGCTGCTTGAGCTGACCGTCGGTCCATTCGGTCCGTAGTTCCTCGTGCGTGACGACGTTGGCGCCGCCCGCCCCGGTGTTGCCCTCGACGCCGAGTACAGGCCCTATCTCGTGGTCCTGGAAACCGGCCGCGAAGATGTCGCAGGCGCTGTAACACTGCGCGTCCGTCACCAGCACGACCGGACCTTGATAAAGCTGCCCGGTGCTGTTGACCACGTCGATCGGGTAGAGCGACAAGGCGGTGGAGTACGCCGAACCAGTGCCCACCGACTCCTCCAGCGACGCCTTCCAAGCCTGATAGTCAGGGACTGTCGTGGACAGCCCGGTCGTGCCAGGCGTGCTCACGAACTGGAAGGGCTCCGGCGTGATCCGGCCCGGGCTGAAGAACTGCAACAGGTACTCCGCTGCGATCACATAGCCGCCGCCGTTGCCGCGGACATCGAGCACCAGACCTTGGGGTGGAAGCAGCGAGAGGAGCCGGGCAACCTCGTTGAGGAAGCCCTCGATGTCTTGGTCCTGCATGTGGAACGTGAAGATCCGCAGGTGTCCGAAGGTGCCGCTCGGGGTGTCGACGATCCGGGCCTTGAGCTCGTCGGGACGGCTGGTCGGGACCGGGCCGGCCGCGAGTGGCGCGGTGACGCGTGGTTTGCGCGCCTTCGCGGCGGCCGGAGCCTCCTTGAGGGAGGCGGGCGCGAACAGCCGACGCTTCACTCGCCGCGCCAGCTCGGTGCGCAGGTCCATACCGACCAAGTGGTGTGCCTCGACTCCGACGCCGTTCGGCAGCGACGGCAGGGTGCCGGGGGTGGTCACCTCGGAAGCGGACTCGAAGACCCGCCACGGCACTCGGGTCTCGTGGGTCGTCCCGCCGACCTTGTAGGTGACGTCGATCCAGTCCTCGTCCGGCGGCAGCGACATGTTGATCGAGCGCAGTGTCATGTTCTGCAGGCCTTGCGCGAGCTGGGCGGCCTTGTTGCTGCCGGCCTCGCGCGCGGCGTTGGCCTCGACGGCCAGCTGGATCGGCGTGCCGTTCCAGTGCGTCACCTCGACGCCCGCGGTGAGCTGAGGGTCGCCGACGATGTGGTCGAACGTCTTGGTCACCAGGTACTTCGTCTGGCCGTCGTCCACGCAGCGTTCGAGGAAGATGCCCAGGAAGGCGAAGCCGGCGTACCTGGACGGCAGGATGTAGTTGGTGTGCAGATCGTGCAGACCGAGGAAGATCCGCTGCAACTGCACATGGAACTCTGTCTCGCTGAGGTCGGCCAGGCGATGCCGCAGCAGCCGGAGCGCCTGCAGCGGATCGATCGCATGCATCGCTCGCTTGAGCGGCAAGTGGGCGTAAACCTCACCGATCAGAATCTCCGCCTGATCCAGTACGACGCGGCGCTGCGCGTCGCTGAGCGGCCCGCGCGCGATCTGACTGCGGAACTGCGGCATCGTGCGGACGGTCCCCAAACCGTGATCCGCGCTGAGTACGACGCTGTCTGGCTGAGCCATGACTCCACCCCCGGAAGTTGCCTCTCAGCATCCCCCTGAGCAGCCCGGCCAGCAACCCCCGACCCGCATCCCGGGGTCACGGGGTGCACTTATGTGAGCGCTCACAGCTCTGTGCCTCCGGACCGCTCGCGAAACAGTTTCGACAGCGGTTGTTATCAGACCGTGACGCCCGGATGCCTGGCCGATGTCTTGACCGGGCCCAATGTGAGCGCCAACATGTGAGCGCTAACATTCCGCTCAACCCCCGTTGCTGCGGGAGTGACCTGTCCCGGAAGGGGAGAGTTCGTGAGGAAGAAGTTCGTGGCCACTCTCAGTGGTGCTCTGCTGGTGCTCGGCCTGGCTGCCTGCGGTGGTGAGGGAGCGGGTGCGACCACCGACACCGCCAGCCAGAAGCCGGCCGATCTGACCATCGGGGTGTCGATGCCGACGCAGACCTCCGAGCGCTGGATCGCCGACGGCAAGGCGGTGAAGGAGAAGCTCGAGGCGAAGGGCTACAAGGTCGATCTGCAGTACGCGAACGACGACATCCCGACCCAGTCCCAGCAGGTCGACCAGCTGATCACCCGCGGCGCCGACGTCCTGGTGATCGCCGCGATCGACGGCACCGCGCTCAGCAGCCAGCTCCAGGCGGCGGCCGACAAGAAGATCCCGGTGATCGCCTACGACCGGCTGATCCGCGGCAGCCAGAACGTCGACTTCTACGTCAGCTTCGACAACTACAAGGTCGGCGTCGCCCAGGCCAAGGCGCTGCTGCGCGGCCTCGGGCTGGAGAACGCGGACGGCTCGAAGGCGGCCAAGACCGGCCCGATCAACATCGAGCTGTTCGCCGGCTCGCTGGACGACAACAACACCCACTACTTCTTCCAGGGCGCGATGGACACCCTGAAGCCGTACCTCGACGACGGGACCCTGGTGGTCAAGTCGAAGCAGACCAAGCTCGAGCAGGTCGCGACCCTGCGCTGGCAGCAGGAGGCGGCGCAGAAGCGGATGGAGAACCTGCTCACCTCCAGCTACAACGACGGCAGCAAGGTCGGCGGCGTGCTGTCGCCGTACGACGGCATCTCGCGCGGCATCATCACCGCCCTGCAGAACGCGGGCTACGGCAAGACGGCCGGCCCGGTACCGCCGATCACCGGCCAGGACGCCGAGATCGCCTCGGTCAAGCTGATCAACGACGGGGTGCAGAGCTCGACCATCTTCAAGGACACCCGGCTGCTCGCCGAGCAGGCGGTGAACGCGTCGGAGGCGTTCCTGCAGAAGAAGACGCCGGAGGCCAACGACACCAAGTCCTACGACAACGGCGTCAAGGTCGTGCCGGCCTACCTGCTGCCGATCCAGACGGTCTTCAAGCCGGACATCAAGAAGGCGCTGGTCGACTCCCAGTACTACACCGCCGCCGAGGTGGCCGCCGGTCAGGCCAAGTGACGGCCGGCTGAGTCCGAAGGGGTAATGATGGACGACGTACTGCTGGAGATGCGCGGGATCAGCAAGAGCTTCCCGGGCGTGAAGGCGCTCGAGGACGTCTCGCTCGCCGTCCGGCGAGGAGAGATCCACGCGATCTGCGGGGAGAACGGAGCCGGCAAGTCGACCCTGATGAAGGTGTTGTCCGGTGTCTACCCGGCCGGCAGTTACGACGGCGAGATCGTCTTCGACGGTACGCCCGTGCGGTTCAACGGCATCCGGGACAGCGAGGCCGTCGGCGTCGTCATCATCCACCAGGAGCTGGCGCTGGTTCCGTACCTCTCGATCGCGGAGAACATCTTTCTCGGCAACGAGCGGCGCGGCCGGGGCGGGTTCATCGACTGGAACCGGACCAACGCGGAGGCCGGCGAGCTGCTGGCCTCCGTCGGCCTGGACGAGAACCCGGTCTCGCCGGTGAGCGAACTGGGCGTCGGCAAGCAGCAGCTGGTGGAGATCGCCAAGGCGTTGTCGAAGGAGGTCCGGCTGCTGATCCTCGACGAGCCGACCGCCGCCCTCAACGACGTCGACTCGGCGCACCTGCTCGAGCTGCTCCGGCGGCTGCGCGACCGGGGGATCACCTGCATCATGATCTCGCACAAGCTGAGCGAGATCACCGCGATCGCCGACTCCACCACGGTGATCCGGGACGGACGGACCGTCGAGACGTTCGACATGGGTTCGGGCGAGGCGACCCAGGAGCGGATCATCCGCGGCATGGTCGGGCGCGACATCGCGAGCTTCTACCCGGAGCGGGTCTCCACGCCGGGCGAGGAGGTGCTCCGGGTCGAGGACTGGACGGTGTGGCACTCGGTGCAGCCGCGCAAGGTCGTCGACGGCGCCGGGTTCGCGGTCCGGGCCGGTGAGGTCGTCGGCATCGCGGGGCTGATGGGCGCGGGACGTACCGAGCTGGCGATGAGCATCTTCGGGCGTTCGTACGGACGCAACATCAGCGGACGCCTGTACATGCACGGCAAACAGGTGCGGGCGCGGACCGTGGCCGAGGCGATCGGGGCCGGGATCGCTTACGCGACCGAGGATCGCAAGCGGTACGGGCTGAACCTGATCGCGGATGTCCGGGTGAACGTCTCCGCGGCCGGGCTCGGCAAGCTGTCCCGGGCCGGCTGGATCAACGGCAACGAGGAGATCAAGGTCGCCGAGGACGGCCGGCGGGAGATGAACATCAAGACCCGGACCGTGATGGACGCGGTCGGCACGCTGTCCGGCGGCAACCAGCAGAAGGTCGTGCTGTCGAAATGGCTGTTCACCGATCCGGACGTGCTGATCCTCGACGAGCCGACCCGCGGCATCGACGTCGGCGCCAAGTTCGAGATCTACACGATCATCAACCGGCTGGTGGCGGCCGGCAAGGCCGTCGTCGTCATCTCCTCCGAACTACCGGAGCTGCTCGGGATGTGCGACCGGATCTACACACTGTCGGCCGGCCGGATCACTGGTGAGGTGCCGGCCGGCGAAGCGACCCAGGAGGGTCTCATGGCGCTCATGACGAGGGAGAAGGAGCTCGCCGGATGACAAGTACCAAACCATCCGCACCGGCCGAGGCGGTACCGGCGGAGAGTGCTCCGGCTGCCGCCTTGCACGTCGGAACCAGTGATCCGCGCACGCTGATCACCCGCAACCTGCGGCAGAGCGGCATCTACATCGCCTTCGTCGTGATCGTGGCGCTGTTCGCGTTCCTGACCGACGGCGTGCTGCTCAGTCCGGGCAACATCACGAACATCGTGCTGCAGTACTCCTACATCCTGGTGCTCGCGATCGGCATGGTCATCTTGATCATCGCCGGCCACATCGACCTGTCGGTCGGCTCGATCGTCGCGTTGACGGGCGGGGTGTCGGCGGTGCTGGTGATCCAGCACGGGCAGCCCTGGTGGGTCGGCGTCGTGGCGGCCGTTGCCGTCGGTACTGCGGTCGGCGCCTGGCACGGTTTCTGGGTCGCGTACGTCGGGATGCCCGCGTTCATCGTGACGCTGGCGGGCATGTTGCTGTTCCGCGGCCTGACCCTGCAGGTGCTGGACAACGTCTCGTTGTCGCCGTTCCCGGCGGAGTACCAGAAGGTCGCCAGTGGCTTCCTGAACGGCCTGATCGGCGGCCACGGCTACGACGCGTTCACGCTGCTCGTGGCCGCGCTCGCGGTCGCCGGGTACGCGGTCAGTGTTTTCCGCACCAGGCTGGCGCGGATCCGGTACGAGCAGCCGGTCGAGTCCTTCCCCCTGTTCGTCACCCGGGTGCTGGTGGTCGCGGCCGTCGTCATGTACTTCGGCTGGCAACTGGCTCACGCCCGCGGACTGCCGATCGTGCTGATCGTGCTGGCCGTCCTGGTGATCGTCTACGGACTGATGACGAAGAACACCGTCCTCGGCCGGCAGGTGTACGCGATCGGCGGCAACCTCTCGGCGGCGATGCTGTCCGGGGTCAAGGTCCGCAAGGTCAACTTCTGGATCTTCGTCAACATGGGCTTCCTGGCCGGGGTGGCCGGCGTCATCTACTCGTCCCGGTCCAACGGCGCCCAGCCCGCGGCCGGCAACATGTTCGAGCTGGACGCCATTGCGGCGGCCTTCATCGGCGGCGCGGCGGTCGCCGGTGGCGTCGGTACCGTCGTCGGGGCGATGGTCGGTGGCCTGATCATGGCGGTGATGAGCAACGGGATGCAGCTGATGGGGATCGACCAGTCGACCCAGTCGGTCGTGAAGGGCCTGGTGCTGCTGCTGGCCGTTGCCTTCGACATCTACAACAAGCGCCGCGCCGGTGCGGCGCGCTGATCCCGGCGGACGATCCGAGGGCCGGGCGCCGAGCATGGCGGACGTGGCCGTCGCGGCCGGGGTCTCGCACCAGACCGTCTCCCGGGTGCTGAACGGTTCGGAGCTGGTTCGGGCGGAGACCCGGACCCGCGTGCTGGCCGCGATCGCCGAGCTGGGCTACCGGCGCAACAACGCGGCCCGGCTGCTGGCGACCAACAAGTCGCACCGGATCGGGATGATCTCGGCTCATCTGGTGCTGCACGGGCCGAGCATGATCGCGGTGTCGGTGCAGGACGCCGGCCACAAGGCCGGGTACGACGTGTCGCTGGTCGCTGTCGAGGACTTCTCGGTGCAGTCGCTGCGCAACGCTCTGGATCGCCTGCTCGACGAGGCGGTCGAGGCGATCGTGGTCGCCGTTGCCCACCGCGAGGCGCTGGACCAGGTGGAGTCGCTGGACGCGCCGGTCCCGATGATCGTCGTCCAAGGGGTGAGTGAAGGCCAGCGGATGGCGGTGGGCATCGACCAGGAGGCGGGTGCTCGGGTAGCCGTGGAGCACCTGCTCGACCTGGGACATCGGCACGTGGCCCATGTCGCCGGCCCGCTCGAGTGGGTGGAGGCCGGTCAGCGGCGGACCGGATGGCAACGAGCGCACGAGGACCGCCATGTCCTGCCGGGACCGGAGCTGGCCGGCGATTGGTCGCCGGAGAGTGGTTATCAGGCCGGCCTGCGGATTGCCGAGGACCCGGACGTGACAGCGGTCTTCGTGGCGAACGACGCGATGGCGATGGGGCTGATGTACGCCCTGCACGAGAAGGGCCGCGACGTCCCACGCGAGATCAGCGTCGTCGGCTTCGACGACGTCCCCGAGGCGCGGTACCTCTGGCCGGCCCTCACGACGGTCGACCAGGAGTTCTCCCTGCTGGGCCGGCGGGCGGTCGGGCTGACGCTGCGAGCACTGGACGGGGAGACCGGCCCGTCGACCCAGCTGATCTGTCCCGCGCTGGTCCTGCGCGACTCCACCAGCGTTCCTCCTCCCTTGTCAGAGGCCGGTGCACTGACCTGATTTCGGGCCAGCGGTGGTGTTCGGCTGGTCTGCGTTCGTCGGGCTCGGGGAGTTGCCGGAGCAGGACAGCGGGCCGTTGATGTGGTTGCCGGAGATGATCGTCGGTCCGGTGTTGTTCTGTACGACCAACGGGCCGCCGATGGTGGCGTGATCGATCGTCACCTGGCCTGCCGTGCCGGTGACCTTCACCGGACCACTGACCGTCGTGGGTACGCACTCGCCGTTGCCCAGCCAGACTCGGGTGGCGCCGCTGATGGTGACCGGACCGGAGACGGTGGTGCCGCAGAGCAGGACGTTGGTGGCTCCGGACGCTGTGACCGGGCCGCGGAATTCGGAGCCGGATGCGTAGAGGCCGGCGCCGGCGGACACGGTCACGGGTCCGGAGACGGTCGCGCCGTCGAAGCAGGCGACTCCTGAGGCGACCTTCAGCGGGCCGTTGTGGGTTCCGGTGAGCATCGTCGTACAGGCTGGTACGCCGGTGGCGACGAACGGGACGACCCAGGTCTGACCAAGGCGGGTGTAGGTGACGGTGCCGTGGTAGACGCCGTCTGTTGGGTAGGTATGGCTGCCGCTGACGGTCATCAGACTTCTGCCCTGGCGTTGGCTCGCGAGGTAGTCGCGTGCTGCGATGGCGCCGGGCTCGGTGGGCGATCCGTCGCCCCAATCGATCAGGGCGGTGAACTCACCCGGTGGAATCGAGCCGGCGGCCAGGCGGCCCAGCGGTGCGTTGGCCAGCGTCCTGTCGACGCCGAAGCGGTTGACCGTGCCCATCGCCTCCGGACTCCAGCTGACCTGGGCGATCGTTCCGTAGTTCACGTTGGCGAACGCCCAGCGCGGCCCCGCGACGCTGAGCCGCTGGCGGTACGCGTCGTAGTCCTGGGTGAGGACCTTGGGACTCCAGGCCTTCTCGAGGATGCCGGCCAGGCGCGGGAAGACCATGTACTCGTTGCTGGCGAGCCCACGCATCTGCTCACCCCAGATCGGCGCCTCGATGCCGATGATGTCGGCCGCCTTCGGTCCGCCGTACGCCGGTTGCGCCCAGACGTTCCGGTACTTCTCCCAGACCCACTCGGGATCCCAGGCGTACGCCTTGTCGAGTTCCGTCCGCGGCGTGCGGCCGGGCGATCCGTCGTACCCGAAGTCGAGGTAGGCGTTCCACTCCGGCGTCGTGATGACGTCGCGGCCCTGGTTGAACCACTCGGGCTTGATCAGCGGGGGACCGCCGCCGGTGTAGTCGGACCAGTAGTGGTTGATGGAGGTCGAGCCCGGTGCGTAGCCCTCGATGGCCGGGTTCCAGCCCATCAGCCGCTTGCCGGCGTTGTCGACGATGGTCTCCATCTGGCCGATCCACCACTTGTAGTCCTCGTGGGGCATCCCGATCGCCTCGTCGCCGCCGATGTGGATGATCGGCGCGGGGGAGATCGCGGCCAGCTGCGCGATCGCGTCCCGCCAGAACGCGAGCGCCCGCTGGCTCGCCGGGTCGTTCGGGTTGGTACAGAAGCGGTCGAGCTGGGTCTGGCCCTGGCAGCCCATCACCGCGACGCCGCCCAGTGATCTGACCGCCGCGTTGGCGTGGGCCGGGCCTTCCAGTTCGGGGACGATCTCGATGAACCGGTCGGCGGCGTACTTGACCAGGCCCTTGAAGTCCTCTTGCGTGTAGAAGCCCGCGATACAGCCCGTTCCGTTGCAGCCGGTGCCGTCGAGGGCCGGGTGGCCCTTGATCTCGAGGCGCCAGGACTGGGAGTCGCTCAGATGCAGGTGCAGCCGGTTGCCTTTCAGCGCTGCCAGCTGGTCGATCATCGACCGCGTCTCGGCGACGGTCAGGAAGTTGCGGGCAGGGTCGAGCTGCAGGCCTCGGTGCTCGTACCGCGGGTAGTCCAGCACGCTGATGGGCTGGACCGTCCACGGTCCCACGCCGGTGGTCGCCGAGTTGATTGCCGCTGGCAACAGTTGGCGAAGGCTCACGAATCCGTTGAAGAGGCCATGTGCCTGAGGCGCGACGATCTTCGCGCCCGCACTGCTCACCGTCAGGGAGTAACCCTCAGCCGCCTTGTCCGCCGGCAGACCCGGTACCGCCCCAGTGCTCAACGCGATGTCGGCGGCAGTGGCGGAGCCGGTCACCACGGGAAGCACGAACCCGGTGGCCGGGCGGAGATACCCGGCGAGCACCTCAGCCGTCGCTGTGAGATCTGCGCTGGAAACGACGATCCGCGACTTGCCGGTGAGCTCCCAGGCCGGCCCGGTACCGACCTCCTGCTTCACCGGTACCGGAATGATCTGCCCGACCACCGGCGCCGGCTTGGGGCCGGACCAGATCTCGAACTCGTTCAGTGTGTAGCCGACAGTGGAGGTGGTCGCCAGCGCCTGCATCCGGACACACGAGACCGGATCCTGGTGATCGATCACCTGCGAGTCCTTGTCAGCCGGATTCACGACGTGGCTGACCGTCGACCACGTCTGGCAGTCAGCGTCCGTCGAGACCTGCAGGTCGTACTGCGACGGCTTGGCCGGAGAAGTCCACCGGCTGAACACCTCGTAGACCGGCGCGGGCGCGGCCAGCTTGACCTGGAACCAGTCCTGCGTCGGGTCGTACCCACCGCCGACCGACGCGTAGTTCGACGTCCAGCCGTTGTGCACGAACACATCGATCGCATTCGCCGGCGCGTACGTCGCCGCGGGCGCGGTCATCCGCTGCGACTTGGCCGAGGCAACCGCACCAGGCAACAACGCAAGGTTGACACTCTCGACGACCGAGGGATCCGCGGCCGCCTGTCCGACCGTCACCGGCACCAGACCTGCCGCGACCAGAGCACCGACCATCAGGACGGGAATTCTCATGTCTCTCCTTATGCAGGGCGGCTGCCGAGGGTCTGTCCGTCAGTTTGTGCTACCAGATCGCAGAGCAAACCTGAGGAGCGAAACATGGCGTGTACCTGTCAGTGCGCTTGGTGCAAGGAAGCGCGGATCAACAACTTCTCCGACCACCGCTGCTCACAGATTCCGAAGTGCCCGCAGAGCAAGTGAGGTCGTAGACCGTTGCACCCGCTGTGGGTCACCTCGGCGAAGTACGCCGGTGGTGGCTCACGGCGGGGGTCACGGGCTGTAGCCAAGGGACGTGAACGCGAGCATGATGGCGGCTGGTCGACAGACAGGGAGGCCTACGTGCAGGTGGCGGGGGAGATCGTCGGGCGAACCGAGCAGCGGGAGCTGCTGGGACGGCGGTTGGCCGAGGCGCGGGACGGGCATGCTCGGACCGTACTGGTCGGCGGTGATGCCGGCGTCGGGAAGAGCCGGCTGGTCGCGGCATTTGCCGAGTCGGCTCGCGCAGAGGGAGCCCACGTGCTGGCCGGCGGCTGTGAGGAGCACTTCGGTGATCCGATGCCGTACCAGCCGCTGCTGGAGTTGCTGGAAGCCTTCGATCGCGAGCACGGCCGGGAACAGGCACATCAGCTCGGCGGACCGGCGTACGAGCTGCTGACGGATTTCTTCGACCTGGGCAGCGACTCGTTGAAGAGTCCGCAACAGGTGTTCCTCGCCGTCCGCCGGATGCTGGACGCGCTCGGCGCGGACACTCCCGTCGTGCTGATCATCGAGGATCTCCACTGGGCGGACCGGTCGACGCTCGACCTGGTCCGGCACCTCGGCCAGGCCCGGCAACAGGACCGGCGGCTGCTGCTCGTCTGCACCTATCGCACCCAAGAGGTGAGCCGCGACAACCCGTTGTGGCAGTTGATGGCCGGTTCGGAGTTCCTGCGCCGGACCGAGCGGATCGAGTTGCCGGCCTTCACGCTGAAAGAGCTGACCCGGTTCGTCGAGTCCGTGAGCGACGGCCAGGTCGATCCACGGCTGGTCGAGCGCTGCTTCGAGTGGTCCGACGGGATTGCCTTCTATGCCGAACAACTGATCGCCATCGGCGCCCTGGAGAGCACCCAGGACATCCGGCTGCCATCCGACCTGGAGTCGGTGGTGCTCACCCGGCTGAAGGACCTGAGCCCGAACGCGGTCAAGGTACTGCGGGTAGCCGCTGTGGCCGGCCGGGCGATGAGCCGCCGGCTGCTGCGTGCGGTGAGCGACCTGCCCGGCGAAGCGTTGAGCGACGCACTGCAGGAATGCTTCGACCGGCAGATGCTGGTTCCCGGACAGGACGACGATGACGTCTACCGGTTCCGGCACGCCCTGCTCCGCGCGGCGGTCTATCAGGCGATCGTCCGCGATGCCCGGGTCGATCTGCACACAGCGATGGCGCAGGCCTTGGCATCGGATCCGCGACTGAGCCTGACCGAGGGGTCGGCGATCGCTGAGCAGGCCAGCCATTGGTACCAGGCCGACGTCCGGACAGAGGCGCTCACGTCCGCCGTGCAGGCCGGGCAGCTCGCGGCACGCACGCTGGCGTTCCCGTCGGCGGAGGTCCAGTTCAGCCGGGCGTTGCAGTTGTGGCAGCGGGTCGACGGTCCGGAGGAGCTGGCCGGCGTCAGCAGGATCCAGTTGCTGATCGACGCCGCCGACGCCGCACGGTGGTCCGGCCATGTCGATCAGGCCGTCGAGCACATCAGGGAGGCCATCGAAGAGGCAGTGGCCGAGCAGAGGACGGATCGGCTCGCTGAGCTGCAAGAGCGGTTCGCCACGTATCTGTGGGAGGCCGGTCAGGCCAAGGAGTCTGCCGACGCCTTCCAGGAGGCCGCGCGGCTGCTGGCCGGCCGGCCACCGTCGGCGACGGGGGCCCGCGTCCTCGCCGGGATTGCCCTCGCGTACCTGCGGGCCGGCCACTACGACGAGGGCCTGACGGAGGCCGACAAGGCACTGGAGATGGCGCGTGAGGTCGGCGCGCTGCCCGAGAAAGGCCGGGCGCTGAACATCTCCGGGCTCGCGCTGTGCATGCTCGACAAGCCGGGTGGTGAGAACCGGCTGCGGAACTCGCTCGAGATCGCCCGTTCGGTCCACCACATCGAGGATCTCCTGCGTGCGTACGGCAACCTCGCGCTGGTGCTCGAGAACGCCGGCCGGGCAAGGGAAGCGGCGAAGCTGGCGCAGGACGGACTCGAGGAGGCGCGGCAGTTCGATCTGGTGAGCACGCGGCAGGGCGCTCTGCTGGCCAACACCGCCAGCGTTTCCCTGGTGCTGCTGGGCGAGTGGGACGAGGCCGAACGAATCATCACCGAGGTGTCGCTGGGCCGGCCGGTGGCCGAGAGCATCTACCCGCGGCTGACGCTCGCGGAGATCAAGGTGGCGCGCGGTGAGTACGACCAGGCGCGCGAACTGCTCGCCTCGATCGCGACCCTCGAGCTCGGCGAGGACCCGCGCTTCCTCGGGCCGCTGCACACGGTACGGGCCGAGCTGGCGCTCGGCGAAGGCCGCCTGATCCAAGCTGTTGACGAGGTGAAGGGTGGGGTGGCGGCGGTCCGGGGCAGCGACAACGCCCTGGAGCTGTTGCGGCTGTGCGCGGTGGGTCTGCGCAGCGCGGCCGACCAGGCGACCCGGCAGGGTGCGAGGGAGCAGGACCAAACTGCCGCGATGGTCAGCGGTGACTGGCTCGCCCACGAGGGGTGGGATGCCCGACCGAAGCGGACGACGGCTGAGATGAAGCAGCTCATGCTGCTGTGCGAGGCCGAGCGGCAGCGCATCCGGCGCTCGGACAGCGCCGTCGTGTGGAAGAAGATCGCCGCCGGCTGGACCGCTCTGGATCGACCGTACCCGGCGGCCTACGCCCGGTTCCGGCAGGCGGCAGCGATGGTCGCGGCAGGCTACCGGAGCGAGGCGCGGCCGATCGTTCGAGCCGTACATGAGACCGTGGCGGAACTACGCGCCGAACCTTTGCGCGTCAAGGTGGCTGCGTTGGCCGCAGCCGTCCGCGTCGACGTGGACGAGCCGTCGCCGCCCGAACTGCCCTACCAGCTCAGCAAGAAAGAGGCCGAGACGTTGCGCCTCCTTGCCGACGGCAACAGTGCGGCAGAGATCGCGGCCGACCGTGGCGTGGCGGTGCGAACAGTCACGACCCAGCTCGGAAACGTCTACCGGAAGCTGGGCGTGCACAGCGCCACCGAAGCCGTGGCCAAGGCGTACAGGGAGAACCTGTTCGGCTGACCGCGCTGTCCGTCAGAGACGGGCATGACGCGAACAGCTCTTCTTATCGGTGCGCAGACCAGCAACCTGTCCGGTGTGCTCAACGACGTCGAGGCGATGGCCGGAGCGCTCGAACCGCGCGGCTTCCGGATCGAACGCCTGGTGACGCCGCACGCCACCCGGGCGGCCGTGCTCGACGCGTACGAGAAACTCATCGTGGACAGCGACGAGAACGACGCCGTCGTCGTTTACTACAGCGGCCACGGCGGCCGCCTGCTGACCCCCGAGGGCCCGGACCTGCAGTTCATCCTGCCGGACGACTACGTCGATTCCGACGACGACGACTTCCGCGGTATCACCGGCGTCGAGCTGTCGGTCCTGCTCGCCAGGCTGACCGCCCGTACCGCCAACACCACGGTCGTTCTCGACTGCTGCCATGCCGCTCACATGTCCCGCGACTCGGGCCTGCGAGTCAAGTCGCAGCTGCGGGCGACGAACTGGAAGCCGACGTACGAGGTCGTCGAACGGCACGTCAAGCTGCTCACCGAGGCTGGTCTGCCGGTGCACCAGCGCCACCTGATCGGCAACCCGCGAGCCGTCCGGGTGGTGGCCTGTTCGCCGTCGGAGTCGGCGTGGGAGGGCACGAACCGCGACGGGGTCGACATGGGGTTGCTGACCGACGCCTTGTCCCGGGCACTCCGCGACGCGGAGGGGCTGCGCGTCAACTGGTCGACTCTGATCGACGCCGTCCGTCGGGATGTGCAGAACCTGGCCCCGATTCAGCGGCCGGAGGCGGAGGGCCCGGCCGAACGAGAGCCCTTCGAGACAACGGATCTGGAGTCACTGGACACGCTGCCCGTGGTGGCCTTGGGACCGGACCGGATCCAGCTGCTCGGCGCGCCGTTGCTGGGCGTCGAGGTCGGTGACGAGTTCGCCATCATGCCCGCCTCGGCCGGCGGACCGGCCGACGGACCGGCGATCGGCGACGCTCGGGTCAACCAGGTTCTGCCGACGTCCGCGGTCGCGCACCTGCGGCTCCAGAAGGCCGGTCAGGATCTGCCTCCGGACGCGCGGGCACACCGCACTCGCGCCGCCGCGCCCGCTCTGCCGGTACGGCTGCCTCAGAATCATCCGGTCACCGAGGAGCTGGTCAAGGAGATGTCCTGGCGACCGCTGTTGCGGCCGGCCGACCCGGACACGGACGGGCAGGTCGCGATCGAGGTCGCGGTCGACGCACAGGGCGAGCTGGTGGTGCTGGACAACGGCGTGCCGTTGCATCGACCGCACCAGGCGACGCCGGTCGGCATCAGCTCGGTGATGGCCAACCTGCAGCGGATCGCCCAGGCCGACGCGCTGCGACGGCTGGCGGGCGATCGCGACAAGCCGCTGACGAGCGACATCGAGATCGAGTGGGGCCGGGTGCGCGACGGCCAGGAGGAGCGACTTCCGCGGGCCGGGGCGCTGCTGTTCGCGGACGGGGACGAACGCGTCTTCTTCCGGCTGCGGAACAACGGCGACCAGGCGAGGTTCGTGTCGCTGATCGACATCGGCGTCGCGTCCGGGATCGCGGTGCTCAACAAGTCCGACCTCAGCGGTGTCCGGCTGGCCCCGGGGGCGTCGTACACCTACGGCTGGAACGACGATCTGCGGCAGCTCGAGGGCGTCGAGATGACGTGGCCGGGCGGCGTCGAGACGACCGTCGCGCGACCGGAGACGGTCCTCGCCCTGATCAGCGACGGACCGGTCGACGTCGGGGTGCTGCAGCAACGCGGCGTACGGGACGCAGGCCGGCGGGATCGGGGTGTGGCCGGATCGAGACTCGACCGTCTGCTGAGCCAGATCGTCACGGGGGCCAGCCGGGAGGTCGGTGACGCCTCCGACCGGTCGGTCCGCTACTCGGTCGAGCCGATCGACTTCACGCTGAGCCCGACACCCCCGCCGACGGCGGAGCGGGCGAAGTTCCTGATCGACGACCGGCCACAGCAGCAGGTCCGGCTGCTCTCCTCGCGCGGCCTGACGCCGGGCAAGGTCGCTGTCCGGATCGCCGAACTGATCGTCCGCCGCAACCGGGCGCTGCTCAGCGCCGACATCAGAGTGGACGCGATGGTGCTGACCGGTGGCGCCGGCGACCAGCCGGTGTACCGGGCGGAGACCACCCGGTTCGGCAACATCCGCGACGGCGAGCGGCTGCCGCTCGACGACCTGCTGATCTATCACGGTCCCGCGGTGGAGTTCCTCGACATCGCCGTCTGGGTCTCCCGCGACGTGTCGGGCAGCCTGGCGCTCAGTGACCTGCTGGCGGAGAGGCTCAACAGCCCCGAGGGACGGGCCGCGTTGGGCGGCCTGGGCGGGTTGGCCCTGGCCGCGCCACAGGCCGCCCTGGCGGTCGCGGCGGTGAGCGCCGGCGCCGTGCTGGTGAACACGGCGTACGACCTGCTGGTCGGTGCCGTCGGCCAGAACATCGGCCTGTACCGGACCTCGCTGCTCGCGCAGGAGCAGTTCGGGATCGGCCGGCACGAGCGGCACCCGCAGGACTTCACCTTCACGTTCTCGGTCGAGCCGGTGGCCTGACAAAGCCGTCCCGACCCGTCCACCATCGCTCGCCTCGCGAGCATCATCGAAAGGTAGCAACAGGATGAACATCAGCAAGAAACTCGTCATCGGCCAGCAGGAGTGGGGCATCGCGGACGCGGACGCGGACGGCATCGCGCGGCTGGTCCGCGAAGCGATGACCAACGGCACCCCGGCCGAGCTCCAGCTGTACGACCGCGACGGGGACGCCGTCACGGTCTTCCTCAACGGGGCGGCCGCCGCCAGCGTGGTGATCGACCTGACCAAGGGACCGAAGCCCAGCGAGATGTCCTGACGGTCCCGCGAGCACGGGCCGGGTTCGCTTTCGGACCCGGCCCGTACGTATGCCGCGGCTGCTTTTCGCGGTCGTCTACGTAGTTCGCCGGTACCTTCCTCAGCCGCATGTTCTGGGGGTGCCCGCGCTTCGACCATCGGTGCAAGCGCCGCTGCGACGGCGATGCCGAGGTAGAGGAGCGCGGGCCCGTGACTTACCCACAAGAGCCATCCGCCATCGCGAACGAGGTCCGCCGGCTGGCCGGCGCCGGCGAGCTCGCCAAGCGATTCCGGGATGCGTCCGCCGACGAGCAGCGCAGGTTGCGCGCCGGTGCCGGCGAGATCGTCGCGCCGCTGGTGTACGAGCGAGTGACCAGGCCGGTCGAGCGCATTCGTCGGCACTATCAGTGCGCCGCCAAGCTGGAGCGGATGCTGCCCGACTGCCTGGACCACTTCCATGACGACGTCGAGGCGGTCCTCGACGACCTGTTGACCTACGCCGACCTGCCGATCGCGACTCTCGAGGGCTGGCTCACCTCGCGGCTGCGGCGAGCCACCATCGACCGTCACCGCCGGCGCCGGGGCGAACGTGGCGCGCAACAGCGGCCCCGCGTACCAGGGTGGCTCGCCGACGCGCTCGAACGCGACGCCTGGCTGATGGAGCTGGCCAAGGCGATCCTGGAGTGGGTCGGTACCGATTCAACGGCCGGCTCCGCGCTGTGGCCGCTGATCGCCTTCACCGAGCGGCGTGCCCGCCATACCGGAGACCACACCGTCGGCGAGGCCGTGGTGGCCGCCGAGGTCGAGGTCGTGCTGGCCGCGATGCGCCGGCGGCCGGCCTGGTACGACAAGTACGTCGAGCGTCCGTTCGGTCGCAAGCAGGCGCAGGTCTGGTATCCCTCGCAGAGCTCGACCGACGGGCACTTCGAGCCGACGCCGCTCGAGCTGGTGGAGCCGGACGAGCGGGACGAGGCCGTCCTGCACGAGCTGGCGAACGTCTCCATCGAGGTCATGATCGCGCGCATCGACGGTGGCGAGGACGCCACCGTGGTAATCACCGACGTACTCGGCACGGTGTTCGGCAGCCTGCCGGCCCCGCACGACCTGGAGCGGATGCCGGCCGACGAAGGCGGCCTCCACCAGGCCGCCGCGCTGATCGACGACCCCGTCGAGCTCGAGCGGATCGTCGCGGCCGTGCTCGATCTGCTTGCCGACCTCGGCCGTCCGTCAGAACTGTAGAAGGCGGACCGAGGAGGACTCGAGGATGGACGAACCGAACGGTGACGGGTCGGGACAGTGGGCCTGGACGAAGGCGGAAGCGGTATCCCGTTTGATGCAGTTGCAGGAGACGGCGGCCGGCGGCGAGCTGGTCGATTCCCGGACGGCACTGGACGAGGTCGACCGGCTGGCGTCGGCGTTCGTGGGCGATCCGCAGGTCCAGACCCTGGTCGAGTCCACCCGCGCGATCGTGAAGATGACCGCCGCGCCCGGACTGGTCGATGTGGAAGGGATGCGCGAGGTGCTGAAGAACCTCGGCGAGATCGCCGGCGACCAGGCCGGGCCGCTGATGGAGCTGATGCCGGACTACCTCGACGCCGTGCAGTCGCACCTGCAGGGCGGCGACCTGGCAACGACGCTCGCTCGGTTCGCCGGCATCTTGAAGCGGGCCGAAGATCTGCCTGACTCAGATCTTCTCCGGACAGTGACGGCGGAGATAGCGCGTGCCGCCGAGCTGATGCGGTCGCTGGACGGCGGCGAGCCGGACGGCGACGAGGCCGGCCACGATCGCCGGCTCGAAGCGGTGCGAGAGCTCACGGACCGTCCGGGCGCCACCGACCTCGAACGTGCGATGCGCCTGGCTGCCACCGGCGGCGCGGCATTGAACGAGGGCAGGGAGCAGAACCTCGGGCGGATCAACGAGGGCATCGCTGACCTGCGCGAGGCGGTGAAGCTGTCCGGCGATCATCCGGAGGGTGTTTTCCACCGCGCCGGCCTCGCGCTCGCCGTCTATCGCCGTTCGGAGGTCACCGGATCGCTGGCCGACGTCGACGAAGCGATCACGGTGCTGGAGCGGGCGCGGGAGCTGGCCCGGGGGCCTGCCCATCCGCATTGGAGCATCGTCAACGACATGTTGTCTCAGTTCCGTCAGCGCCGGGGGAAGCCCTCGTCATCGAGTCTTGCGGTGCTGGACTCGTTGCGTGGACACGCCTGGCAGGTGTTGCTGCAGCCGGACGCGGGTGTTGCCCGCGCGACCGCCCTGAGGGCGGCACAAGATGCCGTGGAGACGGCCGGCCGCTTGCTCGTCGAGCATGAACCCACCGATGCTCTCCGCGCACTGGACGCCGGACGGGGGCTGCTGTTGTTCTCGGCAACCGAGCTGCGCGATCCTTGCCCGCGGCTGATCGAGGCCGGCGAGGATGGGCTGGCCGAGAGGTGGCGATCGGAAGCGCGGCCTTCGGCATGGCTGCGGGACGAGGTCATCGAGGTGCTGTCCCGCGATACCGACCTGCTCGATCCGCCAACGCTCGAAGAGATCCAGGAGGCGCTGGGCCGGCTCGGCGCCGACGCCCTGGTCTACCTGGTCCCCGCGGCCGCGCCGGTGCCGGGCTGGGCGGTGATCGCGCCGGCGGAGGGCCCGCCCCGCTACCTCGCGCTGCCCTACCTGGCCATTGACGACGGGATGGAGATCGAGCGCTATCTCGCCGCTACCGCAGCGCGCCGGGACAGCGCACTCCTGGGCAAGACCCGGGAGTTCAAGAGCGCCGAGCCGGCTGATTTCGCGGAGAGCCTGGACGCGTTGTGCAGCTGGGCATGGAAGGCTGCCATCGGTCCGATCATCAAGCCGTACCTCGACAACACCTCGGGCCGGACCCCGCGTCTCGTGCTCATTCCGATGGGCGACCTGGCCCGGGTTCCGTGGCAGGCAGCACGACGACCCGACGGCAAGTATCTGGTCGAGCTCGCCGCCGTGTCGCAGGCCGCGTCGGCCCGGATGCTGTGCGCCTCCGCGGCGGCCGAGCCGGTCCGGCACACAGCGGCCGGCTTGGTGGTGGCCGACCCGGAGACCGAGGGACCGGCGGTGGACCTGCAGTCCGCGCGCCTGGAGGCGTACGCGATCCACCGGACTTTCTGTCCCGGCGCGACCTATCTCGGCCGTCGGCCGGACGGCAGTGTCAGCGGCTCCGGCGCTGGTACCCCGGATGAGGTCCGGAACTGGTTGCGGGCAGACGGCTCACACGCGGGAACGATGGTGCACTTCGCGACCCACGGAGACATGACGACCGACGCGGCTCACGCGTCGTCACGGCTGCTGCTGGCCGGTGGAGACCTCACCGCGGACGAACTGATCCGCTTGCTGGACGGCGGCCGGCATCCCATCGGCCTGGTGGTGCTGGCCGGCTGCCACACCGGCCAGTCGATTCACGGGTACGACGAGGCATACAGCCTCGGCACGCTGTTTCTCGCCGCCGGCGCGCGCACGGTGCTGTCGACGCAATGGAGCATCCCGGATCAGGACACCTCACTGCTGATGTACATGTTCCACCACTTCCTGATCACCGAGCGCCGCCCACCGTGGGACGCGCTCCGGCAGGCGCAGCTGTGGATGCTGGACGACGCGCGATCGGTGCCCAGCCAGATGCCCGTGCCGCTGCGCCGGATGCTCGCGGGCACGGACCCCACCCGCCTCACCTCGTGGGCCGGGTTCGTCCACTGGGGACAATGACCAACAGGGAAGGCAGCAATGCCATGGACGTGACCATCGCGAAGCTACGAGCTGACCTCGCGCACTTGAAAGGCCCGGCGCGGCTGCCCAAGCTGCTACTCCTCGGGCAGGAGCTCAGCAGGCGCTACATGCGCACCGGACCAGGCACCCCGGCTGCGCTCGCCGATCTGTCCGATGCAATCGCCGCGATCAACGAGGCCCATGGCCTGGCCGGTCGCAGTGATCCGGCCCGCGGGCACCTTGCCGGACTACTCGGTTGGCTGTTGTCTGCTCGCTACGGCACGCACGGAGGCTCGACGGAGGACCGGGAGACCGGCATCGTCGTGCTCCGCGAGGCGCTCAGCTTCCCCGGCTTCCCGCCGATGGAGGTCATGACGGCGCGCCTGTCGCTTGGCCAACTGCACCTGAACCGCGCGATGGAGGCAATCAACCCCGCGGCGGCGCGCGGCGGCTTCGCGGGTGCGGCGTCCGGGGCGTCGAGGTCCGATGCGGACCTTGCGGCCGAGTGCTTCCGCGAGGTGCTCGCCGGCCCGGTGATCAGCGCCGAGCTCACCACCCTGGTCCAGGCCATGCTCACGCTGGTC
Organism: Kribbella sp. NPDC051620; assembly: GCF_044453825.1. NCBI lineage: Bacteria > Bacillati > Actinomycetota > Actinomycetes > Propionibacteriales > Kribbellaceae > Kribbella > Kribbella sp. NPDC051620. The sequence goes on from NZ_JBITDB010000001.1 coordinate 1,035,096, forward strand.
GAAGCGATCCGCCCCTTGCTCGACGGCAACCTGGCCGGCTTCGACGTCACCAAGATGATGACTGCGATGACAGCGGTGCAGCAGCTGCAGCAAGGCGGCAGCCCGCTCATGACGCCAGGCGCGCGAATGCCCTCACCGCCGGCTTTCACCTTCGATGCCGGTACCGTCGACCCGCTCGACCATCGCGTTGCCACCATGCAGGGCGCGGCTCCGTCGAAGCCGGCCCCCGTGCCGCGCCGTCCCGCCTCAACCCCGGTTGTGGTCGCCGAACCCGACGCTGCTCGGAAGGCCGCGCGCAGCCGGTTGGCGACTCTGTCGGGGGTCTCCGGACAACCCGTCTGGGAGCAGGCGCTGGCCTTGCTCCAGGCGGGGCCCGAGCAGCTCGGAGCCGCAGAACTGGACTCGTTCGTCGGCGCGGCGGTGAACGCGGCCGCGACCGCGGATGAAGACCCGGTCGAGTCGGGGCTGGATCGCCTGCTGTCGGCCGTTGCACTGTGCTTGCGGGAGCGGCGGGACGGCAGTGGATGGGGCGAGGACGACGACGCCGGCCTCAACCTCGCCGCCGCGGAGCAGCTTCTGGCCGCGAAGGAAGGCATTCCGCCCGATCATCCGGCCGCGGCCGCTGTCATCGAGGCAGTTGGCGGCACGCTTGACCAGGCGCGGCCCTTGGCCGGCGTGATCACTGGTCAGTTCGAGGCGTACGCGGCGGAGGTGTCGCCGCGTTCGGCGCCGGTGATCGCCGTCAGCGAGTTGTGTCGCGTCGTGGCCACCGGTGGAGGCGTCGATCCGGAGCCGCTCGAGGCTGCCGTCGCCACCGTACCGGCCGATCATTTCGCGTACGCCGGGTTGTCGAGCGCGGTCCGGCAGCTTCGACTCGTGGCGGCTGTGCGGGCCCATGATCCCGCTGCCATCCGCGCAGCGGTCGGGCCGGAGCCGACGGGAGTCACCGGGCTGCTCGACGCGGTGGTTCATGATGACGCGGAGCTGCTGCGCAAGGCTGTCGACGGACTTACCGGCGAGGTTCTGTCACCGCGGTTGGCAGCGATCGTCGGCGCGAGTTACCTGGAGCTGACGGGAGAGCAGCGAGACCTCGAGGCCGCCATTCACCTGCTGTCCAAGGCCATCCGGGAGCTCGATGATGCCAGCGTGGGGCTGCGCACCCGATCCTGGTGGCGGCTGGCCACGGCGTATCGCCGGCGCGGAAGGCCCGGAGACGCCGAGCTGAGCCGCGACGCCGGGGTGAACGCGTTGAACGGCGGTGGCCAGGACACAGAGAGCGCGGCGCGGTTCGCCGGGCAGATGCTGGGGGAGAGGCGTACCGCGGAGGCGTTCGCCGCTCTCGAAGTGGCAGCGACCGCGTCCGGCCAACCGGTACGGCTCGCCGAGGACGTTCGCGGCGTCATCGTCGGCATCGACCCCCAGGCCTCGCTACCCATCGAGGTGCCGCTGCTCACAGATGTGGCCGCCGCGGTCCGCTCGATCGGAGCCACCGCGCTCGTCTACCTACATCCGACCGATGACGCGGGCCGGGCCGCCGGCGTGTTGTGCTTGGATCCGGCGACCGACCGCCTCGACGTACTCGCGAATGTTCCGGTGAATGATCCGCTGCTGCTGGACGACCCCGGCTGGTCGGCGATCACGGGGCGGTGGACCGCCGGCAGCCTCCTCGTCGTCGCAACCGGCGAGCTCAGCCGCCTTGCGCTGCCCGCCGTCCGAACCTCCACAGGCCGGCGCCTTGCCCAGAAGATGAGCGTCACCTACGTGTCCTCCGGCGCACGCGTGATCGACCTGGCCGGTCGCCCACCTGTGCCGATCACCGACGCTCCGCTGTTCGTGGTCAACCCGCGGGGTGACCGGGATTCGGAGATGGCCGACGTGATGGTTCTGCGGCGCCTGTTCTATCCGCGCTCGACCTGTCTGGGCCGTGCCATCGAGTCGGTGGACGCAGCGGGGACGAGGGAGGACCTGCTGACGGGCCTGCCCGGCGCATCGATGACGCACCTGGCCTGCGGGCTCCAAGACGACGGGGTGCCGGCCCTCCTCCTGGCCGAGGATCAGTCCCTTCTCGTGCGCGACGAGAACGTGCACGGCAAAGGACTGGTCGTCCTCGCGAAACCAGAACCCTCCGGATTCGCGTCGATCGCGGACGGGTTCCTCGACGCGGGCTTCTCCAGTGTCATCGGCTGGCAATGGCCGGTCCCGGCGCCGTACGCCGAACTTGCTCTCTTCATGACCCACCTGATGCTCGTCGACCATCGTCTTCTTCCGGCGGCGGCCGTGAACGCCGTCCACCGGTGGATGCTCGACCCCGATCGTGACCTGGCGCCGTTGCTGACCGGCGCCCATGTCAGAACCGTCGAAACGATCGACCTGACCCGTCCGGCGCTCTGGGCCGCGCTGGCTTGTCGTGGCCGCTGAGACCGGCGACGCCATGTCCGATCCCACTGAGCGGCTGCGAAACCTGCTTCTCCGAGAACTACGCCGCGCGGTTGCCGCGCGGACGGAGGGTGGCGCCAACCCAGCGAAAGTGTCTTCCGAACTCGAGCAGCGCCTGCATCAACTTCGCTGGATGCTCCACGAGCCCGGCCCCGGCGGATCGCCGTGAGGAGATGCTGTCTGCGCGCGTGCGGATTGCTCGTCGGCTCCGGGGGTACTGGAGCGCCGACCGAGCGGGGTGCGCAAAGCCAGGGAGGAATCTTCGGTGCAACGGATCAATGCCGCGCCACTGAACGACGACGAGCTGCAGGGCCTCGATGCTTACTGGCGGGCAGCCAATTACCTGTCCGTCGGACAGATCTACCTGCTCGCGAACCCGCTGCTGAAGGAGTCGTTGCGGCCCGAGCACATCAAGCCGCGGCTGCTCGGGCACTGGGGTACGACGCCCGGGCTCAACCTGATCTACACCCATCTCAATCGGCTGATCCGGCAGCGCGAGCACGAGTTCATGTACGTGATCGGGCCCGGCCACGGTGGTCCCGCGATCGTGGCGAACAGCTGGCTGGAGGGCAGCTGGACGGCGACGTATCCGAACACCGGACAGGATCTCGCCGGGCTGACCAGGTTGTTCAAGCAGTTCTCGTTCCCCGGCGGCATTCCGAGTCACGTCGCGCCCGAAGTACCGGGATCGATCAACGAGGGCGGGGAGCTGGGCTACTCGCTCAGCCACGCGTACGGCGCCGCGTTCGACAACCCGCGGCTGGTCGTGGCCTGCGTGGTCGGCGATGGTGAGGCCGAGACCGGCCCGCTGGCGACCTCGTGGCACTCGAACAAGTTCGTGGACCCACGCCGCGACGGCGCCGTGCTGCCGATCCTGCACCTGAACGGCTACAAGATCGCCAACCCGTCGGTGCTCGCGCGGATCGGCGACGAGGAGCTGACCGCGCTGCTCCAGGGCTACGGTCACGAGCCCTACCTGGTCGAGGGCTCGGAACCGGAGGAGGTCCACCAAGCGCTGGCGGCCGCGATGGATCGCTGTCTCGACCGGATCTCCGACATCCAGCGCGAGGCCCGTACCACCACCGCTGACGTACCCCGGGCCGCGTGGCCGATGATCGTGCTCAAGACGCCGAAGGGCTGGACCGGGCCGCACACCGTCGACGGCGAGCCGGTCGAGGACACCTGGCGATCACATCAGGTGCCGCTGTCCGGAGTACGGACGAATGAGGATCATCTCCGCAGTTGGAGGACTGGCTGCGGAGTTATCGGCCGGAGGAGTTGTTCGAGGAGACCGGCCAGCCTGTCTCGAGTGTGCTGGAGCTGGCGCCGGCGGCGGATCGCCGGATGGGGTCGAGCCCGCATGCCAACGGTGGGCTGATCACGCGGGAGCTGGAGTTGCCGGCGATCGCGGAGTACGCCGTACCGGTGAAGGCGCCCGGGGCCGAGGACGGTGAGCCGACGAAGGTGCTGGGAGCGTTCCTGCGAGACGTCTTCACCGCCAACCAGACGCATCGCAACTTCCGGATGGTCGGACCGGACGAGACCGAGTCGAACCGGTTGTCCGCGGTCTACGAGGTGACCGCCAAGGCGTGGAACGCGGACCGGCGCGACACCGACGTCAACCTGGCGACCGACGGACGGGTGCTGGAGATGCTCAGCGAGCACACCTGCCAGGGCTGGCTGGAGGGGTATCTGCTGACCGGCCGGCACGGGTTGTTCTCGTCGTACGAGGCGTTCGTGCACATCGTCGACTCGATGGTGAACCAGCACGCGAAGTGGCTGAAGACCGTCAACCGGCTCGACTGGCGACGGCCGATCCCGTCGCTGAACTACCTGCTGACCTCGCACGTCTGGCGGCAGGACCACAACGGCTTCTCGCACCAGGACCCCGGGTTCATCGACCACGTGGTGAACAAGAAGGCCGAGGTCGTCCGGGTCTACCTGCCGCCGGACACGAACACGTTGCTCTCGACCATGGACCACTGCCTGCGGACGAAGAACTACATCAACGTCGTTGTCGCAGGCAAGCAACCGCAGCCGAACTGGCTCGACTGGGAAGCGGCCGCGCTGCACTGCGCCCGCGGCATCGGGGTCTGGGACTTCGCCAGCAATGACGACGGCGAGCCGGATGTGGTGATGGCCTGTGCCGGCGACGTACCGACGCTGGAGACGATGGCGGCGGTCGATCTGCTGCGCGAACACCTGCCCCAGTTGAAGATCCGGGTCGTCAACGTGGTCGACCTGATGCGGCTGCAGGGCGCGACCGAGCACCCGCACGGACTGACCGATCCGGACTTCGACGCGCTCTTCCCGCCCGGTACGCCGGTGATCTTCGCGTACCACGGGTATCCGTGGCTGATCCATCGGCTGACGTACCGGCGCAACAACCACCAGGACCTGCACGTGCGCGGGTACATCGAGGAGGGCACGACGACCACGCCGTTCGACATGGTGGTGCGCAACAATCTCGACCGGTACCACCTGGCGATGGATGTGATCGACCGGGTGCCGTCGCTGGGCAGCCACGCGATCTCGAAGCGGCAGTGGTTCGCCGACCAGCGGACCCGGCATCACGCGTATGTGACGGAGCACGGCGAGGACCTGCCGGAGGTTCGTGATTGGCGCTGGAGCCGATGAACCTGCTGATCGTGAACGCGGGTTCGTCGAGCCTGAAGCTGCGGGTGCTGTCCGACGACGACGAGGTGCTCGACGAGCAGAACGTTTCCGACTGGGATGGTTCGCCGGCGGCGCTGGACAAGCTCGACGCCGACGCGGTGGTGCATCGGGTCGTGCACGGCGGTGAGCGGTTCGACCGGGCCGTGCTGGTTGACGACGAGGTCGAGGCGGCGATCGAGGAGCTGGTGTCGCTGGCGCCGTTGCATCAGCCACAGGCGCTCGAGCTGATCCGGCATACGCGATCCGGTGGCCTGCCGGTTATCGCTTGTTTCGACACGGCGTTTCATCGGAGCATTCCGGACAGTGCGGCGACCTATGCGCTTCCGGGGCGCTGGCGGGATCGGTTCGGCTTGCGGAAGTACGGGTTCCACGGGCTTTCGCACGCGTACGTCGCACGCCGGGTGCCTGAGTTGCTCGATCGCGAAGTACCGCGGCTGGTGAGTGCTCATCTGGGGGCCGGTGCGTCGTTGTGCGCGATCGCCGAGGGCCGGTCGGTCGACACGACGATGGGGTTCACTCCGCTCGACGGTCTGGTGATGGCGACTCGGTCGGGATCGGTCGACCCCGGGTTGCTGCTCTGGCTGCAGACCTCGGGCGGGCTCGGTGCGGACGAGATCGGCGACGCGCTGGAGCACGAGTCGGGATTGCTCGGGCTCAGTGGGAAGTCGGGTGACCTGCGCGGGGTACTGGCCGGGTTCGAGGCCGGCGACGACGCGTGCAGGCTGGCGTACGAGGTGTACGTGCACAGGCTGGCGGGCGAGATCGCCCGGATGGCAGCCGCGCTGAACGGCCTCGACGCGCTGGCGTTCACCGGCGGCGTGGGGGAGCACTCGGCATCCCTCCGCGCGGCCGTGACCCGTCAACTGGCCTGGCTCGGCATCCTGATCGACGCCGAGGCCAACGAGTCCGCCACCCCGGTGATCAATGCCCCCGGCAACGACATCGCCGTCAGCATCGTGGAGTCCCGCGAAGACCTGACGATGGCAGCCCAGGCCCGCGCCCTCTTGGAGTGACTCGGGTCCAGGTAGGGTTTTGCCGTGAAACCTCGCGCCCGCCGTCCTCGTCCGGCCGACATGCCAGTCCCCGTGGGCGCGCGGTCGGTGTTCACCGATGGTGCCTGTTCGCGCAATCCCGGGCCTGGCGGCTGGGCCTGGGCGTTGTCGACGACGGAGTACGCCGCCGGCCACGAGGCGGATTCCACGAACCAGCGGATGGAGATCCGCGCCGCCCTCGAGGCCGTCCGGGCGAACGACGGCCCGCTACTGGTCGTCTCGGACTCGACCTACGTCGTCAACTGCTTCCGCGACGCCTGGCACACCGGCTGGCTCGAGCGAGGCTGGCTCACCTCGGCCATGAAGCCCGTCGCCAACAGAGACCTCTGGGAACCCCTCGTGGAATTGGTGACCAAGCGCGAGGATGTCGCCTTCCAATGGGTGAAAGGCCACTCCGGCCACGAGATGAACGACTTCGTAGACACCCTCGCCGTCGCCGCCTGCTTCCCCCAGCACTGACGCGCAGGCTCAGGGGTGGAGGTAGAGGCCTTCGCCTAGGTCTAGGCGGAGGGATTCGAGGATGACGAAGACGGTACTGGTGATGAAGACGTCGGTGGCGCCCAGGACGGTGGAGTACCTGTTGATGACTGGTGCTGCGGCTTGTGCGGAGGCCGTGTCGAGGTAGGCCTTGACTGCTGCCCAGGTGTTGTCGCCGTACTTGGCGTAGAAGGGCATGGGGTGGACGGTGGCCAGTGCGGTGCGTGCGTTGTCGACGATGTCGGTCACGTACTGCTGGTGCAGGGTGAGATCGCGCGCCGCATGCTGGAATCCGACGCTGTCCTGGACCTCGAAGGAAGCCTGGTGATGGCGCTGGCCTGTTGCGAGCTCGGGGACAGGCGCGCGGCCGTGGTTGCGATCGAGCACGCGCTCGACCTCGCCGAGCAGGATCGGCTGATCCTGCCGTTCGCGATGACCGGCGCGTGGCGGGTCCTCAAGGTACTGCCGGCTTGGGAGACCCGGCACGCTGCCCTCGTGGCCGATGTCCTCGATGCCGTCAGCAGCGGTGCGCCGCCGGCCCGGATCCCGGCCGAAACCCTCAGTCCCGGTGAGCTTCGCGTCCTCCGCTACCTGCCCACCAACCTGACCCGGCCGGAGATCGCCGCCGAACTGCTGATCTCGCTGAACACCGTCAACACCCACATTCGCAGGATCTACGCCAAGCTCGGCGCCACCGATCGCGGTACCGCCGTACAGCGCGGTCGCGAACTCAACCTCATCTCGACCACCCGCTGATGCCTCGAGCGGGTGTCGACGGTACGGCTCAGAGGCTGTGGACCAGGCCGCCGTCGCAGCGGACAGCGGTTCCTGTCACGTAGGACGACAGGTCGCTGCACAGGAACGCGGCGACGGAGGCGAACTCGTGGACGGCGCCGAACCGGCGCATCGGGACCTCGGCGGCCTCCTCGGCCTGGATCTCGGCCGCGGGCCGGCCGGTCCGAGCGGCCTTGGTCGCTTCGACGGCGTCCCGGCGGGCGGTCCGGAAGCCGCCGGCCAGCAGCAGGTTCACCGTTACGCCGTCCGGTGCGACCTGGGTCGCGAGGGTCTTGAGGTACCCGGCGAGTGCGGGGCGGCCGATGTTCGACAACGTCAACGCGGGCAGCGGTTCCACGATGTTGGTGGCCGAAACGGCCAGGATCCTGCCCCAGCCACGCTGCCGCATCCCGTCCAGTACCAGAGACACCAGCCGCTGCTGTGGCCGGATCACCGACGCCACCGCCGTACCGATGTCCTCCGTCGTCACGTCCAGTGCGCTGGCCGGCTTCGGCCCAGGACCGTTGAGGACCAGGATGTCCACCGATCCGAAGACGTCCGTCGCGGCTTGGATGATCTGCTCAGGACCGCCGTCGCGCATCATGTCCACGCCGACACCGATTGCCGACGGCAACTGTGCGGCAATCGACTTGGCCAGCTCCGCCCGGCGCCCGGTCACCACGACGTTCGCGCCTTCCGCGGCGAGTGCCCTGGCCACGCCCTCGCCCAGCCCGGAGGTCGAGGCGCACACCACGGCGGTCCGGCCGGCAATGTTCAGATCCACGAAAACGTGCTCCTTCGATCAGCGGGAGAAGTGGGTGACTACGCGGTCCAGGCGCACGCCGTCGACCGTCAGGTCGACCGCCTCGTTCAGGAACGCGACCAGTCCCATCACCGGCCGCAGTGCGACCGTCGGGAAGTCGTACGACCATGCGAGATCAGCTTGGTCTCCCACCGACCAGTATTCGCTGGTACGGCCCTTGTAGGGGCATTGCGTCCGGGTCGGGCTCGCGGTGAGGTGCTCGAACTTCACGGCCTGACGAGGGAAGTAGTAGCGAGTCGGCAGACCTGTTTCGAACACGGTGACCGTCGAGCTGGATTCGGCCAGGACGACACCGTCGAGCTCCACCTTGACGTGACGCGACGAGCGCATCGGGTCGACCCGGTGGTACGGGCTTCTCGGATGGACCCAGACCTGGTCGTCCTCCTCGAACCAGGCATCCAGCGCCTCCCAGTCGAAGGTGACCCGGCCAGGGACGAGGCCGTCATCGTACCGGCGCGCCTGTCCGTGGCCGGCCTGGTGGATCCGGGCCAGGCCACGAGCCTGCTGTTCGACCTCTCCGGTGTCCCGCAACAGCCCGTCGGCGACGTCCTCGACCGGGATGTAGTACGCCGGGTAGCCCGGCCACTCCCACAAGTAGAGCGCGTTGGTGGTGTCCACGACACAACGGTTCGAGAGCATCGCCCGGATCCGGCGCGGGACCGGTGCGGTGTGATCCACCGGCACGATCATCGGGGGGAAGTCGTTCATACCGGACATTCCACCCGCTGGCCAGACGAGCTCCGTAGGAATCTCACTCCCTGTCAGAGAGGTTTTGTGTCACAAGGCGGTGGCCGGGCCGGTCTTAGTTGAATACTGGTCGTCGACGGAGTGGGAGTGATCTGACGTGGCGGGAGTTCCGCCATGTCATGCCGCTGCTGGCCGAGCGGTACCGGGTGATCGCGGTCGACCTGCGGGGGATGAATCTGTCGGCCAAGCCGGCCTCCGGCTACGACAAGCGGACCATGGCGCGGGACATCTTCGAGCTCGTTCGTCACCTCGGCTACTCGATGGCCAGTATCGCCGGCCACGACATCGGGTCGATGGTGGCCTACAGCTACGCGATCAATCATCCCGAGGCCATCACCAAGCTGGCCATGATGGAGGTCGGGCATCCGGATCCCAGCCTGTACGAGCTGAGGCTGCTCCCGTCCGACGGTGCGCCGAACCTGTGGTGGTTCCCGCTCAACCAGATCCGTGGCCTGCCCGAGCAGCTGCTGGCGGGACGGATGCGGTTCGTCGTCGACTACGTTTTCGACACCCACCTGGTCGACCGGAGCAAGGTCGGTGAGCGCGATCGGCTGGCCTACGCGCGTGCCTACGACAGTCCCGATGCCATCGCGGCCGGGAACGGCTGGTTCCAGACCTTCGACCAGGACGTCGCGGACTTCAAGACCTACGACAAGGTGACGGTACCGATCCTCGGGCTCGCCTCGCCGGCGAACTTCGCGGGGATCCAGCAGACCTGGCCACAGTTGGGTGCTGACGTCCGGTTGACCATGGTCGACGAGTCCGGCCACTTCCTCCCGATCGAACAACCGGAGGCGGTGGCGCAAGCACTCGCCGCCTTCTTCGGCTGAGAGCCCTCAGCTCACCTGGCTGTGACGCCGTGCAGGAGAGCCCTGCCGCCGACGGTGAATATGTTCCGGCTGCAGACAATCCTCGGTACACATCATTTACCGGCCCGGTACGCCGAGGGCTCTGAGCGTGATCCTGGACGCGGTGCATGGTTTGTGAGCGAGGGGGTACGGAGGGTGTGCTGCTGACCGTGGTCTAGAAGTAGGCCACGCCGTGACGTTGGTGTCGCGAGGTCGAAATGGTTGCTTGTGTCAGTTCAGTGCCCACGCAGTGTCACTCCGCCCGGGATCGCGCGGCGCGCGAGTCCGCGACTCAGGAGTTGTTCAGGCGACGGGAGCGGAGTACCGACGAAACCGAGCGGCAGGAGCTGCTCGAGGCGATTGTCGAGGTCAACATCGAGATCGCGCGAGGGATCGCGCAACGGTTCCGCAACAAGGGGCCGGAGGCGGAGGATCTCGAGCAGGTCGCCTATCTGGGATTGGTGAAGGCCGCGCGCGGCTACCGGCTCGACGCGGACACGCCGTTCATCGGTTATGCGATTCCGACCATCCGGGGCGAGGTGAAGCGGTACTTCCGTGACTGCGCCTGGACGGTGCGGATCCCGCGGCGGTTGCAGGAGTTGCAGGGGATGATCGCGGCCAGGCTGCCGGATCTGGAGCAGGAGCTGGGCCGGGAGCCGAGTTCGGCCGAGATCGCCGAGCGGCTGGGGGTGGAGGAAGAGGAGGTCGACCGGGCCCGGGCAGCCTGTGGTTGCTTCAGGGTGCTGTCGCTGGATCGGCCGGAGACCGAGGCCGGCTTGCCGTTGGCCGACGTGGTGGCCGATGAGGACGACCGGTCGCTGGATCAACTGGAGGCGATCGAGGTACTCCGGCCGGTGCTGGCGGAGCTGTGCGACCGGGATCGGGAGATCTTGCAGTTGCGGTTCGTGGAGGGTCTGACGCAGACCGACATCGGTGCCGAGATCGGCGTCAGCCAGATGCAGGTGTCCCGCTTGCTGCGGCAGATCCTCGACAACCTCAAAGACCGGCTGGCCCCGCTGCCGTCGGCTGCCTGATCCGCCGCACGGCAACGGTTCTCAACAGATTCGGAGGTACGGATGCGGATCGGGTTCAAGTTGATCGCGGAGGCGTATTCGCCGGTCGAGATCGTGGAGCAGGCGGTGCGGGCGGAGGAGGTGGGCTTCGACTTCGTCGAGGTGAGTGATCACTTTCATCCGTGGGTCTCGGAGCACGAGCATTCCGGCTTCGCGTTCTCGATGCTGGCGGCGATCGCGGCCCGTACTACGCGGATCGAGCTCGCGACCGGTGTGACGTGTCCGTTCATCCGCTATCACCCGGCGATCGTCGCGCAGGCGGCGGCGACCACCGGGTTGCTCGCGGACGGTCGGTTCACGCTCGGCCTCGGCGCGGGGGAGCGGCTCAATGAGCACGTGGTCGGCAAGGGCTGGCCGGCCGTTGCCCAGCGCCACGAAATGCTGCGCGAGTCGATCGAGATCATCCGGCTGCTGTGGAGCGGCGGGTACCACTCGTACGAGGGCAAGCATCTGCGGCTTGAGGATGCTCGGGTCTTCGACCTTCCGGACCCGCTGCCGCGGATCGCTGTCGCGGCGGGAGGTCCGGCCGCGGCTCGGATTGCCGGAGAACACGGTGACGCGCTCTTCGCGACAGAACCTCGGGCCGACCTCATCGCGGCGTACGAGGAAGCTGGTGGAGACGGCCCGCGGTACGCCGAGGTGCCGCTGGCGTGGGCGCCATCCGTCGAGGAGGCCGCGGAGTCGGCCCGGCGGCTGTTCCGGTTCGGGGTGCCCGGCTGGAAGGTACAGGCGGAGTTGCCGAACCCGGTGAACTTCGACGCCGCGACCGAGTTGGTGACGGGCGACCACATGGCGGAGCAGTTCGGCTGCGGTCCCGAGGTCAGCCGTCATCTGGAGATCGCGAAACAGTTCGCCGACGCGGGCTACGACCAGCTCGCCCTGATCAACGCGGGCCCGGACCCCGACGGCTTCTTCGACTTCTTCAGCAAGGAACTCGGTCCGGCCCTCAACGACCTCTGAACAGGAGACGCAGTACATGACAACCCTGCAAGCGCTCGTCCTCGGCTGTTCGCTGAAGAAGTCCCCGGCGCCGTCCAGCTCGGAGCTGCTCGGCCGCGAGGTGCTGACAGCGCTGGCCGACCACGACACCGAGGGCGAGGTGGTCCGGATCGTCGATCACACGGTGAAGTTCGGCGTCTCCACCGACGAGGGCGACGGTGATGAGTGGCCGGCGATCCGGGAGAAGGTGCTGGCCGCGGACATCCTGGTGATCGCGACGCCGATCTGGCTGGGACAGCCGTCCAGCGTGGCGAAACTCGTGCTGGAGCGGCTCGACGCCGAGCTGAGCGAGAAGGACGAGCGGGGCCGGATGCTCACCTTCGGCAAGGTCGCGGCGGTCGCGGTGGTCGGCAACGAGGACGGTGCCCACCATGTCACCGCCGAGCTGCTGCAAGGCCTGAACGATGTCGGCTTCAGCGTCGCGGCCGGCGGATCGACGTACTGGGTGGGCGAGGCGATGGGCGGCGTCGACTACCAGGACGCCGGCCCCAAGGCCGACACCACCGGCTCCGCCACCAAGACCCTGGCCGCGAACGCGGCGCACCTCGCCCGGCTGCTCAAGTCCCAGCAGTACCCACCGAGCTGACCGGCTCGCCGCCGGCGAACGAGCCGCCCAGGGAGACCGTGCTGCCGGAGACGGCAAGCGCCTTGACCCGGTACCTGATCGGGTGACAAATCGGTCGGGCGGCGATTGATGCAAGTGCCTGCGGGAACCGGGAGAATACGCCGCTCGGTCCAGCAGCGGCCGGTTCGAGGGAGGCCGCCATCGTGAACGTCTATCGACTCCTCTGGCGGGGCTTCTGCGTCGCCTTCGGGCTGCTCGGTCTGGTCAGTGGCTTCATCCTGCTGCCCGGCAAGGCGCTGATCTGGCTGGCTGTCTTCGGCGCGACGGTCTCGTCGGCCGTGATCGTGACCTGGCGGTCCGCTGACGACAGTACGCGTGATCGCCTGCCCGCCGGTCGGTCGGCGCTGATCATCGCGCTGGCGGGGATGGCGTTGCCGGCCGCGGCGGGGCTCGGGTTTCTGATCGGTGGCGGGGTCGTCTTCGTCGTCATGCTTCTCGGGCTGAGCTCGCCGCCCGTGATCGTCTGGTGCGGGCGCAAGGTGGGGTGGACGCCGGAGTCGGCGAGTAGCGCGGAGCGGGTGCTGCCGACGGTCAGTACGGCCGAGATCTGCCGTCAATGGCAGGAGAGCTACGCCTCGCTGAACGCCGTCGGAAGCACTGCCCGGCTGCGGATCGTGATGGCCCGGCAGCGCTGCCTCGACGAACTCGAACGCCGCGACCCGGTCGGCCTGAACGCGTGGCTGTCGTCATCTGCCGCGAGCGCAGGCGGCAACCCCCGCCCCTTCCTGCGCACGAACGTCGACGATCCCGCCGACGGCGCCTCTTGATCAGGGTCTCAGCTGTTGTCTCTGTACTTCGCGCGCACGTAGGCGGGCAGCGCGTACCAGGACAGGATGAAGGCGACGAGCACTCCGGCCAGGATCGTCATCGCGACCGGCCGGGAGAGCACCGCGTCCAACGCGAGCAGGACGCCACCGGCGATGGCGCCGATCAGGAAGACCAGGCCGGCGCCGACCAGGTGATGGCTGATCGGCACCAACTTGTCCCGCATCCCTTGCTGGTAGACCATCCGGTGGAATGACACCGGCGCCAGAAAGAGCGCGACGGCGATGGCCGACGCGGTCAGGGTCACCGCGTACACGTGGTGGGTGAATTGGTCGGCCGCCTGGAACCCGCTCTGGTAGGCGATGGTCAGCAGGAACGCGAACAGGATCTGGGTGCCGGTCTGAGCCAGCCGGAGCTCCTGCAGGAGCTCGTTCCAGTGCCGGTCGAGGCGTTCACCGGCGTCTTCGTCTTCACGGCTGTAGGGCTGGCGGGCCATCGCGTTCCTCACAAGGCGGTCAAGCGGGCGGTCGGTCAGGAGTGGTCGCCGTCGAGGAGCTCGTGGAGCTCGGCGACCGCTTCCGCGATCTCGTCATGGTCGTACTGCGCGGCGCGGGACTCGGCGCTGATCACTCCACAGCGGTGGACGCGCCGGAAGTCGCCGTACGGGAACTTGTAGCGGCCCTTGGTCTGCTCGCTCTGCTCGGTGTCGATACCGAGGTACCACAGGCCGAAGTCGTCCCAGCCGTGCTTGTCGAGGTAGGCGTTCTCCTCGTCCGCGGTCGGCGCGTGCTCGCTCCAGTCGTCCCGCTCGTCCTTGACCGTCCTGGCCTTCTTGATCAGGTCCTTCGCATGGTCGAAGGCTGCCTTGTTCAACTTCGTCGCCACTGTCTTCGTCCCTTCACTCGGTCTCGACGTGGATCACGCAGAACTCGTTGCCGTCCGGATCACGCAGCACGATGAAGTCGTGTTCGTCGGGGTAGTCCCAGTCGTCGGCCACGGTCGCGCCGAGCTTCACCAGCCGGTCGATGTGGTGATCCCGCTCGCGGGTGTAGAGATCGATGTGGACCGGCGCTGGGTCGGACGGGATCTTCGGCGCTCGCTGGACCAGCACGCTCGGCCCGGTGCCGTCGGGATCGGTGAGCTTCGCGAACTGATCGTGCTCACCGATCCGGTCCGGTGCGGTGTAGCCGAGCGCCGCGGACCAGAACGCGGCGGTCCTGTCCATGTCGGTGGAGTTGACGACGACGGTCGCCAGTCGCAGATCCCCGATCTCGGCGGGTTTCGCAGTCACGAACTACTCCTTTCAGCTAGCTGACGGTCTGCGGTCGGGAGGCTCTGTTTGCGCCAGAATCCGATTCTGATCCGGCTGTGGTCGAGGGAGCCCGGGAGTCGCCCGGTGAGGTCAGCCCGGGTGATCGGATCGACGTCCAGGTCGTAGTTGCTGATGACGTGGCTGGTGGCGGCGCTGGTGGTCAGCAGGACGACGTTGCGGCCTGGGCAGACGGCGGGGCCGGCGCTGAACGGAATCAGCGGCCAGGCGGAGTCCGACCGGCCATCGAGCCAGATGGCCGGTTCGAAGGTGTTGGCGAAGGGGAGGGCTTGGTCGTCGCGATGGAAGACCGAGCTGACGATCGCGAACTGGGTGCCTGCTGGGGCGGTACCGGCTGCCCAGCTGGTGGGTTCGGTGGCTTCTCGTAGTACGACGAGGGTGGTCGGCCAGAGGCGGAGGGATTCCTGTACTGCGGCGCCGGCCTGGGCGAGTAGCGGGGACGCCTGCGGATGGCGTGCCTCGTACGCCACGATCTCGGCCTGCTCGGGATGGGTGCCGAGCAGCGCGAGGAGCCGCCACAATGCGATGCCTGCCGCGTCGAACGCGAACAGCCAGTGCGGTACCTGGCCGGCTGGATCGAGTGGACTGTCCGGCGTCGCGTCGAGCGCCTCGACCAGGCTGCCGGGCTCGGCGCGTACGACGTACTGGCTGAGTCGTGCCTGGAAGCGATGTCTTGCCGGTGCGTTGCGGGGATGGAACTCGGCCCAGTTCGCGTTCGAGCGAAGGGTGTCCAGCAGCGCGGTGAGCTCGGTGTCGCCGGCCGCCCGGTCGCCGAGCACGATCCGGCGGACGGCGCGTGACCAGATCTCGCGGAACCCGGTCCAGCCCACGGTGGCGTCGAGCTTGTCCAGCTCCTCGGTGATGATGCCGGTCATCTTGTGGGCGTGACGATGCACGGGTTGGTGGGAGTCGAGGGCGTGCTCATTGAGTTCCCGTCGCGGACCGCGCAGAGCTGGTTCGCTGATCAGTACGGCGTGCGGCTGGAAGTGCCGCAGAGCGCCGACCTTCTCGGCGGCTGCCGGAGAGAACGGCACGGGTGTCTGCTCCAGCACTCGGTGGACATGCTCTGGCTGCAGGACGAGCGCCACGGTCCGGCCGGGAAGCCGCAGCAGCAACGGCCCTTCGCCGTACCGCTTCCGAAGCCGCCGAACCTGCCGCAGAGACCGCTCGTCGGCAGCCAGTCGCTGAGCGAGGTACGTCATCGCCGGCCGCCGCAGAATCGCTCCCTGAGCGGCAACGGGCAGCAGTACATCCCGAACAGCACGCGCGGTATCGGCAACCGAAGCAACAGGCAAGCTGGCTGACATGACCTCCAGGTTCCCGTCCGCTCCAGGACTATGCAGCGGTCCAAGCCTGCAGGGAGTGGTGGTTTCCGGGGATTGAGACTGATTGCGCAGGGTACCGGGCGATGGACAGAGCGTGACTATGTTGCGCTAGGCAAGGTTGAGGACGGAAGGGCGGAATCGACTCATGAGACCCATTGCTCGGATGGTGGCGGTAGTGGGAATGGTGGTGGCCTTGGTCGGTGGTGGCGGCACGGCGGCGTACGCGCAGACCACCGGTGGTACAGGCGTTCAGGGTGAAGGCGAGGTCGCGTGCGGCTACGACTACAGCGCCTGCGTGACGAAGTGGTACGACTACGTGCTCGTCAAGAACTACATCGTCAGCAAGATCTACTACCGCGGCGGCGGCTACCACTTCTACTGGTGGAACTGACCCGGCTGCCAGGCCGGCCGCTGCCCGCCCGGAACCCTCGCAGCGGCCGGCCTCGCCATCGCTAGCTGGTGAGGCGGCTAGGCAGTTTTCTGGTTTCGATCAGGTACTGGGCCACGTCACGCAGTTTCTGGTTGTTGTCCTGGGAGTAGCGCTTGAGTACTTCGAACGCGCGGTCCCCGTCGAGGTCGAAGCGCTCCATCAGGATGCCCATCGCCTGTCCGACCAGCTTGCGGGCGTCGACGGCCTGCAGCATGGACTCGTCGTGCCGGGCGTTCGCGACCGCGACCGACGCGTGCCGGGCGAGGATGTGGGCGATCGCCTCGTCGTCCGGGGTGAACGCGTTCGGGTGGCTGCTGTAGAGGCAGAGCACCCCGATCACTCCGGCAGCAGTAGTGAGCGGAACGTCGAGCACGCTGCGCACGCCGAGAGACTGGACCTGTGAACTCCACTCGGGCCAGCGTGCCTCGTCCTTGGTGTCGATCACCAGGAGCGCCCGGCGGCCTCGCAGACATTCGGTGAGCGGCCCGTCATCGCGATCCATCTGACCCTGATAGATCTCCGCGACGACGGGGTCGGTGACCGCCGGGATCTCGAGTCCGCGGCCCTTGGTGGCCAGCGCGACGCCGGCGTGGGTGCAGCAGCTCAGCGCCTGGAGTGCGAAGTCGACGACCGCCTGGACGGTTTCCTCGACGCCGTCGTTGTCGTGCAGTTCGACAGCGAGCCGGGCGAAGGTGTCCGCGGCCGAGTGCGCCCCGGGTGGGGCAGCGGGGTGAGCGTGCTGATCCATGCCCAAATCATGCCTCGCCGACCGCGATCCCGGTACTGCGCCCGGCTGGGCGTGGCGGGGCCGGGCTGCACAAGTTCCGGTTTCGGGCTGCCCCGGCGGGTTACCGGGAGATCTCCCGATCCGAGAGGAAACCAGACGATGGGTACCACTACCGAGTCCGTGGACGTCAAGGCGCCGATCGGCGTCGTCTACAACCAGTGGACACAGTTCGAGTCGTTCCCGCGGTTCATGGACGGGGTCGACGAGGTCCGGCAGCTGGACGACACGCATACGCACTGGGTGACCAGCATCGCCGGGGTGAAGCGCGAGTTCGACGCGACGATCACCGAGCAGCATCCGGACGAACGGGTCGCCTGGAAGTCGGAGAGTGAGCCGAGGCACGCCGGCGTGATCACCTTCCACCGGCTCGACGACACGACCACCCGGGTCACCGCGCAGATGGACCTCGACCCTGACGGTTTCGCCGAGCAGGTCGCGGACAAGTCCGGGATGATCAGCGGCCGGGTCAAGGGCGACCTGCAGCGCTTCCGGGACTTCATCGAGGAGCACGGCCCGGAGTCCGGCGGCTGGCGCGGCGATGTCGAGCGGCCGGACGCATGACGTCGGTACTTCTCACCGGCGCGGGCAGCGGGATCGGCGCCGCCACGGCGCTGCACCTCGATCGCCAGGGCATGCGCGTCTTCGCCGCTGTCCATGACCGCGACGACGGCGACATCCTGGCCCGGCAGTCCTCGCCTGCGCTGAGCGTCCATACCGTCGATGTCCGGGATCGCGGGTCCGTCGAGGCGCTGGCGGCCGAGGTGTCGGCGGCCCTCGGAGCTGAAGCGTTGACCGCGGTGGTCAACGTGGCAGGGGAGGGGATCGCGGGGCCGTTGGAGTTGCTCCCGGTCGAGAGCCTTCGCGAGCAGCTCGACGTGAACGTGATCGGCGCGGTCTCGGTGACGCAGGTCGCCCTGCCACTGCTTCGGCGTGGCAGGGGCGGCCGGGTCGTGTTCGTCGGGTCGATGGGCGGTCTGGTGGCGGTACAGCTGGCCGGCGCGTACCACGCGTCGAAGTACGCGATCGAAGCGATCGGTGACACCTGGCGTCAGGAACTGGCTCCGGAGGGCATCTCGGTGTCGATCGTCGAACCGGGGCCGATCGCAACGCCGCTGTGGGCCAAGGCGGTCGAGACCCTTGACCGGCTGCCGGCCAGCGACCGGTACGCGGAGCGGATCGAATCCTTCCGGGAATCGTTGCGCAGCGCATCGAAGAACGGCGCGAGCCCGGCGAAGGTGGCGACGGTGATCGAGCACGCGATCACCGCTCCGACGCCGCGCACGCGCTACCCGATCGGCGTCGCCGCCAGGGTGATCCCGAAGGTACGCAGCCTGCTCCCGGACCGCCTGTTCGACCTGGCCGCCCGACGAGCCACCGCCAAGTCCTGAACGACGGTCAGTTGCTGCTGGTCGTGTGGTGGCGGGCAACTCGGGCGCGGTTGCCGCAGGGTGGTCCGCACCAGGCTTGGTTGGGGCGGCGCTGGAAGAAGAGCTGGCCGCAACTGGGGGCATCGCAGAATGCCAGGTCGGGCCGCGGTCCGGCGAGTACGTCGCGGACCTCGGCGGCGAGCTTCGCCAGCAGGAGCGTGAAGGGCGTCGGGGCGCCCACCGGCCGGGACTCCACCGATCCCATCGTCGCTCCGAGCAGCGTCACTTCGGGGTGGCTGAGAAGTGTTTCGTTGAGGGTCTGGACGTCGGTGGCCTGCCAGTCGCCGTGGCCGGCGCCGGCCCTCAGTAGGCGGAGTGCCGCGTCGCGGAGCGGCAGGAAGGCCTGGAGGTCGTCCCCGGTGACAGTCGGCGGGCGGGGCGCGGGCAGCGCTGCCGCGTCCAGCCAGGAGTCGAGGTCGGCGACCGAGTTGATCAGTTCGTACTCCGTCCAGCCGCGTCTGATCACCGTGTTGGCGAAGTCGAGCGATGGATGCCCTTCCAGCCAGGTCCAGGTCAGCTCGATCTGCATACCAACACGCTAACGCTTTTCGTATCGGAAAGCATTACCTTAACGTGGGTTGATGGACAACTCACGAGGCCGTCTGGTCGCTCTCTGTACGGTCCAGGTCGTCGATGTGATGGGCGTGACCGTCGTTGTCTCCGCCCTGCCGCGGATGCTGGCTGAGCTCGGTGGATCGGCAGGCCAAGCCGGCCTGCTGGTGCCGGTGTACGCGGTCGGCTTCAGCAGTCTGCTGCTCTTGTCGGCCAGGCTCGGCGATCGATTCGGGGCCCGACGGGTGTTGATCGCGGGGCTGGTTCTCTTCGCGATCGGTTCGGTGGTCGCCGCGGTCGCACCGATGATGACGATGTTGGTCACGGGGCGGGCGATCCAGGGAGCGGCGGCGGCCATGACGGTGCCGAACGCCCTGGTTCTGCTGACGCGGGCGGCCCGGACGCAGGGTGCTCGCGATCGAGCCCTTGGCGCGTGGAACGCGTGTGGTGGTCTGGCGGGCGCGGCAGGCCTGCTGGTGGGTGGGTTGACGACCTCGGCGGTGAGTTGGCGGGCGATCTTCTGGGGCAATCTGGTGATCGCCGCGGTGCTGATCGCGGTACTGCTGCGGCTGGTAGAACGGGATCGAGTGCTTCCGAAGACGGTGGCCCTCGATCTGCGATCGGTGGGGCTGCAGGTCGTAGCGGTCGGTGCGGTGGTTGCGGCCGCGAACACGGCTGCCCGCGCTTGGGTTGTCCCGGTGGTACTGGCTCTGGTCGGCGTAGTGGCGGTGGGTTGGTTGGTGGCTCGCGAACGTCGTACGGCCGCGCCTCTGGTACCGGCGAAGCTGTGGCGACGGCCGTTCGTGGCCGGGCTGATCGGGTCGTTCGGTGTCACGGCGACGACGAGCTCCTTCGTTGTCGTCGGCACGCTGTATCTGCAGGACGAGAAGGGATTCAGCCCGGCGGGCGCGGGGTTGCTGATCTTGCCGTTCAGCGTGTCCGTGGTGCTCGGTGCCGGCGTGGCCGGTCGGTCGATGCCGCACGTCGGGCCGCGCAGGATGCTGGTGTCGGGCCTGCTGCTGATCGGTGTCGGCGCGGCCGCGGTGGGTTTGTGGTCCACGACCGCCGCCTTGCTGGCCGGGCTTGCGTTGGCCGGACTGGGAAACGGTGTGGGCGCGGTGGCGGCGTACGGTCTCGGCACTGCCGTCCCGAGCGAGCAGCAGGGGAGCGCAGCCGGCCTGCTCAACACGGCGGCTCAGCTCGGTACGGCGATCATGGTCGCGATCACGGTCGCCGTGGCCGGCCGCGGCGACCGTCTCGACTACCTGTCCGGCTGGTTGACGGTCGTTGTCACGGCGGCGGTCGTTGCTGTCCCGGTCGTCGCTGTCACCGCCGGTCGTACGCGCAGGTTTGACTCCCGGTCCCAGGTGGGTACCGGGTGAGCCACTCGTCAGGCAGCGCGCGAGCCGCTTTGTGCTGTTCGACCAGGGGTGAAGCCATGATGGTGATGGATGCGTATGACAGAGCCGACGCGCAGGGTAATCCGGTGCGGTGGGAATGCGATGCGGACGTCGTGCGGATCGTCGTCGGGGGCGTCCTGACCGATGCCACCGTCTCGACCGCGCGGGAGATGATCGTGAATGCCTGCGAGCGCCGCGCGAAGGGCATAGTTCTGACCATCGAGGCCGAGCTCGACCCAAGGAATCCCACCGTGCTCGGCCGCCTGATGGACACCGCTCAGCGCCGCTGCTGGGCAGCAAGCCGCCGCCTCGAGGTCACGGCCACCGACCCCAACGTCTGTGAATCCCTCGCAGCCATGGGCATCTGGCCTACGACCCCCGAGGAATTGCCCGCCCAACACACGTGAAAGCGAGATGAGTCCACAACCCGTCCCCGCTCAGAGCGACTTCACCGCCCGGCCTTCGTACCGCGGCCAGCTGACCCTTGCGCTGATCACCCTCGCGGTCTTCCTCGCCGCCTTGATCGTGGCGGCCGTCGCCGGTGTGTGGCCGGCGGTCGCGTTGATGGCGCCTTTCGTCGCGGGCTGGATCGCCCGCGTGCGGATGGTTGTCCACTTCAACCGCATGGGCGGTTACACAGCCGGTCCGCCGGTGGACGCGCGCACGCGGTACCGGCCTGTACTACGCACGCTGGCGACCGCCTGGGCCCTGGTCAGCCTGTACTTCGTGGTCACCCAATTCTGGTGGGGCCTGCTGACCTCCGTTCCGCTGGCGGCCTTCTCGGTCCTGCTCCTGCGAGCCGTGGCCCCACATCAGCAGCGAGCAGGTTCGTGACTCGGTTGTGCGGAAATCGGGACTGGTGTGGGTTGGCTGTCCCGTGGCAATCTGAAATCGGCGGTCTGTTGAGCAGCCAGCAGCCGAATCGGTGGTTTGGTTTGGCGGGAGAACGATGATGGCTGTGGGCGGAGTCGACACGTACTACGACTACGACGAGAAGCAGTGGAAGAGCCGAAGACTCGGCGGCGGCCCGATCCGTCGTGATCCGGTCTGCCCGACGCCCGAGAGCGCGTCCCGCGAGGATGCGCCAGAGGCACAGCAGCACCGGCCGAGCCGACCCAAGCCGGCCAACCAGCGCACGAACGCCTGATTCGCCTGGCTGCCGGGCCGGATCGCGGTGGGGTCAGCCGGGCTCGCCGCGGGCTTTTCGGGTGATGACGATGACGAGGTCGGCCGCGGCGACGACGGCCAGCAGGACGGCGACGACGATCAGGGCCGGCGGCACTCCTGAATACGCGAAGATCAGCGCGGCGCCGGCGCACACGATCAGCCCGAACGCCGCGAGGACGAGGCGCAGGGTCAGGGCGCTGCGCGGGGGCGGTGAGGTGCCGCTGAGATTCGTCACGGCTCAGGGTGCGTGGTCACCGGCCGGTTGGTGGTCGGGAAGGCGGCGGGTTTCGACGAGGGTTTTGGCGACGTCGCGGAGTTTCAGGTTGTGGTCCTGGGAGTAGCGTTTCAGCAGCTCGAAGGCACGGTCGGCGTCGAGGTCGAAGCGTTCCATCAGGATGCCCATCGCCTGGCCGACCAGTTTCCGGGCGTCGATGGCCTGGAGCATTGTGGCGTCGTGCCGCGCGTTCGCGATGGCGACGGCCGCGTGCCGGGCCAGGATGTGCGCGATGGCCTGGTCGTCGGTGCTGAAGGCGTCGGGCTCGGCGCTGTACAGCCCCAGCACGCCGACAGGTCCTTCAGCCGTCTTCAGCGGTACGTCGAAGACGCTCCGGACGCCGAGTTCGCGCACGTGGGCCGCCCACTCCGGCCACCGGCCGTCCAGGGCGGTGTCGGTGACAAGTACCGGGGCACGCTCGGTCATGCACACGGTCATCGGTCCGTTGCCGTGGACCAACTGTTCACGGTAGATCCCGGCCACGACCGGATCGGTGACGGCGGGGATCTCGGGTTTGCGGCCCCGGCCGGCGATGGCCACCCCCGCGTGGGAGCAGCCGAGCGCTTGGAGCGCGAAGGCGACCACCGCGTCGATGGTCTGCTCGATGCCGTGCGAGTCGTAGAGCTCCACGGCGAGCCCCGCGAACACGGTGGCAGCCGACACCTCCTCAGGTGTCAGGCCGAGCGGCGGATCAGCGTGCTTCTCGCCTGGGGCACCCGAGTCCTCAGGATGATCCATGCCTCCCATGATGCACCCGAAGCGGTTCGAAGTCAGCCACGATCCAGGCGCGGATGAAGCGTGGGCGTGGTGGGAACCGGGACCACCTGACAGGTCAGCGAAGGAGTGACGGTGAACGAGCGAGTGAAGACGGTTGTGGTGACGGGCGCGAGTGGCGGGATCGGTCGGGCGACCGCTGAAGCATTCGCGGCGCGAGGAGCCAAGGTGGCGCTGCTGGCGCGCGGCGAAGCCGGTCTGAAGGGTGCGGCCGAGGAGATCGAGGCAGCAGGCGGTACGGCGTTGCCCATCCCGGTCGACGTCGCCGACTACGACCAGGTGGAGGCCGCGGCTGCCCGCGTCGAGGAGGAGCTGGGCGAGATCGACGTCTGGGTCAATGTCGCCTTCACGTCGGTCTTCGCGCCGTTCACGCAGATCGAGCCGAAGGAGTTCAAGCGGGCGACCGAGGTCAGCTACCTCGGCTATGTCTACGGCACCCGGGCCGCGCTGGACCGGATGAAACCACGCGACCGCGGCACGATCGTCCAGGTCGGATCGGCCTTGGCCTATCGAGGGATCCCGCTGCAGTCGGCGTACTGCGGCGCGAAGCACGCCATCCAGGGCTTCCACGACTCGTTGCGGTGCGAACTGCTGCACGACAAGTCGCAGGTGAAGGTGACGATGGTTCAGATGCCGGCAGTGAACACCCCTCAGTTCTCCTGGGTGCTGTCCAGGCTGCCCAGACATCCGCAGCCGGTACCGCCGATCTACCAGCCCGAAGTGGCAGCGGCCGCGATCCTGTACGCCGCCGACCACCCGCGCCGCCGCGAGTACTGGGTGGGTGCGCCGACCGTGGGGACGTTGATCGCGAACAAGTTCGCACCCGGGCTGCTGGACCACTATCTGGCCCGGACCGGCTATCGCTCCCAGCAGACCGACCAGCCGCAGAAGCCCGGCCAGCCGGCCAATCTGTGGGAACCGGCCGACAGTGAGGACGACTTCGGAGGCCACGGTGTCTTCGATGCCAGGTCGACGAACCGCAGCTACCAACTCTGGGCCTCCCAGCACCGGGGACCGCTCGCCCTGCTCGCCACCGGCGCAGGCCTTGCCGCAGCCTCGGCCTCAGCCTGGAGGAGAGCGCGCCGCTAGAGAGCGCGCGCCGCTAGAGGCGGCGGCCCTCGGCGATGAGCGCCAGACGCTCGAGAGTCTCTGTATTACGTGCATGCAGGATCGGGTCGACCAGAGCCTTCGGGAGCAAGGCGGCCGGGCCCTTCGCGGGGTGTTCGCGCATCACGAGCTGACACCGGCCGTCCAGGTCCGTCGCCTCGAACTCGACGATCCCCTCGCCGGTCGGCCAGGCGCGCACCCTCAACTGCAGATAGCGCAGCGGCTGGTGCTGCTCGATCGTGGTGGTGTCGTCGATGAGCAGCGGCCAGGCGCCGACGGAGTGATGGATGCTGTGCCCGGGCTGTGGCCAGCCGGGCTCGACATCGCGGATCCGGGAAGCACCCACCACCCACGACGCGTAGCTCCAGCCGTCGGTGAGGATGGCGAAGACGTCCTCGACAGACGCGTTGATCAGACGTTCGTTCTCACTCATGCCCAACTTTGTACCCAGGCCCGAATCGTTCTGCGCCTTCAGAGCCGGGGGGCTACTTCTCGCTGACCCGGATGGTCTTGAACTTGGGATCGGCGGCGTCCGGCAGCACCATGGTCGCCGCGACACCCGATCGCAGGTAGTCGATGACTCCGGCGGAGATGCGCTCGCCGGGCACGATGGCCGGGATCCCCGGCGGGTACGGCGTGATCTGCTCCACGGCGATCCGGCCGGCCGCCTCCTCGACCGGGATGGTTTCGTGGCTAGCGAAGAAGGCTTCGCGAGGCTGCATCGCCTGTTCGAGTTCGAGATCTGCCGGCCTCGGCAGGACCACCGAAGACGGCGCCGGGAACGGGGTGCGGGTGAGTTCGGCCAAGGCCGAGACGAGGTGGTCGGCGTCTTCGGGGTCGTCGGCGAAGGTCAACTGGGCAAGGATCCGGCGGTGGTCGGACAGCCCGACGTTGATCGCCTTCTGCTCCCGGAGCCAGTCGGCGGCCTGGTAGCCGGAGATGCCGGCGTCGAGCACGTCGATCATGATCTGCAGGCGATCCAGGTCGTGCGACGCCTCGTCGGCGATCAGCTTGTCCTCGAAGACCCGCAGGCCGGGCAGTCCGTCGATGTCGGCCCGGGTCGATCGGGCCAGCTTGAGCGCTGCTCCGAGCAGTTCGTTGCCGTGCAACACCATTTGGCGTCGCCAGCCGTCCATCGCGGCGTACAGCAGGACGTTCGGGCTGGTGGTCGACAGGAGATCCTCGCTCTCCTGCAGCCTCACTGGGTCGACGAGGTCGCCTTGCAGGTGGAAGACGGAACCCTGCTCGAAACCCGCACCGGCCTTGTGGATCGAGACCACGCAGACATCCGCGCCGGCATCCATCGCCCACGTGGGCAGGTCGTCGTGGAAGGGCAGGTGCGCTCCCCAGGCCTCGTCCACGATCAGTGGCTTGCCTCGCCGGTGGCAGATCTGGGCGATCGAGCTCAGATCACTGCAGGTCCCGTACGGCGACGGGCTGGTGACCAGCGCTCCGACCGCCTCTGGGTTCTCCTCGAAGGCCCGCTCGAAGGCCTCCGGGTGGGGCGGATGTGCCAGGTGCAGGTCGGTATCCCACTCAGGCCGGACCCAGACCGGATGGATCCCGGCCAGTACGAGTCCTGAGATGACCGACTTGTGCGCGTCACGGCCGATCAGCAGCTTCTCGCCGGGGGCGGCGACGGCCATCATCGCGCTCTTCACCGACAGCGAGCTCCCGCAGGTCGAGAAGAAGGCGTGCTCGGCGCCGACCGCGTCGGCCATCAGTTCCTGAGCGCGCGACAGTACCTTCCCGCGCTGCTTGCGATCGTCCAGAGCGCCTGACGCCAGTACGTCGGAGCGGAACACGTCGGTCCCGAGCACCTGCCGCACCAGCTTGTCGGCGCCCTTTCCCTGCTTGTGCCCAGGTGGCGAGAAGTTGCGGTAACCGCGCCGGTGGTACTCCTGCAGCGCTTCGAGCACGGGCGCGGACGACTGGTCGAGTTCGCTCATGCCGGGCCGGTACCCAAGGCAACGACCTTCACGCTTCGTAGCCGAGCTTGGCGGAGTTGTTGCTGGGTACTGACCGATACTGGAGGTGGTTGTGGCGTGGGTGATCTTCTGCGACTCGACGGACGAGTGATCTACCAGCTGGATCCTGCCCTGTTCTTCGACGCCGACGGTGACGGTGTGGGCGACCTGGGCGGCGTACTCAGGCGGCTGGACCACATCCGGGCGCTCGGTGCCGACACCATCTGGCTTCAGCCGTTCTACGTCTCGCCGTATCGTGACGGCGGCTACGACATCGTCGATCACCTGGACGTGTCGCAACGTTTCGGCTCGCTGGCGGATTTCGAGGAACTGGTCGAGCGCTGCCACGAGGTAGGCCTCCGGGTGATCGTCGAGCTGGTCGTGCAGCACACGTCGGTGGATCATCCGTGGTTCCGGGCGGCTCGCGAGGACCCCGATTCGCCGTACCGCGACTACTACGTCTGGGCGTCCGAGCCGCGCGACGATCCAGCGGTCAGCGAGCCGGTGTTTCCCGGTGTCGAGGATTCGATCTGGGCGTACGACGAGCGGGCTGGGATGTACTACCGCCATGCGTTCTACCGGCACGAGCCGGATCTCGACGTCGGGCACCCGGAGGTGCGCAAGGAGATTGCCCGGATCGTCCGGCACTGGCTCGACCGTGGTGTCAACGGATTCCGGGTCGATGCCGTGCCCTACATGGTCCGGCAGGCCGCGCAGACCGACGATCGGGATCAGGGCTACTGGTTCCTTACCGAACTGGCCGCGGCCGCGGACGGTGCGCCGTTGATGGGTGAGGTCGACGAGCCGCCGGACGCCTACAAGCACTATTTCGGCGGTGGCGACCGGCTGAACGCCGTACTGGACTTCTGGGTGAACAACCTGACGTTTCTCGCCCTGGCGCGGGGTGACGCCGAGCCGCTGCGGCGCGCGTTGCATGACCAACCGCAGCCGCCGGAGGGCTGTACCTACGTCAACTGGTTGCGCAACCACGACGAACTCGACCTCGAGCGGCTCGCCCCGGACGAGCGCGAGGAGGTGTTCCAGGCCTTCGCGCCGGCCGAGGAGATGCGGGCGTACGGGCGTGGTATCCGACGCCGGGTCGCACCGATGCTCGGCGACGTACGCCGGACCGCGATGGCGCACGCGATCCTTCAGTCGCTGCCGGGCGTGCCCGTCGTCCGGTACGGCGAGGAGATCGGGATGGGCGAAGACCTCTCCCTCCCGGAGAGGACCGCGGTCCGTACTCCGATGCAGTGGACCGCCGGCGAGAACGCCGGCTTCAGCAAGGCGTCGGTGGTGGATCCCGCGCCGCTCGAGAACGGCCCGTACGGCGCAGCGCTGGTCAACGTCGCGGATCAGGAATCGGACGAAGAATCGTTGCTGCGCAGGGTATCGCAACTCGTCCACTGCCGGCTCGAACTCGGTGCACTGCCGATGAGCAGTTGCGAGGTCGTCGAGTTCGAAGAGGCCTCGGTCTTCGGCGTCCTGCATCACCGCGGCGACGACACCGTACTGATGCTGGCGAACCTCGCCGCCGACGCGGTCGAGCTACACCTGCCGTACCAAGTGCACGCGGACCTGCTCGCCGACGCGCGCTACGAGCCACCCGCAACGGACAACCTCCACCTGAACGGCTACGGCTACCGCTGGCTGAGCGTTCGCGCTGAAGCTCCGCCGGTGAGACCGACGGCGATCTGATACTGGCCGGCGCCATAGGCGGTCTTCAGCAGCAAGGTCCGCAGTGGGAAGTCGTAGCCCGCGAGCTTCGCGCAGATCATCGTGTCGGAGGCGAGGAAGAGCGCGCCGCCGACTCCGGCGCGGCCTCCGTACCATAACGACGTCACGGCCGTTGCCATCAGCATTGTCGCGTAGGCGGCCACGGGCGCCCGGTACAGACCCAGCCCGGGCCAGAAGGCCACCATGACCGACAGCCCGAGCAGGCAGTACACCGTCGGTACGATCCAGGAGCGGCGACGCGTACCGCGGGAGAAGACGGCGATGTAGCAGGCATGCGCGACGGCGAACGCGGCCATGGCCGGTACCAGCCAGTCGAGCTCCATCAGCAGATCACCGACCGCGGAGGCGAGAATCGCCGCGATGAGCAAGGGCGAACCCTGCTGCTCCCGGACCCAGGAGGCCAGTGAAGGCATCAGCGTCACCTTGGACAGCAAGCGGATGGCTTTCAAGTCGAAGGCGACCGCCACCAGATGGATCGCGGCAATGGCCCAGTAGCTGTACAGCTGCCGACGGGCCCTGAGCAACGAAGTCACTGTCATGGCTCGCTGTACCCCTGCCGCTGACCCTGTATTCACGTCTCCTACATGTGAACGGTGGAAGGTGGGTACCGGCCGGGCATGAACCCAAGTGATGAGTTGGCGCCGGATCCCCGGCCGAATCACCAGCGGGAGAGTCATGCACGCCGCTGGGGTGCTGTTTATGTGTTGGCTGTGCTGTTCGTCGGGTCGTGGCTGGGCCAGTTCTTCACCCAGCTGAGCGAGTTCCGCAGTGATCAGCAGGAGCATGGCCAGGCGTTCCAGTGGGCCGACTACCTGACCAACTTCTTCGCCAGCACCTTCGAGAACTGGCAGAGCGAGTGGCTTCAACTCGTCTTCCAGGCGATCCTGCTGCTCGGCGCCAAGCATCTGATCTTCCGCGTCGACGCGGAGGACATGGAACGGCTCGAGGCGAAGGTCGACAAACTGACCGAGCAACTCGACCGCGAGCGGGCCTGAGCGGCCGGCTCAGGAGTTGCGTGGCCGGGTGGCCTGTGGGTCGGCCAGCCCGTCGACGATGCCGGCGGCAACCTCCGACAGCGGCCGGCCGGCGGTCCGGGCCAGTGCCAGCAGGCGTTCGAAGGCGGCGTCCACGCTGAGGTCGTCGGTGTAGGCGACCACGCCTTTCGCCTGTTCGATCACGTTCCGGTCGGCCAGCGCGCTCCGCAGCCCCTCGGCGAGGTCGGCCGGCCCGCTCGTACCGGTCTGGGCGATGACCACCGTGGCGAGGTCGGAGAACGTCTGGGCGACCGGCTCGATGCCCTCGGCAACTTCGTCGCCGGCGAAGAACAGGTTCACCGCGCCGAACGTCTGGCCGTGCCAGGCCATCGGGTGCGCGTACACGCTGCGAAAGCCGCGGGCGTGGAAACGGTCCGCCAGCTCGGGCCAGCGATCGGCGAAGGCCTTGCTGCCCGCGGACACCGATTGTCCGCCGGCGAGGGTGTCGGCTGCGGGGCCCTGGTCGATCTGAGCCTGGTACAGCTCGATGTCCTCGGCCCGGTGGCTCGTGGCGGCGAGGAACTCCATCCGCCGGTCGCCGGGACGTAGTACGACGATCCCGCTGCCGTCTGCTCGCAGGCACCGCTGGCAACCGGCGAGGAGACCGGTCACCGATCCGAGGACGTCGTGCTCGGCGACCAGCGCGGCGGCGGCAGCCGCGAGCTCGCGGACCGCGCTCTGCGACATGGCGGCGTCGAGCCGGCTGTTCATGAGTCCTCCCGGAAGTCGAGTTCACGATCCACTACCTGGCGGGCGGTCTCGGCCAGGGTGAGGTTGTACGCGTACGCGTGGGCGCGCAGGATCGCCAGCCCGTCGTCCGGTGGCAACCGCAGTTGGGCGGCCACCATGCCGCAGGCTTGGTGCACCTGCGCACGGGATGCCCACGGGCTGTCGGTGCCGAAGCCCTCGGCGGCGGTCGGATCACCCAGCAGCGCGGCGCCGACGGCGTTGGCGACAAACTGGGCGGTGTCGATCGGCTCCGGCAGTTCCCGGCCGTTGCTCAGGTAGACGCTGATGACTCCGAAGATCTTGCCGCCCGGGCGCATCGGGAACGAGTACATCGTCAGATCGCCGACCGCTTGCCACGCCGACCGGGCGAACTCCGGCCAGCGCCCACCCGGCCTGTCGTTCAGGGCCAGGACGAAGTGGGTGCTGTGCCGGAACGCGTCCAGGCAGGGTCCTTCGCCGGTGACGTCCTGCAGGTCCTCCAGCGTCGCCATCACCCCATCCGTGGTCGAAAGGGTGGTCCGGTTCGAGCTGATGTTCTCGACCGTGATCGCCGCGCCGTCGGCTCCGAGGATCGACCGGCCGGCCGCGCACAGCCGGCCGGCCAGGTCGGTATGGGTCTCATCGGCGGCGGCGAGAGTCGCGAGCCGGACGAAGAGTTGCAACCGATCTGTCATCAGCCAGCTCCTCCGCTACCGTCAGCGACCACAACCGGCCGGTACCCGTGGGAAAACGGGCGGTCACTCCTTCTTGAGCTTGCCCTGCGCGGAACCCGCCAGCTTCTCGACGGTGTTCGGAAGGTCTGTCGTGCCGTAGAAGCGGGCGTCGGGACGGGTCGGCGGCGGCATCGGTACGGAGGTCGTCGGGCCGTCGTGGTAGGTGAACTCGCCATGCCCGTCGGGCGTCGGTCCCTTGGCCCAGGTGCCTTCGGAGGCGGCCTGGCCGTCGCTGAAGTTCAGGTACTGGTACGAGACGTCCGTGTGCTCCTTGCCCTGGGGGAAGTTGCTGGGCACGGGCATCGACTCCGCGCCTTCCTCCATCAGCTCGGCGGCGGCCGCGAGCCACATGTTCTGGTGCATGGTGTCGCGCGCCAGCAGGAACGAGAGCAGATCGCGTACCCCGTGGTCGTCGGTCATGTGATAGAGCCGGGCGACCTGGACGCGGCCCTGCATCTCGGCGTTGGCGTTGGCCTGGAAGTCGGCGAGCAGGTTGCCGCTGGCGGTGATGTACGAGCCCTGCCAGGGATTTCCCATGCTGTCGACCGCACGAGCGCCGGCACCGGCGACGATGGCTTGCTGGATGTCGGTGCCGCCGATCACGGCCGCGACGGTCGGGTCGTCCTGGACGGCGTCGTCGGTGATTCCCAACGGCGCCTTCTCGAGTAGTTGGGCGATCATCGTGGCCAGCATCTCGACGTGCCCGACCTCTTCGGCGCCGACGCCGAAGACCAGATCGCGGTACTTGCCGGGGGTGTGCATGTTCCAGCCCTGGAACATGTACTGCATGGCAACGGTGATCTCGCCGTACTGGCCGCCGAGCACCTCCTGCAGCTTGCGGGCGTAGACGGCGTCCGCGCGATCCGGCGTCGACTTGAACTGCAGTTCCTGACGGTGGAAGAACATCCGGCCTCCTAGGACGGTGATTGCTGAAGGACGGCGGTTCCCTCCACGGCCCCGCACTAACGCGTCAATTCGGTATCGGCGCGACTGCCCGGACGAGGACCACGTCCTCTTCGTCGATGTCGGCCGGAATCGTGCCGGCGACCTGCTGGTCTCGCATCAGTGGACCGAGCGGACCCCGGACGGACTGGCGCACCTCGACGTCGACCAGTCCGGCCCGTCGCAGTCGCTCCAAGGTCTTGTCGGTGCCGATCAGGGAGGAGTGCACGAGAAGCAGCACTCCGCCGGGCCGTAGATGCGCGGGGGCCTGATCGCACAGGGCGTCGAGAATGATCCGGCCGTCGTGGCCGGCCTCCCAGGCCCGACTCGCGCCATACCGCGGTACGTCGGGACGCGGCGACGGCACATAAGGCGGGTTGCTCACGATCAGGTCGAACCGTTGGCCGCCGAGCGCCGCGAACGTGCGGCCTCGCAAGGTACGGACAGTGAGGCCGTGCCGATAAGCGTTCAGCCGGACCGTGAGCAGTGCCCGGCGGGAGACGTCGACAGCAGTCGTGTCCGCACCACAAGAGGCCGCGGTGAGGGCGAGTACGCCGCTGCCGGTGCAGACGTCGAGCACCTGTGAGCCCGGGCCGATGGACTCTTGGCGGATGGCGTCGGCCAGCATCCACGAGTCCGAGATGGGTGCGAAAACGCCGGGCAGGATCAGCAGATTCATGCGGTGAACACCTCCGTCAGCCAAGGGACCACGCGTTCGGCGCCGAGTACGCGGAGGTGCTCCACCGGCGGGTTCCGGACGAGCGCCCGGGCGCTGTCCAGGCCGCCTGGTGCGTGCGGCTCGGCGTCGTCGATGAGTTCGTGGAGGCAGCGGCTGGTCGGCCGGGCCTCGCCGGTTCGCAGATCGAGGAGTTCGCCGCGGACACCGTCGCGGAGGGCGGACCAGCGGTTCTCAGCGATCCGCCAGCTCGGTGCGGGTGGCTCGAGTTCGCCGAGTTGATACAGCTCGGCGAGCCGGGCGCCGAGTGCGTGCACCAGCCGGGTGATCGCGCCGGTACGGGCGACTGTCGCTTGTACGTCGAGGACTCGGAGTTCCAGCGTGCCGTACCGCAGGTGGGGCCGGAGTTCCCACCACCACTCGGAGGGGTCGGCCATCGAGCTTCCGCGGGCAGCCCAGGTGAGTTCCTGCGCGTGCTGCTCCCACGAGGTGATGATCGGAGGGACGCCTTGGCGGGGGAGCTGGGTGGCGATCACCGGGCGTACGGAGCACAGGCCGGTGTCTTGTCCAGCAGCGAAGGGAGAAGCGGCGGCCAGTGCGGCCAGCTCGGGAAGGAGATTCCGCAAGCTGTTGTAGACGGCCAAGGTGCAGTCCGCGTCGCCGAAGGCCAGGTGTACTTGCAGAGACGACACCAGTTGCCGGCTGATGACCTCGCGGTACCGGGCACCCAACTCCCTTGCCCGGTTCGACTGTGAGAGCAGCGAGGGGCCATCGACCAGGGGATGAACGGGGGTGGCGATCGGGGCGACGTCGGAGGTACACGCCGCCGCGATGAGTGCTCGGCAGGCACCCAACTCCTCGATCGCACTGGCCGGCTGCTTGTGGGCGGAGGTCGCGATCTCGAGCTGGCAGGCCATCAGCTCAGGTTTCACCCGCGGATCGCCGACCTTGGTCACCACGTCGCCGGCCGCGACCGGTCGCCAGTTTTCCCGGCTGACCAGCAGGAGCTCCTCCTCCAGACCAACCGTTCCAGCCGCAGTGCTGGAGAACAACGAGCGCAGATTCCTGCCGTCGAGGGGCGTACCGGCCAACGGTTTGGTCATCTTCGTCCCCGTGCTGCTTGCATTCCGAGGCTCTTGGCCGAACCTGGCCCTGCGGTACCCCGCCCGTGCCGGATTCACTCGCGATTGCCGTGTTTCGCCGTGGGCACAGGCGTTTCGTATCCGGTGGTGGTACGGAAGTGTGCCGCCCGGCCCGACGTTCGCCGCGGCCTTCTGCCCGGCGGACCCAGCCGAATCTTTCGCAGTACAGATCAAATCCCTGGAGGAGTCAGTCATGACGCCTACGACGAATCAGCAGCTGGCGGGCGGCAGTCCGCCCGCGGACAGCGTCACCGACGCGGCCCGCGCCGAAGCCGGGCAACTGAAGGAGACCTCGGCCGACGCTGTCCGTGAGGTGGCGCAGTCGGTCAAGGAGAAGACGTCCGACGTGGCGTCGGACGCCCGCGAACAGACCCGCAGGCTGGTGGGTCAGACGCGCGACGAACTGGCCGGCCAGGCCGGTCAGCAGAAGGACCGTGCTGCCGACAGTCTGCGGGCAGTCGGCGATGAATTGCGGGGGATGGCAGAGCATGGGCAGTCCGGGCTGGGGGCTCAGCTGGCCAGGCAGGGCGCCGGGTTCGCGAACCAGGCGGCCGATTTCCTGCAGCAGCACGAACCGGGTGAGTTGCTCGACGAGGTACGTCGCTACGCGCGGCGCAAGCCGGGCACCTTCCTGCTGATGGCCGCCGCGGCAGGCATGGTGGCCGGCCGGATGACCCGGGCGTTGTCGGCCGGCGAACCGGAGGCATCATCACGCGGTGGGTACGGAGCTCAAGGGCACCCGGACACCGGCAACGGTTACTCCACACCGCCGTCGGCGCCGATGAGCGCGCCGCCGGTCGGCCAGACGACGCCTCCGCCGCCGGTACCGCCGACGTCGACAGGGGTACCTCCGACGACCACCGCCGGACCTCCGATGACGAGCCAGATGCCGCCGACGAGCCCGGTACCGCCGACGCCGACTCCGGTCGCGCCGGATCCGGATCCGGGTGCGCCGGTGACGCCGAGGTTCGGTCCCGGGTCGGTGCAGTGACATGACGGTCAGCGGATCATCACCCAACGGCGGCGCGAGGCCGGCCTCGGTGGACGAGTCGGTCGGCGAGCTGGTCTCCCAGCTGACCACCGACCTCGGCGATCTGACCCGTAAGGAGCTGGCCCTGGCCAAGGCCGAGCTACAGGCCGAGGCGAAGAAGGCAGGCAAGGGTGCGGGCATGCTCGGCGGCGCGGCGGTGGCCGGCTGGATGGTCGCGCTCTTCGTCTCCTTCACGATCATGTGGGCCCTGGACGAGGCGATGGATCTCATCTGGGCGGCGCTCATCGTCGCCGCGCTCTGGGCGGTCGTCGCCGCGGTGCTGGCGACGCGCGGGCGCAGGGAACTGCAGGAGGTCAGCCCGAAACCCGACCAGACGGTCGAATCACTCAAGGAGGATGCGCAATGGCTGAAACCACGGAAGAGCTGAGACGCGACATCGAGCAGACCCGGCACCGGGTGGGCCGCGACGTCGATGCCCTGACCGAGAAGGTCACCCCCAGCCGCATTGTCGGCCGGCGGGTCGAACGGGCCCGTGGCGGAGTACACCGGCTGAAGGACCACGTGATGGGGACCGTGGACTCGGTCACCGGAACGGTCGGCGACACCGCTGGTTCGGCCGCTTCGTCGGTGCAGGACGCCGGCAGCAAGGTCGGCGAAGTGGTCGGCTCTGCGCCGCAGATGGCTCGTTCGCGCACCCGCGGTACGCCGCTGGCCGCGGGCCTGGTCGCTTTCGCCGCGGGCTGGATCGTGTCTGCCGCGATGCCTGCTTCGACGAAGGAACGTGAGCTCGCCCAGGAGGCGAAGGACAAGGTTGCCGAAGCCGCCGGGCCGGTGAA
The DNA here is from genome assembly GCF_044453825.1 of Kribbella sp. NPDC051620. Classification (NCBI taxonomy): domain Bacteria; kingdom Bacillati; phylum Actinomycetota; class Actinomycetes; order Propionibacteriales; family Kribbellaceae; genus Kribbella; species Kribbella sp. NPDC051620. Next base: position 1,069,731 of record NZ_JBITDB010000001.1, read on the forward strand.
GGAGCAGGCCGCGCAGGTCGCCCAGGAGATCAAGGACGATCTGCGGGAGCCGGTGCAGGAGGCGGTCCAGAGCGTCAAGGAGACGGCGTCGCAGGCGGCCACCGACGTGGCCGACGACGGGCGTTCCGCCGCGCGGCAGGTCGCCGACGATGCGAAGGACTCGGCCGGCAACGTCCGCCAGGCCGGCTCCTCGAGCTGATGAGTTCACGGCAGCGCGCAGTACCGGGGATGGATGCCGACCGGCCGGCCGAGATTCCGGCGACCGGCTGGTGGCAGGTCGTCCGGCGGGCCTGGGCGGAGGCCAAGGCCGACCAGGTTCCGTTGCTGGCGGCCGGGGTCGCGTTCTTCGGCTTCCTCTCGCTGTTCCCGGCTGTCGTGGCTGCCGTGCTGGCCTACGGGCTGGTTGCGGATCCGGCGCAGATCCGCAACCAGGCCGAGGAGCTGACCGCGGCGATGCCCGCGTCCGGGCGTGATCTGCTGCTCCAGCAGCTCGATGCCCTCACCTCGGCGCCGCGGCAGGGGCTGGGCATCGGCCTGGCGATCGCTGTGGTCGCCGCGCTGTGGAGCGCTTCGGGCGGTGTCGGCTACCTGCTCACGGCGGTGAACCTCGCCTACGACGAGGACGAGTCCCGCGGGTTCGTACGCCGCAAGCTGCTGGCGCTGGGGATGACCGTCGGAGCGATCATCTTCGTCCTGCTCGCGATCGCCCTGTTCGCGGCGGGGGCGGCGATCGGGGAGGACGTCGCGACGCCGTTGCGGGTCCTGCTGGAGGTCGTACGGCTGTTGCTGGCGATCGTGCTGATCACGGTCGCGTTGGCAGTCGTCTACCGATTGGGGCCGGACCGCGATGCGCCGCGTCTTCGCTGGGTCTCCGTCGGTGCGGCCGTTGCCACGGTGATCTGGCTGGTCGCGTCGATCGGCTTCTCCTTCTACGTCGCCACCTTCGGCAACTACGCCAAGACGTACGGCAGTCTGGCGGCCGTGGTGGTGCTGATGCTGTGGCTCTGGCTGACCGCGTACGCCATCCTGCTCGGCGCCGAGATCAACGCGGAGTCCGAGCAGCAGACGGTCCGCGACACCACCAAGGGCGAACCCCGCCCCCTCGGCGAACGCAACGCGGTCAAGGCCGACTCGATCCCTCCCGGGCCGAGTGGGGGAGGAGGACGGTGACGCATGGTTGAGGTGGTTCAACGGCGGTCCTCGGTGGCCGGCGAGCGGGTGGCACGGAGGCCCTTGGGGCAGGTGGTTGTCCGCATCATCACCACGACCGATCACAAGCTGATCGGGCAGCTGTACCTGATCACGTCGTTCGCGTTCTTCCTGATCGGTGGCGTGATGGCGCTGCTGATCCGGGCCGAGTTGGCCAAGCCGGGTCTGCAGATCGTCAACGAAGAGGTCTACAACCAGCTCTTCACCATGCACGGCACGATCATGCTGCTGCTGTTCGCGACCCCGCTGTTCGTGGGTTTCGCGAACGTGATCATGCCGGTCCAGATCGGTGCCCCTGACGTCGCGTTCCCGCGGCTGAACATGTTCAGCTATTGGCTGTTCCTCTTCGGTGGCCTGATCACCCTCGGCGGTTTTCTGACCCCGGGCGGCGCGGCCGACTTCGGCTGGACCGCCTACGCGCCGCTCTCCGGTCCGGAGAGGTCACCCGGGGTCGGTGGTGACCTGTGGATCATGGGTCTGTGGATGGCCGGTCTCGGTACCATCCTGGGTGCGGTGAACTTCGTGACGACGATCATCACGATGCGGGCGCCGGGTATGACGATGTTCCGGATGCCGATCTTCACCTGGAACATCCTGGTCACGTCGATCCTGGTGCTGATCGCGTTCCCGATCCTGGCCGGCGCGCTGCTGATGCTGGAGGCGGATCGGGCCTTGGGGGCTCACGTCTTCGACGCCGCCAATGGCGGGCCATTGCTGTGGCAGCACTTGTTCTGGTTCTTCGGGCATCCCGAGGTGTACATCATCGCGCTGCCGTTCTTCGGCATCATCACCGAGATCCTCCCGGTCTTCAGCCGCAAACCGGTCTTCGGGTACGTCGGCCTCGTCGCCGCCACCATCACCATCGCCTTGTACTCCGTGGTCGTCTGGGCCCACCACATGTTCGTCACCGGCGCCGTCAGCCTGCCGTTCTTCTCGCTGTCCACCTTCATCATCGCGGTGCCGACCGGGGTGAAGTTCTTCAACTGGATCGGCACGATGTGGGGCGGGTCGGTGTCGTTCGACACCCCGATGCTGTGGTCGGTCGGCTTCCTCACCACCTTCTTGTTCGGCGGCCTGACCGGCGTCATCCTCGCCTCGCCGGCCTTGGACTACCAGCTCAACGACTCGTACTTCGTGGTGGCGCACTTCCACTACGTCGTGTTCGGGACGGTGGTGTTCGCGATGTTCGCGGGCTTCTACTTCTGGTGGCCGAAGATGACCGGGCGGATGCTGGACGAGAAGCTGGGCAAGCTGCACTTCTGGCTGCTGTTCATCGGTTTCCACACGACCTTCCTGGTGCAGCACTGGCTGGGTGTCGAGGGCATGCCGCGGCGGTACGCGTCGTACGGGGCGAACGAGGGCTTCACCACCCTGCATCAGGTTTCGTCGGTGGGCGCGATGCTGCTGGGAGTCTCGACCCTGCCGTTCCTCTACAACGTCTACAAGTCCCGCAAGTCGCCGCTGGTCCGCATCGACGACCCGTGGGGCTGGGGCCGTTCAATGGAGTGGGCGACGAGTTCGCCGCCGCCGCGGCACAACTTCGTCAGCCTGCCGCGGATCCGGTCCGAGAGCCCGGCCTTCGACCTGCACCATCCCGACGTCGCGAAACAGGAGTACGCCGACAGCGGCGCGCCAAGCGACAACCTGCTCGATGCCGGCGAGGACCAGGGCCGGCGGGAGCATCTCGAGAAGAACGAAGAAGGTTGATCATGTCCGTCATCAGGTTGGTCCTCGCCGTGCTGGCCCTGGCCGTGGGTGGGATCGTCGTGCAGGACCTGGCCGCCCCACAGCCGGGCGTCGCCACGACCATCACTCTGGTGGCAGACAGTCCGAGCCCGACGCTGGGGTCGACGCCGCAGCCAGGTGTCAACCCGCCGGGCGACAACGACGGTGACCCCGCGGACTGGTCACAGGTGTGGCTGGCAGTCGTCGCACCGCTGACCATCGCCGTGCTGGTCGGCGGCTCGATCGTCGTCTACCTGATCCGCCGGAACCGCCGCCGCGCCACTACCCGGCACTGACGACGGCTCCGGCGGCTCGGTCAGCGAGCGCGGGTGGCCGGAGCGGCCGGGCGCCGGCTGAGGAGGACACCGAGCAGGATCATCGCTGCGCCCAGGAAGAGGTGCAGCCAGTTGTCGGCGGTGTTCATCGGTACGAAGTTGGCCGAGCTGGTCCGGTCGATCACCAGTCCGTAGATCCACAGGACGAGGTACACGATCCCGCCGCCGATCAGGAAGTTCCGCGCTCCGGACGCGGACCGGGCCAGGACCAGGCCGGCGACGCCGAAGAGCAGATGGACGATGTTGTGCAGGATCGAGACCTGGAACAGGCCGAGGAGCTTGGCCTCGGAGTGGTGGCCCCCGAACATCATCGTGTCGTAGTCGGTGGTGATCCCCGGGATGAACCCCAGTACTCCGACGGCCAGAAAAGCCACCGCCACTGTCAGGGCCGCCTTCTGAAGGGTGGTCGTGGTCGTACCTCGCGATGCAGCGTCAACCATGGTGACGTCGTCCTTTCACTGCCGGCCGGTGACCGGGTCACCGGCGACGATGCCGGGCGGCATCGGTCCGGCCCGCGGTTCCCACGGCCGGAGCATCGATTCATCCGTCCGCGCATCGTTGTCGCAGTGATACCGGGACTGCTAACCGGCCTTCAGGGCGGTCAGCAGCAGCTGGAGGGCGGCGATCGTCGTCAGCTCGATCACCTCGGACGGGTCGCCGTCGAAGTGGTGCTCCTCGACGTTCCCGGACGCGCCGCCGGTGACCGCGAGGTAGACGGTGCCGGCCGGATGTCCCTCGTCGGGCTCCGGACCGCCTACTCCGGTCGCCGAGACGGCGAAGTCGGCGACCAGTAGCCGGGCGACCCCACCGGCCATCTGGGCGGCGCAGCGAGCTGTCACGACGGGACCGGGCTCGACGTCGAGGACCTTGAACTTGACCTCTGGGGAGTACGCGATCACGCCGCCGGCGAACCAGGAGCCGGCTTCCGGCGCCGCGCCGAGCCGGCCGGCGATCGCTCCGCTGGTGAGCGACTCCGCCACCGCGATCTTGGCGCCACCGGCCTGGGCCAGGGCTCCAACTTGTTCTGCGAGACTGCGAGCATCATCGGAATGGTTACGTCCCATGCCGTCTCCGTACCCCGCGTCAATCCTGGGGCTGGTTGCCTACCGCCCGCAATTCCGGCCGGCAAGGTGGCCCGTCCGAGGTCGGCCAGACGTACGGCAGGCCGGGCGGACGGATCTCGCGAGTTCCGTTTCGGAGGTTGCGCGGGGGGTACCGCGGGCCATGGTCGAGAGTCATGTCGTGGTCACCGGCGGAGCGGGCTTCGTCGGGAGTCATCTGTGTGAGCGCCTGCTGGCCGAAGGTCATCGGGTCAGTTGCCTGGACAACTTCCTCACCGGTACGCCGGACAACGTCGCGCACCTGCTCGACGAGCCGCGGTTCAGCCTGGTCCGCGCTGATCTCACGGAGTTCGTCCACATCCCGGGCGAGGTCGAGCTCGTTCTGCACTTCGCCAGCCCGGCATCGCCGATCGACTACCTGCGACTGCCGATCCAGACGCTCAAGGTCGGTGCCATCGGCACCTGGCACGCGCTGGGCCTGGCCAAGGAGAAGCACGCACGGTTCCTGCTGGCCAGCACCTCGGAGGTGTACGGCGACCCGCAGGTCCACCCCCAGCCGGAGTCCTACTGGGGACACGTGAACCCGATCGGCCCACGCGGCGTGTACGACGAGGCGAAGCGTTATGCCGAAGCGCTGACCACGGCGTACCGGACCAGCGAGGGCCTGGACACCGCGATCGTGCGGATCTTCAACACGTACGGCCCCAGGATGCGGCCGAACGACGGCCGGGCGATCCCGACGTTCATCCGGCAAGCACTCGCCGGGGAACCCCTGACCGTGGCCGGTGACGGCAGCCAGACCCGCTCGGTCTGCCATGTCGACGACACCGTCGACGGCATCCTCCGGCTGGCCTTCAGCGGTCACCCGGGCCCGATGAACATCGGCAATCCGGACGAGCGGTCGGTACTGCGGATCGCTCAGGACGTACTGGCGATGACCGGATCGACGGCGGGGATCGAGTTTGTCGACCGCCCGGTCGACGACCCGGCCGTCCGGCGGCCGGACACCGCGCTGGCCGAGCAGGTTCTCAGCTGGAAGCCGCGGATCGAATGGCGGGACGGTCTCCAGTCGACGGTCGACTGGTTCCGGACCTCAGCTGCTGTCGCGCTGCGGTGACGACCTCGGGAACGGTGATCCGCAGCAGCGCCTCGTCCGGCCGGTCCGCATGCGGATCACCCAACCGGCTTCCCCGGTAGAGCACGGTGTGGAGGTCGGGATCGATGGCCGGTCCCCACCACGCGGGCGGAGTCGGGCCGAACAGGGTCACGGACCTGATCCCGAGCGCGGTGGCCAGATGGGCGACGCCGGTGTCGCCGCTCAGCAGCAGGGACGCGGAGGCCAGCCGGGCCGCCAGGTCGTCGAGCGAGAGCCGCCCACTGAGATCCTCCGCACCGGTCCGGGCGGCCAGTTGCCCGCACAGTTCGGCCTCCGACCCGGTCAGTACGACGGGCCCCTCGGCCGTCATCTCGTTGATCACCTGAGCCCAGCGGCCCAATGGCCACTGGCGCGCCACGCTGGCGGCCCCGGGGTGCACGACGATGGTGCCGTCGGCAACCCCGGGGATCTCCAGGCGGAGGTCGTCGGCGGAGCACGGCCCGCCCGCGTGGGCGACGAGCCGGCACCACCGATCGACCTCGTGTTCGTCGCGTTCCCAGCGACAGGCACTCCGATAACCGGCGGCCGCGCAGTCGAAGGCGATCAGGTCAGCTGGGCCACCCGCCTGAAGCAGCCGATGGCTTTGCGGTCCGCAGCCATGGAGGTTGACCGCCGTGTGCCGCCCGAGTCTCGACCCGGGCGGCGGACCGTACAAATCCTCGGTCGGTACGACCTCGTCCACGACACCCAGCCGGCAGAGCCAGTCCGAGACCGGCCGCGGTCCGGCGATCAGCAGCGGACGATCACCATCAAGCCTGCGCAGTCCGCGCAACGCCGGTACGCCGGTGAGCGCGTCGCCCAGACCGAGCGCCCGAAGTACCAGGAAGGGAGCGCTCATCAGGGCCAGGACGGCTCGACGGAAGGACAGACGACGAGCTCGCGGATCTCCACTCCACGTGGCTGGGACAGCGCGTAGACGACCGCGTCGGCGACGTTGGCGGGATCGTTGAGCACCGCATCCGGACCGGGCTTGTACTGCTCCGGCCGGCCGTCGAAGAACGCCGTCTGCATGCCGCCGGGGATCAGCATCGTCACGCCCAACCGCCCGGCCGTCTCGACGGCGAGCGCCCGGCTGAACCCGACGACGCCGAACTTCGACGCGCAGTACGCCGTCGCGTCACTGAGCGCCCGCAGCCCGAGGGTCGAGGCGACGGTGACGAGCCGGCCATGGCTGCGCTCCAGCCGCGGTACGGCGGCGCGCGCGATGGCCGCCGTACCGACGAGGTTGACGCTGATCACCCGCACCCAGTCGGCCAGCTCGACGTCTTCGATCCGGCCGCACGCGTCGATGCCCGCGGCGGTGACGACTCCGGTCAGCGGACCGATCGCGTTCTCGGCCGACGCCAGAGCGGTTTCGGCCGCCGCGGGGTCGGACAGGTCGACCTCGACCCAGCCGGCCTCGCTGTCAGTGGGTTGCTGCCGATCGAGGGCGATCGCGGTACCGCCGGCTTTCCGGACCGCCGCGACCACCGCGGCGCCCAGTCCGCTGGCTCCGCCGGTGACCGCTACTCGTTCAACACTCATGACCTGCTCCATTCCTCGAGGATTGCTGTGGTTGAGCGACCGCGCAGGTACGGCACCAGGACGACCCGTCCGCCCCAAGCGTTGACGACGGCCGTCTCGGGCAGCATGTCGGCCGTGTAGTCGCCGCCCTTGACCCAGATGTCCGGCCGGAGCCGATCGAGCGTCTTGCGCGGGTCGTCGTCGGCGAAGACCATGACGGCGTCGACACAACGCAGCGAGCGCAGTACCTGGCAACGGTCGGCTTGCCGGTTCACCGGACGCCGGTCGCCTTTCAGCCGGCGGACGCTCTCGTCGGAGTTGACGAGCACGATCAGCGCGTCGCCGAGCTGCCGCGCTGCCTGCAGGGCGGCGATGTGCCCTGCATGCAGTACGTCGAAGCAGCCGCCCGTCGCCACGACCGTCCCGCCGGCTGCCCGGACCCGCCGGATGACGGCCTCCGGATCCAGCTCCGGTGGTTCCTGTGCGGCCAGGCTGGTTTCCTGCACCCCGCCGCCGGCCAGCCACTCGGCCGTGTCCTGTACCGCCGCCTCGATCGCCGCCGGCGTGGTGCTACCGGTACCGATGCCAGCGGCAACAGTTCCGGCGAACCGGTCGCCGGCGCCGCAACTGTCGCCGCGATACTCGAACGGCGCGGGCACGAATCTCGGCGGCGCGTCCGTCGTGGCGTAGTGAACTCCCTTGCTGCCATCGGTCACGGCCACGGACCAGGTCTGCCACTGCTCCCGCAACGCGGCGGCCACCTCGTCGAGCCGATCCGATCCCCGGCCGCGGAAGTGGAACGCTTCCGAGCGGTTCGGGGTGACCACCGTGACTCCGGGCGCCGGCTCACAGCCGCGCGGGTGGGGATCCCAGACCATCGGTCGCCGGCCGGCCCAGCGGCGAAGCAGGCTGTTGACCGCGGGATGACTGATGACGCCGCCGGCATAGTCCGACACCAGCACGGCATCGGCCTGGGCCAGGGCGGCCGCGAATTCTGCCAGTGCTGCCGGGTCGGGTGGCTCGGCCTGGTCCACCGTTCCGTCCACGTCCATCCGCAACAGCGATTGGCCGCTGCTGCGTACTCTCGTCTTGGTCCGGGTGGCCGAGGCTTTGAGCAGTGGCTGGAGCTGGACGCGCCCAGCCAGCAGCTCGCCGAGGTGTTCGGCCTGCTCATCGTCGGCGGTCGCCGTCGCCAGGCTGACCTCGAGGCCATCGCGGGCCAGCAGAGTGGCAGCCAGTCCCGCGCCGCCGGCTCGCTCGTACACCGTCTCGATGTCGACGACAGGCACGGGCGCATCGGGCGTCACCCGGTGCACGTCACCGGAGATGTCACGGTCGAGCAGCACGTCGCCGACTACCAGGATCCGGCCCGTCATCGCAGCACCTCCTCGTGCATCTGCTGCGCACGCTGGGCCATCGGCAGGTACCACTCCACCGACGCACACAAGGCGTGGATCGCGACCAGGTGGGCCTCCTGGACGGCGGTCGACGCTGCCGACTCCACCGGCAGCGCTTCGTCGGCCAGATCGGCGAGCGGGTTGGGACGAGGTCCGGTCATCGCCCAGACCTGCAGTCCTTTGACCCGGGCGGTGGTCGCGGCGCTGAGCAGGTTCGGGCTGCGTCCGCTGGTCGACAGCAGGATCAGGATGTCGCCGGCCCTGCCATGGGCGGCGACCTGGCGGGCGAAAATGCCGTCCGGGCCGAAGTCGTTGCAGATCGCAGTCAGGCTGGAGGTCTCGGCGTGCAGGGACAACGCCGACAGTGGCTCGCGGTCGGCCTCGAACCGGCCGACCAGCTCCGCGGTCAGGTGCTGTGCCTCGGCGGCACTGCCTCCGTTGCCTGCGGCAAGCAACTTGGCGCCGCCGGCCAGCGCGACGGCGAGCTGACGCCCCCAGCCGTCCAGCACCTCCTGCTGGTGATCGAGGCTGAGCAACGCGTCCTGGAGATGGCCGAGATGCTGGCCGAGCGTTCCGAAGTCAGCCATCAGGACACCTTTCCCGCTGCCACCGGCGCAGCTATTCGTCGATAGATCTGTTCGGTCGCGGCCGCGACTTTCGGCCACGTGTACTTCGCGGCGACCCGGGCGCTGCCCGCTTGGCCCAGCCGCTGCCGCAGAGCCGGATCCGCGAGCAGCGTTGCCAGTGCAGTCGAGAGCGCGGCGGGGTCGCGAGGCGGTACGAGTAGGCCGGTCACGCCGTCCACCACGGTGTCGAGCAGACCCCCGACAGCTGAGCCCACGACGGGTCGCCCGCAGGCCATCGCTTCGAGTGGAACGATGCCGAACGGCTCGTACCAGGGTGTGCAGGCGACCACGTCGGCCGAGCGCAGTAGTCCGGGCAACTCGGCGCGGGACACCGGCCCGACCAGTCTGACCCGGTCCGTGAGTCCGAGCCGATCCGCTTCGGCGCGCAACCGGCGTACCTCGTGATCGTCGTCGAATCCGGTGACCGGCCCGCCCGCGATCACCAGCTCGGCAGTCGGCAGCTCGGCCAGAGCCGCGATCACGGTGTCGACACCCTTACGCTCGACCAGCCGGCCGAGTGACAGGATCCGCTGGTGGCCGTCGGTCCACCAGCGGTCGTCCGCTGTGGTGCCGGGGAACTGATCGACGCCACAGGGCACGACGTGCAGGGTTTCGGCCCGGGCCCCGAGGGCGAGCAGTTCGGTCACCTCATCGGTCGCCGTGGCGATCACCGCGTCGGCGGCCAGCGCCAGCCCGGTCTCGATCCGCAGCCGCTCCGGTGGCGAGGTGTCGTTGCGGCCCTGGTGCCGGCGCTTGATCACGCCCAAGGCATGGAACGTCTGGGCGTAAGGGAAATCGGCCAGTTGCCGGGCCGGCCGGCACGCCAGGCCGGACATCCAGAAGTGGGCGTGGACAACCTGCGGGGGACTGGCCGCCCAGCGACTTCCGAGCCACTGGCCGAAGGCCGGCATGTGGGGGAGAAGCTCGTCCTTGGGGATCGGCTCGGGCGGCCCGGCCGGAACGTGGATGACGTCGACGTCCGGTCCCAGCTCGACCCGCTCCGCGATGGCGGGATCTTCCCGCCGGGTGTAGACCTCGACCTGGTGCCCGCGGTCGGCGAGCGCCAGCGACAAGGCCGCCACATGGACGTTCTGGCCACCGGCATCGGCTCCGCCGAGCACCGCCAGCGGACTGGCGTGCTCGGAGACCATCGCGATCCTCATGCGCAGACCTCCTTCAGTAGTGCGTCCCACTCGGTGAGGAACCTCGGCAGACCGAAGTGCCGCAGCGCGTGCTCGCGAGCTGCCCGGCCGCGTTCGCGGGGTTCCTCGGGTTCCATCCGCCAGCGCGCTGCCATGTCGGCCAGCCGGTCGGGGCTGGCGCTGACCAGGCCGGCGGCGGCGGGCACGGTCTCGTACGCCGCCGTCGCACCGATCGCGAGGACGGGCAGACCCAGCGTCATCGCCTCGATCAGGGCGAGGCCGTTGCTGGTCCAGCGGTACGGGTGCAGATAGCCGAAGTGCTCGACCATCCGTTCGTGCAGGTAGTCCTGGGAGAAGTCGCCCACTTCGTCCAGCCCGTCGGTGATCCGGGAGAGCAGCTGGTCGGTGCCCATGCCGTAGACGCTCACCGGCACCTGGGTCGCGATCCGTTCGAGCAGGTCGAGGCCGGCCACCCGCCGGCGGCGTACCGGTTCGTTGATCGCGGCAACCAACGAGTCGAGATACCCCTGGTAGTGGTAGCCGTAGTCGGGCACCCCGTGCTCGATCACGACGGTCGGTGCGATCCCGTTGTCCCAGATCATCCGGTTGTACTCCGTGACGTGCACGATCGGGATGTCCGTCCGCGCCGCCAGCCAGTGCTGCCAGTCGTCGACGTCGCCGCGGGGAGTGTTGTGCTCGACATAGACGGCCGGTACTCCGCGCCGCCCCGGCGCCCGTCCGGTCCAGCGGGCGAAAAGCTCCAGCTCGTGTGGACGTTGCAGGACGACCGCGTCGAACTCGGCGTCGCGAAGTTGCTCCGGACCGAGCTCCGTCACGGTGTCCGGCCACTCGTAGGTCTGCGCCCGGCCCTTGCCGTCCGCCCCGCGATCCGGCAGCACCGGAACGTAGTACTCGTGCGCCCCCTGGACGAACGACGTCATCCAGGCGGCGTGGACGTGCCAGCAGAGAATCCTCACGCTGCGACCTCCTCGATCAGCTTGCGCACGGCAACGACCACTTCCTCCGGGTCGATGCCGTTCAGGCAGGGGTGTCCGGAGATCGGGCACTCACGGGCTCTGGTGTCGCGGCAGTCCGCCTGCTGATCACCGAGCAGTACCGACGGAACCCGCCACGGCCCCCAGTTGCGGGCTGGGACCACCGGCGCGAACAAGGAGACGACCGGCGTACCGACGGCCGCGGCGAGATGGGCAGGGCCGGTGTTTCCGACCACCACGCACGAGGCGCCGCGCAGTACCTCGGCCAGTCGCGCGTAGTCGGTCCGGCCGCCAAGATCTGTCGCGTTGCGGCCCGCGACGGCTGCAGTCAGGGACTTCTCCTGCGTACTACCGGTCACCAGCACGCGATGACCGTCGCGGCAAAGGGCCTCCACCACTCGGGCCAATGGCCCCGGGCCCATGGACCTGGCCGGCACCGACGCGCCCGGATGGACGACGACGTACGGCTCGGCGTCCGCCTTGGCGACCGGCAGTCTCGTCTTGATCAGCAGCCTGCCGTCGTCTCCGAAGGGCAGTTCGTAGCCGGCGGCGCGCACGAGCGACAAGGCACGATCGACCTCGTGTCCCGGCTCGGCATGATGCCGCAGGTCGAGCAACGAGCCCGGATAGTCCACGCTGTCAGCGGCGATCTCGGGGATACCGGCCATCCGCAACAAGAGGGCCATCGGCAACGGACTCTGGTGGTACGAGGTCAGGATGATCGCCGCGGCCAGATGTGCGAGCGACAGTACGTCGATGAGCGTGTCGACGCTCTTCCGTTCGACCGGTGGTGGATTGAACCCGGTCCAGGGGCACGGCCAGACGAGTAGGTCGTGGACGCCGGGAAGGAGGCGCGCGGCCTGTTCGCCGGACGGGGCGACGAGCAGTACGACGCGGTCGGTGGCCGCGACGGCCCGGATCGCCGGTCCGGCCAGCAAGACGTCGCCGTCGTTGTCCAGCCGGGTAATCAGTACGGTTCGCATCAGGATCGCCGGCTTTGGCGGAGTATGAGGTCGACAGCCGCGGTGAGGTTCGGAGCAGTCGCGCGGGTGGTCAGGATCTCCTCGGGCCTGGTGTTCACCGTCGGCACCAGTACGGAGCGGGCGCCGGCCGCCGTCGCGGCGGCCACATCCGAGCCGATGTCGCCGATGACAACGATCTCGTGCGGCGCGACGCCGAGTTCGGCCGCGGCTGCCAGGACCATGCCCGCCGCGGGTTTGCGGCAGGCGCAACCATCGGTGGATCGGTGCGGACAGACCTGCCAGGTCTGGAACGGGCCGAGCAGTTGGTCGATCCGTCGATTGACATCGGCCACCTGATCGGCGGTGATCCGGCCATGGCCGATCCCCGACTGATTGGTGATCACCCCGAGCCGCACGCCCGCCGTCCGCAATCGCTCGACGGCGGCGGCCGCGTCGTCGACCGGCCGGACCTGCTCAGGATCACCGTTGTAGGGAACGTCGTGCACGAGCGTGCCGTCCCGATCGAACAGTACGGCCTTGACCGGGCCGGGCCACGGCTTGCTGCCGCGGTGGCGCAGTGTGCCGCGTGCTCGGTGCCAGACCGCGGCATAGGGGAGTACTGCCGACGTCACCGCCATCTTGGTTATCTCACCGGCGGTTCGCGGTCCGGGAAGAACTCTGCGTCGGATGAGGTCGGACGTGAGCGCCGCCCAACCGAGTGCCGCCCAAGGCCGCAGCCTGGTCGCCAGCAGGACTGTCGTCAGCACGGTCGCGAGGTGCCATCTGAATCGGCCGGCGGGGCACTCGGTTAGCCGGCGCCAGTCCCGGCCGTACATCGCCCGTAGCAGGGCGTCATCGGCATTGCCGCGCTGGACCCGGACACTGACCCAGAAGTCTTCCGGCCGGACCGGGTGGATCACGTAACGGTTGCCCTTGGCAAGCTTTCCGCCGTGCTGGCGGACCCGCAGAGCGAGGTCGGCGTCTTCGCGGTAGGCCCGCGGGAACCGCTCGTCGAAGCCTTCCACCTCGGCCAGCGCCGACCGGCGGTACGCCATGTCGGCGGTCGCCCAGTCGGCTTCTTCGAGGCCTGCGGTACTGCGCTCCCAGTCGGTCGGCCGCCGGTCACCGGGCCGGGGTACGACGATGCGCCCCTGTACGCCCGCGGTCAGGGCATCGGCCGTCGTGAGGTCGGCGAGCAGGTCCTCCGACCAGCTTTCGGGCAGCCGGACGTCGTCGTCCAGGAACGAGACCCACTCGGAGTCGGAGCGCCGCCAGCCCAGGTTCCGGGCCGCGGCCGGCCCACGACCGTGGCCCCGCAGTACGGTCGTGGCAACGGCCAATGGCTCGCGTGGCCGTGCGCGGTCGTCGACTACGAGTACCTCGTCAGGTTGCCGGGGCTGCTTGGCGAGATCGGCCAGCAGCTCGTGCAGGGATGGCCTGCCGACAGTGGGAACGACCACCGACCAACTGGTCACCGGAAGGCCGCCTGTCGTCTGATGACGTGCGGACCGAGCACCAGGAGACCGGCCGGGGTCGAGCCGAACAGTTCGAGCGCGTCGGAAGGGCTGTCCACCATCGGCCGGCCGGCGGTGTTGAGACTGGTGTTGACCAGTACCGGCAGTCCGGTCCGCGCTTCGAACTCGTCCAGCAGCGAGGCCAGCAAGGGCTCGTCGGCGCGGTCCACGGTCTGGATCCGGGCGGTGCCATCGACGTGTACGACGGCCGGAATCCGCTCCTGCCAGGCCGGTGCGACGTCGTGGACGAAGAGCATGTACGGACTGGGCAATGGGCCGGCGAAGATCTCGGCGGCCTTCTCCACCAGGACCAGCGGCGCCACCGGGCGGAACTGTTCGCGGCCCTTGATGTCGTTGAGCCGTTCGAGGTTCTGCCGATGTCCGGGGTGGGCCAGCAAGGACCGGTGGCCGAGCGCCCGCGGTCCGTACTCCGACCTGCCCTGGTACCAGGCGACGATCTCGTTGTCCGCCAGCGCCTGGCCGACCACCGCGGCCAGATCGGGTGGCGTCTCGAACGGCAGCGCCGCCTGCCGGAGCCTGGCCGTGAGTTCCTCGTCGCTCCATTCCCGGCCGAGCGCGGCCGTGGTCATCGGCTGCGGACGCTCGGTCACTGCGCTTAACTGCAGGGCTGCGCCGAGCGACGTACCGGCGTCACCCGCCGCGGGCTGGACCCACAGGTGCTCGTACGGTCCGTGCTGAGCGATCACCGAATTGGCGACACAGTTCAGCGCCGTACCGCCCGCCATCGTGAGTGCCTTCGCCCCCGTCTGCTCGTGCAACCAGCGAGCGAGTTCGAGCAGTACCTCCTCCAGCCGGCGCTGCACACTGCAGGCCAGGTCCGCCTGGGCGCCGGACAACTCTTCGCCACTTCGGCCGGCCGCCGCGAAGGCCGCCCAGTCGACACTCTCGGTGACGAAGCCGCCGTCACCGGTGGTACGGACGAGTTCACGGAAGTCGGCCAGATGCCGCGGTTTTCCGTACGACGCGAGCGCCATCACCTTGTACTCGTCACTCGACCGGAGGAAGCCGAGATGCTCGGTGAGGTCCTCGTACAACAGGCCGAGCGAGTGCGGCAGCTCCTGCGCGGCGAGCACCTTCAACTCGTTGCCGTCGTACAGGCCGGCCAGGTGCGAGGCCCGTTCGCCTCGTCCGTCGAGGACCAGACAGGCGTTCCGCTCGTACGGCGCGGCCAGCCCCGCGGACGCCGCGTGGGCGACGTGGTGCGGTACGAAAACCACCTTCTCCGGATCTAGTCCGGGCAACGCGGCCGCGAGGAATCGGGGCGCCCGCCAGGCGTAATCGACCCGGACCTGGTCGCCGGGATCGGTTACACCGAGGCCCGACAAATCGACGCACAGCGACGGGTCGAACGAGTAGCCGACGGCATCGAGTTCGGACGGTTGCAGACCCGCTTCGGCCAGGCACCAGCGGATCGCCTGCTCAGGCAACTCCCAGGCCGACCAGGGGACCGGCCGCTTGCCGTGCTTGCGCCGGCTGAACCGCTCCTCCTCCGCCGCGGCAACTATCCGGCCGTCGACCACCAGCGCGGCCGAGGGATCGTGGAAGATCGCGTTGACTCCGAGAACCCGCATCCAGGTTCACCTCCTCAGGAACGAGGACGCGGCAGTACCCCTCCAAAGTGCTCGTACACGTGCAGTAGCGCTTCTTCTTCCCGAGGTCCCGCTCTGCAGAGGTTTTGGGCAGCGAAGCGTTTCTCCGGATAGAGCTGGGTACGGGAGGAACGTCGGCCTTGACCCAGCCCCGCGTCAGCTAGCCGGCAGTGGCTGAGCGGAGCCCTCGGTGGCTATTGGTGAACCATCCCGTACGACGACGCAGCAGCATCACAGAGGACAGCACGCGGCCGAGGTGGAGCGGCTGCTGAGGCTGGCGGCCGTCGAGTCGGGCAGCAGGCGTACCGAACTCGTGGAGCAGGCAACGGTGGCGGGGGTGCCGATCGCCAACACCCTTGCCCGGCGGTACCGGCACCGCGGTGTCGATGAGGAGGATCTCAACCAGATCGCGATGGTCGGCCTGGTGAAGGCGGCCCGGGGATACCGGCCGGGCCCGGACACCGACTTCCGGTCGTACGGACTGCCCACGATCCGGGGCGAGATCCTGCGGTACTTCCGGGACCAGGCGTGGATGGTGCGGCCACCGCGCCGGATCCAGGATCTGCAGGCAGCGATCAGCGCTGCCGAGAACGAGCTGGCGGCGACCCTGCACCGCTGGCCGGACGACGCGGAGGTGGCCGCGCACCTCGACGTACCGGTAAGGGAAGTGGTGGACGCGCAGCGGGCGCAGGGATGTTTCCGTCCTGCCTCGCTGGACGCCACCGTCGGTGGGTCCTCGTCGTTGACGCTGAGCGCGTTGATCCCCGAACGCGGCGACACCTATCGGCTGGTCGAGCACGTGGAATCGCTGCGGCCGGTCGTGCAGGGACTGGCGCCGCGCGACCAGCTCATCCTTCGGCGCCGTTTCGTCGACCATCGCACCCAGGCCGAGATCGGCACCGAGATCGGCGTGAGCCAGATGCAGGTCTCGCGATTGCTGCAGGAGATCATGCTGCGGCTGCGATCCGCCTTGCTGGCGGCCTGAACGCGATCTACGGTTGAACCAGGTTCGGAAGGCAGCCTGGCCCGTCCCGTCACCAAGGGTTTCAGTGCTATGGATTCATCCTTCGTGCGTACGCGCCCCGACTCCGTACCCGGCCGGTTCCGCTGGCTTGCCGACAGTGGTCCGGCGCTGCGGGTCGAGTTCGACTTCGTCCCCGGTCTGCTGACCGCCACCTTGCGTGGCAACCTCGACGGACGGCTGGAAAGACAGCTGCGCCGTGTCGTCCGCGACGCGGTCGGCTGGTGGCCCGACCGGATGCTGGTCGATGCGACGGTGCTGGCCGCCGCGAACGAGCAGGGTCTGGCCACCATGGCGCAGGTTCTGACCGAGGTGGTGCCGGACAGCATGCCGACGGCCGTCGCCGGCCTGGAGCCGGACGTCCTCGAAGAGCTGACCACCCGGCGTCCGCTCACAGTCAGGGCGTTTCCCACCCGGCCGATGGCAGTGGCCGAGCTCTTGAGCCTGCCGGCTACGGCTCCGCCCTCCCCGGACCTGTTGATCGAGGAAGTCCGCCACCTGCGGCGGGCGCTGGCCTCGCGCGCGGACATCGATCAGGCCAAGGGAATCCTGATGATCGTCTACGGACTCAACCCGGACGCGGCGTTCGCGCTGCTGACCTGGCACTCCCGCAACGGCGGCCTCGCGGTCCGCGACCTCGCCCGACGCCTGGTCTCAGCCGTACACGGCGTTCCGGCGACCCACCTCACCCCTCAGCACGTCGACCATCTCCTGGCCGCGCTCAGCCGCCCCTGACTGTTCAGTCCGGCACCATTGCCGGGGTCGGTAGCTGACGGAGCAGGTCTTCCAGCCGGCGGAGGATCTGCTCCGGGCAGCTTGTCGGCCGGCCGAGGCAGATCCCGCGGACGAGGCCTTCGGCGACTTCCCCGATCGTGGCGCCGCACTTGTCGGCCCATGCCTGCAACTGCCGGGCCGCCGCATCCGGCGAGATGTCGTACCAGTCCATCAGCACGCCGACGGCTTGCTGGACTACTGCTGGATCCATCGTTGGTGTCCTTCGCGATGCCAGGTCGACACGGCACAGCAGCGCTGATGGGCTGATTGCGCAACCCAGGTCGACCGTGGCTCGTCAGAGCGCCTTCCGGTACCCGGCGGCTTTCGGATTCATGTATGTCCGAAGGGCGGGCTTGTGTCCCAGGTTCTTGTTTCGGGGCGATCCGGCGGGGAACCGCGAAGGCATCTGATCGCTACGGGAACACGATAGGAGCTGTGTGATGACGACTGCACGGGACCTGATGACGCCCGGCGCGGAATGCGTCGGGGAGAACGAGACGCTGGTGGACGCGGCCCGCAAGATGCGTGATCTCGACGTCGGCGCGCTGCCCATCTGTGGTGAGGACAACCGGCTCAAGGGCGTGCTGACCGATCGCGACATCGTGGTCCGCTGCCTGGCCGAGGGTGGTGACCCCTCGACCGCGCTGGCCGGTTCGCTGGGACAGGGCAAGCCGGTCACGATCGGCGCCGACGACAGTATCGAGGAAGCGCTGGCGACGATGTCGAAGCACCAGGTCCGCCGGTTGCCGGTGATCGACGGCCACGACCTGGTCGGCATGCTCGCCCAGGCCGACATCGCCCGCGCGCTGCCCGGAGAGGCCACCGGCGAAACAGTCGAGGACATCTCCCGCTGACCTCGCCGAACCCCCACGCCCGCGAGCGTGCCCTTCACGCCCGCGGGCGTTGCCGAGCCGTTGTCTGTAACACGTCCCGCGTTCTCGTTGCCTCGGTGATGGCTCAGTCGGGTGGTTCGATTGGCGTGCCTTGGGTGCCGGGGGTGACGTCCTCGTCCCGGGGTGGGCGCCGGTCGGGTTCGTCTACTGGGCCGGGGGAGCGGCGTCCGTTGTCGTGCTCGATCTTGTCGACGTCCTGCAGGTCCTGGTCGGGGTCGCCGGTCTCGAGGGCCTCATTGACTTCGGTGTCGCTGACGGTCTTGTGACTTTCTTCGCCAGGTCGTTGAAAGATCATTCTTGCCTCCAATGTCGGGGTGCCGGTTCCCGCCCTTAAACCAGGGCACCGCAACCAGGGCGCCCGTCAGGTTCGGCGGCGTTGGCTGACCGGGCCACGGTGGAGCAGGTCCGCCAGTTGGCGAGCGACCGTGCGCGGCCGTAGTACCGGGGTGCGGCCTGCCGCGGCGGTGCGGAGGCCGGCGAGTACTTCGCGGAGTACCGCCTTACCGTCGTGCTGAGCCCGCCAGCCGAGGTCATGCTCGGCGCGCGTCGTGTCGAGCAACGGCACCGAGTAGGCCAGGTCGAGCCAGCCGGGATCGAGTGGTTGCAGATGGCTGTGCCACGCGCCTGCGGCCACGGCCCGCACGACGGGTGCCGGTACCTGCAACGAGCGGGCTCCCAATGCCGCCGCGATGTCGTCGACGGTGATGGGTCCAGGCGCAGCGAGGTTGTACGGGCCACCGGCACCACGCTGCAACACGCGGACGATCGCGTCCGCCACGTCATCCGCGTGGACGACCGGGACGGCCAAAGCACGGTCCAGCAGGACGATCGGTACGAGATCAAGGACCTTGGCCGGTACGAGCGCCGGCAGCGCGTAGCGAAGGAGCGCACTGCCCGCGGACTCCTGTCCGATGATTCCCGGCCGCAGGCGAGTCACCGTGATTCCGGACCGGTTCTCCAGCCTGTCGAGGATCCGCTCGGCCGCGGCCTTGTGCCGACTGTAGGGCGAGGTGGGAATTCCTGTGTTCGGCCACGACTCGTCGACCGGCAGGTCGTCGGTCTTGCGGGCATAGACGCCGATCGACGACAGATGCACGAGGTGCGGTACTCCGACGGCGGCGACCGCATCGGCGACCCGGCGCGTGCCGCCGACGCCGACCTGCTCAAGATAGCCGGGATGATGCGAGGGCTGGAATGCCCAGGCCGCATGGACGACCGCGTCCGCGCCGTCGAAGGCCCGCCGGAGCAGGGTTTCCGCGTCCGCGCTCGTCAGATCGACGGCGTGCCAGGTGATGCCCTCTGCGCCCGGTGGCCGGCGGGATAGTCCGACCACCGAGTGATCCTCGCGGCGGAGCCGGCGGACCAGCGCAGTACCGACGTTTCCGGTCGCTCCCGTGATGACGATACGCATGCTTCGCTGTACCCATTTCGGGGAACCGCAGCCCTATGACTGAGTCTGTTATCGCGGTTCTCGACATCGACGGCACCCTGATCGATTCGAACTACCACCACGCACTCGCCTGGTACCGGGCGCTGCGCTCGGTGGGGGAGACCTACCCGGTGTGGCGGCTGCACCGGTTGATCGGCATGGGTGGCGATCAGGTGGTCAAGGCCGTCGGAGGCGAGGAGCTGGAGCGCAGGGTCGGCGACCAGGCCCGGGAGGCACAGGGCAAGGAGGTCGACGCGCTGCTCGAGGAGATGGCGCTGTTGCCGGGGGCCCGCGAACTGCTGGTGGCCATCAAGGAACGCGGTCACCAGTTGGTCCTGGCCAGCTCTGCCCAGGAACGTCATGTCGACGTCTTTCTGGACAAACTCGATGCCCGCGGCATCGTCGACGGCTGGACCACCAGCGCCGACGTCGAGAAGTCCAAACCGGCGCCGGACCTGCTCCAGGTGGCGCTGCGGAAACTGGGCGTGCCGTCGGACGCCGCCAGTGTGGTCATCGGTGACTCGGTCTGGGACGTCAAGGCGGCCGCCAGGGCCGGGATGCCCGCGATCGTCGTCCGCTCCGGCGGGTTCGGCGACGACGAGCTGCTGGAGGCCGGCGCCAAAGCCATCTACGACACGCCCGGTGACCTGATCGACTCCCTGGACACAACGATTGGTGCGATCGACGAAGGGACTGCTGACAGTGCGTCTCAGGCGAAGTGACCCGCACGGCCCCGGGCTCAGCCGCCGGGGCCGCGGCAAGGGGTTCAGCTATCTCGATGCCGACGGCAACCGCATCTCGGATCCCGAGGTGCTCGACCGGATCCGTGCGCTCGTCATCCCGCCCGCGTGGAAGGACGTCTGGATCAGCCCGCATCCGAACGGGCACATCCAGGCAGTGGGCACGGACGAGGCCGGTCGCCGGCAGTACCTGTACCACGTGGAGTGGCGCAGTACGAAGGACGCCGACAAGCACGAGCGGGTCAAGACGCTGGCCAACCGGCTCCCGGAGTTCCGCGCCGCGGTCGACCGGGATCTGTGTGCGAAGGGCCTGACCCGGGAGCGGGTGCTGGCCACCGCGCTGAGGATGCTCGACCACGGTGTCTTCCGCACCGGCAACGATCGGTACGCCGCCGAGTCGGGCAGCCGGGGCGCCGCGACGTTGCTCCGCAAGGATGTCCGGGTCCGCAAGGGCCTGCTGGTGTTCGACTACGTCGCCAAGGGTGGCATCCAGCGATCCTTCGAGCTGGACGACGACAAGCTGGCGGCGGCGGTGAGCGCGCTCAAGCGCAGCAGGCACGACAACCCGCGCCTGCTGGTCTACCGCGACAAGGACGGCTGGCACGAGATCAACGCCGGACTGATCAACGAGCGGTTCCAGGAGATCGTCGGCGATCAGTACACGGTCAAGGACCTGCGGACCTGGACGGCGACCGTGCACGCCGCGGTGGACCTGGCCGAAGCCGAGCCGGCGAAGACGAAGAAGGCCGCGAAGAAGGCGGTCAAGGAGATGCTGACGGAGGTCTCCCACCACCTGGGCAACACTCCGTCGGTGGCCAGGAGCTCGTACGTCGATCCGCGGGTGATCGAGCAGTACGAGAACGGCCGGACGATCGCCCGGGCGATCAGCCGGACGGGCTCGGACGAGCTGGAGAGCCAGGAGGTTCGGGAGGAACTCGAGCCTTCGGTGGCCCGGCTGGTCAGCGACGAACCGACCTGACCTCCGCTGTCAACGAATTGATGACGAGAGACTTGTCAACGGTTCGATGACGCGCTATAAAAGTCGTGCGTGTTGACACCGACGAACGACTAGTCAGGAGGTGGAACGATGTTGATGCGCACCGACCCGTTCCGCGAGTTCGACCGGCTGGCCCAGCTGGTGACCGGCGGCACCGCCCCGGGGACCTGGTCCAAGCCGAGCCCGATGCCGATGGATGCCTACCGCTCCGGTGACGAGTACGTGGTGGTCTTCGACCTGCCCGGCGTCTCGGCGGACGCGATCGACCTCGATGTCGAGCGGAACGTGCTGACGGTGAAGGCCGAGCGCCGGCCGGCGGCGCTGGCCGAGGGCGTCGAGATGCAGGTGTCCGAGCGGCCGCTGGGGGTGTTCTCCCGGCAGCTGTTCCTGGGCGACACCCTCGACACCGAAGGGATCGAGGCGGCGTACGACAACGGTGTGCTGACCTTGCGGATCCCGGTCGCGGCGCAGGCGAAACCACGCAAGATCAGCATCGGCGCGAAGACCGACGGTCAGCAGCAGATCGACGCCTGACACCGGCGCCTGACATCGGCCGCCTGACCAGCCGCTTGCCTGCGGCCACTTCGACGCGAGGACCACGAGCATGACCGAGCAGCAGACCATGAGCGAGCCGGACGACCCGGGCGCCCTGGACTTCGTGCGGGAGGTCGTGACCGGGCCGGACAACCGGGAGCCTGCTGACTTCCTCGAGGCACTGGCCCGGATCCGGGACCTGCGCGAGCAGCTCACGAAGTACGAGCCCCAACTGATCGACGCGGCCCGGCGTCGTGGGGTGAGTTGGGCCCAGCTCGCGTCCGCGCTCGGAGTGGCCAGCAGGCAGGCGGCCGAGCGGCGCTATCTCCGGCTGCGTCCGAACGCGGCTGACCCCTCGATGAACGGAGAGCAGCGGCTCCAGGCGGTGCGCGATCAGCGGGCCAGCGACCGGGCGGTGGCGACCTGGGCCAGGCAGAACGCCGCGGATCTGCGCCGGCTGGCCGGGCAGATCAGTTCGCTGGACGATCCGGACCCGGCGGTACAGGCAAGCGTCGATCGGGTCAGCGTGGCGCTGGGCGACGACGATTCCCTTGCGCTGCTCGAGCCGTTGGCCGCGGCGAAGGCCGACCTCAGCCGCGATCATCCGGCGCTGGCCGACCGCATCTCGCACCTCACCGACCAGACCGACGAGGTCCGCCAGGGCAGCCGGCTCCGCACCGCCGAACGAGCGTCCACAGATCAGACGTAGCAGAAAGGGTAGCGATGAAGCTGTTGTTCGAGATCCGTCCGGTCGAACACCTGGAAGCCAGTGTCGACTACTATCGCGCCCTCGGCCTGGAGCCGCTCGGCTGGCCCGATGACGACACCGCCCTGCTGGCCCCGCGTGATGGAGAGACCACGATCGTGCTCGTCCGCGATCCGGCCGAGGCGGCCCTGGGCAGCGGGGGCGTGTACGAGGTCGGCGACGTGGACGCCTTCTTCGACGGCCACCCCGGCCTGGACTGGCTGATCGCGCCCGTCACCAGCTCACTCGGCCGGTACGCCGTGTTCGCCGACCGTACCGGCACCTGTATCCGGTTGCTCGACCCACATCCCTACCTGGGCACGGAGGCCGCGTCCTCGTTCTCCATCTACGCGATGGCCGGCTGAACGTACCGGCCTCGATGTGTGAAACCGGCCGGGCTGGGAACCGACGCTACAAGTAGCCATGAATCCCGCGGGGAGACCGGTTGCCAGGTCGCGCGCGTTGCGCCAACCAGCGCGCGTGACCGCCCTCCGGTGGTCTGCCGGGGGAATGCGCCGGATCGGATGGGGTACTCGATGGCCATGGGCGAGAACGAGCTCGACGAGACTGCCCGGCGATTGGCCAAGTCGCTGACACCGGGAGACCTGGACCATACGCTGAGCCGGATCACGGCAGCGGCGGTCGAGGTGCTGCCGGAGGTCGAGTACGCCAGTATCACCGTGAAGCACAGCGATGGCAGGCTGGAGACGGCCGCGCCCACCGACGACGTGCTGTGGGGAGTGGACGCGGCGCAGTACGACCTGCAGGAGGGGCCGTGCTACGACGCGGCTGTCGAAGCGGCTCACGTGCTGGCACCCGATCTCGCCAATGACCCGCGTTTCCCGCGCTACGCCGTGACCGCGACGGCCGTCGGCATCCGGGCGCAGGCGGGCATCCGGCTCTTCGACGCGCCGAAGTCGCAGGGCGCGCTCAATCTGTACTCGACCAGGATCGGCGCCTTCGAGGACCTCGGCTCGATCGGCCTGCTGTTCAGGCACCAGTCGGCGATGGCCATCGCGTACGCCCAGGAGATCCAGAACCTGCAGGAAGCGCTGCGCACCCGCCGGACGATCGGCCAGGCGATCGGCATCGTGATGGAGCGCTACTCGCTGTCCGACCAGCGCGCGTTCGCCTTCCTGACCAGGCTGTCCCAGCACGGCAACGTGAAACTCAACAAGGTCGCCGAACGCCTCGTCGCCGACGCCGACTCCAAGACCGGCAACTAGCCGGCCGCCCCACCAGCAGGTTGCCTAGGCAAGGATGTCGGTGAGGGTGGTGGTGGGGACGATCGGCAGTTGGGGGTCGGGGGTGGCGGTCAGGTCGATCGAGTTCATCACGACCGCTGCCTGGGCCTGCCGGGCGAAGGCGGGGGAGATCGGGCGGGCCAGCAGTGCCATCGCTCGTAGCATCGGCAGGGGAATGTGCTGGATCCTGGCCGGTCGGCCGCTTGCGGCGACGAGACGGTCGGCGAGCTGGCTGAACGTCAGGTTCTCCGGGCCGGCGACTTCGTAGGTCTGCTTGCGAAGCGATGCGTCGCTCACCGCGAGGTGGACAAGTGCCGCGACATCGTGCGCCGAGACGAAGTTGATCGGGTTGCGGCCCGGGCCGAATACCTGGACCTTGCCGCGCTCCAGGCCGGCGCCGACGATGCCGCTCCACGTCTCCAGGTAGGCGGTCGGACGGATGATGGTCCATTCCAGGCCGCTGGCCAGGAGTTCCTGTTCGGCGGCGTACTTGGCCCGGAACAGCGACATCGGGTGGTCGGCCGCGCAGCCGTGCACGGACATCAGCACGACATGCTCGACGCCGGCCGCGACCGCGGCGCGGATCAGGTTGCGGTTCGCGTCCCGGTCGACCGACTCCGGGCTGACCTTGCCCGGCCCAGCGAAGCCTTGCACCGCCGAGACCACTGTCCTGCAGCCGTCCACGGCGATGGCCGCAGTGTCCGGATTGCGGAGGTCCCCGACGACCGTCCCGACACCGGCGGAGAGGTGCGCGGCACGGGCCGGGTCCCGGGTCAGTACGCGGACCTGCTCACCGCGCGTGGTCAGCAGACGTACGACCTCGGTGCCGAGCGTGCCGGTGCCGCCGGCCACCAGGATCATCACGGCACCTCGGTGTGCATGACCCGCTGCGTGTGCGCGTCGACGTCGCCGCTGGTTTCCTCGACCGGCTCCAGATAGAACCGCGCCGAGGTGATCAGCGGAGGCTCCACCCCGAAGATCACCACGCCCCGCATCGCCAGCGCGGTGCCGTCCGGCCGGGTGCCCGAGATGTCCCACTCGGTCCACAGCCGGTCACCGTCGACGACACTGCGCGGCACCTTCGCGTGCAGATCGGGGGCACCGGCAAAGATCTGCGCCCAGTTGGCCCGTACCTGCGTGCGTCCGCGGAATCCGCGCAGCGGGTGGGCCGGGGTCTCGTTCAGATAGTCGTCGGCGAAGCACGACACCAGTGCGTCGAGATCGTGGGCGTTCACGGCTCCGATCAGGCGGTCGAGCACGGCCGCCGAGCCCTCTTGTCGTGTCATGACGCCCCCACCAACAATTAGATACAGTGACCTGTAATTAATTTGAGGATGGGACCGCCCGTGGCGAACGTCAAGAGCTCACGCCCGTACGACACCAGCGGTCGCCGCGCGCGGGCGCACCGTAACCGTGAGGGGATCCTCAACGCCGCCGAGCGCCGGTTCACGGCGACCGGCTACGGAGCCACCACGGTCGCCGCCGTCGCGGCCGACGCGGGAGTCTCAGTGGAGACCGTGTACAAGGCGTTCGGCTCGAAGTCGGGCCTGGTCAGGGCGCTTTACGACCGCGGTCTGGCCGGGCGGAGCCCCGTACCGGCGTACGAGCGCTCGGACGAGATGCGCGAGCACGAGCCCCACCCGGCGACGATCATGCGCAACTGGGGAGTGCTGACCAGTGAAGTCGGGTCGGTGGTCACGCCGATCCGGTTGCTGATGCGTACAGCCGCGGCGACCGACCCGGAGATGGCCGCGCTGGTCCGCGACATCGACGCCGAGCGCCTCGACCGGATGCGGCACCACGCGACGTTCCTCGCCGACCGCGGCCAGCTGCGCGATGGTGTGACGGTCGACGACGCCACTGACGTGTTCTGGACCTGCAGCTCGGCCGAGCTTTACGACCTGCTGGTACTGCAGCGCGGCTGGCCGGCGGAGCGCTTCGCGCGGTTCGTCGGCGACACCATGATCGCGGCGCTGCTACCCAACGCCGCCGAGTGACCGTTCGGTGTTCGGGTCGGTGGGCTTGGAGAGGGTCAGCTGGGTGCTGACCTGGTAGCGATCGCCGCGGTAGGCGGCGCGGGTGAACTCGAACCTGCGGCCGTTCTGGTCGCGGGTGGTTCGTTCCAGGACCAGGATCGGAGCGTCCAGCGCGAGGCCGAGCAGGGCGGACTCGGTGGCGTCGGACGCCGCTGCCGAGTGAGTCTGTTCGGCGTCGGTCGGGATCACGCCGTACCGTTCCCGGAGCAGCGCGTAGAACGAGTCCTGCTCGATCGACCGGACGTCGAAATCGGGGACGATCTCCTGCAGGACATGGATCGTCTCCAGACAGATCGGCTCGCCGTTGACGAGGCGTTGCCGGGCGATTCGCAGTACGGCGGTGTGCGGCGGGATCCCGAGCCGGTTACCGATCAGGTTGCCGGCCTGGATCGGCCCGTGGCTGAGCACCCTGCTGGTCCAGGCCTCCGACGCTCTCGGGTACGTCGCTCCGTGGGCGCCGGTGATCTGCTGAGCGATTCTGTGGTTGCCGACGAACATGCCGCGGCCGTGCTCACGAACCAGCCGGCCATCGCGGACCAGGTCGTCGACCACTGCCCGGAGGGTCGGGCGGGAGATGTCGAGTTCAGCGGAGAGCTGCCGCTCGGACGGGATTGCCTGACCAGCTGCTCGTGACTCGACCAGCCCGAGCAGGTGCTCGCGGGCCAGATCTCGCTTTCGCAATCTGTCTGCCACGAGCACCCACCTCTGTTCCTGCCGGACGTTTACGCGAACATAGCCCATTCGGCCACGTCGCTACGCCCTGGTTCAGAGAATCAATGCTGCGGAGGCTGGTAGTTCTCGCAGCTCCCGGTGTTGATCAAGGTGTCCTGGTAGCCGGTGTCGTGCGCGCGGTACTTCGTGACGGCGGCTTCGGCCTTCGTGGGGGAGACCGTCTCGTTCTTGGCGTAATAGGCCCAGTCGATCTGCTCGTGGTACTCACTCGTGGCGGTGCCCTGATGCGCGTCCAGATCGATGAACCACAGGTTCCAGTTCATGCTCATGTCCTGCCGCGGCAGGATGGTGTTGCCGTCCTGGTCCACGGTGTGGTCGGCAGTGAGCAGGCCGTCGATGTAGTACTTCGCGTGGCCGTTGCCGACCTGCGTGACATAGGTGTGCCAGCCGTCGAGCGACCTGTTCTGGTGATTCTCCGCGGTTCGCGCGTCCCACGGATCCTCCCGGAAGGTGTGCCAGCTCGTCTGGTAGTTGATCGGGCCGGTCTCGCCCCAGCCGCCGTTCGGCAGGTATTCGGTGAAGTCGAGCTCGCTGTAGATCGGGTCGTAGTCGAACTTCGTCGGACCGATCGCGAACGCGGTCTCGTTGATGTGGTCGCCGTCCGGTCCGGCGGCCGGCTTGTCGGCGTACCGGACGCGGGTGGCGTAGGTCCCGTTCCGCAGGTTCATGGTGGTCCGGCGGAGCTCGGCATGGGTCGTACCGGCCGGAGTGCCGTTCGTCGTCGCCTGGAGCTGAGCGACGTTCTGCCCGCCCTGCTGGACGAACGAGACATTGCTCGCCGGCCAGGCCGCGCCCGGCACGCCTGGACCGCCGACCTCACTTCGGGCGTTCCAGCCGTGCGCGGCCAGGTCAGGATCGGTGGCCGACTTGTACCCGAAGTCGTCGAACAGCACGCCGCAGTGACTCGGCTTGCTGTCGGCCTGACCGGTCGAGCCGACGGCGGCGGTGGCGCCGGTCGCCATCGAGGCTATCGAGGCGGCGGCGGCGATGAAAATTGTCGTTCGCTGACGTGACATGGGTTGAGCATGAATGCCGAACGAATGAATCGCAAGAGTTTCACCGATCTTTCCGAACGGACCCATCGATATTCATCAGGAATGCCATTTGTCTAATGCACTGGTAAATACCAAAGGGTGCTGATTGCGACTCCAGATGGTATTTACCAGTTGCTTCAGTCGTGGGTGGCGGTCACGTGATAGACCCGGCCGCCCCAGCCGTCGTCGGGGAACGAGTCGGCGATCCGGACATAGGCCGCCTTGTCCGGTCCGAGGTACGGCGTGAGATCGAAGGTCCGCGCCGCCTTGTTCTGACCGTCGTGGAGTTGCTGCGTCTCGGTCGCCACCGTGGTCCACTGCTGCCCGTCGCCGCTGACCTGGACGACGAACTCGTTGTCGATCGTCAGCGTCGCGGACGCCGTGGTGGTGTCGGAGGGGAACGGGAAGCGGTAGACGAAGTACGAGTGCCCGTCGGCGAACCGGTTCTGCACCCCGTTGCTCTGGGAGCCGTCCGCGTCCCACAGCCACGGCGTCTCGGCCGCCGTGCCGGTGTCGAAGTCGGCCGTGTTCGCGATCAGGATGTCGGCGCGCGTGCTGAACGACAGTTGCGATCCGGACGTCGCCGTCGCGGTCACCGAGTAGCGACCGTCCGGCGTACCGGCTGGGATCGTCACGTCGAGCTGGACCGAGGAGTGCACCGGTACGGCGTTGCCGTGCGGGCGAAGCAGGACGGTCGAGCGCGGGGGAGTGACAGCCCATCCTGACGGGGCGGCCGCTCGGACGGTGACTTGGAGCGGCTCGTATCCGGTGGCCTGGACGTCGACTGTCAGCTTCACGTGGGTGGCCGCGCCGGTCGACGGCATCACTACTGGCAAGGCCGGGTCAGTGGTCGCTGACAACGACCGTACCGGCGGCGTGGACGGCACGGCGGCGATCAGCGCGCTGAGTGCACTGGCCTGGGTACGCCAGTCGAAGACGTTCGGCTCGGCGCCTGACCAACGCTCGCCCAGTCGATCGGACGCGTCCCGGTCGTTGCTCCAGACGGTGGCGGCCTGCTGGGCAACGAAATCGGTGTAGCGGCGGTCATGCGTGGTGTCGGCCAGGTCCATCCAGTAGCGCAGGAAGATACCCTTGAACTGCTTGCCGTTGTCGTCGCACGTGCGGCCGGGCGCATCGCAGTACTCCGTGAGGACGCCGTCCGACACCAGCCCGCCCGGTGCAATCGCCGCGTCGGCCAACCCTCGTACCGTGGTCAGCAGCTTCGGGTCGCGGGTTGCCCGGTAGAGCTCGAGCCCTGCGCCGATCGCCAGGCCCTGGTTGTAGCTCCAGACCGTGTCGCCGTTGCTCTCGCAATTGTCTTTGAGGCCGTCGTTGACCAGGCCGGCGGAGTTGATCATGCCGCTGGCGGTGAACCAGTTCCAGCCCTCCTGCGCGCGGCCGAGCCAATGCTTGTCGCGCGGCAGCCGGTTGTGGAGTTCGGCGGTGAGGCGGATCCAGAGCCCGTTGGTGACGGCGTTCTTGTACGTGCGTTCGCCGTTCCACCAGACACCGCCGCCACACGTGCTCGGGTCCCAGTAGCCCTCGACGTACTCCGCGATCGTGACCGCCATGTCGAGGTACTTGCGGTTCTTGGTCAGGTCGTACGCCTGGATCCAGGTCAGGCCCCACCACTCGGAGTCGTCGATGGCCCGGCTGGTGAAGTTGCCGAGCAGCGGATCGCCGGACAGGTACCCGGCCGGGAACACGCCCTTGTCCTTCTCGAAGGTGTTGTCCAGCTGGGGCAGGTAGCGCCGGTCGCCGGTGCGTTCCATGTAGTCGCCGATGGTCTGCAAGGCGACCGCTGAGTTCCACCAGCTGGAGGGGAACCATGCCTTGTTCGGGTCGTACGAGCTCATCAGCTCCTCGGCGGCGACCCGGGCTCGCGCGACCGCGGTCGGACCGCTGGGTGCCGGGGCGGCATCGGCGGCCGGTGCGGCCAGGGCGCCGGCGACGAGGATGGCTCCGGCCATCAGTACCTGCAGGGTTCGGGCAGCACGTATCACGGCGAATGATCTCCTCGACTGCTTCAGGGCGGCTCGGGCGGACCGAGGGTGGAAACGTTTCAGTCAGCGGTCGGAAGTATCGTCGTCCGACCAGACAACGCTGTCAATGCCGTACGCGGGCCAGAAACGGGTACCTGGGGTCTTCGTTCGAAGGAGGTCGCGTGCAGGGACCGGACCTGCGCCTATCGGTCGTCGTCATCACGTACAACCGGCGTGACGAGCTCGACCTGGCGCTTCATCGGCTGGCGGAGCTCCCCGAGCAACCACCCGTCGTCGTGGTCGACAACGGTTCGGAGGACGGTACGGCCGAGCTGGTACTCAGGAAGCATCCGCAGGTGAAGCTGATCCGCCCCGGACGCAACCTCGGCGCGGTCGGACGCAACCTCGGAGTCGCCGCGGTCGACACCCCTTACGTCGCCTTCTGTGACGACGACACGTTCTACGATCCGGGCGCATTGACACTCGCGGCGAACCTGTTGGACGACCATCCGACACTGGCGGTGGTCACGGCGACGATCTTGGTCGAGCCTGGCGGGCAACTTGATCCCATCTGCGTCGAGATGGCGCAGAGCCCGTTGGAACGGCCGGCGGGTCTGCCAGGGCATCCCCTGCTCAGCTTCCTCGCTGGGGTGTCCGTCGTACGGCGGGAGGCGTTCCTGGCGGCGGGCGGCTTCTCGCATCGCCTCTGGCTGGGCGGGGAAGAAGAGCTTCTCGCCTCGGATCTGGCCCGGTACGGCTGGTCCATGTCCTACGTACCCGAGGTGGTGGCCCACCATCAGGCGTCGAAGCTTCGCGATGCTCACCTGCGTCGACGCCACGGGATCCGCAACACGTTGTGGTTCACCTGGCTGCGAAGGCCACTGCGGAGCGCCATCGTCCGAACCGTCCGGCACCTGTCTCGGGTACCGCGTGACCGCACCAGCCTGTACGCCGTTGCTGACGCGCTCCGAGGTCTGCCCTGGGTGCTTCGCGAGCGCCACGTCGTACCGGAACACGTCGAGCGTGGCTACCGGCTGCTCGATGAGATGCAACTGACCAGCAAGGCGCGCCGGTACGTGTCGTGAACTCGCCCAACGAGAGTGCTGTGACAGTTGTGGTGGCCAGCCGCAACCGTCGGTCCGAGCTGCTCGAAACGCTCGGCCGTCATCCGTCGCCCGTCATCCTGGTCGACAACGGATCCACCGACGGTACGGCGGAGGCGGTCGAGCAAGCCCATCCGTCGGTACAGGTGGTCCGCCTGAGCACCAACCAGGGCGCGACGGCACGCAATGTGGGTGTCGCACTCGCGACCACGCCGTACGTCGCCTTCGCCGATGACGACTCGTGGTGGGAGCCGGGCGCCCTGGACACCGCCGCCGAGATCCTGGACAAGCAGCCCGGCGTCGGCCTGCTCGCGGCGCGGATCCTGCTCGGTGAGGAGAACATCCCCGACCCGGTCTGCGAGCTGATGGCCAACTCGCCGCTCAGCCCCGACCCCGGCAGCTCCGCGAAGCCGATCCTCGGTTTCGTCGCGTGCGCGGCAGTAGTCCGAAGGGATGCCTTCCTCAGCTCGCAAGGATTCGACCCCGTCATCTTCTTCGGCGGCGAGGAAGAGCGCCTCGCTCTGGACCTGGCCACCAACGGCTGGGCCCTGTCCTACGAACCCGACCTGATCGTCCACCACCATCCTTCCCCCACCCGCGGCGCCCCGCAGGACCGCGAACTCCTGATCCTGAGAAACCACCTACTGACAGCCACCATGCGCCGCCCCTGGCCCGTCGTCCTACGCAACCTCCGCCACGCCGTACGACATGGCCGCCCGGGCCTCCGCGCCATCCTGACCGCCATACCCCGGCTACCCGCCGCCCTGACTGCCCGCCACAAAATCCCACCGCCCCTGGAACAGCGTCTGACCCTCCTGGAAACCTGGCAAACCAACGGCCGGCGGTGAAATCCAGTGGTCCGGCACCGTCGATCCCCTTACCCTGGGGTCGAACTGAGCGCCGCCACAACATCCCGGCAGGCGCCTTTGACGAGTGAGGGGAGCCCGGCCGTGCGTCATCGCATCGCTGTGTGCGTTCCCCGGTCACGGTACGACGTGATCCTGGTGTCTTCGGGTATGAGGTGCAGGCCGCGCGGCCTGCACCTGCCCGCGACGAACTGACCCACGTGCTCCTGAGTGCAGGCTTCGTCGCGGGGATCGCGCTGTCCTGATCCGGATCACCCGAAAGGCCATCGGCCATGCGTACGAACCTCAACCACCGTAAACAGCTGTCCGGCCTGCGCAACGTCGGCATCCTCGCCCATGTGGACGCAGGCAAGACCACCGTCACCGAACGGATCCTGTACCTGACCGGTACCACCCACAAACGCGGTGAGGTCCACGACGGCACGACCGTCACCGACTTCGACTCGCAGGAACGCGATCGTGGCATCACGATCTTCGCCGCGGCCGTCAGTTGCGACTGGGACGGGTACTCGATCAACCTGATCGACACGCCCGGCCACGTCGACTTCTCCGACGAGGTGGAGCGCTCGCTGCGGGTGCTCGACGGCGCCGTCGCACTGTTCGACGCCGTCGCGGGAGTCGAACCGCAGAGCGAGTCGGTCTGGCGGCAGGCCGACCGGCACGGCGTACCGCGGATCGCGTTCGTCAACAAGATGGACCGTCCGGGCGCCGACCTCGACGCGGCGGTGGACTCGATCCGCAGGCGGCTGCACGTGACTCCGCTCGTGGTCCAGTTGCCGATCGGAAAGGAAGCCGAGTTCAGTGGAGTGATCGACCTGCTCACGATGCGGGCGTACAGCTGGAACGACACCTTGACGGAGGGTCCGGTACCGGATGCCCTTGTGGAACAGGCGATGCGACGGCGTCGGCTGCTCGAGGAGGCCGTCGCGGAGCTCCATCCGGTCGCGCTGGACGAGTTCTACGCGCGGTCAACGGTCTCGGGGGAGACGCTGGCTGCTGCCCTGCGGGACCTGACCCGGTCCGGTACCGGCGTGGTGGTGCTGTGCGGTTCGGCGTACCGCAACTGTGGGATCGAGCCGCTGCTGGACGCTGTCGTCGCCTATCTGCCTTCACCACAAGAGGTGTCGGCAGTTCGCGGGCTGTGGGACGGCGCCGTGCAGGAGCGGACCGCCGACCCGACGGCGCCGTTCGCCGCGCTCGTGTTCAAGGTCAACTCGACCGCCACCGGACGGCTGACGTACCTGCGGGTGTATTCGGGGACGATTCGGAAGGGAGAAACCGTTGTGGACGCGGGTACGGGACGCACTGAGCGGATCAGCCGGATCCTGCGAGTGCAGGCCGACCAGCACGCGGAGGTGCAGCAGGCCGTCGCAGGCGACATCGTCGCGGTCGTCGGGCCGAAGCTGGCCCGAAGCGGCGCCACCCTGTGCGTGCCGGCAGCACCGCTGGTTCTCGAACCGCCGAGCGTTGCCGATCCGGTCGTTTCCGTCGCAGTCGAGGCGCGCCGGAGTACCGACACGGACCGGCTCGCGTCGGCACTGACGCGGCTGGTCGAGGAGGATCCGTCGCTGACGGTCCGGACCGATTCCGAAACCGGTCAGACGCTGCTGTCCGGCATGGGCGAACTGCACCTCGAGGTCGCGGTGGAGAAGATCCGTCGTGCTCACGGGCTGGAGGTCCGCGTCGGCCGGCCGCAGGTGACCTACCGGGAGACCGTCGCCGCCGGGGTGTCCGGGTTCGTGTACCGGCACGTCAAGCAGGACGGCGGCGCCGGTCAGTTCGCCCAGATCACTCTCGACGTGGAACCGCTGGAGGTACCTGATGATCGTCCGGAGGGCTTCGAGTTCCGGTCGGTCGTCGTCGGTGGCCGGGTGCCACAGGAGTACGTCCGCGCAGTCGAAGCAGGCTGCCGGGATGCTCTGGCCGAGGGTCCCCTCGGTGGACACCCGGTGACTGGGGTGCGGGTCACGCTGACGGATGGAGCAACCCATCCGAAGGATTCGTCGGAGTTGGCGTTCCGTACGGCGGGCCGGCTGGGCCTCCGCGAAGCGCTGCGGGCCACCACGATGGCGCTCCTGGAACCAGTCGCAGAGCTCACGGCAACCGTGCCCGAGGACACCGTCGGCGGCGTCCTCGGCGACCTGTCAGCACGCCGCGGCCGAATCTCGGCCACGACTTCCCGCCCAGGCACGATGGTGATCGTCGCCACCGTCCCCCTGGCCGAGGTGTTCGGCTACGCAACCCAACTGCGCAGCCGGACCCAGGGCCGGGGAACCTTCACCACCCGGCTCACCGGCTACGTCCTGGCACCAGGCGTGAAATCCGGGGAATCCCGGTAGCGCCAGCCTCTGACCCACCACCCAGCCCACCGACGACGGGTGGTGGGTCAGAGGAGGCCTGCGTCGTGGATGCGGTTTGCGAGTTGTACTCGGTTGGTGACGACCAGTTTGGTCATGATGCGGGAGACGTGAGCCTTCACGGTGGCCATGCTGAGATGGAGCTCGGCGGCGATCTGCGCGTTGAGCTTGCCTTCGCCGACTGCGATGGCGACGTCGCGTTCACGGTCGGTCAGGGTGACGGCGAGTGCTTGGGCCTGGAGGACCCGCTGTGGTTCGGGTGCGGTCTTCCGCAGCCGGGCGATCAGTTGTGCGGTCACGCTGGGGGAGAGCATGTGCTCGCCGGCAGCGACTCGGTGGACCGCGGCGACGATCTCCGCGGGTGGGGTGTGTTTGAGAAGGAATCCACTGGCTCCGTCGCCGAGCGCCCGCAGTACGAGGTCGTCGGCGTCGAACGTCGTCAGCATGATCACCTTGGCGGGCACCGGCCGGGCCATCAGCCGGCCGAGCGCCTCGAGGCCGTCCAGTCGTGGCATCCGGATGTCCATCAGTACGACGTCAGGCGCCACCCGTCCGACCAGGTCAAGGCCGGCCTGGCCGTCGGCCGCCTCGCCGACCACCTCGATCGTGGTGTCGTCGCGCAGGATCATCGCCAGGGCGGTGCGGACGAGTGCGTCGTCGTCGATGATCACGACCCGGATCGGTGCGTCAGCGGGCTGGTTCATGCGGGCCACGGCAGCCAGGCCCGGATCAGGAAGTCCCCGTCGGCGCTCAGGTGTTCGAGCTGGCCGCCCATCAGTTCGGCGCGTTCGGTCAGCCCGAGCAGACCGAGGCCCGAGCCGGGTGGCGTTGCGATCGGAGCGCCGACCCGGAGGGGGTTGCGGATCTCGAGCACCATCCGGGTGCCCGCCGTGCCGCTGAGAGTGACGTCCACTGTGGTGTCCGGAGCATGTTTGCGCGCGTTGGTCAGGCCTTCCTGGATCATCCGGTACGCGCTGCGCCCGATCGCGTCGGGCGCGCTGGCCAGGTCACCGATGCGGTTGACCAGCCTGACCCTGGTACCGGCTCCGACAGCCTCCTGGACCAGGGACGGCAGGTCGGTCAGCGTCGGTTGTGGCCGCTCCGGGAGCGAGTTGGGTTCGAGGGTTCGCAGTACTCCTAGTATTTCGTGCAGGTCGTGCAAGGCGTCGTGGGCGCTCTGCCGGGTGATGGCGGCAGCCGCGGCCACTTCGTCGTCGGTCAGCTCGCGGCAGTACTCCAGCGCACCGGCGTGCAGGGCGACGAGCGACAAGCGGTGGGCGAGGGCGTCGTGCATTTCGCGGGCGATCCGGGTCCGCTCGGTTGCCTGCGCTTGCTGCACCCGCAAGCTTTGATCGCTCTCGGCCCGGTCCGCTCGTTCGCGCAGCGTGGCGAGCAGGTCGCGGCGGGCGCCGACGTACATGCCGATGGCGATCAGGGCGCTGACGAACACGGCCGTGAACACGATGGAGACCGCCAACGCGGCCTGACCGGGCTGCGTCTCGAAGTACACGACCGAGGCGACGACTCCGACCACGGCCAGCGGAATGATCTCGGGCCACTTCCGCCGGGTGGCCAGGGAGACCGCCGTGACGATGACGGCTCCCGAGGCAGCGGAGGAGACACCGCCGATGGCGCTGGCGAGAAGGGCGATGGCCAGTGGGTAGCGCCGCCGCCAGCGCATCGAGACGACGCTGATGACTCCGAGGACGAGATCGAAGGCCAGGTACGGCCGGAAGTTCAGGTGGTAGGCGTTGTAGAAGGTCGCGATCCAGAAGCCGGCGCCGCAGATCGAGGCGAAGAGGTAGCGCCACGTCGACTGCCAGCGGCTCAGCGGAAGTGGTGGAGCGATCTGGAAGGCGTCCACTTTGCTCACCGTACGGGACATCCGTCACGCGGGGCAGGGACCATGGCAGGGGCCGGCCCCCTACCGTGGTCTGGTCACGTCCAGCCCGTGGCTGGCGGGTATGGCTCCGCGGCCGATGCGCCGGCATCGCCCCGGCGACCACGCTCGACCTCATGATCACAGTCGAAGAACTCAGCAAGCGGTACGGCGCACACCAGTCCGTCGACCGAGTCTCCTTCCGGGCGCTGCCCGGGTCCGTCACCGGCTTCCTCGGTCCGAACGGTGCGGGCAAGTCGACGACGATGCGGATGATGACCGGCCTGACGCCGCCGTCGGCGGGGCGCAGTACGGTCCTCGGCGTACCGTACGTCGACCTTCCCAACCCCGGCCGGCACGTCGGGGTCCTCCTCGATGCCTCCGCGCAGCACACCGGGCGTACCGGGCGCGAGATCCTCCGGCTCGGCGCGACCATGATGGGCCTTCGCCGGCAGCGGGTGGAAGAGATGCTCGACATCGTCGGGTTGTCGGCCGACGAGGGTGACCGCAGGGTCGGCAACTACTCGCTCGGGATGCGGCAACGGCTCGGCATCGCGCATGCCCTGCTCGGCGATCCACAGGTGCTCGTCCTGGACGAGCCCGCCAACGGGCTCGACCCGGCCGGCATCCACTGGATGCGCGGGTTGCTCAAGGGTTTCGCGGACCGTGGCGGAACCGTCCTGCTGTCGTCGCACCTGTTGCACGAGATCGAGATCATCGCCGACCACCTGGTCGTCATCGGCCGCGGCGTGATCGTCGCCGACGGCAGCAAGGCGAGTTTGCTGGACGCGGCCGGCACGCTGGTCCGCGGTCTCGAACCGATTGCCCTCGGCAACTGTCTCGACGGCGGCGGTTTCACTCATCGGACGGCCGCGGACGGCGCGTACGTCGTACAGGCCACCCGCGAGCAGATCGCCCAGCTGACCGCACACCACGGCATCGTCGTCACCGAGTTGCGGGCCGCGGACGGCGCCGGGCTCGAGGACATGTTCCTGCAGCTCACCGCAGTCGACGCACGAGAGAAGGTCACCGCATGACTACCGCAACCGTCTGCCCGGACCCGGACGTCCGGTCCATCCCCTTCGGCCGGCTGCTTCGGGTCGAGCTGCGCAAGCTCGTCGACACCAGGGCAGGCTTCTGGTTGCTGACGGCAATCATCGTGATCACGGTCGTCGTGATCGGCGTGTTCCTGTTCGTCGCCGATCCGGACCAACTGACGTACATCAACTTCGTCGGGGCGACGGCGACACCGCAAAGCCTCCTGCTCCCGGTCCTCGGCATCCTCGCGGTCACCGCCGAATGGAGCCAGCGTACCGGCCTGGTCACCTTCACTCTCGAACCGAGCCGGATCCGGATCGCCGTCGCCAAGCTGGTCGCTGTGACTCTGGTCGGCCTGGTCGCGGTCGGCGTGGCTCTTGGCATAGCGGCGCTCAGCAACGTCGCCGGAATGGTGTTCCTGGACGGCGCCGGCAGCTGGAACGTCGGGCCCGCCAACGTCCGGGACTTCTT
The DNA here is from genome assembly GCF_044453825.1 of Kribbella sp. NPDC051620. Classification (NCBI taxonomy): domain Bacteria; kingdom Bacillati; phylum Actinomycetota; class Actinomycetes; order Propionibacteriales; family Kribbellaceae; genus Kribbella; species Kribbella sp. NPDC051620. The sequence goes on from NZ_JBITDB010000001.1 coordinate 1,106,841, forward strand.
CGCCCTGCAACTGATCGGCATCATCCAGGGCTTCGCCTTCGGCATGCTGCTGATGAACACCGCCGCGGCGATCGTCTTGTACTACGTGATCCCGATCGCCTGGAACATCCTCTTCTCGATGGTGGACGCGCTGGAGCAGGTCGCGCCCTGGCTGGACCTCAACACCGCGATGGCACCCGCCTTCGACCACCAGACGTTCCACGGCGCCGACTGGGCCCACATCGCCGTCGCCGGGAGCATCTGGGTACTCCTGCCACTCGTACTAGGCCTCCTGCGCCTACTCCACCGAGAAGTGAAGTCGGCCTGACCACCTGATAGCTGCTGGCTGGAGACGCCGGTCCGGAGGGCGGCGATGGCGCCGAGCTCTTGACGGACCGGCTTCTTGCCTCGATAGTCGAAGCGCTTCGATAACCTTCGGAAGGGACCGCCATGACCTACCTCAGCCGAGTCGGAGGCGCACTCGTGGCGTTGCTGCTCGTTCCCGCGTTCCTCGTGGCGCAGCCGGTGCAGGCCGAGCCCCTGCCGGAGTTCCGCAATCCTGACCTGCCGCTGAAGGCCCGGGTGGATGACCTGACCAGCCGGCTGACGCTGGACGAGAAAATCTCGCTGCTGCACCAGTACCAGCCCGCCATACCGAGACTCGGGATCGCCTCGTTCAAGACCGGGACAGAGGCGTTGCACGGCGTCGCCTGGCTGGGGAAGGCGACGGTGTTCCCGCAGGCTGTCGGGCTCGGTAGTACCTGGGACCCGAACTTGATCAAGCGGGTCGGGTCGGCCGTCGGCGATGAGGCCAGAGCCTTCAACAAGCTCGACCCGGCGAAGAACGGGCTGAACCTGTGGGCGCCGGTGGTCAACCAGTTGCGTGACCCCAGGTGGGGTCGCAACGAGGAGGGCTACGCCGAAGATCCGTTGCTGACGAGTGAGATCGCGACGGCGTACGGACGCGGCTTGCAGGGTGATGACCCGCGCTATCTCAAGACCGCTCCGACGCTGAAGCACTTCGCCTCGTACAACGTCGAGACGGACCGCAGCCGGGTGTCGGCGAGCGTCCGGCCGCGAGTACTGCGCGAGTACGAGTACAAAGCGTTCCAGCCGACCCTGACCGCGCGGGCAGCCACCGGCGTGATGGCGTCGTACAACCTGCTGAACGGAAGGCCGACCCATGTGTCGCCCGAGCTCGGCGAGACCGTGCGCTCCTGGTCGCCTGATGATCTGATGATCGTCGGCGACGCCTCCGGCGCGGGCAACGTCAGCGGTTCGCAGCAGTACTACCCGACGGCTACCGAGGGCGTTGCGGCGTCGATCAAGGCCGGCCTCGACAGCTTCACCGAGAACGACGCCAACGGCGGGCCGACGGTCACCGCGGTGAAGGATGCGCTGGCCAAGGGCCTGCTCACCGAGGCCGACATCGACAAGCCGGTCGGGCATCTGTTCTCGATCCGCTTCCGGCTCGGTGAGTTCGACCCGGCCGGACGGAACCCGTACGAGCAGATCGAACCGGACAGCATCGACAGCCCGGCGCACCGGGAGCTTGCCCGCGAGGCTGCCCGCAAGCAACTCGTCCTGCTCGAGAACAAGCACCGGGCGCTGCCGCTCGACCCAGCCGGCACCAAGGACGTTGCGGTGATCGGCCAGCTGGCCGACACCGTCTCCGAGGACTGGTACTCGGGCACGATGCCGTACCGGATCACGCCGAGAGCCGGTATCGCCGAGCGGCTCGGGGCCGGCCACGCCGTCACCGCGACCGAGGGCGTGGACCGGATCGCTCTCCGCTCCGTTGCCAGCGGCAAGTATGTGACGGCGCCCGCCGGAGCCACCGGCGGTGAGCTGATCGCTGACGCCGCGACGGCGGGAACAGCGCAGTCACTCGATGTCTTCGACTGGGGCGGCGGCACTCTGACGTTGCGCTCGGCTGCCAATGGCAAGTACGTCTCGAAGAGCGGGGCGGGGCTGGTGAACGACCAGGACAAGCCCAACGGCTGGTTCGTGCAGCAGCAGTTCGGCCTCGAGAGGCTTGCCAACGGCAATTACGTGCTGCGGTATCGCGGCAACGAGGTCAAGGAACCGTGGTACGGCCCCAATCAGTACGTCGCCCTGCAGGCCGATGGGAAGCTGACCGTCAGCGCGGCCACTCGGGACGCGGCGGCTCAGTTCACCCGAGAGGTCCTCGTCAGCGGTACGGCGGCTGCGGTGGAGGCCGCGAAGAAGGCGGAGACCGCGGTTGTGGTGGTCGGCAGTACTCCGTTCGTCAACGGGCGCGAGGACGACGACCGTCAGGACACGGCACTCGCCGCAGGCCAGCAGGCGATCGTGAAGGCCGTCACCGCTGCCAACCCCAGGACCGTTGTGGTGCTGGAGAGCAGCTATCCGTTGACGGGGGACTGGGCCCAGGCGAAGGCGGTGCTGTGGACGTCGCACGCGGGCCAGGAGACCGGCCGGGCGCTGGCGGACGTGCTCTTCGGGGACTACTCACCGTCGGGTCGGCTTCCGCAGACGTGGTACCGCACGGACAAGGAGTTGCCGGATCCGCTCGACTTCGATGTCATCAAGGCCGGCTGGACCTATCAGTACCACCGGGCCGCTCCGCTCTACCCGTTCGGCCATGGCCTGACGTACGGCACCTTCCAGTACTCCCGGCTGCGGGTCGGCTCGCCCGTCGTCAAGGCGAACGGGCGGCTCAAGGTCAGCGTCGACGTCACCAACACCAGCCGGACCGCGAGCGAGGAGGTCGTCCAGCTCTACACGGCTCAACGCACCTCGCGAGTCGCTCAGCCGGTGAAGACGCTGCGGGGCTTCCAGCGGCTGTCGTTCGCGCCAGGCCAACGTCGTACCGTCTCCTTCGACGTGAAGGCGAGTGACCTGGCGTTCTGGGACGTGACCAGGAACAAATGGGTGGTTGAGTCCAGTGACCAGGACGTCCAGGTGGGCAGCTCGTCGGCGAACATCAGAGCCCGTACGACAGTTGCCGTCCGCGGCGAGGTGATCCCGCCCCGGGACCTGAGCAGGCGTACGGCGGCGACGGACTTCGACGACTACTCCGGGATCGAGCTGATCGACGCCGCCAAGGTGCGCGGCGACGCGGTCGGCAAGACGACCGCGGGCGACTGGATCTCCTTCCAGGACGTCCGACTCGGCCGCGGCGCCACCCGCCTGGAGGCTGCCGTCTCACGGGCTTCGGCCGGAACTGCGAAGGTGGAGATCCACCTCGACAGCCCGACCGGACCCATCGCCGGCACGCTCGCCATCCCCGCCACCACCGACCGCTACAGCTGGACGTCGGCGACGGCCCAGCTCGACCCACGGGTGGCCCGCGGCGTTCGAGACGTCTACCTGGTGTTCACCGGCGCCGGCACGAACATCCGCGACCTGACCATCAAGTAGCTCACCAGCGAGCTTGCCGTCGGTGCCGCGGTCTGCGGCGCCGGCGGCTCAGGCCAGCGGGAGCCACACTCGCATGGCGCCGGGACCTCGGTTCGCCCAGGTGTAGTACGGGATCGCGGTGACAGTGAGCGCAGTGCCGGTGGGCGATGCTGCCTGGTACGGCTGATAGAGAGTCTGATCGAGGGCGCTGACCACAGCAGACAGCCGAAGCCGTACGACGCCGTCCGGCGCGACCTCTTCGACAATGGCTGCCGAAGGGTCGAGGCTCAGCTGCTCGATCACGACTCCGTCGGGAAGGTCTGCCTGCTCGACGCAGTACACGATCGGTCCGCGCTGGATTGCCACGCACCCGCGGACTGCGTCGGTACGCCGGTCCGCGCGCACCAATCGCGGCGTCATCGGCAAGGTCAGCCGGACCGTCGCGCCATCCTGGCAGGACACCCGCAGATACTCGCCCGGCGCCGGCTCCGCGAGGACCTCGGCAGCCGTGACTGCGACGGTTGCGCCCTCAGCCCAGCTGGGGATTCGTACTGCCAGGTCCCCGTGACCTGCGATGGTGACGAGCACGTCACCGCGCCATGGATAGTCGGTTTCGACAACCGCGGTCAGCGGGCCGGCCTCGAACGATCCAGCTGTCAGCAGGTGCAACTGAAGCCCGGACCCGTCCGACGTAGCGGTGTAGCCGTGCAGGGAGGCGAGCAGGCGGGCGAGATTCGGTGGGCAGCAGGCGCAGTCGTACCAAGGCAGGCGCTCGCTGGGTGAGTCCTCGTGCGAGCCGTCGTGTCCGGTGCGCAACTGCAGGGGGTTGGAGTAGAAGAAGGCAGTGCCGTCATGGCTCGTCGACGCCGCGATGGCGTTGTGCAGGGCACGCTCCATCTCCTCGGCGTACCGTGCCTGCCCGGTCGCCAGCAGCATTCGCCAGCACCACTGCAGGGCTGCGATCGAGGCGCAGGTCTCGGCGTAGGCGCGGTCGGGTGGCAGCTCGAACGGATCACCGTACGCCTCGTCGCGGTGTCTCGAACCGTGCCCGCCGGTGATGTACATCTTCGTGCCGAAGGCGCTGTCCCAGAGTTGCTCCATCGCGTGCAGCAAGGTCTCGTCGCCGGTCTCCAGGTGCAGATCGGTGACACCGGCGGCCAGATAGAGCTGCCGGACCGAGTGACCGATGGCCTCGGTCGCCGCCCGCACCGGCAGATGATCCTGGGCGTACTGCGATCCGAAGTGTCCGGCCGGCAGCACCCGGTGCCCACGTCGCTCGATCTGGAGCTCCGCCGACCGCAGATAGGACTCCTCGCCGGTTTCGCGGTAGAGCTCGATCAGCGCGGTCTCCACTTCCGGGTGCCCGTCGAGCAGGGGACCGGTACCGGGGTCGAAGGTGCGGACGATCAGGTCGGCGAATCTCCGCGCGATCGCGAGGAACCGCGGATCGCGACCACCCCGGTGGATCGCCACGGCGGCCTGGATGAGATGGCCGGCGCAGTACAGCTCATGGCTGTATTCGAGATGCTTGAACGGCTCCTCGCCCGGTGTTCCCTGGACCCGGGTGTTGAGGTAGCCGTTCGGTGTCTGCACCTGCTCCAGCAAGTCGGCAACCTCGGACAGCAATCCGTCCCACCGGTCGGTACCGGTCCGGGCCATCTCCCAACCGATCGCTTCGAGCGTCTTGTAGAGATCCGAATCAGCAAACCAGAACCCTCGAAACTCTCCCGGCACGTCGCCCACAAGCCGCTGGAAGTTCGCGATGACACCAGTCCGCCCCAGGTTGTCCACGCAATGCGGAATGGTGCCCGCCGCATTGACTTCCTGCCGCCTCCCCAGCAAGGACTCCGCATCCAGCCGGACAGCATCCAACGGCACCGGCCTCAACCGCCCACCCCTCCGCGGCACGACAGCGCCGGTCACAACCGATCCCACTCGATCGGGTCGCCGTTCGCCGGTTTGATCGACAGGACCGTGTGGAGGTAGTCGGCGATGGCGCTGCGGTTGCGCCTCAGGCATTCGATGCGTTCGGACAGGCGGGGCCGCTGCTCCTCGTAGTGGCGCAGGAGGCGACGGGACACGCCCGCGCGCTCTGCAAGCTCTCCGGTCTTCATGGCTTCCACGGTACGACCGGCATCATCGCGCCGAAGTCCGTGACCGAGGTGCGGGAAATCCGTGCCTGTCGACGACCACGGTGAGCAGAACCAGCGCGAGGATCGCGAGCACCGACCAGGGAAACGACCCCGCGCCCAGTCCGTCGAGGAGCAGACCGCCCGCTACTCCGCCCAGAGCGAGCGCGGTGTTCCACAAGGTGACGAGCATGGCCTGAGCGGTGTCCGCGGCGGCGCCGGCCGCTTGGCCGAGTGCTGTCTGGAGAAGGGTCGCCATGCCACCGAAACCGAGTCCCCACAGGGCCGCCGCGGCGTACACGATGCCCGGGCTGCCGGCCAGCGTCGCCAGCAGGGTCGCCCCGGCAGCGAACAGAAAGGTGCCGGTGATCATGAGTCGGCGCAGGTGACGGTGGATGTGGAATCCCACCAACGAGATGGCCGCCACCGAGGCCGTACCGAACACGAACAGCACTCGCGCAGTGGAGCCGACCATGCCGAACTTGTCGAGGAAGGTCGCGATGTAGGTGTAGAGAATGGTGTGCGCCAAGACGACGGTCAGGACGACGAGGAGAACCGGTGTCACCCCAGGAACACGTACCGTGTGGGCGATCCGGAACCGGCGCTCGCGATGTTCACCGGGGACTTGCCATGCAGCGCGCTGGGCACCATGCGCCGCGCGTAACCTGCCATCATCGCCCAGACCAGCCCACCGCACACTCCCGCGATGAACCGGCCGAGCATCGTCAGCAGGTACTGGTCCGAGACCGCGGTGAGCGTGTTGGCGACGGCGAACCCAGCCATCGTGGCCAGGAGCAACCTCTTCCGCCGCCACCCGGAAGTGGCGGCGGACAAGGGGATCGCGGCGACCGCGGAGCCGATCGCGTAGATGGTCACTGCCTGACCCATCGCCGACTCGCTCACCTGCAGATCGCTGCTCATCGCGGGCAACAGGCCTCCGGGCAGAGCCTCGGTGAGGACGGTGATGAAGGAAGCCGTGGCCATTGCGGCCAGTGGCGCCAAGGGGAGCCGCTGTTTCGTGTCGGCCGCCGGACTGCCGGTCGGCTGTGACGTTGTGTTTCGCATGCCCCCAGGCTCGAACCCTCACAGCAGTGTGAGGGTCAAGCGGGCCGGCTATGAACTCAGTCACAGGCCGCCCACCGATACGGACCACGGCCGTCAAAGTGTCTTGATCTGGCCACCGTCCAGGACGAACTCGGCGCCGGTGGTGTTGGCGGAGCGGGCCGAGGCGAGGAACAGTACGAGATCGGCGACCTCCTCCGGCTCGGCGATCCGGCCCGTACTGATTCCCATGCTCTGCGGAACGACCTCGTCGAGCGCCTGCTGGGCGGTGACCCCGGCCCCGGCGGCGATGCCCTGTGCCATGCCTTCCGGACCGGTCCACAGCGGCGTTCGCACCGGCCCGGGAGAGACCGCATTGACCCGGACGCCGCGCGGCGCGAACTCCTCCGACAGGGCCTTGGTCAGATTGGTCATCGCCGCTTTCGCGGCCGAGTAGTCGACCACCATCGGGAACGGCAGCCGGGCATTGATGCTGCTGATGTTGACGATCGCTCCGCGGGCGTCGAGCAGCGCGGGCAGGGCGGCCCTGCTGGTGCGTACCGCGCTGAAGAACGTCACGTCGAACATCCGTGCCCAGTCGGTGTCGGCGACGTCAAGGAAGCCGGCCCGGCCCGAGGTCGCGCCAACGTTGTTGACCAGGACATCCAGCCGTCCGTACGTCGACAGTGCGGCATCCACAAGCCGCTGTGGTGTGTCTGCCTCGGTGATGTCGGCCAGCACCACGGTGGCGCCACGCGCCGTCAGGGCGTCGAGTTCGGGCGTGCTGGTACGGCTGTTCGCCACCACGTGACCACCCTCGTCCAGCAAGGCCGAGGCGGTGGCCAGGCCGATACCTTTGCTCGCGCCGGTGACGATGGCGACCTTGTCCTGCAGTTCGAGATTCACGACGACTCCTAGTTGTAGACTGATCAGTTCCTAATTCGGGCAGCAGAGAAGCCGGGGCGGAGGGATGATTCAGTCGAGCGCTCTCACCGCAACCGCGACCGCGTTCTCGAGGAACGCGCGCCCCGCGCGGGCCTTGCTCATCACGCGCAGTCCCTGCACGAACGTGGTGAGGAACTGGGCGAGCTCGAGCGGCTTCTTGTCCGCTGCGATCTCCCCGCGAACCTGGGCCCGCTCCAACGCTCCGGCCAGTGCTGACTCGACCTGGTGCATGGTGTGGGAGACCTGCCGCACCGTCTCCGGATGGGACGAGCGCTCTGTGGCCGCGTTGACCAGCAGGCAGCCCCGTTCAGGATCCGCGAGATCCGCCTCCACCAGCTCGAGAAGCACCGCACGGATCGCCGGCCGCACCAACGCCGCCCGGTCCAAGACCTCGATGAGGCCGCCGGCATGCTGCTGGCAGTAGCGCCGAAGCGCCATCGCATACAGCTGCTCCTTGGATCCGAACGCTTTGTACAGGCTGCCCCGGGTGATCTCGAGACCCTCCACGAGGTCCTCCGTCGAGGTGGCCTCGAACCCCTGGCGCCAGAACAACTCCATCGCGCGGTCCACTGCCACGTCGATGTTGAACGTCCTCGGCCTGCCCATGGTGCGACAGTACAGCATTAGGAACTGATCAGTCCACAACCGTGGTGCGCACGGCGGTCCGGCTAGCTTGTTTCGCGGTTTGCGGTGCTGAAGCTGCGCTGGTACGCCGCCGGCGAGATCGCCAGTTCGCGGGCGAAGACGCGGCGCATACTCTCGTAGCCCGGGAAGCCGGCGCGGGCCGCGGCCTGGGTCGCCGTGTGGCCCTGGTCGAGCAGCGCCTTGGCCAGGTCGAAGCGGATCAGCTCGACGTACCGCGTCGGTGTGGTGGCCAGCTCGTCGCGGAAGAGCCGGGTGAGATGACGGGCGCTGAGGTTGAGGTGCCGGGCGAGCTCGGCGAGCGAGTGGTCGCCGGACGGATCGGCAGTCACCAGATCGACGATGGTGCGCAGCGCCGGTGTCTTCGGCGGCGGGCCCTGCAGGGGGATGGAGAACTGTGACTGACCGCCCGAACGTTGGAGGTAGACAACAAGATGGCGAGCGGCGCTCCGGGTGAGTTCCGGCCCGTGGTCATCTTCGACAAGCGCCAGAGCGAGGTCGATGCCGGCGCTCACTCCGGCTGACGTGTACGTCGTCCCGTCGCGGACGTAGATCGAGTCGGGCTCGACGGTCGTCGTGGGATGCCGGGACGCGAGTTCGTGGGCCACCTTCCAGTGTGTGGTCGCCCGCTTGCCGTCGAGCAGACCGGCCGCGCCCAGGACGAACGCGCCGGTGCAGATCGACCCGACCCGAACCGCCCGTGCTGCCAGCGTGCGGGCGGCGTCGACCAGGCCGCCGTCGATCGCCGTACGCGGAAAGACGTCGCCACCGGCAACCAGGAAGGTTCCAGCAGTGGGCACGGAGCTGGCGTCGCCGTCCACCGCCATCCGGATACCGATCGATGAGGTGACGTCCGCACCGGTGGGGGAGACCAGCACCACCTGGTACCGCGCGCCCAGCCGGTTGGCCTCGGCGAACACGTCGGCCGGGCCGGCGACGTCGAGCAGCTTGACGCCGTCATACACCAGGATTGCGACCCGGTGCGGCGAGGACCTCGGCGTACCGGCGGACATGTCCGGATGCGAGTGGTTCATGGCCGGACCGAGGCAGCGCGCCGGCCGGTCTGTGCGCGATCGTGGAGATCGGGCGAACCGTTCGCCGCGACGACACCGGAAAGTGCAAGGTCCATGAGCGAGATCATCCCAGCAGCCCAGATCCCCGAGACAGCGGCGGCGGCCGACGCGGCGCAGTGGGTCCGTGATCACACCAGCCCGCTCATCTACCATCACTCCCGGCGGGTGTTCGCCTTCGCGATGATGCACGCCCGGCTGCTCGGGCTGGAGCCGGATCCGGAGCTGGTCTACTACTCGGCCATGTTCCACGATGCCGGTCTGCTCACGCCTTACTCGCGCACCGAGCAGCGGTTCGAGCTGGACGGCGCGGACCACGCCCGCCGGTTCCTGCTCGATCGCGGGTTCAGCAGCGCCGCCGCGGACGTGGTCTGGACGGCGATCGCGCTGCACACGACGCCAGGCGTGCCGGTCCGGATGGGACCGGAGATCGCCGCCACGACGTACGGCGTGCTCACCGACGCGATCGGGTACGGTCTCGAGCTGCTGGATCCCGCGGAGGTGGCGGCGGTGACGGCGGCCGACCCGCGGGGGGACTTCAAGCAGGAGTTCCTCCAGACGTTCGTCGACGCGCTGAAGGACCGGCCGGACACCACCTTCGGCACGATGAACGCCGATGTGCTGGCGGAGTTCGTGCCCGGCTTCCGCCGGCTCAGCGTCGTCGAGCGCGTCAGGTCAGCGGCCTGGCCGACCTGAGGGTCGTCCGGTACGCAGGTCGGAGGAGGTTGCGTTCGGATGGCTGACCAGCACGAACAGGTTGACGACCGGCTCGGTGCCGAGTGGGAGCTTCATCGGCCGGCGGTGTTCGGTGCGGCGTACCGGATTCTCGGCAGCGTGGCCGACGCCGAGGATGTGGTTCAGGACGTGTGGCTGCGGGCGGCCGGTTCGGACCTGGCCGAGGTGAACGACCTGCGGGCGTGGCTGGTCACGGTGGCCGCGCGGCGTTCGTACGACATCCTCAAGAGTGCTCGCGTGCGTCGTGAGACGTACGTCGGGCCGTGGCTGCCGGAGCCGCTGCTGACGGGTCCGGACGCCTCCGAGCCGGTACTGGTCGACGAGTCCGTCAGCGCGGCGATGCTGCTGATCATGGAACAGCTGAGCCCACCGGAGCGGGTGGCCTTCGTACTGCACGATGTCTTCGGTCTCGAGTTCGGCCGGATCGCGGAGGTCCTCGATGTCTCTGTACCGGCCGCCCGGCAGCTCGCATCGCGGGCGCGGCGGCGGGTGGCCAAGGAGAAGGAGTCCGTTCCGCCGGCACCGAGGGCGGAGCGTGAACGGGTGCTCACCGCCTTCCGGGCGGCCTACGAATCCGGTGACCTGGCCGGCCTGGTCGAGCTGCTGGATCCGGACGCCGTCTATGTCACGGACGGAGGCGGCAAGGTCGCGGCTGCACGCAAGTTCATCGAGGGTGGCGAGCGCATCGCCGAGGTGATGGTCCGGGTCGGTCGCCAGCGGGGACTGGATCAGGTCGACCTCGTCGAGGTCGGTGGGGAGCTGTCCCTCGTCTTCCACCGGCGGGGACTCGTGTACTCCGTCGACACGATGCAGATCACCGGCGGCCGGATCACGGCGTACCGCAGGGTCGTCAACCCGGACAAACTCACCCACGTCCGAGCTGTCACACCCTGAGGAGCTATCTCGTCTCCCTGCCGAGAGCAGGTCACTTCAAGTCAAGGACGGTCATGCACGTCATCAAGACCATCAGTCGCGGTGCCCGGGCGGCGTACAGGAGGCTGCTCGTGACCAGAATGCGGATCGCAGGCGGCCTACTGGCTGTTGTCTTGCTGCTCGGCGCCACGGCCTGCTCCACCCAAGACGAGACGCGCGCCACGCCGGCCGCCGTAACCAGTCCGACGGCCGGTACGGCATCACCGCCCGCCGAAAGCCTCACGCCTCTGCAACGGCAGGCCCTGCCGAACGTGCCGGGCAAGACCTTCACCTCGGCGATCGTCGATTTCCCGCCCGGCGCTCACGCCTTGCCGCACCGGCACGGCGACGCGTTCGTCTACGCGTACGTGCTCGAGGGCACCGTGCGCAGCCAGGTCGACGACCAGCCCGTGACCACCTTCGGCCCGGGCAAGAGCTGGGTCGAGCAGCCGGGCGCGCACCACGTCCGTACCGAGAACACGAGCTCGACCCAACCGGCCAAGCTCCTGGTCGTCTTCGTCGCCGACACCGGGGACGAGCTCAAGATCGACGACCCGCACCGATAACCCGAAGTTGCCCCAGGCAACCTCAATCGAAGAAACGAAGGAATTGTGAACACCGAACGTGTCAGCATCGACAAGCAGCACCCGGCCGCGTACAAGGCCCTGATCGCCTTGTCCGTGGAGGCGGAGAACGGCGCCGCCGCGGCGGGCATCGACCCGCTCCTGGCAGAGCTGGTGAGGATCCGGGCGTCCCAGCTCAACGGCTGCGCCTTCTGCCTGCGGATGCACACCCGTGACGCCCTCAAGAAGGGCGAGAACCCCGACCGGATCGCCGTCCTGCCCGCGTGGGAGGAGACCGGCTACTTCTCCGAGACCGATCGCGCCGCCCTGCGCCTGACCGAGGCGATCACCCTGGTACCAGACGGGCACGTCAGCGACGAGAACTACGACGCCGCGGCGGCCGTCCTCACCGCGGACCAGATCTCGGCTGTTGCCTGGCTGGTCACGGTGATCAACGCCTTCAACCGGGTAGCGATCACCAGCCGGTATCCGGTCGCCGCCTGATCCGCGCCGACGACAACTCGTCGACGGAGCGGATTGTTGGCTCATCGCGCGATCGATCAGTCATGCTGGGCGGGGGGTCGTGGTCTTTCGTGCGTGGACGAGAGGAGGAGGGGTCACCGATCGTGGTGGCCCCGGTTGCCGATGAAGACTGCACGAGTGGTGATCGTCGGGGCGGGGTTCGCGGGGTATCACGCGGCGCGCGGCCTGCAGCGCAGCGCGCCCGGCGCCGAGATCGTCCTGATCAATCCGACCGACTACTTCCTGTACCTCCCGCTGCTACCCGAGGTCGCGGCCGGGGTGCTGGAGCCGCGCCGGATCTGCGTGTCGCTGCCCAACCGGTTGCCGAAGGTCAAGCTGAAGCTGGGCATGGTCACCGGCATCGACATCAACGGCCACGGCGTCGAGTGGGTCGATCCGGAGGGACGGCGCGGTACGACGGAGTTCGACCGGCTGATCCTCGCGTCGGGCAGTGTCAACAAGCTGCTGCCGATCCCGGGCGTCGCGGAGTACGCGCACGGGTTCCGGAGCATCTCCGAGGCGCTGTTCCTGCGTGACCACATCACCCGCCAGCTGGAACTGGCGGCGGCGACCAACGACCAGGACGAACGCGACGCGCGGTGCACCTTCGTCGTGATCGGCGCCGGGTACACAGGCACCGAGGTCGCCGCGCAGGGGCAGCTGTTCACGCGACGCCTGGCGCGGCAGCTGCCGGCCCTGCGGAACCAGCGGGTGCGCTGGGTGCTGGCAGACCTCGCGGACCGGCTCCTGCCGGGACTCCACCCGAGGATGTCGGCGACGGCTGAGCGCGTACTGCGCAAGCGCGGCGTCGAGGTCCGTACCGGCGAATCGGTCGCGTACGCCGCGCCGGACTGCCTGCGGATGACGAAGGGTGAGGAGATCCCCACCCGGTCGCTCATCTGGTGCGTCGGAGTACGGCCGGACCCGTTGGTCGACGGGCTCTCGCTGCCCACCGATCGCGGCCGTCTCCGGGTCCACGAGACGCTCGTCGTCGAGCGCCGGGCGCACGTGTTCGCCGTCGGCGACTGCGCCGCCGTCCCCGACGTCACACAGCCCGGATCGTTCACCGGGATGACCGCGCAGCACGCCCAGCGCCAGGGCAAGCTGGTCGCTCACAACGTGGCCGCCTCACTCGAAGGCGCCGAGCTGACGCCGTACAAACACCATGACCTCGGCTTCCTGGTCGACCTCGGCGGATGGCAGTCAGCCGCCAGCCCGCTGGGCATTCCCCTGTCCGGCCTGCCGGCCAAGGCGGTCACCCGCGGCTACCACCTGCTCTCCCTCCCCGGCAACCGAACCCGGACCGCGACAGACTGGGCAATCAACACCCTGATGCCACCCCAAGCCGTACAACTCGGCCTGATCGGCGCCGACCGCGTCCGCCTCGACTGCACCGCCACCAACTGACAACCGGCAACGCCGTCAGTCGTTGCCGACCAGCCGTTGGCGGAGGCCTGTCGCGCGGCGGGCTCTGCGGCCGAGGGCCTGGCGGACGGCAGCCTCGGTACCTACGACCCGTACTCGTTCTTGGGCGCGGGTGATCGCTGTGTAGAAGAGTTCGCGAGTCAGCAGGCGGGATTCTTCGCCTGGCAGGAGGACCGTGACCTCGGTGGCCTGGCTGCCTTGGGCTTTGTGGATGGTCATGGCGTGCAGGGTTTCGATGTTGCCGAGTCGGCTGGGGGCGAAGTCGAGCCGGCCGCGGGAGCTGTCGATGCAGACTCGGAGGGTGCCGTCGGGGCGGCGGATGGTTACGCCGACGTCTCCGTTGTAGATGCCCAGAGCATAGTCGTTGGCAGTCACCAGTACCGGTCGGCCGACGTACCAGGTGTCCCAGAGGGGGTCCTCGGTTTCCTCGGTGATCCAGCGTTCGACGGTTCGGTTCCAGTGGCTGACGCCCCAGGGGCCTTCGCGGTGGGCGCAGAGGAGGCGGTGGCGGTCCAGCACGGCCAGGGCGGCGTCGGTGTCGCCTAGCTCGGCGGCTTCGCGGATTGCCAGTACGTCGGGGAGCAGCGTCGAGCGGAGGGCTTCGCGGGGGTCGTCGTCCTCGACGAAGCGGACCCGGTCGCTGCCGGCTCGTAGCACGTCGAGAACGACCTCCGGCTGGTCGTCCCGGACCGCCAGGGCCAGCTTGCCGATCTCGCCTCCGAAGCGATGGGACGTCCGCAGCTCGGCTGCCTCGGTGTGCCCGCCGGCGACCAGTCCGGCGACGAGGTCGGCGAGAACTGCCCCTGCTTCGATCGAGGCCAGTTGGTCAGGGTCGCCGACCAGGATCAGCCGCGCCCCGGGCCGGACCGCCTCGAGGAGCCGCGCCATCATTGTCAGCGAGACCATGGAGGTCTCGTCGACGACGATGATGTCATGTGGCAGGCGGTTGTCCCGGTCATGGCGGAACCGGGTCGACGAATCAGGGCGCCCGCCGAGCAGCATGTGCAGGGTCACGGCGTGGAACTCGCCGAGCCGGTCCCGGTCGTCCGGATCGAGGCGCTCGTTCATCTCGCGCCGGACTGCTTCCTCGAGGCGACCCGCCGCCTTGCCTGTCGGCGCGGTCAGTGCGATCCACGGGCGGCGATCCCCGGCGAGCTGCGCCTGCTCCGCGAGCAGGGCGAGCAGCCCGGCGACGGTGGTGGTCTTGCCTGTACCTGGGCCGCCCGTCAGTACTGTCGTCCACTGTCGAGCGGCCGTCTCAGCAGCGGTCCGCTGCTCGACGTAGTCCGTACCGGGGAAGAGCCGGTCAAGTCCCGCGAGCAGAGCGGCTTCGTTTGCGATCGACGGCGAGGGACGGCCGGCCCGGCGGCGAAGGTCCTGCTCGACTTGCTCCTCCTCTCGCCAGTACCGATCGAAGTACAGGCGGGTGTCCTCCAGGTGGAGCGGGTGCGGGGCGGCGAGCAGGGGACTGGCCCTGAGTGCCGCCAGCCATTCTTCCGGGGCGGGCCAGGCCAATTCCGCGCCGTCTTCACCGACCTCGTCCCGGACCTCGGTCAGGTCGAGACAGATGGATCCGGCCCGGACCGCGCGCGCCGTCAGCGCACAGGCGAGCGCGACCCATTGGTTGCCTTCAGCAAGCAGAGTGGTAAGCCGGGTGGCCACGTGGACGTCGCCGGTGACGATCACGCCGGCCCGGTTGAAGTCCCGCAGGACGCCGCTCGCACCGAGGGCCAGGGTCGAGTCGAACTCGTCGACGATGGTGGTCATGGCGCTCTCCCATCGAGCAGTTCGGACAACGCCAGCACGAGCGCCGGCGGCAACGGCCAGCTGAACACCCCTGCCGGGTGCCCGTCCACGTGCGGCGTCTCCGGTCCACACATCCCGCGCAGGTACAGGTAGATCACCCCACCGAGATGTACTTCGGGGTCGTAGCCCGGCAGCCGCCAACGGAGGTATCGGTGCAGTACCACCGAGTAGAGCATCGCCTGCAACGGATAGTCGGAGTGCAGCATCGCGGCGGCCAGCTCATCCGGCCCGTACTCCGCTGAGGTGGCAGGCTGTTCCGGGTCGCCGAGCCGGTTGGTCTTGTAGTCGACAACCACGAACCGCTGGCTCTCGCCGTGCCCAATACGCAGTACTAGGTCGATCGAACCGGAGAGGTAGCCCCGCAGACTCTGCTGACCGAGCAGCGGCTGTTCGAGCCGGTCGGCGTAGGTGAGGAGCGGATCGTCTGCCGGCAGGTGGGCGCGCAGGAGTGGCGCCAGCTGGGCCAGCCGTACGTCGGTCGCCACCGCATCGTCGCCGCCGGCCAGCGGGATCTCGAAGTCGAGTTCGCGGAGACGATCGGCGCGGCCCAGTTCGCCGAGGGTCAGGTTGGGAACAAGCGGACCGAGTGGCGTCCGGTGCAGCGGCAACATCGCGGTGGCCAACGCATCGGCGGTCACGTCGACCCGCCAGAATCGCAGCTGCTCGCGGATCCTTGCGGCCAACTCGGCGTGCAGGTCTGGCGCCTGTGGATCGGCTTCCTCCAGCACCGCGTGGACCAACGATCCGAACGTGGCTCCGGCCGGCAGTCCGTCCATCGGCGACGGGAGCGCGTCAGCCGGTGCGGACTCAGGCGTCGGCGCCGGATCGACGGACTCGTCCTCGAGCTGGCTCTCTTCGTGTTCGCTGGCGACGCCGGCAACCTGCTGGTCCGCTGCGCGGATCAGGCCGGAGTACGACGTACGCCGCCAGGCGAGGTCGACCTCGCGGGAGAAGCAACCGGTCGAGAGCCCACCGGGCAGCTCCTCGAGAACAGGCTCGACCTGCCCGGCGATGACCGAGTCCTCGATCACCGGACCACCGGCTTGCTGCCAGCGCCGGAGCCAGATCAGCACCTCGTCGTCGGAGGATGGCCGGTCCAACGTGTCGGGTACGACCGCTTCGCCTTGCTTGCGGCCCCGCAGCAGCCGCGAGATCCCGCCGTTGATCTCATCCCAGGATGGCGCCCACCAGGCCACGACCTGCGACTGTGCCCGGGTCAGTGCGACGTAGGTGAGCCGGATGTCATCGCCGGCCTCCTCGGCCCGCCAGAGTTTCTGGTTGGCTCGATGGCCACGGTGCCTCTTGCCGCCGAGGTCGAGGCAGCGTTCACCGTTCTGGTGGAAGACCAGCAGCTCGGTGTCCTCCACAACGTGGCGGGTGAAGCCGAACGGCAGGTAGACGACTGGGTACTGCAGGCCCTTGCTGACCCACACCGTCATGATCTGTACGGCGGCCGCGTCGCTGTCGAGCCGACGGGTCCGCTCCGTCGTGCGTCCACCGCCGCTGCACTCCTCGCGCAGCCAGTCGAGAAGGGCGGGCAGTCCGAAGCCTTCGCGGTGCGCGGTCTCGTGGAGCAACTCGGCCAGGTGCGCGAGATCGGTCATGTCGCGCTCGCCGCCGCGCCAGGCAAGTACTCGCTCGGTCATCCCGTTGATCTGCGCCGCCTCGAAGACGGCCGCGACGCCACTGGTTCGCAGCCGGTCCGCCCATGCTCGCAGGGTCTGTCCGGTCCGGTCGGTGAGCTCCTCGCCGCCGGCTCGCAGGCTTGCCGCCGTCTCCCCGAAGAACATCGTGGTCGCCGCGGCCCGGACCAGTCCGGAGCGATGCGGCTGCTCGAATGCCTCGAGCAGGCACAGCCAGTCCTTGGCGGCGTCCGACGCGAAGATGTCGAGGTCACCGGAGTAGACGGCAGGGATGCCGGCCCGGGCCAGTTCCTCCCGGCAGACCCGCGCGTCCTTGTGCGTCTCGACGATCACCGCGACGTCACCGGCGCGGAGCGGCCGGCCGTCGTACGTCGCTCCGGAGGCCAGCAGCCCACCGATATCCGCCGCCAGATCGCGAGCGATGTAGTCGCGGAGGTCATCCATCGGGATGCTCTTGCGCCTGGCCGAGCCGAACAGCTCCCGCTGCGCGACCCGGAGCCGGAACGGCGCGTCGGACGGTGCTCCGGCGAGCCGGCTGCCCTGATGGTGAGCGGCAACCGGGTGAACAACGATGCCGGGGTCGCCGAGCTCGGCGCCGCCCAGGACCACCTGGAGACAGTCGACCAGCGGCTGGTCGCTACGCCAGTTGGTGTCGAGGGTGCGGCGTTTCCCAGCGGTTGCCGCTGCCGCGAGGTACGTCGCGATGTCCCCGCCGCGGAACGCGTAGATGGCCTGTTTGGGGTCGCCGATCAGTACCAGGGTGCTGTGCCCGTTGAACGCGGCGTCGATCACCTTCCACTGCACCGGGTCGGTGTCCTGGAACTCGTCGACCATGACCACCGACCACCGGCGCTGCATCTGCTGCCGCGCTGGGGCATCGGGCTGCTCCAATGCGGCCGCGAGGCGGGTGAGCAGGTCGTCGTAGCCGAGAACGCCCAGGCGGCGTTTGCGGCGCTCCATCTCGGCCAGTACCGCGCGCGCGAACTCGACCCGCACGCCCTCCGGCGAGCCCTCGGCGTACTCGTCCGGAACCAGCTTGGTATGCGGGTTGCTGACCGCCTTGAGTGCGATCTCGAGGGCGGTCCCGCGCGTGATGGGCGGCTGGTCCGCGGAGGTCCCGAAGCGGCTGAGGTAGAGATCGTCGACCACCTCCGTGACGAGGTCTCTCAGGTCGTCGACCAGAGTCACGCCGGCATCGGTGTCACCGGCGACGCCGAGCGAGCGCAGTACGAGCTGGCAGAACTGGTGTGTGGTGGCGATGGTGGCCGCGTCGAAGTTGGCCAGCGCATCGCGAAGACGCGAGCGGCGCAAGGCGACTTCGTCCGTACTGCCGTGGACCAGGTGGCCGAGTATGCCCGGGTCGCCCTGCCAGCTCTCGGGATTGGCGAGCGCGAGTTCGGCGTCGAGCAGCTGGGTGCGGACGCGTTCGCGGAGTTCCTGGCTGGCCGCGCGGCCGAAGGTGATCAGCAGCATTTGGTCGAGCCTGGCCCGCCCCTCAGCCACAAAGCGGGTGACGAGCCCCGCCAGCGCATAGGTCTTGCCGGTACCGGCACTTGCCTCCAGGACGATGGTGCCGGTCGGTAGTTCTCCGAGTAGATCGAAGGGTTCCATCACGTCGTCGCCTGCTCGAAGCGAAGCATCGGTTCCCAGAGCCGGGCGGCATAGGCGCCGAGCCGGGTCGGCTCGCCTGGGCGCTCCTCATCGGGACGCGTCGGGTCCAGCAGTACGTCGAGCCTGGTGTGCGGGCCCCAGACCCGAACGTGCGCCGGGTCGGCGTTCTCCCCGTCGTACGCGCTCGGTCGCCAGCGCCGGCCGGCAGCCAATACCGGGTCGTCGCCGGTGCGGCGTGCCTCGTGCCAGGCGAGCGAGGTCTTGAGCGGAAGTGGAAGCGGCTCCCGGCGGCCGGCGTCGTAGATGGCGGCCAGGTCGGCAAGCAAAGTACGGGCTTCCGGCCCGACCGGCCCCAGGAGCCGACTCGCCGGACTGTTCCGTCCCCGTCCGATCACCAGTGCTGTCCAGTTGTGATCCTCGTCGTGGGCGGACAGGGCGAGCAGCTGGATCCATGAGGCCAGCAACTGTCTGGCGTCGAGCCGGGAGAATCCGACCGACACCAGCCGGTGGCCGTGGACACTCGGCACCGTGCCGGTGAGCCGCCGGCCGCCGCCGAGCTCGACATCCAGATCGAAGGCCCGCGGAGTCGTCAGTCGATGCTGATGGGCAGCGATCGCGAGTTGCTTGGCTTCGTCGCGTACGTCGGTCGCGGTCCGCCAGCCGAGCCGGCCGGGCGGCAGTGTGCCGCGTCGCCACTCTGCCTGCAGGGCGTCGTTCGGATTGACTCCGGCGAGCATGTCGCGGAGCAGCCGGTCGCCGACCGACCACTTCTGGAGGTTGTCGATCTCCACCGGCATCTCGTCAGAGAGGCCGTCGACCTCCCACGGCAGGGTCAGGTCGAGCGCCCGGAAGTAACCCCGCACGGGATGACGGAAGAACGCCAGGAGGTCGGCCAACGCGAGGTCCTCGTCGCTCGGCACCGCGAGTTGCCCGGCCAGAAACTCGGGTCGCGGTGGCCGGGTACCTGCGGCGGCCCGGGCTGCGACCAGCGCCGTCGGGTCGAAGGTGAAGGGCCCTGGCGTGCCGAGCCGGCCGGGTTCGAGGTTCTTGCGGTCGAAGGGCTGGAGCGGGTGTTTGACCAGGACTGATTCCCGGACGTTCGACTCGGTGGTGCGGTCAAGGACATCGAGCAGCTCGCCCAGTGGCACTGCGGGTGGGCGGCGCTGTCCGGAGTACTCGTTGGCGCCGGTATAGGTGATCACCAGTGACTCGGTGGCGGCGAGGATCGCGTCCAGCAGCAGTTGGCGGTCCTCGCTGCGGACATCGCGCTCGCCGGTGATCGGCGTCCTGGCCAGTACGTCGTCCCCGTCGGTCAGGCCGAACCGCGGAAAGACGCCGTCGTCGAGCCCCAGCAGACAGACCACGCGGTGGGGGACCGATCGCATCGGCACCATCGTGCAGACGGTCAGCGTGCCGGTCCGGAAGCTGGCGCGACTCGGTCGGCCGGCCAGATGACTGGACAAGAGGGCCCGGATATCGGGGAGCCGCAACGGTGTCTGAGCCAGCTGGCCGGCGTCGGCGGCGACCTCGGCGAACTCGCGGTGGACCTGGCTGAGCTGCCAGTTGTCGTCAGGCACCACCCGGGTCAGCTGATCGATGCCCGCGCGCAACGCGTCGAGCCAGTCCGCGAGCGGACGCGTGCCATCGAGTCGCTTGGTTGCCGCCTGCAACCGATCGACGTACTCGGCGAACCGGCCGGCCAGCTCGATCCGGGTGCTGCCGACGTCGTCGAGTGGCAGGGTCGTGTGGATCCAGGCGTGCGCGTCGGCCGACATCGTCACGCCGGCGAGGATCCGGTCGAGGCCGAATCGCCAGGTGTTCTGTGGATAGTCGGCCAGGCCGTACGGTGCGCGGTGGTCCTGATCGAACGCCCAGCGGACGCCCGACTCGCGGACCCAGGCCGTGATGGTGTCCAGGTCGTCATCGGTGAACCGGAAGCGACGGCGTACCGGCTCGGTCTCGGCCAGGTCGAGCAGTTGGCTGGCGGTGGCTCTGCTGCCGGCGATCCCGAGCAGTTGGGACGCGACTCCTAGCAGGGGATTGGTCTGGGTGAGCGACCGGTCGGCCAGTTGCACCCGCAGCCGATGCGCGGGGTGGCCGTCATTGCGGAGGTCTCCAAGGCCGAAGCGAGCGCTGATCAACGGCGCGTATGTCTCGATGTCGGGACACATGACGAGAATGTCGCGAGGCTCCAGCGTCGGGTCGGCTTGCAGCATGCCCAGCAGGACCTCGCGCAGTACATCGACCTGCCGAGCGGTGCCGTGGCAAGCGTGGACCTGAACGCTGCGGTCGCCGGTGGCCATTTGCCGGCCATCCGGGGCGAGGGTGTTTTCGCGTAGGTCGTCTTGTAGCCAGCCCAGCAGCGTGTCCGGTCCCGGTGGCGATGCCATGTGGCGATCGGCGGTCGGTACGGAGGCGAGGGTCAACTGGAGCTCACGGCTGTCGCGCCCGAGTGTCGCCAGAAGCGGATGATCGGCCTCTTGATGGCTGGTGTCGTCGGCGCGGTCACCGGTCGTGGTACGGGCTGACGTCAAGCGTTCCCAGAGGGCGTTGCTGGGGTGGGGGAGCCAAAGGTGTACGTCGCGGTGCTCGGCCAGCGCGGAGAGCAACTCGACCTCGGTGACCGGGAGCCGAGTGTGCCCGAACAGCGACAGTCGAGCCGGCAGGTCGACGGACTCTGGCCGATCGCGAAGCTGGGCGAGCGTGTCGGAGTGGCGAGTGTTCGGCGTTGGTGCACCTATCCGATCGACCAGTCGCCGCCAGAGCTCGGGCTGCCAGGCCAGATCGTCGTCGATCGCCTCACCGCGGCCATCGGTGTCGCGACCTTCGCTCCAGTCCGCGAGGAGAGCTGGCCGCTGCACGGCGTACGACGCAAACAGCCGCGCCAGCCGCGAGGCAACGGCGTACCTACGGCCCTGACGCAACTCGGCCTCGGCGCCGATCTCGAAATGGCCGAGGTGCCGGGCAACAGGCTCGCACCAAGCCTCGTCCAATGACTCGTCGATCACCGCCAGCAACGGCCAAGCCATCGCGTCCGCGGCCCAAGGATCGTCCTGGCCGAGATCAAGCAACACCGCCACCAGCGACCCCGGCGTCGCGAACCGGACCCCCGCGCAAACTCCGTCACCCCGCCCCGCACCGGCCCCCAGCCGACGCGCCAGCCGCTGAGACAGCCACCGCTCAACCCCCTTGGCCGGCACCACCACGAGCTCCTCGGCAAACGGATCGCCAAGAGGCACGGCAAGCAGTTCCCCCAGCCCATCAGCCAGCACATCCGTGCGCCCGGCCCGATGCAAATACAGAGTCACCGCCGCAGCATCCCACGCCCCGCCGACACCGGCTTGCTGCCGGGCCCCCACTGTCCCCGCCGACAAGCAGGAACCCACAGCCGCGCGAATCTTGACGAGACTGTTGCAATCCCTGTCACGCCCAGCAAACAAAAAAGCCGCCGACCTTTGGGTCTGCGGCTTGTTGTGTCCGAGGGGGGACTTGAACCCCCACGTCCCGTAAAGGACACTAGCACCTCAAGCTAGCGCGTCTGCCATTCCGCCACCCGGACGAGTGGTGTCTGCCGTTGTGCGGCGTCGACTGGAGAACCTTAGCAAACCCCACGGGTGTTTTTCACATCGGGTGCTGGCAGGGTGGGGGTATGACTTTTTCGACGCCCGGTGACCAGTCGTACACGCCTGATGCCGAGGTGGTGGAGCTGTGTAGTGAGTTGATCCGGTTCGACACCACGAACTACGGGAACGGGAAGAGCAACGGGGAGCGGGACGCGGCGGAGTATGTCGCGGCGAAGTTGGGGGAGGTGGGGATCGAGTCCACCATTTACGAGTCGGAGCCGGGCAGAGCCAGCCTGGTGGCGCACTGGGAGGGCGAGGACGCGACGGCGGAGCCGTTGCTGGTGCATGGGCATCTGGATGTGGTGCCGGCGGATCCGAAGGACTGGAAGGTTGATCCGTTCGCGGGGGAGATTTTTGACGGGTGCGTGTGGGGGCGCGGCGCGGTCGACATGAAGGACTTCGATGCGATGGTGATCTCGGTCGTACGGGCGCGGCAGCGGGCCGGGGTGAAGCCGCGGCGGCCGGTGCGGCTGGTGTTCACGGCGGATGAGGAGGCCGGCGGGCTGTACGGGGCTCAGTGGCTGATCAAGAACCATCCGGAGACGATCCAGGACTGCACCGAGGGGATCGGTGAGGTCGGCGGGTTCTCGGTGACGATGAAGGACGACCTGCGGCTGTACCTGATCGAGACCGCCGAAAAGGGTATGAACTGGATGCGGCTCAAGGCGCGCGGTACGGCCGGTCACGGGTCGATGGTCAACAACGACAACGCGGTGACGAACCTGGTCGAGGCGGTCACCCGGATCGGCAACCACGAGTGGCCGCTGCGGCTGACGCCGACCGTCAGGGAGTTCCTGAAGACGCTCGAGGACGTACTCGGTACCGAGCTCGATCCCGAGGACATGACCGAGACGCTGGCCAAGCTGGGCAGTTTCAGCCGGATGTTCGGGGCCACCCTGCGCAACACCGCGAACCCGACGATGCTCAACGCCGGGTACAAGGTCAACGTGATCCCCGGCGACGCCGAGGCGCATATCGACGGGCGGTTCCTGCCGGGGTACGAGGACGAGTTCTTCGCCACCATCGACGAGTTGCTCGGTGACAAGGTGCAGCGCGAGACGGTGATCGAGGACATCGCGCTGGAGACGAGTTACGACGGCCGGCTGGTCGAGATCATGAAGTCCGTACTGAAGGCAGAGGACCCGCAGAGCCGGACGGCGCCGCTGTTGATGTCAGGCGGTACGGACGCGAAGTCCTGGTCCCGGCTCGGGGTCCGTTGCTTCGGGTTCGTACCGCTGCAGCTCCCGCCGGATCTGGACTTCATGGGCATGTTCCACGGCATCGACGAGCGCGTGCCGACCGCCTCGCTCGAGTTCGGCTCCCGCGTCCTCGACCGATTCTTCACGGAGGCCTGACAACGATGGATCTTCAGCTGGCGGGGCTCAGGGCGTTGGTGACCGGTGGGACCAAGGGGATCGGGCACGCGATCGTCGAGGGTCTGGTGGCGGAAGGCGCCGCCGTCGCGTTCTGTGCGCGGACCGAGGCCGATGTGACGGCATCCGTCGAGAAGCTCAAAGCAGCCGGCGCGACCGTGAGCGGGCGGGCCGTGGACGTCGGTGACGCGGAAGCGCTCTCTCAGTGGGTACGCGACAGCGCGACCGAACTGGGTGGCATCGACGTCGTGGTCTCCAACGTGAGCGCCCTCGCGATCGGCGAGGGCGAGGAGTTCTGGCAGCAGAGCTTCCAGGTCGACATGTTGGGCACGGTCCGGCTGGTCAATGCCGCGATGCCGTACCTCGAGGAAAGCCGGGCGCCGTCGATCGTCACCGTGTCCAGCGTGTCCGGCCGGGAGATCGACTTCGCCGCCGGCGCGTACGGGACCTTCAAGGCGGCCATCGTCCACTACACCCAGGGACTTGCCTACCAGCTTGCGAAGAAGGGCATCCGGGCCAACTCGATCTCTCCCGGCAACACTTACTTCCCGGGCGGCGTCTGGGAGAGCATCGAGCAGAACAACCCCGAGTTCTTCCAGGAAGCGCTCGCCCTCAACCCAACCGGCCGGATGGCCCACCCCGACGAGATCGCCCGCGCCGCGGTCTTCCTGGCCAGCCCGGTGGCCAGCTTCATCACCGGCACCAACCTCGTCGTCGACGGCGCCCTGACTCGCGGCGTGCAGTTCTGATGGACGGGGAGCGGTATCACACTGCTCCCCGTCCACGCTGATCAGTAGGAGAACTGCTGGAGTTGGGTGCCGTCCGGGCTGTAGGTCCAGGCTGTCCGGGTGCTCGGGTCCAGTTGAAGAGAGGTGTCCTGTACGCCGTGCAGCAGGAGGCCGCCGCGGTTGGTGACGATCCCGGTGTTCAGGGTGCGGAGCACCTCTCCCGTACCGAGGTCGACGATCGCCACCTGGCTGGTCGCGTTGTTGTCCGAGATGACGCCCTGCTGCGCACCGAAATAGACGACGCCTTCCGGGGCCGCGAACGAGACCAGGGCGAGGTGATGGACACCGTCCACGGCGAGTGTGCTCGGCGTGCCCTTGCGCAACGCGAACCCGCTGCCGGCGGTCTGGGTCGTTTCGTCGTACGGCGTGAGCGTGGTGGTGGGCGCGATCTTCGTGCTGACCGACCCGGCCGCCAGGTTGTAGAGCGTGCCCGCGCCGTCCGAGGCGATGCCACGGCCGCAGGCGGACACCGATCCGGCCGTGGTCACCGTCCCGGCGTCGAGGTCGACCTTGGCCGGCGCCACCCCACCGAGGCAGATGATCGCGCTGCCGACCTTGCCGAGGAACACACTGCCGGTGGACTGGTCGAACTCCAGCAGGCTGTAGGTGCCGGCCGGGATCGTACCGTTGCCATCAGCAATGATCGCGGTTCCGACGGTGCCAGTGGCGAGGTCGACCGGGAGTACCGAGTCGACGTTGCCGGTGACGGCACGAACCAGCACCGCGGCCCGGTTGCGCTTGGCATCGACCCTTCCCGCAGCAATCCGGTACTCCGAAGCACGCAGTACCGACGTACCGACCAACGTGCCGGTCGCCGTGTCCCAGGTCTCGAGCTGGACGTCGCCACCTGCTTGGGCCGCGTGCGCGAGGAGTACTCGGTGGGGGGTCACCCCGATCACGTGGTAGTCGGAAGCGATGCCGGCGTCCGAGGTCAGTACCGGGCCGTAGTTGCCGGTCGCCGTCGAGTAGCGCCGTACCTCCGTACCACCGGCGACGGTGCGCAGGGCAACGACCGAATTGTTGCCAGAAGCAATGAAACTCAGGACCGTACTGCCGTCCGGCGCGCGACCGTCGTCGACGACCAGGTTCGAGACGGGTGACGCCTGGCCGGTGATGCGCTGCTTGCTGTCCACCGCCAGGACCCGAACGCTGTAGCTGGCGGAGGTGTTCAGGCCGAGCGACAGCGCGTTGAGACGGACGGTTCCCGACGTCGAGGGGAGCGTCCTGGTCGCTGCGGACGGAGTGTTCACTCCGTCGTGGTCCAGCGCCGTGCCGTTGGCGTTGGTGAAGGTGTTCAGCGAGTTGAACAGGGTCGGCGCCGTAGCGGAGAACTCGACGATCGCCGACCTCGCGCCGGGAACGTCGTGCACGTCGTAGCTCAGCTCGAAGGTGGGGGCGCTCCGGGTCACCTCGGCGGTGTGTACACCAGCAGCGAAGGTCGGTGCCTGCGGCCGGCTGAACTCGGAGCCGCCGTCGATCCGGATCGGGGCGAACTCGCCGTACTTGGTGAAGCTGGGGTTGCCTCCGTAGCCGGACAGGACGATGCCGATGCCATACAGGCCACCGCCGCCCTTGAACGCGTCGGCGGGAATGGTGACGGTGCCGGCCGACCCGGTCAGAGGCTGGTGCCAGCCCGCGGAGAAGATCGGCCCGAGGGACGGGTTCCAGTGGCCGACCGTGGAGACGACCAGTTCGGGAGCGGTCGCGGTGGTGACTCCGGTCAGGTCGTAGGAGACGGTGACCGGCTTGCCTTCCCGGGCGGTCGCCGGTGCGAGCGGCGCGGTGGACTCGACGTACCGGCCGTCGCTCGGGCCGACGGCCAGGGTGCGGTCGACAGCGGCCTGCACCGTGCCGTTGTCCAGCACCTCGAAGGTGAGGTCGACGTTGCGGTCGGTAGTGGAGGTGACCGGGAGCCCTGCGGCGGACAGAAGCTGACGGGGCGTCACCCTGATCGCCGGGGTGGTGGAGGAAAAGGTGTCTTTGCCGACGATGAGCCGGTACTGCGGATTGCCCCCGCGCGGCATGCCGGTGACGTCAGCGGCGAAGGTCACCGGACCGACCAGACCTTCGCCGTTGCCGCCGGAGGCCATGTCCCCGAGGTCGATCCGGTTCTGGTCGGTGGCCTCGACGAAGTTGCCGCCGAGGCCGGCCACGGTGACCCGATGGGCGATCGAGAGCCTGATGATCGAGAGATTCTTCAGCTTGCCACCCAGCGCCTTCTCGGTCGCGGCCGTCACGTCGATCTGCGGTCCGACCTGCAGCTTCCGGTCGATCTGCGGCGGGGTCTGGACCGCACGGCCGGTCTGCTTCAGCAGATCCCGGACCTGCTCGGGGCTCAGCCGATGACCGGCCAGCCGGCCGGCCTGGAGCACGACCGCGGCGGCTGCGGCGATCTCTGGCGCGGACGCGGACGTTCCACCGTTGAACACGGGAGCGACAGCTTGCGCGCTGCCGCCCGCCGAGTGCTGGAAGGCGATGATGTTGTCACTGGGCGCGGACAGGTCCAGCCGGCTGCCGAAGCCGGACGAGAAGGTGCCGAAGCCGCTGATCCGGGTCTCCGCGTACGGGCCGTTGGCGTTCGCCGGTACTGCGAGAGTGTCGTCCAAGGTGGTCCCACCGGCGGCGATCGCGCCGGAATCGGGAACCTCCGACGGGGTGGTGGTCATCGCGACGTCGTCGATCGTGGTCGCGGACGCGGTGTTGCCGGCCTTGTCGGTCGGAGTGCTGCCGCCGTCCGGGCCGACCGCGGCCGGGGTGTAGAGCCGGGTGCCGTCGTTGGAGGAGATCGACACCACGATGCCGTCCTGCTTGACGATCGAGGCGACCACGGAACGGACGTACGGGTCGTCCTCGAGATAGCGGCCCGGGAAGCCGACCGAGTCGGTGCCGAAGCCGAGGCTCGCGGTGATCACACTCGGCCGCGGCGTCTGGTGGGCGGCGGCCAGCAACGCGCCGGCGATCTGCCTGATCGTCGGCTCCTGCGGCACGACGAGCCGATAGTCGGCGCCCGGAGCGATCCCGAGCAGGTCGGTGTAGCCGGTGCCAGCGGCGTCCGCGCGCTGCTGATCGTGGGGCAGCGGTGCCATCACGCTGAAGTCGAGGAGTACCTCGCCGAGCAGGGGGTCCTGGTTCTTGGTCGAGCCGGCCGGGTCGAGTGAGCCGTCGGCGCCCGCGACGTAGGTGGGGATCAGCGGCATCGAGGGCAGATCGAGGTAGCGCCGGCCGTCCTTCAGGACCGTCGTCGGGCCGTACCCCTGCACATAGCCGTCGCCGGCATCGGCCATCGACTGGTCGGTGAGGTCGCCGACGGACACGTTGGTGATGATCTCGCCGGTGCCCGGCTGCTGGCCGAAGTTCTTCTGAAGGATGCTGTAGGCACCCATCGCGTTGACGCCACCGGCATTGAGGAAGGCCTGGGCGGAGTTCGACACGGCATAGTTCGACGGCAGCTCGGCGGAACCGGACGCGGGCAGCGGCTTAGAGGCAGGTGCTGGGTTCCCAGTTGCCGAGGCGGGCAGTGGCTGCGGTCCGGGGTTCATTGTGTTCACGTAGCGGTCCGGTTCGGCGTACGCGACTCCGGAGGTGTCTTGGAGGGCCCTGGCGACAGCCGTCGAATCCTTCTCGCGCACGTTGACCACATAGGTCCGCGTCGAGAGCGTGGGGAGGAGCGGCTGCAGGGAGGTGGCTCCCACCGCGCGCAGCTTGGCGTCGAGGGCCTTGTCGCTGGTCCGCGGGGCACGGGCGGCCAGCCGGTTCTGAGCAGGTCCGGCGAGCACAGGCCCGGTCACCGAGGTGTTCTGGTTCAGCGTGACCAGTACCTGCCCCGGTACTACGCCCTGACGCTGGGCGGGTGGCGTGGCTAAGTTGCCCAGCGGAGTACTGGCGGTGGGCGGCTGAGCAGGCGTGCTGGGTGCGGCGGAGGCAGTGGCGGAGCTGCCGGAGACGATGGTGGCTGTCAGAGTCAGCACGGTGAGAATCGCGGCGCCGTACCGGAACTGGGCATGGGGCATTGGCGGGCCCTTCGGATAGTACAGAGTGGTGAGGACTTGCAGCTGGAGGATGTCAACGCGGACACCAACGGCACAAGGAATGTCGGTGGCTGAAGTACGCCGCGTGGCGGACACCCGCCACCCGGCTCGGCGGAGGTTTCATGAGACTGAACGTGCTGGGACTCACGGACGAGGCAGAGCAGGTGTACGTCGCTCTGGTCGGCCAACCGCGGTGCACGGCCGCTGAGCTGGCCGGCATCTGCGGACTGTCGTCGGCTGTCGTCGGGCGCCTGCTGTCCACTCTGATCAGGGACGGCCTCGCCACCCGTACTGCCGGCCGGCCACCGCGCTTCGCCGCCACCGTCCCGGATGTCTCGGTCGCCGCCCTGATCGACGAGCAGCAACATCGGCTGGACGAGGCTCGTTCCCTGGTCCACCAATTGATGGAGAGTTACCGGGAGGCGGCCCGGATCACGCATCCGGAGCTGGCGGTCGAGTTGCTCACCGACCGCGACGACATCAGCTCGGCGGTGGGCCGGATGACGGCCGATGCCCGCCGTGAGATCCGCGCGTTCGATCGGCCGCCGTACGTCGACCGGCCGGGCGTCAATCTCGATCTGCAGATCGAGCGCCAGCGCCATGGGGTGAGCCATCGGGTGATCTACAGCCAGGAAGCGGTGGCCTGGCCGGGCCGGATGACCTCCGACATCGAGCCCAGCATCAGAGCGGGGGAGAAGGCCCGGGTACGGCCCGAGCTGCCGCTGAAGTTGGTGATCAGCGACAACCAGGTGGCCATCATCCCCTTCAGCCTCGCGGCCGGTGGTCAGTCGGCGGCCTACCTCATCCACCAGTCGCCCATGCTGGCGGCGCTCGGCGCCCTCTTCGAAGCCGAATGGGAACGCGCCGTCGCCCTCCCAGCTGCCGGACCTGCCGGACCGCAGGCCGGTGACGACCGGGCCCACCCGGACGATGACACCCGCCGCCTCCTGGACCTGCTCGCCGCCGGCCTCACCGATGCCGCCATCGCCCGCTCGCAGGGCTGGAGCGAACGGACCACGCAACGACGGATCCATCGGCTGATGCACGAGCTGGGAGCGTCGACCCGCTTTCAGGCCAGCCTCACCGCGGCCCGCCGTGGCTGGCTGTGACGACGAACCCTGCCTGGCGTCATACTGAGTCCATATGACCGAGCCGCCCGCACTGCACCGGTTGCACTTCGGCTATGAGGACGCCGAACGCGACATCGCCAGTGGCCTGCTGCGCGAGAGCTTCATCTCGACGCCTGCCTACGAGGCGGTGATGTCCGGCCGGAAGATGCTGGTCATCGGCCGGAAGGGCGTCGGCAAGAGCGCGATCTGCCTGCGGCTGGCCGCGGAGCACGCCGGCGGCACGATCTTCATCACCCCTGACGACGCGCTGGGCAGCGAGATCCGCCGCTTCGAGCTCCAGGGCTTGACCGGCGACACTGCCAAGGCCCTTGTCTGGCGATACATCTTCGCCGTCCACGCCGCCCGTCATCTGGTACTGAACGCCCAGCGGGCTCGTCGCAGCCTGCGCAAGCCCAAGTCGATCAGAGTGCTGCGACGGTTCCTCAAAGCCAATGGGGAGCTGCCGAATCAGGATGCCGCGGGCAAGCTCGCACATGCGGTCAGCGGGCTGCAGAAGACATCCCTTTCGCTGGAGGCGTTCGGGATCAAGACCGGTCTCGAGCTCGGCCGGGTACCGTCGGAAGGCGCCCAGGCCAGCCGCCAGCTGGAGGTCGTCGAGCGTGGCGTCGCCGACGCCTTCGCCGAGCTCGACCAAGCGGGCAGAACGGCCTCGGTACTGCTCCTGGCCGACCAGTTGGAACAGGTCTGGTCGTCGGAGCCCGACGCGCACTCGATGATCATCGGTCTGCTCCTGGCCGCCAAACACGTCACCGCGTACTACGGCGGCGCGATGCGCTGCCTCGTCTTCCTGCGATCCGACATCTACGACTCCCTGTCGTTCCCCGACGGCGACAAGTTCCGCGGCGACGAGCTGCGACTCGGCTGGTCGGACGACGCCCTGATGGAGCTGGCGCTCGCCAGGGCTCGCACGTCAGCCGGCGCCGGACTGACCTCCGAGCAGCTCTGGACCGAGCTGTTCCCCGCGCGGGTCGGCGAGCAGGCGACGACCGAGTTCGTGCTGTCGCGGGCGCTCCCACGACCGCGCGACCTGATCCAGTACCTCAACCTGGCGCGCGACATCGCCGTCCACGGCGGCCAGTCCCGGATGCGCGAACAGGACGTCCTGCTCGCGACCAGGCAGTTCTCCGAGTGGAAACTCAAGGACCTCACCCAGGAGTACCTGGTCGCGTACCCGTACCTCGAACGCCTCTTCCCGCTCTTCCAGAACATGGGGTACGTCGTGATGCGCGACGTACTCGCGACCCGCCTGGACCGGACGGCGGGCACCCTGCACGCGCAGTTCCCCGCGTACCAGCATTCCTTCACGCTTCCCGGCATCGTCGACACCCTCTACTCCGTCGGCTTCCTCGGCGTACGGCGTGGCAACGATGTCGTCTACGCGGGTGGGGCAGACCTCCCGGTCCAGCCGTACGAAGCCGAATTCCACATCCACCCGTGCTTCCGCGAGTCGCTGGGCGCGACGAACGCGGTGGACATCCACGCGTACACGCCGCTGGTCCTCACCGCGATCCACGGCCAGGTCGCCGGCGGGAACGTGCGCACCTCGACGCCGAGAGCAGCGACCCGCGACCGTGGATACCGGCTGCTCAAAGCGCTCGATCGCAGCTGCCACACAATTCTCAACCAGATCGGGCGAGCGGTCGACCTGCCGATGGACACCCGCAACGAGATCGCCACCCAGGTGAGCCGGATCATGCGGAACACGCGGGAAGCGTCGGACGCGCAGCGGGACGGCCGCCGGATCGACGTCGACGACCACGTTCTCGCCGCCGCGACGTATCTCGAGGCGCTCGCCGCACAGCTCCTCGCCAGCGGCCTGACAGGCATCGACGATGTAAGTGCCCGTATCGCCGGCGAGGCACGCCACTTGATCGCCAGTGTCGGCGGCTCCAGCGGGAGTTCCGGTGACAGCAGGTCATGAGGCCGGACCGGACCGCTCCTGGCAGCTCGGTCAACTGGTCGCCGACACGTACGAGATCCGTGCCGTCCTGGGCGAAGGCGGGATGGGAATCGTCTACCAGGTCAGGCACCTGGGCTGGGACACCGATCTGGCGGTGAAGTCGCCCCTCGAAGCGGGGACGCCCGGTACCACCGATCGCGACCGATTCATCGAGGAAGCCGAGACCTGGGTCGGGTTCGGGCCGCACCCTCATGTCTGCGCCTGCCACTACCTTCGCGTGCTGGACGGCGTACCGCGGCTGTTCATCGAGTACGTCGACGGCGGAAGCCTGGCGGAGTGGATCGCCGGCGGCAGGCTCTACCAAGGGACTCAGCAAGAGGTGCTGACCCGGGTGCTGGACATCGCGATCCAAGCGGCCTGGGGGCTGATGTACGCCCACGGCCAAGGCGTTGTGCACCAAGACGTCAAGCCCGCCAACATCCTGCTCAACACCGCAGGCACCGCGAAGATCACCGACTTCGGGCTGTCCCGCGCACAGTCCCCGCAGGCCGTTGTGGAGTCAGGGGACGCGCAGCAGAGTCTCCGGGTGTCGTTCGGCGGTATGACCCGGGCCTACGCGTCTCCGGAGCAGTACTCGCGCACTGCGGTCGGGCGGCGCAGCGACGTGTGGAGTTTCGCCGTCAGCATCCTCGAGATGCTCGTCGGCGGCATCACCTGGAGCGCGGGACCCGCCGCCGGTGCAGTCCTCGCCGGGCTGCGTGGAGGAGGCTTCAGCGCCGCGGCAATCAAAGTCCCGCCGGCCCTGGACGATCTCCTGGCCCGCTGCCTACGCCCGGACCCCGCCACGCGCCCCGAGATGGCCCAGGTAGCAGGCGAACTCACCGACCTGTACGCCGAAATCGCACACCACCGTTACCCGCGTTCATCGCCGCGCCCCGCAGACCTGCGCGCCGACGAACTCAACAACCGCGCCCTGTCCCTGCTCGACCTCGGCCGCCCTGACGAGGCGCTGACCGCTCTCGACCAAGCCTGCTCCACCGACCCGCAGCACCCGGAGGCCGCCTACAACCGAGGTCTGCTGCAATGGCGTCAAGGCGACAAGACCGACGAGCAGTTGCTCAACGAGCTGGAGCACATCGAGTCGGGCGGCACTGACCCACAGCGAATCGCCCCCTTGCTGGCCCGCATCAACCTCGAACGCGGCGACGCTTCCACCGGACCCATCGGCCACCTCGGCTCCAAATCACGGGTAGAGCTGACCGCGGACAGCCGCCATGCCTGGTCGTCCGACGAGAACACCGTCACGGTCTGGGACCTTCCGTCGGGCCGGAAGCTCTGCACTCTCGCGGGACACACCGGCACGGTCTACGGGCTCGCAGTGCTACCCAATGGCAGGCGCGCCGTGACGGCCAGCGGAGACGGCACACTCCGCGTCTGGAACACCTCGAACGGGAAGTGCGTCCGGATCCTCAGCGGTCATACCGAGAGCGAGGTCGGCCACGTGACGAGCGTGTACTCGGTCTGCCCGGTCCCCGGCCGCGACACCGTGCTGTCGGCCGGCTCGGACGCGACCGTGCGTGAGTGGGAACTGTCGACGGGTCGCTGCCTGCGCGTACTGCGCCTGGACTGGAAGACCGCGCCGCCGCTCCCGGTCGACTACGCGCCGATTGTCCAGGTCAGAGCCAGCACGGACGAGGTCTGCGTCTCCGCCGACCGGCGCGTCATCCTGTGCTCGTCGGGCGGGCGGGTGTGGGTCTGTGACTACGCGTCCGGAGATCTGGTCCATGTTCTGACCGGCCACACGAACAGCGTCAGCGCGGTCTCCACAACCCCGGACAGCCGGTATGCCCTGACGGCCGGCTGGGACGCGACCGCACGGGTTTGGGACCTGGCGACAGGGCAGCTGGTCCGGACTCTGTCCACGGAGCTCAACTCGGTGCTGTCCGTGCGTTCGAGCCCGGATGGACGACACGTCATCACCCGCGACGAGCACTCGGCCAGGGTGTGGGAGCTCGCCACCGGACGGTGCCTGCGCACCATCGCGCCCGCGGAGTCGGCAGGGCCGATCGACGACGAGACCGTCCTGGTCACCACGCCTTCCCGGGACGTGTACGCCGTGCGCTCGCGCGGCGGCGAGCCGGCCGCGTTCCAGGTCGCCCGTCCCCGTAGTACCGCGGACATCCTTGCAGCGGAGGGAGCAGTCGGCGCACTGGTCGAGCAGGCGCTGGCGGCCAAGGCCAGTGGAGACATCCGGAGTGCGCTCGGGTTACTCCGCGAGGCTCGGCAGCGACCGGGGTACGAGCGAGCAGGGGAGATCGGAGAGGCCTGGCGCGGGCTCGACGGTCACTGTGAACACGTCACCCTTGAAGACGCCCGTCAGGCAGCGTTGGCGAGCGGGTTCCGCGAGGCCGTGACTGCGGTAGCGGTCACACCTGACGGCGGGTACGCGGTCACCGGCGGCTTTGACGGCAAGGTGCAGGTGTGGGAGCTGGCCAACGGCGCCGCGACCATGGATCTCGGCGCCGAGCCGGGAGTGACCGAGTCGGTCTGCGCGACGTCTGACGGTGCCTACCTCGCGGCGGCCAGTACCAACTCAGTCAAGGTCTGGCACCGGTACTCCGGAGAGCTGAAGCATGCGCTGCCGCATCCGCGCGTCGTCGAACTGCTCCATGCCGTGCCCGGTGGGCGTTTGCTCTCCACGGATCTGGATCGCGACGTCCGCGTCTGGAACCTGGCCACGGGCAAGTGCGAGGCGACCTTCTCGATCAAGTGCGACGAGCGGGACTTCCACTGGGCCAGGGTGCTGTGCGTGACCCCCGACGGACGGCACGCCGTCTCCACCCACTTCGACGGCACACTGCGGCTGTGGGACCTCGCCACCGGGTGGTGTGTGCGAGCCCTCAGCCGCGGTACCGCCTTCACTCGGTCGGGTCGCGTCACCGGTGACGGCCGACAACTGGTGACCGCCGGTTCGGACGGGCACGTGCGGACGTGGGATCTGATCACCGGCGAATGCCTGCGCAAACTCAACGGACACAGCGGCGACGTGAACTCGGTCTGTCTCACTGCCGACGACCTTTATGCAGTGACGGCTGGAAGCGACAAGACCGTCCGGCTGTGGGAACTCGCGACCGGACGCTGCCTGCGCACCCTCCGCGGCCACACCGGGCCGGTCAACTCGGTGGACGTCTCCGCCGACGGCCGCCGGATCGCGTCCGCCGGCGACGACAGCACCTTGCGGGTCTGGGAGCTGGACTGGGATCTCGCTGTCCGGGAGCTGACCGGTTGGCAGACCGCGATCGAGCAGTACCTCGGCGTTTTTCTCGCCGGATGTGCCGCCCGGCGTCCCGCCCGCCCGCGCCGGCGGCTCTTCGGGCAGTCGAAGAGCCGTCCGCTGTGGAGTGACGAGGACTTCGTTCTGCTGCGCGAGAAGCTGACCGCACTGGGTTTCGGTGGGCTGAGCAGCGACGACGTGGAACGCGAGCTGCACCGTCTCGTGGACGGTGCTCATGCGGTCGATGTGCAGCGGCTCGAGTCGGCGGGCATTGCGGCGTACCAGGTGGTGATTCTGGCCAACCACGCAGCGGAGCGCGCGGCGGACGGCAAGCTCCCGGCGGCGATCGAGGCGGACGGAAAGGCGGTCGGGATCCTTCGTCGCCTCGTCGCGACCGCCCCGGAGGCCTACCGGCACGACTTGATCGCCCGCCTGCTCACATACTCCGTCTGGCTCAGCCGCCAGGGGCAGCCGGAGAAGGCCGTGCAGATCAACGAAGAGGCGATTCATCGCTGCCGGACCGCCCGGCAGCCAGGGTGGGCGACGCCGTTGTCCGTACTGCTCCACAACCAGGCCGTGTTGTTCAGCGGCATGAAGGACCGGGCTGCCGTCGAGGAGCTGTGGGGCACCATCAACGCCGAATTCGCCGGGAGCACCTACACGAAGTACCTCCCGGGTGTGCGGTATCCGCTGGACCCCGCGCATGCGAGTGAGGATCTGCCGGTCGTCCAAGGGCTGGTGACTCAGTACGAGCAGATGACTCCGGCTCGGAGCGCGCTCCCCGGACTCGTCATCTCGCTCTGTGCCTCCGCCCGCCTGCTCATGTACGCCGGCGAGGAAGCCCAGGCAAAGTCCCGGCTCACCCGGCTGCTGATCCTCTGGCCACGCTGGATCATGCAAAGCAGAAACAACCTCTGTCTCCCCGTGGCGATCGGAATGGAGCTGATCGAGATCGCGGACCGGCTGGGCGATCGGACGATGGTGAATCTCGTCCGGCGAGGCATGCGTACCCGTCGGCGGGTCTAGTGCCCTAGCGGGCGGGGCGACGTACCGCGCTCAGGTGCATCGCGTGGCGGAGGCGGGGGAGCAGGGCCACCAGGCGTGGGGGTGGAGTCGCACCGGTGACCATGCTGAGGGTCAGGCGGTAGCGGAAGGGAGCGGCGACCAGGCGCTCGCCAGGGCCCAGTTCGTGGGAGAGGGCGCTTCGGGGAACCAGGGCCAGTTGGGAGCGGCGGCGGGCCATGGCGACGGTCGTGGTGAGGGTGATGCCGCGGCGGGCGTTGGCGCCGTGGGCGATCAGGCGGGCACGGATCTCGTCGGCGCCGAGATCGTAGGTGGAGAAGGGAAGATCGCGCGCTCTGAGCGGGTACTTGCCGGTGCCGGGCGGGGCGACGCCGGCCGGGACGAAGAGGACCAGTTCGTCGCGGCCGACCGGGCGGGCGACGGCGCCGCGGGGGAGCACCATCTGGTCGGCGATCGCGATGAAGGCGGCGTCCATGGTGCCTTCGGCAACGAGTCCGGCCAGGTACCGGCCGTGGTCGACCGCCTGGTCGATGTCGACGTCGGGCAGCTCGGCGTCCAGGATCGGGAAGAGGACCGGCGCGAGGCTGGCGAAGGTGCCGATCGAGAGGCGCTCGCCGGCGACGGCTGCCCGGGTGGCGGCGTAGACCCTGTCGAGGTGGCCGAGGATGTGCTCGGCCTGGCGGGCGAATTCGTGGCCGGCGGCGGTGGGGCGCGCGCCTCGGGTGTCGCGGCTGAAGAGTTTGGTGCCGCTACTGCGTTCGATCCGGGCCAGGCGCTGGGACGCCGACGGTTGGGAGATCCGCAGTTCGCGGGCCGCGGTACCGACCGAGCCCGTCCTGCTGATCGCCAGGACGAGTTGCAGATCCTCGACCGAGGGTAATGAAGCCATAGGGACAGCCTATGGCTTGTGGCTCGTTGCTGCCGGCTACCTGCGGCAACACAACACGACGACCATCAAGGGTGTGAGAGCTCGTCGGGATGCGTTGTTCTTGTTGGCAGGCGGTGGTTCTGCAGATCTGGCCCTTCGGTTCACGCAGGTGGCGTTGCCGCTGGTGGTGCTGCAGCAGACAGGTTCGGTGGCGGCGACGGGATTGGCCGGCGGGTGTGCCGGGATTCCTGTCCTGCTGTCGCCGTGGTGGGCTCGGCGGGCGAGGCAGTGGGTCGATTCGGGAGCGCGGCTGGCGATGCTGGCTGTGGTTCAGGCAGTCGCGCTGGCGATGGTTCCCGCGGCGGCCATGCTCGACTTGCTGCACGCCTGGGTTTTGATCGCGAGCGGTCTGTTGCTGGGGTGTGGAGACGCTTTGTCGGGTCCGGGGCGGAGTGCGCTGCTAGCCGACACCGGAGATCGCTGGGGACCCGATCGCGCGGTGCTGTTGCTCACCTGGCAGGACGGGGTTCGGCGGGTGGGAATGGTCGTCGGTGCACCGGCTGGGGCGCTGGCGGTGGCTGCCGGGTTCACGGACGAGTTGCTGTGGGTCGAGGCGGTCGCCGTACTGATCGCAGGACTGCTCGCGATCGGGGTCACCGGTGAGCGCTCTCCCGCTGCTGCGCCGGTGCCCTCGATCCGGGGCAGCCTGGCCGGTCGGCCGGATGTGCTCTACGGGTGGATCGTGCGGGGGACCGGTTGCCTGACCTGGTTCGCGTTCCCTCTCGGGTTATCGGTGATCGGCGCTGACCGCGGCTGGCCCGGGGTGTATGTCGCGGCTGGGATGTCCGGCTACGGCGTCGGGTCCGTGCTCGGTACGGTCGTGTCGCTGGCCGTGGTCCGGCGTTTCTCTCCGGCGCCGCTGGCCACACTCGCGTGGACGATGACCGGGCTGTGTTGGATAGGGATGGGAATCTGGACGACGCCGACCGCTGTCGCCGCGCTGGCCGTGCTCTCCGGGGCGACGCTGGTGCTCGGGATCGCGGCGATCTCACGAGTGATCACGAGATCGTCGACCGGCGCGGAGCGGCGCGCGCTGCTCTCCGGACAGACCGTGGTGGTGAACGCGGGCAGCTCGGCCGGTCTGCTGGTCGGTGGATCGGTGATCGCGGCCGCGGGCGCGGAGAACACCTTGATCGGGGCCGGCTGCCTGACTGCCGCAGTCGCCGTCGCGGTCCTGGTACTGAGGAGAAATGCGGCTGCGGTGGAGAGCGCTCCCTGCCAGACTGCGGAACATGTCCGACGGGATCGTGATCACCACCCTGGCCGAGCGGCCTGAGCTGTTCGAGCTGCTGCACGACTTCAAGAGCGGCTGGCCGACGTTCATGGCGCAGGACCCGATCGGCGGCTCGCTGATGGGCCGCGTGCCGGAGCTGTTCCCCGAGCACTGCCTGATGGCGATGGAGGGCGACGTCCTGGTCGCGCACGGGCGCAGCATCCCGTTCGAGTTCCCGAACGAGGACCGTACCGACCTGCCCAGCGGTGGCTGGGACCGTGCCCTGATCTGGGGCGTCGCGGACCACCGCCACGGCCGTACGCCGACAGTCGCCAGCGCCTTGGAGATCTCGATCACCGCCAGCCATCTCGGCCGTGGCCTGTCCCACGAGATGCTCGCGACCATGCGCCGCAACGTCCAGGCGATGGGCCTCACGACCCTCTACGCACCGGTACGCCCGAACGGCAAGCAGGATCCGCACCAGCCGATGACGGAGTACATCCAGCAGTTCCGTGAGGACGGCTTGCCGGTCGACCCGTGGCTGCGGGTGCATGTGAAGGCCGGCGCCGAGATCGTGCAGGTCGCGGAGCGCTCGATGGTGATGGCCGGCTCGCTCGACGAATGGCGCGAATGGACCGGCCTGCCGTTCGACCAGACCGGAGAGGTCATCGTCCCGAAGGCACTGGTGCCGGTGCGTTGTGACATCGAGCACAACTACGCCGTGTACGTCGAACCGAACGTCTGGGTCCGGCACGACCTCTAGAGGGTGCGCATCACCTTGATGATGCGGCGGCGGAGCCAGACCCGGCGGGTGCCGTCGGGGTAGCGGCGTAGCCGGGCGAGTTCCCAGCCGCCGTACTCGGCGTGCTCGGTGAGCAGCCGGCGCACGGCCCCGCGCGTCTCCGTCCTGGACACCTCGAACTGCTGCAACTCGTATTCGGCCATCCGCACCTCCGAACCTCTCGGAACACCTACTGCCTCACGAAACATCCTCCAGCGCCGCCACGATGGCCGGCGGCAGAGTGAGTTCCTCCACACCCAGTACCGACTTCAGCTGCATCGCCGTCCGGGCCCCGACGATCGCCGCGGTCACCCCGGGCCGGTCCCTGACCCAGGTGAGCGCCACCTCGAGCGGGGTCCAGCCCAGTCCGTCAGCGGCACGGGCGACCGCTTCCACGATGCCCGAACCTCGCCCGTCGAGATAGGGGTCGACGAATCTGGACAGATGCTGAGACGCCGCCCGCGAGTCAGCGGGGATACCGGTCCGGTACTTCCCAGTCAACACACCCCGCCCAAGCGGCGACCACGCCAGTACGCCGATGCCGAGCCCACCAGCGGCCCGGATGGCGTCCGCCTCGGCGTCCCGGGCGAGCAGGGAGTACTCCACCTGGTTCGACACCGGTACTGCGCGCCCCGGCCACGCCTGCTGCCAGGTGACCGCTCGGGCGGACTTCCAGCCGGCGTAGTTGGACACGCCGACGTACCGGACCTTGCCTGAGCTCACCGCGTGGTCCAAAGCCGACAGGGTCTCTTCCAACGGCACATCATCCGACCACGTGTGCAGTTGCCACAGATCGATGTAGTCGACGTTCAGCCGCCGCAGCGAGCCCTCCAGGTCGCGCAGGAGCGCGCCGCGGGAGGTGTCGGTGATCCGCTCGCCCCGCCGGACGCTGAAGCCGGCCTTGGTCGCGATCACCAGGTCGTCGCGGTCCACCACGTCACCGAGCAGCGACCCGATCAGCCGCTCGCTGTCACCGTCGCCGTACGCCGCCGCGGTGTCGACCAGGGTGCCACCGGCCGCCACGAACGCCGCGAGCTGCTCGCGCGCCTCGTGTTCGTCGGTGTCGCGTCCCCAGGACATGGTGCCCAGGCCGAGCCTGCTCACCGTGAGGCCACTGTGACCGAGATAGCGCTGCTGCATGGAGCGAGCCTATTGCGGGGCACCGGCAAGGGCTCGTTAGGCTCGCCTGTCATGCGACTCGGACTCAACATCGGCTTCGTCTTCGGTGGCGACGACCACCTCGATCATCTGAGGCTGGTGAAGGAGGCCGAGGCACTCGGATTCTCGGTCACCTGGGCCGCGGAGGCGTACGGCTCGGACGCCGCCACGCTGCTCAGCTGGATCGCCGCCCAGACCTCGACCATCGACATCGGGGCGGCGGTGTTCCAGATCCCGGCCCGGACCCCGGCGATGACGGCGATGACGGCAGCCACCCTGGACCGGCTCTCCGGAGGCCGGTTCCGCCTCGGCCTGGGCGTGTCGGGTCCGCAGGTGTCCGAGGGCTGGCACGGCGTCCGGTTTGCTCAGCCGTTGCTCAGGACCCGTGAGTACGTTGAGATCGTGAACTCGGCGATGCGCAGGGAGACCGTCGAGTTCGAGGGCAAGTACTTCACGCTGCCGCTGCCCGACGGCCCTGGCAAGCCGCTCAAGTTGTCCATCCGCCCGGTCCGCGATCACGTACCGGTGTATCTGGCCGCGGTCGGGCCGAAGAACCTCGAGCTGGCCGGCGAGATCGCCGACGGCTGGCTCGGCATCCTGAACGACCCGGCCTACCTGGGAGAGCAGTTGAACCTGATCAAGGCGGGTCGCGCGACCCGTCAAGAGGGCCTCGGCATGGACGGCTTCGACGTGGTCGCGTCGGTCCCGGTCGTGGTCGGCGACGACATCGAGGCCGGCGCGGACCCGATCCGCGGCTACACCGCGCTGTACATCGGCGGGATGGGCAGCCGGGAGAAGAACTTCTACAACAACCTCGCGGTCCGGATGGGGTACGCCGACGAGGCCAAGGAGATCCAGGACCTGTACCTGGCCAAGAAGCACCGCGAGGCGATGGCCGCCGTACCGTTCGGCTTCATCGACTCGATCGCGCTGCTCGGCGGCAAGGAACGGATCGCCGACAAGCTCACGGCGTACGCCGAAGCCGGTACGACGACCGTCGCGCTGACCCCGTTCGAGCCGACCGTGGAGCAGCGCATCGCGACCCTGCGAACGGTGGCCGAGGCGCTCGACCTCGCCGGGATCGGTGACTGACACCCCATGTCGATCTGGGACGCCATCATCCTCGGCATCGTCGAGGGCCTGACCGAATTCCTGCCCGTCTCCAGCACGGGCCACCTGACCATCGCCTCGAAGCTGCTCGGCATGAAGATCGACGACCCGGCCGTCACCGCGTTCACCGCGGTGATCCAGTTCGGCGCGATCGCGGCCGTGGTGCTCTACATGTGGAAGGACATCAGCCGGTACGCCGTCGCCTGGTTCCGCGGCCTGCGGCACCCCGAGCACCGCGGCGAGTTCGACCACCGGATGGGCTGGTTCGTGATCGTCGGCTCGCTGCCGATCTGCATCATCGGCTTCCTGGCCAAGGACATCATCTCCGGCCCGCTGCGCAGCATGTGGTGGGTCGCGGGCTCGCTGATCGTCTGGTCGTTCTTCATGGTCGCGGCGGAGAAACTGGGCAGCAAGACCCGGCCGCTGACCCGGATCACGCTGATCGACGCGGTCGTGATGGGCCTGATCCAGTGCCTGGCGCTGATCCCGGGTGTCTCCCGGTCCGGCGCGACCATCACGGCCGGGCTGTTCCGCGGCCTGGACCGGGTTGCCTCGACCCGGATGGCGTTCCTGCTCGGCATCCCGGCGCTGGTCGGTGCGGCGGTCTTCGAGCTGAAGGACGCGCTCGGCGGCGACATCGGTCCGGTACCGCTGCTGGTCGGCACGATCGTCAGCTTCGTCGTCGGCTACGCCTCGGTCGCCTGGCTGATCCGCTTCGTCGCCAAGCACTCCACCTCGATCTTCGCCTTCTACCGCGTCCTGCTC
The DNA here is from genome assembly GCF_044453825.1 of Kribbella sp. NPDC051620. NCBI lineage: Bacteria > Bacillati > Actinomycetota > Actinomycetes > Propionibacteriales > Kribbellaceae > Kribbella > Kribbella sp. NPDC051620. Next base: position 1,148,339 of record NZ_JBITDB010000001.1, read on the forward strand.
GGCGTCGTCATCCTGATCCTGCTCGCCACCAGCACGATCACCGCCACCTGACGGCAGTACCGCCCGTACTTCGAAATGCGGGTGGTACTACGAAGGGCCGAGCCAGCCCGCCTTGCGGAAGCCGGCGTACATCGTGCTGCAGGTCACGACCATCAGCGCGACGACGCCGTAATAGCCGTAGTGCCAGGTCAGCTCGGGCATGTTGTGGAAGTTCATTCCGTAGATGCCGGCGATCATCGTGGGGGCCGCTGCGATCGCCACCCAGGCGGAGATCCGGCGCATGTCGTCGTTCTGCTGGACCGAGACGCGGGCCAGGTGCGCGTTCAGGGCCGAGCTGAGCAGGGTGTCGAGCGCCTCGGTCTGGTCGGAGACCCGGATCACGTGGTCGGCGACATCGCGGAAGAACGGCGCGGCCTGGTGGCTGATCCCCGGTACGGCGCCGTGCGCGAACGCCTCGATCGGCTCCCGCAGCGGGGCGATCGCCCGGCGCATCTCCAGCACCTCGCGCTTGAGTGTGTAGATCCGGGCGGCGTCGCTGGTGCGCTCGGGGGAGAAGACCGAGGACTCCACCTCGTCGACGTCGACCTCGACCGCCTCGGCGACCGTCTCGTAGCCGTCCACGATCGAGTCGCAGATCGCCCAGAGCACCGCGGCCGGGCCGTGCCCCAGGACCGCTGCCCGCTCCTCCAGGTCCTGGCGGGCGGTGGTCAGCGGGGCGCCCTCGCCGTGCCGGACGGTGACGACGTACCGGCGGCCGACGAAGATGCTGACCTGGCCGGTCTCGACGGCGTCCTCGGCGTCGACGTACCAGAGCGTGCGCAGCACCATCACGAACGAGTCGTCGTAGCGCTCGACCTTGGGCCGCTGATGCGGTTCGAGCGCGTCCTCGACGGCGAGCGGGTGCAGGCCGAACAGGCCCTGGACACGGGTCAGTTCGGCCTCGGTCGGCTCGTACAGGCCGATCCAGCCGAACGCCTGCTGGTCGTCGCCGATGGTCCGCGCGACCGTCTCGGGATCCTTGGGCAGGTCGTGCCGCTGCCCTTCGGAGTAGACGCCGCAATCCACGATCACGGACACATCATGGCATCGGTGACTTGCCCGACCGGATAACGTGCGGTCTATGCCCACGGTGATTCTGGTCCGGCACGGACGCAGCAGTGCCAATACCTCCGGCGTACTGGCCGGGCGGACGCCAGGGGTGAAGCTCGACGTGACCGGCATCCAGCAGGCGGCCGCGGTGGGCGAGCGGCTCGCCTCGCTGCCGCTGGCGGCGCTCGTCACCTCGCCTCTGGACCGCTGCAAGCAGACCGCTGCTGCGATCGCCAAGCACCACCCGGCGTTGCGTCCGGCAACGGACCGGCGGCTGACCGAGTGCGGGTACGGCGACTGGACCGGGCAGAAGATCGCCACCCTGGCCAAGGACCCGCTCTGGGCAGTCGTCCAGCAGCACCCGTCAGGCGTCACGTTCCCGAACGGCGAATCGATGCGCGGGATGCAGCAGCGCGCGGTGGACGCGATCCGGGCGCACGACGCGGCGATCGCGGCATCGCACGGGGAGAACGCGGTCTGGGTCGCCGTGTCGCACGGCGACGTGATCAAGGCGATCGTGTCCGATGCCCTCGGCCAGCACCTGGACAGCTTCCAGCGGATCGTCGTCGACACCGCCTCGACCACGATCATCACCTACACCAAGACCCGCCCGTTCCTGGTCCGCCTGAACGACTCCGGCAGTGAGCTCACCTCGCTCGTCCCGAAGCCTGCGGAGAAGGCGAAGGGCCGCGCCAAGAAGTCCGCAGTACAGTCCTCTGACGCCGTAGTAGGCGGACGGTAATAGGGTCTAAGGCATGGCGCGCGTAGTGCATTCGTATGACGATCCCGACCGGTTCGTCGCCGGCACCGTCGGTGAACCCGGTGCCCGGACCTTTTTCCTGCAGGCCAGGGCGGGTAACCGGCTGACCTCGGTGGCCTGTGAGAAGGAACAGGTGATGGCGCTCGCGGAGCGGCTGGACGTGATGCTGGACGAGGTCGCGCGGCGGTTCGACCGCGAGCCGGCCGGGCTGACTACGGTCGACGACACCGATCCGCTGGAGCAGCCGATCGAGGAGGAGTTCCGGGCCGGCACCATGACGCTGGCCTGGGAGGCCGACGCCGAGAAGGTGGTGATCGAGGTCTTCGCGGTGGTGGCGGCCGGCGAGCAGGCCGAAGAAGAGCCGGACCCGGTCGCGGCGGCGATGGAGGCCGACGACGCCGAGGTGTTCATCGTCCGGATCAGCGAGGAGCAGGCCCGGGCGTTCGCCCGCCGGGCCGTCGCGCTGGTCGCGTCCGGCCGGCCGAGCTGCCCGTTCTGCGGCCGACCGATCGACCCGGAGGGGCACATCTGCCCGCGCGCCAACGGCTACCGCAGGCACGTCCGCGAATGATCGACCCGGACCTGCTCGCACGTGGCGAGCTGGATCTGCTCGGCCGCCTGGTGGCCGCGTCCAACGGGACCTTCCAGGGCACGGTGAGCCTCGACGGCGAGTCGGCGACGGTCGTGTACAAGCCCGTCGAGGGTGAGCGGCCGCTGTGGGACTTCCCGGACGGGACGCTGGCCGAGCGGGAGTACGCGGCCTACGTGGTTTCCGAGGCGCTCGGTTGGCACGTGGTACCGCCGACGCTGCTTCGGGACGGGCCGCTCGGGGTCGGCATGGTGCAGCTGTGGATCGACGAGATCGAGCTGGCGCCGGGCAAGACGGAGCTGGTCGACATCGTCCCGCAAGGGCGGGTGCCGAAGGGGTGGGTCGGCGTCCTCGACGCACTGGACGGCCGGCACAAGCCGGTGACGCTGGTGCACGCGGACAATCTGGAGCTGCAGCGGATGGCGGTGTTCGATGCCGTCGTCAACAATGCGGACCGCAAGGGCGGCCACGTGCTGAACCCCGGCGACGGACGGGTGTTCGGCGTCGACCACGGCGTCACCTTCAACGCCGACGACAAACTGCGCACGGTGCTGTGGGGCTGGGCCGGTACGCCGGTACCGCCAGAGCTGCTCGACGACGTCCGCAAGCTGGCCGACGGCCTGGCCGGTGAGGTAGGCGCGGAGCTGGCCGACCTGATCACCCCGCTCGAGCTAGCGGTCACCCGCGAGCGCTGCGCCACGATCCTGAAGACCGGCAACTTCCCCCTCCCCAGCGACGACTGGCCCGCCATCCCCTGGCCGGCCTTCTAGCTGCTCGGGGAGTGAGCCAGGTCGTGGCGCGAATTCGCTGACTGGATAGGCTCCGTCCTATGCAGGCGTGGACGAAACCAGAAATCCCGGTCGTACCCGGGCCGGCGCGGCGTCTTCGCCTCTACGACACCGCCTCGGCGGGGCCGGTCGAGGTGCCGCCGGGGGCCGACGGGACGGCCCGGATCTACGTCTGCGGGATCACGCCGTACGACGCGACCCACATGGGGCACGCTGCGACGTACGTCACATTCGACCTGATCAACCGGCTCTGGCGCGACGCCGGCTACGACGTGCACTACACCCAGAACATCACCGACGTGGACGACCCGCTGCTCGAACGGGCGACCGCGACCGGCGTCGACTGGACCGACCTGGCGCAGAGCGAGATCCAGTTGTTCCGTGACGACATGACCGCGCTGCGGGTGATCCCGCCGCAGAACTACGTCGGCGTGGTCGAGTCGATCGACCTGGTTGTCGGCGCGATCGAGGACCTGCGGCGGGCGGGGGCCGTGTACTCGGTGGACGACGACCTGTACTTCGCGGTGAAGGCGGACCCGACCTTCGGGGGAGTGTCGGGCTATGACGTGGAGACGATGCGGGCGCTGTTCGCCGAACGCGGTGGCGACCCGGATCGCGAGGGCAAGGACGACCCGCTGGACAGCCTGCTGTGGCGGGCCGAGCGGCCGGGGGAGCCGGCGTGGGACTCGCCGTTCGGACGTGGTCGGCCGGGGTGGCATGTCGAGTGCTCGGCGATCGCGTTGAAGCATCTCGGGATGACGTTCGACGTACAGGGCGGTGGGAGTGACCTGATCTTCCCGCACCACGAGATGTCGGCGAGCGGGGCGCAGGTGGCGACCGGGGAGCATCCGTTCGCACGTGCGTATGTTCATCAGGCGATGGTTGGGCTGGACGGCGAGAAGATGTCCAAGTCCAAGGGCAACCTGGTACTCGTCTCGAAGGAGCGCCAGGCCGGTACCGACCCGATGGCGGTCCGCCTTGCGCTGCTGGCCCACCACTACCGCACCGACTGGTTCTGGACCGAGTCAGACCTGCTGGCGTCGCAGGAGCGCCTCGACGTCTGGCGCGGCGCCATCACCCGCGGCTCCGGCCCCGACGGCGCCGCCGCTGTAGACGCACTCCGAGCCGCCCTGACCAACGACCTGGACACCGTCGCAGCACTGGCCGCTGTAGACCAGTGGGCCGAAACCAACGGCGACGACACCCAAGCACCGGCCCTGGTGTCCCAAGCAGTGGACGCGTTGCTGGGCATCAAGCTCTAACCAGCACGACGCGCGCCCGCTGACCTGCGGTCAGCCGGCGCGCGTCGTGGAAAGCGTTGCGGAAGCAGCTCAACCGGCGGGAACCGGGGCGGCGAGCCGGCGTGCGAGCTAAGCGCGCACCCGGGCGCGCTAGCGCCGCGGCCGCGCCGCGGACACCCGGCACCGACAGGCGCGCTGGCACCTACACCCGCGGAGCGGGTGCAGGCGGACGTGTGTCTAGTCGGCGAGCTGGTTGGTGGTGGTTAGCCTGTGACTGGGTGGTGGGTTTTGACCGGGGTGGGGACCGGGGCTGCGGGGGCTGGGGCCTCGCGGGGTGGTTGCGGGATCGTGGTGGTGGGGTGGGTCGGCTTGGGGGTTGGTTTGGCGGCGGGTTTGGCGCAGGTGGCTGAGGCTAGGTGGATCACCTCGGCGCCGCCGCCTAGGTTGATCGTCAGGCCGGTGATGGTGAAGGCGCCGTCTGAGTGCTTGGTTTGGTCGTTGACGGTGATCGTCGCCAGGGGAGCGGCGGGGATCGTGGCGCTCTGTTTGACGGTCGGTACTGCGATGCGCTGGCCGAGCAGGGTCAAGGCGCCGATGTCGACGCCACCCGTGTCGCCCGAGCACCAGACGTTGACGCCTTCGATGCCGAGCAGGGAGCTCGGGGGCGTGAGCAGCAGCTTGCACAGGTCAGGGAGGTTCTTGACCGGCAGGTCGATGGTGCTCAGGTCCGGCAGCGGGATGCCCAACTCGGGCAGCGGCAGCTTCGGGATCGGCAGGTCGTCGGCGCCCGTCGCGGGCAGCGTGTCGCAGCTCTTCTTCAGGTCCGGCGGCAGCTTGACCTGATCCAGGATGTCCGGCCCGACGGTGATGTCGAACAGCTCGACCGACGCCGCGTCGTTGCCGGCGGTCGCAGTGCCGGCCCGCACGGAGATCAGCGGGTTCTTCGGCAGCTCGAGCGCCGACGTGCTGTGCCGCTTGCCGTCCAGCGATTCGGCGTACGGAGTACGGGCCACTGGGACCTGTCCCTCAGCACTGATCGCGTACGCCGAGGAGGGCCGCGCGGCCGCGTTGCCCACCGGAGCACTCGCCACCAGCGTGAACGCCACGACCCCGGTCACGGCGGCGAACGTCGTGATCGTCGGTACCAACTGTCGTCGCATCAAGAAACCCACTCCCAAAAGCCTGAAAACACGGTCACTTGCTGTCGATCAGAACGAGCGTCCCCAACGGAACCTTCTGGAGCTTGGCCAGCGCGACCTTCGGCACCCGCACGCAACCGGCGCTGATCGCGGCGCCGAAGACATCAGGTCTGGGCCAGCCATGGATCGCGACGGTACCAGGACCGCCACCGAACGTGTCCAACGTGGGACTGTGCGCACCCAACGGCAACACGATCGGGGACGCCGACCGCTTGTTGTCGATGATGGAGCCGAGCAGGAACGTCCGCCCGGGCGGCGTCGGCGTCTTCTGAGCTCCGACCCCGGCCTTCCAGGTGCCGAGACTCTTGCCCTGCTCGAACAACTCGATCGTCCGCGACCCCGTGTGCACCCGGATCAGGTACGACGAGGAGGCGCGGTCCAGCCCCTCGTCGCGGATCCACCCGGTCGAGCGGTTCGGTTTCGACGGCAGCAGGACGCGCAGCCAGCCGTCCGACTGCTCGACGACGGGCAGCCAGGTCGGGCCGAACTGGGTCGGCCCGATCTTGGCGAAGGCGTCGGCGTCAGGCGCGGAGTACAGGGCGGTCTGGCCGCGCGGGTGGACGACGAGACCGTCGGTCAGCGCGAACGGATCCGGGTCGAGCGGCGCCGACGGGATCGTCATCTGGGTCGACGAACCGGTCAGCGTGGTCAGGTCGACCGCGGCCTCGGCGTGCTTGCGGTTGCCGAGGATCCCGACGACCGCGACGGCACCGAGGACCAGGAGCACGGCAAGTGCCCCGATCGATCCACCACCGCGCTCGTCGGCGCGTACCTTCCGCATAGCAAAGCTCCCCGTCGGTCCCCAGCGTCCCGCTCGACAATAGAACGCTTGAAGCGAAGAGGCTACTCCTCAGTACAGATCTATTCCGGCCGGTCCGTGTTGCGCCGGCGCAGGTACCGCTCGAACTCGGCGGCGATCGCGTCGCCGGTCGCCTCGGGCAGATCGGTCGTGTCGCGCTGTTCCTCCAGCGACGCGACGTACTCCGCGACCTCCGGGTCCTCCTCGCTCAGCTCGTCCGCCCCACGCTGCCAGGCCCGGGCCAGCTCAGGTAGGTCGCCCTCCGGAATCGGCAGGTCCAGCAACGCCTCCACCTTGCTGAGCAGCGCCAGCGAGGCCTTCGGGCACGGCGTCCCCGCGATGTAGTGCGGGATCGCCGACCAGATCGACACGGCCGGTACGCCCAGAGTCGTGCACAGGTCGGCGAAGACGCCGGTGATGCCGGTCGGGCCCTCGTAGCTCGACGGCTCGAGGCTCCACGACGCGTTCAGCTCCGGGTCGGACGACGACGCGGTGACCGGGATCGGCCGGGTGTGCGGCGAGTCGGCGAGCAGGGCGCCGAGCACGACGACCAGCTGCGTGTTCGACTCGTCGACGACCTCGAGCAGCTCCCGGCAGAAACCCCGCCAGCGCATGTTCGGCTCGATGCCGCGGATCAGGATGACGTCGCGGCCGGTGTCGTCCGGGCGCGCCAGGTAGATCCGGGTGGTCGGCCAGGTCAGCCGCCGGACGCCCTCGTCGTCGAACTCGACCTCCGGCCGTTTCACCTGGAAGTCGTAGTAGTCCTCGGGGTCGATCGCCAAGACGAGCTCGGCGTCCCATTCCTCGATCAGGTGATCGACCGCTCCGGTGGCCGCCTCGGCCGCGTCGTTCCAGCCTTCGAACGCGGCGATCACGACCGGATCCCTAAGGTTCGCGAGATCTGCCACTCGCCATCCCCTGTCCTAGTCGTCTGTTGTGCCCCGAAGTTCGTGCACTGTCGGACTGCCCAGCCTACTTCCCTCGCCCACCCGGCGGCGGTCGTTTCGCAGCCAGCGGAAGGTGTCGCCCCGCCCCGTACATAGGATCGAGCCATGACGCTCCAAGCGGTGCTCTGGGACATGGACGGCACGTTGGTGGATTCGGAGCCCGTCTGGGTGCGGGTCCAGATCTCGGTGCTGGCCGAGCTCGGGGCGACCTGGACCCCGGAGGACTCGCTCGCGCTGGTCGGCAGTGACCTCAGCGACGCGCTCGAGGTCTGGATGGCGCAGTTGCCGGCGGGTCTGATCGAGCCGGACGAACTCGCGGCGCGGATCTACGGCGAGGTGATCCGCACGCTGAAGGACGAGGTCGAGGTACGTCCCGGCGCGCTGGAGTTGCTGACCGGGCTGAAGGCTGCCGGGATCCCGTGCGCTCTGGTGTCGGCGTCGTACCGGACGATGATCGAGGCGGTGCTGTCCCATCTGCCGCCGGACCTGTTCGACGTGGTGGTGGCCGGCGACGAGGTCACCAACGGCAAACCGCATCCAGAGCCGTACCTGACCGCGATGGCCGAGCTCGGTGTCGAACCGGCCGGCTGCATCGTGATCGAGGACTCGCCGGGCGGCACTCAGGCCGGTACGGCGGCAGGCGCGTTCGTGGTCGCCGTACCGCAGTGGGTGACGATCCCGCCGGCCCCGCGGCGGCTGGTGCTGGAGTCACTTGAATCACTCAGCCCGGATGCGCTGCGCGACTTGCTCCGCTGAGGGGCTACCTTCTTTGAGTGCCTATGGGGGTGTTCTGGGGGAGTGAGATGGTGACGGTGATCAAGCGGCGGGCCGTGTGGCTGGCGGCGGTCGGGGTGCTGGCGGGGTCGCTCGCGGCCTGCGGCAAGCCGAACGCGAATCACCCGAGCCAGGGTGGGACGGCGCCGAAGGAGATGGCCATCAAGGTGGCGACCACCGACGCGGTCAGCTCGCTCGACCCGGCCGGACCGTACGACATCGGCTCCCGCACCCTGCAGGCCAACCTGTACCAGACGCTGCTCACGATCCTGCCGGACAAGCCGACGCCGGTGCCGGACGCCGCCGACTGCCAGTACGACGCGCCGACGACGTACACGTGCAGCTTGAAGGACGGCCTGACCTTCCCGAACGGGCATGAGCTCGAATCGTCGGACGTGAAGTTCAGCTTCGACCGGATGCTGCGGCTGAAGACGCCCGGCGGAGCGGCCGCGCTGTTCAGCTCGGTGGCCTCGGTCAGTACGCCGGACCGGCTCACCGCCGTCTTCACGCTGAAGAAGCCCGACGCGCGGTTGCCGTATCTGCTCACCACCACGGCCGCATCGATCGTCGACGAACAGTTCTATCCGGCGGGCAAGCTGCTCAGCGACAACGCGATGGGCAGCGGGCCGTACCAGCTGAAGTCGTACAAGGCGGGCTCCGAGGCGGTGCTCGGCAAGTTCAAGGGGTACCGCGGACCGCGGGCGGCGCAGAACGACACCATCGAGGTCAGCCTGCTGACGACGGCAGCCGCGCTGGAACATGCGCTGAAGACCGGCAAGGCGGACTTCGGCGTCCATGGGTTCGGCCCGAGCGCGCTGGACAGATTGCGCGCCGATGGAAAGCTGCAGGTCGTCGACGCGGGATCGGCCGAGATCCGCTTCTTCTCCTTCCACATGGCCTCGCTGGTCTCGCGCAAGCCCGCGGTACGCCGGGCCGTTGCCCAACTGATCGACCGGCCGGCCATCGCGAAGAAGGCGTACGGCGACCACGTGACGCCGCTGTACTCCGTGGTCCCACCCGGGTTCGCCGGGCAGGTGGACGCGTTCCGGACGCAGTACAAGGACCCGAACAAGACGGCCGCGGCCGCGATCCTGCGCGAAGCGGGCATCACGGCGCCGGTGACACTGACGGTCGGATGGACGCCGGTGCAGTATGGCGCAGGCGCCAAGGCCGAAGTACTGGAGCTTAAGCGGCAGTTGGAGGCGTCCGGGCTGTTCAAGGTCGTGCTGAAGAGCGCCGAGTGGCCGAGGTACCAGCAGCTGGCCAGGGCCGGCGCGTACGACCTCTACCAGGCCGGTTTCATCCCGGACTACCTGGACAGCGGTGACTACCTGCAGCCCTTCGTCCGCGACGGTGGTCTGTTCCAGAACGGCTATCGCAACTCGGCGGCGAACAAGTTGATGGACCAGCAGATCGCCGAGCAGAACCAGCTCGAACGCGAAGCGTTACTGACCGGCCTGCAGAACCTGCTGGCCCAGGAAGCGCCGGTGATCCCGGTCTGGCAGGGCCGCCAGACGGTGGTCGCGGCGCAGGGGATCGAGAACGTCGGCAAGACGCTGGATCCGCTGTCGTTCGTGTACTTCTCGCCGCTGCGCAAGTAGCCGCCCGGTGGCCCGTCGGTGCCAGTGACAGTGTGTGGTCACGGCACCGCCAGCGACCCTCTGTGGGTGCATGCTGTACTGCGAGTTGTCCCACGATACGGGACGATTTCCTGCTCATCACGATCGGGCAACGCAGCACTTTCGGCGTTTGACTCCGGGCAGTAATCGCGGCAGGTTAAGGCCGCAGCCATACCGGCTTTTCGCTTTGGCCGGTCCGACGACATCAGGCAGGGGTACACGACGCGTGACCACACCACTCGAGGTCGAGCCCGGTGCGATGGGCGCAGATCCTGAGGCCGTCCTCAAGGGTGCCGGCAAGATCGAGGGTCGCTCGCTCGGGCAGATCGCCTGGCGGCGGCTCAAGCGTGACAAGGTCGCCCTGGCCGGCGCGGTCGTGGTGATCCTGCTGATGCTGGTGGCGATCTTCGCCCCGCTGATCTGCAAGGCCATCGGTCAGTCGCCGAACCTGTACCACCAGGACCTGATCGACACCAAGGGCGGCACGCTGGCTCCGCTCGGCAAGTTCGGCGGCATCTCCTGGGAGCACCCGATGGGGATCGAGCCGGAGAAGGGCCGCGACATCTTCTCCCGGGTCGTCTACGGCGCCCGGGTCTCGCTGCTGATCGCGTTCCTGGCCACCCTGCTGTCGGTCGCGATCGGCACGACGATGGGCATCATCGCCGGCTTCTTCGGCGGCTGGGTGGACGCGCTGATCAGCCGGCTGATGGACATGTTCCTGGCCTTCCCGCTGATCGTCTTCGCGCTGGCGCTGGCCGGCGTGATGCCGGACGAGGCGTTCGGGCTGAAGGGCAACGCCCTGCGGATCGCGCTGCTGATCTTCCTGGTCGGCTTCTTCAACTGGCCCTACATCGGCCGGATCGTCCGCGGCCAGACGCTGTCGCTGCGCGAACGCGAGTTCGTCGACGCGGCCCGCAGCCTGGGCGCCCGCCGGCCGTACATCCTGTTCACCGAGCTGCTGCCGAACCTGATCGGCCCGATCCTCGTCTACTCGACGCTGATCATCCCGACCAACATCCTGTTCGAGGCGGCGCTGTCCTTCCTCGGTGTCGGCGTGAACGCGCCGCTGGCCACCTGGGGCGGCATGCTGTCCGAGGCCGTGGCGTACTACACGATGCCGTACTTCATGTTCTGGCCCGGCATGGCGATCTTCGTCACCGTGCTGGCCTTCAACCTGTTCGGTGACGGGCTGCGGGACGCGCTCGACCCCAGGTCCCGCTGACCCGCGCACGAACCGACCGATCAAAGAGCTCCCGGCAGTTTCGCCGAGGCTGAGTAGAAGATGGAAGAAGGGGTGGATCGGAAACGATGAACACCAGACGACTGCGAACGGCGATCGCCGCGGCAGCAGTGCTCGCTCTCGGCCTCTCGGCCTGTGGCGGCGGCTCCGACAACACCTCGGGCGGAGGTTCTGGGACGACCAAGGCGGAGTTCAACGCCGGTCTGGAAAAGGTGTTCAACCCTTCTGACAAGAAGGGCGGCATCATCAAGATCGCCGACGAGAGCGTGCCGGACTCCACCGACCCGGCCGACACCTACTACGGCAGCCAGTGGAACATGGTCCGCAACTACGTGCGGACGCTGACCATGTTCGAGGTAGGCCCGGGCAAGACCAGCGACAACGTGGTCCCCGACCTGGCCGAGACGCTGGGCAAGACCGAGGACCAGGGCAAGACCTGGACCTACAAGATCCGTAAGGGTGTCAAGTTCGAGGACGGCACCGAGATCAAGGCGCAGGACGTCAAGTACGGTGTCGAGCGCTCGTTCGACAAGGAGATCTACCCCGACGGCCCGACGTACTTCAACGACATGCTGGACTGGCCGGCCGCCTACAAGGGCCCGTACAAGTCCAAGGGCATGAACGTCGACTCGGCGATCACCACGCCGGACGACTACACGATCGTGTTCCACCTGAAGAAGCCGTTCTCCGGCTTCGACTACGTGCTGACCACGCCGCAGGGTGCTCCGGCCCCGGCCGCGAAGGACACCGGCGCGAAGTACAAGGAACATCCGATCTCCTCCGGTCCCTACATGTTCTCCGACTACCAGGAGGGCAAGAGCTACACGCTCGTCCGGAACCCGAACTGGAGCGCGGACACCGACAAGAACCGCAAGGCGCTGCCGGACGGCTTCCAGGTCCTGATGAACGTCAACGCCGAGGACATCGACAACCGGATCACCTCCGGCGACCTCGACATCGCGATCACCGGAACCGGTGTCACCACCGCCAGCCAGAGCCGGGTGCTGAGCAACCCGGACCTGAAGGCGCGGGCCGACAACCCGACCCTGGCGCGGACCTGGTACACCTCGATCAACCCGACGGTGAAGCCGTTCGACAACATCGAGTGCCGCAAGGCGGTCATGTACGGGATGGACAAGACGGCCTACCAGACCGCCTACGGTGGCGCGTTCGCCGGTGGTGACCTGGCCAGCAGCATGCTGCCCCCGATCATCCCGGGCTACGCCCAGAACGACGCGTTCCCGACGCCGGACGGCAAGGGCGACCTGGCCAAGGCCAAGGAAGCACTGACCAAGTGCGGTATGCCGAACGGCTTCTCGACCCAGATCTCCTACCGGATCGAGCGTCCGAAGGAGAAGGCGGCCGCCGAGGCGTTCCAGCAGCAGCTGGCCAAGATCGGCATCAAGCTGACCCCGAAGGGCTACCCGCGCAAGGACTACTTCTCGACCTACGCCGGCAACCCGCCGTACGTGGTCAAGAACAACCTGGGCCTGGTCGTCAACGGCTGGGGCGCGGACTGGAACGACGGCTTCGGCTTCGAGTCGCAGATCTTCGACTCCCGCGTCATCCGCGACACCGGTGGTTCGTCCAACACCAGCGTCCGGATCCCCGAGGTCGACAAGATGCTCGACGCCGCGCAGAACGAGCTGGACAAGACCAAGCGCGAGGCGTACTGGGGCCAGATCGACAAGCTCGTGATGGAGCAGGCCGTCGTCTACCCGGGTGTGTGGGCCAAGAGCCTGCTGCTGCGCAGCAAGAACCTGACGAACGTCTTCGTCAACGCGCAGTACGGAATGTACGACTACCTGAATCTCGGCCACTCGTAAGTCAGCATTCAAAACCTGTTAGGTAGGTGAAGGCAGAAGGTGGCCGGTCCGGCGGAGTCCGCCGGACCGGCCACCGGCGCCATCGGTAGTGGTCACATACATCATCAGGCGCCTGATCGCCGCAGTCGGACTGCTGTTCGTCATCAGCATCATCACCTTCGCCATCTTCTTCCTGGTCCCGCGGATCGCCGGGGCCGGACCTGACACGATGGCCGCCCGGTACGTCGGGCGTACCGCGACCGCCGACACGGTGCACGCGACCGCGGTGCGGCTCGGGTTCACCGACCCGATCGCCGTGCAGTACTGGCACTGGGCGAAGGGCCTGGTGGCGGGCGCGGACTACGACATGGGGACGTCGATCGACCACTGCCCGGCTCCCTGCCTCGGCTACTCCTTCATCAACCGGGCACCGGTCTGGCCCGACTTGCTGGACCGAATACCCGTCACGTTCTCGCTGGCCATCGGCGCCGCGGTGCTGTGGCTGCTCAGCGGCATCGGCACCGGTGTGCTGTCGGCGCTGAAGCGAGGCTCGATCTTCGACCGGGCGGCGATGACGGTCGCCCTGGCCGGCGTCTCGATGCCGATCTTCTGGACCGGCCTGATGGCGCTGGCGATCTTCGCCTACCAGTTGCAGATCTTCAAGGGTGGCGGGTCGTACGTCCCGTTCACCCAGAACCCGCTCCAGTGGGCGCAGGGCCTGTTGCTGCCGTGGATCACGCTGGCCTTCCTGTTCTCCGCGCAGTACGCCCGGCTGACCCGCGCGGGCATGCTCGAGACGATGAACGAGGACTACATCCGGACCGCCCGGGCCAAGGGACTGGTCGAGCGCGACGTCGTGGTCAAGCACGGGCTGCGCGGCGCGCTGACCCCGATCCTGACCATCTTCGGCCTGGACTTCGGCCTGCTGATCGGTGGCGCGGTGCTGACCGAGAAGGTGTTCAGCATCAACGGCCTGGGCATGTACGCCGTCACCGCGATCAGCGACCAGGACATGCCGAAGGTGATGGGCGTGGTGCTGGTCGCGACCGTCTTCATCGTGTTCGCGAACCTGATCGTGGACCTCTTGTACGCCGTCATCGACCCGAGGGTGCGAGCCAAGTGACTACCGAACCGTTCCTGCAGGTGCGGGATCTCCAGGTGCATTTCCCGACCGACGACGGCCTGGTCAAGTCGGTCGACGGTCTGTCCTTCTCGGTCGATCGCGGCAAGACGCTCGGCATCGTGGGCGAGTCGGGCTCCGGCAAGAGCGTCACCAGCCTGTCCGTGATGGGCCTGCACAAGCGCGGTACGGCGCGGATCTCCGGTGAGATCGTGCTGGACGGGATGGAGCTGGTGAACGCCACTCCGGAGGAGGTCCGGCAGCTGCGCGGCAAGCGGATGGCGATGATCTTCCAGGACCCGCTGTCGGCGATGCACCCGTACTACACGGTCGGCCACCAGATCATCGAGGCCTACCGGGTGCACAACAAGGTGACCAAGGCGGTCGCCCGCAAGCACGCGATCGAGATGCTCGACCGGGTCGGCATCCCGCAGCCGGACAAGCGCGTCGACGCCTACCCGCACCAGTTCTCCGGCGGAATGCGGCAGCGCGCGATGATCGCGATGGCGCTGTCCTGCGACCCCGACCTGCTGATCGCGGACGAGCCGACCACCGCGCTCGACGTGACCGTGCAGGCGCAGATCCTGGACCTGATCCGGGACCTGCAGCGCGAGTTCAACTCGGCCGTCATCATCATCACCCACGACCTGGGCGTGGTCGCCGAGCTGGCCGACGACATCCAGGTGATGTACGCCGGCCGCGCGATCGAGTACGGCACGGCCGAGGACATCTTCGAGCGGCCGCAGCACCCCTACACCTGGGGTTTGCTCGGCTCGATGCCGCGGATCGACCGGGAACGGACCGAGCGCCTCACCCCGATCAAGGGCTCGCCGCCCAGTCTGATCAACGTGCCGAGCGGGTGCGCGTTCAACCCGCGGTGCAACTACGCCCACCTGAACGAGGGTGCGAGTGAGACCGATCGGCCGGAACTTCTGGACATCGGCGCCGGGCACAAGGTGGCCTGCCACCTGTCCCCGGGGCAACGCCAGAAGATCTGGGACACCGAGATCAAGCCGAAGCTGTGACGGAGCAACCCACTGTGACTACTGCTGATACCGAACCGGCGACGCCTGCCCGGGCAGACGGCGACGACCTGCTCTCGGTGACGAACCTGACCAAGCACTTCCCGATCCGGCGCGGCCTGCTGCAGCGCCAGGTCGGCGCGGTCCAGGCCGTCGACGGCCTCGACTTCACCGTGAAGAAGGGCGAGACGCTCTCGCTGGTCGGGGAGTCGGGCTGCGGCAAGACCACCACCGGCCGGCTGCTCACCCGGCTGCTGGAGCCGACCGACGGCAAGATCGTCTTCGACGGCCGCGACATCTCGCATATGTCCGAGGGCAAGATCCGGCCGCTGCGCAAAGACATCCAGATGATCTTCCAGGACCCGTACGGTTCGCTGAACCCGCGGCACACCGTCGGCAAGATCGTCGGCGCGCCGTTCAAGCTGCAGAACGTGAAGACCGAGGGCGGCACCAAGAAGGCCGTCCAGGAGCTGCTCGAACTGGTCGGCCTGAGCCCGGAGCACTACAACCGGTACCCGCACGAGTTCTCCGGTGGTCAGCGGCAGCGGATCGGCATCGCCCGCACGCTGGCCCTGCGCCCGAAGCTGATCGTCGCCGACGAGCCGGTCTCCGCGCTCGACGTCTCGATCCAGGCGCAGGTGGTCAACCTGCTCGAGGACCTGCAGAACGAGTTCGACCTCACCTACGTGATGATCGCCCACGACCTCTCGGTCGTCCGGCACGTCTCGGACCGGGTAGCGGTCATGTACCTGGGCAAGATCGTGGAGATCGCCGACCGCGTCGACCTCTACGAGACCCCCATGCACCCATACACGCTGGCCCTGCTGTCGGCGGTCCCGATCCCGGACGTCAAGCGCCGCGGCAAACAGGAACGCATCCGCCTCCAGGGCGACGTCCCCAGCCCCATCAACCCGCCCCCGGCCTGCCGCTTCCACACCCGCTGCTGGAAAGCCCAGGACATCTGCAAAACGGTGGAACCCCCGCTCCTCCAGATAGCCCCCAACCACCAAACAGCCTGCCACTTCCCAGAAAACCAACCAGGCGGCGAAGCAGCCCGCAAGGCAACCGCCAACTGACACCAACCTGAAGCCCGGGATCCAAAGGGATCCCGGGCTTCGGTCTTGCTGGGCGACGCGGTCGTGGGGTCAGCGGTTGAGGCGGTAGATGGGTGTGCCGATGGGGAGGGCGAAGGGGGTGGTGGTGCCGGCGGGGGTTTGGGTGAAGGTGTAGGTGGAGAAGGCGGGGGTGGTGGTGGAGCAGGTCAGGGATTTGGTGGAGCAGGTGAGGAGATCTACGGGCGAGTTGGTGTGGGGCTTATTGGCGGCTGGGCGTAGGCCGACTGCGGTGAAGGTGTCGTTGGTCAGCCATTGGCTGAAGATCAGGCGGGGGTGGCCGGGGTGGGTCAGGGTGAGTTCTTTGCCGGTGGCGGTGTGGAAGAGGCGAAGAGGGGCTGGCGGGGGAGTGACGTGTCCTGGGTCGTTGGGGGCGGTCAGTAGGTAGTCGGCGGTGGGGGACAGCCAGCCTTGCTGACCCGGGTAGACGTGGAGGGTGTCGTCGCTTGGGTTGTCTGCTACGGCGATGCTGGTGCCTTCGCCGGGAACGATCAGCGGGATCTGGTAGAGATGCCTGAGGTTCGCGACCGTGCGAATGGCGTTCGGGGAGAGGTTCTTTCCGACTGTCTGTGCCTGCCCGGTCTTCAGGTTCCAGCGGTACACGCCCCGGTAGGTGCCGAAATAGGCGTAGTCGCCGTCGATGGCGATGATCCGGGGCCCGGACACGGGGTCGACGAGCGGACCGCGCTGGTTGCCGATCGGCGTGCGGACGAGCTCGCGGCCGGCCGCTACGTCGTAGATGACCGACTCGTCGCGGCCCGCGAGCGCCTCGACCCACCCGACCAGGTTGCCGTCCCCGCTGACGGTAAGGGCGCCGAGGTTGCCGGGGCCGCTGCCGATCCGGCGTACTTGCTTGCCGTCGGCAAGGAAAAGGCTGCCGCCGTCGGTGCGGGTGAAGACGAAGCCGGAGTTGGTCTGGACGAAGGCGCGGAGCTTGTACGGCGCAGTCGAGATGACGTCCGGGCCGAAGTGGATCTCGCTGCCGACGGCGTAGGTCGCGCGGCGTTCGGTGAACGGGACGGACGCGGGGGCCGGTTGTTCGGAAGGCTTGATCAGCGTGAGGCTGGTGATGAGGACGGCCAGCGTGATCAGCGCAGTACCGGCGATCGTGGCCACCCGGCGGTGGCGCAGGCGACGGTCGCCGATGCTGATGATCGCGTCGAGGTCGAGGGGCGGCGGCTCGGTCAGGTCCGCGCGCTGGGTCAGGGTGTCTTTCAGTAGGTCGGTCATTCGCTCATCCCCGCCTTGTCCATGATCCGGTCCGCGTCGGTGCCGAGCCTGGCGCGGAGTTTTTTCAGGGCGTCGGAGACCTGGCTCTTCACCGTGCCGACCGAACAGTCGAGGATTTCGGCCGTCTGGGCCTCGGTGAGGTCTTCGTAGTACCGGAGGACGACTGCGGCACGCTGCCGGGGCGGCAGTTGTTTGAGCTCGTCCCAGAGCCAGAGCCGCGCCGTACTGTCTTCGGTGGCGGTCGGCTGCTCCGGTACGTCGTCATGCGGGCGCTCGGCATGCCACGCCTTCCGCCGCCACCAGGCGATGGCGACGTTGGTGATCACCTTCCGGGTGTAGGCCTCGGCGTTGCCCGGGTCGCGCAGTCTGCGCCAGGCGACATAGGTCTTGGTGAGGCCCTCCTGGACCAGGTCATCGGCAAGGCCGCGGTCGCCGGCCAGCAGGTAGGCATAGCGGTAGAGGGCGCCGTACCTGCTGGTGGCGAACTCCTCGAACCCAGTCCGGTCCGTCCTGCCCGCCATCGGTTCTCCTTCACCTCGGCCCTTGTATCCACCCTGACGTGATGAAGCCGGTGGATGGTTGGGTGGCTAGCTGCCCGGGCGGACGATGCCGGTTTCGTACGCGTGGACGATGACCTGGGCGCGGTCGCGGAGGGCGAGCTTGGTGAGGATCCGGCCGACGTGGACCTTGACGGTGGGTTCGGAGATGTGGAGGTGTTCGGCGATCTCGCGGTTCGAGTGGCCGCGGGCGATCTCGAGGAGGATCTCGCGTTCCCGGTCGGTCAGGCTGTCGAGAGGCTCCGAAGCGGGGGGCTGGAGGGGCTGGGGGAGATGTGGGGTGAACTTCTCGATCAGTCGGCGGGTGACCGTGGGCGCGACCGCGGCTGCGCCGGAGGCGACTACGCGGATGCCGTTGATCAGGTCGGCGGGGAGGGCGTCTTTGATGAGGAATCCGGAGGCGCCGGCGCGGAGGGCGGCGTAGACGTACTCGTCGAGGTCGAAAGTGGTCAGGACCAGGATCCGGGCGGGGGAGCCGGAGGCGACGATTCGGCGGGTCGCCTCGATGCCGTCGAGGACCGGCATCCGGATGTCCATCAGGACGACGTCGGGGGTGAGAGTTCTGGTCAGCGCGAGCGCTTCCTGGCCGTTCCCGGCTTCGCCCACCACCTCAAGATCGGGCTCCTGGCCGAGGAACGCGCGGAATCCGAGCCGGAGCAGGGCCTGGTCGTCGGCGAGAAGAACTCTGATCATGCCCGCACCTCAGTAGGCATCGGGGAGAGATCGAGCGGGAGGTGGGCGTGCAGGTGCCAGCCGGCTGGGTGGAGCGGGAGGGCACGGATCGTACCGCCGTAGGCCGTGGCGCGTTCGGTGATGCCGAGGAGGCCATGACCGCCGGGGATCGGCGCTGGGGCCGGCGTACGGGCGCCGTCGTCGGTGATGTCGAGGTCCAGTCCGTCGGGGGTGCGGTTCAGGCTGACTGTCGCCTGGGCGGCGGGGCCGGCGTGTTTGAGGGTGTTGGTGAGGCCTTCCTGGACGATCCGGTAGACGACCAGGCCGACGCCGGGCGACAGCGCTTCACTGAGCTCCCCGACGGTTAGGTCGACGGACAGGCCGGCGTCCCGTACCTGGGTGACGAGGTCGTCGAGGTCGGCGATCCCTGGCTGCGGGGCCAGCGACTGCCCGTTCGCGAGTGACTGACCGTCCCGCAGGACGCCGACCAGCCGACGCATGTCGGTCAGGGCCGCTCGCCCCGTGGTGGACGACTGCCGCATCAGCTCGGTCGCCTGGCCGGGATCGGTCGCGGCAGTCGCGGCGGCGCCGTCGGCGAGCGCGACCATGACGGCCAGGTTGTGCGCCACCACATCATGGACCTCGCGCGCCAACTGCGTCCGCTCGGCCGCGACCGCGATCCTCGTCTGCGCTTCCAGCTCCTGCTGGCGGTGCCGGATCCGTTCCTGCTCGGCCGTCTCCCGCAGCCGCAGGGAGATCGCCAGCAGGCACACAACGGCGACGATCGAGCAGATCCCGATCAAGGTCGACAGCTGGCCGTCGCTGGTCAGGGTCGCGACGACCACCGCAGTCAGTACTGCGGCGAGCGCTGGCCACAGCTGCAGCAGCCGGGCATACCGGGCCACGCCGTAGAGCGCGAACAGCGGGGCGAAGACGAGGTACACCCCAGCGACATCCAGCAGAACGCAGCAGCCGACCAGGGCGAGGATCGACCAGAAGACCAGGACCGGCGCGCGCCGTCGCCAGATGAGCGGCAGATGGACGGCGGTGAACAGCAGCCAGGTCGCACCGGCGATCCCCGGACCCGAACCGATCGCTCCTGGTGCGGTCGATCCGCCCACCGTCGCTGGGAGCACGATCAGCGCCACGAGCGCCGTGAGGCACGCGTCGACCAGCCGGGGCGGTCGGATGCTCCAACGGTCCCTCACGGGCGGATGCTCCAACGGTCTCTCAACGGATCCTCCGGTGTCAGACGTCGCGGCGCCGGAGCAGTGCCGCGGCCCACGCCAGCATCAGGATGACCCACCCGAGGACCACCACGCCCGAGACGCCTGGGGACAGCGTCACGTCTGGTGCGCTCCCGACCTGGACCATTGCCTGCGATGCGTTCCGGAACATGCCCTGCAGCGCGAGGGTAGGGAAGTACGGCAGGGCGCCCTGGAACGACAAAGGCAGCGCGGACAGCAGCACCGACGGCAGGACGACCAGCACGACCATGTACGCCGACAGCGCGCCCGCCGTACTCCGCAGCAACGTCCCCAACGCCAGCGCCATCAGCCCGGCGGCGACAGTCGCGCCGACCGCTCCGAACAACGACCGGACAATCCCCGGATCTGCCAGGGAAAGGCGCAGCGCGCTGTCGGTGAACGCCTGGTACGTGAGGAACGCGCCGAAGTACGCGACGAGCAAGGCAGGCGTCGCCAGCACGACCAGGACGATCGCCTTGGCCCACAGCACCGGCAGCCGCCGCGGTACGGCGGTGAAGGTCGCCCGGATCACGCCGGACTGGAACTCACCGGACATCATGGTCAGTCCGAACACCCCGATCGCCACCGCGAACAGCAGGAATCCGCCACCCACACTGAGCGTCGGGTCGGTCGGCCGGGCATGGTTGGTGTGCCCGATCCAGCCGGACAACGCGCTGAACACCACGGGCAGGGCGATCAGCATGCCCCAGTTCGACGACGACAGTTTGGTCCATTCGGACCGCAGCACGTGCGGAAAGGTCAGTCCGGTCATCGCGATCCTCCCGAGAACTCGACCGCGTCACCGGTCAGCCGGAGGTAGGCCGCTTCGAGCGAGGCATGGCCGGAGGTGAACTCGGCCATCGGCAGATCGGCCAGCAACCGGCCGCGCCCGACCACCACGAGTTGGTCAGCGGTCAGAGCCATCTCGCTGATCAGATGCGACGAGACGAGTACCGTCCGCCCTTCCGCCGCCTGTTCCCGGAGCAGATTGCGCAGCCAGTGCACGCCCGCTGGGTCCAGGCCGTTCGTCGGCTCGTCGAGGATCAAGGTCCGCGGCTCGCCCAGCAGCACCGCCGCGATCCCGAGCCGCTGCCGCATCCCGAGTGAGAACTCCGCCGCCTGCCGGCCGGCCGCCGAGGTCAGTCCGACCCTGGCGAGCACCTGGTCCACCCGGCCGGGCGCGATCCCGTGAGTCTGGGCCAGCGCCAGCAGATACCGGTACGCCGTACGCCCCCGCTGCACCGGAGTCGCCTCCAGCAAGGCCCCGACCTGTCGCAGGGGATCCGGCAAGTCGGCGTACTGGCGTCCGTCGATGGTCGCGCTCCCACTCGTGGCCCTGGCCAGTCCGACCAGGATTCGCAGCGTGGTGGACTTGCCGGCTCCGTTCGGGCCGAGAAACCCGGTCACCCGCCCCGGCGCTACGGTGAAGGACAGGTCGTCGACGACGGTCGCGCCGCCGTACCGCTTGGTCAGTCGGTCGATTTCGATCATGCCCCGACGCTAGGAACCGACCGCCCTCCCCGGCGTCTGCCGAAGGTCTGCGAACCGCCGCCACGCGGTACGCCGAAGGTCGTACGGACCGCCCGGGTGTCGTAGACCTGTGGCAAGGTGGTCTCGTTCGACAATGTCGAACGACTGGCGTTGTGCCGCCTCGCTAACGCTCCTAGATTCCAGTTCTCCGTGGTCGTCACGGAGTGGAAGGGAGTTTCGGAATGGCTACGACAGCTACTGAGGCGGTCAAGGCGAAGACCCTTCTGGGGGAGTGCTCCGCCGAGCTCGCCGGTACGTTCATCCTGATCCTGTTCGGCTGTGGCGTGGTCGCGCAGGTGGTCGGGGGCGGGATCGGGGACCACGACTCCATCGCATGGGCCTGGGGCATCGGTGTGACCCTGGGCATCTACGTGGCGGGCCGGATGACCGGCGCGCACCTGAATCCGGCGGTGACGATCGCGCTGGCGGCGTTCCGCGGGTTCAGCTGGAAGAAGGTGCTGCCGTACTCGGTGGCACAGTTCCTCGGGGCGTTCCTGGCGGCGCTCGTGGTTCGCTGGAACTACACCGAGGCACTGCACAAGGTCGACCCGGGCCTGACGATCAAGACCCAGGGCGTCTTCTCGACGCTGCCCGGCAACGGCAGCATGGATCTCGGCGTCCACATGTGGGGCGGCTTCCGGGACCAGATCATCGGCACCGCGATCCTGATGATGGTCATCCTGGCCATCACCGACCTGCGCAACACCTCCCCGGCGGCCAACCTGGCGCCGTTCATCGTCGGCCTGCTGGTGGTCGCGATCGGGATGGCGTGGGGCACCAACGCCGGGTACGCGATCAACCCGGCCCGTGACTTCGGCCCGCGGCTGGCGTCCTTCTTCACCGGGTACGGGGGAGCGTTCAAGGACCAGTTCGGGGACGTCTATTTCTGGGTGCCGATCGTGGCACCGATCATCGGCGCGCTCGTCGGCGCGTTCCTGTACGACCTGCTGGTCGGCCGCAACCTCCCGATCGCGGACGCGGACGAGGAGCCCGGCCGGATCCCGAACGTCGAGACGGCCGAGGGCGAGCAGACGGTATGACCACCACGTGTGAGGAGAGGAAACTCCATGGCTGACTTCGTAGGTGCCGTCGACCAGGGCACCACGAGCACCCGCTTCATGATCTTCGACCACTCCGGCAACGAGGTGGGCAAGCACCAGCTGGAGCACGAGCAGATCCTGCCGCAGGCCGGCTGGGTCGAGCACAACCCGGTGGAGATCTGGGAGCGGACCAGCTCGGTCATCCGGACCGCGCTGAACGCCCAGGGCCTGCATGCGAGCGACCTGGCGGCGCTCGGCATCACCAACCAGCGCGAGACGGCCGTGGTCTGGAACAAGAAGACCGGCCGGCCGTACTACAACGCGATCGTCTGGCAGGACACCCGGACCGACCGGATCGCCTCGGCGCTGGAGCGCGAGGGCAAGGGCGACGTGATCCGGCAGAAGGCCGGCCTGCCCCCGGCGACGTACTTCTCGGCCGGCAAGGTGCAGTGGATCCTGGAGAACGTCGACGGGGTGCGCGAGGCGGCCGAGGCTGGTGATGCCGTCTTCGGCAACACCGACACCTGGCTGCTGTGGAACCTCACCGGCGGTACCGACGGCGGCGTCCACATCACCGACGTGACGAACGCCAGCCGCACGATGCTGATGAACCTGGAGACGCTCGACTGGGACGACGAGCTGATCTCGTTCTTCAACATCCCCCGCCAGATGCTGCCGGAGATCCGGCCGTCGTCGGACCCGAACAAGTACGGCGAGACGCTCGCCAACGGGCCGCTCGGCGGCGTAGTACCGCTGACTGGTGACCTCGGTGACCAGCAGGCGGCCACGGTCGGCCAGGTCTGCTTCAACCCGGGCGAGGCCAAGAACACCTACGGCACCGGCAACTTCATGCTGCTGAACACCGGTACCGAGCTGGTCCGCTCGAAGGCGGGACTGCTCAGCACGATGTGCTACAAGTTCGGCGACGACGCCCCGGTCTACGCGCTGGAGGGGTCGATCGCGGTCACCGGCTCGGCCGTGCAGTGGTTGCGCGACCAGCTCGGCATCATCTCCGGCGCGAGCGAGACCGAGACGCTGGCCCGGCAGGTGGCGGACAACGGCGGCGTGTACTTCGTACCGGCGTTCTCCGGCCTGTTCGCGCCCTACTGGCGGTCGGATGCCCGTGGCGCGATCGTCGGACTGTCCCGGTTCAACACCAACGCTCACCTGGCGCGAGCAACACTGGAAGCGATCTGCTACCAGAGCAAGGACGTCGCCGACGCGATGGAGAAGGACTCGGGCGTCAAGCTGGAGGTCCTCAAGGTCGACGGCGGGGTGACGGCGAACGAGCTCTGCATGCAGATGCAGGCCGACATCCTGGGTGTGCCGGTGAGCAAGCCGGTGGTCGCCGAGACGACGGCGCTGGGAGCGGCGTACGCGGCCGGCCTGGCGGTGGGGTTCTGGAACAACACCGACGAGCTGGTGCAGAACTGGAACGAGGACAAGCGCTGGAGCCCGGAGTGGAACGACGAGCAGCGGGCCGAGGGCTACAAGGGCTGGGAGAAGGCCGTCCAGCGCACGCTCGACTGGGTCGACGTGGACTGAGGCAAGCCCGGTAGGCGTTGGGTAGTACGAAGCGATACGACGGAAGGAACAGCACAGTGGGCGCAGTGGCACTGTCACCGCAGGCAAGGACCGAGGCCATCGAGGCGATGGCGGACGGCCGGGAACTCGACATCCTGGTGATCGGTGGCGGGGTGGTCGGCACCGGTTCGGCGCTCGACGCCGCGACCCGGGGTCTGACTACTGGACTGCTGGAGGCTCGCGACTTCGCGAGCGGTACCTCCAGCCGGTCGAGCAAGCTGGTGCACGGTGGCTTGCGTTACCTGGAGATGCTGGACTTCCGTCTGGTGCACGAGGCGTTGCAGGAGCGTGGGCTGCTCCTGCAACGCCTGGCGCCGCACCTGGTGAAGCCGGTGCCGTTCCTCTACCCCCTGCAGCACCGGTGGTGGGAGCGGTTCTACGCCGGCTCCGGGGTCGCCCTGTACGACGCGATGGCGCTCAGCTCCGGTCTCGGCGCGGGCCTGCCGATCCACAAGCACCTGACCCGGCGCGGAGCGATGCGGCTCGCGCCGTCGCTGAAGAAGTCCGCACTGGTCGGCGCACTCCAGTACTACGACGCGCAGGTCGACGACGCTCGGCACACGATGGAGCTGGCCCGTACTGCGGCGTCGTACGGCGCGCATGTCGCCAACCGGGTCAAGGTGACCGGCTTCCTGCGACAGGGGGAGCGGGTTACCGGAGTACAGGCGAAGGATCTGGAGAGCGGGCGTGAGTTCGAAGTACGGGCCAAGCAGGTCGTCAATGCGACCGGCGTGTGGACCGACGACACCCAGGCGATGGTCGGCGAGCGCGGGCAGTACCACGTGCGCGCTTCGAAGGGCATCCACCTGGTGGTGCCGAAGGACCGGATCCAGTCCAGCACCGGGATGATCCTGCGGACCGAGAAGTCCGTGCTGTTCATCATCCCGTGGGGCCGGCACTGGCTGATCGGTACCACCGACACCGACTGGAACCTGGACAAGGCCCACCCGGCCGCGACCAGCAAGGACATCGACTACCTGCTCGACCATGTGAACGCCGTACTGGTGACACCGTTGACGCGGGAAGACGTCGAGGGCGTGTACGCCGGCCTCCGGCCGCTGCTGGCGGGGGAGTCGGAGAGCACCTCGAAGCTGTCGCGTGAGCACGTCGTCGCGCATGCGGCCCCCGGGCTCGTGGTGGTTGCCGGTGGCAAGTACACGACGTACCGGGTGATGGCCAAGGACGCTGTCGACGCGGCCGCGAACGCGCTCGACGGGCGGGTGCCGAAGTCGGTCACCAAGAACACGCCGCTGGTCGGCGCGGACGGCTACCACGCCATGTGGAACCAGCGTCACCTGATCGCGCAGCGCTCAGGCCTGCACGTCGCCCGGATCGAGCACCTGCTCAACCGGTACGGCGCCCTCATCGACGAAGTCCTCGCGCTGGTCGAGAAAGACCCGTCGCTGGGTGAGCAACTGCCCGGCACGCAGGACTACCTCAAGGCCGAGATCGTCTACGGCGCCACGAACGAGGGCGCCCGCCACCTCGACGACATCCTGGCCCGCCGTACCCGGATCTCCATCGAGGCCTGGGATCGCGGCGTGGAAGCAGCCGAAGCAGCCGCCCGCCTGATGGCCCCCGTCCTCGGCTGGGACGAGGAAACCATCGACCGCGAGGTCTCCTTCTACAAGCAGCGCGTCCAGTCCGAACGCGACTCCCAGGACCAGCCCGACGACGAATCCGCCGACAAGGTCCGGCTGGAAGCCCCGGACATCGTCTCGCCCGCCTGACTGATTACAGTGACCGCCATGGACCTTGCCGAACTGCTCGAGACCGCTGAAGCCGAGTCCATCTGGGGGTATGAAACCCATGCGGCACCGGAGGTGATCGAGCGGTTCGGGATGGCGTCGGCGCGGATCGGTGGCGGCGTCGCGCTGGCGGTGCGGAACGACCCGACGAACTACTGGAGCCGGGCGCTCGGCTTCGGCTTCACCGAGCCGGTCACGGCCGAAGTGGTTGCCTCGATCACCGATTTCTACCGTGGCAACGGCAACCCGATCGCGGTGCTGAACCTCGCGCCGTCGGTGCTGCCGGCCGACTGGGACGCCATCTGCGCGAAGGAAGGGATCACGGGCGGCGGTACCTGGGTCAAGCTCGCGCGGCCCGCCGGCCCGGTCGCCGCGCCGGACACGGAGTTGCGGGTGGCCGAGATCGAGCCGGCCGACGCCGAACAGTGGGCGAGCGTGCTGACTCGTGGCTTCGGGATGCCGGAGGAGTTGCTGGTGCCGATGGCTAAGAGCGTGGTGGGCCGGCCGGGCTGGACGGCGTACGGGGCCTATGAAGGTGACCAGCTGGTTGCCGCCGCGACGCTGCTGATCTCTGGTGAGGTGGCGGAGTTCTGCGGTGCGGCGACGTTGCCGGAGCATCGCGGCAAGGGGGCGCAGTCGGCGCTGCTGGCTGCGCGGGCGCAGAAGGCGGGCGCTGAGGGCGTGCAGTGGTTCAGTGCGGAGACCGGCAAGCCGGACGAGGGCGAGCAGAACGTTTCGCTGAACAACCTGGCCCGGGCGGGCTTCGAGATCCAGTACGACCGCAGGAACTGGATCTGGCGTCCCTGAGCACTACTGGTCGGGGCGGATCCAGCCGAAGGTGCGCTGGACCGCTGCCTGCCAGTTCGCGTACTCCGTGGCGCGCCGGTCGGGGTCCATGTGGGGGAGCCACTGGCCGGCTCGGTGCCAGTTGCTCCGCAGACCCTCGAGGTCGGGCCAGTAGCCGACCGCGAGCCCAGCGGCGTACGCGGCGCCGAGCGACACCGTCTCGGTGACCATCGGCCTGACCACCGGTACGTCGAGCAGGTCGGCCAGGAACTGCATCAGCAGGTTGTTCGCCGTCATTCCGCCGTCGACCTTGAGCGCCTTGAGCGCGATCCCGGAGTCGGCGTTCATCGCGTCGACGACCTCTAGCGTCTGGAACCCGGTCGCCTCGAGCACGGCCCGGGCGAGATGGCCCTTGGTGATGTACGAAGTGAGCCCAGCGATCACCCCACGGGCCTCACTGCGCCAGTGCGGCGCGAACAGGCCCGAGAACGCGGGCACGATGTAGGCGCCGCCGTTGTCCTCGACCGTCCGCGCGAGCGTCTCGATCTCGGCGGCGGTGTGGATCAGCCCGAGCCCGTCCCGGAACCACTGCACGAGCGATCCGGTGACCGCCATCGACCCTTCCAGCGCGTACGCCGCCGGCTCCGACCCGATCTGGTACGCGACCGTGGTCAGCATGCCGTGCGTGGACCGGACGATCTCCTTGCCGGTGTGCAGCAGCAGGAACGAGCCGGTGCCGTAGGTGCATTTCGCCTCGCCGGGGCTGAAGCAGGTCTGCCCGAACAACGCTGCCTGCTGATCGCCGAGCGCCGCACCGATTCGTACGCCGGGAAGCACTGTGGTCGCCGTCGCGAAGACGCCTGACGACGGCCGGATCTCGGGCAGGACGCTTCGCGGTACGTCGAACGCGGCGAGCAGTTCGTCGTCCCACTGGAGCGTTTCGATGTTCATCAGCATCGTCCGGCTCGCGTTGGTCACGTCGGTGGCGTGCAGACCGCCGTCGGGGCCGCCGGTGAAGTTCCAGATCAGCCAGCTCTCCATCGTGCCGAACAGCACCTCGCCACGATTTGCTCTCGCTCGCAGCCCGGGGGTGTGGTCGAGCATCCAGCGCAGGCGCGGCGCGGAGAAGTACGTGGTCAGCGGCAGCCCGCAGAGGTCGGCGAACCGGTCCGTGCCTCCGTCGCCCGCGAGCTCCTGGACGAGCCGGTCGGTGCGGGTGTCCTGCCAGACGACGGCGTGCCCGATCGGCTGGCCGGTCCGGCGGTCCCAGAGCAGGCTGGTCTCCCGCTGGTTGGTGATGCCGATGGCAACGATCTGCGACGCCTCGGCGCCGATCTGCCGGATCGCGGCCGGTACGACCCGGGTGACGTTGCGCCAGATCTCCGCCGCGTCGTGCTCGACCCAACCCGGCTTGGGGAAGTGCTGCTTGTGCTCCCGCTGAGCCACCGACACCAACCGCCCCCGCCGATCGAACAGAATGCACCGGGTCGAGTTGGTCCCCTGATCCACCGCAGCAACATATTGCTCAGCCATCAGCGCACCCGCTCGTCGGCTGCCGTCGTCATCGGTCCTCGCGGAGGTCTCGGCCGATTGCTTCGGCGGTGGCTCGGACCATGGTGACGAGGTCGGTGCGGTGGCGGAGGCGGCTGTCGCAGATGCGTTCGATCCGGCCGGTGAGGCCGACGGCGCCTACGACCAGGCCGCCCAAGCCACGGATCGGCGCGGCGATGCCGGCCAGTTCGACGGTGTGCTCCTCGAACTCGCCGGCCCAGCCTTTCGCCCGTACGGCGGTCAGCTCCTCGGCGAGACGGGCGGGGTCCGTGAGGGTCCGTGTCGTGTACGCGTCGAGCTTGCGCGGCCGGGCAGCGCCGGACGCATCGAAGGCGAGCACCGCCTTGCCCAATGCGCAGGCATGCGGCGGGAGCGTGGTACCGACGTCCAGGTCCTGCTCGCTGTCGTCCGGGCGGAAGACGTGATGGACGACGACCACCTTGCCCTCGACCAGCCGGCCGACGCGGACCACCTCGCCGCTGCGGGAGGCCAGCGAGTCGGCCCAGTTGATCGCCCGGCTGCGCAACTCGTTCGGATCCAGGTACGTCTCGCCGAGCCGCCCGAACGCGTCACTGAGCCGATAATGCGCCCCACTGCGATCCTGCTCCACAAAGCCGACCTGGTGCAGCGTCTTGAGAATGCCGTGCACGGTCGTCTTGGCCAGCCCGAGCGCGTTGCCGAGGTCAGCGACACCCAACCCGTTCGGCGCCGCGGCAAGTAGTCGTAGCACGGCCGCGGCCCGCTCGATCGACTGCACGCTGCCCGGCACACCCGCAGGCTACCTGCGATTGCGTGTCGTGGCTGCGGCTCGCCTCGTCAGCTACCCACTCACTCGGCCGTAGCTACCCGGTCACTCGGCCGCGATCGCCCGCAGGACGTCGAGCTTCGCTGCGCGGCGTGACGGCCACACTGCAGCCAGTACGCCGACCAGGCTCGCCACGACGACGGCGATCAGCAGCTGGAACACCGGGATGTCGAGAACGCTGAGGCCGTCCTCCCTCATCACATGCTGGATGGCAGCCCCGAACAGGATCCCGACCAGCAACCCCAGCAGAGCGCCGAGCAGGGCAATCGCGATCGCCTCGACCTGGAGCATCCTGCGCAGTTGCGGCCGGTCCATCCCGATCGCCCGGAGCAGGCCGATCTCCCGGGTGCGCTCGATCACGCCGAGCGCGAGCGTGTTCACGATGCCGAGCACGGCGATGATGATCGCCAGCGTGAGCAGCATCGCGATCACGGCGAGCACCATGTCGATCGGCTGCTGCTGGCTCTTCGCGAATGCCTGCTGGTCGCGGACCTCGACGGCGGGGTAGTCGGTCAGTTCGGCGGCCACGGCCAGCCGGACCCTGCCGAAATCGGTGCCGTCGGCAACATCGACGTACAGGGTGTTGTCGGTGGTCGCGCCGCCGGCTTTCGTGAAGACGGGCTGGGCGAGGATGATCGCGTTCAGCTGGCGGTTCGGCGCGATGATGCCGGCCACCCGCAACGTCTGCTTGCCGGTCGTCGTGGTCAGCTCGAACTTCTCGGCGACGACCAGGTCGAGCTGCTTGGCGAGATTGCGCGGGATGACCGCCTCGCCGTTCTTCAGGCCGTCCGCCGAGCCGGAGACGAATCGGGTGGTGATCGGGCCGTCGATGGTGCCGTCGTCGACACCGGCCACGGTGACCCGGTGGCCGTCGATGTCGCCGGGCATCTGCCGGACCCGGTGCACCGCCGCGACGCCGGGGACCTTCGCGATCTTGTCGCCGACCTCGCCGCTGAACGGCTCGTCGCCGCTGACGAGGAGTTCGGCGGTACCGATGGCGTCCTGCAGGTTGCGGTCGACCGAGGCCTTGGCGGAGGCGGCGATGACGATCAGGCCGCTGACCAGCGCGACCGAGATCATCAGCGCGGACGCGGTCGCTGCGGTACGCCGGGGGTTGCGCGCCGCATTGCGTCGACCGAGGGTGATCGGGGCTTTACGGCCGAACGGGGTCATCAGTCCACGTACGGCGTACCGGCTGATCAGGGGGCTGGTCATCACCACGCCGAGTAGAGCCAGGCCGGCGCCGAGGCCGAGGAGGATGGCCGCGGACAGACCTTGGAGAGTGAAGGCGATCGCGACGAGGAAGGCCGTCATCAGGAGCAGGAAGCTGCCGATGATCAGGCGGAGCAGCAGCGAGCGCTCGGGGACGCTGACGTCGTCGCGCATCGCGGCGACGGGCGGAAGTTTGCCGGCTCGGCGTGCTGCCGGAAGGGCCGCGAAGAGGGTGACGCCGATGCCGACGAGGTAGCAGGCGATCACGGTCGGGGCGCTGATCTGGAGACTCGAACCGGGGATCGCGAGGTCGAGGGACTGGTAGAAGGCTTGCAGGCCGGCCGCGACGCCGGCGCCGATCAACAGGCCGAGAGTGGAGCCGATCGCGCCGATGATCAGAGCCTCGATCAGGACCGTGCTGGAGACCTGGCCGCGGGACGCGCCGATCGCGCGGAGCATGGCGAGCTCGCGGGAGCGCTGGGCGACGAGCATC
Source organism: Kribbella sp. NPDC051620 (assembly GCF_044453825.1). NCBI lineage: Bacteria > Bacillati > Actinomycetota > Actinomycetes > Propionibacteriales > Kribbellaceae > Kribbella > Kribbella sp. NPDC051620. The sequence goes on from NZ_JBITDB010000001.1 coordinate 1,178,898, forward strand.
GAGAACGTGTTGACGATCAGGAAGGTGCCGACGAACAGGGCGATCCCCGCGAACAGCAGCAGTACCGCGCTGAAGCCGCCGAAGGTGTCGTCGACGGCGCTCTCGCCGTCCGCCGAGACCTGCGCCGCCGTACGGACGCTGACGTCCTTGCCCGCGACCTTGGTGATCGCCTGGATTACTGACTGCACGTCCTGACCCGGCTGGACGGCGACCGTGATCGAGGTCCAGCCGGCACTGCCGAGCAGCAGCCGCTGGGCGGTGACCGAGTCGAAGGTGATCAGCGGGGCGCCGGCCGACGCGCCGGTGAGGTTCGGGGTGGTGATCGCGGTCATCGTCGCGGTGACGGCCTTGGCGGGGGTGACGACCTTGACCTGGTCGCCGACCTCGTAGCCCTCGCGCTTCGCGGTCGACTGGTCGAGGGCGAGTTGATCTTGACCCAACGGCGGCCGGCCGTCCAGGAGTTTGACGCTCGCCGTCCGCGCGTCGTGTGGCCAGCCCGTGGCGTACGTCGGCAGGCCGAACGCTTCGGTCGGCTTGCCGTCGGTGCCGAGGATCTGGGCACCTGGGACAAGTACCTGCGGGTCCGTGGTGGCGACGCCGGGGAGGTTGGCGATCTGGTTCGCGAGGTCGGACGTGAGCGTGGCGGGGCGGGCGTTGGACAGGCCGGGGTTGTGCTTGAGGTTCTCGACCGGCGTGACGGTGATGTCGGAGGGGCCGCCGGCGAAGTTCTTCTTCAGCGCTGCCGAGAGCGTGTCGGTGAAGATCAGCGCGCCGCCGACGAAGGCGACGCCGAGCAGGACGGCGACCGTGCACAGCACGAACCGGAGCCGGTGCGCGAGCACCGACCGGAGGCCGAGCTTGAGCATCAGCCGGCCTCTTGGGTGTCGAGCTGCTTCATCTTGTCGAGCACGGTGTCCGCGGTCGGGTCGAGGAGCTCGTCGTGCAGGTGGCCGTCGGCGAGGAAGACCACGCGGTCGGCGTACGAGGCTGCGGTCGGGTCATGGGTGACCATCACGACGGTCTGGCCGAACTCGCGGACCGAGCGGTGCAGGAAGCCGAGCACATCGGCGGACGAGCGGGAGTCGAGGTTGCCGGTCGGCTCGTCGGCGAACACGACCTCGGGGCGGGAGGCGAGGGCGCGGGCGCAGGCGACGCGCTGCTGCTGGCCGCCGGACAGCTCGGCCGGCTTGTGGTGAAGGCGGTCCCGCAGGCCGATCGCGTCGACGACCTTGTCGACCCATTCCTGGTCCGGCTTGCGGTTGGCGAGGTCGAGGGGGAGCGTGATGTTCTCGATCGCGGTCAGGGTCGGTACCAGGTTGAAGGCCTGGAAGACGAACCCGATCCGGTCGCGCCGCAGATGGGTCAGGCGCTTCTCGTCCAGCCGGGTGAGCTCGACGTCGCCGAGCATCACCTGACCGGTGGTCGGCCGATCGAGCCCAGCCAGACAGTGCAGCAAGGTCGACTTGCCAGAACCGGACGGCCCCATGATCGCGGTGAACCGCCCCTTGCCGAACTCCAGCTCGACGTCAGCCAACGCCTCCACCCGGGTATCCCCAGATCCGTAACTCTTCCCCAGACCACTGGTCCGGATGGCCACACCCTCCCCAACAACTCTCACCGTCACAGCCAGAACGCTAACCCCCACCAGGTCCGCACCCACCCACCAGCCCGTACGACGGACCGGCGGAGGACCCGGACTGGGCTGCACCGGCCCTGCGGGCGGCCGGCCCCCGAGAACCCGATCTGCTGGCCCGGTAGAACGTACCCGGCTCGGCAGGACGTACCGGGCTCGGCAGGACGTACCGGGCTCGGCAGGACGTACCGGGCTCGGCAGGACGTACCCGGCTCGGCAGGACGTACCGGGTTCGGTAGGGCGTACCGGGCTCGGTAGGACGTTCCCGGCTCGGCAGGACGTACCCGGCTCGGCAGGACGTACCGGGCTCGGCAGGACGGCGACTACCGCGGCCGTTCTGCTGGCGGCGACCTGCCCGGCCGTTCCGCTGGCCGGGGACCTGCCCCGGCGGATCTGCTGGGCGGCGACTCGCCCCGGCCGTTCCGCTGGGCGGCGACTCGCCTCGGCCGTTCCGCTGGCCGGGGACCTGCTCGGCCGTCCTGCTGGAGGGGGGTTCGGACCCGGCCCACCAGCCTGGGTTGGTGGTGGGCGGGAACGGCTGGTGTCAGGCGTCGATGACGACCGGGATGATGACCGGGCGGCGGCGCCAGTGGCGCCAGGTCCAGTTGCCTACTGCGCGGCCGACGAGCTCTTCCAGGGCGTTGGCGTCGCCGATGCTCTCGGCGGCGGCCTTGGCCAAGGTGTCCTCGATGACCGGGATGACGTCCTTGAACGTGGTGTCGTCGTGGACGAAACCACGGGCCAGGAAGTCCGGCGGCTCGGCCAGCCGGCCGGTGTTGGCATCGACGAGCAGGACGACGGTGACGACGCCCTCCTCGGCCAGCGTGCGGCGGTCCTTCAGGTTCGCCTCGGTGACCCCGCCGACCGTCATCGCGTCGACGTACACGTACCCGGCCTCGACCTTGCCGACGATCCTCGCCCGGCCCTTGTCCAGGTCGACGACCACGCCGTCCTCGGCGATGATCACCCGATCGGCCGGCACCCCGGTGGCCACCGCGAGCGCCGCGTTCGCCTTCAGGTGCCGGTACTCCCCGTGCACGGGCATCACGTTGCGTGGCTTGATCAGGTTGTAGCAGTAGACCAGCTCGCCCGCGCTCGCGTGACCGGAGACGTGCACCTTGGCGTTGCCCTTGTGCACGACGTTCGCGCCCCAACGGATCAGGCCGTTGATCAGGCCGTAGATCGCGTTCTCGTTGCCGGGGATCAGCGAGCTGGCCATCAGCACCGTGTCGCCCTCGCCGATCCGGATCATGTGATCGCGGTTCGCCATCCGGGCCAGCGCCGCCATCGGCTCACCCTGGGAGCCGGTGCAGATCAGGGTGACCTTGCGGTCGGGGAGCTTCTCCAGCTCCTTCAGGTCGACGATCAGGCCCTTCGGAATCTTCAGGTAGCCCAGATCGCCGGCGATGCCCATGTTGCGCACCATCGAACGGCCGACGAAGGCCACCTTGCGGCCGCCGAGCTTGGCCGCGTCGAGCACCTGCTGGATCCGGTGCACGTGACTGGCGAAGCTGGAGACGATGATCCGGCCGGGCGCGGTCCGGAAGACCGTGTCGATCGCCGGGCCGAGGTCCTTCTCGGAGGTGGTGAAGCCGGGCACCTCGGCGTTGGTCGAGTCCGTCATGAACAGGTCGACGCCCTCTTCGCTGAGCTTGGCGAAGCCGCGAAGGTCGGTCAGCCGGCGGTCCAGCGGGAACTGGTCCATCTTGAAGTCGCCGGTGTGCAGGACGATGCCGGCCTTGGTCCGGATCGCCACCGCCAGGCCGTCCGGGATCGAGTGGTTGACGGCGAAGAACTCGGTCTCGAACGGGCCGACCTTGCGCCGGTCGCCCTCCTTGACCTCGATCGTCTTCGGGGTGATCCGGTGTTCCTTGAGCTTGGAGGTGATGAACGCCAGGGTCAGCTTGGAGCCGATCACCGGGATGTCGGCGCGCTCCTTCAGCAGGTACGGGACGCCGCCGATGTGGTCTTCGTGGCCGTGCGTGAGGACGATCGCGTCGATTTTGTCCAGCCGGTCCCGGATGTAGCCGAAGTCGGGCAGGATCACGTCGACGCCCGGCTGGTGCTCCTCGGGGAACAGCACGCCGCAGTCCACGATCAGCAACCGGCCGCGGTGCTCGAACACGGTCATGTTGCGGCCGATCTCACCCAGACCGCCCAGAGCGACCACACGGAGTGCGGTGTCGGGCAGGCGGGGCGGTTGGCCGAGGTCGGGATGCGGATGACTCATAGTGCGGACCGTATCCCGAGCAGGCGGTTGTCAATGGCATCGACCGGGTGTGAGCAGGAACTCAGCCCGGTGATAGGGCGGCCGTTCACCCGTCCACTCCGACCAGATCGACGCCCGCGGACTCCTGCGCGACCTCCTCGACCGAGCGGTTCGGCAGAGGTGGCGGAGTGCCGCCCCAGGACGGGCAGAGGGCCTTGTGGTCGCACCAGTCGCAGAGCGGGCCGGGGCTCGGCCGCCAGTCGCCGGACTCCAGCGCCCGGGTGATCGCGGTCCAGAGCGCGCCGACCTTGCGTTCACAAGCGCGCAAGTCGGCCTCGTCGGGCACGTACCGGACGATCTCCCCGTTGCCGAGGTAGACCAGTTGCAGCATCGCCGGTACGACGCCGCGCAGCCGCCACAGCACCAGCGCGTAGAACTTCATCTGGAAGAGCGCCTTGGCCTCGAAGAACTCCGACGGCGACCGGCCGGTCTTGTAGTCGACCACCCGGATCTCGCCGGTCGGTGCGACGTCGAGGCGGTCGACGTATCCGCGCAGGGTCAGGCCCGACTCCAGTTCGGTCTCGACGTAGAGCTCGCGCTCGGCCGGCTCCAGCAGGTTCGGGTCTTCGAGCTTGAAGTACCTACCCAGGAGTCCGTGCGCCTCGGCCAGCCACTTGGCGAGCTCCTCGCCGTCGGCGTCCTCGGCGAACAGCTCGGCGACCTCGGGCTCGGCTTCGAGCAGCTTCTGCCATTGCGGCTCGAGCATCTCGGTCGCGTGCTCCAGCGTGCGCTGCCCACTGGGCAGGTCGAAGAGCCGCTCCAGCACCGCGTGCACGACCGTGCCCCGGACGGCGGCCGACGAAGGCTTCTCCGGCAGCCGGTCGATCACCCGGAACCGGTACTTGAGCGGGCAGCTCATGAAGTCCGCCGCCCGGGACGGAGACAGCGCACCGTTCGGATGGCCGTGCCTGTCGACTGCTGGTGCAACGCTCATGCCGCCAAGGCTAGGCGAGAGCACCGACAGTCGGAGCCGTCGCCGCACTGGTTGTGGACAACTCCCTCACAGCGAACTCCCAGCGGACTTTCGGTGAACCATCGGTCCCGGTCGGCAGGCTGGAGACAACGAGCAAGGGAGACCGACATGCACGACCACGACAGAGGCCTCGAATTCGACCTCGGCATGCTTCGCCGACGCAATGTCCTCAGACTGTTCGCCGGAGCAGGACTGGTTGCCGTCGCCGGGTGTGCGGCCGACAAGAAGACCTCAGTTCAAGAGAGTTCTTCATCAACTGGTTCAGTGGATGAGATCCCCGCAGAGACGGCGGGGCCGTTTCCGGGGGATGGGTCGAACGGGCCGAACGTGCTGACCGAGTCGGGCATCGTGCGCGGTGACCTCACCAAGAGCTTCGGTACTGCGACCGGGGTGGCTGAGGGCGTCCCATTGACGGTCCAACTCGTAGTACTGGATGCAGGGAAGGACACGCCGCTGCCCGGTGCTGCGGTCTACCTGTGGCATTGCGACGCCCAGGGCCGCTACTCGCTCTACGACGGGGAGATCACCAAGGAGAACTACTGCCGCGGAGTACAGGCCGCTGATGCGGCCGGTGAGGTCACCTTCACGACGATCTTCCCAGCGGCGTACCAGGGGAGGTGGCCGCACATCCACTTCGAGGTCTACTCGTCCCTGTCCGAGGCAACCGCCGCAGGGAAGATCAGTGCGACCTCACAGCTCGCGCTGCCGGAGGATGCCTGTAGTGCGGTCTATGCGACCTCCGGCTACGACGGGAGCGCGCAGAACCTCGCGCAGACGTCGCTGCAGACCGACAACGTGTTCCGGGACGACGCGGCCGTGCACCAGTTGGCGACGATGAGCGGGGACGCGAAGACGGGATTCACGGCTCGGCTTGCCGTGGGGGTGTAAGGCTTGTTAACAGCGGACCAGTAGCGTTGCACCGATGTCTGAGTCGCGTGATCCCCAGAGTCCCGCCCAGCCTGCCGGCCCTACCCCCGGTACCTGGGTGATCGGTCGTGTCCGTGGGATCAAGCTGACCATGCGGTTCACCTGGCTGCCGGTGGCGATGCTGCTGGCGCTCGGCTTCGCTGGCGTGATCGGTGCGCAGTTCCCGGAGCTGGGCAGCTGGCGGTACGTGGCGTCGTTCGCCTTCGTGGTCGCGTTCACCGCCTCGATCCTGATCCACGAGCTGGCGCACGCGCTGGTCGCGCTGCGGTTCGGCATCTCGGTGACCGAGATCAACCTGGGGTTCTTCGCGGCCGGCACACACATCGAGGGGGAGCGGAAGAGCCCGTTCGAGGAGTTCGCCGTCTCCGTGGTCGGCCCGCTGGCGTCGCTGCTGGTGGGCGGGCTCGCGTACCTCGGCTCGCGGGCCGTGGACGAGGGCGTCGGGTACGTCGCCTTGTTCGAGCTCGCCATCGCCAACCTCATCGTCGGCGTCACCAACCTGCTGCCCGGGCTGCCGCTCGACGGCGGTTGGGTGCTGCGCGCGCTGGTCTGGAAGCTGACCGGCAACATGCACAAGGGCACGATCGCCGCCGCATGGGCCGGCCGGCTGATCGCGATCGCCGTCCTGGCCGCTCCGGTGATCCTGGAGCGGGTCTTCGACCGGCAGCCCACGCTTGTCGACTTCATCATCGCGCTGGCGGTCGGCTTCTTCCTCTGGATGGGCTCCACTGCGTCGCTGATGCAGGCCCGGCTCCGGAGCAAGCTGCCCTCCCTGCAGGTACGCACCCTGGCCCGCCGGGCGATCGCAGTACACGCCGGTACGCCGATCTCGGAGGCCGTACGACTCGCCGCAGGTGCTCAAGCCGGCGCTGTCGTGGTCATCGACGGCGACGACAAGCCGCACGCGCTCGTCTCGGAATCCGCCGTCAACGCCGTCGCCCAGAACCAGCGCCCGTGGACGACGGTCGGCGAGGTCGCCACCCGGATCGGCGCCGGTCACATCATCGGCGTCAACGACACCGGCGAAGAGATCCTCGCCACCCTCCGCGAGCACCCCGCCTCGGAGTACCTGGTCCTCGACGCCAACGGCCAGGTCTACGGCGTCCTAGCCACCACAGACGTCGAACAAGCCTTCCGCAACCGCTAGTACTTCCTGAGCCTCACCGTCATCTCGGCACCCGGAACCGGCATCGACACAGCCTCGACCTCAACCTGAGCTCGAACCTCCGCTGAGAGTGGAACTGCCACCCGGCCCCACGAAGAGCCTGTGCCGGTCCTGCCCGAGCAGGCGAAGGTCAGGGGCTGGCAGGAACCGGATACCGGTCGGCTCCGGCGCATTGCGGACGGTCTGCTCGGCCTCCGGAAGGATCCAGGCGCGGTGACGGTCCAGGTCAACCTCCAGTAGCTCCAACTGCCTCCAGACCTCGCGGGCGTCCTTGGCCGAGAGCCCGGACCACCAGGCGAAGGCAGCCGGGGTTGTGGGGCCGAACGCCTCGACATGAAGGCGGCAGAGGCGGCGGTGGGCGGCCATGAAATCGATCTCAGGGCGGGAGACCTCACGGAAGTACAGGGCACTAGTTGTCCAGCGCAACGCCAGGCGGCCGGTCGCGCAGGCTCCTCTGAGGTCCGCCGCGGCCCTCTGTGCTCGCCAGTTCTCGGCAGATGCCGTCGGCTGCCGCCTCCCAATACTTGAGTGCCTCTGGATCAAGGGGGAGGGGCATCGCGGCATTCTTGGCTTGTCGGGGTGGCGAAGTAGGGTGAGCGCCTTATGTCTGATCTTCGTGATTTTCCTGATGCTTCGTTCTCCGGGGTGCACCACGGGCCGTTGCAGGCCGGTGAGTGGATCACCCTGTCCGACTCCAAGGGGCGCCGGCACTCGGTGTTCCTCGAGCGCGGGAAGATCTTCCACACCACCAAGGGCGGGATCGAGCACGACGAGCTGATCGACGGGCCCGACGCGGTGACGATCCGGTCCAAGGGCGGGGTCGAGTACCTCGCGCTGCGGCCGTTGATGGCGGACTACTCGGTGTCGATGCCGCGCGGCGCGGCGGTGATCTACCCCAAGGACACGGCCCAGATCGTGACGATGGCCGACATCTTCCCCGGCGCGAAGGTGGTCGAGGCCGGCGCCGGGTCGGGCGCGCTGACCACGGCGCTGTTGCGGGCCGTCGGCATCCACGGCCAGGTGATCTCGTTCGAGCGCCGCGAGGACTTCGCCGAGGTGGCCCGGAAGAACGTCACCGGCTTCTTCGGTGCCGAGCACCCGGCCTGGACGCTGCACGTCGGCGACCTGGTGGAGTCGCTGGACGAGGAGGACGTCGATCGCATCGTGCTCGACATGCTGGCCCCCTGGGAGTGCATCGACGCCGCCGCGGGTGCCCTGGTGCCGGGCGGGGTGTTCTGCGCGTACGTGGCCACCACGACCCAGTTGAGCCGGGTTGTGGAGACGCTGCGGGCCCATGGCGAGTTCACCGAGCCGCGGGCCTGGGAGTCGCTGGTGCGGGACTGGCACGTCGAAGGGCTCGCGGTCCGGCCCGGCCACCGAATGCAAGGTCACACCGCCTTCCTGGTCACGGCTCGAAGGATGGCGCACGGCGTACAGGCCCCGCGGAAGAAGCGCCGGCCGGCCCCGGGCGCGTACGGCGACGACTACTCCGGGCCGCGCAAGTCCGATACACCCGCCGACACGCCGGGCACAACCGATTCATCCGCAACCGACACGTGATGGGATTCAGCTTGCTCGGCGTGCTTTTCTGGGTAAGGTCCATAGGGTCGAGCCCCACATGGTGAGGTGATGATCGTGGCTGGAGACGAGAGTCCTACCGCGGCAGAGCTGCGTAACCAGGTCCGTTACCTGGAGGCCGAGGTCGCAGCGTTGCGGCGGAGGTTGTTGGAGCACCCGGCGGACAGCCGGTCGCTCGAGAGCAGACTGTCCGAAACCCAGGCGTCCTTGTCGAGTGTGACCGCCCAGAACGAGCGGTTGGCGGAAACACTGCGCGAGGCCCGAGAGAAGATCATCGCCCTGAAGGAGGAGGTCGACCGGCTGGCGCAACCGCCGTCCGGTTTCGGTACCTTCCTGGGCCGCAACGACGACGACACGCTGGACGTGTTCACCGGGGGCCGCAAGCTCCGGGTCGCGGCGAGCCCCTCAGTCGACCTGGACGCGCTCCGGCTCGGCCAGGAACTGATGCTGAACGAGGCGCTGAACGTGGTCGAGGCCTGCGACTTCGAAGTCGTCGGCGACGTGGTGATGCTGAAGGAGCTGCTGGCCGACGGCGAGCGGGCACTGGTGATCGCGCAGGCCGACGAGGAACGCGTCGTCCGGCTCGCCTCGCCGCTGCTCGACATCGCGCTGCGGACCGGCGACTCGCTGCTGCTGGAGCCCCGCTCCGGCTATGTCTACGAGAAGATCCCGAAGTCCGAGGTCGAGGAGCTGGTGCTCGAAGAGGTCCCGGACATCGACTACACCCAGATCGGTGGCCTGGCCGGCCAGATCGAGGCGATCCGGGACGCGGTCGAGCTGCCGTACCTGCACAAGGACCTGTTCCTCGAGCACGAGCTCAAGCCGCCGAAGGGTGTGCTGCTCTACGGCCCGCCCGGCTGCGGCAAGACGCTGATCGCGAAGGCGGTGGCGAACTCGCTGGCCAAGAAGGTCGCCGAGCGGACCGGGGTGGCGGAGCAGAGGTCGTTCTTCCTCAACATCAAGGGTCCGGAGCTGCTCAACAAGTACGTGGGTGAGACCGAGCGGCACATCCGCCTGGTCTTCCAGCGGGCCCGGGAGAAGGCCTCCGAGGGCATGCCGGTGATCGTGTTCTTCGACGAGATGGACTCGCTGTTCCGCACCCGCGGCTCCGGTGTCTCCTCCGATGTCGAGAACACCATCGTCCCGCAGTTGCTGAGCGAGATCGACGGTGTCGAGGGTCTGGAGAACGTCCTGGTGATCGGTGCCTCGAACCGTGAGGACATGATCGACCCGGCGATCCTGCGGCCGGGCCGGCTGGACGTGAAGATCAAGATCGAGCGGCCGGACGCCGAGGCGGCGCGCGACATCTTCTCGAAGTACCTGACGACGACCCTGCCGCTGCACGCCGAGGACCTGAGTGAATTCGGCGGCGACCGGGCCTCGTGCGTGAACGGGATGATCCAGCGCACGGTCGAGCGGATGTACACCGAGGCCGACGAGAACCGCTTCCTCGAGGTCACCTACGCCAACGGTGACAAGGAGGTCCTGTACTTCAAGGACTTCAACTCGGGCGCGATGATCCAGAACATCGTCGACCGGGCCAAGAAGATGGCGATCAAGGCCTTCCTGGACGACAAGCAGAAGGGTCTGCGGGTGCAGCACCTGCTGCAGGCGTGCGTCGACGAGTTCAAGGAGAACGAGGACCTGCCGAACACGACCAACCCGGACGACTGGGCCCGGATCTCCGGCAAGAAGGGCGAGCGGATCGTCTACATCCGCACGCTCATCTCCGGCAAGCAGGGCACCGAGCCGGGCCGGTCGATCGACACGGCGACGAACACGGGTCAGTACCTGTAACCAGCTCCGACGACAGCCGCCCCGGTCCGCGATCCTGGACCGGGGCGGCTGTTGCTTTGGCCGCTCGCTCGTGCTTTCTTAGGCTCCAAGGGGAAGGGCCTGGGGGAGGGCTACAGGGGGTGGGCGATCATGCCCAGGTTCAGCATGTCCGGGATCGTTCAGCAGGTGGCGCGGGCCGACTGGCTCAAGCCGTTGCTGGCCGGGATCTTCATCGACGGCGTCGAGGTCACCCAGGTGATCCAGTACCGGCACGCCGCCGAGCACCTGACCGACTCCGGCGATCATGGTCCGGACAACTCGATCCGGCTGGTCGCCGACAAGACGGCGTACGTGCGGGTGTTCGTGCACGGGGTGTTCAGCGATGTGCCCAATGTGCGGGCGAGCGTGACGGTGCAGAAGATGCGGTACGGGATCTGGGTCGATGCCGGGTCGCTCGTCCAGCAGACGCCGGGATCGATCACGGCGCTCGCCGATCCCGACTACGCGACCGAGCGCGGGTCGCTCTCGAACAGCCTCAACTTCGTCATCCCGGCCGCTCAGATGCGGGGGACCTTCCGGCTCAAGGTGTCCGCCGGCAGCGGCCGCCAGCTGGCGGAGTACACGCAGGTGGTGAACGCGAGCCTGCTGCAGACGCTCAAGGTGCGGATGATTCCCATCCACTATTCGGGCGACGACATCGCCGGCAATCACCTCGATCTGCCGGCGCCGTCGCTGGCCGACCTGCAGTCGACGGTACGGCGGACCCTGGACTGGTACCCGGTCTCCAAGACGCCCGAGCTGTCAGTGGCCGGCCAGATGAACTGGTTCGTGCCGCTGACCGGCGGCATCGTCAAAGGCAAGTGTCCGGACGTCTGGAACAGCCTGCTGGCGTGGCTGTACCTGGTGAAGATGGCCGACGGCAACAAGCCCGGCTGGCTGTACTACGGGATGCTGCCGAGCGCGATTCCCCGCGACGGTACCGGCGGTTGCGGCGGTGGTGGAGCGGGACTCGGCGCCGGGCCGGTCGGATCGCAGGAGTCGATGGGCCACGAACTCGGCCACGTGCTCGACTTCAGGCACGCGCCGTGCGGGCTCACCAACGATCCCAAGGTGGACCTCAGCTACCCGGCGTACGAGCCGTACGACTCGGCCACCAGCAAGATGGCGTCGATCGGGGAGTACGGCTTCGACCTGGCCGGGCCGAACATGATCTCGCCGGCCGTCGGACGGGACTTCATGTCGTACTGCAACCCGCGCTGGCCGTCGCTCTACCAGTACCAGCGGATGCTGCAGCATGCCGCGCTGAACCCGACCTGGATGCCGGGGCCTGGTGATCAGCGGCCGCCGAACGTGGTACTGGACCTGGATGGGCCGATTCCGCATTACGTCCCGGATCCGCCGCCACCGTGGGTGGTCGATCTGCAGAGTCCGGTGCTGGCCTTGATGGTCTTCGGGAGGTTGGTCGACGGTCAGATCGAGGTCCAGCACGTGGTCACGCTCGAGACGACGGTGGCCCAGCAGTTGGGGAGCAGCCTGCCGGGGACGCGACTGGATCTGATCGACGACGTGGGACGGGTGGTGGCGACGGCGCCGGTCCAGGTGATCGAGACTGCCGCGTGCGGAGACGGCCAGGGCGGCTGTGGTGGCCCGGGCGGCTGCGGCGGAGGCTGTGGAGGCGGTAGAGGTGTGGGGAGCTCTGGAGTGGTGTGTGCGGTGATACCGGAGCCGCCGCGGGGCTCCACACTGCGGATAGTGCGCGACGAGGAGGAGACCTGGATCCGCGAGCCTGCTGGTGCTCCACCGCAGGTAGAAGGCCTCCAGGGCGCTGTAGAGGGGGACTGGGTCCGGCTGACCTGGCAGGAGGAGGTGTACGCCGAGAAGGTGCTCCGGCTGCTGCGGTGGTCGGCCGACGAGGGGGAGACTTGGCAGGTACTCGCCGCTGCTCTCGATGCCGGTGAGGCGACCGTACCGGTGGCCCCACTGCCGGCTGGGTCGGCGCTGGTCCAGGTGATCATCTCGGACGGCTTCGACACGGCAGTGAGCGAGTGGACGCGGCTCGACGTGCCTAGACGAGCACCGGAGGCATCGATCCTCGCGCCGGAGTCCGGGGCGACTGTGCGGGCCGGTTCCTTGGTACGGCTGTGGGCGCTGGCCACGGACTGTTTCGGGCGGCCGCTGGCGGATGAGCAGTTGCACTGGGAGTTGGACGGGCAGCGCGTCGGTACCGGCTCTGAGGTCTTCGCGGACCTGATGGACTTCGAGGGCGACCACCGGGCGGTGCTGGTCGCCGACGACGGCAACGGCCGGGTGGAGGTCGTGTCGGACTTCTGGGCTTCTGGTGATGGCCGCACTCCGCACCGCCGGCGGTGACGCCCCCACCGCTCGGCTAGCGCGACAGGGTGCGGCCGGGGTTGTCCCTGATGGTTGATGGACCCGTACCGCCGTACCTTGGCGAGTATGGCGACGGACGAGATTCGCAAGGACCTGCGGGCCGCGGTGGCGGCGCGGCAGGAGCTGGGGCCGGAGTACGAGCTCGAGGTGATAGAGGGGTTCCTCTCGAAGCTCGATGCGCACACCGCACAGCATCTCGCGACGCCGCCGGTGCAGGCGCCGAAGCCGAGCCGCGAGGGCGACCCGGGTGGGCTCGCCCTCGCGATCGTCTCGGTCACCGCCGGCATCCCGATCACGGCCATCGCCGCCAACATGGAAGGCACGGTCGCCATCATCATCTGCTGGGGCGGCTTGGTCGGGATCAACCTGGCCCGCTCGATCTCCCGCTTCATGGGCCGCCAGCCCTAGTACTGCAGCGGCACCGGGTTTCCGCTGGAGTCGAAGGCCCGGAACTCCTCGTGCTGCTGGGCGCGGGGCGTTGTGCCGGTGTCCGCGACGCTCTGGGTGAACCCGAACCCGTCGGCGACGGCGCCTTCGGACCACGGCCCCGCACCGCCGTCCCAGACATAGCGGGACTCGAGCCGGGCGATCCCGGGCCTGACCCGCACCAAGGAGGTGCCCACCTCCGCTCCGTCGCTGCTCCTGTCCGGCTTACTCGAGACCAGCGTGCCGGGCTTGCCACTCGAGGACAGGTGCCCGGGTGCGGTGTCCGGCGACCTGAAGTCCGTCGTCCGGGCGACGATCAGGATGCCCTGCGTGGCTGTCGGGAGCTTGGCGATCTCACTCTCCTCGTGACCCGTGACCACGGGAGTCGGCGCCAGACAGAACGACAGCGGCGGGTGGCCGGCCGGTCTCGGCGCGGGCTCGCGCATCAGCAGGATGGTGCCCGGGGTGTCCGCAGGCCCACCTGGTCCGAGCACGCGGCGGCTCCACACTGTCTCCAGCGGCCGGCTGTGGGGGATCATGCAGGCCTTGATCGCGGCCTGGATCTGCTGGGGGCTGGCCGGCCCAAGGTCGCGGCTGATGACCTCGGAGACACCGGTTGCCGGTATGTCGGTCTGGTTCGAGCCGGTGTACTGGTCGACGGCTACGAGCGTGCCGGCCAGTACTGCGGCGACGGCGGCGGCCGTGATCGCCGGCGCGGCCCAGCGGTGGGAGGGACGGCTGACGGGCGCTGTCCGCTCCATCACGTTGTTGCGGAGCCGGCTGCGGGTCGAGGGGGACAGCGGGGGGACCTGGGGTGGGTCGAGCTTGAGGTTCACGAGAGCTCCTCGGAGAGCGCGACCTGGCTGAGCAGGTCGGGGAATCGGCGGCGGGTGCGGTGCAGGCGGGCCTTGACGGTGCCCAGCGGGACGCCGAGAGCGTCGGCGGCTTCGGCCTGGGTGAGGCCGGCCCAGACGACCAGCTCCAGGGTTTCGCGTTCGTGGCGGGGGAGTTTGGCGACTGCCTGCCGGATGCGGGACATCCGGCGCTCGTCGTCGAGCCTGCGGGCTACCTCGGCTGCGTGGTCGGAGCCTTGCGCAGGATCAGGCAGGCGGTCGACGAGGTTGCGGAAGCGGGCTGCGGTACGGGCCAGGGTGCGGCACTCGTTGCCGGCGACGACCAGCAGCCAGCCGCGTGCGCTTGGAGCGGTCAGTGGGCCGGGCGGGTTGCGCTGGAAACGGCGCCAGGTGTTCAGGAACGTGGTCTGGACGACGTCCTCGGCGGTGTTCCACGAGGCGGTACGCCGGAACGCGAAAGCATGCACGTCGTCCGCATAGCGATCGAAAAGCTCGCCGAGGGCGTGCCGGTCCCCTTGCCGCAGCCGCTCCCACAACTCATGGTCCGGTGGGCTCCCTGCGGATCCGGTCGCCATGGCGGGCTCCGTCTCGTCGGTCAGGATGATCTTCACACCGGAGAGTGACCGCTCGGCCCGCCGATGGTTGCATCACAACCGGGCCAGAATCTCCGCCAGACCACTCTCCACGTCATCCGGCAGGTCGAGCAGGAGCCCTCGGTGGACGCCGTACCAGGGGGCTAGACGGTGCCAGTCGAGCGCCCGCTGTCGTAGTACCGGGGTCAGGTCGTAGGTCTCGGCCAGGCCGGCCGCTATGCCGTCGGGGGCGTCGTTGAGCAGCCACGACAGGTCCAAGGCCGGGTCGCCGATCTCTGCGTCAGTCCAGTCGATCACGCCGCTGATCCGGCCGTCCTGGACGAGGATGTGCTCGTCGCCGAGATCCCCGTGCACCAGTGCCGTGCGGGTGGTGGCTACGCGGGCCAGGAGTTCGAGTGCGGTCTGGCGGGAGGTTTCGGGGAGCAGTGGGATGACCTGTGCGCGGCACTCATCCAGGAAGACCGTCTTGGCTGCAGCGGCCGTCGCTGCGTCGACGGCACCTCTTGCAGCGGCCTCGGCCGGGTCGACCGAGTGGAGAGCGCTGAGGAACTCGCCTAGCTCGCGGCCGAGCGCAGTACTGCCCTCTTCGAGTGGCTCACCGGGCAGGACCCGATGGCGTACGCCGTATTCCGTCAATTCCGGCACTGGAACCGGGACCGGGAGTTGCGGGGCCAGCCACGGCATCAGCGTGGTCTCGGCGAGCAGCCGCGGGCGGACCTGCTCGCGGCGGGGCTCACGGTTGAGCCACTCGCCGTCCAGCCAGGCCCGGCTGTCCCAGCCGTTGTCCTCGATGGTCAGTGCGTAGGTCCGGACCAGGGGGCCGAGTAGGGCGATGGTGTCGGGCATGAAGGGCCAGTCGTCGAACTTGGCGAGCAGGTCGGCGGGGGTCATCCAGGCGCCCCACTCGACTTCCTCGGGCTGGTGCTTGATCGGGCCGTCCCAGACGCAGGTGTAGAGGTAGGCGTGGTAGTTGGTGTGGTCGTCGGCGTAGTCGCCCTCGGGCAGCGGGGTCAGCTCGACACCGGTGATGCCCAGCTCCTCGTCCAGTTCCCGGACGACGGCGTCGTACGGGTCCTCGCCCGCCGCGACGACACCCCCGGCCGCGAAGTCGTACCGGTGCGGGTAGACGTCCTTGGTCGGCGTCCGCCGGTGCACGTAGATCTCACCGGCGCTGTTCCGGACCAGTACGCCGGTTGCCCCGTGGCGCAGGTTCTCGCGCCGCATCACCGAGCGTGGCGCCGACCCGCACACCTGGCCGTCAGCGTCCAGCAGAGCCACCAGTTCGTCCATTTCCGAAGTCTCACAGATAACCCTGTGGACACTTCACCGGATTTAGTCCGCTGTACCGCGTAGGCTCGATCGCATGAGTGTTCGGCGGATCATGGGGACCGAGACCGAGTTCGGCATCTCGGTTCCGGGCCAGCCCGGGGCCAACCCGATGCTGACTTCGAGTCAGGTGGTGAACGGCTACGCCCAGACGCAGCCACTGGCGCGCAAGACGCGGTGGGACTTCGACGAGGAGCACCCGCTGCGGGACGCGCGCGGCTTCGACCTGAGCCGGGAGGTGGCCGACTCCAGCCAGCTCACCGACGAGGAGACCGGGCTGGCCAACGTCATCCTCACCAACGGCGCCCGGCTGTACGTCGACCACGCCCACCCGGAGTACTCGGCGCCCGAGTGCACCAACCCGCGTGACGTGGTGGTCTGGGACAAGGCCGGCGAGCTGGTGATCATGGAGGGCGCCCGGCAGGCCCGGCAGATCCCCGGCGCGCCACAACTGAACCTCTACAAGAACAACACCGACAACAAGGGCGCGTCGTACGGGTCGCACGAGAACTACCTGATGCGCCGGTCGACGCCGTTCGCGTCGATCGTGCGGCACCTGACGCCGTTCTTCGTCAGCCGCCAGGTGGTCACCGGGGCCGGCCGGGTCGGGATCGGCCAGGACGGCAACACCAACGGCTTCCAGATCAGCCAGCGGGCCGACTACTTCGAGGTCGAGGTCGGTCTGGAGACGACGCTCAAGCGGCCGATCATCAACACCCGCGACGAGCCGCACGCCAACCCCGACCGGTACCGCCGGCTGCACGTGATCATCGGCGACGCGAACCTGGCCGAGATCTCGACGTACCTGAAGGTCGGCACCACCTCCCTGGTGCTGGCGATGATCGAGGACGGCTGGCTGACCGACGACCTGTCCGTCGACCGGCCGGTCAGCGCGCTGCACGAGATCAGCCACGACCCGACCTGCACCCACCTGATGACGCTCAAGGACGGCCGCAAGATCACCGCCGTCCAGCTCCAGGTGGAGTATCTGGAGCAGGCCCGCAAGTACGTCGAGGACAAGTACGGCGACGACGCGGACCGGCAGACCAAGGACGTGCTGCAACGCTGGGAGAGCGTGCTCGACCAGCTCGCGACCGACCCGATGAAGCTGTCCGACCAGCTCGACTGGGTCGCGAAGTACAAGCTGCTGCAGTCCTACCGCGACCGCGACGGGCTGGAGTGGGACGACCCCAAGCTGCACCTGGTCGACCTGCAGTACGCCGATCTGCGCCCGGACAAGGGCCTGTACTACAAACTCGTCAAGAGTGGCCGGATGCAACGGCTGGTCAGCGACGAGGAGATCCGGATGGCCGTCTCGCACCCGCCGACCGACACCCGCGCCTACTTCCGCGGCCGCTGCATGCAGCAGTACGCCGGTCAGGTCGCCGCCGCGTCCTGGGACTCGGTGATCTTCGACCTGCCCGGCCGTGAATCGCTTCAACGGATCCCGACGCTCGACCCGTTGCGTGGCACGAAAGCGCATGTCGGAGCGTTGCTGGACCAGTGCGACACCGCGAGTGACCTGGTTCGCACCATTACTGGGGGCGCTGCCGGGTAGGGTCGCTGTAGAGGACCGGTTGGGCGGTCCTCCACAGCGGTTCTAGGAGGTGTGTGTGCCATGGCGAAAGACGGCGGACAGCAGCACAAGCAGCCGAAGCGCTCGTCGACCGAGGAAGAGGTCGCCGAGACCAAGTCCAGTGAGGACGTGGCCGAGCGCAAGGAACGGCTCGACGACGACGTGGATTCGATCCTCGACGAGATCGACGAGGTGCTGGAGGAGAACGCGGAAGAGTTCGTCCGCGGCTTCGTGCAAAAGGGTGGGGAGTGAACCGCTAGATGACATTCGATGCCTCCGGCCGGTTGCCGGAAGCCTTCCTGACCCCAGGTGGCTCGTCCTTCATGGACTTCCTGGCCGGGCACGCGCCCGACCTGTTGCCCGGACGGCGCGACCTGGGGGCGGGTGATTTCGGCAAGGACGTCCCGCACGGCACGACCATCGTGGCCGCCATCTTCCCCGGTGGCGTCGTGATGGCCGGTGACCGGCGGGCGACGATGGGCAACGTGATCGCCCAGCGCGACATCGAGAAGGTCTTCCCGGCCGACGAGTACTCGTGCGTCGCCTTCGCCGGCACGGCGGGGCTCGGGATCGAGATGGTGCGGCTGTTCCAGGTCGAGCTGGAGCACTACGAGAAGCTCGAGGGCACCACCCTCAGCCTCGACGGCAAGGCCAACCGGCTGACCGCGCTGATCCGCGGCAACCTGGCGATGGCGATGCAGGGGCTGGCCGTGGTACCGCTGTTCGCGGGCTACGACCACGACCGGAAGGCGGGCCGGATCTACTCCTACGACCCGACCGGCGGCCGGTACGAGGAGCTCGGTGGCTACCACAGCGTCGGCTCCGGCTCGTTGTTCGCCCGCGGCGCGCTGAAGAAGCTCTACCGCCCGGACCTGAACGAGTCCGAGGTCGCGACCGTGCTGGTCCAGTCCCTGGTGGACGCCGCCGACGACGACTCCGCGACCGGTGGTCCGGACATGTTGCGGCGGATCTTCCCGGTGGTCGGCGTGGTCACCGCCGACGGTTACCGGCGGCTTCCCGAAGACGAGGTCGGCACGATCGTCGACACCGTGATGGCCGCCCGGCACGAGCGACCCGACGGCCCGTCCGCGCCGCTGACCTGACCACCATCGACTGATAGAGGACGACACCCCAGATGAGTACGCCGTTCTACGTCTCGCCCGAACAGTTGATGCGGGACCGGGCCGACTTCGCCCGCAAGGGCATCGCCAAGGGGCGCAGCGCGATCGCGCTGCAGTACGCCGACGGCATCTTGTTCGTCGCCGAGAACCGGTCCCCGGCGCTGCACAAGGTCGCCGAGATCTACGACCGGATGGCCTTCGCGGCCGTCGGGCGGTACAACGAGTTCGAGAACCTGCGGATCGCCGGCGTCCGGCTGGCCGACATGCGCGGTTACTCCTACGACCGCCGCGACGTCACCGGCCGCGCGCTGGCGAACGCGTACGCGCAGACGCTCGGCGCGATCTTCTCCTCCGGTGGCGAGAAGCCGCTCGAGGTGGAGATCCTGGTCGCCGAGATCGGCGCCAGCACGGCCGAGGACCAGATCTACCGGCTCACCTACGACGGCTCGATCGCGGACGTCCGCGGGTACGCCGTGATGGGCGGCCCGGCCGAGCAGGTGGCCGACTACGTCGGTGAGCACTACTCCGAGGGCATCTCGCTGGCGGGCGCACTGCGGCTCGCCGTCGACGCGCTCGGCCACGACGGCACCGAGACCCGGCAGCTCGAGCCGGACCAGATCGAGGTCGCCGTGCTGGACCGGACCCGGACCCAGGTCCGGAAGTTCAAGCGGATCTCGGACGAGACGCTCGCCCGGATCCTGTCCGAGTCGCGCCCCGACACGTCCCCGACGGAGCCGGCCGCCCACGCCGAGCCGGCGGAGACCGTCAACGGCGGCTCCTACGAGAGCGACACGGCACCCTCGACGGACGACGCCCCGGTGGCACCACCCGCCGACGACGCCCCGATCGCCCCACCCGAAGACCCGGACACCAACCGCCCCCTGTGACACCGTCAACGCCGTCCGCCTCGGGCCCTACACCCGGGGCGGACGGCGTCGGCGACTCCGCGTCCACGGCCCACGATAGGGCTGACGGCGGGCTGTCCGATGAATCCGCGCCCGTTGCTCGGCCTGGGGATCCGGAGCCGTGGGTTCTGCTGGGGGAGGAGCTGACGGTTACCAGAAGGTCTGGAAGCGGCAGTTCCAGATGCCGGGTGGCCGGAACTCCGCCTGGGATGTCCTCGGCTCTGCGAGCGGCCGGAGCCATGACGAGCACAGACGCCGCGTATGTCGCCCTCGACCATGCCGGATTGCTCTAGCAACTCACGCAGTAAACTGGTCGGTGGACCGCGACTGGCGCTGAGGTGGGGTACCACCGGGGAACGGTCTGCTGGTTGAGCCGCGCGCCTGGGCATCCGAGTTGGTCTGTCGATGCCTGGAGGAGTGGGTTGTGAGCGCGAAGTTGATGGTCGGGACCGAGCTGGCCGCCGAGATGGTGGTCAGGGCGGGGGAGCGGGCCAGGAAGCTGCACGAGGAGACCGGTGTGCAACCGTGTCTGGCGACGGTACTGGTGGGCGATGATCCGGCCTCGGCGACCTACGTGCGGATGAAGCAGAACCGCAGCAAGAAGGCCGGGATCGGGTCGCGGAGCGTCGTGTTGCCCGCGGCCACGACCACCGAGGAGCTGGTCTCCGAGCTCGAGAAGCTGTCGGCTGATCCCGAGGTGCACGGGATCCTGCTGCAGCACCCGGTGCCGGCGCAGATCGACGAGCGGGCCGCGTTCGAGGCGATCGCTCCGGGCAAGGACGTCGACGGCGTCACCATGCACGGGTTCGCGGCGATGGCGTTCGGCGAACCGGGCTTCGTCTCCTGTACGCCCGGCGGCATCCTGCGGCTGCTGCGGGCGTACGACGTACCGCTGGAAGGCGCCCATGCCGTCGTGATCGGCCGCAGCCCGATCCTCGGCAAGCCGGCCGGAATGTTGCTGCTGGCATCGAACGCGACGGTCACCTACACGCACTCGCGGACCCGCGACCTGGCCGGCATCGTGCGGACCGCGGACATCGTGGTCGCCGCCGTCGGCCGGGCGAACTTCGTCCGCGGCGACTGGCTGAAGCCGGGCGCGGTCGTGATCGATGCCGGATACAACGAGGGCAACGTCGGTGACGTCGACTTCGCCGAGGCGGCCGAGGTGGCGAGCCTGATCACGCCCGTCCCCGGTGGCGTCGGCCCGATGACCATCGCGCTGCTGCTCGAGCAGACCGTCGACGCGGCCGAAGCGCAGGTCCGCTGAGCCGGCGCAACCGGGCAGTATCCGAGACGGCCGAGCACCGGATGGACGTTCTGTCCTAGGGTTGAGACGGTAGAGATCATCGAACCAGGAGGCAGACGCTGTGGCGGTACGGGCGATCCGCGGTGCCACCCAGCTCGAGGTGGACGAGCGGGAGCATCTGCTCGCGCGGTCCGCGGAGCTGGTCAGGGCCGTGCTGGAGGCCAACGACCTCGAGTCGGCGGACCTGATCAGCATCCTGTTCACCGTCACGCCGGATCTGCACTCGGAGTTCCCGGCGGTGGCCGGCCGGCAGATCGGGCTGACCGACGTACCGCTGATGTGCATGCAGGAGATCGACGTGCCGCACGCGTTGCCGCGGGTGGTCCGGATGATGGTGCACGCCGACTCGCCGCGGTCGCGGGAGAAGATCCAGCACATCTACCTGCACGGTGCCGTCAGTCTGCGCCCCGACCTGACCGGCGCCCAGTGACCGAGCTGCGCGGCCCGGTCCGCATCGTCGGCACCGGCCTGATCGGTACGTCGATCGGCCTGGCGCTCGGGCGGCTCGGTGTGGTCGTGGAGCTCGTCGACGCCGACCCGGACAACGCCCTGATGGCCGAGCGGATCGGGGCCGGCTCACGGCTGGTCCAGATCGAGCCGCAACTGGTCGTCGTCGCCGTCCCGCCGGACCACGTCGGCGCGGTCATCGTCGAGCAACTCCAGCAGACCGACGCGATCGTCACCGACGCAGCGAGCGTGAAGTCGAAGCCACTCCACGACGCCCGGGCCCTGGTCGCATCCCCGGAGGACCTTTCCCGGTACGTCGGCAGCCACCCGATGGCCGGTTCGGAGCGCAGTGGCCCGCTGGCCGGCCGGGCCGACCTCTTCGAGGGCGCCACCTGGGCGATCACCCCGCACGAGACCAGCGACCCCGACGCAGTAGAGCTGGTACGCCGCCTCGCCGAGGCTGCCGGAGCCCGCACGGTCGAGCTGTCCGTGGCGGACCATGACCTCGCCGTGGCCCGCGTCTCGCACCTGCCCCAGCTGATGTCGTCGCTGGCGGCCGGCACTCTCGTCGACGCGCCAGCCGCGCATCTGGAGCTGTCCGGGCAAGGTGTCCGCGACGTCACCCGGATCGCGGCCGGCGACCCCGGCCTGTGGACCCAGATCGTCTCGGCCAACTCGCCGGCCCTGAGCGGTCTGCTGGAAGGGATCCGCGACGAGCTCGACCGGCTGCTGATTGCCCTCGGCAAGGAAGAGGCGACCGACGAGGTGACCGCGGTCCTGAATCGCGGCGTCTCCGGCGCGATCCGGGTGCCGGGCAAGCACGGCACCCCGCATATCGACCTGGTCCCCGTGCTCGTCACCATCCCTGACCGGCCCGGCCAGCTGGCCCGGTTGTTCGCGGACGCGGCCGAGTCCGGCGCCAACGTAGAGGACCTGCGGATCGACCACAGTCCCGGCCGCCCGGTCGGTGAGGTCGAGCTGTCGGTCAAGCCGGCGTCGGTGGATCAGCTGGTGGAGGTACTGACCGAGCGGGGCTGGTCCGTCCACCGGTAATCTTCGCCCCATGATCATCGCTGTTGACGGCCCGAGCGGGTCCGGTAAGTCGAGCACGGCCCGCGGCGTCGCGACCAGGCTCGGTCTGCAGTACCTGGACACCGGGGCGATGTACCGGGCGGTGACCTGGTCGGCGCTGGAGCACGGGCTCGACCTGGACGACCTCGCGGCGGTGGCGGAGCGAGCCCGGGCGGTACGGCTGTCGATCAGTACCGATCCACAGCGGGCCCGGTTCGCGGCGGACGGAGTCGATGTGACCGAGGCGATCCGGGATCCCCGGATCAGCGCCAGCGTCAGCAAGATCGCCACCAATCTCGACGTACGGGCCGAGCTGATCCGGCGTCAGCGTGAGCTGATCGAGGCCGCGCAGCCGACCGGTGGCGCGGTCGTCGAGGGGCGCGACATCGCGACCGTGGTGGCGCCGCAGGCGGAGCTGAAGGTGTTGCTGACCGCGGACCAGGACGCCCGGATGGCCCGCCGCAAGGCTGAGCTGGCCGACGGCTCGGTGACCGCGGAGCAGTTGCGGGACCAGATCGTCCGCCGGGACGCCGACGACTCGACCGTCTCGCAGTTCCAGGTGGCCTCCGACGGCGCGGTGGAAATCGATTCGACCCACCTGACGTTGGAAGAGGTCATCGACGTCATCTCCCGACTGGCGAAGGAGGCCGAGGCCGCGTCACGCGACCGGGACTCATGACTGCTGACGAGCTGACCGGGCATCTCGATCTGCCCCGGACCGACGATCTGCCCGCGATCCCGCATCGGCTGGGCAGTGTCCTGCGTCACGTCGTCAGGCCCTACATGCGCTGGCGCTACGACCTGACGATCCACCACGAGGAGCGCTTCCCGGCCGGCGGCCCGGTGCTGATCGCGCCGAACCACCTCAGTCTGCTCGACGGTCCGTTGCTCGGCGCCATCGCGCCGCGGATGCTGCACCAGCTCGGCAAGGTCGAGGCGTTCCAGGGCATCCAGGGCTTCATGCTGCACCGGGCCGGACAGATCTCGATCGACCGTTCGCAGTACGACGTGCTGGCGATCCGGCGGGCGATCCAGATCCTGCGCGAAGGCCGCGCGCTGAGCGTCTATCCGGAGGGGAACCGGGGTCCGGGCGATTTCCGCCGGATCCGCGGCGGTGTGGCCTACCTCGCCATGGTCACCGGAGCGCCGATCCTCCCGGTGGCGCTGCTCGGGACACGGCTGACCGGCGGCAATATCGAGCACTTCCCGCCGCGCGGCAGCCGGGTCGACGTGGTATATGGCGAGACCTTCACGGTTGACCGCGTATCCTTTCCCCGGAGGCATGTCGACGTACGCGCGGTTGCCGACCAGATCGGCGACGTGTTGCGGGCCCATGTGCAGGCGGCCGTCGAAGCCACCGGCCACCCGCTACCGGGCAAGCCAGACCATAAGGATTCTGATGAGTGACCTGCCCACCGGCTACGAGATCGACGCGGAGCCGACCCACGACCGCGAGGACACCGGGCCGCTGCCGGTGGTGGCGATCGTCGGCCGGCCGAACGTCGGCAAGTCGACGCTGGTCAACCGGATCATCGGCCGCCGCGAGGCTGTGGTCGAGGACACCCCGGGCGTCACTCGCGACCGGGTCTCCTACGACGCCAACTGGGCCGGCCGCGGCTTCACACTGGTCGACACCGGCGGCTGGGACCCGGACGCGGTCGGCATGGCCGCGCTGGTGGCGGCGCAGGCCGAGGTCGCGATCAACGCGGCTGACGCGGTGCTCTTCGTGGTCGACGCGACGGTCGGCATCACCGACTCCGACGAGGCCGTCGTTCGCGTACTGCGGAAGGCCGGCAAGCCGGTCGTACTGGCCGCCAACAAGGTCGACGACGCGCGCGTCGAGGCCGAGGCGATGAACCTGTGGAGCCTGGGCATCGGGGAGCCGTTCCCGATCTCGGCGATGCACGGCCGCGGTACCGGCGACATGCTGGACGCAGTACTGGCCGCGTTGCCCGAGGCGCCTGCCGAGCGGGACGCTCAGCTGGGCGGCCCGCGCCGGGTCGCGATCGTCGGCAAGCCGAACGTGGGCAAGTCCTCGCTGCTGAACAAGGTCGCCAAGGAGGACCGCGTCGTCGTCAGCGAGGTCTCCGGTACCACCGTCGACCCGGTCGACGAGGAGATCGTGCTCGGCGGCAAGCAGTGGCGCTTCATCGACACCGCCGGCATCCGCCGCAAGGTCAAGAACGTGCAGGGGCACGAGTACTACGCCAGCCTCCGCACCAACAGCGCGATCGAGCGGGCCGAGGTCGTCGTCGTGGTGATCGACGCGTCCGAGCCGATGACCGAGCAGGACCTGCGGATCATGAACACCGTCGAGGAAGCCGGCAAGGCGCTCGTGATCGCCTACAACAAGTGGGACCTGGTCGACGAGGACCGCCGGTACTACCTCGAGCGCGAGATCGACCGCGACCTGGTGCAGTTCCGCTGGGCGCCGCGGGTCAACATCAGCGCGATGACCGGGCGCCACATGGAGAAGTTGGTCCCGGCGATCGAGGCAGCCCTCGAGGGGTGGCAGACCCGCGTTCCGACCGGCCAGCTCAACGCGTTCCTCGGTCGGTTGGTCGCTGCTCACCCGCACCCGGTGCGCAGTGGGAAGCAGCCGAAGATCCTGTTCGGCACCCAGGCGACGACGATGCCGCCGACCTTCGCGGTGTTCACCTCGGGCGCGTTCGAGCCGTCGTACCAGCGCTTCATCGAACGCCGCCTGCGCGAAGACTTCGGCTTCGTCGGCAGCCCCGTCCATGTCCAGATCCGCCCCCGCGTGAAGAAGCCGAAACGCTAACCACCCCTGGTCAAAAGTGGTCTCCGAATGGGGTAAGGTTTACCCCGGTCGTCCTCACGGGGACGGCCTTCGGGCTGTGGCCTAGCCTGGTAAGGCGCTTGTCTGGGGGACAAGAGATCCCGAGTTCAAATCTCGGCAGCCCGACCGAAAAAGAGGGGCACCGATTCTGTCGGTGCCCCTCTTTACTGTCTCCGTATGGCGACGATCGGGGACAGGCGCAGTTGGAGCGATGCCCAACTGCGTAAGGCAGTTGAGGACAACAGATCATGGCGGGCGGTGGCTCGCGCTCTGGGCCTGAAGGGCACGTCCGCGGGTGTGATCCGCACCATCAAGCGCCACGCGCTCAGGCTGGAGCTGGACGCGGGACACTTCACCGGGCAACGTCGATGGACAGATGGCGAGCTCCGGCAAGCTGTCCAGGGATCGACCTGCTGGAGTGAGGTGTTCGTCAGCCTCGGAGTCTCCGACAACGGTTCAGAGCGGGTCCGGATCAAGGGTCATGCCGTCCGGCTCGGCCTCGATTGCAGCCACCTGAAAACGCCACACAAGTTGGCGCAGCCAGGCCACGTGTTCGATCAGCCGGTGCGGCCCGAGATGCTCAGCGCCGCGGCGCCAGGCATTGCGATGGCATGGTTCGCTATCCGTGGCTGTGCGGTTGCGTTGCCGGTGGAGCCGCAGATCTATGACCTCTTGGTGACCACTGCGGACGGTGTCCAGCGGGTGCAGATCAAAACGTCGGCTCGTCCTGACAGCAGCGGTCGTTGGCAGGTCGGCGTGGGACGCCGGCCGTACTCGCTCGACAAATCGGCGGGCAAGATGCCCTACGATCCGGAGTCCCTCGACCTGTTCTTCATCGTCCTCGGCAACGGCAGCATCTACCTGATCCCGAGTTCCGTCCTGGCCGGCCGGGTCCAGATCGATGGCGATTCCTACCAGCCGTACCGCGTGGGTGACGCCAGCGGCGTCGTGAGTTGGGAAGCACCGGCTTGATTGCTGAGTAATGATGTAATCAGGAGGTGCGAGATGATGGATGACGACGTGCTGGACGCGTACTCGCGAGTGGTGTCGGGGGTGGCGGAGTTGCTGATTCCGCGGGTGGCGAGTTTGCGGGTGACGGGGCGGCGCGGGGAGTCGTCCGGGTCGGCCGTGGTGCTGACGGGGGACGGGCATCTGCTGACCAACGCGCACGTGGTGGGTGACGGGAGCAGTGCGACGGCGGAGTTCGCGGACGGTACGGCTGCGCAGGCTCGGGTGATCGGGGTGGATCGGTTGTCGGATCTGGCCGTGTTGCGGGCGGACCGCGAGATCCCCGATCCGCCGGAGTACGGCGACGCGGACAAGGTGAAGGTCGGCAATCTGGTGGTTGCGGTGGGAAATCCACTCGGGCTGGCGGGCAGCGTGACGGCTGGGGTAGTGAGCGCGCTCGGGCGGTCGCTGCCGGTCCGGTCGGGGACGGCGAGCCGGATCATCGAGGACGTGATCCAGACGGATGCGGCCCTGAACCCGGGCAACTCCGGGGGAGCGCTTGCCGATGGCAACGGCCGGGTGATCGGCATCAACACGGCGGTCGCCGGCATCGGTCTCGGGCTGGCGGTACCGATGAATCCGACGACCCGACGGATCATCTACTCGCTGCTGCACGACGGCCGGGTCCGCCGGGCGTACCTCGGTCTGGTCACCACCCCGGCCCCACTCCGCCCGCAGTTGGCCGAGCGCTTCGGTCAGCGGAACGCGTTGCGGGTGGTCGAGGTCATCTCCGGCAGCCCAGCCGCCGACGCCGGGCTGCGGCAGGGCGACCTGGTGCTCGCCGTCGACGGCACTCCGCTCCGGGACGCCCAATCCCTCCAGCGACAACTGTTCGCCGACGCGATCGGCCGGCGTACCGAGATCACCGCGGTCCGCAACGGCGCCCTGGTCGACGTCGTCGCCGAGCCCGCCGAACTCACCGACTGAGCGAAGCCTTCAGCAGCACACCGGCCCCCGGTGCCATCGGCGCCTTGGGGAAGGTGAAGTCACGGGTCACCTCGGTGAACCCCAACCTCTCGTGGAGGTCGAGGGTTGCACCGTTGGCAATGTTGGCGAAGTAGTAGATCTCAGCAGCACGCTCGGCCGTCCACCGCATCCGCTCAAGAGTGAGCTGCTCTCCGATCCCGTACCGCCGCCAGGCCGGCGCGACGATCAGACCGACCAGGTAGTACCCGGTCGGCGCCGCCGGATGCTCAGGCGTGAGCTCGTGATGGAACACGCCGCCATAGCCGACCACTTCAGAGCCCGCGCAGGCGACCGCGACGTACCGGTCGTCCCGCTCGAGGTCGTCGACCAACATCGCCTGGCGCTTCCCGACCGGCCCACCGGTCCGGCTGACGATCAGTTCGGCGCAGACAGCGAGATCCCCAGCGACCGCCGGTCGTACCGAGATCGCGCTCTCCGCGGGCCTTCGGGTCGAGTCGGGGTCGTAGGGCGCGAATCCGTTCACACCCACAGAGCCTAGGGCGCAGGCCTCGTTGTCACACGCGGGCCGGCTGTTCTGTCAATTGACCGTTCAGCCCGCCGACCGTGAGGTATTGCCCTGATGAAGAAGATCCTGCCCGCCGCGCTCGCGGTGGCCACCATCGCCGGTGGCCTCTTCGCCGGTACGACCGCGGCGACGTCGGCTACGGCGTCTGCCGTCGAATACTCCAGCAGCCATGGGGGACCGAAGCCTCCGAAGGGCTTCACCGAGCGCAAGCTCGACGTCGGCGGTGTCGGTATCAACTTCGTGGAAGGCGGTCGCGGCAAGACGCTCGTCCTGCTCCACGGCTACCCGGAGACCTGGTACGCGTGGCACAAGGTGTTGCCGGAGCTGGCCAGGCACTACCACGTGATCGCGCCGGACCTGCGCGGTGCCGGCGGCAGTGATGCTCCGGCCGGCGGCTACGACAAATCGACGATGGCGGCCGACGTTCACGGCCTGCTGGTCGCGCTCGGCCGCGACCATGACATCCGCCTGGTCGGCCACGACATCGGCACGATGGTTGCCTACGCGTACGCCGCCGCGCATCCGGCCGACGTCACCAAGCTCGCCCTCACCGAGGCACCGATCCCGGACCAGCTGCTCTACAGCTCACCGTCCCTGACGCCGCAGGGGCCCGGCTCCTGGAACCTCGGCTTCTTCAACCTCCGCAACGGACTGCCCGAGAAGATGATCCGCGGCCGCGAGGCCGAGTGGATCGACGGCTTCGCTGACATGGTCGAGTACAACAAGGACGGCGTGACCACAGCCGACGCGAAAATCTACGGCCGGTACATGCAACGCCCCGGCCACCTGCGCGCCAGCCTCGAATGGTTCCGGGCCTTCAATCAGGACGTCGCCGACAATGCGATCAACGGCCACACCAAACTCACCATGCCGGTACTGGCCCTCGGCGCCCAGTACAGCTGGGGCCCCTTCGTCCTCAACCAGGTCCGCGACTACGCCACCAACGTCACCGGCGGCGTGGTCGAAAACTCCGGCCACTGGCTCTTCGAAGAAAAACCAGCCGAGCTGACAACCACCCTCCTCACCTTCCTGGCCCCCTGACGCTCCAGCCCTTCGAGGTACGTCCGGCAGGTGGCGTGGTGCGCGTCACCAGCCGCGTTCGCGCCATTCGTTGAGGTGGGGGCGTTCGGTGCCGAGGGTGGTGTCGGCGCCGTGGCCGGGGTAGACCCAGGTCTCGTCGGGGAGGCGGGCGAAGAGTTTGGTTTCCACGTCGTGGAGGAGGGAGTCGAAGTTGGACTTGACGCCACGGGTGTTGCCTACTCCGCCGGGGAACAGAGAGTCGCCGGTGAAGAGGTGGGGCGGGCCGGTGGGGTCGTCGTAGAGGAGGGCGATCGAGCCGGGGGTGTGGCCGACGAGCTGGATCACCTCGAGGCTGAGTTCGCCGAAGTGGATGCGGTCGCCGTCCGCGACGGGCTCGTCGGTCGGTACCGGGATGCCGTCGGCGTCGTCGCGGCCGGCGACGGTGATCGCGTTGGTCCGGGCGACGACCTCGGCGAGCGCCTGCCAGTGGTCGCCGTGCTGGTGGGTGGTGATGACGCGGCTGACCCCGCCCTCACCGATCACCTTGAGCAGCGTCTCGGCCTCGTCGGCGGCGTCGATCAGCACCTGCTCGTCGGTGATCCGGCTGCGCAGCAGGTAGGCGTTGTTGTTGCCCGGCCCCACGGCGACCTTGGTGATCATCAGCTTGGCCAGCTCGTGCGTCTGCGCCGGCCCGCCGACATGGACGTTGCCGTGATACTCCGTCATGCGTTCTCCTCGGTTCATCCCCAGGGCGGTGCCTGCGGCACGTCGCCACCCAGCTCACTACCGTCGCTCCGGCCGAGCACCCAGCTCAGCAGAGCAGCACTGCCACCACTGAGGATCCTTGCATCGGCCGGGGGCTCCGGCGACACCCAGGGTGAGTCCGTACTCCGCAATGCCACAGGGAACCCACTAGGCCACCTACTGGTCGTGTAAGTGAGCAGCACATCCCGGCACTCGACCGGCACGTCGTCGAACGTGTACCCGAGCCCCAGGTCGACTTGGTGCACCTCCAACTCGCACAACCGAGCCGTCACTACCTGGGTCGCAGCACGGACGGCCCCACTCGGCCAGGCCACCTCAGCCGACCAGGCGTCGGCCGGGAGGTCCTCGAAGCGCTCCAGCAGCCTCGCCTGGGTGTCGGCGATGTCCAGGGCCTGCTCCCGCAAGGGCCGGGCGGCGCCCTCCGCGATGTCCGACTCGCGCGCTTCCGCCGACACGTACATTGGTTTACGGACGCCGGTACGGGCCCAGTCGCACAAGTTCACGAGCGCGTCGGCATTGCGGGCGACGTGGCTCAGCACGTGCCCGATGGTCCAGCCGGGCAGCAGCGACGGACGCAGTACGGCGTCGTCCGGTAGTTGGCTGACGGTGTCGAGCAGGCGCCGGCCCGCGGACGGTAACTCGGCGATCAGGCGGCTCGTTGGCTCCGGTGCGACCATGTGGGGACTCTATCGAATATGCTTTCGAAAGCGCCTGCGGAACCGGCGCGGAAGTTTTTGTCGGTGGGCCCGGTTAGCATCACGGACGCCCCTGGAAATCCCTCGAGAACGGCTGAGAGTAGAGCTTGTGTCTGACCGTCTGATCGTGCGCGGAGCGCGTGAGCACAACCTGAAGGACGTCTCGCTCGACCTGCCGCGCGACGCCATGATCGTCTTCACCGGGCTGTCCGGGTCCGGCAAGTCCAGCCTGGCCTTCGACACGATCTTCGCCGAGGGCCAGCGGCGCTACGTCGAGTCGCTGTCCGCCTATGCGCGGCAGTTCCTGGGCCAGATGGACAAGCCCGACGTCGACTTCATCGAGGGCCTGTCGCCGGCCGTCTCGATCGACCAGAAGTCGACCTCGAAGAACCCGCGCTCGACCGTCGGCACGATCACCGAGGTGTACGACTACCTCCGGCTGCTGTTCGCCCGGGCCGGCCGCCCGCACTGCCCGGAGTGTGGCGAGCCGATCGCCAAGCAGACCCCGCAGCAGATCGTCGACCGGGTGCTGGAGCTGGACGAGGGCACCCGGTTCCAGGTGCTCGCGCCGGTGATCCGCGGCCGCAAGGGCGAGTACCTCGACCTCTTCCGCCAGCTCACCGGCCAGGGCTTCTCCCGGGCCCGGGTGGACGGCGAGACGATCCAGCTGACCGAGCCGCCGAAGCTCGACAAGCAGAAGAAGCACACCATCGACGTGGTCGTCGACCGGCTCGCGGTCAAGGGCAGCGCGAAGCAGCGGCTGACCGACTCGGTGGAGACCGCGCTCGGCCTGTCCGGCGGCATCGTCACGCTCGACTTCGTCGACCTGCCGGAGAACGACCCGGGCCGCGAGCGCCGCTTCTCCGAAAAGCTCGCCTGCCCGAACGATCACCCCCTCGCGATCGATGAGCTGGAGCCGCGCTCGTTCTCCTTCAACTCTCCGTACGGCGCCTGCCCGGTCTGCTCCGGCCTCGGCACCCGGATGGAGGTCGATCCCGAGCTGCTCGTCCCAGACCCGTCGAAGTCGCTCGACGAGGGCGCGATCCAGCCGTGGGCGGGCGCCAACGTCACGCAGTACTTCGAGCGCCTGCTGGCCGCCCTGGCCAAGGACCTCGGCATCAAGACCAGTACTCCGTTCGCCGAGCTGCCCGCGAAGGCGAAGAAGTCGCTGCTGACCGGCCACGAGACCCAGGTCCACGTCTCGTACAAGAACCGCTACGGCCGCGAGCGGTCGTACAACACGACCTTCGAAGGCGTCATCCCGTACGTCGAGCGCCGGCACGCGGAGGCGTCCAGCGACACCAGCCGGGACCGGTTCGAGGGCTACATGCGCGAGGTGCCCTGCCTGGCCTGCAACGGCGCCCGGCTGAAGCCGATCTCGCTCGCGGTCACGATGGGCGGCAAGAACATCGCCGAGATCGGCGCGATGTCGATCGACGAGGTGCACGACTTCCTGGCCGGCATGGTGCTGTCGCCGCGGGAGATGCAGATCGCCGAGCGGGTGGTGAAGGAGATCGGCGAGCGGCTGCAGTTCCTGCTCGACGTCGGCCTGGACTACCTGGCGCTGAACCGGCCGGCCGGCTCGCTGTCCGGTGGCGAGGCGCAGCGGATCCGGCTCGCGACCCAGATCGGTTCCGGCCTGGTCGGCGTGCTGTACGTGCTCGACGAGCCGTCGATCGGTCTGCACCAACGCGACAACCGGCGGCTGATCGAGACCCTGGTCCGGCTGAAGGACCTGGGCAACACGCTGATCGTCGTTGAGCACGACGAGGACACCATCGACCACGCCGACTGGGTGGTCGACATCGGCCCGGGCGCCGGTGAGCACGGTGGCCAGGTCGTCGTGTCCGGCACGGTCGAGGAGCTCCGCAACCACCCGGACTCGATCACCGGCGCGTACATCTCCGGCCGTCGCGAGATCCCGATCCCGGCCGTTCGGCGGCCGTTGACCGAGGGTCGCGAGCTGAAGGTGTTCGGCGCGCGGGAGCACAACCTGAAGGACATCGACGTGGCGATCCCGCTCGGGGTCTTCGTCGCGGTCACCGGGGTGTCCGGATCGGGCAAGTCGACGCTGGTCAACGACATCCTCTACACGTCGCTGGCGCGGCAGATCTACGGCGCCAAGACGATCCCCGGCCGGCACACCAAGATCTCCGGGCTCGAGCTGGTCGACAAGGTGATCCATGTCGATCAGTCGCCGATCGGGCGGACCCCGCGGTCCAACCCGGCGACGTACACCGGCGTCTGGGACCACGTCCGCAAGCTGTTCGCGGAGACGCCGGAGGCGAAGGTCCGCGGGTACCAGCAGGGCCGGTTCTCGTTCAACGTCAAGGGCGGCCGGTGCGAGGCCTGCTCGGGTGACGGCACGCTGAAGATCGAGATGAACTTCCTCCCGGACGTGTACGTGCCGTGCGAGGTGTGCCACGGCGCCCGGTACAACCGGGAGACGCTCGAGGTCCACTACAAGGGCAAGACGGTCGCCGACATCCTGGACATGCCGATCGAGGAGGCCGCGGACTTCTTCGCCGCGATCCCGGCGATCGCGCGGCACCTGACCACGCTGAACGAGGTGGGTCTCGGGTACGTGCGGCTCGGTCAGCCGGCGCCGACGCTGTCCGGTGGTGAGGCGCAGCGGGTCAAGCTGGCGTCCGAGCTGCAGAAGCGTTCGACCGGGCGGACCGTGTACGTGCTGGACGAGCCGACCACGGGTCTGCACTTCGAGGACATCCGCAAGCTGCTCGGCGTGCTGGGCAGCCTGGTGGACAAGGGCAACTCGGTGCTGGTGATCGAGCACAACCTCGATGTGATCAAGACCGCCGACTGGATCGTCGACCTCGGCCCGGACGGCGGCCGCCGCGGCGGCACGCTGGTCGCGGAAGGTACGCCGGAGGAGGTGGCGGCCAACCCGGCGTCGTACACCGGAGAGTTCCTGGCCGAGATCCTGCACGGCCGCGCGGCGAAGCCGAGCGCGAAGCAGGCCGCCCCGGCACCAGCCGTGAAGAGCACCGCGGCGAAGCAAGCCGCCACCAAGACACCGGCCAAGAAGGCCGCGGCGAAGAAGACCGCTGTGAGGTCGACGGCGGCCAAGGGCGTGGCTGGGAAGACGGCGCCGGTGAAGAGCGCGGCGGTGAAGAAGGCCGCGCCGGCCAAGAAGGTGGCGGCGCGCAAGCGCGCCGGCTGAGCAGGCGTGCAGTGCCGGCCTGAGAAGGTCCTGGCACTCCAGCGCGTCGGCTGACCTGCTGGTAGCGAACCAGTACGTTCAGAACCCCCGCATCCGGGCTCCCGGGCGGGGGTTCTGCGCGTGTTCGGTAAAAGCCTGGTGGTCCGTTGAACCATCCGGCGGACTGATCCGTGTAGCGAAGGTATCGACCACGGTCGGACGGGGATTTGGTGCCGTGGGCTACAACAGCAAGTAAGCAAGCGTTCAACTACTTTCGCCAGCAGGCTCTTGGAGGTCCAGATTCATGAGCGACGACAGAACGGCAGAACTCGCCCGGGCGATCGACACGTTGCGTGACCGGCGGGCGGTGCTCCGCGGCGCTGCGGTGGCCGGTCTCGCCGGTGTCAGCGTGCCGTTGCTCGCCGCGTGCGGTGGCAGCGACGACGCGGGCAGTACGCCGTCCAGCGGCGGCACCACGTCCGCGCCGGCCAGCGCACCGACCTCGGCCCCTTCGGCGCCGTCCTCCTCCGGTACGCCGTCCAGCGGCGGCGGGGGAGCGGTCCTCGGCCCGACCAGCGATGTCCCCGTGGGTGGGGGCAAGGTGTTCGACAAGATCGTGGTGACCCAGCCGAAGGCCGGTGAGTTCAAGGCGTTCACTGCGGTCTGCACGCACGCGGGCTGCCTGGTCCGCACGGTCGAGAACAACACCATCAACTGCCCGTGCCACGGCAGCAAGTACAGCGCCGAGGACGGCAGTGTCCAGGGCGGCCCGGCCCCAGCACCCCTCGCGGCGATCCCGGTCACCGTCCAGGGCGGCAACATCCTCGGCCCCGCCTGACCCAACCCACCACACCCAGAAACTCCCCACACCATTTCGGTGGTTAGCCCCCCAAATGGTGGGTTGTCACCCCTGATTCCGGGGTGACAACCCACAAGCTGAGCGGTTAACCGCCGAAATGGGGAGTGGGGGTTGGGGCGGGGAGGCCGGTGTAGAGGAGTTTGTTGGGGGAGTTGGTGCCGGGGTCGGTGACCTTGTCGGGGGTGGTGGCGCCGAGTAGGGCGGTGGCGACGTCGGCGGGCTTGGCGTCGGGGTGGGCGCTCAGGTACAGGGCGATGGCGCCGGTGACGTGAGGGGTCGCCATCGACGTGCCGCTCATCTTGGCGGTGGCGTCGGGTGAGGTGATGCCGACCGACTCGATGTCGACGCCGGGCGCGAACAGGTCGACGCACTTGCCCCAGTTGGAGAAGGTCGCCTTCGCGTCCTTGTCGTCGGTCGCGCCGACCGTGATCGCCGCCGGCGCGTCGGCCGGTGAGTTGTTGCAGGCGTCCGAGGAGTCGTTGCCTGCAGCAACGGCATAGGTGACGCCGGAGTCGATCGACGCCTTCAGGGCCGCATCCAGGGCGGCATCGGCGTTGCCGCCGAGGCTCATGTTCGCGACCGCGGGCTTCTTCGCGTTGGCCGTCACCCATTCGATCCCGGCGACGACGGTCTCGGTCGTACCGGAGCCGTTGCAGTCGAGAACGCGGACGCCGTAGATCTTCGCGCCCTTGGCCAGCCCGAAGTTCGTCCCGGCGATGGTGCCGGAGACGTGGCTGCCGTGGCCCATGCAGTCGACGCCTTTCTGCCCGTCGCCGACGGTGTCGGTGCCGACCGCGGCGCGGTCGCCGAAGTCCTTGTGGGCGGCGTAGATGCCGGTGTCGATCACGTACACGCTGACGTTGTCGGCCGTTGCCGAGGGCTCGTACTTCTGGTCCAGCGGCAGGTCGCGCTGGTCGACGCGGTCCAGCCCCCACGGCGGGTTGTCCTGGTTGACGCTGAACCGCTGGTTCTGCTGGACGAACGCGACCCGGGAGTCGCCGGCCATCTTCTGCGCCTGTTCCGGCGACATGGTCGCCGAGAAGCCCTTGATCGAGGCGCTGAACTGCCGGCGGACCTTCGCGTCGTACGACTTCGCGAGGTTCTGCGTGGTCACCCGGGTCTCCGCGGCCGAGCGTGCCCCGGACAGGACGACCACGTAGCTGCCCGGAACGGCCGTCGGACTGCCGGCTCCACGGACTGTGGTGGTTGACGAGTCAGGGGGTATCACCCCGGCCTGACTGCTGGTCGTGGTGGCGACCAGGCCGGCCACGGTGAGCGCGACGGCCGCCGTAGCGCCGGCAGCGGCTCGCAGCCGAGGACAAGGCCGGGCCAGAGGCCGGTACCAGCGCGGTGTTGTCACTGGGGACATGGGCGCAACTCCCTCGAGTCAGCGCGGGCCCGGTTGCCTCACGCACGGATCCTGCACGTCAACCCTGAGTGACAAGCTACGGACCGCGCCCATCCCAAGCCGTGATCAACCGAGCCATATGAGGCAACCCGCAACACGACCGCCGGACGATCGTTAGGTCCGGCGTGTTCTGTCGGCAGGGCGAACTAGGCTGGGTCGGTGGCTGATCCCTCCTCCTACCGTCCCGCCCCCGGATCGATTCCCGACTCGCCCGGTGTCTACCGCTTCAGCGACTCCAGCGGGCGGGTGATCTACGTCGGCAAGGCGAAGAACCTGCGCTCGCGGCTGTCGTCGTACTTCCAGGACCTGGTCAACCTGCACCCGCGGACCCAGACGATGGTGACGTCCGCGGCGAAGGTCGACTGGACGGTGGTGGCCAACGAGGTCGAGTCGCTGCAACTGGAGTACTCCTGGATCAAGGAGTACGACCCGCGCTTCAACGTGAAGTACCGCGACGACAAGTCGTACCCGTGGCTCGCGATCACCCTCAACGAGGAGTACCCGCGGGTGATGGTCGGCCGCGGCCCGAAGAAGAAGGGCGTCCGGTACTTCGGTCCGTACAGCCACGCCTGGGCGATCCGGGAGACCGTCGACCTGCTGCTGCGGGTGTTCCCGATGCGCTCGTGCAGCAAGGGCGTCTTCAACCGGCACCGCCAGATCGGCCGGCCCTGTCTGCTCGGCTACATCGGCAAGTGCGCGGCACCCTGCACCGGCCAGGTGAGCCAGGACGAGCATCGCAAGATCGTCGAGGACTTCTCCGCGTTCCTGTCCGGCCAGACCGCGACGTACGTGCGCCGGCTGGAGAAGGAGATGAAGGCCGCGGCGGCCGAGCTGGAGTACGAGCGGGCCGCGAAGATCCGGGACGACCTGAGTGCGCTCGACAAGGCGCTCGCGAAGAACGCGGTCGTCCTCGGCGACGGTACGGACACGGACGTGATCGCGCTCTCGGAGGACCCGCTCGAGGTCGCGGTACAGATCTTCTATGTGCGTGGCGGCCGAATCCGTGGTCAGCGCGGTTGGATCGCGGACAAGGCCGACGGTGACGCGACGACGGCCGACCTGGTCGAGCGGTTCATTCAGCAGCTGTACGCAGGGGAGAACGCGGACGCGATTCCGCGGGAGATCCTGGTACCGACGCTGCCGGCGGGGGAGGAGGCGCTGGTCGAGTGGCTGTCCGAGTTCCGTGGCTCGCGGGTGGCGATCCGGGTGCCGCAACGCGGTGACAAGAAGGACCTGATGGCGACCGTCGAGCGCAACGCGCAGCAGACGCTCGCGATGCACAAGACCAAGCGGGCGAGCGATCTGACCACCCGCAACCTCGCGCTGGAGGAGATTCAGGCCGCGCTCGACCTACCCGAGGTCCCGCTGCGGATGGAGTGCTACGACGTCTCGAACCTGCAGGGCACCGAGGTGGTCGCCTCGATGGTGGTCTTCGAGGACGGCCTGCCGCGCAAGAGCGAGTACCGCCGGTTTGTCATCAAGGGCGTCGACGGCCAGAACGACGTCGCCTCGATCGCCGAGGTGCTGACCCGGCGGTTCAAGCGGATGCTGGAGGACCGGGCCGGCATCCCCGACGGCGAGGACCCGACGGCGTACCTGATCGATCCGGACACCGGCCGGGCGAAGAAGTTCGCCTACACCCCGAGCCTGGTCGTCGTCGACGGTGGCCCGCCACAGGTCGCGGCCGCCCGGCAGGCGATGGACGAGCTCGGTCTCGGCGACATCCCGGTCTGCGGCCTGGCCAAGCGGCTCGAGGAGGTCTGGCTGCCCGACGACGAGGACCCAGTCATCTTCTCCCGTACGTCCGAAGGCCTGTACCTGTTGCAGCGACTGCGCGATGAGGCCCACCGGTTCGCGATCACGCATCACCGCAACCGCCGGTCGAAGTCGATGGTGGAGAGCGTGCTCGACGAGGTCGCCGGGCTGGGCGAAGTACGGCGCAAGACGCTGCTCAAGCATTTCGGGTCGTTGAAGAAGCTGCGCCAGGCCACTGTCGACGAGGTCGCCGAGCTGCCCGGGTTCGGGCGCCGGACGGCCGAGTCCGTCGTACTGGCGGTGAACTCGGCGGCAACGAAGGCCGACACCTCCCGAGCGCCGTCGGTCAACACCGCGACGGGCGAGATACTGGACGACGACGGGCCGGAGCTCACCGGCCTGCGCCACGGGGAACCAACGGGGAGAACTGAGAACTGATGGACGATTCGAGCAGCAACCTGATCATCGTCTCCGGGATGTCCGGCGCGGGACGGAGCTCGGTCGCGGACGTGCTGGAGGACCTCGGCTGGTTCGTGGTCGACAACCTGCCGCCGATGTTCCTGACCACGATCGTCGAGCAGATCGTCGGTACCGGCGCCTCGCCGCGGCTGGCGATCGTGGTCGACGTCCGGACCGGGATGTTCTTCGACGAGCTGGGCTCGGCGATCCAGGACCTGCGGACCAAGGGCTACCGGCCGGTGACGCTGTTCCTGGAGGCCTCCGACGACGTGATCGTGCGCCGGCAGGAGAGCGTCCGGCGGCCGCACCCGCTGCAGGGCGAGGGCCGGCTGCTGACCGGGATCCAGCGCGAGCGCGAGCTGCTCGGCGACATCCGGGCCGGCGCCGACATGGTGATCGACACCTCGAACCTGAACATCCACCAGCTCGCCGCGAAGATCGTCAACGCCTTCGGCGACGAGGACAACGCCGAGCTGCGGGCCACCGTGGTGTCGTTCGGTTTCAAGTACGGGATCCCGGTCGACGCCGACGTGGTGGCCGACATGAGGTTCATCCCGAACCCGTACTGGCAGCCCGACCTGCGCCCGATGACGGGCCAGGACAAGCCTGTGTCAGACTTCGTGCTCGGTCATCCGCTGGCCCAGCAGTTCCTGCAGAACTATGTGGACGTGCTGGACACGCTGCGGACCGGTTATCTGAACGAGGGCAAGCGATTCGTCACGGTCGCGATCGGCTGCACCGGCGGCAAGCACCGGAGCGTCGCGATGGCCGAGGAGATCGGCAAACGGCTGCGCGAGAAGGGTTCACCGACGTTGGTAGTGCACCGGGATCTGGGGCGGGAGTGACGCGGGCTCCACGGGTCGTCGCATTGGGTGGTGGGCACGGCCTCGCCGCCTCGCTGTCCGCACTGCGTCAGGTCACCGACCAGCTCACCGCGGTCGTCACGGTCGCCGACAACGGCGGTTCGTCGGGCCGGCTCCGCAAGGAGCTCGGCGTACTTCCGCCAGGCGATCTGCGGATGGCACTGGCCGCGCTGTGCCGCGACGACGAGTGGGGCCGCACGTGGGCTGACGTCTTGCAGCATCGATTCCGCAGTGACGGCGAATTGCACGACCACGCGGTCGGCAACCTGCTGATCGTCGCGTTGTGGGAGCTGCTCGGCGAGGCCGTCGACGGCCTGGACTGGGTCGCCCGGCTGCTCGGCGCACAAGGCCGGGTACTGCCGATGTCGGCCGTACCGCTGGACATCACCGCCCGGGTGATCGGACTCGACCCCGCCCACCCCGAGGCGATCACCGAGATCCGAGGCCAGGCCGAGGTCGCCACCACTGAAGGCCAAGTGGTGGACGTCTCCCTCGACCCAGCGGACCCACCAGCCTGCCCGGAAGCGCTCGTCGCGATCGCCGAAGCCGACTGGGTCGTCGTCGGCCCCGGCTCCTGGTTCACCTCGGTCATCCCGAACCTGCTCGTCCCGGCCCTGTCTCGCGGCCTCCAGGAGACGAGCGCGCGACGGTTGCTCACCCTCAACCTCGGCGAGCAGAAGGGCGAGACGGACGGCTTCTCGCCGGAGACCCATCTCGAAGTACTGGCCGCCCACGCCCCGGACCTCCGCATCGATGTGGTCCTCGCCGATGAGCAGCATGTACCCGATCCAGCGTCGCTTCGCCGTACCGCGGACTCCCTCGGCGCGCATCTGGTGATAGCCGACATCGCCGACGAAGCCCGCCACCTGCACCACGACCCGGGCAAGCTCGCCAAGATCTACCGCGAACTCTTCGAGTAGCTCAGCCAGGGCTGATCGCCGACTTCGCCCTGAACACGACCTTGCCGTTCGCGTCGAGGCCCACGATCGTGACCAGAACCTGCTGCTGTCCGGCCGGATCTGGGATTCCCCAGGCGAAGAAGCCGTTCGAGACGAGCGCTTCCCACGGCTCGCCGTTCGGCGGTACCGCGACGAGCCGGTTGACGGTCGGAGGTACTCGCGTCCAGTTCTCGCTGGGGCCTGCCGCGGGTTGCGCCTGCGGTGGGTGATCCGACTGGTTCGCCATCAGCTCCCGGCCGTAAGAGGATTCGCCGGTACTGATCGTCTTGCCCTTCATGTGGCAGGTTCCGATGACGGTACGGTCGGGGGAGACCAGGTAGGCGAGGAAGACGTCGCCGCGGCCGGTCTTGAGCGGGACCGTCCACCTCTGGTCGATCGGACCGGCCTTGTCGTCGCCGGCCGCGGGGGACTCCAGCCATTCCTTGTCGTTCTGGCCGCAGCGCTTGATGATCTCGGCGTCTGCCAGCGGGCTCACCGATGGCGCGGGCTTGGTCCGGCCGAACTCGGCCGGTCCGAATCCATCGTTCCGATCGCCCTGCCAGACCGCGACCCCGGTGACGGCCACGGCCGCGGTGAGACCGGCGGTGGCGACGGCTGCGAGCCGGCGGTGGCGGACCGAGCGGCGGCCGCGCCGGACGATGTCGTCGACGGAGTGCCGCAGTGGCTGGTCGGCGTCATCGGCGGCGGTAGCGAGCAGGCCTTCGATGTCCTTGCTCATGACGATGTCCTTTCGCCGAGTTGGGCGCGGAGGGCGAGCAGGCCCTTGGAGGTCTGGCTCTTGACGGTGCCGATCGAGATGCCCAGCACCTGGGCCGTCTCCTCGATGCTGAGGTCGGCGTAGTGGCGCAGTACGACGCAGGCTCGCTGGCCGGCCGGGATGCCTTCCAGCGCAGCGATCACGAGCTGCCGGTCGTCGATCGTCCTGGCCGCGTCGGGGCACGGCAGGTCGCCTGGTTCGGCGGTGGTGTGTTCGCGGCGCCACGGGCGTCTGGACTGGTCGAGTACGACGGAGACGACGGCTTTGTGCGCGTAGGTGGTGAGGCCGTTCTGCCGGTTGAGCTTGTCCCAGCGCCGGTAGATCCGGACCAGGGCGTCCTGTGCGGCGTCCTCGGCGCGGTGCCAGTCGCCGCACATCAGGTACGCCGTCCGCCGCAGCCTGCCGATGGCCGCACCGGCGAACTCGGTGAAGTCCGCCTCGTCGCGTCTTCGCATCCACGCGCTCCTCTCGTCGGGGGAGTAACGAGCTCAGTGACACGAAAGGTTGCCGCAACGCGTAACACCAGCCACTTCTGACAGTTGGACCACAGGTGAGGCGAGGGTCTTTGACAGCGGTGGGAGGATTCACTACATGGCGATGACAGCACAGGTGAAGTCCGAGCTGACCAGTATCCAGGTCACCAAACCCTGTTGCCGCAAGGCCGAGGTGTCCTCCGTGCTGCGGTTCGCGGGCGGTCTGCACATCGTGTCCGGCCGGATCGTGGTGGAGGCGGAGCTCGACAGCGGTGCGGCCGCACGGCGGTTGCGCAAGGACATCGCGGAGATCTTCGGGCATCCGTCGGACGTGGTGGTGATCTCGCCGTCCGGAATCAGGAAGCAGACCAAGTACGTCGTACGGGTCGTCCGTGACGGTGATGCGCTGGCGCGGCAGACCGGCCTGGTGGACAACCGTGGCCGGCCGGTGCGGGGTCTCCCTCCGGCGGTCGTGTCCGGGGCGTCTTGCGACGCTGTGGCGGCTTGGCGGGGCGCGTTCCTGGCGCACGGGTCGCTGACCGAGCCTGGCCGGTCCTCGTCGCTTGAGGTCACGTGCCCCGGCCCGGAGGCAGCGTTGGCTCTCGTCGGTGCCGCGCGACGACTTGGGATCGGCTCGAAGGCGCGCGAGGTCCGCAATGTGGACCGCGTGGTGATCCGTGACGGCGACGCGATCGGCGCGCTGTTGACGCGGCTCGGCGCGCACGAGTCGGTACTGGCCTGGGAAGAGCGCCGGATGCGGCGCGAGGTCCGCGCCACGGCGAACCGGCTGGCCAACTTCGACGACGCGAACCTGCGCCGTTCCGCGCGGGCCGCCGTCGCGGCCGGTGCACGGGTCGAGCGGGCGCTGGAGATCCTCGGTGACGACGTACCGGACCACCTGCAGGTGGCAGGCAAGCTGCGGCTGGAGCACAAGCAGGCCAGCCTCGAGGAGCTCGGCCAACTGCACGAGCCGGCGCTGACCAAGGACGCGGTCGCCGGCCGCATCCGTCGCCTGCTCGCAATGGCCGACAAGCGCGCCGCGGACCTCGGCATCCCCAACACCGAGGCCAACCTCACCCCGGACATGCTCGACCCTGCGTGACCTGACCCGGACGCTGCGTCGTCCGAAGGATTTCCCTGAATTCCGCGCGATTCCGCCGTTTTGTCAGGACGATCCGTTCCGCTGAGCCGTTCGCGCGGCGCAAAGTGTGCGTGCCCATCGCATGGTGGGAGCCAGACCGGCTCCCACCGTGGTTTCCGCCCAAGGGAGCACACACATGAAGCGCAGTTTCCGCGCGGGTCTGGCAGTCGCGGCGATCGCCGCCGTTGCCGGCCTGTCGAACGTCAGTGGGGTCAACGCAGCACCGCCGAGCGCCGACCAGGCGCCGTCGCCGGTCAGCGCGGCGCGGGCCAACGCGGCCAAGTTGGGGCTCGGTGGCTCCGACGACCTCAAACCCCGCGATGTCGTCGTCGACGCCGACGGCACCAGCCACGTCCGCTTCGACCGGACGTACCAGGGCCTGCCCGTGGTCGGCGGTGACTTCGTCGTCCACCAGACGAAGGCAGGGGCCGTCCGGGCGACCTCGGGTGGGGTCGGCGCGCTGAGCCTGTCCACCAAGCCGACCGTCGCGGCCTCGACCGCGCTCGCCGCCGCCAAGCAGAAGACCGGCAAGCAGCAGTTGGTCGTCTTCGTGACGAACGCCGGCCAGTCGCGGCTGGCGTACAAGGTGACCAGCACCGGTCGCAAGGCGGACGGCCAGCCGACCGGCACCGAGACGTACGTCGACGCCCAGAACGGCAAGGTGCTCGACAGTTGGAGCACCGTTCAGGACGACCTGGGCAGCGGCACCGGCCTGTACGTCGGAACCGTCGGTCTCGACACCACGAAGGGTGCCACCAGCTACTCGATGGTCGACCCGGTCCGCGGCGGCAACGCGACGTACAACGCCGGGGTGCTCTTCACCGACGCCGACAACGTCTGGGGCACCGGCTCGAACAGCAACGCGCAGACCGCCGGGGTGGACGCCCACTACGGCATCGCGAAGACCTGGGACTACTACAAGAACGTCCATGGCCGCAACGGCATCGCCAACGACGGCAAGGGCGCCAAGTCGTACGTGCACGACGGCGCGTACGTGAACGCCGGCTGGTCCGACTCCTGCTTCTGCATGACCTACGGCGACGGTGATCCCGGTCAGGGCATCCTGCCGCTGGTGGAGCTCGACATCGCGGGGCACGAGATGAGTCACGGTGTCACCAGCCGGACCGCCGGTCTG
This sequence comes from Kribbella sp. NPDC051620, assembly GCF_044453825.1. NCBI lineage: Bacteria > Bacillati > Actinomycetota > Actinomycetes > Propionibacteriales > Kribbellaceae > Kribbella > Kribbella sp. NPDC051620. Next base: position 1,221,984 of record NZ_JBITDB010000001.1, read on the forward strand.
CGGTACAGCGGCGAGTCCGGTGGCCTGAACGAGTCCACGTCGGACATGTTCGGCACGGCGGTCGAGTTCTACGCGGCGAACGCTTCGGACACCCCGGACTACGTGATGGGCGAGGAGATCTACGTCGACTACAACCCGGCGACCAACTACATCCGGCGGATGGACAAGCCGTCGCTGGACGGCCTCAGCGCCGACTTCTGGTCGAAGAGCGTGGGCCGGCTGAACGTGCACTACTCGTCGGGTGTCGGCAACCACTTCTTCTACCTGCTGTCCGAGGGCAGCGGCGCGAAGACGATCAACGGGGTCGCCTACAACAGCCCGACGGCCAACGGCGTGACGGTCACCGGTATCACCATCGCGAAGGCCGAGAAGATCTGGTACCGCGCGCTGACGACGTACCTGACCTCGCGCTCGGACTACAAGGCGGCGCGGGCGGCCACGTTGTCCGCGGCCACCGACCTGTACGGCGCCGGTAGCGCCGAGGTCCAGGCCGTCGGCAAGGCCTGGACGGCGGTGAACGTCGTCAGCTGACCCTGGTTGGCGAGCGGTGACGAGTCGATGGCCTCCGGGAGAAGTCCCGGGGGCCATCGGACGTTCTCAGTGGTCTGCTCCGGAGGCTACCGGCGGGTCACGGTGGTTATATGTGGACGGTACCAGTGGGTCGAGTGGGCTGTTGGGCTAGTGTTTCGGGTGTAGCGGCAGTGCTCGAAAGCTAGTTTGAGGAGACGTAGTCCCGTGACCGTACGCGTAGGTATCAACGGCTTCGGCCGGATCGGCCGTAACTTCTTCCGCGCCGTGCAGGCGTCCGGTGCCGACATCGAGGTCGTCGCCGTCAACGACTTGACCGACAACCAGACCCTGGCCCACCTGCTCAAGTACGACTCGATCCTGGGCCGTTTTCCCGGCGACGTGTCCGCCACCGACACCGACATCAGCGTCGGCGGCCACACCTTCAAGGCGTTCGCCGAGCGCGACCCCGCGAACCTGAAGTGGTCTGATGTCGGCGCCGACATCGTGATCGAGTCGACCGGCTTCTTCACCGACGCCACCAAGGCCAAGACGCACGCCGACAACGGCGCCAAGAAGGTCATCATCTCCGCCCCGGCGAAGAACGAGGACCTGACCATCGTGATGGGCGTCAACCACGAGCTCTACGACGCCGACCAGCACACGGTCATCTCGAACGCGTCCTGCACCACGAACTGCCTCGCGCCGATGGCCAAGGCCATCCACGACGAGTTCGTCATCCAGCAGGGCCTGATGACCACGGTGCACGCCTACACCCAGGACCAGAACCTGCAGGACGGCCCGCACTCCGACCTGCGTCGCGCCCGCGCCGCGGCGATCAACGTGGTCCCGACCTCGACCGGCGCCGCCAAGGCGATCGGCCTGGTCCTGCCGGAGCTCAAGGGCAAGCTGGACGGCTACGCGCTGCGCGTCCCGGTGCCGACCGGCTCCGCCACCGACCTGACCGTCAATGTCGGCCGCGAGACCTCGGTCGAAGAGGTCAACGCAGCCGTCAAGGCCGCCGCCGAAGGTGCGCTCAAGGGCTACCTGCGGTACACCGAGGACCCGATCGTGTCGAGCGACATCGTCACCGACCCGGCCTCCTGCATCTTCGACGCCGGCCTGACCAAGGTGCTCGGCAACCAGGTGAAGGTCGTCGGCTGGTACGACAACGAGTGGGGCTACTCGAACCGTCTCGTCGACCTGGTCAACTACGTCGGCGCCTCGCTCTGACGTTCCGTTCCACAGCTTGCGTCCGAAGGTGACCCTGGTGTCGCTTCGGGCGCAAGCCTGTTTCGAGACAGGACAGCAAGAACTGTGAAGACCATCGAAGACCTGGGCGACCTCGCGGGGCGCCGGGTGCTGGTGCGCTCCGACCTGAACGTGCCGATCAAGGGTGACGAGATCGGCGACGACGGCCGGATCCGGGCCAGCGTGCCGACCCTGCTGAAGCTGGCCAAGGCCGGCGCCAAGGTGATCGTGACCGCCCATCTCGGCCGGCCCAAGGGCAAGCCGAACCCCGAGTTCACGCTGGCGCCGGTCGCCAAGCGGCTCGGCGAACTGCTGGAGCCCGAGGGCGTCACCGTGCGCTTCGCCACCGACGTCACCGGCGACAGCGCCCAGGAGGCCGTCCAGGAGCTGGACGAGGGTGAGGTACTGCTGCTCGAGAACGTCCGGTACGACGCTCGCGAGGAGAGCAAGGACGAGGCCGAGCGCGGCGCGCTTGCCGAGGAGCTGGCCGGGCTGGCCGACGTGTTCGTCAGCGACGGTTTCGGCGTCGTGCACCGCAAGCAGGCCAGCGTGTACGACGTGGCCGGCAAGCTCCCGCACGCCGCCGGCGGCCTGGTGCTGGCCGAGGTCGAGGTGCTGAAGAAGCTCACCGAGGACCCGGCCCGCCCGTACGTCGTAGTACTGGGTGGCGCGAAGGTGTCGGACAAGCTGGCCGTGATCGACAACCTGCTGGCCAAGGCCGACAAGCTGCTGATCGGCGGTGGCATGGTCTTCACGTTCCTGAAGGCGCAGGGCCACGAGGTCGGCAAGAGCCTGCTCGAGGAAGACCAGCTGGACGCGGTCAAGGGCTACCTGGAGACCGCGAAGGCCAAGGGCGTCGAGATCGTGCTGCCGACCGACATCGTGGTCGCGCCCGAGTTCAAGGCCGACTCGCCTGCCACGGTCGTTGCCGCGGACGCGATCCCGGCCGACCAGCTCGGCCTGGACATCGGCCCCGACTCCGGCAAGGCGTTCGCCGCGGAGATCGCGTCGGCCAAGACGGTGTTCTGGAACGGCCCGATGGGCGTCTTCGAGATGGAGGCGTTCGCGGGTGGAACCAAGGCCGTGGCGCAGGCGTTGACGGAGGTGGACGGACTGAGCGTGGTCGGTGGTGGTGACTCGGCGGCCGCGGTACGGCAGCTGGGCTTCGCCGACGACCAGTTCGGCCACATCTCGACCGGTGGCGGCGCGTCACTGGAATACCTGGAGGGCAAAGAGCTCCCGGGTCTCGCTGTGCTGGAAGAGGAGTAACAACGAATGGCTGGCTCTGAGGCCAAGGCTGCCCGTACGCCGTTGATGGCGGGCAACTGGAAGATGAATGTCAACCACGTCGAGGCCGTGCACCTGCTGCAGAAGCTGAGCTGGACGCTGCAGGACAAGAAGCACGACTTCGAGCGGGTCGAGGTGGCCGTGCTGCCGCCGTTCACCGACATCCGCAGCGTGCAGACGCTGGTCGACGGTGACCGGATGAAGATCAAGTACGGCGCCCAGGACGTCTCCAAGTGCGACGAGGGCGCCTACACCGGCGACATCTCGGCGGACATGCTGGTCAAGCTGGGCTGCACCTACGTGCTGGCCGGCCACTCCGAGCGCCGGCAGTACCACGGCGAGGACGACGCGCTGGTGAACGCCAAGGCGAAGAAGGCGCTGGAGAAGGGCCTGGTCCCGATCGTCTGCGTCGGCGAGGGTCTGGAGGTCCGCAAGGCCGACGGCCACGTCGACCACTGCGTGCAGCAGATCGACGGCGCCTTCGCCGGGCTGAAGGCCGACGACATCCGCAAGCTGGTGATCGCCTACGAGCCGGTCTGGGCGATCGGTACCGGCGAAGTCGCCACCCCCGAGGACGCGCAGGAGGTCTGCGGCGCGATCCGGGCCCGGCTCGAGGAGGCGTATTCGCCCTCCGTGGCCGACTCGGTACGGATTCTTTACGGGGGGTCGGTGAAGATGGCCAGCGCAGGTGGCATCATGGCCCAGCCGGATGTCGACGGCTGCCTGGTGGGTGGAGCAAGCCTCAAGGTGGACGAGTTCGCCGGTATCTGCCGTTACCTGGACCTTCAGTTAGGCTACTCCTCGTGATTCTCGCTTTCTCGATCGTCGTCGTCATCTGCAGCCTGATCCTCACGCTGCTCGTGCTGCTGCACAAAGGCCGCGGTGGCGGCCTCTCCGACCTGTTCGGTGGCGGCGTCTCGTCCAGCCTGGGCGGGTCGTCGGTGGCCGAACGGAACCTGGACCGGATCACGATCGGCGTCGGCCTGATCTGGTTCGCCGCCATCGTCGGGCTCGGCCTGCTGTACAAGCTCGGCTGAGAGGGGAGTAGCTCCCGTGGCTGGTGGTGGCAGTGCTATTCGTGGCAGCCGGGTAGGTGCCGGACCAATGGGCGAGGCGGAGCGCGGCGACACCGCGCCCCGCCAGCGGGTCGTCTTCTTCTGTGCCAATGGGCACGAGACCGCGACGGTGTTCGCGGTGGAGGCGGCGGTACCGGAGGCCTGGGATTGTCCGAGGTGCGGTCTGCCGACCAGCACCGACGTCAACAACCCGCCGCCCCCCACCAAGATCGAGCCGTACAAGACCCACCTCGCGTACGTGAAGGAACGCCGCAGCGAGCAGGAGGCCGCCGAGATCCTCGACGAAGCCCTGCAGAAGCTCCGCGCCCGCCGCGCCCGCGGCGAGATCATCTTCTGACTCTCGCACCTCGGCATCGCCCGGTTCGTCACTGACGAACCGGGCGCTGTCATTTCGGTGTGCCGAAGAGCTGGTTCAGCTCGGCTTGCGGGATCTGGTTCGCCGCGAAGGTGATGGTGCCCTGGGTGATGAGCTCTTGGGCTGCTGCTCGGATGAAGGCCAGGGCGGCTCGGGCGATGCTGCCGCCGAGACTGATTCGGTTGACGCCTGCAGCGAGTAGGGCGTGGGTGGTGAGGGTGCTGGTGCCCAGGCCGATCACGACGTTGAGTGGGCCGTCGATCTCCTTGACCAGGGTGGCGATGGTGCCGAGGTCGTTGACGCCGGGGACGTAGAGGCAGTCGGCGCCGGCTTCGCGGTAGAGGTTGGCCCGGCGGATCGAGTCGGCCAGGGCAGCCGGTGTCTTGAGGAGTTGGCCGTCGGTGCGGGCGGTCAGGACGAAGTCCGGGCCGGCTGCTTCGCGGGCGGCGACGATTCGGTCGACGGAGAGCTGTTCGGCGTACAGGGTGTGGCCGTCGTAGTCCTCGATGTTGCCGCCGGCCAGGCCTGCTTGCCGGGCGAGGGTGATCGTGTCGGCCACTCGTTCTGGGCTCTCGCCGTACCCGTCCTCCAGATCGCCGTTCACCGGTACGCCGGAAGCCTCGGTGATCTGCTGGATGCGCTCGAACATCTGCTCGCGGGAGACCGCCGGCGCGCCGTCGGGCAGGGTGTGGTCGCCCTTGGCGAGCGAGAAGGCGATACCCGCGCTCGTGGTCGCGATCGCGGGGAAGCCGGCCTCCGCCAGCAGCACGGCGCTGCCGGCATCCCACGCGTTCGGCATCACAAATCCGGTGGTCGCTTCATGCAGCGCTCGAAACGTCGTCATGACAGCCATCGTGCCATCGGCACTGTTCGGCACCCACCGAAACAACAGCCCGCTGCGCATTCGCGCAGCGGGCCGCCAGGGGTCAGTTCTTGGCGAGCTTCGAGGCAGCTGCCTCGTCGATCAGCCAGAGCGTGCGGTCGATGCCCTTCGGGATCGACGCGGGCAGGTCGCCCTTGCCGGAGAGGGCGTCAGCGACTGCGTCAGCCTTGTCCTCGCCGGAGACGACGAACCAGGTCTCCCGCGCGTTGGCCAGCGCCGGGAAGGTCAGTGAGACCCGGGTCGGCGGCGGCTTGGGGGAGTCGAACACCGCGACCGTCGAGCTGTCCACGACGGTCCGTGCAGGGTTCTCGGGGAACAGCGATGCGACATGACCGTCCGGCCCGACGCCGAGCATCAGCACATCGAACGCCGGTACGCCGTCTCCGAACGCCGGTCCCTCGCCATCGTCGTCGACCGCGCCGTCACGCGGACCGGCGACGGCCGCCAGCGTCTCGGCGTACGCCGCAGCGGCCGTCTCGGCGCCTTGACCGGTGTCGGCTGGCATCGGGTGCACCAACGCCTTGTCGACCGGCACATGGGACAGCAGCGCGTCCCACGCCTGGGTCTCGTTGCGTTCCGGGTCGCCCTCGGGCAGGAAGCGCTCGTCGCCCCACCAGAACTCGACCCGGCCCCAGTCGATCGCAGTACGGGCCGGTGACTCCGCGACGGCCTTGTAGACCACCGCAGCGACGCGGCCGCCGGTCAGTACGACCTGCGCGACCCCGCCGTCGCTCTGCGCGTCGACCAGCTTGGTGATCAGCCTGGCCGCGACGGCGTGGGCAAGGCCCTCGGAGTCGCGGTTGATCAGGATCGACGGATCACTCATGACCGGCCAGCCACCCTCTTGCTCGTGCCCTTCTTGGCCGCGGCCTTCTTGGTCGCCGCACCCTTCGTGGCGGTACTCCTGGTGGCAGTGCTCTTCGTCGCCGAGGCCTTCTTGGCGGCGACCGCCTTGCGCGCCGACTTGGCCGCCGCGCTCGCCTTCTTGGCCGCCGGTGACTTCGCCGCGTTCTTCGGACCAGGCTTCTTCCGGCTCGCATCGGCCGCGTGGGCCTCGAGCTCGGCCGATGCCGCCTTGCCCGCCACACTCGCGGTACGAGACGCAGCCTTCTCGGCGGCCGACTGCACGGACCGCCGGTCCGCCTCGCTGACGATCTTGGCCGACTCCGGCATCTTGTCCCGCTCGACCAGGCACGCCAGCGTCTGCGCGTACACGTCGTCCGGGTCCAGCCGCCGCAGCTCCTCGCTCAGCAGCTCGGAGGTGTTCCGCCGCTTCAGCGCCACCGGCCGGTCGGGCTGACCAGGGATGCTGAACGTGGCCACCGCACCGTCCGGCCGCGTCAACGCGATCGGCCCGGCCGGCGTGAACATCCGTACCGCGGTGATCCCCGGCCCCCGCGAATTGCGCTGCTCCACCGGTACGCCGAGACGGCACTGCAGCCAAGCCGCCATCAAATCGGCTGAGGCGTTGCCCTTGGCCGACACCACCTCGGCCCCCGAGACCTTCGTCGGGTACTGGTCGAGCGCGGCAGCCATCAGCGCACGCCACGGCGTCAGCCGCGACCACGCGAAGTCCGTGTCGCCCGGTGCGTAGCCCTCGGCCCGCGCCGGGAAGTCCACCGCAGCCCGGCGACCAGCGGCCGCGTCGGTCACCCGGCGACGGCCCAGCGCACCCAGCGGGTCCTCGTGCGGCACCTTCGGCCCGCCACCCGGCCACCAGACGATGACCGGGGAGTCGGGCAGCAGCAGCGGCGTGATGACCGACTCCGGCACCTTGGCGAGCTCGCCGTGCAGCCGGAGCAGCACCGCCTCGCCGGGGATGCCTTCGCCGACCCGTACTTCGGCATCCAGCCCGCCCGAGCCACGGCCCGGACGCAGGATCGCCACCAGCACCCGTGAGGGGTGTTCGCGGCCGGCCTCGTTCGCCGCCTTCATCGCGTCGTGGTGGGAAGCCTCGTCGACGACCACCACGATGGTGCCGACCATGCCCATCGCCGGCGAACCGGCGTTGCGGCGGGCCCGCAGCAGTGCCGACGCGATCTCGCTGGACGTCGTGTCGGTGAGGTCGATGATCATGGCCGCCTCCAAGCGCGTCCGTCGCGGGCGAGCATCTCGTGGGCGGAGGTCGGGCCCCAGGCGCCCGACTCGTACTGCTCGGGCTTGCCGTGCTCGGCCCAGTAGTTGATCACCGGATCGAGGATCTTCCAGCCCAGCTCCACCTCGGTGTGCTGCGGGAACAACGGCGGATCGCCGAGCAGCACGTCCAGGATCAGCCGCTCGTAGGCCTCCGGCGACGACTCGGTGAAGGAGCCGCCGTACGCGAAGTCCATGTTCACGTCCCGGATCTCCATCATCGTGCCGGGCACCTTGGCGCCGAACCGCATGGTGATGCCCTCGTCGGGCTGGATCCGCATCACCAGGGCGTTCTGGCCGAGCTCCTCGGTCTCCGTCTTGGTGAACGGCAGATGCGGCGCGCGCTTGAACATCACGGCCACCTCCGTCACCCGGCGGCCGAGCCGCTTGCCGGTCCGCAGGTAGAACGGGACACCGGCCCAGCGGCGGGTGTCGACGTCCACGCGCAGCGCGGCGAAGGTCTCGGTGGCGGAGTCGGCCGGGATGCCGTCCTCCTGCAGGTAGCCCTTGACCTTCGTACCACCGGCCCAGCCGGCTGCGTACTGGCCGCGCGCGGTGTGCAGGCTGAGGTCCTCGGGCAGCTTGACCGCCGCGAGCACCTTCTTCTTCTCCTGCCGCAGCGACCACGCGTCGAAGGAGACCGGCTCCTCCATCGCGATCAGCGCGAGCAACTGGAGCAGGTGGTTCTGGATCACGTCCCGGGCGGCGCCGATGCCGTCGTAGTACCCGGCGCGGCCACCGATGCCGATGTCCTCGGCCATCGTGATCTGCACGTGGTCGACGTAGTGGCTGTTCCAGACCGGCTCGAACATGGCGTTGGCGAACCGCAGCGCCAGCATGTTCTGGACGGTCTCCTTGCCCAGGTAGTGGTCGATCCGGAAGACCGCCTCGGGCGGGAAGACCGACTCGACCACGTGGTTCAGCTCACGAGCGCTCTTCAGGTCGTGCCCGAACGGCTTCTCGATCACCACCCGGCGCCAGGAACCCGGGGTCTCCTCGGTCAGTCCGTGCTCGTTCAGCTGCTGCACGACCTGCGGGAACAGGCCCGGCGGGATGGACAGGTAGAACGCGTGGTTGCCACCCGTACCGCGGTTGACATCCAGCTCGTCGACCGTCTCCTTGAGCCGCTTGAACGCCTCGTCGTCGGTCAGGTCACCGGGGACGAACCGGAAGCCCTCGGCGAGCTGCTGCCAGACCTCCTCCCGGAAGGGGGTCCGGGCGTGCTCCTTCACCGAGTCGTGCACGATCTGGGCGAAGTCCTGGTTGGTGAAGTCGCGGCGGGCGAAACCGACCAGCGCGAAGCCGGGCGGCAACAGGCCCCGGTTCGCCAGGTCGTACACCGCCGGCATCAGCTTCTTGCGGGCCAGGTCACCGGTGACGCCGAAGATCACCAGGCTGCAAGGCCCGGCGATCCGCGGGAGCCGACGGTCCTGGGGATCCCGCAGCGGGTTCACCGGGCCGGTCGACTCCTCGTTGAGTTCTGCGGTCATGCGCCGCTGTCCTCCGATTTGTCGTGTGCGTCCAGTAGGTCGATCAGCTGCTCGACACCGGCGGCGGGATCGGTGAGGTGCAGCCGTAGTACCGGGCGGCCGCGGTCGGCCAGGACTCCGGCGTCGCCCGCGGCCTGCGCCGAGATGAGCGTGCCGAAGCTGAACGGACGGTCCGGGATCTCCACGTCGGACGACTCCGAGGTGGTGATCTGCAGGAACACACCCTGCGGGTGGCCGCCCTTGTGGTACTGCCCGGTGGAGTGCAGGAAGCGCGGGCCCCAGCCGAAGGTCACCGGACGGCCGGTACGGTTGCTCAGCGCCGGGCGAATGGCGACCAGCTTCTCGTCGCGCTGGGAGTCCAGGTACGCCATCACCGCGAGGTACCCATCCTCGGCCAGCTGACTCAGCAGGGCCTCGATCGCGCCTTGAGCGGTGTCGACGCCGTCCAGCAGCCCCTCGGTCCCGCGGACCTCGATCGCGCCGTCGGTGAAGGCCGCGGCCTCCGGCTCCGGCTGAGCGTCCAGCAGACCGCGCGCGGCCTTCTTGGCGCTCTCGACATCCGGCTGGTCGAACGGGTTGATCCCGAGCAGGTACCCGGCGACTGCTGTCGCCGTCTCCCACAGCAGGAACTGCGCGCCGAGTGGGCCGCTGGTGACGACCGTCGGCGTACCGGAGGCGACCGTCGCGGAGCTGGTGTCCGCGGCCAGCAGGCCGTGGATGAGGTCCCCGGCGCCGCTGTGCAGCTCCGGCGCCTTCAGGCTGCGTACCGCGACCGGCAGGATGCCGGTCCCGTTCTTGCCGGTACTCTCCGCGATCAGCTGCTCGGCCCAGTCGGGGAAGCCGACGATCGAGGAGCCACCCGCGGCGATGATCACCTTGTCGCGACCCGGGCTGCCGGCCAGTACGGCCCCCAGAATCAGCGCCGGGTTCTCCGCGTCGTCAGCCTGCAGCGCCGGAGCGGCCGACGCCGCCTGATCGAGCAGCTCGGCCACGTCGGCGCCCGCGAGCGCCGACGGAACCAGACCGAAGGCGGTCAGGGCGCTGTAGCGACCACCGACGTGCGGGTCGGCCAGGAACGTCTTGCGGTAGCCCTCGTCCTCGGCCAGCTTCTGGAACGGCGAGCCCGGATCGGTCACGACGATCACCCGGGAGGCGGCGTCGATCCCGGCGTCGGTGAACGCCTTGACGAAGACCCGGCGCTGGCTGTCGGTCTCGACCGTGCCGCCGGACTTGCTGGACACCACGATGACCGTCTTGCTCAGGTCACCGGCCAGCGCCCGGGCGATCACGCTCGGGTTGGTCGAGTCGAGCACGACGAGCTCCACGCCCGCCGTCCGCGTGATGACCTCCGGAGCCAGCGACGAGCCGCCCATGCCGGCCAGCACGATCCGGTCCAGGCCCTCCGAGCGCAGGTCGGCCTGCAGTGCCTCGATCTCGGCCAGCAGGGGCCGGGACGAGTCGTGCAGGTCGACCCAGCTGAGCCGGATGGCCGACTCGGACTCGGCCTCAGGGCCCCAGACGGTCGCATCCTTGGCGGCGATCCGGGAAGCGATCTTCTCGCTCACCAGCCGGTCGACGACCTCGCGCCAACCTTCGCCGTATGCCTTGACCTCGAGTGCCTCGGTCACTTGGCGGCCGCCTTCAGCGCCGCGGTGACGGTGTCCTGCAGCTCGGTCCAGGAGACGTCGAACTTGCTGACGCCCTCGTCCTCGAGCACCTGCACGACCTCGTCGTAGGAGATGCCGAGCTTCTCCAGGTCGGCGATCACCTTGCGGTCGGCGTCGTAGTCACCGGTGACCGTGTCGCCGCGCACCTCGCCGTGGTCGGCGAACGCGTCCATCGTTGCCTGCGGCATCGTGTTGACGACGTTGGCGACGACCAGCTCCTCGACGTACAGGGTGTCCTTGTACGCCGGGTCCTTCACGCCCGTGGAGGCCCAGAGCGGGCGCTGCGGCTTGGCGCCGGCGGTCTCGATCTCGCGCCAGCGGTCGGAGGCGAAGACCTCCTCGTACACCTCGTAGGCCAGCCGCGCGTTGGCGATCGCGGCCTTGCCCTTCAGGGCCTTCGCCTCGTCGGTGCCGATGGCATCGAGTCGCTTGTCGATCTCGGTGTCGACCCGGCTGACGAAGAAGGACGCGACGCTGCCCAGCTTGGTCACGTCGCGGCCGTTGTCGATCGCCTTCTCGACGCCGGTCAGGAACGCGTCCATGACGGCCTTGTAGCGCTCGAGGGAGAAGATCAGCGTCACGTTCACGCTGATCCCGGCGGCCAGCGTCTCGGCGATCGCCGGGATGCCTTCCTTGGTCGCGGGGATCTTGACGAAGACGTTCTCCCGGCCGACGGTCTCCCACAGCTCCTTGGCCTGGGCGATCGTCTTGGCGGTGTCGCGGGCCAGGCCCGGCTCGACCTCGATCGAGACCCGGCCGTCGACACCGTCGGTGTCGTCGTACACGGGCTTGAACAGGTCGGCGGCGTCGCGCACGTCGTCGGTGGTGATCACCCGGATCGCCTGGTCGGTCGAGACACCCTCGGCGCCGAGCCGGTTGACCTGCTCGGCGTACGCGCCGGCGTCGGAGATCGCCTTCGCGAAGATGGTCGGGTTGGTGGTCACCCCGCTGACATGCTGGTCGTGGATCAGGTTCGCCAGGCTGCCGCTGGTCAGCCGCTGCCGGGACAGGTCGTCGAGCCAGATGGAAACGCCGGCGTCGGCGAGGTCTTTCAAACGATCGGTCATGTCCGAAGCCTCCGAATGTTCTGTCGTGGTTGCTTACTTGGCGGCGTAGGTGTCTGCCGGACCCACTGGTCCGGCCGCGGCACGTCCTGCCGGTACCCCGCTGCCACCGAGCTCGGCTGCCGCGGCGATGCTGTCCTTCGCTGCCTGTACGACGGCTTCGGCGGTGATGCCGAACTCCGTGTACAGCTTCTTGTAGTCGGCCGAAGCGCCGTAGTGCTCCAGGCTGACGCTGCGGCCGGCGTCGCCGACGATCTCGCGCCAGCCGAGCTTGATCCCAGCCTCGACCGAGACCCGGGCCTTCACGCTCGGCGGGATGACCGAGTCGCGGTACGCGTCGTCCTGCTCGTCGAACCACTCGCGCGACACCATCGAGACGACCCGCGCCTTGATGCCCTCGGCGGCCAGCGTCTTGCTCGCCTCGACGGCCAGCTGGACCTCCGAGCCGGTGCCGATCAGGATCACGTCGGGCTCACCGTCGGTGTCGAGCAGGGTGTAACCGCCCTTGCTGACGTTCTCCGTCGTCGCGTAGCCGTCGGTGCCCCGCGGGTACGTCGGTACGTTCTGGCGGGTCAGCACGAGGCCGGCCGGACGGTCGGTGTGCTCGAGGATGGTGGCCCAGGCGGCGGCCGTCTCGTTCGCGTCGGCCGGGCGGACCACGTCCAGGCCCGGGATGGCGCGCAGGGCGGCCAGGTGCTCGATCGGCTGGTGGGTCGGGCCGTCCTCGCCGAGGCCGATCGAGTCGTGCGTCCACACGTAGGTGACCGGCAGCTTCATCAGCGCGGCCAGCCGGACGGCCGGACGCATGTAGTCGCTGAAGACCAGGAAGGTACCGCCGTACGGGCGGGTGCCGCCGTGCAGGGCGATGCCGTTGAGGATCGAGCCCATGCCGTGCTCGCGGATCCCGAAGTGCAGGACGCGGCCGTACTCGTTGCCCTGGAACTCCTTGGTGGCGTGCTCGGCCGGGATGAACGACGGCTGGCCCTTGGGGGTCGTGTTGTTGGAGCCGGCCAGGTCGGCCGAACCGCCCCACAGCTCGGGCAGCGCCGGCGAGATCTTGGTCAGAACCTCACCGGAGGCGGCCCGGGTGGCGACGCCCTTGGCGTCGGCCTCCCAGCTCGGCAGCGCGTCCTTCCAGCCCGGGGACAGCTCGTGCTTGTCGAGCCGGTCGAAGAGCGCGGCCTGCTCAGGCGCCGCCTGACGCCACGCGTCGAACTTCGTCGTCCACTCGGCCTGCAGTTCCTTGCCGCGCTCGATCGCGCCGCGGGTGTGCGCGATCACGTCGTCGGGGACGTCGAACGACTTGTCCGGGTCCAGGCCGAGCACGGTCTTGGTCGCGGCCACCTCGGCGGCGCCGGCGGCCGAGCCGTGGATCTTGCCGGTGTTCTGCGCGTTCGGGGCCGGCCAGCCGATGATGGTGTGCAACCGGATGAAGGTCGGCTTGTCGGTGACCGCGTGGCCGGCCTCGATCGCGTCGTACAGGGCCTGCACGTCTTCCTCGTAGCCCGTGCCGCCGTTGGTCCAGTCGACGTCGTGGACGTCCCAGCCGTACGCCGCGTAGCGGGCGGCGACGTCCTCGGAGAACGCGATGTTGGTGTCGTCCTCGATGGAGATCTTGTTCGCGTCGTAGATGACGGTGAGGTTGCCGAGCTTCTGGTGGCCGGCCAGCGAGGAGGCCTCCGAGGAGATGCCCTCCTCCAGGTCACCGTCCGATGCGATCACGTACACCCGGTGGTCGAAAAGACTTTCACCACTGGCCGTGTTCGGGTCGAGCAGACCGCGCTCGCGACGGGCCGCCATCGCCATGCCGACAGCGTTGCCGACGCCCTGGCCCAGCGGACCGGTGGTGGTCTCGACGCCGGGGGTGTGGCTGTACTCCGGGTGGCCGGGAGTCGCGCTGCCCCAGGTACGCAGCGACTTCAGGTCGTCGAGCTCGAGGCCGAAGCCGGCCAGGTAGAGCTGGATGTAGAGGGTCAGGCTGGAGTGCCCGGCCGACAGGACGAAGCGGTCGCGGCCGGCCCAGTGCGGGTCGGCGGGGTTGTGCCGCATCACCTTCTGGAACAGCAGATACGCGGCGGGGGCGAGGCTCATCGCAGTACCGGGGTGGCCGTTGCCGACCTTCTCCACGGCGTCCAGCGCGAGGACCCGCACGGTGTCGACCGCGCGCTTGTCGAGCTCGGTCCAGTCAAGCTTGGGGCTGGTCTTCTCCGTCACGCCGGCGGCGCTCCTCTCGATGGCTGCTGACACTGCAGGAACTGGCGCTCGAGGGGCCGGCCGGACGCTGGCGTCCACACGCCGTCGCGCCCCCTCGCGTCACCGTGAGCGAGCCTACTCGCCCAGCCGTCCCGAGCCCTTCATACCTCGGCAACCGGGACCGGCCTGTCGTTGTTCCCCGGTTGTCAAGGGCGTCTCACAGATCACATCCGACACCCCGGCACGGGTGGGTGCAAGGGACTCCTACGGGCCGTCGTAGACTGTCGAACCGTCAGCGCCGGTGCCCGGCGTCAATCATGAGTTTTCGAGGTGTTCGTGACGGCCGTCGACCCGCGTCCAGCCGCGACGACGTCGTACCCGGCGCCGCTCCCGACGGACCCATCCCTCGAGATGTCCCGTCCGTCGGTACGCGACGTGATCAAGGCGTACGTCGGTCTGACCAAGCCGCGCATCATCGAGTTGCTGCTGATCACCACCGTGCCGGTGATGTTCCTGGCCGCCGGGGGAGTCCCCGGGCTGGGCGTCGTCGCCGCCACCCTGGTCGGCGGGATCCTGGCCGCCGGCAGCGCGAACACGATCAACTGCGTGCTCGACCGCGACATCGACGAGCAGATGCGCCGGACCCGCCGCCGGCCGTTGCCCCGGCACGCGGTCAGCCCGCGCTCGGCGACCGTCTTCGGCATCGTGCTTGGCATCCTGGCGACGATCGAGCTCGGTCTGCTGGTCAACTGGCTGTCCTCGATGCTCGCGCTGGCGGCGAACGCGTTCTACGTCTTCGGCTACACGATGGTGCTGAAGCGGCGTACCGTCCAGAACATCGTCTGGGGCGGGATCGCTGGCTGCTTCCCGACCCTGATCGGCTGGACCTCGGTCACTGGCTCGCTGGCCTGGACACCGCTGGTGCTCTTCGGCGTCGTCTTCTTCTGGACGCCCCCGCACACCTGGGCGCTGGCCATGCGCTACCGCGAGGACTACGCGTCGGTGGACGTCCCGATGCTCCCGGTAGTCGCCACCGCGGTCCAGACGGCCCGCCAGATCCTCGTCTACTCGATCGTCATGGTGATCACCTCGATCGCCCTCTGGCCGGTCGGCGGCACCGGCTGGGTCTACCCCCTGGCAGCCGTCGCCCTGGGCGTCGTCTTCCTCCGCGAAGCCTTCGCCCTCCTGGCCCGAGCCAACACCGGCGCCGACGGAGCAGCCCTCCGCCCCATGCGCCTCTTCCACTTCTCCAACATCTATCTGGCCCTGCTCTTCATAGCCGCAGCCATCGACCCCCTGCTGCGCTAGTACTACGTACGCCCACGCGCCCGCCGCAGCCCGCTCCTCCGTCGCGACCAGCTCTGGGCGCTCCCACCCACCCCTTCTTCTGCGCTGACGCGCGATGCCTTGGCGCTGACGCGCGATGGGATGCTGCCGCTTGCGCGCGGTGCCGTGCCTGGCTGTCGTCTGCTGCCGGGTGCAGGCGTTGAATCAGCTTCGGTCGAGCGCTGAGCCGAGCGAGTCGAGCCACTTTGAGCACCGGCTGGGCACGCATCCGGCGAGGTGATGACTGGCTGGTGCCCAAAGTGGTTGCCTGATTGGGAAGGGGTTGTTGCCTCGGCGGCCTATTTGCCGTCGGTACACGGGTGGTGGCGGTGTGCTTTGCCGTTGACCTGAAGAGGATGCGGTGTTGCCATGGAGGGTCCGTGGAGGGCGGCTCCACTCTGGGGGGACGGACTCGTAGGGGGCAGTAGTGCGAGCGAGAACAGCACGAATAGCGGCGGTTTCGGCTGTGGCGTTGGTCGGTACGGTGCTGGTGGCCGGGCAGGCTGACGGTACTGGTGGGCACAGCAGTCTCAAGCCGGTGGTGACCGGGCTGAACGGGCCGCGTGGGGTTGCGGCCAAGGGGGCCAAGATCGTCTACAGCGTGGGCGACGGGTCGGTGTACGAGGCCTGGGGCTACGGGACCAACAAGGGGATCAAGAAGCTCGGAACCGTGCCGGGCGGCTTCCCGCCGGCGATCGACACGGATCGGTGGGGGCGGACGTACGCGCTGACCGGCGCCGGTGGTGAGCCGGGGCAGCCGCTTCCGCCAGGTGGAGCGACCCTGTTCAGGATGCGACCGGGCAAGGCTCCGCTCGCGGTGGCGAACATTGCGAAGTACCAGGCGCACGACCCGGATCCGTACAACCTGGCCGACCCGCCGACCGAGTCCAACCCGTTCGGTGTGGCCACGCTGCGCGACGGTACGGTCCTGGTCAGTGATGCCGCGGGCAACGACCTGCTGCGGGTCTGGCCGAACGGCAAGATCAAGACGGTCGCACGGCTGAAGCCGCGCGTCGTCAGGGCACCTGCTGAGTTCGGTGGTCAGCTGATGCCGGCCGAGGCGGTCGCCACGTCGGTGACGGTCGGATCCGACGGCTACTACTACGTAGGTGAGCTCCGTGGCTTCCCGGCGACCAAGGGGACCTCGGAGATCTGGCGGATCAAGCCGGGCTCGGTCAACGCGGTCTGCGACCCGCTGAAGCCGAACAAGGGCAACTGCAAGCGGTACGCCGACGGCTACACGTCGATCGTCGACCTGGCCGGTGGGCCGCGCGGCACCATCGCGGTTGTCGAGTTGGCCAAGGCCACCTGGCTCGCTGCCGAAGGGCCGAGCACAGAGCCGGTGATCGGCTCGCTGTACCTGCAGTACCAGGGACGGAACCACAAGGCCGGCTACAAGAAGGAACTTGCCAAGGGCAAGCTGGTCCTTCCGGCCGGCGCGGCCATCAACAGGTGGGGCGACGTGTTCGTCTCGTCGCCGCTCTTCGGGCCCGGAGCGATCTACCGGATCAAGTAGCCGGCGTTCCGCGTTCGCCGTACACCGCAGTGACCAGAGCGATCAGCAGACCGGCCATGAACATGTGGACCAGTACCAGACCCCACGGCAGGCCGGTGAAGTACTGAGTGAAGCCGACCGCACCCTGTAGCAGCTCGACCGCCAGCAACCAGGCAGCGAGCTTGCGCAGGGTGCGGGAGGTCGCCGTCACGCGGGTGGCGATCACCAGCGCGATCGACACCCCCAGCAGCGCGAACACGCTGTCGGAGTGCAGCTGGCTGATGATCTCCGGATCGAACCCGTTCCGGCCGGTCTCCGGATCACCCGAGTGCGGCCCGGCGCCGGTGACAACGGTGCCGAGGGCAACGGTCAGCCAGACGCACACCACACAAGCGGTTGCGAGCGCCCGAACCACCGGGGGAGTGTGCGGATAGGGACTCGTCCGCGACCGCCGCATCATCGCCACGGTCAACGTGATGATGATCGGCGACACCAGGAAGTGCGCCGACACGATCCACGGGTTCAGCCCGGTGAGGACGCTCACGCCGCCGATCACGGCCTGCAGCGGTACGCCCAGGGCAGCCGCCGTCGCGAGGCGGCGCAGGTCGGTACGCCGGGGCCGGTACCGCATCACGACGAGCCAGGTGCAGATCGCGACCGCCGCGACCACGAACCCGAGCATCCGGTTCCCGAACTCGATCGCGCCGTGGTACCCGAGCGCGCTGTGCGGGACGTACGACTCGTCGGTGCAGGACGGCCAGGTCGGGCAGCCCAGGCCGGAGCCGGTCAGCCGGACCAGTCCACCGGTCACCACGATGCCGATGTTGACGATCACCGAGGTCCAGCCCCAGCGGCGGACGACGTCCAGACTCGGCTCTGGCACCAGTCGCCAGAATCCGGTGACGGGCTCGGTCGGGTGGGTGGGCGCTTCCGTGGTCACCGGCACACTCTAGAGAAGGGTCTGCTCAGTCCCACCGGAAGGTCCGGGACACCAGGTATCCGAGCACTGCCGCCCACAGCGCCAGGGACAGGGCGGCGGCCCATGGCACAACGCCTTCCAGGGTGGAGTTCGCCAGCCCGTTGGCCAGCGCAGCACTCGGCAGGAGCCGTACTACCCCCTGCATGCTCGACGGGTACTCCTCCACCGGCGTCATGATCGCGCCACCGACCAACAGCAGCAGGTAGAGGAGGTTGGCGGCGGCCAGAGTCGCCTCAGCCCGCAGTACGCCGGCCATCAGCAGCCCGAGTGAGGCGAAGGCCGCAGTACCGCACAGCACCATCAGCACGACGCCGAAGACCGCAGTAGCCCCACCGACCGGCTTCCACCCCAGGGCGAACCCAGCAACGATCAGCACTGTCAGCTGTATCACCTGGATCGCCAGGACCGACCCGATCTTCCCGGCCAGCAGCCCAGTGCGAGACAGGGGAGAAGCACCCAGCCGCTTGATAACGCCGTACCGCCGCTCGAACCCAGTAGCGATGGCCAGTGAGGTAAACGAGGTGGACAGCACGGCCAGCGCCAGCACCCGCGGCACTGCGAGGTCCACCGCCGGCCCGTCCCCGAGCGGGAGCCTGTCACCCAGACCAGTACCACCCAGAAGCAGCAGCAGCCCCAACGGGATCACCAGAGCAAGCAGCAGTTGCTCCCCGTTCCGCAGCAGCAGCCGAAACTCCATCACCGCATGCGAGTAGACCTTCCGCGGCCACGGGGCAGAGCCAGGGCGGGGGACATACGTAGTGCTCACTTGCTGTTCTCCCGGGCCGTCAGGGCCAGATAGACGTCCTCGAGCGACTTGGCGCCGTGTTCGGTCAGTACGTCGGGGCTGCCGGAGGCGATCACCTTGCCGGCCGACACCACGTGCACCTGGTCGGACAGTTGCTCCGCCTCGTCCATCGCATGCGTGGTCAGCACGACCGTGACCCCGTCGTCGCGCAGGTCCCGGATCAGTTGCCAGATCTCCCGGCGCCCGTGCGGGTCCAGCCCGGTCGTCGGCTCGTCGAGGAAGACGATCTCAGGCCGGCCGACGATCGCCATCGCCAGCGACAACCGCTGCTTCTGCCCGCCGGACAGTCGCCGGTACGGCGTGCGCCCACAAGTACCCAGGTCGAGTCGCTCCACCAAGGCCGGCAACTCCAGTGGATGGCTGTGCAGCGAAGCGACGTACCGGAGCATCTCCAGCGCGCGGACACCCGACCAGGCGCCGCCCTCCTGCAGCATCACCCCGATCCGGGGCATCAGCTCGTCGTGGTCGGCGATCGGGTCGAGCCCGAGCACCCGGACCTGACCCGAGTCGGGCCGGCGGAAGCCTTCGCAGCTCTCCACCGTGGTCGTCTTGCCGGCTCCGTTGGGGCCGAGCACGGACGTCACTGTTCCGCCGGTTACGGTGAGACTGAGGCCGTCGACAGCGGCTTTCTCGCCGTACCGGACGACGAGGTTGTCGATCTCCACCGCGACTGGCACAAGTGCAGCGTAGTCACCCCCTTGACGTGACCCTGCTCACGGTCACCCCAAGCGGCAGGCGGGGCGGCGTGAACCGGTTAGGGCAGCCTTATTTGAAGGGCCCCGGCAATTAGGTGACACTGATGTTGTGAAAACTCCCGCACACTTCGGCACCGCCCCTGAGGGCACCGCTGTCGCGCGGGACGAGTCCACCCGGGACCGGGTCGCCCGCTCGATCCTGACCAACGGGCCGTCCAGCGCCGCGGTGCTGGCCGAGCGACTCAAACTGACCCCGGCGGCGGTCCGCCGGCACCTCGACCACCTGCTCGAAGCGGGCCTGGTCGAGAGCCGCGAGGAGCGCGTCTACGGCCCCCGCGGCCGTGGCCGTCCCGCCAAGGTCTTCGTGCTGACCGACACCGGCCGGCACGACTTCCACCAGGCCTACGACGACCTGGCCGCGACCGCGCTCCGCTTCATCGCGGAGTCCGGTGGCGACGAGGCCGTCGTGGGGTTCGCCCGGCAACGGGTCGCCGAGGTGGAAGAGCGGTACCGGGAGCTGCTGGCGGCGGCTCCCGAGAGCGACAAGGCGCAGGTACTGGCCCAGGCGCTCACCGCGGACGGCTATGCCGCATCCACCCAGCAAGCCGGTGCCGGCGAGCAGTTGTGCCAGCACCACTGCCCGGTCGCGCACGTGGCCGAGCAGTTCCCGCAGCTGTGCGAGGCCGAGACCGAGGTGTTCTCGAGACTCCTCGGCCGGCACGTCCAGCGACTGGCCACCATCGCCCACGGCGACGGTGTCTGCACTACGCACATTCCCGGTGCCCCGGCACCGGTTTCCCCTGTATCCGACAGCGAATCTGCGAGGACCACTCGATGACGCAAACCGCTCACCCCGAGCTCGAAGGGCTCGGCACGTACAAGTTCGGCTGGTCCGACAGCGACGCTGCCGGTTCCATCGCCAAGCGCGGCCTCAGCGCCGACGTGGTGCGGGGCATCTCCACGCTGAAGAACGAGCCGGAGTGGATGCTGGACCTGCGGATGAAGGGCCTGAAGCTCTTCGACCGCAAGCCGATGCCGTCGTGGGGCGCCGATCTGTCCGGGATCGACTTCGACAACATCAAGTACTTCGTCCGCTCGACGGAGAAGCAGGCCACCAGCTGGGAAGAGCTGCCCGAGGACATCAAGAACACCTACGACCGGCTCGGCATCCCCGAGGCGGAGAAGCAGCGCCTGGTCGCCGGCGTCGCCGCGCAGTACGAGTCCGAGGTCGTGTACCACCAGATCCGTGAGGACCTGGAGGCGCAGGGCGTCATCTTCATGGACACCGACACCGGCCTGCGCGAGCACCCGGAGCTGTTCCAGGAGTACTTCGGCTCCGTCATCCCGGTCGGCGACAACAAGTTCGCCGCGCTGAACACGGCGGTCTGGTCCGGCGGCTCGTTCATCTACGTGCCCAAGGGCGTCAAGGTGGACATCCCGCTGCAGGCCTACTTCCGGATCAACACCGAGAACATGGGCCAGTTCGAGCGGACCCTGATCATCGTCGACGAGGACGCCTACGTTCACTACGTCGAGGGCTGTACGGCGCCGATCTACAAGTCGGACTCGCTGCACTCGGCCGTGGTCGAGATCATCGTGAAGAAGGGCGCCCGCTGCCGCTACACGACGATCCAGAACTGGTCGAACAACGTCTACAACCTGGTCACCAAGCGCGCCACCTGCGAAGAGGGCGCGACGATGGAGTGGATCGACGGCAACATCGGCTCCAAGGTGACGATGAAGTACCCGGCCGTGTACCTGATGGGCGAGCACGCCAAGGGCGAGACGCTGTCGATCGCGTTCGCCGGTGAGGGCCAGCACCAGGACGCCGGCTCCAAGATGGTGCACAACGCGCCGTACACGTCCAGCTCGATCATCTCCAAGTCGGTCGCCCGCGGCGGTGGCCGGACGTCGTACCGGGGTCTGGTCGAGGTGGCGCCGGGCGCGCACCACAGCAAGTCCACGGTCCGCTGTGACGCGCTGCTGATCGACACGATCAGCCGCTCCGACACCTACCCGTACGTCGACGTCCGCGAGGACGACGTCGCGATGGGGCACGAGGCGACCGTCTCCAAGGTCAGCGATGACCAGCTCTTCTACCTGATGAGCCGGGGAATGGCCGAGGACGAGGCGATGGCGATGATCGTCCGCGGCTTCATCGAGCCGATCGCCCGCGAGCTCCCGATGGAGTACGCGCTGGAACTGAACCGACTGATCGAGCTGCAGATGGAAGGGGCCGTCGGCTGATGTCAGCCACCGAAACCCTGGTTGCGACCGGTAACCAGGCGCACTCCCACGGGCCGGGCTCCCCGGTGCCGTTGCAGGCCCGGAGCGAGCGGACCACGTCGTACGACGTGGCCGACTTCCCGGTGCCGAACGGCCGTGAAGAGGAGTGGCGCTTCACCCCGGTCAAGGCCCTCAAGGCGCTGTTCGCCGACGAGGCCGGCACCGAGACCCCGAAGATCGACACGCACGGCCCCGAGGGTGTGGTGTTCGAAGGCATCGCCGCGGACGCCGTCAAGGCGCTCACCCCGCAGGACCGGATCGCCGTCGTGGCCTGGAACCAGGCCGTCGACACGCAGGCCGTCCGGATCCCGGCCGAGGCCGAGCTGTCCGAGCCGGTGCACGTGAACGTCGCCAGCCTCGGCGGGCGCGGCTTCGGTCACCTGGTGATCGAGGCCGGCCGGCACAGCCGCGCGACCGTGATCATCGACCACACCGGCAGCGGCGAGTACGCGGCCAACGTCGAGATCGTCGTCGGCGACGGCGCCGAGCTGCGGGTCGTGTCGATCCAGCAGGGCGACAACGAGTCGATCCACGTCGGCCAGCACGACGCCGTGATCGGCCGCGACGCCAAGCTCAACCACGTCGCGGTCACCCTCGGCGGCAAGATCGTCCGCCTGTCCACCAACGTCCGGTACGCCGGTCCGGGTGGCGACGCCGAACTGCTCGGCGTGTACTTCGCCGAGACCGACCAGCACCACGAGAACCGGCTGTTCGTCGACCACGAGGCGATCAACTGCAAGTCGAACGTGCTCTACAAGGGCGCGCTGGCCGGCGACCGGGCCCGCTCGGTCTGGATCGGCGACGTGCTGATCCGGGCGGCGGCCGAGGGCACCAACACCTTCGAGCTGAACCGGAACCTGGTGCTCACCGACGGCGCCCGCGCCGACTCGGTGCCGAACCTGGAGATCGAGACCGGCGAGATCGAGGGTGCCGGGCATGCCTCGGCGACCGGCCGGTTCGACGACGAGCAGCTGTTCTACCTGCAGGCCCGCGGCATCCCCGAGGACGAGGCCCGGCGACTGGTGGTGTCCGGCTTCTTCAACGACATCATCGGCCGGATCGGTGTCCCCGAGGTCACCGACCACCTGCACGACGTGATCGAGCAGAAGCTCGCCCGGGCGGCTGAGCTCAGCGCGGCGGCCAAGGCCTGAGCATGAGTGATTCGTTCGAACGCGCGTGCGCGGTGGCCGACGTTCCCGACGAAGGGGTCGTCGCCACCGAGGTCGGCGGGGTGGAGGTGGCCGTCGTGAAGAGCGAGGGCCAGTACTTCGCCGTCCGCGACGAGTGCTCGCACGCGCAGATCCAGCTGTCCGAGGGCGACGTCGGCAACTGCGAGATCGAGTGCTGGCTGCACGGCTCCCGGTTCGACCTGCGCACCGGCGAGCCGACCAGCCTGCCGGCCTACGACCCGGTGCCGGTCTACCCGGTCCGCGTCGACGGCGACCAGCTCATGGTCGACGTCAAGAACCCCCTGAACAGCGCTAGTTAACGGCTTCCTAACGACGGAGATAGAAAACCTCATGGCGACACTCGAGATCCGCGACCTGCACGTGTCGGTCGACACCGAGAACGGCCCGAAGGAGATCCTGCGCGGCGTCGACCTGACCATCGCCGGTGGTCAGACGCACGCGATCATGGGCCCGAACGGTTCCGGCAAGTCCACGCTGGCGTACTCGATCGCCGGCCACCCGAAGTACAACGTCACCTCCGGCACCGTGACGCTGGACGGCGAGGACGTGCTCGACATGACCGTCGACGAGCGCGCCCGGGCCGGCCTGTTCCTGGCCATGCAGTACCCGGTCGAGGTCCCCGGCGTGTCGGTGTCGAACTTCCTGCGCACCGCCAAGACCGCGATCGACGGCGAGGCGCCTAAGCTGCGGACCTGGGTCAAGGACGTCAACAAGGCGCTCGCCGACCTGGACATGGACCCCGACTTCGGCACCCGGAACGTGAACGAGGGCTTCTCCGGTGGTGAGAAGAAGCGGCACGAGATCGTCCAGCTCGAGCTGCTCGACCCGAAGATCGCGATCCTCGACGAGACCGACTCCGGCCTCGACATCGACGCGCTGAAGATCGTCTCCACCGGCGTCAACCGGTTCGCCGAGAAGGGTGACAAGGGCGTTCTGCTGATCACCCACTACACCCGGATCCTGCGCTACATCACGCCGGACTTCGTGCACGTCTTCGTCGACGGCAAGGTCGCCGAAGAGGGCGGCCCGGAGCTGGCCGACGAGCTCGAGGCCAACGGCTACGAGCGCTTCCTGAAGACAGCCGCCAAGGCATGACCACCGCTCCGCGGCGGACCTTCAGCAGTCCGCTGACTCCATCTTTTTTGAGTCCTTTGGACGTGCAATCGGTCCGGGCGGACTTCCCCATCCTCGCGCGCGAGCTGGCCGGCGGTTATCCGCTGGTCTACCTCGACTCGGCGAACACGTCGCAGAAGCCGCGCCAGGTGGTCAAGGCGATCGAGGATCACTACCTGATCCACAACGCCAACGTGGCCCGCGCCATGCACCAGCTGGGCGCCGAGGCGACTGCGGCGTACGAGGGCGGCCGGGACAAGGTGGCGGCCTTCATCGGCGCCACCAACCGCGACGAGATCGTGTTCACCAAGAACGCCTCCGAGGCGCTCAACCTGGCCGCGCACACGCTCGGCGCATCGCTGAAGCCGGGCGACGAGGTGCTCATCACCGAGATGGAGCACCACAGCAACATCGTCCCGTGGCAGCTCGCCTGTGAGCGGACCGGCGCGACCCTGCGCTGGTTCGGCGTCACCGACGAGGGCCGGCTCGACCTCAGCAACATCGAGGAGCTGATCAACGAGCGCACCAAGGTCGTCTCGCTGACCTGGGTCTCGAACGCGCTCGGCACGATCAACCCGGTCACCGAGATCGCCGCCAAGGCCCACGCTGTCGGCGCGACGGTCGTAGTCGACGCTTCGCAGGCAGTGCCGCAGTTCCCGGTCGACGTGTCGACGCTTGGCGCCGACCTGCTCGCGTTCACCGGTCACAAGGTCGTTGGGCCGACCGGCATCGGGGTGCTCTGGGGCCGGTACGAGCTGCTCGCCGAGCTGCCGCCGTTCCTCGGTGGTGGCGAGATGATCGAGGTCGTCCGGATGACCGGCTCGACCTACGCGCCGCCGCCGGCTCGTTTCGAGGCCGGTACGCCGCCGATCGCGCAGGCAGTCGGGCTCGGTGCAGCGGTGGACTACCTGGCCGGTATCGGGATGGACAAGGTCGCGGCTCACGAGCAGGCGATCACGGCGTACGCGCTGGAAGGACTGCAGACGGTGCCGGGCCTGAAGATCCTCGGGCCGACCGACATCGCCGACCGCGGTGGCGCGATCAGCTTCGAGCTCGACGGCGTGCACCCGCACGATGTGTCGACCGTTCTCGACACCCGTGGCATCGCCGTCCGGGCCGGGCACCACTGCGCGCGTCCGGTGCACGAGCGGTTCGGAATGCAATCGTCGACCAGAGCGTCTTTCTACCTGTACACGACACCCGCCGAGATCGACGCGCTCGTCGACGGCCTCGGCTTCGTCCGGTCATTCTTCAAGGTGGACTGATATGCAGCTCGACAGCCTGTACCAAGAGATCATCCTCGATCACTACCGCAGCCCGCACCACGCGGGGCTGTCGGACCCGTACGACGTGGAGGTGCACCACGTGAACCCGTCCTGCGGGGACGAGGTCACGCTGCGCGTCGAGCTCGACGGGGACACGGTCACCGGCGTCACGCACAACAGCGTCGGCTGCTCGATCAGCCAGGCCGCCACCTCGGTGATGAGCGACCTGGTGATCGGCAAGCCGGTCGCCGAGGGCATGGCGACGTACGAGAAGTTCCTGGAACTGATGCAGGGCCGGGGGAATGTCGAACCGGACGAAGAGGTTCTGGAAGACGGCGTCGCCTTCGCGGGTGTCGCGCAGTTCCCGGCCCGGGTCAAGTGCGCACTGCTGGGCTGGTCGGCCTGGCGGGACGCGACCGCCCAGGCACTCGCGAAGAAAGAAGGAGCAAGCAATGTCTGACCAGACCGACGAGAAGATCGAACTGCCCGAGGTCGACCTCGAAGCGGCCGGTCAGCCGGCCGGCACGTCACCGGTCGCTGTCGAGGACGTGACCGAGGCGCTGAAGGACGTCGTCGACCCCGAGCTCGGGATCAACGTCGTCGACCTCGGCCTGATCTACGGCGTGACCGTGGACGACAGCAACACCGCGATCATCGACATGACGCTGACGTCCGCGGCCTGCCCGCTGACCGACGTGATCGAGGACCAGACCCGGATGTCGCTGGACGGCCTGGTCAACGACTTCCGGATCAACTGGGTCTGGATGCCGCCGTGGGGCCCGGAGAAGATCACCGACGACGGCCGCGACCAGCTGCGCGCCCTCGGCTTCAACGTCTGAGCATCACTTCGAGTTTGCGAGAGCCCGGGTCAGGTGGCCCGGGCTCTCGTTTGTCTTTGCGCCGAAGGTCTGCCTGAAAGGGCTACGTGGCGCGGCGGCCGGTGCCGTTCACTGGAAGTGTGCGTGATGTTGCCGAGGAACCCCGCCGCGCCGAGGCGCCACGCGCTCCCGCGCCCGCCTCGCAGGACTCCGGGGGCGCGGCAGGGCAGATCGCGGCTCTGCAGGGGACAGCCGGCAATGCTGCCGTCGCCGGCGCGTTGGCTGGGCCGGCCCAGCATGCCAAGCAACGGGTCGGTACCTGGGGAACCGTCGGGCCCTCCGCGCTGACCACGGGGGAGCGGCTGGAGAAGTCGTTCAGCAGCCGCGACGTGGCTGTCACCTTCGCCACCAGCCTCGAAGGGGCGCATGCCGTCTTCGCGGAGGGGACCTCGTTCGTCATCTATCCGGTCGAGTACCCCGACTGGTTCTCGTCCTTCACCTTCAAGGGCACCAGGATGTATCCGGACGCGCCCATCTCCAACGTCAAGGGCGAGCCCGGCGTACTCGCCTTCGTCACCGAGGACGGCGCGGCGATCCTTCCGCACCAGTACGGGAACGCCGACGACTACAAGTCCTGGATGGACCAACAGGACACGCTCAAGCCGGGCGCCAACCCGTTCGACAACGCGCGGCGGGCGTTCGGCGGGGGAATGAAGGACCTGGTCGCCGAGGACCAGTTCCTGAAGCAGTTCGGACTGGCCCTGCGCGCGTCGGCGCTGAGCACCCTCGATCGGTCGGCCGCGGAGGCCGCTGACCGGCGCGCGCGGTTCGGGCAGGGGTTGCCACCGGCGGACTCCGCGACCATCGCCTCGGTCGGCAAGAAGCTGCTGGATGTGGACGCGGAGCTCGAGCGCCGCGAGCACGCGTACACGATGGCCACCGCGGGCGCCAGGCATGACACGACGGCGGAGAAGGCGACCCACGAGCAGCAGATGGCAGACCTGCGGGTGCAGCGGGAGGCGGTGCTGCTGGCCTACCCCCTGCTGTCGCGGATCGACCACTTCGACGACGAGCTCGGCGCCCCGGCGGGCGGGCCGAAGGTGCCGACGGGCGCTCTCGCAACCTTCCTGCAGCAGCCCGCGGAGGTACAGACCAAGGCACTGGCCGGCGCGACCGATGACGTCGACAAGGCGATCGCCGTCACCCGGACCAACGTGATGAGCGGCGAGATCGATCTGTGGGGACTGACCAACGTCGTCGCCGCCGCCAAGTCCGGCCTGGGCATCACCGACAAGGAGCGGCTGCGCTGGATCGACGACAAGGTACAGGCGGTTGCTGCTGGCAACAAGATGGAGAAGCAGGCGCTGCAGCTGTTCCAGCTGGCGTTCGGGCTGGCGGCGATGGCGCTGACCGGTGGTACCGCCGGCTGGGTGCTGGCCGGGCTGGCGGCCGGCGCCGGAGCGTACGACGCGGTCAAGGCGACGGCGGAGTTCGCGGCTGCCCAGGCGGCCGCGAACACCGATGTCAACAAGGGCGACGGCCTGATACCTCAGGATCTGGTCAGCAGCGAGGCGGACCTGGTGTTCGCCTGGATCTCGGTCGGGCTGTCGTTCGCCGACGCCGTGGCCGCTGTTCGCGCGGTGAAGGCGGCCGCCGGCGGGACTGTCGACGTGGCGAAGCTCGAGACCCGGGAAGCGATCGCGGACGTCGCGCGAACGCGGAAGAACGTCGAGGAGGCGGCGCTGCTCCAGGCGGCCAAGCTCCCGCCTGGGCCGACGACCGGCGCGTTGCGCGCTGCTGTGCTAGAACGACTGACGCCGGAGCTGGCCGAGCTGCACAAGGACCTGAAAGTGACGATCGTGCCCAAGCACGAGTTCGTCGCCCAGTACGACTCCACCGCGCATGCGGCCACCCTGATCCGGACCGGTTCGAAGGGCGAGCTGATCCCGGAGGTGATCTTCCGCGAGCAGGGCAACGCGTTCGCTATCCGGGAGGAGGCGATCCACCTGCAGCAGCTCGCCGAGCCGGCCAACGCGAAGAAGATGGCCCTGCTCAGCGAGGACGGTCAGCTCGGCAAGTGGAAGGACCTGGGGGCCAAGGACCGGCTCGACGTCTACAAGTCGAAGATCGACCTCGAACTGGACGGTCAGCTCCGGCTCAAGGCCGAGACCGAGGTCTCGGCCGAGGAACTCGAGGAGATCGACGAGGCGATCGAGGAACTGCGCAAGAAACAGGCAGAGGTCTACGGTGCGCTCGCCGATCCGAGCCTGGCGGAACGCCCGGGGTCGCCCTGGCTGACCGACGACGCGCCCCGGCTGTTCAACAAGCCACGGCTGCCACGGACCGGCCACTGGTCCGGCGCCAAGGGCGACTCGATCTGGTACAGCTACGATCCCGCGGTGCTCACCTACGCCCGCAACGGCGTCCCCTACAGCGGTGGCTACCCGGACTTCCAGCAATGGGCTCTCTACGAGATCGAGCTGCCGGCGATGGCCGGTGACGCGGCCGACTTCCGCGAGGCGAACCGGATCCTGGCCGAGGAGCTGACATCGGAAGGGCTCGACGGCTTCACCTTCCGCGGGAAGCCGACCCAGAGTTCGGTGGAGGAGATGCTGAAGGTGCGGGACTGGACCTGGCACCACCACCACGGCGGCAAGAAGATGATTCTCGTCCCGTGGAGCCTGCACAACGGGGTGCAGCACACCGGCGGCGCCTCGATCTCCCGGCTGGCGAAGAAGTGAGCACGTCGCAGCGGATGCGCTAGCGTGACGGGGTGACCCGTATCGTCTCCATCGGCCCCGAGCGGCTCGAACGCTGGCTGGCCGGCTTCACCGAGCGCCATGGCGTCACCTCGTACGACGTGACGCCGGCTCGACTGAGCGCTGCCGCGGAGGATGGCGCCCGGGCGGAGATCGCCGTACCGTTCGGGCCGTTGGAAGACCTGACGCCCGCCGGTTTGATCGCACACGTGCTCGCCGACCGGCGGCTGGGGGTTCTGCTGGTACGCCGCGGAGGCTACGGCGCGGGTGTGTTCGATGGGGGCAAGTTGATCGACTCGAAGGTTGGGTCGCGGCATGTGCAGGGGACGACCAAGGCTGGTGGGTGGTCGCAGCAGCGGTTTGCCCGGCGGCGGGACAACCAGGCTCGGGAGGCGTTCAACGCTGCGACTGAGGTGGCGGTACGGATTCTTGCGCCGGCCAAGCTCGACGTACTGGTGTGCGGGGGAGACCGCAAGGCGATCGACACCGTGCTGGAGGATCCGCGGTTGAAGGCCCTGCGGCCGCTGGTCCGGCCGCCGTTTCTCGGCGTGGCTGACCCGAAGCAGAAGGTGCTGGAGCAGGCCAGTGTGGACGCCCGGGCGATCCGGATCGAACTCACCGACCCGCCCGAGGCAGGCTGACAGCGCTCAGGCCGATGGGCCGTACAACGCGCGGAAGTCGTCGAGGGTGCCGCGGTAGTACTGGAGGTCGTCGACCAGCTTGCCGCGGGTGAGCATCTGGGGGTTCTGGGCGCGGGTCCGCGTGCCCAGGTCGGACCAGACACCGGCGTCGGGGACGTCCTCGGCGCCCTCGGGCAGGAACTTCAGCGCCTCGCCGACCGCGTCGGCCGCGAACTCCCAGTTCAGTTCGACGCTGGTGCGGTCCTGGTCGGGTTCGCCGGTGTACGCGAGGTCAGCCGTCATCGCCCGGCGCGCGTAGGTCTCCGCGACCAGCACCCACTGGGCGGCATCCACGAGCGGCGAGACCCCGAGCCCGAAGCGGGAACCGACCGTCCGGGCCGCCTGCTCCGATGCGTACGGCACCACGATCTCGCCGGCCGTCGTGGTGAGCGTCCACGCGTCCTCGCCCTCGACGGAGTTCACGCCCGGCTGGATCGGGGCCGGCTCTACGGCCGGTAGGGACTCGTCGACCGCTGTCGACAAGCTCACGTAGACCTGCGCCTCGGCCAGCGTCCTTGCGGTCAGCATCGGTTAGTTCGCTCCTGTTTCCCGTACGAGTTCGGAATACGTGTCGTGGACCACCAGCAGACGGTCCAGCCGGAACCTACCCGGTTCGGCGTCGAATACCCGGCGCCCCTGCGGCGTCCAGAACTCGTCCGCCGGTACGACGTCCTGCCCGGCCGGCACGAATTTGATCACTTCACCGACCGCCGCCCGCGCGATCGACAAGGCGATCCGGGCCTCCGCGGGATCCACCGGCACATTGCCGGCAGCCTGATCGGCCACCGCCATCCACTGGCCCGCGTCGAGCAGCTCCGAGGGCTCGGTACCACCGAAGGTCGGCCAGGAATCGGGCGCGGTCTCGCGAGCGGGCATCCCGAAGAGGTACTCGCGCTCCGCGTCGCAGCCCGGACAGATCGCGGCGTAGCTGATCACCAGCTCGCCGTCGACCTCGATCAGCGCATGCTCCCAAGGCGCCTCAACCGAACCGCAGTCCGGGCAGGGCTGCAGCTCGAGGTAGAGGTACGCCTCGTCCCTCGTGCGTGCGACCGCGAAGGCCATCGGTCTCCCTCTCGTCGTCGTCGGACCATCATGCCCGCTGTCCGGGCAGCAGCCCCACACCTGTCAGGAACCAGCCAAAGACGGCCCGTGGCCCGTGATCGTCCTGGCCGACGTGGCACCACCGATCTGCTGCCGCTCGCCCTGCCCGGATGCCGCTGGCAACTGCCGGACCGTCGCCGAGTGGTCGAGCCCCTTCAGCATCGCCAGCGGTACGCCGTTGTCCACCAACTCCGAGGCGACCCTGGCGTTGAACGACTCCGACCTCGGCGTGGCGTTGTACAGCTCGCGCAGCGGCACCCGTCCTTCACACATCAGCGCCACCTGCGGATGCAACTGTGCGAACGCCTCGGCATAACCGCTGTTGTCGCCGAGCTCGGTCATCGTGCCGTCCGCGAAGGCCTGGTAGTTCCGCTCACCATCGGCTTCCTCGATGGTCAGATTCACCGTCCGCTGCTCGTTCACCGCCTTGCTCAACGCGGCCACCATCGGCTGGTACGGCTGGTGAACTCTGTTGCCAGAGGCATCGATCCCGTACTCCGACGCGCGCAGCTCGGCCTTGCCGGCCCTGGGCACCGCGGCCTCCAACGGGGGAGCGGCCCGGCGGCCGGACTCGAGCTGGCGGAGCCCGTCGAGGTACTCGTGCTGCAGCATCTTCAGGTAGTACACGGCCTTCGAAGTCTCCGGCAGGTGCTCGGAATGCTTGATCTTCGGGGCGCTCTTGCCCGTGTCGGACACCTCGTGAACCGTGACGCTGTAGACCATCGGCGCCTCGACCGTGCCGAGGGCGCCCTCCTGGAAACGGCTCGTCTCCAGCCGCGTCCCCTGCGAGTCGGAGGACGATTCCTTGAGCTGCTCACTGACCGAGCCACCGATGTTGACCGGTCCGCCGCTCGTACCGCCGCTCGCAGTCCCCGGCATCAGCCTGTTCCCGGTCGTGGTGATCCCGTTGCTCTCCATGTCGCGCCACACCTGGCCGGCCTGACCGCCGGGGATCGGCGTGTCCTGGATCGTCCAGCCCACCGGCCTGGCCTTGACCACGACGACGAACTTGGTACCCGAGTTGCCTCGGCCCGCGATCGCCGTCAGTTCGAGGCCTTCCTCGCTGGTCAGGCGCTTGAGCGCGGCCCGCAGGGCGGTCGGTGAGAGCTGGCCCGCGAGCGCGACGTCGTGCTCCCGCATCGCCGCCTCGCCCAGATCCTTGTGGGCGACCAGGTACCCCCGGATCTGCGCGTGGAGTTGATCGGTCTCCGGCTCGCCCGGCCCGTGCGGGACCATCGCCTCGGCAGTCGCGCCTTCCGGCACCTGGAACGAGCGGTGATCAGGCTGCGGGGCCTGCTGAGCCGGAGCGTCGGGGGTGACCTCCTTGAGCAACTCCCGCGGCACCATCTGCGTCATCCGGGCACCGACCCGGACGGGCGTCGCATGGGTCGTCTGCTCGGCCGGCAGCGTCTTGTTCAGCCGCCAGCGCACTCCTGCCATCGTGGCAGCGCCCGCGTTGCGGACCCGGGACACCTGGATGTCGAAGACGGCGTCGCGGTGGATCTCGGCCTGCTTGAAGTGGCCCGTCCGGTCGATGTGTGTCTTCTGGGTGCCCCGCCTGGCCGCGACGGTCCGGCCTCGCTCGGTGCCGACTCCACCGGACAGCGACGTGTCGGTAGAGCCCTTCAGTTCCGCGCCGGCCGAGTAGGTCGTGGAGTGCGAGACGGATTGGTCCTGCCCGAGGTAGTCGTAGTTCTGCTTGAGCCCGATCGCGTCCACCTCGGGCACGTCCGGCGTACCGTCGACCATCGGCGGTCCGGCGTACTGCGCCTTGACCTGGACGACCACCAGGTCGGGCTGAGGTTGTCCGGGGACCGGTACTTCGACCTCGGTCACGAACCCGCGGACGCCGTACATGTCGCCCAGATGCCCCTGCCAACCGTCCGTACCGAGATCGATGGCCAGTGCTGCGCGCAGCATCGGGTTGGTCGCCAGCACCCCCGGCGCCAGCTCCTCAACCTGACGCAGCGCCGGGGTGAGCAGGTCGACGTGGCCGCCTGGTTGGCCGATCGGGCTGATGTCCTCGATCTGCGCCGATGCCAGGCCGATGTCGTACTGCGGTGGCAAGCTCATCGCGCGCGGCTGATCGCCGACCTGCTCGATCCCAGCGATCACCTCATCGAGCCGCGGCGCAGGGACCGCCGGCGTCGCCTGGGACTCCTTCGCCTGCGTCACGAGGCGCTCGGCCAGCCGCTCGTCGGTGTGCTCGGCCGCGAGACCGGTGGTGACGCCGGCCTTCTCCCGCTTGTACCGACGGACGAAGGCGCCGGCGTCGCGCGCGCCGATCTTGAGCTGACCGCCCAGATACCGCTCGGCCGCGTCACTGACGACCTCCAGCGGCAAGTCGAGTTCACCACGCCCGTACAGCCTCAGCGCCCGCCGCTCCGGCGTCGTCGTCTGCACCTTCGCGTCCTGCAGCGGGACGGACTGGACGACGTTGCCGTCGGCATCGACCACGTCCGCGACCAGCTTGTACCGGTCGACGAACTGGTGATGCGTGCCGACGTTGATCAGCAGGCCCTCTTCGCCCATCGTCTGGCTGTTGCTCGTCGACTGCGAGGTGCCACCGGTACGCCCGGCGCTGAGGCTGACCCCGAACGAGGACCCATCGGCCTGAACCAGACCGGCCCCGCCGTCGACCCCGACCCCGCCTGACGACGACCGGCCCGAGGTGAAGCCGGTGTCCTTCATGGTGAGGTTGATGTCACCCGAGTTCTGCTGGGTGATGGCGACGAACGCGCGATCGACGGCCTCGCCCCGGACCACCACGCTGTACCCGCGCGGCAGCATCGTGCCCTGCCGGGCCGCGCCGACCGGATTGCCGGCCGGCGGGACGATCGTCAGTGGAAGCCGGTGCTCCCCGTTCATCCACTCCTTGTGCGCGACCAGGCTGTCCGGTCCGAGCATCGCGTGCAGTTCGAGGTACGTGTTGGAGCCCAGCTCGATCGCGTCGACGGCCGAGGTGATCCGATCGACCGGGTTGCCGGCGTCGACGTGCACCGGCATCGACTGCTTGACCGCGGACATGCTCGGGGCCTTGGGCTGAGCGCCGCGAACCGGCTCATCCGCACGCGACAAGGCACTGTCGACGAAGATCCGGGCGCTGCCTGGCGCACTGGCCAGGGGAGTGGTGTCGCCCTTCGGAGTGACCTCGGTGACGACGATCTCGTGGCCGACGCGGAGGATGTCGACCGGCGCAGTGGTCTCGGTCAGCGACACCCGGTTGACCCGGCGGCCCGCCGACCAGCTGAAGCTCCGGCCGAGCGCGCTCCGGCTGAGCTTCACGCCGAGTCGTCCGGCCCAGCCACGCACACCTTCGGCCGGACCGTCGCTGACCCCGGCTCCGGCTGACACCGGCATGCCCTTCGACCGGCCCCCGGAGCGACTGTTCGCGTCCGAGGCGATGCCGAGCCGTACGACGTTGTCCGTCGTGCTCGTGCCCTCGCCGGTGACGTCGTCGAAGTCCTGCTGGACCGCGACCCGGAAGGTCCGGTACCGCGGCGCATGGCCGGTCCGCTGGTCGATCAGCACCATCGGGATGCCGCTCTGGCAGGCCTGGTTGTAGCCGGCCTCGAGCCGATCGGACCCGATGGTCTGGATCACCCGGTCGTAGTTGATCAGCTGCCCGCTGCGCAGCCGGCGGTCGTCGGGCAGGTCGTCGAAGACCGGCTGGAGGTTGTCGTCGAGCGGCGGGACCAAGCCTTCGCGACTGAGTTTGCGCAGGGTCTGCTCCAACGCGTCGCGATCGCCGGTGAAGTTCTGGACGAGCGCCTGGCCCGCGCCATGCATCTGCTCGGCGCCTGGCCCGATCACGGGTGGCAGCGTCTGTTCTCCGGTCGGCGGCTCGGGATCGCCGCGGAGCAGGGCCCGATTGTGCTGGTCGAGGCGGAGAGTGCCGTCGGGCTTGCGCAGTACCGCGTTCTTGTCGACCCGGCCGCCGGCGCGGAGCAGGTCGTTCTCGGGGATTCGGAGCCTGGCGTCGCAGAAGTCGTTGATGACGACCGGATCCGCCTTGGGGTGGCTGAGGTCGCGCAGCGTCGCCCGGACCCGGAAGCCGACCACCACGCCCTGCGTCGGCCCCTGGTTGCGGTGAACGACCGGCGTGATCGAGGTCGCGCTGACGCTCAGCCCACCCTGGCGCGACACGTTGCGACCGGCCGACACACTCGGGCTGACGTCAGCCGTGGTCGGGCCGACGTCCTTGAAGGTCCCACCGACACCGACGGACGCCGACGCGGAGGTGCTGGAGTTCTGGCTCGCGCTGACGCCGTTGAAGTCGACGCCGACCTTCTCCTGCCAGAGGTCGTAGCTGGCCTCGCCACTGAGCTTCGCCGTACTCCAGATCGGCTCGACCTCGAGCTGCACGTGGTACACGGCCTCGCCCGCGCTGACGATCTGCCGGCCGTATCCGCCGGGCCTGCTCGTCTGCCGCAACAGCCGGGAGACATCCTGGGTGAGCAGGCCGTCGATCTGACCGTAGGCGACCCGGTCGATCTTGCCGAACCGTTCGCGGCCGCCCGCGACGAGCCGATCGCGGATGGAGGTCATGCCGTCGATATTGGTGACCGTATGGCGGGGGAAGACCTGGCTGACTTCGTCCGCCCGGCCGAGCTCGGCGAGTGTGACGGTCTCGGCGGCGGGCTTCACCGTGTACGCCGCCGACACCCACGTCAGCTGCTGGCCGGCGTCGAACGCGGCCGGTGCCGACCAGGGCTCGGTCGCGGACGCGCGGACCTCGATCTCCCACTGACCGGTCCAGCCGACCTGCAGCGACTCGCCCCGGTCGTCGTCGACCGACCCTTCCTTCTCGTGTGAGCTGGATCCGCTCGACTCGCTCAACCCGTGCCCGGAGGACACATCCACGCGGGGAGCGGCGAACTGCGACAGCGTGTGGACCGCGCTCCCAGGCGGCGCCATCGCCATGACCGGCTGGGCGCTCACGCCGAAGTTGGCGCTGGTCGAGTGGGCGGCGGTGGTCGAGACGCTCTGGCCGCCGTCGCCGATCGTGCCCGACATCTGCTCGGCCAGGTCGTAGTCCCGGTCAAGGTTCTCGCGCACATCGTGAGCCTTGAGCCGGAACCGGACCTGGGCCAGCTCGGTGATATCGGAGTTGGGACTCCCGCCGACGGTGAACTCGATTCCCTCGGCCGTCACCAGTCGCCGGTACGCCGCCGGGGGTACCGGTAACGGGGTCCCACCGTCACTGAGCCGGGCGGAGATACCGTGCGCGGCCAGTACCTGGTTGATCTCGCTTACTGGGACCGCTGGCAGTTCCCCGGCCGGTACCCCGGTGTGCAGGACGTCCTTGACTGGCAGGGCCGCATCCGACGCGAGCTGGTACGCACTGGTCTTCTCAGCCGCATTCTGGGCCAGTGTGGCGAGTGCTGCCTGCGGGCGGTTCGGGTCGGCGAGCACTGCGTTGAGCTCGGCCAGCAGGTCGCGCTGACTGGTCAATGCCTGTTCGGCTGCGCCTACTGCCTCGCTGTAGCCGCCGGCGATTTCCGTGTGGCGCTTGGCCTTCCGGACGGCGCCTGCGGCCTGGACCTCCAGCACCCGTGCCCGCTCGGGCGCGCCCTTGTCGTGAAACTTGCTCTCGGCAACGGCTTTGCCAGACAGCTCCCGCGCTTCCTCGGCGGCCGCGGTGGAGCTCGCTGTCTTCGCGTCAGCCAGGGTCTGCAGCGCCTGGACCTCGGACTCCAGGCCAGTGACCGCGTCAGTCACCTTCAGCCTCAGCGCAGCCGGCGTGTACGGCGCCAGCTCGGCCGCCTCAGCCCGTACTGCGAGCGCCGCCGCCGTGCCCGCCGCGGCCGCGCCACGGACGTGGATCGCGTCGGCGGCCCAGGGAAGGGTGGGCGCCACGCCGCCCTTCTGACGGATCGAGGTCGCGAGTGCATCGAGATCCCGTTCCAGCACGGCCGTGCGCTGCGGATTCTGCTGGCCCCTCGCCTGCTGCCAGGAACTGTTGAGGAACTGGTACGACGCATAGTCGGCGTTCAGCGTGCGATCGCGGTTGTCGCGCCCGAAGGCCGAGCGCAACTTGTTCAGCACGCCGGGCGGTCGTTGCGCGTTGGCTGGATTGAGCTCGTGGGTCAGCTGGCTGAGCTGGTGGACCCAGACCTGAGCGAGCTGATCGTCGGCCAGGCGCGGCGAGATCCGGAGTATGTGGGGATCGTTGGCCGTGCCCGAGCGGAGCCGGCCCTCGGCGACGAGGCCGCGGGAGGTGGGCAGGACCTCGACGCGGACGTGTTGCGGTGCGTCGCTCGTCGCCATCTGGAGTACGGCGAGTTGGGCGTGGGGGTCGATGGTCGGCCTGCTGGTGATGAAACCGCCGAGTTCCGCGCGGCCGAGCTGTTGCAGGGCGGCGAGGGCTGTCCGCTCGTCGAGGTTCGGGTCGAGGGCTGGGCGGCCGCCGATTCCGGTGACCAGTCCGGAGCCACGGACTTCGGGGGTCGCGGTCCGCGCGTTCGCCGCCCGGCGGTGTCTCGAGCCGGGCCGGGAACGATGGCGCCCGCGTCGGTGCGGCTGCGGCTGCTGCTGCGCGATCTGCAGCGCGGTACCGGTTGGTCCGGGGGCTGGTGCTTGGTGGTTCAGGAGGTGGGCGTCGCGGCGGATCTGGCGTGCGCCTGCTACGAGTTCTGTCGGCGTGGCCGGTTGGGATCGGTCCGGCAGGTCGGCCAGGCGGGCCGCGGCGGTTTCGGAGTACGGGGCGGCGCTCTCGAGGACGATCCGCAGCATCGCGTCGGCCTCGTCACGACGGGCCTGCTGCAGGCCGGGTACGTGCAAGAGGCGATCCAGCGCGGCGATCGCGCCGTCCGCCGGCTCGAGGTCGCGACCGCGGGCGACCTCGGCACCGACCAGCGCGACCGACTCGGCCAGCAACCGCTCGTCGCTCGCGCGGTCCGCTGCCCGGCGGCTGAGCCGTCTGTCCAGAGCGTCGACGACCTCGGCCGGCAGCGTCTGATGGGCATCCAGCCGGAAGCTGCCGTCGCGCAGGCGGACGCCGGAGGGCGCGACCACGCCGAAGGCGATGCCGAGCGCCTCACGGGCGCGGGCAGCGGCCAGGTCATCCCGTGCCGGGCTGCCCCGGGCTGGATCGCCCTGTGCCGGATCGCCCGGTGCCGCGATGGTCATCCAGCCGGCTCCTTCGTCGTCGCTGACGTGAGTGTGACCGCAAAGTAACCTCCTGGGTTCCCTCGGGCAACCGGCAAAAGATTTCAATCCGGCTACCGATCGATGGCACTGAGTACCGGCTGTACCCGGATCAGGGTCGCGGTCAGGGCACCGAAGAGGTAACGGCGGGACCATTCGGTTCGGATGGTCCTGCCCGACCATTACGGTAGGCGCGTGAGTTTCTCGTCCTCCACGCGTCCCCCCGCCCCTGGCGCCCGCGCTTCCAAGGCACCGGCCGGTGGCTCGAACCGACTTCCCTCCGGCCGCGAGCGCCGTCCCGCGCTCGCCGCGCTGGCGGTGATCCTGATCCTGCTCGGCGCCGCCGGGTCGGCCCTGATCGCGCTCCGCAGCGGCGACCGGACCGACTACGTCGCGATCGGCGCCGATCCGATCAGCCCGGGCCACAAGATGACCAAAGACGACCTGGCCAGAGGCGACCTGGCAGGCAAGACCGCTGCCCTGATCCCGTCCGATCAGTGGGAGAAGCGGGTCAAGGGCAGGTATTCGAAGAGTTGGCTGTACCCGGGCCAGTACGTCACCGACAAGAACTTCACCGACAAGCAGATCGCCGCCGGTGGCGTCGCCGTCGGCGTCAGCCTCGAGGCCGGCCGGGCGCCGTCGTCGGGTCTGGCGGAGGGCGACATCGTCCAGGTGGTCCAGATCCCCGCCGCCAACGCGGCCGGTGGCGTCTCCTCGATCCTGGTCAAGGCCGCCGAGGTGACGAGCAGCGCGGGCAAGATCACCGACGACAAGACCAACGCGAACACCACGCTGAACGTCACCGTCGTGGTACCGGCCGCGCAGTCCACCGCCGTCGCCGGAGCCGCCGCGTCCAAGACGCTGGTGCTGGTCAAGCTGCCGTCCAACACCAAGCCCGAGGTCGCAGCGTACGACGGGGACAACTGATGGCACTCGTCGCCTTGGCGAGCGCGAAGGGCTCGCCCGGAGTCACCACGACCAGCCTGGTGCTCGGCGCGCTGTGGCCGCGGCCGGTGCTGCTGGCCGAGTGCGACCCGGCCGGCAGCGACGTGGCGATCCGGATGACGGCGCCCGGCGGCCAGCCGCTCAACTCCGACCGGGGGCTGGTCAGCCTGGCCGCCGCCGGCCGCAAGGGGCTGGACGACGACGTCATCATGGCCCACAGCCAGCAGCTCGACGGTGGGCTGGACGTGATGATCGGGGTCCGCACGCCCGAGCAGATCGGTGGCATGGGCGGGCTGTGGGAGCCGCTGGGTATCACCTTCAACCAGATGTTCAGCGCTGACGTGATCGCGGACTGCGGGCGGATCGGGCCTGCTTCGCCGCAGCTTCCCGTAGTACAGGCGGCTCGGCTGGTCGTTCTCGTCTGTACCGCGACCGGCTCGTCCGTCGCGCACCTGCGGGAGCGGCTGTCGTCGCTCGTGCACCACGTGGACGCGAAGCTGGGCGTCATCGTGGTCGCCGACCCGAAGAAGCGCGACGGCGTCAAGCAGGTCTGGTCGGTGCTGGACGCGATGTCCGTGCCGCTGGAGCACCGCTGGCACCTCGCCTACGACCCGGTCGGCGCCGCGTTCTTCGAGGGCCGCGGACACGGCCGGCTGGACCGTACGCCGCTGATCCGGACCGCCGCGGAGATCGCGGCCGAGATGGCGGCCGTGGTCAACCGGCCGACCCAGCACGACTTCGACATGGCCCAGGCGGCCTTCCCACCCGACGGCGCCTGGGAGGGTAGATGAGCACGGATCAGGAGCTCGTCCGCAAACTCCGGGTCCAGGTCGCCGAGCGGCTGAACGAGCAGCGCCGGCGCGACCAGGTGAACGGCGTACCGCCGATGAGCGCCGAGGACGAGCGGGAGTACGCCCGTTCGCTGATCGTGCAGGTGCTCGAGGACCACGCCCGGTACGAGCTGGCTGAGGGCCGCACGCCGCCCACCCCGGACGACGACGCGCAGATCGCCGGCGCCATCCACGCCTCCCTGTTCGGGGTCGGTCGGCTGCAGCCGCTGATCGACGACCCCGAGGTCGAGAACATCGACATCAACGGGTGCGACCAGGTCTTCATCCAGTACGGCGACGGACGCGAGGAGCGGCCCGGACCGGTGGCCGACAGCGATGACGAGCTGGTCGAGCTGATCCAGGTGCTCGCAGCGCACGCGGGCCTGACGAGCCGTCCGTTCGACTCGGCCAACCCGCAGCTCGATCTGCGGCTGCCCGACGGTTCCCGGTTGTCGGCCGTGATGGGCGTGACGGCGCGGCCGTCGGTCTCGATCCGGCGGTCCCGGCTCGGCAAGGTGTTCCTGCAGGATCTGGTGGCCAACGGCACCATGTCCGCCGACATCGCCTCGTTCCTGCGGGCCGCGGTGGCCGCGCGCAAGAACGTGATGATCGCGGGCGCCACCAACTCCGGCAAGACGACGCTGCTGCGTGCGCTGGCCAACGAGATCCAGCCGCACGAGCGACTCATCACCGTCGAGCGCTCGCTCGAACTGGGGCTGGGGGAGTTCAAGGACCTGCACCCGAACGTGGTCGCGTTCGAGGAGCGGCTGCCGAACTCCGAGGGTGTCGGCGAGGTCAGCATGGCCGACCTGGTCCGCCGCTCACTCCGCATGAACCCGAGCCGGGTGATCGTCGGTGAGGTGCTCGGCGACGAGATCGTGACGATGCTGAACGCGATGAGCCAGGGCAACGACGGCTCGCTGTCGACGATCCACTCGAACAGCTCGATGGAGGTGTTCAACCGAATCAGCACCTACGCGATCCAGGCGACCGAGCGGCTGCCGATGGAGGCGACCCAGATGCTGATCTCGGGAGCGCTCGACTTCGTCGTGTTCGTCCGCAAGCACAACGACTACCAGCACGGCGGCACGATGAGCCGCTACATCGAGAGCATCCGCGAGGTGACCGGCTGGGACGGCCGGGTGCTGTCCGGCGAGGTGTTCGCCCCAGGCCCCGACGGCCGGGCCGCGGCGCACGCGCCGATCGCTTGTATGGACGAGCTAGAGCACTACGGCTACCAGCCGCTCGTGCACGGTCGGTGGGCCTGATGAGCACAGACACTCTGCTGTCCCTTCTCTGCGGTGCCGTCGTCGGTGGCGCGATCCTGCTGCTGATCGTCGCGATCCGCGGTACGACGCCGCGCGAGTCGACCCCGTCGCTGTTCAAGCGCGGCGGCAGCGTTGAGGGCCGCAAGCAACTGATCCGGCTCGGTACCGGCCTCGGAGTCGGCCTGATCGTCCTCGTCGTCACTCGCTGGCTGGTGCTGGCCGCCGCCCTCGGCCTACTCGCAGCGCTTGCCGACCGCTTCTTCGGCGGTACCGGGGAAGAGCGGCGCGCGATCGAGCGACTGGAGGCGCTGGCCACCTGGACGGAGGCCCTGCGCGACACGATCGCCGGTGCGGTCGGCCTGGAGCAGGCGATCCCGGCCACTGCGATCAACGCGGCCCCCGCGATCAAGCCCGGGCTGAACCTGCTGGTCGACCGGCTGCGCATCCGCGAACCGTTGCCCTCGGCACTGATGCGGTTCGCGGACGACCTGGACGACCCGTCGGCGGACCTGATCGTGGCCGCGCTGGTGCTGAACGCGCGACTGCGCGGACCCGGTCTGCGCGAGGTGCTGAGCGCCTTGGCCGACTCGGCCCGCGAGGAGCTCGACGTACGCCGCAAGGTCGCGGCCGAGCGGCGTTCGACCAGGCGGAGCGTGCAGGTCGTCGTGGCGATCACGCTGCTGGTGGCGGCCGCGCTGATCCTGTTCAACCCGACGTACGTCTCGCCGTACACGAGTTTCATCGGCCAGTTCGTGCTGTTCATCGTGATCGCCCTGTACGCCGTGGGGCTGGTCTGGCTGCGCAAGCTGGCGAAGATCGAAGTACCGGATCGGTTCCTGATCCGCAGTGACGACCGGCGGGCGGCCCGCAGTGGCGACGAGCGGATGGAGGTGGTGGGCGGATGACCGGCGCCTTCATCACGGGAGCGATGGTCGGACTCGGTGTCTACCTGCTGATCCGGATGCTCATCCGGCCGCGGGCCAACGTGCTGTCGACGATCGCGCGGATCGACGCCGGCCGCTCGGGGTACGTCAGCGCGGCGACCGCGAGCGCGGCGGGGGAGCGGGTGCTCGGTGGGGTCGACCGGGCCCGCGAGACACTCGGCCAGCGGCTCGAGGCCGAGGCGAATGCGCGGGGCTGGACCTTCGGGCGGTTGCGCCGCGACCTAGCGGTGATGAACCAGCCGTTCGCGGCGATGCTCGCGACCAAGGTGTTCTTCGCGCTGGGCGCGTTGATCTTCATCCCGTTCGTGCTGTTCCTGTTCGCGATGCTGGGGTTCGGCGCGCCGGGTGCTGCGCCGGCCATCGTGACGCTGGCGGCGATGACGTTCGCGTTCTTCCTGCCCGACTTGGCGTTGCGGCAGGAGGCGGAGGCGCGGCGGCGCGACTTCCGGCATGTGGTGGGCAGCTTCCTGGACCTGGTCGCGATGAACCTGGCCGGCGGCCGTGGTCTGCCGGAGGCGCTGATGACGGCCTCCACGATCGGCGACCACTGGGCGATGGCCCGGATCCGGCAGGCGCTGGCCAACGCGCGGTTGATCGGCATCACGCCGTGGGACGCGATGGCGCGGCTGGGCGAGGACCTCGGGGTCGAGGAGTTGCGCGACCTGGCATCCGCGCTGGCGCTGGCCGGTGACGAGGGCGCGAAGATCCGGGCCTCGCTGCTGGCCCGGGCGGCGTCGCTGCGGCGCAAGGAGCTCGCGGACGTCGAAGGCAAGGCAGGCGAGCGGTCGCAGTCGATGCTCGTCGCGCAGTTGGTGATGTGCGCGGCGTTCATGCTGTTCCTCGGCTACCCGGCCGGTGCCGCGATCCTGGGCAGTTAGTGATGGTGGTCACCGGGAACAGGGATCCATCGGGCATTTGGGTCCGTCCTACAGGGCATACTGAGGCTCGCAATCGGGCTCAGGACTGAAGTAACGAGTTTCGGAGGGTCAACCAGATGAACGTGGAAACGCAGTTCGTGCGCGCGATGGTCGGCTACGCGCTGGCGCGGGCCCACACCCAGCGAGCCCGCGGCGCGGCCGCCAAGGCCCGTGGCACCCGCCGTCGCGACGAGCTCGGCGCCTCGGCGCTGGAGTGGGCGATCATCTCGGCGATCCTGGTCGCCGCGGCGCTGGCCATCGGCCTAGTGGTCCGGGGCGTGATCGACAGGCGCACGGGCGAGATCCAGAACGGCTGAGGCGTTGTCGCGGTCACCTCGTCGTGGGGAACGAAGTGCGCGGAGGCGGTCCGAGCGGGGTGCTTCCTCGCTCGAGCTGGCCATCCTGGCGCCGTCGATCCTGGCGCTGATCTTCATCTCGATCCAGACCGCGCTGTGGCTGTACGGCCGGTCGGTCGCGCTGAATGCGGCGCAGGAAGGCGTCTCCCGCCTGAGGCTCGTCCAGCCACCGCTGTACACCAGCGCGATCGGCGAGAAGGTCCGCGGCGACATCGAGGCCTACGCCCAGCAGCTGGGCGGCAACACCCTCGGCGACGCCGTCGTCGAGCCGCCCGCCTACAACACCCCCGAAGGAATGGTCTCCTTCACCGTCACCGGCGAGACCATCTCCCTGGTCCCCGGCCTCAAACTCAAGGTCACCCGCACCGCCACCGGCCCCATCGAACAATTCCAAGCCGACAAATGAGCGAGGCATGACACCCACCCGCCCCTGCTGTGCCCCCGCCTCCCGCGTTCGCCGCGGTGAGCGCGGGACCATGGCGTTGGAGATGGTGATTCTGGCGCCGTTGCTGCTGATTTTGTTCATGTTCTTGCTGGCTTGTGGAAGGTACTTCCAGACTTCTTCGTTGCTGGAGAACGCGGCGCGGGACGGGGCCCGGTCGGCCAGTCAGACCCGGTCGTTGGGGGATGCTCAGACGCAGGTGGACTCCGCGGTGACGCGGACCATGGATCAGGCGGTGAAGTCCTGCAAGGACAGCGCCGGCGGGACCATCACCAGCGCGTTCGCGGCCGGGGCGACCTTGTCGGTCGAGGTGACCTGCACGATCAACTACCGCGACCTCGGCCTGCTCGGCATCGGTGGCGACACCACCATCACCAAGCGGTTCAGTTCCTCCATCGACCCCTACCGAGGCGTCCGCGATGGCAACACACCCTGACCCGGCGGCGCCCGACGCGTCCTCCCCGTCGCCTGCCGTCCCCGCACCTCGGCGTACCGGCGCGTGGGCTCGTCTTGCCGCGTTCGTGCGGATAGATGCCCCCGGCAACCAGCGGGGTGCGCTCAGTCCGGCTGTCGCGATTCTCGCGGTGATGATCTTCACGCTGGCCGGCCTGGTGATCGACGGCGGCCGGCAGCTCGGCGCCAAGTCGCGCGCGGTCGGGTACGCCCAGGAGGCGGCCCGGGTCGGCGCGGCCACCATCCAGCTGAACACCATCGAAGCCAAGATCGACACCACCAAGGCCGGCGCCGCCGTCGCCGCGTTCTGCTCCGAGGTCTCGTCGAACGACAAGGCCGTCCAGAGCTGCGGCGCCACCGAGCTGACCGACGACGGCCTCAAGGTCCAGGTCGTCATCGGCAACCAGACGACGTTCCTCGGCATGGTCGGCATCAGCCACCTCGACGCCACCGGCACCGGCGAGGCGCACGCCGAACAAGGTGTCAACAAGGCCGACGACAGCCCGAAGATCCCCCCGATCGTCGTCAGCGGCCGCACCGACGGCCCGGGCCAGATCCCGGTCACCCTGACCGCCGTCCCGCCCACTCTCGACCTCCCGTGCCCGTCCCCCTGGTACGTAGGCTCGCCGACCCCGATCTGGACCCTCCCGTTCCCGATGCCGGCCAGCTGCACCCCGAGCGGCACCCCGTCGACACCCGGCACCAGCACCCCGCCGACGTCGGGGCCCACCAGGCCGGATCCGACCG
This sequence comes from Kribbella sp. NPDC051620, assembly GCF_044453825.1. Classification (NCBI taxonomy): domain Bacteria; kingdom Bacillati; phylum Actinomycetota; class Actinomycetes; order Propionibacteriales; family Kribbellaceae; genus Kribbella; species Kribbella sp. NPDC051620. Next base: position 1,266,453 of record NZ_JBITDB010000001.1, read on the forward strand.
ACACCCAGAAGACGAATCCCACGCCGACCAAGAAGACGACCAAGCCGGGCGGCGGCGCGCCCGCCGGAATCCCCGCGCCTGCCGAAGTGCCCGCGCCTGCCGGAGTACCGCAGAACTCCCTGCCCCCGGGAGCCAACTGATGACCGACCCTCGAGGAGCCCGAGTCGTGCGACGTGCCGGCATCCCAGCCGTCCTGCTGGCCGCAACCCTGCTGCTGTCCGCCTGCGGCGGCAGCAAAGACGACGGCGGCATGCCCGAACCCATCGGCGACGGCGGCGGCGATTCCCGCCCAACGGTCACCCTGAGTGGTACCCCGTCCGCCGACCCCACGTCGGCCCCCACCGGCAAGACTTCCGCCCCGCCGTCCACCGTCACCGCACCCCCGGCCGCGAACCAAGTGACTGTGATCCCCGGGAACTTCGCCGCCCTTCCCGCCGTCCAAGGCCTCGTGAAGAGCTACCCGCTCTATTTCAGCGCTCTGGTCGCCCGCGACGTCGACATCATCAAGAACAATTTCCCGGCGTATTTCTACGTCGACACCTCGCAGGACATCGCGGAGGCGAAACGGAACGGCTGGGTGATGAAGCCGCCGGCCAGCGTCGTGGTGATGGGCACCGCGTCGCAGCCGCTCGACGTGGTCCGGGTCAAGCTCTGCCAGTCCCAGACCACCCAGTTCTGGAACCCGAAGACGAAGCGCTGGGTGGTGGCCGCTCCGAAGGGCGTCGCGCGATCGATCGACATGATCCGAACCGGGCTCGGCTGGCTGCCGTACCAGATGGGTCCGGCGAACCTGAGTAATTGTTCAAAAGTACGCTTTCCGGCCTAGTCCGAAATACAATCGTTTCCCGGAACGGCGTGACCAGACACAATTCACCGGGCATGATGCCCCTGGCTGTAGATAACCTGCGGGTAGCCGACCGAGACTCTGGAGTGAGGATGCGCAACCGAGTGAGCCGAGGGCTGATCGCCCTGACCACAGTGCTCGCACTGCTGCTGGTCTATCCGGCCTCGACCGCCTCCGCCGACACCATCACCCAGGGTGACCGGGTCTGCGCGATGTATGTGAACTCCATCGGCTTCGGCGCCTACTGCAGCTCGGGCCAGGCGTACTTCGGTGGTGGTTCGGTGCCGACCTGGAAGGAGAAGCTCGGCAACCACATCTTCATCCCGTGCCGCGACTTCCCGATCCCGAAGGGGATCGACCCGGGCAAGCCGCCGGAGGGCAAGAGCTGGGTGCTCCGGGTGACGATCGAGGACTACAACCTCAACACCGTCGACGGTGGCACCAAGGTGCACCTGGAGCGGGCGATCACCGCGGTGTCGCCGCAGGACCGGGACCAGTGCCGCGACGAGGACTACATGGACCAGTTCTGGGAGACCTTCGACAGCACCTATCCGGACCCGGCGCTGCAGGTCAAGCCGACCTACACGCCCAGGGTGAACATCCCGGCGTACTTCTCGCTGACCCGCGAGAGCTCGATGATCTTCCACACCGAGCAGGACGACCCGGAGCTGGACAGCGCGTTCTACGACGGGACGCACAATCTGACGATGCGGGGTCTGGTCACCTCGATGGTGGTCGATCCCGGCGACGGGACCGAGCCGTTCGCCTGCGCGATGGGCGTCGGCCGGGTGGACGACGGCTTCGACGGGTACGACGATCACGCCGACCCGTTCCACCAGATGAGCACCTGCTCGCACAAGTACACGAAGTCGAGCGCGAGCCAGCCCGACGGGATGTACACGGTCAAGCTGACGATCACCTGGACGGTCGCCTACTGGACCGGTGGACCCGACTGGCACACGATCGGCACGGCCGACATTCACGCAGTACAGCGCCTGCCTGTGCAGGAAGTTCAGGCTATCGGTGGGTAAGGGAGGGGCGACGATGGTGAAGACGAGTGAGCCGGTGCGCAACGCACGGCTGCCGCAGCGGTCCGGCGGAGGGGCCGGCGACCGGCTGAAGGGCCTGGCGTCGCTGCTGGCGATCGTCGCGATCGTCGGCGGTGTTCCGTATGTGCTGCTGACCTTCTTCGGCAAGCCGTGGCCCAGCCGGATGCCCAGCCGCGACGTGCTGTTCGACGAGCTGAGCGCCAAGACGATCATCGGCATCATCGCCTTCTTCATCTGGGTGGCGTGGCTGCACTTCGTGATCTGCCTGATCGCCGAGGCGGTGGCAGAGATCCGCGGACATGGCCTGTCGCCGCGGGTCCCGCTCGGCGGCGGTTCGCAGACGCTGGCCCGCCGGCTGATCGCGGGTGTGGTGCTGATCGCGGGCGCCGCCAGCGTCACGCTGCCGGCCGCCAACGCGGTAACGGCCACGTCGGTCGGCAACCCGTCCTCGGTGAGCGTTGCCCAGAGCAACGACAACAGCTCGGTCGAGGCGTTCCGGCAGACCGAACCACGCAGCTCGGTGCAGATCGGCGTCGCGCCGGTGAAGCACACGCACACCGGCGTACGGACGAACAGCGACCACACCGGTCAGGTCGTCAAGTACACGGAGGTCCGGCCGCCGCAGGGCCGCAACTACGACTGCCTGTGGGACATCGCCGAGCGGTACCTGGGTGAGGGCCGGCGGTACAAGGAGATCTACGACCTCAACCACAACAAGCTGCAGCCGGACGGCCGCCGCCTCACCAACCCGGATCTGATCCTGCCGGGCTGGCAGGTGCGGCTGCCCGCTGACGCCAAGGGCGCCGGCGTGCACACCGTGCTCGTCAACGTGGACCACCACCCGGCAGCCAAGACCACCACCACGACTCCGGCTGGCAAGCCGGCCGCCAAGCCGGTGGCCAAGCCCGCTGAGCGGCCGGCCACCCAGGCGCACCCGGCGAGCGAGACGCGGACCGCCGAAGAGGGCGGGAACGCGGTCGGCAGCCGCTGGTTCGAGCACGAGGAGGCCGGTTCGTCGATCGGCGTCGCCGGTACGACGACCAAGCCTGACGCCTCCACGCCGGAGACGACGGGCACCGAGACGACGGGCACCGAGGCCGCCAACCCGGTCGTGGACGGCGCGAAGGTCGAAGCGGCTGGCGGGTTCGACGTCCAGCAGGCCGGGATCTACGGTCTCGGGGCGACGTTGCTCGCCGCTGGTCTGGCCATCGCGCTGAAGCGTCGTCGCGGCTGGGCCCAGGGGCCTGGTCCCAAGGCGGCCGGGCATCGGCAGACCGAGATCGGGCTGCGGCTGGCGTCCGACGTACCGACTGCTCGGTTCGTCGACAACGCGCTGCGTGCGCTCGGCGCGGCGATGACCAACGACAACCGGGTGATGCCGACCGTGGTCGCCGCGCTGGTGACCGATCGGGCGCTGACGCTGGTACTGGAGCCGGGGGAGTCGCAGGCTGCGCCTCCTGGCCCGTGGCAGGCCATTGCTGACGGCACTCGCTGGGTACTACGCCGTGCGTACGGACCTCAGGGCGACGTAGACGCGCCCGCCCCGTACCCGACCCTCGTGACGCTCGGCAGCAACGCCGACGGTGCGATCGTCCTGGTCGATCTCGACACCGCTGACGGCATCGTCAGCTTCGGTGGCGTCACCAACGCCTCTCGCGACGTCGTCGGATCGCTGGCGGCCGAGCTGGCCACGAACCTGTGGTCCGAAGGCGCGCACATCAGCATGGTCGGTTTCGGCGACGACCTGTCGACGCTGGCGCCGAGCCGGTTGAGCTACTGGGTGAGCCTGGACGACGCGCTGCGCGAGGTGACCCGGCGTACCGACGCTCAGGTGCAGGCCTGTGGCCGGCGGGACGCCGACTCGGTCGCCGACGCGCGGATGGCCTTCCCGGACGCGCAGCTGTGGGGTGCGGAGATCATCTTCGTCTCCGCGCCGCCGTCGCCCGAGGAGGAGGCCAAGCTCGCGAAGCTGGCCTCGGACCCGAAGCGCTGCGTCGCTGTGGTCGTCGTCGGTGACGTGATGAGCTCGCCGTGGCGGTTCGTGGTGGACGAGAAGAACCAGGCGGTCTGCCGACTGCTGGGGCTCGAGGTCGATGCCCACAGCATCAATCCGTCGCAGTTCGCGGACCTGGTCGCGCTGTTCGGCGTGGCCGAGGCCGAGGCGCTGGACAAGCGGCGCGCGGATCTCGACATGCCGGCGTACGAGTTCGCCGCGACCGATCTGAGCCAGCCCGCGCCGGTCGAGATCGACCTGCTCGGCCCGGTCGAGGTGGACGCGCGTGGCCCGATCGACCCCGGCCGGATCGCGCTGTCGACGGAGATCGTCGCGTTCCTGGCCAGCCAGGACTACGGCGTACACCCGAACGTGCTGGCCGGTGCGATCTGGCCGCGGGGCATCAGCGACGAGCTGCGCAACGCGGCGCTTGAGCACACCCGCAACTGGGTCGGTGTGGACGCCATGTACGCGGACGAGTCCGGCCGCTGGCTGCTGAACCGCAGCGTCGTCCGGGTCGACTGGGACGTCTTCCGCACGCTGGCCAAGCAGGCGTCGATGATGGAGGACCCGCGTGGTCCGCTGTCGACGGCCCTCAGCCTGGTGCACGGCCAGTCGTGGTCGAACCTGCCCGCGGGCCGCTACTCGTGGCTGGCGGCGTCCGGTGTCGAGCGGAAGATGGCCGAGTCGGTCGTCGACGCGGCACTGCGTCTGGCAGAGGCCAGCCTCCGCCACAACGACGGCAACTTGGCCCGTACGGCCCTCCAGACCGGTCTGAGCTTCTCGCCGGCCTCGGAGGACCTGTGGCGAGCCACGCTGCGACTGGCCGCCCACTTCGGTAGCTCCGAAGATATCGGCAACGTCGCCGCCCAGATGTACGCCGCCCTGGCCAAGCACGGCGCTCCGCGTGGGCCTGAGGCCGAGACGGACGCTCTGGTCGACGAACTGCTCCCGGGGTACCACCGGCCCGCGGCAGTCGCGTAGTACCGGCGCCTTCGAACAAGCAACCGCAAGCAAGAAACCGCCCCCGGGAGGAACTCCTTCCGGGGGCGGTTTGCTGTCGCTGGGTCAGAGCGGGTTGGCCGACCAGGTGTCGCAGCTGTTCATGTCGCCGGAGTCGAGGCCGGTCTGGAACCACTTCATCCGCTGTGCCGCCGTGCCGTGGGTGAAGGACTCGGGGTTGGCCTGGCCCTGCGTCTTCTCCTGGATCCGGTCGTCGCCGACCGAGGCGGCCGCGTCGAGGCCACGCTCGATGTCGTCCTGGGACAGCTCGGTGATCAACGGCTTGCCGCTCTTGGTCGGGACGGTCGTCGCGTGGTTGGTCCAGATACCGGCCAGGCAGTCCGCCTGGAGCTCGGACCGGACCGAGTCGGAGTCGGGGCCCTCGCGGGACTTGATCCGGTCGAGGATGCCGTACAGGTCCTGGATGTGGTGGCCGTACTCGTGAGCCACCACGTACGCCTCCGCGAACGGGCCGCCCTTCGCGCCCAGATCGGTCTCCAGCGTCTTGAAGAAGCCCAGCTCCAGGTACACGGTCTTGTCGGGCGGGCAGTAGAACGGCCCGACGGCCGCCGTCGCCGGTCCACAGCCGGTGCTGACCGAGTTGCTGAAGACCCGCATCGGCGCCTTGGTGTACTTCTTGCCGCGGCGGGGGAGCTCGGCCGCCCAGAACCCCTCGATCGAGTTCTGGTACGCGACGAAGGCGCAGTCCGGGTTCTGGCTGATGTCCTTGCCGGTCTTGCACGAGCCGAGATTGCCGGCCGCCGTGTTCCTGGCCGCGGGCTGGTCGCTGCCGCCTCCGCCGCCGAGGGTGCCGTTCAGGAGCAGGATGACGACCAGCAGGATGACGCCGCCGATCCCGCCGCCGACCGGGATTCCCATCCCGCCCGGAAGCAGTCCGCCGCCTCCACCACCGCTGCCACGGGTGTCTTCGACGCCGCTGGTGTCCAAGTCGGCGTCAGGGTTGAATTTCACAGCACATACACTAGTGCCCTACGACCGAAGTTGTTCGATCGATTGCGACGTTCAGGTGCGTGCATCGTGGTGCTTGAGGACCATCCTCGATGCGGAGCATCGTGGATGGTGCTCAAGTGGCGCGAGGTGCGTGCCTGGGCGGCGGAAGCGCCGAAGAACTTCGGTCGTAGGGCACTAAGACCTCGTCGCTGCAAGAGGCTGCCTTGTGACGCGTCGCTGCGGCCCTGCCCGCATCCTGCCGCTGCCGCCCGCCGACCCAGCCCGTTCCATCCCGACCTGAGGACACCTGCGCCGCCATGATCACTGTCACCAACCTCGAGGTACGCGTCGGGGCCAGGCAACTGCTGTCGCCTGCCTCTTTCCGCGTCGGCCCAGGCGACAAGGTGGGGCTGGTGGGGCGGAACGGCGCCGGTAAGACCACGCTGACCAAGATCCTGGCCGGCGAGGGGCTGCCCGCGTCCGGGTCGGTCAGCTCGTCCGGTGAGATCGGCTATCTGCCCCAGGACCCGCGGACCGGCGACCTCGAGATGCTGGCCCGGGACCGGATCCTGGCGGCGCGCGGGCTGGACGAGGTGGTCCGGCGGATGCGCAACGCGGAGAAGGCGATGGCCAGCGCCGACGACAAGACCCGCGAGAAGGGCATGCGGCGGTACGAACGCGCCGAGGCCGACCTGCACGCCGCCGGCGGGTACGCCGCGGAGTCCGAAGCGGCCCGGATCGCGGCCAACCTCGGTCTGCCGGATCGGGTGCTGGGGCAACCACTCGGAACGCTGTCGGGCGGTCAGCGGCGCCGGGTCGAGCTGGCCCGGATCCTGTTCGCCCAGGCGGAGACGCTGTTGCTGGACGAGCCCACCAACCACCTGGACGCCGACTCCGTCGTCTGGCTGCGTGACTTCCTGAAGAACTATCCCGGTGGCGTGATCATGATCAGCCACGACGTGAACCTGCTCGAGGAGACCGTCACCCGGGTCTTCCACCTGGACGCGAACCGGGCCGAGATCGACATCTACAACGTCGGCTGGAAGGCGTACCTGCTGCAGCGCGAGACCGACGAGCGCCGCCGCAAGCGCGAGCGCGGCAACGCCGAGAAGCAGGCCACGCAGCTGATCGCCCAGGCGAACAAGATGCGCGCCAAGGCGACCAAGGCGACCGCCGCGCAGCAGATGCTCAAGCGGGCCGAGAAGCTGATGTCCGGGCTCGAGGACGAGCGCCAGTCGGACCGCGTCGCGAAGATCTCGTTCCCGACGCCGGCGCCGTGCGGCAAGACCCCGCTGATGGCCAAGGAGCTGTCGAAGTCGTACGGCTCGCTGGAGATCTTCACCGACGTCGATCTGGCCATCGACCGCGGCTCGCGCGTCGTCGTACTGGGCCTCAACGGCGCGGGCAAGACGACCCTGCTCCGGGTGCTGTCCGGGATCGAGAAGATGGACACCGGCGAGGTGATCGACGGCCACGGCCTCAAGCTCGGGTACTACGCGCAGGAACACGAGACGCTCGACGTGAACCGCACGGTGATCGAGAACATGAAGTCCGCGGCCCCCGACCTGAACGAGACCCAGGCCCGCTCGGTCCTCGGCTCCTTCCTCTTCAGTGGCGACGACGCCGACAAGCCCGCCAGCGTCCTGTCCGGCGGCGAGAAAACCCGGCTGGCGCTGGCCACGCTCGTCGTCTCAGCCGCCAACGTCCTGCTCCTCGACGAGCCCACCAACAACCTCGACCCCGCCTCCCGCACCGAGGTCCTCAACGCAATCCGCGCCTACCAAGGCGCCATCGTCCTGGTAACCCACGACGAAGGCGCCGTAGAAGCCCTCGAACCCGAGCGAGTCCTACTCCTCCCCGACGGCGTAGAAGACCTCTGGACCAACGACTACGCCGACCTGGTCTCCCTCGCCTGACCCCCACAGGCGGCTCCTCCGTCGTCTGAAGCCCACGCGCGGCTCCTCCGTCGCCGTGCTCCCCACCCCCGGCGAGGCGCTCCTCCGTCGCACCTCGTCCCGCCGCGAGAACAGCCCCGGAAGGTACTCCCGACCCGGGGTACTGCACGGCGGATCCCGCAGGAGCCTTCGTCCCGGTGGTACTGCCCAGCAGAATCCGACCAGCCCTCGTCCCCGGTACTGGGCGGCATAGCCCGTCGACGCCCTTCTCCCCGGAGTTAGTGCCGGCACCGGGTGGTCGAGGGGGGTGGCTGTCAGGCGAGCAGCGTCTCGAGGTCTCGGAGGCGCGCATACAGGTCAGGTAGGCCTTGGATGCCGTTGAGGGCGGACTCTTGGGAGAGGGCTAGGTCTGGGCCGGTGGTTGCCTCGACGTCTGTCAGGCAGCGGAGGATGTTCCATCTGGTGTGGCCTAGCCAGCCGGCGATCAGGTAGGCGAACCAGCTTGGGCCTGGTGGGGGAAGGGTGCCGCCGGCTGCGGCATAGCCGTCGAGGACCGAGTGGAAGACGGCGGGGTCGACGGTGTCGAAGCCAGGGCCCTTCGCGATGCTCAGGGCGGTCGAGCCGAGTTCGCCGGAGAGGTCGAGCATTCCGGAGAGCTCCCAGTCGAGTACAACAGGCCGGCCGTTTCGGGCGAGCAGGTTCCAGGGCTGGATGTCCTTGTGGGTAAGGACAACGGGGCCTGGCCGTTCGCAGGTGTCGACGCAGTGGGCGATTGCCAGGAAGGTATCGACCTGGGAGGCGAGCTCCTCGGCCCACGGCTGGTTGGTTTGCGCCGCGCGCTGGGCGAGTACAGGCCAGTCTTGTGGCGTGGGTTCCTCAGTTGAATCCTCGGTCCACTCGACGTCGAGCGCGTGGAGGCGGGCGAGAATCTCACCGATCTCGAACGCGTACGCCTCCGGTACGGGCGCTTCGGGGATCTTCTCCCCGTCGACCCACCGGTGGACGAGCGTGTGCTGGTCGGCCGAGATCGGTTCCGGCATCGGGATGCCGGCGGCGAAGGCAGCGCGCTCCAACCTGAAGACGTCCTCGACGCGGTACGTCCAGCGACGGTCGGCGAGGTTCAGTTCCTTCACCGCGAACGATCCCTGGTCGGTGTCGAGCCGGTACATCCGGTTGGCGAACCCGCCGTGGACCCGGGTCATCGGCCCGGTCGGCGTACCGAGATAGGAGAGATTCACCTGATGCACTCTAGGGTTGCGGGCATGGATGTCGATGCTCTTTTTCCTGCTGACCTGCCGGAACCGGCGTACTGGGAGGAGCAGTTCCCACCGCGCGAGCTGCCCGAGGGGGCGAAGGTCACGCGGCTCGGGCCGTCGCCGACCGGGTTCATCCACATCGGCGGCATCTACGTCGGGATGATCGACCGGGATGTCGCGTCGAACACCGGTGGGGTGTATCTGGTCCGCGTCGAGGACACCGACCAGTCGCGGGAGGTCGAGGGCGCGCTGGAGCAGTTCGCTCGCGGGTTCGCGTACTTCGGCATCGAGTCCGATGAGCACGCGGGCCACGGTTCCTACGGGCCGTACCTGCAGTCGCAGCGGGAGCAGATCTACCTGAGCTACGTACGTCACCTGCTCCGGCAGGGCAAGGCGTACCTGTGCTTCGCCACGAAGGACAAGCTCGCCGAGACGACTCAGCGTCAGCAGGCGGCCAAGGTTCCGAGCGGGTACTACGGCAAGTGGGCGATCTGGCGCGACGCGCCGGTGGCTGACGTCGAGGCCAAGCTCGCCGAAGGCGCGCCGTACGTCGTCCGCTTCCGCGCCCCGGACGGCGCTGACGGGCAGCGGGCCTCGTTCGTGGACGCGATCCGCGGCCGGCTCGAGCACGAGGCGAACCGCAACGACGCGGTGATCCTGAAGTCGTCGGACCAGTCGCTGCGGCTGCCGACGTACCACTTCGCCCATGCGGTCGACGATCACCTGATGCGGGTGAACCTGGTGATCCGCGGCGATGAGTGGATCTCGTCGGTACCGCTGCACCAGCAGCTGTTCGCGGCGCTGGAGTTCGAGCCGATCGAGTACGCGCACATCGCGCCGCTGATGAAGCAGATCCCCGGCGGCAAGCGGAAACTGTCCAAGCGCAAGGACCCTGAGGCCGGCGTCGACTTCTACATCGGCGAGGGCTTCCCGGCCGAGGCGGTCCTGTACTACCTCCGCGGACTCGCGAACGGGCGACTGGCCGAGATCCCACTGGCCGAGGCGTTGCAGGCGCCGATCCACCTCGACCAGTGCGGTGTCGCCGGTCCGCTGGTCGACCTCGTCAAGCTGGAAGACATCAGCGCGGACCACATCGCGACGCTGACCGGCCCGCAGATCTTCGACGCGGTGCGGGTGTGGGCCACCCAGTACGACCCGGAGCTCGTCACCGTCCTGGACAACGAACCGGAGCTTGCCCTGCGAGCGCTGGCTGTCGAGCGTGACGGCGTCGAGAACCCCCGCAAGGACCTCCGGAAGTGGTCGAACTTCCGCCCCGAGTACGGCTTCTTCTTCCCCGAACTCTTCCAACCGCTGACCGGCCCCACTGACGAGCGCCTGGCCGCGCTGAAGGTCGCGCCGGACATCGTCAAGGAATTCGCCGAGGAGCTGATCGCCGGCTACGAGCACCTGGACGACCCGCAAGCCTGGTTCGCCCAGATCCGCGACCTGGCGGTGAAACAGGGCTTCGCCCCGAACGCCAAGGAGTACAAGAAGAACCCGGACGCCTACCCAGGCTCGATCCGCGAGGCCTCCCAGCTGGTCCGGGTAGCCATCACCGGCTCCACCCGCAGCCCCGACCTACACGCCACCACCAAGGCCCTCGGCGCCCCCGAAACCCTCCGCCGCCTCCAGGCACTGACGGGAACCACCGCCTAGTCCACCAGCGACCCCGCGAAGCCGGCTGGATCGAGTTTGCAAGCGCAGGCGGTTCGGCCGGCTGGCCCCATGGGTTGGCTTCGCCGGAATCTGCAGAGGACAGCACCGGACCATCCCGCGGACGCCAGCTCGCTGGGGGCGCTTACCGGCTGGCATCCGGCGCACGTCAGCCCGCTGCGCGGGCTTACCGGCTGGCATCTGGCCGGCTCCCAGGAGAGGCGTGGCATCGAGGTCTCGCGGGGTTGTGGGTGCTGGGGCCGATGTCGCCGGCGGCGTTGGGTGGGACCGCTCGGGCAGGCTCCGGGCAGCCGCGTCGGGCCGAGCCGCGGGTCGTTCCGCCCCGAACGGCCGGCGGCCTTGGCGACGATCGCTTGGCTCCGAGGTGGCCCGGTGGCTGTGGGGTCCGGCGCAGTGGTTGCTTTCGCGGCGGGACGAGGTGCGACGGAGGAGCGCCTCGCCGGGGGTGGGGAGCACGGCGACGGAGGAGCCGCGCGTGGGCGTGGGAGGCGTCGCGCGTGGGGTGTAGTGCGACGAACGCCTCACGGGTGGTGGGGGTGGGGTGACGTATGTTCCTGGCATGGGTGAACTTGGATTGCGGTTGTCGGTGGAGGGGGCTGTGGCCCGGGTGGTGCTGGATCGGCCGGAGGTGCGGAACGCGCAGACTCCGGCGATGTGGGCTGCCTTGTCGGAGTTCGGGGCGGCGTTGCCTGATGAGGTTCGGGTTGTCGTGGTGTCGGGGGAGGGGCAGTCGTTCTCGGCGGGGCTGGATCGCAATCTGATGATGGGTGAGCCGGTTGATGGGCAGGAGCCGTTGCTCACCCTCGGGAAGAAGCCTGCTGATGAGTTGCAGGAGTTGATCTCGCATTTCCAAGGCGGGTTCTCGTGGCTGCGGAAGCCGGAGATCGTAAGTATCGCGGCGGTGCAAGGACACGCGGTGGGCGCCGGCTTCCAGCTCGCCTTGGCTTGTGATCTGCGGGTGGTGACGCCGGACGCGAAGTTCAGCATGCGGGAGCCGGCGCTAGGGCTGGTACCTGACCTGGGCGGCACGCAACCGCTGGTGCAGCTGGTCGGGTACTCGCGAGCCCTGGAGATCTGCGTGACGTCGCGCTGGGTGGAGGCGGCTGAGGCGCAGCAGATCGGGTTGGCGAACATCGTCGTACCGGCGGAGGAGCTGGCCGGGACGGTGAAGGACCTCTCGGAGGCAGTGTTGTCGCCATTGGTCGGTGCGGTCCGGGAGACGAAGGCGCTGTTGCTGGGCGCCTTCGACAGTACGTACGAGGAGCAGTTGAAGGCGGAGCGCGAGGCGCAGGCACGCCGGCTTGCCGAGTTGATCGCGGCCTTCGGCTAACCGCAGGGAAGCTTCGGCTGACATCAGGTGTTGTCAACGTTGACGAGTTGAGTGTGGGGAGGGACCGGATGTCTGCAGGGATGCGCATGGGTGGCGGCGGCAGCGCGATGAGCTGGCGGCGGCAGGACGCGTCGGTGGTGGATCGGAAGCTGGCCAAGGGCACGCTGCGGCGCATTCTGCGGTTCGCCAAGCCGTTCAAATGGCATATCAGCGCGTTCCTGGCGCTGGTGATCATCTCGGCGTTCCTGGTGATCGCCTCGCCGTTGCTGTTCAAGAAGATCGTCGACGACGGCATCACCAAGGGCAACGCGAGATTGGTGACCGCGCTGGCTCTGGTGGTGGCGCTGCTCGCGGTGGTCGAGGCTGCACTCGGCCTGATGCAGCGCTGGTTCTCGGCACGCATCGGAGAGGGCCTGATCTACGACCTGCGGACGAAGGTGTTCGCGCACGTGCAGCAGATGCCGGTCGCGTTCTTCACCCGGACGCAGACCGGAGCGCTGGTATCCCGGCTGAACAACGACGTGATCGGCGCCCAGCAGGCGTTCACGTCAACGCTGTCCGGCGTCGTCTCCAACGTGATCAGTCTGATCCTCGTGGTCGGCGCGATGCTCCTGCTCAGCTGGCAGCTGACGGCCGTCGCGATCCTGATCCTGCCGGTCTTCCTCTTGCCGGCCCGGTACCTGGGTCGCCGGCTCGCCGCGATGACCCGCGAGCAGATGACCCTGAACGCCGAGATGTCGACCGCGATGACCGAGCGCTTCTCCGTCGGCGGCGCGCTGCTCGTGACCTTGTTCGGCAAGCCCGAGCTGGAGAACGCGCAGTTCGGCGAGAAGTCCGGTCGAGTCCGTGACCTGGGCATCCGCATCGCGATGCTCGGCCGCGTCTTCTTCACCGCGCTGACCCTGGTCGCCGCGCTGGCGACAGCACTCGTGTACGGCGTCGGCGGCAACCTCGCAGTACGCCAGACCCTGACCGTCGGCACCCTGCTCGCACTCGTCGCGCTGCTCGGCCGGCTCTACGGTCCGCTGACCGCGCTCTCCAACGTCCGCGTCGACGTGATGACCGCGCTGGTCTCCTTCGAGCGAGTCTTCGAGGTCCTCGACCTCGAACCGATGATCAAGGACGCCCCGGACGCCAAGCCCCTGCCGCCCAACGCGGCATCGGTGACCTTCGACAAGGTCGCCTTCGGGTACCCGACCGCCGAGGAGGTCTCGCTGGCCAGTCTCGAGTCGGTGGCTGTCCTCGACAAGCGGGTGAACGCGCAGGTCCTCGAAGACATCAGCTTCACCGTCGAGCCAGGCCAGATGATCGCCCTGGTCGGTCCGTCCGGCGCGGGCAAGACGACCATCACCAACCTGGTCGCCCGCCTGTACGACGTGACGGGCGGCGCGGTCCGGATCGGTGGCGAGGACGTCCGCGCGGTCACCCTGGAGTCGCTGCACGACGCGATCGGGTACGTGACGCAGGACGCCCACATGTTCCACGACACCATCCGCGCCAACCTCGCCTACGCCAAACCCGACGCCACCGACGAGGAGATGGCCAGCGCGTTGCGCTCGGCGCAAGTGTGGGACCTGGTGAAAACCCTCCCCGACGGCCTCGACACAGTCGTCGGCGACCGTGGTCACCGGCTGTCCGGGGGCGAGCGGCAGCGCCTCGCGATCGCCCGGCTGTTGCTGAAGGCGCCGCGCATCGTCGTACTGGACGAAGCGACCGCGCACCTGGACTCCGAGTCGGAGGTGGCCGTCCAGAAGGCTCTGGACACAGCGCTCGAGGGTCGCACCTCGCTCGTCATCGCCCACCGCCTGTCGACCGTGCGGAACGCGGACCAGATCCTGGTGGTTGACCACGGCAACATCGTCGAACGCGGGACGCACGAGGAGTTGCTCGCCCTTGACGGCGAGTACGCGGACCTCTACCACACCCAGTTCGCCGAATCCGGCTCAGCCGCGGGCGTGTAACTAGTTGACGGGGTAGCGTTTGTCCTGACGTGAGGTCGTGAGGGAGGCCGTCGGGTGATCAAGTTCGCGCTCGTGCTGGGTGCCGGCTACACAGGCTACAAGCTCGCGTACCACTCCGAGGACGGCCGTCACTACGGCAAGGTCGGCGAGCAGGGCCTGCGGGCCACGCTCTCCCTGGTCTTCGCCGCCCTGGCGGCCGGCTGCACCTACGCCGCCCTGCTCATCCACTGACCAGCGCGAGATGGCGCCGCACCGGCGCCGCGACGGTCGGCCTCATCGCCAGCAACATGCGCACCACGTCGTCACTCGTGAAGCGCAGCTCCGACGGCAGCGGACCTGGCGTGCGCAGCGGGCTCACGGTCCCGGCCGCGACGTGCTTGTAGACGGCGAACACCGAGATCCGCAGCAACTCGGCGACCTCGTCGGTCGTGTAAAGGGTTGGACTCACGCCTGTCTAACGACGCTGACTACTTTTCGTCTTGTTCGAGCAGATGAAGAACCGGTACGCCGAGATGCCGGCGGGCCGAATTGGTCCAGTCGAGGTGGAAGAACTCCGCCACGATGTGCGGCCGGGTGAGGATGATGACCTCTCGCCCGCCGACCTTGTCCACCGTCGCGGTCAGCGCGTCGATCGGCCGGTCGTGGGAGATCCCGCCCTCGGCCTGCTGACCGAGATCCCGCAGCCGCTGGATGCTGCGCCCGGTGCAGTCGCTCGCCTCGCTGTCGATCGCCTTCTGCGCCTCGGCGAGGTCCTCGCGCTGGTTGGCCAGTCCTGGTCCGTAGAGATCCGCGGTCCCGAGCGCGCTGATCGACGCCTCGACGCCCGCCTCGGCGTTGTGGCACGGCACGAGCACGTGGTACTTCACCGGCTCGGGCATGTCCTGGTGCAGCTCGACCACGCGCTTCGCGTCGGTCTCGGTCAGTTCCTGCTCGACCAGCAGTACGACGTCGTACATCTCGGTACCTCCGGTTCATACCAGTCGGTATTGGCTCCATCATGCCCCCGGTTCGGCCTGGATGGGGGCAGAATGGCCGCCATGAAGCTACCCGTGATGCCGCCGGTCCCGCCGATGCTGGCGAAGCCGATCAAGCAGATCCCGGACGGGAACGTCAGCTTCGAGCCGAAGTGGGACGGATTCCGCTCGATCATCTTCCGCGACGGCGACGAGGTGGAGATCGGCAGCCGGAACGAGAAGCCGATGACCCGGTACTTCCCGGAGCTGGTCGAGGCGATCAAGGCGAACCTGCCGGAACGCTGCGTGATCGACGGCGAGATCGTCGTGGTCGGCGCGTCGGGGGACCGGCTCGACTTCGAAGTACTGCAGCAGCGGATCCATCCGGCCGCCTCCCGGGTCAAGATGCTGTCCGAGACGACGCCGGCCCGGTTCGTCGCGTTCGACCTGCTCGCGCTGGGCGACACGGACTACACCGAGCGGCCGTTCGCCGAGCGGCGGGAGGCGCTGGAGCAGGCGCTGGCCAAGGCCGCGGCGCCGATCCACCTGACCCGGACGACGACCGACAAGGCGACCGCGACCGAGTGGTTCAACCAGTTCGAGGGTGCTGGGCTGGACGGCGTGATCGCGAAGCCGCTCGACGGCCTGTACCTGCCGGACAAGCGGACCATGTTCAAGATCAAGCACGAGCGGACCGCGGACTGCGTGGTCGCGGGCTACCGGGTGCACAAGAGCGGCGAGAACCGGATCGGGTCGCTGCTGCTCGGCCTCTACAACGCCGAGGGCGTGCTCGCCAGCGTCGGCGTGATCGGCGCGTTCCCGATGGCCCGTCGCGAGGAACTGTTCGTGGAGCTGCAGGAGCTCGTCACCGACTTCGACGACCATCCGTGGGCCTGGGCGAAGCAGGAGGAGGGCAACCGGACTCCCCGCAATGCGGAGGGCAGCCGGTGGCAGGCGGGGAAGGACCTCAGCTTCGTGCCGCTGCGCCCTGAGCGGGTGGTCGAGGTGAAGTACGACCACATGGAGGGGGTTCGCTTCCGGCACACCGCCCAGTTCGTGCGCTGGCGCGAGGACCGGACGCCGGAGTCGTGCACCTACGAGCAGTTGGAGGAGCCGATCAAGTTCGACCTGGCCGACGTGCTGACCGCCCGGCCTTGAGGCGGGCCTGTGCTGGACAGGTGAACCCGGAGGCACGGACAATCCAGGCATGACGGCGGATCGGATCGAGCTGGCGCGTCCCTCGGACGCCGAGCGTGATCGGGCGCTGGCGATCCTGCGCGACGGAGCCGGTTCGGGACGTCTCTCGCACGACACCTTCATCCGCCGGATGAACTTCGTACTGCGGGCGCAGAGCCGCCGTGAGCTGGCCAACGCGACGCACGACCTCCCCGGCACCGAACCACGCGTCGTCCAGCTGCTCAACCGCCTGCTCGCCCGCATCCCGCGCCTGACGATCACCCCGCGGACAGCAGCGCCGTACATCCGCCCGCAAGGCCTTGCCCTGCCGTCACCGGACTCGCCCACGGTCCGCATCGGCCGCGGCCCCGGTGCCACGCTCCGGGAGACCGACCTCTCGGTCTCCCGCTTCCACGCCGAGCTCCGCCATGTCGACGACGGCTGGCTGCTCCGCGACCTCGGCTCGATGAACGGCACCCACCTCAACGGCCTCCGCATCACCACCCCGGTCCGAGTCCGCCCAGGCGACCACATCCGCTTCGGCGCAGTAACCTACCGCCTAACCTGGACCGACCAGAGCTAGCCCGAGCCGCTCGTGGCTGCCGGCCCGAGCCGCCGGAGCCGCCCCTCCTGCCGGAGCCAGCGCTCCCCGCCGGAGCCGGCCCGAGCCGCCGCTCTCGTCGGAGCCAGCGCTCTCGCCGGAGCCGGCCGGAGCCGCCGCTCTTGCCGGAGCCTGCGGCTGGTCCGGAGTTAGCGCTCCTGGCTGGTGGACTTCTCGGGGCCGTCGGTGCCGGCCTTGCGCGCCTCGGGGGCTGTTGACGGCGCGCTCACCGCCTGGCTGGCCGGGGCGGTGCCTTGGAGGGCCGCTTGGGATGCCTTCGTCACCTGCAGGTTGGGGTGTGAGCCCTGCTGCTCAGGCGGGACCATCGAGTTGAGCTTGTGGGCGAAGCCCTTCAGGTCCTGCTGGGTCGCCATCTTGTCGATCAGCTCCGGCATCGTCTGCGGCGACCGGCGGTTGCGGTCGACCATCTCCTGCATCGCGCCGACCACCTCCCGCGGATGATCGTCGGCGAGCTGGTTCAGGAACTCCGACGTCCGCTCGACCTTCATCGCGTGCGGGCCGGTGGCCGGCGGGTCGAAGTCCTTGGTGTTCTCGGTGACCAGGACATCCGACTCACCCTGGACGGCCGCGGCCAGCACGTGCTTGTCCTTCTCGTCCGCCTGCATCTGCGGCGCGAGTCCCTCGTACCCGGTCGTCATCGCCGCCGGAAACACCTTGTTCATCTGCGCGAACCGCTTGTTGACCGCTTCCTCGCTGACCCCCGGCGGCCGGTTGCGCCCGGCCTCGTTCAGCACGTCCTGCGACCACTGCGGCTGGTACAGGCGCTTGGCGGCGAGCGTCATCATGATGTCGGTGGTGAGCTGGCCGCGCAGTACGTTCGCGTCGAGGAACGCGCTCCGGGGATTCGTCATCGGTCACCGTCCTGAGGGTCGTCCCACGACTCCTCCTCGGCGAACGACTGGAGCATCTCGTCGCGCGCGGCGTCGAGCCGGGCGCTGAGGGCCAGTACGTCGGACAGCTGGACCCAGTCGACGTAGTCGGACGACCGGAACGGGATCTCGCCCTGGCTGACCAGCAGCCGGAGCTCCTTGCGCGGCATCAGGGCCGCGTCGGCGGCCTCGTCGATCGGGAGCTCCTGGCGCAGCGGGGTGATCTGGACGGCATACCCCTCACGGAGAGCGGCCTCGACGTACGCCATCGCCTCGTGGACCTTCGGCGGGATGTCGTGCCGCGCGCCGGACGGGTCGACCAGCGCGGGGCCGTTGGCCACCAAATTGCGGTCCTGCTCGGCCAGCAGGAAGACCTTGGGGCGGGTCGGCGTGACGTCCATGCACCGGATTCTAGGTGCTCATGGGTTGAGTACGGTGGGATGTGCCCCGGGGTTGGCGGACCACCAGGGCCGGGCGGCGGCGTGGGTGGCGATGGTCTGGCGGTAGACGTCGGTGAAGGCGCGGTGGATCAGGTCGACGTCAGTCTGCGGGGTGCTGTCGGCGCGCCAGCGGAGGGCGCGGCGCCAGAGCAGCGGCGCCCCGGTGATCGGCAGGACGATCGTGTTCGGGATCTCCCGCACCGTCGGAGCACACAGGCTGATGCCCCGGCCGGCACCGATCAGTTGCTCGATCTCGGACGTGTCGAGGTTGGCGTAGCGGAACTCCGGCGTGAACCCGGCCGACTCGCAGATGCTGCGCAGGTAGGCGAGATCGCCGTCCTCCTTGCCCGCCGGCGGGCAGATCCAGATCTCCTCGGCCAGATCCTCCAACGCGATGGTGTCCTTGCCAGCGAGCCGGTGGTCGGCAGGCAGCGCGACCGCGAAGGGCTCGGGCCAGACCATCGTCTGTTCGCGGATTCCCGGCGGACACGGTGGCGCATACGCGTCGTCACACCGTCCGAGCATCACCACGTCGACCACATCGGCAGCCAGCAGATCAGTCAGTACTGCGCACGACGGGTCCACCTGCGCGGCGATCTGGCGACCTGGCAGCAGCTGTTCGAGCCGCGACAGCCAGGCCCCGAACATGACGGTCCGGACCGCGCCGAGGCGTAGTACCGACGAGCTGGTCGTATAACGCCGGCTGCTGCCGACCAGCTCGTCCATGTCGGCCAGCATCGCTCGTGCCCGGCCCAGTACGTGCTTGCCGAGTGGCGTCGCGACCACGCCGTACGGGCCGCGTTCGAACAGAACACCGCCGATCGCGTCCTCGATTCTGTGCAACTGGGCGGTCAAAGACGGCTGGGAGACCCCCAGGGCCGCCGCGGCCTTGGAGACGCTGCCCGTGTCCGCCAGGCGGCAGACGACCCGCAGATGACGTAGTTCCAGCTCCATAGCGGTGAGGTTATGCCCTGCTGGGATAAGACAGCCATAACTCGCAGGTGCCAATCTCTTCCAACAGAGGAAGCCGGGAGTTCATCCACCTGCCCACGGAACTCTTCGGCGCGCACCGCCCAAGCGCGCACCAGGCATCCTCGCCCCCGCCATCCGCCGGCTGGTTTGCAGCCCCCGGCCGATGGCGGGGGCTCCGCCCCCTCAGTGAGGAAGTGTCCCGTGAAGAGCACAGCCCTGCGCGTCGTCGCAGCCGGTTGCGTGCTGAGCCTGGCAGCAGCCGCCACAGCGGTGATCGCCATGAGGATGCCGTCGGCATCTGCTCAGCAAGACGCAGCACCACCGGTGAATCCGCGAGCCGCCGCGCTCAAGACGGCGGACCGCCTGGTCCAAGGCCGGGTCGCCGAACTCAAGGCGAGCCCGAGTGACCAGTTCGTCCGCCAGCAAGACATCAGCACGCCTTGGGGCCTGCAGTACGTGAGCTACCAGCGCACGTACCAGGACCTGCCCGTGATCGGTGGCGACTTCGTGGTCGCGACCGATGCCCAGGGCAACGCCAAGAGCCTGACCGTGGCCCAGCAGGATGTCATCACCGTCGACCGGCGCCCGGTGGTCACCAAGGCCGCCGCCAAGAAGGTCGCGCTCAAGGCCATCACCGACGGCAAGGCGGCTCCTGGTGAGCCGGCGCTCGTCGTCTACGCCGGCACGAAGAAGCCGGTACTGGCCTGGGAAGCGATCGTCCAGGGCCGCAACCACGGCGAGCTGAGCCGGCAGAAGGTGTACGTCGACGCGCGTACCGGCAAGTTCCTGCAGGCGATCGAGCAGACCGCGGCCGGCACCGGTACCGGGATCTGGAACGGCTCGAACCTGACGATCGGCACCACCAAGTCGGGTACCACGTACTCGATGACCGACCCGGCCCGCCCCAACCTGCGCTGCGGTGACCAGTCGACCGGCAGCACCTACTCCGGCGCGGACGACGTGTGGGGCAGCACGTCGAAGACCGACAAGGAAGCCGGCTGCACCGACGTCATGTACGTCGCGGCCGGCGAGTGGGACATGCTGAAGAACTGGTACGGCCGCAACGGGCTCGACGGCAACGGCAAGTGGGCCGACGCGCTGGTCGGGCTCGGCGACGTCAACGCGTACTGGGGTTCGCAGTACAACTCCGACGGCGTCGTCTTCGGCTACAACAACGCGCGCAACTGGATCACCGCGACGGACGTGGTCGCCCACGAGTACGGGCACGGCCTGGACGCGATGACGCCCGGCGGCATCTCCGGCTACCCGTCCCAGGAAGCTGTCGCCGACATCTGGGGCACGCTGAGCGAGTTCTACCTGAACAACGCCAACGACAAGCCGGACTACGAGATCGGCGAGACGATCAACCTGACCGGCTCGGGCCCGATCCGGTACATGTACCAGCCGTCGAAGGTCTCCGGTCACCCGGACTGCAACTCGTCCAGCCTGCCGAACGAGATCCACGCCTCGGCCGGCCCGATGAACCACTGGTTCTATCTGCTTGCCGAGGGCACCAATCCGACCAACGGCCAGCCGACCAGCCCGACCTGCAACAACACCACGCTGACCGGCATCGGCCACCAGGAAGCCGGCAAGCTGTTCTACAACGCGATGCTGACCAAGACATCGAACATGTCCTACGGCAAGTGGCGTTCGACCACGCTCACCGCTGCCAAGAACCTGGACAGCACTTGCGCGTTGCACGCCAAGGTGAAGGCCGCTTGGGATGCCGTCTCGGTCGGCGCCCAGTCCGGGGAAGCGACCTGTACTCCGAGCGGCAACGACTTCACCCTCTCCGTCTCACCGGCCAGCGGGTCGGTCAAGCCGGGGGAGAGCGCGACCGCCACGGTGAACACCGTGATCGGCAGTGGCTCGGCCCAGACCGTCCGGTTCACCGCGACCGGGTTGCCGAGCGGCGCGACCGCGACCTTCGACCCGAGCTCGGTCCAGTCGGGCAACTCCTCGACCCTGAAGATCGCTACCACGTCGAGCACGCCGGAAGGCGCGTACACCGTGACGATCACCGGTGACGGCACGGACGTGGACAAGACCGCGACGTACCGGCTCACCGTCGGCGGTTCCACCCCGCCCGCCGGCGTACCGGACATCGACGTCGAGAAGGTCAAGGCGCACCTGGCCGCGCTGCAGCAGGCGGCTGACAACAACGGCGGCAACCGGCGGGCCGGGAGCGCGGGCCACACCGCGTCGGTCACGTACATCGAGCAGAAGCTGCGCGACGCCGGCTACACGGTCGTCAAGCAACGCTGCACGAGCTGCCAGTACCCGTCGGACAATCTGATCGCGGACTTCCCGGGCGGTGACGCCAACCAGGTCGTCATGCTCGGCGCGCACCTCGACAGCGTCAGCGCGGGCCCCGGCAGCAACGACAACGGTTCGGGCTCGGCCACCATCCTGGAGGTCGCGCTGCGGCTCGCCCAGGACAAGCCGACGCTGGCCAAGCACGTCCGGTTCGGCTGGTGGACCGACGAGGAGCAGGGCCTGAACGGCTCCGAGTTCTACGTCGGCCAGCTGTCCTCGGCCGACCAGGCGAAGATCAAGGCGTACTTCAACTTCGACATGGTCGCCTCGACCAACGCCGGCTACTTCGTCAACAACATCACCACCGAGACCGGCAAGGTGCTGAAGGCCTTCTACGACGGCCTGAACCTGCAGCCGGAAGAGAACACCGAGGGAGTCGGCCGGTCCGACGACGCCTCCTTCAAGAACGCGGGTATCCCGACCAGCGGTGTGGCCGCCGGTGCCAGTGCCCGCAAGACCACCGCACAGGCGACCAAGTGGGGCGGCACGGCCAACCAGGCCTACGACTCCTGCTACCACTCGGCCTGCGACAAGTACCCGTCGAACGTGTCCTCGACGGTGCTGGACCGGAGCGCGGACGCCGCGGCGTACGGGCTGTGGAAGCTGGCAGTCGGCGATGCCCCGCCGACCGGCAGCGACTTCTCGATCTCGCTGAGCCCCACCTCGGGGTCGGTTGCCCCGGGCAGCTCGGCGCAGACGACGGTCGGTACTACGACCAGCAGCGGTGACCCGCAGTCGGTGCAACTGTCGGCCAGCGGGCTGCCATCGGGTGCGACCGCATCCTTCTCGCCGTCAACGGTGACGTCGGGCAGCTCCTCCACGCTCACTCTGGCGACGTCGGCCACAACGCCGGCCGGGACGTACCAGGTGGTCGTGAAAGGCACCGGCGCGGTCAGCCACTCGGCGACGTACAGCCTGACGGTGACGGGCTCGTCGACGGGCACCGTGACCGTGCAGAACCCGGGCAGCCAGTACGGGTTCGTCGGCTGGTCGTCCTTCCCACTGCAGATCCGGGCCACCTCGAGCGCCGGCCTGCCGATCACCTTCCGGGCGACAGGCCTTCCTGCCGGCCTGTCCATCAGCGCGGCCGGAGTGGTGTCAGGTACGCCGACGACGCGCGGCTCTTACACGGCGACAGTGACTGCAACCGACAGTGGCGGGGCGAGCGGTAGCGCCACCTTCGGCTACACGATCTGGTAAGCAGCCACGCGCAGAGCGCCCCGGACCGTCCACCAGGCGGCCCCGGGGCGCTCTGCGTTGTGGTCAGGGCTTGGTGACCTCGATCTGGAACTCGTGCACCCACTTGGACTCGTCGTCCGGGTCGAAGGCCAGGCACACCTCGCGGGCGTAGCCGACGCTGCGGTAGCCGCCGTCGTCGATCCAGCGGGCCAGGATCTGCATGCTCTGGTCCGCATCGTCCATCGAACCCTGGTGGACGATCGTCGCGGCGGTCGTGAGTTCCGGCAGGTCGACCACCTGGAAGTCGCTGCCCGCCGCCTGGTCCGGCTTGACGGTCACCGCGGCGTGGACGACGACAGCCTCGGTGTCGGTCTTCTCGTAGTACGCGACCGGCGGGCCGTCCGGCTGGACGCTCGCCGCGCCCAGGCGCTCCCAGATCTGCCCGTACAGCGGCTGGATGACCGGCGTGATGTCGGGTCCCTCGTAGCTCGCCGCCACGGCCGACAGCTCGGCGACGCGGACGGACGGGATCGTCTTCAGTACGACGTCGTCAGTGGACATGTGCCCCTCCTTCTCGATGATCCGGAGCCTCGCCTCGACCGCGTCGAGCCGGATCGCGTCCTCGGCCAGCCGCTCGGCCAGTTGCGCGCGGCGGAGCCGGAGCATGCCGCGCAGCTCCTCGGGCCCGACCTTCGCGTCGACGATGTCGCCGACCTGCTGAAGGGTGAAGCCGAGCTCCTTGAGCGCGACGATCCGGTTCAGCCTGCGCAACTGGTCGGCGGTGTAGTACCGGTAGCCGGTCGCGGTGTCGACGCCGGCCGGGCGCAGCAAGCCGATCGCGTCGTAGTGCCGCAGCATCCGCGCCGACACCCGCCCGAAGGCGGCGAAGTCTCCGATGGTGAACATGACTCAACGGTGAGGCTTGACACGGTGTGAAGGTCAAGCGGGGATCAGCACGACTTTCCCGACGGTCTCGCGGTTCTCCAGTGCACGGTGGGCGTCGGCGGCCTTGGCGAGTGGGTACGTCGTGAGCAGGGGAGTCCAGTTGCCCTCGATCGACTCGTGGAGCGCTTTGGCCTCCAGTGCGCGGAGCCTGCGCATGAGCTTGGGGCCGATCGCCCAGGTGGCGGAGAGGCCGCGGGCCATCAGGTCGTTGGTCGTGAGCTGGATCGGGCCGCCACCGGACCAGCCGAACATGAGCAGCCGCCCGCCGATACCGAGCAACTCGAAGGCCCGCTGCCCGTTCTCGCCGGCCACGCCATCCAGTACTACGGTGAGCTCCCGGCCGTCGAGTTGCTTGGTGACCTGGTCCGGCCAGTCGGCTGCCGTGTAGTCGATCGCTACCTGGGCGCCGAGGTCGTGCACCTGCTTGACCTTCTCCGGACCACCGGCGAGGCCGACGGTCAGAGCGCCGGCGTTGCGAGCCGCCTGGACGAACAGGCTGCCCATGCCGCCCGCCGCCGCGGTGATGAGGACGACGTCGGTTGCCTCCAGCGCTGCCTGCTCGAGGATGCCTGCTGCCGTGCGTCCGGTACCGATTGTGGCGACCGCCGTCGGACCGTCCAGGTGGTCCGGGATCTCGTGCAGCGACTGCACCTTGGCTACCGCCAGGTCGGCGTACCCGCCGGGATTCGGTCCGAGGTGGACGACGACGCGTTTGCCGATCCAGGACTTGGCCACCCCCGGACCGACCGCGTCGACCCTGCCCGCGACCTCGCGTCCGGGGATCGTCGGAAGTTCCGGCGGGGCAATCGGCCCGCCACCGGCGTTGCCCGCTCGTAGCACGGTGTCCATCAGGTGCACACCGGCCGCTTCGACCTGGATCCGCACCTGTCCGGACCCGGCCACCGGGTCGGGCACCTCCTCATAGCTCAGATTCTCGGCGGGACCGAACTCGTGCAGCCGTACCGCGTGCATCAGCTCTCCTCTTCGGGGTCGATGGTCGTGAAGCTATGACCTCAAGAGGAGTTGAGGTCAACTGTCGCCACTTTGTTACGTTGTGTACTAAAGTGCGGGGCGGGAGGAGTGACCGTGGCCAAGATCTTGAAGGGTGCGACAGCGCAGGAGACGCACAGCGCGATCCTGGACCTGATCCGGTCCAGCGGGACCGTGACGCGGGTCGACCTGGCCGATCGGTCGGGACTGACCGGTGCGTCCATCTCCCGGGTGGTGAAGCAGTTGCTCGCCGACGGGCTGATCGTCGAGACCGGGCTGGGCGATCCCACCGGCGGCAAGCGCGCCACCCTGCTGCAGTTCAACCCGCGCGCCCGGCACGCCGTCGGCATCTCCATCGACACCCCCAGCACGACGTACGTGGTGACGGACATGAACGGGCGGGTGGTCGAGCAGCTGTCCGCGAAGGGCATCGGGCGCGACACCCCGGTGACCGTGGTGAAGCGGCTGACCGCCGAGCTCGAGGATCTGATCGTCAAGACCGGGATCGAGCCGAGCACGCTCGTCGGGGTCGGCGTCGCGCTGGCCGGCCGGCAGGGCGGGGGAGACCGGCTGCTGCGCGCCAACGCCTCGAAGTACGCCTGGGAGCCGTTCGCCGTCCGGGACACGCTCAGCGCCGCGATCGACCACCCGATCGTGGTCGAGAACGACTCGACCTGCGCCGCGATCGGCGAGTTCTGGGCCGGCCGGATCCCGTCCGTGAACGACTTCGCGACCGTCTACATGGCGGCCGGCTTCGGCCTCGGCCTGGTCACCAACGGCGACGTCTACCGTGGCTCGTCGTCGAACGTCGGCGAGATCGGCCACATGGTGCTCGACGTCAACGGTCCCGACTGCTGGTGCGGTGGCCGTGGGTGCCTGGAGAGCCTCGCCGCGCCCGCGCGAGTGGTGAGCCTGGCCGGGCCGGATCTCGTGAACGACCTGCAACTGCGCGGCAAGCGATCGGCGATCCGGTCGGACTTCGCGAAGATCGCGCGGCAGGCGGCGGCCGGTGAACCCCGCTGCCTGGCCCTGATCGAGGAGTCGGCGACGTACCTGGCGAAGGCGCTGGTCTCGATCACCAATCTGCTCGACCTTGAGCAGATCATCCTGGCCGGCCCGGGCTTCAGCGAGGCGGGCGAGATCTACGTCCGGGTCGCCACCGCGGAGCTCAACCGGCTGTCCTTCGTCCGGGCGATGCACCCGACCCGGGTCGAGCTCTCGAAGCTGGGCCCCAGCGCCGCCGCGCTGGGGGCCGCTTCACTCGTATTGCACAGCAGGCTTACGCCGCATCAGACCTCGGGTCGCGCGCTCAGCGGCTGAGGAATTCTTTCAGCCAGCGTCCGCTCTCCTTCACCGTCCTCGTCTGCGTCGCATAGTCGACGTGGACGATTCCGAACCGCCGGCTGAAACCGTAGGACCACTCGAAATTGTCCAGCAGCGTCCAGATGAAGTAGCCCTTCAGGGGCAGACCTTCGGCGGCGGCTTGCCGGCCTGCCTCGATGTGCTGCTCGAGATAGCGCTGCCGTTCGGCATCCTCGATCCGGCCGTCGGGGCCGACCTCGTCCGGGTACGCGGCGCCGTTCTCCGTGACATACAAGGGCAGCTCGGGGGCCAGCTCGTTGATTGTCCGGAGCAACGTCTTGAGGCTGTCCGGGTCGATCGGCCAGCCCATCTGGGTGCGGTCGAGACCGGTGTCCACGGCAACGAGATTCTCGCTGCCCGGCGTAGTACTGGCCTTGCCCGGGTCGGCGATCGGGCCGTCCGGCGCCGCGATGGTCTGTGGGCAGTAGTAGTTGACGCCGAGGAAGTCCATCGGCGCTGAGATCACCGGCAGGTCCACGTCGTACCGCGCGAACCAGTCCGCCATCCCAGTGTCCTCCAGGACGTCACCCGGGTACTTCCCGAGCAGCAACGGGTCGAGGAACATCCTGTTCCGCAGACCGTCCGCACGCCGGGCGGCATCCCGGTCGGCCTCGGACTCCGAGGCGGCGTACACCGGTGCTGGGTTGAGTGCGATCCCGACCGAGTTCTCCGGCGACCGGATCGCCTGCAGCGCGAGTCCGTGCCCGAGTAACAAGTGATGGACGGCCTTGAGCGAGTCGGCGCCCTCAGTGCGCCCGGGCGCGTGCTCGCCGTTGCCGTAGCCGAGGAACGCCGAACACCAGGGCTCGTTGAGCGTCATCCAGTGCTTGACCACGTCGGAGAGCGCTCCCTGCGTGATCGCCGCGTAGTCTCGGAACCGCTCGGCCGTGTCGCGGACCAGCCAACCGCCCGCATCCTCGAGAGGCTGCGGAAGATCCCAGTGATAGAGCGTCGCGTACGGCGTGACTCCGTTCTCCAGACAGGTCTCAGCCACCCGACGGTAGAAGTCGAGGCCGGCCGGGTTGGTCTTGCCGGCGCCGGACGGGAGGACGCGCGACCAGGAGATCGAGAACCGGTACGCAGTCAGGCCGAGGTCGGCGAGCAGCCGGATGTCCTCGGCGTACCGGTGGTAGTGGTCGTCCGCGACATCGCCCGTCTCGCCGTCCGCGATCCGCCTGGGCGTGTGCGCGAAGGTGTCCCAGATGCTCGGCCCGCGCCCGTCCTCGGCCACCGCGCCTTCGACCTGGTACGCCGCGGTCGCCGCGCCCCAGACGAAGCCCTCGGGAAAGTCCTTCATCGTGGTTCCTCCAGCCAGTACCGCTTGTCGGGCAACAGATCAGCCAATCGGTCCAGCAACTCGGCGGGAAGCTCCGTCTCCAGGGCTGTGACCAGTTGGTCCAGCCGCGCCGGTTTGCTGAACCCGATCACCGTGCCACTGATCCGGGGGTCGTTCACTGAGTGCTGCAGGGCGGCGGTCGCGAGATCGACGCCGTGATCGCGGCACGCCTTGTCCATCGCGGCGACCGCCTGCAGCGTGGCTTCCGGCGCCTCGCGGTAGCCGTAGTTGCGGGAGCCGCCGGAGGGGTTCGCCAGGATGCCGCCACCGTAGATCGCCGCGTTCACCACCGCGACGCCGTCAGCGAGCGCTCTCTCGATCAGTGGTCCGGCGCTGTGGTCGACCAGGCTCCACCGGTTGTGGACCAGAACGACCTCGAAGCCGCCAAGGTCTAGGTACCGCTCCAGCTCCCGGACGTTGCCCCCGGCAAGACCGACATGCCCGATCTCGCCCTCGTCCCGCAGCCGCATCAGGGTGTCGACCGCGTCCCGCATGCTGTCGAAATCGTGGAATTCGGGATCGTGCAGGTAAACCAACGGCAGCTGGTCGAGCCCCAGCCGCTGCTTGCTCTCGGCGACACTCGCCCGCACTCGGGCGCCTGAATAGTCATTGCCAGCGGCATCGACCTTGGTGGCGACGAGGAAGTCCGGCGGGAGTCCGCCGTGGTCGGCGAGGGCCTGGCCGATCCGTCGCTCGCTCTCGCCGTCGCCGTACCCGTTGGAGGTGTCGATCCACCGCAGCGGGCTGTCCAGCACGGCTCGCACCACCGAGATCGCTTCGGCCGGCGATACGTCGTACCCGAAGATCTCTGGCATCCCCGCGAGCAGGGCTCCGCCCGCGCAGACCGCCGAGACGGTCAAGCCGGTGGAGCCGAGGGGGCGGAGCCAGTCGTCGCTTCCTGGGGTGGTCATGCGGCCGGGCTGACGGAGAACGCGAACCCGTCCGGATCGACGTAGACGGTCGTCCCGTCGGGTGCGGCCGCCTCCGTGAGGCCGGATGGTGGGTCGCCGGCGAGTTCGGCGTACGCGAAGCCGGCGACGTCGAACTGCGGCGCACGGTCGGCCTTGGCGACGTCATAGGTGAAGATCTCGAGGACGGTGTCACCGGACTTGAGGTAGCCGATGCTGAAACCGCGCGTGTCGTGCGGCTGCTCGATCGTGCCGATCAAGGAGAAGCCGAAGTTGTGCCGGTAGTACTCGTGCGTCGCGCGGCGATCCTCGACGGTCACGGCGACGTGGTCGAACCGCGGCCGCGCCGGTACGCCGAGAGCGCGCTCCCGCGCGACGCCGTCGGCATCCAGCACCGCGGCGTAGTCGAGATCGCCCTGGATCATCTCCAGGTGGGTGCCGTCCGGATCGAGGAAGAAGCAGATCCGGACCTTGCCCTCGGCATCGAGCGGATCGAGGGTGAACTCGACCCCGGCGCCCTTCAGCACGGCGGCCCGCTCGTCCAGCCGGTCGACCTTGAAACCGAGGTGCCGGAACCCCTTCTGCAGATCGTCGCCGACCCAGGTGCTCTCCTCCCGGCCGGCGTCGACCCGGCGCAGCTCGATCGTCGCCGTGACCGCGTCCAGGAGAGCGCGCTCCCGCGTGACCTCGCCGACCACCTCCAGCTCCAGGAAGGTGCTGTAGTACTCGACCGAGCGCTGGACATCGGTGCAGTTGACGACCACGTTCTTGATCGGCATGGAACCTCTTTCGGATAGGAGTCAGTTCTTGACGGCGCCGAGCATCATCCCGGCGACGAACTGCCGCTGCATCCGGACGTAGACCACGACGACCGGGATGACGGACAGAGTGAGGCCGGCGGTGAGCGCCGGCCAGTCGGTGGAGTACTGGCCCATCAGGCTGAACAGCACCGGCTGCAACGGCAGTGATCCGGTACTGCGCAGCACGGTGTTGGCGATCAGGAACTCGTTCCAGGTCTGCAGGAACTGGAAGATCACCACGGTCGCGATCCCCGGCCGGGTGAGTGGCAGGATGACCCGGCGGAAGATGGTGAACTCGCTGCCGCCGTCCACCCGGGCCGCCTCGATCAGCTCGTCGGGCAGCGTCTGGAAGAACGCCCGCATCAGGAACATCGCGAACGGCGCCGATCCGGAGATGTAGAGGATCAGCAGCCCGACCTGGGTGTCCAGCAGCCCGAACGCCTTGAGCTGCAGGTAGAGCGGGATGATCAGCGCCGTCGACGGCATCATCAGGGTCAGCAGCAGGAGCACGAAGAGCGTGTTCCGGAACGGGAAATCCAGTTTCGCGAACGCGTACCCGCTGAGAGTCGCGAAGACCAGCACCCCGATCACCGTGACCGAGGTGATCCAGACGCTGTTCCAGAAGTGCAGCGGGAACTGGATCGAGGTCCACGCGGTCCGGTACCCGGCGAAGGTGAGCTGGTCCGGGATGATCGAGCCGCCGAAGATCGTGTTGGCCTGCCGCAGCGAGGTGAGCAGCATCCAGACGAACGGGAAGGCCAGAAACACGCAGAACGGCAGCAGGACGAAGGTGGCGAAGCTCTTGCCGAGCGGGAACCTCATCGGTCCGCCCTTCTGGTCAGCCAGAGCTGGGCAATCACGGCCAGCGTGCAGAGCACCATCGTCACGACACTGAACGCGCTCGCGTAGCCAAGCTGGGGGATCGACCCGGACGTCGAGCCGAACGCCAGCGAGTACAGGTACGTCCCGAGTACCTCGCTGCCGTGGTTCGGGCCGCCGCCGGTCATCACGAAGATGATGTCGAAGGCCTTGAACCCGTTCAGCAGCCCGAGGCTCACCACCAGCCCGGTGACCACGCGCAGACTCGGCACGGTGATGTTCCAGAACTGCTGGGCCTTGCTCGCGCCGTCCACCTCAGCCGCCTCGTACAAGCTCGGGTCGATGCCCTGGATGCCGGCGAAGAAGATCAGCATGTTGAAGCCGAGGCCGCCCCAGATGCTCACCACGATGATCGCCGGCAGCACCGTCTTGTGGTCGGCCAGCCAGGGATGCTGCAGCGAGTCCAGCCCGATCGCGCCGAGGAACTGGTTCAGGGTGCCGATGTTCGGGTCGTAGATCAGTTTCCAGAGCACGCCGGAGACGACGAACGAGACGATTCCCGGTATGAACAGGATGGTCCGGACCACCACCCCGACGTACTTCCAGACCGTGTTGACGAGCACCGCGATGACGAGGCCGAGGAACGTCAGCACCACGGTGGTGACGGCGGTGTAGACCAGCGTCACGATCATCGCCCGGCGCGCCACCGGGTCGCCGAGCATCCGGCTGTAGTTGTCGAAGGCAATGAAGCGCGGGCTGCCGAAGCCGCCCCAGCGGGTCAGGCTCAGGTACGCCGTGTAGAGGATCGGCCAGAGCACGAACCCGAGGAACAGTACGAAGGTCGGCAGCACGAACAGGTAGCCGGCGATTCGCTGCGACTTCCGCAACGGCGACCCGAACCGGTACTGCCGTCCCGAGCCGGTACTGCGGGCTGCCGGCTCGGGCTCGCGCTTCGTCGGATCGGCCGTCATGGTGGCTGCCATCTAGCCGCCCTTTGCGTTCTGGACGGCCTGCTGCATCTCCTTCGCGACCGCGGCCGGCTGGCCGGTGCCGTCGAAGATCTTCGACAACGGGTCACCCGCGGCCACCGAGCCCGGCCCGAACGGGATGTGCGGGCAGCCGTCGCCGTCGAGCAGCCAGGACGTCATCTGCTTCATGATCGGCAGCTCGATCCGGCTCGCGGCGCTCTTGGTGGCGGGCATCGAGTTGGAGTCGTTCATGGTGGGGGAGTACTGGTCGGCGGAGTACAGGAACTTGAGGAACTCCAGCGCGGCGTCCTTGTTCTTGCTCGTCTCCGAGACCGCCCAGCCGGCGCCGGCCTGGTTCGCGCACCAGTGCCGCTTGCCCGGGGCGATCGCCGGCGTCTTCATCACCTTGTACTTCTTGGCGAACGCCGGGGGAGCGTCCTTGGACAGTCCCTGCGGCGTCCAGGAACCGTTGAACAGCATCGCTGACTTCTCGCCGTAGAAGATCTGCGAGAGCTGGTCGCCGCTGGTGCCGGTCGTCCCGGGTTGGAAGACGCCGCCCTTGACGATCTTCTGGTTCAGCTCGAGTGCCTGGACGATCTTCGGATCCTCGTACGTGAGGCCGTCCTGCAGCTGGTCCAGCTTCAGGTAGAAGGTCGGGTCGTCGGCGACCTGGGTGACGAGTGGCAGGAAGAAGTCCAGCGAGCTGGTGGTCGGGTTGCAGCTGATCGCGACCGGGAACTTGCCGATCGCCTTGATCTTGGCGGCGGCCGCGATCAGGTCGTCCCAGGTCTCGATCTCGTCCTCTCCCACCCCGGCCCTCTTCAGCAGGTCGGGGTTGTAGAACAGGCCGAACGTCTGCGCCATCCAGCCGACCGCGTACTGCTTGCCGTCCAGCGTGTACTCCTGGTTGGCGGAGTCGAAGAAGTCCTTCAGGAAGTCGTCGCCGAGATCCTTCTTCAGATCGGCCGAAATCCCGCCGGTGCCGTAGGTGAGCGCCCGGGTGTGCGGGGCGAAGATCTCCGGCACGTCGCCACCGGCCACCGCGGCCTGCAGCGCCGGCAGGTACTGGTCCGGGGTGCCGAAGATCCGGTTCTCGATCTTGATGTTGCTGTGCGCGGCCTCGAACTTCTCGATCAGCTTCGGGAACTGGTCCTCCTGATCGTTGTACCAGGACCACATCCGGACGACGGCCTTGCCGCCGCTGGTGGTGCCGCCACCGCTGTCACTGCCGCCGCAGGCTGACAGGGCTGAGCCGAGGCCCAGGGCGGCGGCTCCGCCGAGCGCTCCCTTGAGCAGGCTGCGCCGTCGGAACGGTGTGGTGGGAAGGGTTGGGAACTGCCGATCACCCATTGCTGACTCCTCGGTCGTTCAGCCGGCTGCGGACCCCGATATCAACTTCCTAACTGAAAGTAAGAAAGCGGTCAAGGCCGGGACACCGGTTTCCCAGTGGTTTCCCACTGGTTTCCGTCGGCCGTGCCGGGCCTCGTAGGCTGAGCGCATGCCGATCCGACTCAGCGGGCGCCGGCCGGAGGTGAGTCCGGACCGGTTGCTGTCCGAGTGCGTGCCGCCGCCGCGCTTCGCCGGCGTCCGGTTCGACACGTACCGGCCCAACCCGGACGAGCCGAGCCAGTCGGAGGCCTTGGCGGTACTGCGGCAGCGTGGGCTGGCTCTGGCGGAACCGCGCAGGGAGCGCTCTCTGTGGAGCCGCCTGCGCGGGGCGAGAGCGGTCTCCGCGGGCAAACCAGGCTTCTACCTGGACGGCGGATTCGGCGTCGGCAAGACCCATCTGCTCGCCTCGCTGTGGCACGAGTCGGCCGGTCCGAAGATGTACTGCACCTTCGTGGAGCTGACGAACCTGGTCGGGGCGTTGGGCATGCGGTCGGCGGTCGAGGCGCTGTCGGCGTACCGGCTGATCTGTATCGACGAGTTCGAGCTGGACGACCCGGGGGACACGGTCCTGATCTCGCGGTTGCTCGGGCAACTGGTCGAGGCTGGGGTCGAGCTGGCGGCGACGTCGAACACGCTGCCGGACAAGCTGGGCGAGGGACGGTTCCAGGCGACGGACTTCCTCCGCGAGATCCAGGGGCTGGCGGCGCATTTCGACGTCCGGCGGATCGACGGTCCGGACTATCGCCATCGTGGCCTGCCGGTGGCTCCCGAGCCTTGGCCGGATGCGCGTGTCGAGGAGACCGCGGCCTCGATTCCCGGTGCGTCCTGCGATCACTTCGTGGATCTCTATCGGCAGCTGGCCGAGCTGCATCCGAGCAAGTACGGCGCGCTGCTCGACGGGGTGACGACGGTCGGCATCACCGACATCCGTGAGCTGACCGACGAGAACGTCGCGCTGCGGCTCGTGGTGCTCGCGGATCGGATGTACGACCGCGACATCCCACTGCTGGCCGGGGGAGTGCCGCTCGATCGGATGTTCACGCCGGAGATGCTGAAGGGCGGCTACCGGAAGAAGTACCTGCGAGCGCTCTCCCGGCTGATTGCTCTCGCCCACGTCGGGATGGCTCCGGCGAGTTGAGTGGTCTTACTCACGCTGGGTGGGCTGCTGCCGTGATTTTCTGAGGGCATGACTTCAGACGAGCAGCGATCGCTTCCCTCGCCCGTCGTGGGCGCCCTCGGGTTGCTGGGCCTGGGGATCGTCCTGCTCGGCGCCGGCGGGTTCGTCCGGTTCCATGACACTTCGGGGTCCGGCAGCGATCGGTGGATCCTGCCGCTCGGGTTCCTGGCGGCGGTGCTCGCGGCGGGCGGGGCCGGTGTCGCCTTCGTCAGTACTCAGTCGAGGCGGTGGGTCGGGGGCGTGCTGCTGTTGCTCGACGTCGTACTGGTCTGGCAGAGCGCGAGCAACGACGGCTTCCGGTTCATCTGGATGGCCGATGAGGGTGAACTCATCCTGCTGGAGGTCGCGATCGGGTTGATCGGGCTGATCCTGCTCGCTTTGTCCATCCAGCTGCCACAGCCGGCGGCCGGTGGTCCGCATTGGTTGGCCCGGCTGGCGCTGTATCTGTCCGGCGTCGTGGTCGTGGTGATCGTCGGGTTCTTCATCGGCGAGCGCTGGTACGAATCGAGGCACTGCGGCGTGGGCGAGGGCTGTGATCCCGACGATCTGAGCGGCCTGGTCTGGGGAGTGACCGGCAGCCTGATCGCGCTGGCGATGGGAGTGGTGGTCATCGTCGTCATCGAGGTGGTCCGGCGGCAACAGCGCAAGGTCGGTACGCCTGCTTGAGCCGTTCCCGGCCCGGGATGAGGCAGGATGGGCGGATGGCGAAGAAGAAGGCTCCCAAGCCGGACGACGTGGCGGGTGGCAGGCTGCTGGACCAGTTGCGGGTACCGCAGGGTCCGGTCGATCTGAGCGCCTGGGACACGAGGGCGACGACCGGGTTCTCCGGTGGCAAGGACGAGGGCAAGCTCGCGCTGGACGCGATCGGGCCCGAGGTCTCCGACTGGCAGGAACGGCTGTTCGCCGAGGGACGCAAGGGCGGCGAGACCCGGATCCTGCTGGTCCTGCAGGGGATGGACACCTCCGGCAAGGGCGGGGTGATCCGGCACGGCGCGGGGCTGATGGATCCGCAGGGTTTGCGGATCACCTCCTTCAAGGCGCCGACACCGGCGGAGAAGCGGCGCGGGTTCCTCTGGCGGATCCGCCAGGCGCTGCCCGGTCCCGGCATGATCGGCATCTTCGACCGGTCGCACTACGAGGACGTACTGATCGCCCGCGTCCGCAACCTGGTCGCGCCGCCGGTCTGGAACCGTCGCTACGAGGAGATCAACGAGTTCGAGGCCGAGCTGGCCGCCAGCGGCGTCACGGTGGTCAAGTGCTTCCTGCACATCTCCGAGGACGAGCAGAAGGCCCGCCTCGCCGAGCGCCTCGACAACCCGACGAAGTACTGGAAGTACAACCCCGGCGACGTCGACGAACGCGAACTCTGGCCCGCCTACGCCGAGGCCTACCAGGCAGCCCTCGAAAACTGCAACACCCCCGAAACCCCCTGGTACGTCATCCCCAGCGACCGCAAGTGGTACCGCAACTGGGCCGTCACCACCCTCCTCCTGGAGACGCTGAAAGACATCAACCCCGAATGGCCCAAGGCCGACTTCGACATCGAAGCGGAGAAGGCTCGCCTAGCTGCGACATAGACGACAAACAGAACCCACCCAGGTAGTACCTGGGCGGGTTCTCTTGTGTTGAGGTCAGGCGGTGCGGACTAGTTCTGGGCGGAGTAGGGATGGGCGGGGGGAGGGGGCCAGGGTTAGGAGGTCTAGGCCGGCTACGCCGTAGCGTAGGAGGACTAGGCGGGCTACCTCGGCGCTGACGCCTAGGGGGCGGGAGACGGCTACCGCGCCGGCCTTGCGGGACATTTCTTCGGCTCGGTCGGGGAGTACGCCGGGGGCCAGGAAGAAGGAGCCGACTGCTACGTGGCGGCGGCCTTCCAGGCGCCACTGGAGGACGGCTTCGGCCGGGCTCGGGGTGGCGGCGGTGGTGAAGGCAGCCGTGACCGGGAGCTTGTGGCGTTGGCCCCAGAGCCTGGCCAGCCGGGTGACGGCTGCGTTGGCCTGGGCGTCACTGGAGCCGGCGCACGCCAGTACGAGCGCGTCGAGTTCACGCACCCGGCCGTCCTTGAGTTCGGCGCGCATCCGGCGGTCGAGGACGTCCAGCAGCGTGTCGTCGTACCCGAGCACGTCGGAGGCGATGATCCGCAGGTCCGGGAACCGGCTCCGCGCCTCGTCGATGACGGCCGGAATGTCGGTGCGCGCGTGGAAGGCGGTGGACAGCAGCAACGGCAGCACCACGACCTCCTCGACGCCCTCGGCGGCGAGCTTCCCGATCACCTGGTACGGCGTCGGCGGGCAGTGGTCGAGGAAGGAGGCTTCGATCCGCAGGTCGTCCCGCATCTCGCGCAGGCAGGCCACGAGCGAGTGGACGGTGGCGGCCGATCGCGGATCGCGGCTGCCGTGGGCGAGGACTACGAGCGCTGGTGCGGTCACAGCAGTTCCCCTTCTTCGTCGTCGATCATCCCGGCCGCCAGCGTCCACCCGTCGTGGGCGTCGATCAGCAGGAACGATCCAGTGATGTTGTTGCTGGAGTACGGGTCAGCGGCCAGCGGTGCGGCGATCTTGAGCTGCACCTTGCCGATGTCGTTGAGTTCGAGCCCGGTGGCGTCGATGACTCCGAGCGTGTCCAGGTCGAGCGCGCCGTTGATCTTGGTGACGATCGCCTGGGCAGTAGTGGTGGTGTGCTTGATCAGCAGCCGGGCGCCCACGGTCAGCGGGCGTTCCGAGAGCCAGCACAGGGTGGCCGCCAGTTCCCGGCGGGTGCCGGGGGACGAGTCGGCCGAAACGATGACCGATCCGCGGGCGACATCGAGGTCGTCCGCGAGCCGGACGGTGACGGCTTCACCCGCGACCGCGGACGGCCGCTCGGCGACGGCGGTACCGGTCGCGCTGATGACCGCACGGTCGATACCGGAGACCGAGGTACGCCGGCCTGCCGGCAGCACGATCACCTCGTCCCCGACCGACACGGTGCCCGAGGCAACGGTCCCCGTGTAGCCGCGGTAGTCGCGGTACTGGTCGTCGGTCTGCGGCCGGATCACGTACTGCACCGGGAACCGCAGCGGCCGGGCCGAGATGTCGTCGCGGCCGGTCGCGTTCTCCAGGTACTCGAGCAGCGTCGGCCCGTCGTACCAGGTGGTCGCCGTAGAGCGCTCCACGACGTTGTCGCCGACGAGCGCGGAGACCGGGATCGCCTGGACGTCGCCGATGTGCAGCTGGTCGGCCAGTTGCGAGACGTCCTTGGCGATGCCCTTGAAGACCGCCTCGTCGTACCCGACCAGGTCGATCTTGTTGACCGCCAGCACGACGTGCGGCACCCGGAGCAGGCCGGCCACGGCGAGGTGCCGCCGGGTCTGCTCCAGTACTCCGTGCCGCGCGTCGACCAGGATGATCACGACATCCGCCGTCGACGCGCCGGTGACCGTGTTCCGGGTGTACTGCACGTGCCCGGGGCAGTCGGCCAGGATGAACGAGCGCTTGTCGGTCGCGAAGTACCGGTAGGCGACGTCGATCGTGATGCCCTGCTCACGCTCGGCCCGCAGACCGTCGGTCAGCAGCGCGAAGTCGAAGTCACCGGTGCCGCGGCTGGACGAGACGTGCTGAACGTGCGCGATCTGGTCGGCGAGGATCGCCTTGCAGTCGTGCAGCAGCCGCCCGACCAGCGTCGACTTGCCGTCGTCCACCGAGCCCGCCGTGGCGAGCCGCAGGAGGGTGCTCATCAGAAGTACCCCTCTCGTTTGCGGTCTTCCATCGCGGCCTCACTGGCCCGGTCGTCGGCGCGGGTCGCGCCGCGCTCGGTGATCTCGCTGGCCGCGACCTCGATCACGACCTCGGCCGGGGAGGTCGCGGTGGACGCGACCGCTCCGGTGCAGGACATGTCGCCGACGGTCCGGTACCGGACCAGCCGGCTCGACACGGTCTCACCGTCGCGCGGCTGGGAGTAGGGGCCGACGGCAAGCAACATGCCGTCGCGCTCGAACACGTCCCGCTCGTGCGCGTAGTAGATGCTCGGCAGCGGGATCTGCTCGCGCTCGATGTAGTTCCAGATGTCGAGCTCGGTCCAGTTCGACAGCGGGAACACCCGGACGTGCTCGCCCGGCTTGTGCTTGCCGTTGTAGAGCGACCACAGCTCGGGCCGCTGGTTGCGCGGATCCCACTGCCCGAATTCGTCGCGCAGGCTGTAGATCCGCTCCTTGGCGCGAGCCCGCTCCTCGTCGCGGCGGCCGCCGCCGAAGACGGCGTCGAACCGGTGCGAGTTGATTGCATCGAGCAACGGAATGGTCTGCAGCTGGTTCCGGGTGCCGTCGGAGCGCTCGCGCAGCCGCCCGTCCGCGAGGTAGTCCTCCACCTTGGCCACCTCGAGCCGCAAGCCCAGCTGGGCCACGGTCGCGTCGCGGTAGTCGAGCACCTCGCTGAAGTTGTGACCGGTGTCGACGTGCAGCAACGTGAACGGCACCGGCGCCGGCGCGAACGCCTTCCGCGCCAGGTGCAGCATGACGATCGAGTCCTTGCCGCCGGAGAAGAGGATCACCGGCCGCTCGAACTCCGCCGCCACCTCACGGAAGACGAAGATCGACTCGCTCTCCAGCGCATCCAGGCTGGTCACGGTCGGCTGAGGCAGTGCTGTCGCGGTCATCGGGCCTCCCGGCCTGGACTGAGGAGTGGAGGGAGCGAAGCGACCGGAGGGACGAGGGAAGGCCGGGAGTTCAGCCCGATGACCCGCCGTGCCGGAGGCGCGGCCAATAGCAGAGTCATGTGTGGAGCCCGCATTCGATCTTGCCCTGGCCGGCCCAGCGGCCGCTGCGCGGGTCCTCGCCCGGAGCGACCTGCTTGGTGCACGGCTGGCAGCCGATCGACGGGTAGCCGTCGTACTGCAGCAGATTCACCAGTACGCCGTTGTCGTTGATGTACCCGTCGAGGTCTTCCTGGGTCCACGGCGCGATCGGGTTGAGCTTCACCATGTCGCGCTTCTCGTCGTACTCGACGACCTGCGTGTTGGCCCGGGTCGGCGCCTCTTCGCGGCGTACCCCGGTGACCCAGGCCTTGTAGCCGGAGAGCACCCGGTTGAGCGGCTCGACCTTGCGCAGCGCGCAGCACTTGTCGGGCTCGCGGGCGAACAGATCCTTGCCGTACTCCGCGTCCTGCTCGGCGACGGTCTGCTTCGGGGTCGCGTTGATCAGGTTGATCGGCAGGGTCGCGGCGACCGCGTCCCGGGTGCCGATGGTCTCAGCGAAGTGATAGCCGGTGTCGAGGAACAGCACGTCGACGCCGGGCGCCGCCTCGGCCGCCAGGTGGGGGAGGGCTCCGTCGGCCATCGACGCGGTGACCACCAGTTCGTCACCGAACGTCTCCCGCGCCCACGCCAGCACCTCCAGCGCCGAGGCGTCGGCTAGTCGCTCGTTCGCCTCTTCGGCGATCTCCTTCAAGTTGCTCATTCGACGCTCACCCGCAGTCCGATCATCTTCAGCTGGAACACCCGTGCACAGGGCCGGCACTCCCAGGCGCCGTGCCCTTCCTCAGAAGGACGCAAGTCCTCGTCACCGCAGTACGGGCAGTACAACGGTGCGGCTCTCTCACTCATTGCAACGCTCCTTCCTCGGCACGGACGACCCACTGGGCGAAGCGCTCGCCCTCGGACCGTTCTTTCAGGTAGTTCTGGGTGATCCGCTCGACGTAGTCGGCGAGTCCGTCGGAGGTGACCTTGTGGCCGCGCAGCTTGCGGCCGAAGCCGGCGTCGAGCCCCAGCCCGCCGCCGAGGTGCACCTGGTAGCCCGGTACTTGATTGCCGTCGGCATCGAGTACCAGCTGGCCCTTGAGGCCGATGTCGGCGACCTGGATCCGGGCGCAGGAGTTCGGGCAGCCGTTCACGTTCACCGTGATCGGTACGTCGAGGTCGGGGATCCGCTCCTCGAGCTCGTCGATCAGCTCGGCGGCGCGGGCCTTGGTCTCGACGATCGCCAGCTTGCAGAACTCGATCCCGGTACAGGCCATCGTGTTCCGCCGCCAGGCCGACGGCCGGGCTTTGAAGCCGAGGTCGTCCAGCGCGGCGACCAGCGACTCGACCTTCGACTCCTCGACGTCGAGCACGATGAACTTCTGCTGGGCGGTGGTCCGGATCCGGTTCGACCCGTGCGCCGCGACGACGTCGGCCACCTTGGCGAGAGCGCTTCCAGAGACCCGGCCGACGACGGGCGCGACGCCCACGTAGTACCGGCCGTCCTTCTGCTTGTGCACGCCGACGTGATCGCCCTGTACGGCGGGAATCTCCGGCGCCGGTCCGTCGATGAGCTTGTACCCGAGGTACTTGTCGCTCTCGAGGATCTCGCGGAACTTCTCCATGCCCCAGTCGGCGACCAGGTACTTGAGCCGGGCGCGGTTGCGCAGCCGGCGGTATCCGTAGTCGCGGAAGATGCCGACGACGCCCTTCCAGACCAGGTGCACCTCGTCGAGCGGAACCCACGCGCCGACGCGCTGAGCGAGCATCGGCGTGGTGGACAGCCCGCCGCCGACCCAGACGTCGAAGCCGGGGCCGTGCTCGGGGTGGACGACGCCGACGAAGCTGATGTCGTTGACCTCCGGTACCACGTCGTGCGACGGGTGGCCGGTCATCGCGGTCTTGAACTTGCGCGGCAGGTTGGAGAACTCGGTGCTGCCGATGTACCGCTCGACGATGTCGTCGATGGCCGGCGTCGGGTCGATGATCTCGTCCGCGGCGATGCCGGCGACCGGGCTGGAGATGATGACGCGGGGGACGTCACCACACGCCTCGGTCGTGTACAGCCCGACCGCTTCGAGCTTCTGCCAGATCGCCGGGATGTCCTCGACCCGGATCCAGTGCAGCTGGATGTTCTGCCGGTCGGTGATGTCGGCGGTGTCGCGGGCGTAGGTGCTGGACACCTCGGCGATCACCCGGAGCTGCTCGGCGCTCAGCTGGCCGCCCTCGATCCGGACCCGGAGCATGAAGTACTTGTCGTCCAGCTCCTCCGGCTCGAGCGTGGCGGTCTTGCCGCCGTCGATCCCGGGCTTGCGCTGGGTGTAGAGACCCCACCAGCGGAACCGGCCGCGCAGGTCGGCCGGGTCGATCGAGTCGAACCCGCGGTGGGCGTAGATGTTCTCGATCCGGGCCCGGACGTTCAGGCCGTCGTCGTTCTTCTTGTTCTCTTCGTTCTTGTTCAGCGGCTCGCGGTAGCCGAGCGCCCATTGGCCTTCGCCCTTGCCCTTGCGGGGCCGGGGGGCTTTGCGCGGCTGTGTGCCTTGCTGGGGAGAGGAGACGCCAGTCATCCGGAACGGTGTCCTTGTCCTAGAGACAGGTGCGTCCGCGGGAGGCCTAGCTCGAAGCGTCGTCGATTCGATCTGGTCTGCGCGGTGCGCACCCAGCAGATGTTTCGAGCGGGGTGGCTGTCAGAGCATCGAAGGACGACAGATGGCGCTGCGCATGCGACCGAGGTCGACGTGAATCCGACCTACGAGATGAGTCGAGCGGGCAGCGAGCATGCTGATAAGAGTCAGCGGAATCGGCCGGGAAATCAACTCCCATTCCTGCATGATGAGACGCGATCTCATGATGTGGATATGTGCACCAGTCTGCTGCTGATTGTTTCAGGCGCGAAAGGTAACTAGCAAGAACTCTTGTGCAAGAGTTCTTGTCGAAGGTAGCGTGGTCGCCATGAGCCCCGCCAACCGCCGTACGGCCGACACCTCGGTGATCGCCGCGATCAATCATCCGCTGCGCCGCCGGCTGATCGACCTGGTCGGCGTCGAGGGCCCGTCGACGGCGTCCCGGCTGGCCGAGGCGACCGGCGAACTGGTCGGAAACATCAGTCATCACCTCAAGGTGCTGGCCGCCGCGGGGGTGATCGAGGAGGCGCCGGAGCTGGCGAAGAACCGGCGCGAGCGGTGGTGGCGCAGCGCGCACGCGTCGTACTCGTGGTCGGTCGCGGACGCCGGCGGCGACCCGGCCGCGGAGCTGGTCGCGACCACCGCGGAGGAGGTCAACCTGGCTCATCACGTGGCGAAAG
Source organism: Kribbella sp. NPDC051620 (assembly GCF_044453825.1). Classification (NCBI taxonomy): domain Bacteria; kingdom Bacillati; phylum Actinomycetota; class Actinomycetes; order Propionibacteriales; family Kribbellaceae; genus Kribbella; species Kribbella sp. NPDC051620. The sequence continues at coordinate 1,307,643 of NZ_JBITDB010000001.1, forward strand.
TACGGGGCTGGTTCGAGGATCGGCAGCAGTACGACGAGGCCTGGGTCCGGGCCGCCTTCTCGACCGAGAGTTGGCTCACATTGACACCGGAACGCCTCGACGAGCTGTCCCGCCGCATCCAGGATCTCGTCCGCGAGTACCACGACGACCCGAGTTCGGGTGAGGACGCCGAGCCCGTCTACGTCTTCGCTCACGGCGTCCCAGCCCGCCCATGACCACCCCCGCGGACGCCACCGCCCCTGCGACCGCCGCCCCGGACGCCACCGCCCCTGCGACCGCTGTCGCGGATGCCGCCGGCCCTGCGACCGCTGTCGCGGATGCCGCCGGCCCTGCGACCGCTGTCGCGGGTGAGTCGGTCTTCCCGCCGCTGCGGCGGGATCGGCGGGTGCAGGGGTGGATCTTCTCGTCTGCGCTGTCCGAGGTCGGCGACGTCGCCTGGTACGTCGGCCTGGCGTGGAGTGCCGCCCAGGTCACGTCACCCGCCGGCGCCGGCCTGGTGATGGGTGTCGGCGCACTTCCGCGAGCCCTCATGCTCCTGTACGGCGGCGCCCTCGCCGACCGCCTCGACGCCCGCCGGACGATGATCCTCGCCAACCTGGCCCGCATCGCCGTGCTCGCCGCGGCGGCCGTGATCGCGACGCTCCAGGGCGTCTCGCTCCCGCTGCTGCTCGTGGTCGCGATCCTCTTCGGTGCCTCGGACGCGATCTACACACCCGCCGCCGGCACCATGCCGCGCCGAATGGTTCGCCCCGACGACCTGGTCAGCCTCGCCGCCTCGAAGCAACTCGCCAGCCGCCTCGCAGTCTTCGCCGGCGCCCCACTCGGCGGCTTCCTCGTCGCCCACGGCGGCCTCGCCTCCGTGATGGTCGTCGACGCCGTCTCCTTCGCGTTGATCGCGCTCGCGCTGGCCTTCGTCGTCCGGCCCCGAGTACCGCATCAGCCCTCCGGTGGTGCCTCGATCCGCGCCGACCTGCGCGATGGCTTCGGCTACCTGCGGCGAGACCTGAAGGCGCGGACGCTGGTGATCGCGTTCTTCGGACTCAACCTCTGCGTCGGGCCCGTCCTCGCGGTCGGGCTGGTCCAGCGGACCTCGCAAGCCGGCTGGGGAGCAGGAGCGCTCGGCCTGTTCCAGGCGTGCTCAGGCATCTGCGCCGCCGTCGGCGCGATCCTGGCGATGCGCTGGCGCCCGGCCAACTCGGCGCGAGCCGGGATGCTCGTGCTGATCCTGCAGGCAGCAGCGTGCGGTGCGATCGGACTGATGCCGCGGGCCGGTGTCTTCGTCGCCATGGGCGTCATCGGGTTCACCGCGGGCCTGGCCTCGGCGCAACTGTCCGGCGCCTTCCAGCAGACGATCGCGCCGGCGTATCTGGGCCGGACGAGCAGCATCGTGAGCCTGTCCGACGAGGCGCTGATGCCGCTGGCGATGGTCGCCTTCGGAGCGTTGATCAGCCTGTCCGGGATCGGCGTGGCCTGTCTGCTGATCGGCGGGATTTTCGGTGCTCTGATGGTGTACTCCGCGGCCCGGCTGCGCTAGCGTGTCGGCAACCAATAGGAAGGTTTCCTAACGGTTGTAGAGGAGCCTCGCGATGGGAACGTTGCGCCGCGTCATCTCGATCACTCTGGCCGCCGGGCTGGCGGTGACTCCGGTAGCGGCTGCCGCCCATTCGCCGCTGTTCTCCGGACTGATCCGGGTCAACCAGCTCGGCTACACGGGCGCGGCGGGCGAAGCGGCGTACCTGATGACCGGGCAGGTCGCGGCGGGTGCGCGATTCGAGGTGGTTGATCGGCGTGGACGTCGGGTGCTGACTGGGCGTGCCGGGGCTGACGCCGGCTCGTGGAATGCGGCGTACACGCATGTCTACAAGCTGGATCTGTCCGGGCTGCGGCGGCCGGGGACGTACCGGGTGAAGGTGGCTGGGGTGCCCACGTCGCCTCCCTTCGAGGTCGGTTCGGACGCGAGGTTGCTCGGCGGGGCGAAGGACAAGGCGGTGACGTTCTTCACCGAGCAGCGCGACGGCGCGAACGTCGTGACGGGGTCGCTCGGTCGCAAGCCGGCGCACCTCACGGACCGGGCCGCGGCTGTCTACGACTGGCCGACGTTCGTCGATCCCGACACCGACCAGACGGTGGGGGAGCTGCGCAGGATCGGTGGGCCGGTCGATGTCGAGGGCGGCTGGTACGACGCCGGTGACTACCTCAAGTTCACCCACATCGCGGCGTACTCGGAATCGTTGCTCTGGGCATCGGCCCGGGACAGCCGGTGGCCGGATCCGACCGTCCTGAAGGAAGCTCGGCACGGGCTGGCCTGGCTGGACAAGATGTGGGACGAGAAGACGAAGACGCTCTACATCCAGGTCGGCGCGGGGACCGGAAACGTCGAGGAGACCTTCATCGGCGACCACGACATCTGGCGGCTGCCCGAGGCGGACGACCATGACAACGCGCCCGGCCACCAGTTCATCAAGAACCGCCCGGTGTTCCGCGCCGCCGCTCCGGGCAAGCCCCTCAGCCCGAACCTTGCTGGTCGTACCGCCGCGGCGTTTGCCCTTGCCGCACAGGTGGAAGCTCGTACGTCGCCCCGTCGCGCCCGTCAGCACCTTGCGACTGCCGCGCAGATCTACGCGCTGGCTCAGACTTCCGGCGTCAAGCAGTTGACCACCTCGCTGCCTTTCGCCTTCTATCCGGAGAGCGCCTGGCGAGATGACCTCGAGCTAGGAGCCGCCGAGCTCGCCCTGGCGGCCCAGAAGCTTCACGATCCCCGAGCACGCGGATGGTTGAAGGCGTCGCGGTACTGGGCGGGGGAGTACCTCAAGCACGAGGCGGGTGGGGACACGCTCAACCTGTACGACGTGAGCGCGCTCGCGCATGCGGACCTGATCCGGGCGGCTCGCTTCGACCGCACGGTTGAGGTTGCCGCCTTGAAGAACGATCTCCGGGCGCAGCTGGAGATCGGGGTGAAGCGGGCCGCGAAGGACCCGTTCGGCGCCGGCGCGCAGTACGACAACTTCGACGCCGTCCCGCACGCCTTCGGCCTCGCCGCCACCGCTCGCCTCTACCGCACCGCCACCGGCGACCGCCGCTACGACGCCTTCGGCAACGACCAGCTCAACTGGAACTTCGGCGCCAATCCATGGGGCGTCTCGTTCATGGTCGGTATCGGCGAATCCGCCCAACGCTGTCCCCACCACCAGATCGCCAACATCGTCGGCCGGCCCCTGGTCGGTGGCGTGGTCAACGGCCCGAACTCGGCCGACCTCTTCGAGGAAGGCCTGGGCGACAACCTCGACAACATGAGGCCTTGCCCCGCCAACGGCATCGACACCTACAACCAGTTCACCGGCCGAGGCTCCCGCTACGTCGACGACGTCCGCTCCTGGCAGGCTTCAGAACCCGCCGACGACTTCGCCGCCATCGCCGTCTACGCGCTCACCCGCTAGAACTCCTCCACCGCGGCGCCCGCTCACCAACGCAACTCCTGCGCGGCAGTTCAAGCGGTAGGCGGCTGAGATCGCCGACTTTGTGCACGGTGTAGTCATCGGCAACCGATTGCCGGTGACTACACCGTGCATAAAGTGGAGTGTTCGACGGTACGTCGCGCTAGGGGTAGGTTGGAGTTGGGGTGGGCTAGCGCTTGGGGTGGGTGGAGCGCCAGTTCTTGATCATTTGGTTGAGGTCTTCGCGGATGAAGGCGAAGAACTCGGCGTTCTCGGCGAGGCGCCGGCCGACGACGCTGTCCTGGCCGAAGAGGTCTACGCCGGACAGGACCGAGGATTCCCACTCGGCGAGGGCGTTGTTGCGGCGTTCGATGATGGCGGAGAAGACGTCGTCGCGGATCCGGTAGTGGTCCTTGCGGGAGCCGGGGAGCCGTTCGCGGGTGATGAAGGAGACCTGGATGAGCTGCCGGACAGCCCCGGACACCGCGGGCTGGCTGATCTTGAGTGCTTCGGCGAGCTCGGCGGCCGTCATGGTGCCGTTCGGGCTCACCAGCATGCACGCCATCACCCGGGCCGACATCGTCGGTACGCCGCTGTTCGCGAGGACGCCGGCGAAACGCTCGACGAACTGGCTGATCTCGGCAGGGGTGGGTTCCGGTGGCATGACGGAACCCTACCTCGGTTATTACAACATTCGGATAATTGAAACGGCCCGCTCCCGGAGTACCGGGAGCGGGCCGCCGTGCTCAGTTGAGATCGAGACCCGGGTACAGAGGGTGCTTGTCGAGCAGCTCGGCAGACGCCGCCCGGACCTTGTCGGCCACGCCGTCGGCGAGGACGTACTTCGCCTTGGAGGCAGCACCGGCCGAGGTGGTGGTCGGCGTGACGCTGGACAGGACGTCGACCATCAGCTCGGCGACCTTGTCGAACTCGTCGGCGCCGAAACCGCGGGTGGTCAGTGCCGGGGTGCCGATCCGGACGCCCGACGTGTACCAGGCGCCGTTCGGGTCGCGGGGAATCGCGTTGCGGTTCGTCACGATGCCCGCGTCGAGCAGCGCCGACTCGGCCTGGCGGCCGGTGATCCCGTACGACGAGACGTCCAGCAGTACGAGGTGGTTCTCGGTGCCGTCGGTGACCAGCTTCACGCCACGCTTCATCAGGCCCTCGGCCAGGGTCACCGCGTTGTCGGCGACGTTCTGCGCATAGGTCTTGAACTCGGGACGGCGGGCCTCGGCCAGCGCGACGGCCTTGGCAGCCATCACCTGGCTGAGCGGGCCGCCGAGCACCATCGGGCAGCCGCGGTCGACGGCGTCGGCGTACTCCGGCTGGCACAGCACCATGCCGCCACGCGGGCCGCGGAGCGACTTGTGCGTCGTGGTCGTGGTGACGTGCGCGTGCGGCACCGGGTCGTAATCGCCGGTGAAGACCTTGCCGGCGACGAACCCGGCGAAGTGCGCCATGTCGACCATGAAGGTGGCGCCGACCTCGTCCGCGATCTCGCGCATCTTGGCGAAGTTCACCTTGCGCGGGTACGCCGAGTAGCCGGCGATCAGGATCAGCGGCTTGAACTCACGGGCGGTCGCGGCGACCTTGTCGTAGTCCAGCAGGCCCGTCTCCGGGTCGGTGCCGTACGAGCTCTGGTGGAACATCTTGCCGGAGATGTTCGGCCGGAAACCGTGCGTCAGGTGACCGCCGGCGTCGAGCGACATGCCGAGCATCTTCTGGTCGCCGAGCGCCTTGCGCAGCTTGGCCCAGTCCTCGTCGGACAGGTCGTTCACGTGCTTGGCGCTCGCCTCGGCAAGGGCCGGGGACTCGATCCGGTTGGCGAGGATGGCCCAGAAGGCGACCAGGTTCGCGTCGATGCCCGAGTGCGGCTGGACGTAGGCGTGCGGCGCGTCGAAGAGCGCCTTGGCGTGGTCGGCGGCGGCCTGCTCGACGGTGTCGACGTTCTGGCAGCCGGCGTAGAAGCGGTGCCCGACGGTGCCCTCGGCGTACTTGTCCGAGAGCCAGTTGCCCATCGTCAGCAGGGTCGCGGGGGAGGCGTAGTTCTCGCTGGCGATCAGCTTCAGCGAGGACCGCTGGTCGGCCAGCTCGGCCTTGATCGCGCCGGCGATGGTGGGCTCCACCGCGCCGATCACCTCGAGCGCGTTGCGGTACGCGGCCGACGCCGTCGCGGCGTCGAAGGGTTGAGTCATCTTCGTCTCTCTCCTGAGGTCGCACAGGGGTTCCCTGTGACAAGGTCGCGGCACCCAGGCGCACGGTGCCGACGGTCTTTTCGCTCCCCGGTGGTCGATCCCACCTCAGCGCCAGTCGCGACGCCGTAACCCTAGCGTGTGACGGCTGCTGCTAGAGGATGCGGTCGATGATCGGACGGTACGCCGTGGTGCGCGGCAGGGTGCCGAAGACGCCACCCCAGTCGCCGGCCAGCCGCGACCCGACGAAGGCGTCGGCCACCTCGGGCGTCGAGTGCCGCACCAGAAGGGATGCCTGCAGGCAAACGGCCATCCGGGCGGCCAGCCGTCGCGCGCCCGCCTCCGCACCGGCCAGGTCCGCCAGCGACTCCAGTACGTCGGTCACCGCCGCGTCCAGCCGCTGGTCGGCGCCTCGGGCTGCTCCGACCTCGAGCAGCCACGCCTCGAGCGACTCGGGCCTGCGCAGGGCGCGCAGTACGTCGAGAGCGTTGACCGTTCCCGAGCCTTCCCAGATCGAGTTGAGCGGCGACTCGCGGAACAGCAGCGGGAGACCGCTCTCTTCGACATAACCGTTGCCGCCGAGACACTCCAGTGCCTCCGCGACGGTGAACGACGTCCGCTTGCAGACCCAGAACTTGGCCAGCGGCAAGGCGATCCGGCGGAACGCGGCCGCCTGGTCGTCACCGGCCAGTGACGCGTCCACCGCGGCCGCCAGCCGCATCGAGAGAGCGGTTGCTGCCTCGCTCTCGATCGCGAGGTCGGCGAGCACGTTCTGCATCGCGGGCTTGTTCTTCAACAGGTCGCCGAACGCGCTCCGATGCGCGGCGTGCCAGGTCGCCTCGACCAGCGCCCGGCGCATCAACGCGGCCGAGCCGAGCACGCAGTCGAGCCGGGTCGCCGCGACCATCTCGATGATCGTCCGGACACCGGCGCCCTCGTCGCCGAGCCGGTAGCCGACGGTGGAGTGGAACTCGACCTCGCTGGAGGCGTTCGACCGGTTGCCGAGTTTGTCCTTCAGACGCTGCAGGGCAAACGCGTTCCGGTTGCCGTCGGCAAGGACCCGGGGCACGACGAAACAGGTCAGGCCGTCCGGCGCCTGGGCCAGCACGAGGAACACGTCGACCTGCGGTGCGGAGCAGAACCACTTGTGCCCGTTGAGGATGTACTCACCCTCGGTACCGGTCGGGGTGGCGGTCGTGAGGTTGGCCCGGACGTCGGATCCACCTTGCTTCTCGGTCATCCCCATCCCGGCCAGCGCGCCGGCCTTCTCGGCGGGTGGGAGCCGGCGGGGGTCGTATTCGGTGGCCGCCAGGTGGGGGACCCATTGGTCGGCCAGCGTCTTGTCTGCGCGGAGGGCCGGTACGGCGGCGTACGTCATCGAGATCGGGCAGCCGTGGCCCGGCTCGACCTGCGACCAGACGTAGAAGCCGGCCGCGCGGGTGAGATGTGGCGACGGGCGATCGCTGGTCCAGGGCGCTGCCTGGAGTCCGAAGCCGACCGCCTTGTTCATCAGCCAGTGCCAGGACGGGTGGAACTCGACCTCGTCGATGCGGTGGCCGTAGCGGTCGTGTGTCTTCAGCACGGGGGAGTTCTGGTTGGCCGGGAGAGCGTGGGAGAGCGCTTCCTCTGAGCCGGCCAGTTCACCGATCGCGGACAGACCGGGATCGTCGAACAGGTCAGCGTACGGACGCAGAGAGTCACCGAGAGCGGTGTCCCGCGTGAAGAAGTTCACCCCATGCAGTGGGGGAGCCTGATTCGTTACAGCGTTTGGGTCCGCCATGTCAGTACGGTAAGCGGTATGGCACGCTCTGGGTCCGAGACCTCCGTCTCACTTGCATGGGCCCGACGACTCCCCGGGACCACATGGCGGTTGCTGACCCAGACGGTCGGCACCTGTCTGCGCTACCGGGTCACGGGTCTGGCCGCGGAGGCGGCGTTCTTCGCGATCCTGTCGCTGCCGCCGCTGATCTTCGGGCTGGCCGGCAGCATCGGTTTCATCGCCGGCAAGTACTTCCAGGTCGAGACGATCGACGACATCAAGCTGCAGATCGCCGAGCTGGCCGGCCGGGCGCTGACCGCGGACGCGGTGAACAACGTGATCGTGCCGACCCTGGAGAAGGTGCTCGACGACGGCGGCCGGCCGGACGTGATCTCGGTCGGTTTCGTGCTGGCGCTGTGGTCCGGCAGCCGGGCGCTGAACGTCTTCGTCGACACCATCACGATCATGTACGGGATGGGCGGCCGGCGCGGCATCATCCGCACCCGGGCGCTGTCCTTCAGCCTGTACTGCGGCGCGCTGGTGATCGGCGTGATCGTCCTCCCGCTGGTACTGGCCGGCCCTGGCGCCGTCGACGAGCTGCTGCCCCAGCGCCTCGACTTCCTGAACCAGCTGTACTGGCCCGTCGTGACGATCCTGTCCGCAGGCTTCCTCAACACCCTGTACCACCTGTCGGTGCCGGTCCGGACGCCGTGGATCTCCGATCTTCCCGGGTCGTTCCTCGCCCTCTCGATCTGGATCCTCGGCAGCTTCGTCCTCCGCTGGATCCTGCAAACCACCGTCGGCGGCACGTCCATCTACGGACCTCTGGCGGCGCCGATCGCCGTCCTGATGTGGCTCTACATGACAGCCATCGCCGTACTGATCGGCGCTGCCCTGAACGCGGTAGTCGACCGCATGTGGCCGCACAAGTCCCGCAAACACCCGCTCGAACACTCCGAGCCGGTGATGAAGACGGACTCGAAGGTCCACCACGAAGAGGCGATCGCCCCCGACGACGAACGCCCCGAAGTGAAGATGGCCAAGGCCATCGAAGCCCTGGGCGAACCCCGCGTACCGGCGTCACCTGCAGAAGTGACCGAGCCGGTTGCTGAACCTGAACCCGTGCGCGAAGCAGTCGCTGACCCCGTGGACGAACCTGTTGTGGAGCCCGTGGTCGAGCCTGTGGGGGCGCCCGTGGTCGAGCCTGAACCTGAGCGGGAGCCGGCGGCGGTCGGAAAACCCGGTGCGCCCAAGGAACCCGACGACCTAGGCTGATCGGGACGTGACAGCAGCGGTCCGTGTGTGCGGAGCGCCAGGACATGGAAGGGAGCTGACGGTGTCATGAGCTCGTACCAGGCCCATCGGGCCGTTGTCTCCCGCTTCGTCCGTCCGCTGAGCTGAACTCGCGGCCGGGCCTCCCGAAAGGTTCGTCGCACGATGTCAGCAAAACTTCTGGCCCTCGGGCTTGACCCCGAAACGGCCGGCTACCTCGCAACACACTCGGAGGAGCTCGTACCAGGCCGCGTGGTCCGCGTCGACAAAGGCCTCTCGACCGTCCTCACCGAAGACGGCCCCGTCCGCGCCAGCTGGTCCGGCGCAGTGCTCGCGGCCATCGCCACCGACCCGCAGGCAACTCCGTGTACCGGCGACTGGGTCGCCCTGCGCCAGTGGCCCGACGACCGCATCACCGTCGAGGCGGTTGCACCCCGCCGTACCGCGATCGTGCGGGCCGAGGTCGGCGGCAGCTCACGCGGCCAGGTCCTCGCGGCCAACGTCGATGTGGTGGCCATCGTGGTCGGGTTGCACCCAGAGCCCAACATCGGCCGGATAGAGCGCTTCCTCGCCCTCGCCTGGGAGAGCGGCGCGCGCCCGGTCGTAGTACTGACCAAAGCCGACCTGGTAGGCGACGCCGACACCGTCGCCGAGGATGTAGCGACTGCTGCGCCCGGTGCGGACGTACTGGTCTGCAGTGCGACAACAGGCGAGGGCCTAGACGCCGTCAGAGCTCTCCTCGACGGCAACGCCACAATGGCCCTGCTGGGCACGAGTGGCGCGGGCAAATCGTCCCTGGTGAACGCACTGGCGGGTGTGGAACTCCTGGACGTGCAGGCGATCCGCGAGGACGGCAAGGGCCGGCACACGTCCGTACGCCGCGAGCTGATCCTGTTGCCCGCCGGTGGAGTAGTCATCGACACCCCTGGCCTGCGGGGGATCGGCCTGCAAGAGGCAGGCGAGGGCCTGGCAGCCGCCTTCCCAGACGTAACAGCTCTGGCCGAGCAATGCCACTTCAAGGACTGTGTTCACCTGACAGAACCAGGCTGCGCAGTACGGGAAGCCCTGGACGAGGGAGCGCTCTCCGTCCGCCGCTACGAGAGCTGGGTGAAGCTGCAACGCGAGGCCGCCTACATGGCCCGCCGAGCCGACAGCCGCCTGCAAGCCGAAGCCCGCAAGGCCTGGGTCCGCCAGACCAAGGACTACCGCCGAGACATCAAGCCGCGCCCCTGATGCAAGACTCGACCGCATGGATCGCTCTGTCTTGGTAACCGGCGCCTCCCGCGGCATCGGCGCCGCCACCGCCCACGCCTTCGCCGCCGAAGGAGACCGGGTAGCAGTCCACTACGGCTCCTCCCGCGACTCCGCCGAAGCTGTCCTGAAGGCGTTGCCGGGAGACGGCCACGTCCTGGCCCAAGCCGACCTGGCCGACCCGACCGCAATCCTGCAAATGGTCGACACCGCCGCCGCGGCCCTGGGCAGCATCGACGTCCTGGTCAACAACGCCGCCATCTACGAACCCCACCCGCTCCGCGAGACAACGTACGAGGCATGGCAGACCGCCTGGTCCAACACCCTCAACGTCAACCTCACCGGCACGGCCAACGTCACCTGGTGCGCAGCCCGACACATGACCCGAGGCGCCCGAATCATCAACGTCTCCTCAAGAGGCGCTTTCCGAGGCGAACCCAACCAGCCGGCCTACGGCGCCAGCAAAGCCGCCATAGTCTCCTTCACCCAATCCCTGGCCCGTTCTCTAGGCCCAGAAGGCATAGCAGTAACCGCCATAGCCCCCGGCTGGACCACCACAGCCATGGCCGCCGAAGCCCTTTCAGGCGACGGATACGACCGCCGGCGCTTGGAAAGCCCCCTGGAAAGAGTCGCCGACCCTTCCGAGGTAGCAGCAGCAATCCTCTACCTCGCATCCCCCCTCGCCGAGTTCGCCACCGGCACGATTCTCGACTTCAACGGCGGCTCCCACCTCCGCATGTGACAACTCAGCCACGGTCAAGGGGACCTGACCGGCGAATCCCCGGGTAAGACCGGTCGTATGGTGGGGGAATGCGGGGTGTCCTGGTCGGACGAGACCGGGAGCTGGTTGCGCTCGCCGGCTACCTGGATGACGCGCAGCGGGGGCGTCCGAGGATCGTGCTGTGCCGCGGCGAGCCGGGCATCGGGAAGACGAGGCTTGCCGAGGAGCTGGCAGGTCTGGCCGGCGACCGTGGCGTGCCCACCCTGTGGGGTGTCGCAGTCGAGTCCGAGGGGGCGCCGCCGTACTGGCCGTGGCGTCAGCTCGTCCGCGGCGCGGTCGAGCTCGCCGGCATCGCGGAAGTCGACACGGACCTCGCGCGCCTGGCCCCCGAGTTGTTCGGCGGTCCGGCGTCGGCACCGGACCCTCTCGCGCCGGCCGAAGACCGCTTTCGCCAGTTCGAAGCCGTCGGGCGGCTCTTCCACGAGATCACCGCCGGCAGCCCACTCGTCCTGGTTCTCGACGATGCCCACTGGGCCGACCGTCCCTCGGTCCTGTTGCTGCGGCACCTGGCGCGAACGGTCCGCGACGAACGGCTGCTCATCATGGTGAACCACCGCGACACCGAGCACGAGCACGCCGCGTACTTCGCCGACCTGGTCCGGGAACCGATCACCCGGCAGATCGACCTCACCGGCTTGACGGAGCAGGCCGTGGCGCTGCAGCTCGCGTCGGTGCTCGGACACGATGTCGCTCCCGGCGACGCGCGGCAGGTGCAGGTTCTCACCGGCGGCAACCCGTTCTTCGTGGGCGAGGTGGGGCGCGTGCTGCCGGCAGGCAAGGTGGCCGGAGGTCTCGCCCCGGTCTCCGCCAACGTGCGCGAAGCCATCCGCAGCCGCTTGAGCCGGCTGTCGCCGGATGCCGTGACCGTGATCCACGCCGCATCGATCGTGGGTCGCGAATTCTCGGCCACGGTCGTCGCGCCAATGGTCGGCGCCACTGCGATGAGCTGCCTCTCGTCCCTCGACGAGGCCACGGCCGCAGGTTTGGTCGAGGCGGGAACGATCCCCGCCAGTCACAGGTTCACCCACGCGCTGGTGCGGGACGCAGTCGAAGCGGGCCTGTCGACGGCTGAGCGTGTGCAGCTGCACCGCGCAGCCGCTGAGACGGTCGAGTCGGTCTACGCCGGAAGGATCGAGCGACACCTGTCGGACCTGGCTCGTCACTGGGCGGTCGCGGCGGTTGACGCCGACCTCGGTCGCGCAGTGCACTGGATCACGCTTGCCGCCGACGCGTCCATGAAGGCGCTGGCCTACGAGGAGGGCGCTCGGCTGTACCGTCTTGCGCTCAACCTCGGGGCCGATGAGTTGGACGAGGAGCTGCGTTGCCGGTTGTATCTCGGCCTGTCAAGCGCACTGAATGCCTCGACCGACATCGCGGGAAGCGTCGACGCGAGCGTACGAGCGGCGTCGGCTGCGGGCGCTCTGGCCCGGCCGAGCCTCCTCGCCGAGGCCGCTTTGGTCCGCGAGGCCAACGCACCAACGCGGTTGGAGGCGACGACGCGACGGTTGTGCGAGCAAGCTCTGGCCGTGGTCGACCTCGCCGACAAGGCCCTGCGGGCCCGGCTCCTGGCGCGGCTGGCAGAAGCATCGATCTACGCCGCGTGGAGCACGTCCCACGACTACGAGGAGTACAAGGTCGCGGGGCGTGCGAGTGAAGAGGCCCTCACGCTGGCTGAAGAGGCAGGCGACCGGGTGGCACTGGAGGCGGCGCTGCGAGCGAGGCGTCTGGCCCGCTCGGGACCTGAAGGCCTGGAGGAGCGCGCTGTGCTCGCTGACCGCATGCTTGAGCTCGGCCGCGAGGCCGCCGACTCGCACACCCGGATGTGGGCACATCTGTGGCAGGTCGACGCCGCGTTCGAACGCGGCGAGCTGCTCCGCGTCGCTCGCGAGATCGAAGCGCTGTCGTCGTGCGTCGAGCAGGTCCGTGGGCCGCACGCGCGGTACGAGCTGCTCAAGTGCCAGGCCGTGCTGGCCCAGGCGGAAGCTCGCTTCGCCGATGCCATGGTGCTGGCCGATCAGGCCTTCTCGCAGCTGGCGGCAACCGGTGACGACATCGGCTTCCACGAGCGCGCCGGGCTGCTGAACCAGATGTGTCTTCAGATCGGACCCGAAGCAACCGGGGCGGTGGAGGCCAGCGGCTACGCCCGCGTCACCGTGTTCGAGCGACCGCTCCCCACGGCCGGGATCATCATCGCAGTCGCCAACGCGCAGCTGCTCGCGTCGGCAGGACGTCTCGACGAGGCCGCCGCGGTGTATCGCTCGCTCGGCCCGCCGGCCGAATGGCAACCGTCACCTCACGCCATGCTTCCCGCCCTGGCGTTCGGCGCCAACGTCGCGGTCGAGCTGGGCGCGGACAAGGATGTGGCCACGCTCGTCACCAGGCTCGGCGATGTACCGCGGTCACCACGTGTGCAGCGGGGCTGGGCAGGTGGCCTACTTCGGCCCCGTCGAACTCTGGACCGGTCGCGGTCTGGGCCACCTGGGCCGGTTCGACGAAGCCGTTGTGGATCTCGAGGCGGCGACAGCCAGCTGTGCCGCCAGTGGAGCGGTGGGGTATCTGGCCGAAGCGCAGTACGAGCTGGCGTCCGTGCTGGCACGGCGACGTCGGCCCGGCGACATCGTGCGGGCCCGGCATCTGTTGGCGACCAGCCGGCGCAACACCTCGGCCCTCGGCATGGGCGTGATCGCGGCCAAAGTGGAGGCACTCGTCGAAGAGCTCTCGGCGGCTGGTCCGCTGACCCGCCGCGAATGGCAGGTGGCAGAACTCGTCGCTGCCGGAAAGACGAATCGGGAGATCGCCGAGGAGCTGTACCTGTCCGAGCGAACCGCGCAGAACCATGTCCAGCACGTCCTCACCAAGCTTGGTCTGTCGAACCGCAGCCAGATCGTGTCGTGGGTGGCTGACCAGGAGATGAGTAGCCCGACTGAGTAGTTCGGCGGACGTTTTCGCACCGCGGGCTTCCTACTGTCGCAGCATCCGAGAAATGCCGCAGGACCCGGGAAAGGGGAGTTCGGTCATGGCTATCGTGATGGTTTCGGACGCAGGTACGGACACCGTCGAGCAGTACGACCAGGTCATCAAGCAGCTCGACGAGGCGGGATACGGGAACCCGCGGGGGCGGCTGTCGCACACAGCCGCACTCAAGGACAACGGCAGCTACTTCGTCGTAGACGTCTGGGAGTCCGCCGAGGATCTCGAGCGGTTCGCGCAGGTCCTGGTTCCGTTGATCGAGGCGGTCGGTGGCGCCGCACCGGACCTTGAGATCTCACCGGTCCACAACCGGATCAACGGCCGGTAGAGGAGACGAGGAACGCGATGAAACTCCCGCCGCTGACCGATCAGGAGCTGAAGCCCTTCCTGGCGGAGGGTCTGTGGGTGGCGAAGCTGGCGACCAGGAACGAGGACGGCACCATCAGGATCACGCCCATGACCTACGCCGTGGACGACGGCGACATCATCTTCAGTACCTGGAAGAACAGCGCTGCCGTCCGCAACACGCGCCATGACGGCACCGCCTCGGTTCTCATCGACAAGGCCGACCAGCCGTACGCCGGCGTGCACTACAACGGGAATGCGCGCGTACTCGACGACGACATAACGGCCGAGCAGTACGGCGATTGGTTCCAGCGCTACATCGGTGACTACGACCAGGCGGTCGAGTCCTACAAGTTCCTGGTGGGACTGGGAATCGGTGACCGGGCATTCATCCGCTTCCACCCCAGCAGAACCATCACCTGGGACTTCGCAAAAATCCCAGGCTGACAACCACCGCCAGCCCCCGCCAGGGGGTGTGGGTGGCGAAGCCCCCACAAGGCGGCAAGCGAAGCGCAGCCGCACAAATAACGAGAGCGACCTGGTTCGCGCTTTCCGCGAACACAGGCCGCCCATCGATCTCGTGGACGATACTGGGATCGAACCAGTGACCTCTTCCGTGTCAGGGAAGCGCGCTACCGCTGCGCCAATCGTCCAAGTTAACGGCATACTGCGTAAGAATGTTTCGAGGTGGAGACGGGATTCGAACCCGTGTACACGGCTTTGCAGGCCGTTGCCTCGCCTCTCGGCCACTCCACCACAGAGTCTCAGCCTACTGACCTGTACCGAGCGAACGACCGGGTTCGAACCGGCGACCTCAACCTTGGCAAGGTTGCGCTCTACCAACTGAGCTACGTTCGCATCGCGCTGAGCTGTCCGAACTTCTTCGACCTGCTCGGTGCGAGAGCAGAACAGTAGCGCACTTTCGGTGCGGGTGGAAATCGGTATCGAGGCAATCCCGACACACCTTCCCAGGCGTGAATCTCGCCACTCCAGTCCCACTGGTTGCACCCATTCCTGACGCATGATGAAGCCCACGACAGGAGGACACCCCCATGCCAAACGCCCCCGCCCGCACCCCGGAAACCCGCAAATCCGACACCCTCCGCCGCCTAGCAACCGACGTGGACGCCTGGGTAGCAACGGCCTCAGCGGACGGTACGCCGTACCTCATGCCCCTCTCGTTCCTCTGGCAGGACAGCACCCTCCTCCTGTCCACCGCCCGCAAGAACCCCACCAGCCTCAACCTCCAAGCAACAGGCCAAGTCCACCTGGCACTGGGGGAGACCCGCGACGTGATCCTGATCTGGGGCACCGCAGACCTGCTGGACCACCTCCCAGCCCCCGAAGCAGCCGCTTTCGCCGAAAAGGCCGGCTTCGACCCCCGCCAGTCCAACTACCCGTTCTTCCGAGTAACCCCCACCAGAATCCAGGCCTGGCGAGAAGTGAACGAGATCCCCGACAGAGACCTCATGCTCGAAGGCAGTTGGCTGATCTAAGTCAAGGCAGCAGCCACAATGGCGAGCTGACATACAAACCCGACCCAGGCAAGGGGGTGTGGGTGGCGAAGCCCCCACAACGCGGCAAGCGAAGCGCAGCCGCACAAATGACGAGAGCGACCCGGCCTGCCGAACCTGGCAGGCACGAGTCGCCCATCGATATCGTGGACGATACTGGGATCGAACCAGTGACCTCTTCCGTGTCAGGGAAGCGCGCTACCGCTGCGCCAATCGTCCAAGTTAACGGCATACCGCGTAAGAATGTTTCGAGGTGGAGACGGGATTCGAACCCGTGTACACGGCTTTGCAGGCCGTTGCCTCGCCTCTCGGCCACTCCACCAGGTGAGAAAGCTGGCCTGCCGACTTCTCGACCAGAGGATGGCCCTCTCCGAGCGAACGACCGGGTTCGAACCGGCGACCTCAACCTTGGCAAGGTTGCGCTCTACCAACTGAGCTACGTTCGCGTTGCAACCGGGTTTTTCGTTCCCCTCGGTGCGAGAAGAACACTAGCGCACCCTGCGGGACAGTTCAAAAACGGGGGTCACCTTCCGGCCAACCGCGTGTCATCGCCTCGTCACTCGCGGACGCCGTGGCGGGCCCGGGAAGCCTTGCGGCATAGGGTGTCCGGGGTTGGAAGGAGCAGGTATGAACATCTGGCTGAACGGCGCTCTTCAGGACGCCTCTGCCATCGCGGGCGCCGCCGTCTCGCCGCTCGACCACGGCCTCACCACGGGTGACGGCGTCTTCGAGACCGTGAAGATCGTCGACGGGCAGCCGTTCGCGGTCACCCGGCATCTGGACCGGCTGGTCGTCTCCGCGACCGGGCTCGGCCTGCCGGCGCCCGACCTGGCGCTGGTCCGGGACGCGATCGCGACCGTCGTGAAGGCCGACCCCGACATCGCGTTCGGCCGGCTGCGGATCACGTACACCGGCGGGGTCTCGCCGCTGTCGTCCGATCGCGGTACCGACGGCCCGACGCTCATCGTCGCGGCCCAGGCGATCGAGAAGCCCGCGCCGAGTTCGGCGCTCGTCACGGTGCCCTGGGTGCGCAACGAGCGCAGCGCCGTCGCCGGACTGAAGACCACGTCGTACGCCGAGAACGTCCGGGCGCTCGCCTACGCCAAGGAGCGTGGCGGCAGTGAGGCGATCTTCGCGAACACCGTCGGCGACCTGTGCGAGGGCACCGGCTCGAACATCTTCTGCGTCTTCGACGGCGAGCTCGTCACGCCGACCCTGGAATCGGGCGCGCTGTCCGGCGTCACCCGCAATCTGGTGCTGGCGTGGTTCGGTGGAGTCGAGCGGGACGTGCCGCTGGCGAAGCTGGCCGAGGCCGATGAGATCTTCCTCACGTCGACCACGCGCGACGTCCAGGCGATCCACCGCGCCGACGACCGCGACCTCCCGGTACCGGGTGAGGTGACGACCGCGGTCGCGAAGGTCTTCGCCGAACGCTCCGCCGACGACCTCGACCCGTAAGGGCAGGCGCGTACGTAGTACAGGCTTGAAAGAAAGCGTCCGGAGTACCAACTGGTACTCCGGACGCTGCGCGTCAGTTACTCGCCCGCGACCTTGCGGCGCTCGCGATAGGCCGCGACATGCAGCCGGTTGCCGCAGGTACGGGCGTCGCAGTACCGCTTGGAGCGGTTGCGCGACAGGTCGATCAGCGCGTCGTCGCAGTCCGGCGCCTCGCAGCGCCGCAGCCGCTCGCGCTCACCGGCCGAGATCACCTGGGCGAGCGCGATCCCGCACTCGACCGTGATCCGGCAGGTGAGCGAGGCGCCGTCGCGTGAGTAGTGGATGTGCCACGGGTGACCGTCGTGGTTGGTCAGCCGGGGCGTCGTCGTACCGCTGGCGACGATCGCGTTGATCATCGCCGCCGCTTCCGCGTCCGACGCCGTCGTGAACACCGGCGCGAACAGCGGCCGCAGCTCCCGGACGTCGTGCAGATCGGTCTCGGTCAGATTGCCCACCGCGCTGAACTCGCGCTCGTGGACGAACTTCTCCAGGTCCTCGAGCGTTTCCATCGTGTCGACCTGGCTACTCGGCCCGGGCAGCGTGTTCACCAGCCGGACCAGCGTGCCGAGCGCGTGCTCGGTGTCGTGCGAGAAAGTCACAATCACGTCTCCAACGCGACGGGGTCTCCGTCTTGCAGCAAGAGTAGCCCGGCCCGATTCGTACGTCGCGGACCAATGCGCTATGGTTTCACCCGCAACACAGTACGACGAAGCAGATCCGGGCGATTGGCGCAGTGGTAGCGCGCTTCGTTCACACCGAAGAGGTCACTGGTTCGAACCCAGTATCGCCCACCCGAGATCAAGCCGGTCAGCCTCCAGGCGACCGGCTTTTCCGTTGGTACGACGATTCCCCACGCGCCCGCCGCCGCTCGCTCGTACCTCGCTCCCCGCTCTGGCCGCTCCCACCCACCCTGTTTTGCCGCTCCTCCGTCGCGGTGACTACCCCCGACCCGCCCTGCCTTCGCCCGCACCCCATCTGTCCCCGGACGACGCGCCTACCCACGCCGACGACCATCGCCGACTCCCGCATCCCACCGTTGCCGCCCGAACAAAGGTCGAGACAAGCGGCGACTCGCCGGTCGACGTCATCCCGCCCGAATCTACTGCCTTCCTGAGTGACGGCACCCAGCAACCCAGCTCGGACAATCGCAGGCCGCCAGACACGAGCCCGGAACAACGTCCGGCGTAGCGGCGCCCCCGCCTCGTTCGTGAAGAGCTAATCGGCCGGGCCGGTGCCGTAGAGATCCTTGTGATGCTCCAACAGGTCGGCGACCTTTGACCGCAGCGGAACACGCGCCGCCCGGCACGCGATTTCGGGTGGGGCTTCGGCATCACGTACCCGCCGACTTCAACCGCAACGCGTTCCACCCAAAGTGCCGGCAATCGGAGCCAGGACGGCTGAGACTGTTCCGGGCGAGAGGAACGACTCCGTTAGTGAGCGAGTCTCCGTGGCGTCAGGTGCGCGAGTTTCATGACGTTTCGAGCTTGCGCACCCTGGCCGTCCTACGCCGTTGACGGCCGAGCTGGCCGAGGCGCGACAGCGGATCCTCGATGAGGAAGTGCGCGAGGTCGCAGAAGCCGCACAAGGTGGCAACTCGGTCGAGACCGCGCAAGAGCTGGCTGACGTCGTCTACGGTAAGGCGATCAGCTACGGCGTTGACGCGGTGATTGCCGAGATCCACAGGGCCAACATAACCAAGCTCGGGGCCGATGGCCGACCCATGAGCGAGATGGCGAGGTGCAGAAAAGTGAACTGTACCGGCCGCCGAACGTTGCTCGTGTGCTCAATCGCCAAACTGCTGCGACGCGGCCAACCTAGTAAGTGAACGTGGCTTAGGTCTTGGCAACGGAGCGTAATCGATGCATAGTCGTCTGCGGGGAGTGAATCCAGACGGTTATGGCTCGTTCACCGGTTTCGGTTGATGCGCCTTTGGGGGAGATGGAAAGCGTGGCCGCTAAAACTGGAATCCTTGCGCCGATCTACAAGATCGACGTGGACTCGGCATTGGAGATCCTGGGGGAAGTGGGCAAGGAAGTCGACCTTCCTGAGGCGATTGTTGCTCACTACAATAAGATCAAAGATAGCCCCGAAGGCTATAAGTCTCAAGGGTCGGCAGTGCTCGGTGGAGCTAAATTCGATCTGTATCTAAATGCCGCCGCGCGCCCGAATCTCAGCGCGTGGGTCAAGTTTTTTGACGGATCGGGAATCGAGCTCGATGATATCTACAATTCGATGCAGCATCTGGTCTGTTTCGTAACTATTGATGATGATCTCTACGCATATACATCGGGTCAGGCCCTAGTTGTCTTCGAGCGCTTCATAGATATCTCATTTCCAATCGAGGTTGGTCGCCGTGTGGCTAAGCCGGAGGTGAAGGGTGCTCGGTCTAGCCAAATCACGGGCGATGCGTTAGCCAGTAACGTACATTTCCGAGATCCTCGCCGAATCACCTACACGGAGTCGCTTGTCAATGTCTGGACGGCGCTAAGTGGGCAAATCCGGGACGAGGTCTTGAGTGATGATGAACTGCTTTCCGTCTTTGGCAAGAAAACCAAGATTCGGTTGGATGTAGGAGCCTCGGTAAAGCTTGGTCCACGAATCGAAAGCCCGGAGAAGATCCTCGAACTGATCAGATGGCTCGCGGCAAAAGCGGTGTCCCCGTTGCCGAGTGACGACGGTTGGGGTGCTCTAGACGCTATTAAGATCCTCAATCCGCGCAAGAAAAAGGATCTGATCGCGGAGCTCCGGTTGGTCCTTGCCCAGAGACTATTTGTCGATCATGACTATGTCAATTTGGCGATCTCACACGTCGATGCCTCGATGTACGGTAATGCCACTGAATATATAGCGAGTCAAGGTAGGGATATCATCTATGAAGATGAGAATCCGCCGAGCTTGGAAGATATCGTAGACAGTATGAAAATCGACGGATCTGATCTGATTAAGAACTTCAATTCAGTTTCAATCCGCACGGAAAATAGTGACTACGGATTGCTGAACAACACGAATGGACCACTATTGAGCCATCTGCATGGTGAGTTGCGTCATGAGGGTAAAACTTACTTCTTGCTGTCTGGCAAGTGGTACGAGGTTGATGCGGCTTACATTGAGCAGGTCACGAAGGATTTCTTGGCGGTTATGAAAGACCGCGATGTAGATTCTGTCTCCCTGGGGCTCCAGGAGTGGAATGAAGCCGACGGGGAAGGTCTTTACAATGAGACAGCGGTGGTAGGCCGGACCTTCATTAATGGCGACAAAGTACTGACGGACAATGTCGAACTCTTCGACGGACTCGCCTCAGATGGTGAGAATACCTACATCATCCACGTTAAGCGCAATTTTGACGTGAAGGTCAGGGATGTTCGGTCTCAGGTCATCAATTCTGCTCAGATAATCGAGAATGACCTGAGAATTGGAACCCGTGTCGAGTTGCGCGAACACTACGGGCACCTCCTTGGAAGGGGTCGACTAAGTCTATCCGAGGATGAATTCCTAGCTTTATTTGAGCAACCTCGAACATACGTCGTTGCTTACGGGTCGAAGATCAAAGTTGGCGAAGCGACTCTCAATCACTTCAAGTCTAGCGTAGCTCGGATGGAAGTCGTCTCGCTGGATAATCAATTTCGCCAAATTGGTAGTGGAGATTCGCGAGCAAAGCTGCAGATCACATGGGTGAAGATTGCAGAAACAGGGTTCGCCCTGCCGATGGGTGACCCCACATAGCTTGCCGATAAGGCCCGAACTCCGCTTGCTTCGCACGGACAAGTCCCGTTCGACTGTCTGCGGCCTGTCGGAGCCCTGGAGCGAGTGTCGAACTGAGTGACAATCATCCGTACTGACGCGGACGATAATGAACTGCGGCGGACGTGCTCTCAGGCCACGTCTCGTTGCAAGGGCGCACGGTTTGAGTGGCATGGAAGAGGTCGCTTAGGCAGCGAGAAAGCAGCAAGGCGGGGGATTATCGGGGTCCTACCGAAACCCTGGCGCGAGCTGGTGCAGGCGTCAGCGAACGGTTTCGCAGCCGTTGGTACGGAAGGTCCGCCCTCAGGTCGAAGAGATCACTGGATCGAACTCAGTATCGCCCACGAGATCGACGAGCGGCCGATGTCCGCCAGCATCGGCGGACCGGGTCGCTCTCGTTATTTGTGCGGCTTCGCTCGCCGCGTTGTGGGGGCTTCGCCACCCACACCCCCCTGGTTTTGGGTCGGGTTTGTGGGGCGGCTGGCCGGCTGGTGGGGCTCCGCCACCCCCGGCCCCTCTGTTGGGTGCCCTCGTAACCGCAGGCCATCTGACTCCCAGGACGAGGCGCCGGGTTTGTTGGTTGCTTCCTGCGGGCTGTGGTGGTTGTCCGTCAGGTGGGTGGTGAGACCTGGGGTGGGCCGTGGAGGGGATGTGGGGCTGGGATGACTGGTGTGTTGGTGGGGTTTGGGGTTTTGGTGTTTGTGGGGTGGAACGCTTATTTGCAGGTTGTGGTTCGGCAGCAGACGCATCTACTGACCACGATGACTACTGCTGAGGCGGTGGAGATGGTTCAGCGGGTGTTTTCGGGGCGGACTTGGGAGCTTCGCAGTGATGGGCTGGAGTTTCGGGCGCGGAATCGGTTGAAGGTGCGGGGGCCGACCATCGGGGTGGATCTTGAGCCGCAGCCGAGTGGTACTGCGGTCAGTGTCTGGGTCAGTCATGCGCACTATCGGTACGGTCTGCTGGAGCATGCGCAGTTCGCTTGGCGGAAGATGCATGCGCTGACGGCGGCGGCCAGGACGGGGCTTCCGGGGGAGATCTCGGAGCGTCAGTAGTAGCGGCGTAGCGAGGGCCAGAGTTGGGACCAGGGGGCGTTGGTTGCGGCGCAGAGGACTACGGCCGTGCCTTGTTCCTCGTTGTCCGCGCCTACTCCGTTATCGACTTCTCCCACTTGGGCGCAGTTGGTGAAGTTGCGTTCGTAAGCCGGGTTCCGTTCCTGCTCGACCAGAAGTACGGGGCCGTCTTGCATGTCTGAAGGTCGGGACCAGTCGGCGAAGCTCATGTGGCCGGAGTAGGGGTGGGGGAGGCCAAGAGCAGGCCCGTACTTCGCGAGCGCGCCGGCCTCGCCGTAGTTGCCGGCGAAGAGGACTGCTCGGGCGCGTTGGTCTTCGGGGATCTCGTGCCAGGCCTTCGCTACCGCGGTGGTCAGTTCGGGCCAGCCGATCTGTTCGCCTTGTTCGGCGTTGACGGGGATGACGAAGTTGACTGCTGAGGCGGGGAGGACGGGCAGGGTGAAGAGGGCTGAGGTCAGAGCGGTCAGGGTCAGGCCGATGGCCAGAACGGTGCGGCGGGCTGATGTGCGGGCGGTGGTCAGCCAGTTGATGGTGGGTTGGCAGCCGGCTGCGATCAGTACCAGGAGCAGCGGGAGGGCGTAGTAGGGCTTGCCGCCTAGCGCTAGTACTACGACGCAGAGAATGGGGTAGGCGAGGGCGATCGGGCGGGCCCAGCGCAGGGTGGGAGAGCGCCAGAGGTTCAGGAAGCCGGCTATCCAGATCGGGACCAGGAACGGGGAGAGCTGGAGGATCTGGAGGGGGATGAACATGATCCGGTTCTCGGTGCCGTCGTCTTCGCTGATGCCGCCGGCGACTGTGAGTTGGGGCCAGTCGTGGGTTGCTTGCCAGATCAGGTTGGGGGCGGCGATCAGGGCGGCTACGGCCAGACCGGCGGGGAGCCACCAGGTGCGGAGAACGGAGCGGGGGCCTGTGATCAGTACGGCGATCAGGAGTGCGCCCAAGGGAAGTACGACCAGGTACTTGTTCTCCAGGGCGATGCCGGCTGCGAGGCCGAGGGCTACCCACCAGCGGGGGTTGTTGGTGCGGAGGAGCTTGATGGCCAGGAGGGCGATGGTCACCCAGGCGAGCAGGTCGTAGGTCGCGGTCGAGGCCAGGTGGCCGACGCCCATCACGAACCCCGAGACGGCAGTGCAGAGGCCGGCGAGGATCTGGGCTCGGCGGGTGGCGTTGAACTCGCGGGCGATCAGGGCGACCACCACGACGGTGAGGGCGCTGCTGAGCGTCGAGATCACCCGGATGCCCATCGGGGTCTCGCCGAAGATGCTGCTGGAGAGGTGGACCAGCAGCGGCGTGAGCGGCGGCTGGTCGACGTACCCCCAGGCGAGGTGGTCGCCCGCGACGAGGAAGTACAGCTCATCGCGATGGAAGCCGTAGCGGCCGGACAGAGCAGTCAGTACTACGGCCAGCGCCACCGCGATCCCGGCCACCGGCCGCGTCGCGAACCCCACCCCAGGACGGTTCATGGCCGCATGTTGTCAGCCGGTGGGGGCGTCGTGAAGCCGTCAGTCGAGGAAGTACGGCGCCGCACCGCGTGGCAGATGGACCGCCCGGCCCGCCAGCGACTCGTCGGTGACGAGCTTGACGACCGCATCCGTCAGCGTCGCCAGCGGGACCTGGGCAGGTCCGCGCTCGGCCTCCGGCAGTTCCTCGTACTCCGAGATGCCACGCTCCGTCGCCACCCAATCGGGTACCACGCAGTTGACCCGGACGCCATGCGACTCCCGCAGCGGCGCAAGCGTCGCGGTGAACCGAATCAACGCGGCCTTGGCGGCGCTGTACTCGGGAGAGACATGCGGCTCGAACCCCAGCCCCGCTGTGGAACTCATGTTGACGACAGCACCACCACCGGCGTCCCGCATCGGACCGAGCGCGAGCTGAGTCGCGAGCATCGGTGCCCGCAGGTTGAGGTCCAGCGAAGCGGTCCACCGCTCGACACTGGCCTCGGGGAAACACGGTCGCAGTACCGCCCCACCACCCGCGTTGTTGACCAGAATCAGCGGCCGGCAAGCCATCAACTCAACCACCGCCTCGTCATCGCGCATATCCACTTGCACAAACCGCGCGCCGGCTCCGATCAACGAGCACGCCTCGCGCCCGCCGCCTGCGTCGATATCCGCCACCACAACCGACGCACCCTCAGCCGCCAGCCGCTGAGCAACAGCCCGGCCAATGCCGACCGCCGCCCCCGTCACAACCGCTATCTGACCTGCAATCTGCACGCCGTTCACCTCCGTCCACCACCCTGCCCGGTGCCACCGACAGCACCTCCATCCACCACCTTGCCCGGTCCCACCGACAGCAACAGGTTGGTATAGGTCAACCAGGCGGCTTGCCTCCCGGGAGTCGGGCTGGTTTGGTATATCAACCGGTTAAGCGGGAAGGCGATCGCTGTGGTTCTGCTGTACGAGCGGATCAGCATGCATGTGCTCGAGGAGATCCGCAGTGGGGTGCTCGGGCCGGGGGACCGGGTGGCGTCCGAGATGGAGCTCGCGGCGCAGTTCGAGGTCAGCCGGATCACTTCCAAGCGCGCTCTCGAGGTACTCCGGGAAGCCGGTCTGATCGAGCGGATCCGCGGCAAAGGGTCGTTCGTCGTCAAGCACCTGCCCGATCTGGACGGCGTGACCGCACCGCTCAAAGGCCCGCTCCGTCCGGCCCGGCGCAACAACCTTCCGGGGTCGATCGCGCTCGTCATACCGGATGTGTCCGAGGCGTACGGGCTGGAGTTGCTGCAGTCGATCGAGGAGCGCTGCGCCGAGGCCAAAGCGAATTTGATCGTACGGCGGACGCGCGGGCGTCAGGCGGACGAGGAGCAAGCGGTGGACTCCCTGGTCGCGTCCGGTGAGGTGGACGGGCTGATCGTCTTCCCGGTGCATGGCGACTTCTACAACGCGAGCCTGTTGCGGCAGGTCCTCGACGGGTTCCCGCTGGTGCTCGTCGACCGGCATCTGTCGGGCATACCGGTGTCGGCCGTCCATACCGACAACGTCGCCGCATCGCGAGCGTTGACCGAGCGGCTGCTCGATCGGGGGCATCGGCAGATCGCGTTCGTCTCGCCGCCACCGTTGAACACGTCGAGTATCGAGGACCGGCTGGAGGGATTCCGGGCAGCGTTCGCCCGGCGGCCGCCCGGCGAGTACCAGCCGCATCAGCTGACCGAGTTGCGCAGCACGTTGCCGGGATCGTTCACGCCGGAGAGCGTGCGCTCCGATCTCGAGCTGATCCGCGCGTACCGGAACCGCTTCCCCGAGGTGACGGCGTTCGTCGCTTGCGAGTACAACCTGGCCAGGATGCTGGATCGCGCGCTGAGCCCGAGCGAGCTGGTGATCGCCTGCTTCGATTCGCCGGGCGATCCGATCGCCGGGCCACCGTTCCTGCACGTCCGCCAGGATCAGCGCGAGATGGGCAAGCAGGCGGTCGACCTGCTGCTGGCCCAGCTTCGCGGCGAGTCCGTTCCGAAGCTGTCCCTGGTCCCGTTCCAGGTGGTCGACGCTGAGCGGAACTGACTTTTGGCAGTACTGCAGCGAGCGCCCTCCTGTGTAGCGTCGGGGTGTGAAGTGGACGCGCGCGGGGGATCTCGGCTTGTGGGCCGGACTCTCGCTGCTGGTGCTCACCGAGAGCGGTGCCCGGAACGATCCGCTCTGGATGCGGGCCGGCTGCCTCGCCGTTCTGGCGGCCGCCGTTCTTCTCCGTCGTCGGCGTCCAGTGATCGGGCTGAGTCTGGTGATCGCCACCGAAGTGGTGATCTTGGCGACCAGTCTCGGGACGACGATGGGCGTTCCGATCGCGCTGATCCCGGCGATCTCGTTGCTGAGCTACGTTTCCGGCCGGCGGGAGACGCGGCTACGGCAGTTCGTGATCATGTGCTGCGGCGAGCTGGCGGCGTTGCTGATCCTCAGCCTGGCCGTGCATCGCGACGTACCGGTCACCGAGGCCGTCCTGACCTGGCTGCTGATCTTGCTTCTCTCACTGGTCATCGTCGTGCTGCCGTGGCTGATCGGCCGGTACCGCGCACAGCAGGCGTTGCTCGCCACGGCCGGCTGGGATCGCGCCGAGCGGATCGAGCGCGAGCACCGGATGGAGATCGCGCAGGAACGGCTCAGAGAGCGCTCCCGGATCGCCGAGGACATGCACGACTCGGTCGGCCACGAGCTCAGCCTGATCGCGTTGCGAGCGGCCGCGCTCGAGGTCGACGCGGAACTGTCCGAGCGTCATCGCCAGGCTGCTACGGAGCTCCGCGAAGCGGCCGCCACTGCGACGGAACGGCTCGGCGAGATCATCGGCGTACTCCGTGACGGAGAGGCGTCCGTCGTGCCGGCACAGGAAAGCGTGGCGGAGCTGGTCGATCGCGCGGCTGCCAGCGGATTGGCCGTGAGGCTGATCCAGGAAGGCAATGCCGAGCTGTCCCCGATGGTCGACCGAGCCGTCCACCGAGTCGTCCAGGAGTCCCTCACCAACGCCAGCAAACACGCGCCAGGCGCCGAGGTGACGGTGACCGTCTCGCAAGTCGACGACCACATCAACGTCCAAGTCCTCAATGAACCCACACCGGACCCGAGAAACTCGGATGAGGTTCGTGGGTCTGGTGGGCGGGGGCTGGCTGGTCTGGGGGAGCGGGTGCGGTTGGTGGGTGGGTCGTTGCGGGCGGAGCCTCGGAGTACTGGCGGATTCGAAGTGCTGGCTCGGATTCCGCGAGCCGGTGGGCGGGTTGAGGTGCCGGCTGAGTCCGGGGCGGCGGATGAGCGGGCGACCGTACGCCGGAATGCCCGGCGCGGTCTGATCACCGCTGTCACCGTGCCGGTCGCGATCGGCGCGATCGTCGGACTGGTTGCCTTCGGCTACTACCTGATCGCCGGCTACAGCTCGATCCTGCGGCCGGCCGAGTACGACGCGCTCCAGCTCGGCCAGCCGATCGACCAGGTCGAGAGCCGGCTGCCGGCGATGCAGATGGTCGACCCGCCGAGTGACCGGCTGCAGCAGCCGAAGGAATGGAGCTGCCGGTTCTACCGGCCGGACGTACCCTTCTCGATCACCTATGCCTACCGCTTGTGCTTCCAGAACGGAGTCTTGGTGGCCAAGGACATCGTCGCCACCGGTTCGGTGCGACCTGAGCCCGAACCGGCCGAGGAAGGGACGCCGTGACGATCAGGGTGCTGCTGGCTGACGACGAGGCGATGGTTCGGGCCGGGGTACGGGCGATCCTCGGCTCGGACGCGGCGATCGAGGTCGTCGCCGAGGCAGCCGACGGGCAAGAGGCCGTCGCGCTCACTCAGCGCCATCGGCCCGACGTCGCCGTCCTCGACATCCGGATGCCCAGGATGGACGGGCTCGCGGCCGGTGCCGAGATCAAGCGGACCGTCCCGGAGACGGCTGTTGTCATGCTGACCACCTTCTCCGAGGACGCGTACATCGCGAAGGCCCTCGGCGACGGCGCGAGTGGCTTCCTGCTGAAGTCCGGCGACCCTCATGAGCTGATCGCGGGGCTGAAGGCGGTCGCCGAAGGCGCGGCGTACCTGTCACCGAAGGTCGCCCAGCGGGTGATCGCCGAGCTCAGCGCCGGTACCGGCGGTGGCCGGATGGCTCGCGCAGCGGCCGCGAAAGAGCAGATCGCCGTACTGACCCCGCGCGAACGCGAAGTCCTCGCACTGGTCGGCGCGGGACTGTCGAACGCCGAGATCGCCGGCCGGCTGTTCCTGGTCGAGGGGACGGTGAAGGCCTATGTCAGCGCCGTGCTCACCCGGCTCGCGGTGAAGAACCGGGTCCAGGCCGCGATCGTCGCGCACGAAGCCGGTCTGGTGGCGGATTGACCGCTACCGGCCAGCACCTGCCGACGACGGCCTTCGCCGGGCAGTATCCGGGTGGCGGGCCGACGCTCCGGCGGGTGACATCGCCTGGACACCCGGTCATGGGATAGTGGACCTCCCGGGTGGATTGGTGCCTGGGATACACCCTTCAACAGCCCCAGGGGAGCGGCAGCCCCGCCCCCTCTCACAGAATCGGGGGATCTAGGTCGTGACCGACTCGCACAACTCCGGACAGCACAAGGACCGGGAAGCGGCAGCGGCCGAGGTCCGGAGGATGTGGCAGCCGACCCCGTCCTGGACCCAGCCGGATCCGAACCCAGCTCCCACCACGCCGCCGCCCCCGCCTCCCGCGCAGAAGCCGCCGGTGAGCAGCCAGGCGACTCCCGACCCGGAAGAGGTCGAGGAGGAGGCAGTGGAGGAAGAGCAGCCGGACGCGCTGTCCCAGGAGTTCCCTGGCGACTCGTGGTCGCAGCCCGCCGAGACTCCCAAGGCCACCCCGGACCCGTGGACCCAGCAGCCGGCGGCCGAGCCCGCTGCCGAGTCGTGGACCAACCAGGGCGCAGAGTCGGCCGCACGGAGCAAGGAACCCGCCGCTGACCCGTGGGCCAAGTCCGCTGGGTATGAGCCGACCGGCGAAGCCTGGACACGGTCCAGCGAGCCTGCCGGCGACCCGTGGACGCAGCCCGCCCAAGAGTCCGCCCAGCCAGCCGGGCCTCAGCCGCAGCTCTCCCCAGCCGCGCAGCACTTCTTCCCGCAGGGCATTCCCGGCCAGGGTGCGCCGCAGCCGGATCGGCAGGTCTCCTACCGCGCTGACGAGTTGCTGCAGGCTCTGCCGTTGCCACGGGAGGCTCCTGCCGAGAAGGGCGTTCGCAGCGTACTGCGCCTGCGCCCGGGCACCTCTGAGCGGCTGGAGCGCATTGCGCGCGCCACCGCGGCCACTGCCTTCCGGCGGCCCGTCACCGTGACGATCGCCAACCCGAAGGGAGGGTCGGGCAAGACGCCGACCACCTTGCTGCTGGCCGGCGCGCTCGGGCAGGCACGTGGCGGCGGCGTAGTGGCCTGGGACAACAACGAGTTGCGCGGCAACATGCACCTGCGCACACACGACACCAACAGCCGCTCGACCGTGACCGATCTGCTGCAGGCGATGCAGATGCTCACCCAGCCGGATGCGCGGCTCGGCGACGTCGGTGCGTACCTGCGTCATCAGGTGTCGGGGCAGTACGACGTACTGACGTCCGCCACCACGACGTACGCGCAGATCGAGGCCAAGGACTTCGACCAGATCCACCGGCTGCTGAGCCGCTTCTACAAGGTGCTGGTGATCGACACCGGCAACAACGAGGGCTCCAGCAACTGGCGCGAGGCGATGAAGGCC
The DNA here is from genome assembly GCF_044453825.1 of Kribbella sp. NPDC051620. Lineage (NCBI taxonomy): Bacteria > Bacillati > Actinomycetota > Actinomycetes > Propionibacteriales > Kribbellaceae > Kribbella > Kribbella sp. NPDC051620. Next base: position 1,336,651 of record NZ_JBITDB010000001.1, read on the forward strand.
TCCGACGTCCTGGTCATCCCGATCAAGTGGAAGAGCCTGTCCTGCGCTGCCGCCGTGCAGATGCTGGAGGAGCTTGACCACCAGGGTCCGGACGCGCAGCGGTTGATCCGGCGCGCGGTCATTGCGGTCAGCAACGGCCCCGGCGACGTCAACAAGGAGGTCGAGAAGCAGCTCCGCCCGTACTTCGAATCGCGCGCGGCCGCTGTCGTCGACATCCCCACCGACCCGCACATCGCCGCCGAAGGCCCGCTCGACCACTCGGCCCTGCAACCGGCCACCCGCCGAGCAGCCCTCGAGTTGGCCGCCAAGGTCGCCGAACAGATCACCATCGCACTCAACGTCCCTCGCTGAACAAACAAACCGCGGCGGCGACGGCTGATTAGCCGTCACCGCCGCGGCCTGTTTGCAGGTGGGGTCAGGCGTCGCGGCGGTTGAGGATTGTGGTGCCTGCTAGGAGGCCGGCTGCTGCCCAGGCGATCAGGACCAGGAAGCTGAGCGTGGGGGACAGCGTGTCGGTGGAGCCGGCGAGGAAGTTCTGGCCTGCTCCGCCGGGGAGGAGAGCGGCCAGCCAGACCAGGGCCCGGATGCTGCTCTGGCTGAGCATCATCGGGACGACGATCAGCAGCAGGAACGCGGCCGTGAGGGTGCCGGCGGTGCTTCGGATGATGAAGGCGATACCGGCGGTGAAGACGCCGGCGAGGGTCGTGTAGGCCGCCACTGCGAGCAGGTCGACCACGAGGGTGGCCAGGTCCCAGTCGGCCCATTGCCCCATCGCCAGGCCGCCGACGATCGACGCGACGACGCCGAGCAGCAGGCCGTACAGGAAGAGCACCGGCGCCAGGACGACGGCTTTCGCCAGTACTACGTTGCGCCGTACCGGGGTCCACTGCAGTGTCGAGCGGATGCTGCCGGTCGCGTACTCCGACGTCACCAGCAGCATCGCCAGCGCGGCGACCACGACCTGCACGATCGTCATCGCCGAGACAGCCACCCCGCCGACCGCGCTGAGCTCGGGCAGCCGCGCGGGGACCTCTTCCGGCGCGAGGTTCTCGTGGTCGTAGGCGATCGAGAAGCCGAACTGCAAGGCCAGCAAGCCGGTCAGCAGCACCGCGGCGACGAGGTTCAACCAGCTCGACCGGACCGTCCAGAGTTTGGTCCATTCCGACGCGATCGCGCCTCGCAGCCCACTCGACCTGTGCTGGACGGTGATGGTTGCTGTTGTCATCGTTCTCCCACCTCGACCAGTTCGGCCTGACCCTCGACCTGAGGTTCAGGGGTACGCCGCTTGCGCCGCTGGTGCCGGACGACCTCGACGACCAATGTCACCCCGAGGGCGAGCCCGATCCCGAGCACGACCCCCTTGAGTGGGTTGTCCTCGAACGCCTTGCCGCCGATGTAGCCGACCAGCGAGCAGTACAGACCCCAGCTCGCCGCGGCCAGCGCAGCGAAGAGCGAGAAGTTCCGCAGCGGGTACCGGACCGCGCCCATCGTCAGCGTCACCGCGGTGCGACCGCCGGGCACGTAGCGGGCCACGACGAGTACCAGGCCGCCACGTTCCTCGAGCGCAGTACGGGCCCAGAGAGTCAGCTTGTGCCGCTTCGTCCCCGGTTCGAAGCGGTCGAGCAGCCGTCCGCCCGCACCCCGGCCCAGTGCGTACGAGACGTGGTCGCCGAGGAAGGCGCCGGCCGCGGCCATCGCGATCACGACGTACAGGTTGGGGCCGCCAGTCGCGGCGAAGACGCCGGCCGTGACGACGAGGGTCTCGCTCGGGATCGCGGGGAAGAACCCGTCCAGCGCGGCGAAGCCGAAGAGGGCGAGGTAGATCCACCACGAGGACATCAGTTCCTGGGTGAAGTGCAGGATCGAGTCGCTCATCCCGTCACCACCCCGTACTGGACGCTGTCCGCGGTGAGCTCCATGTACGCCTCCTCGAGCGAGGCACGCTCGGTATGCAGCTCATGCAGCCGTACTCCGAGCTCGTGGGCGAGATCACCGACCCGCTCAGCTAGTACTCCGGTGACGATCAGCTGGCCGGGAAGCGATTCGACCTGCTCCGCCTCGGCGGTCAGTCGATCTCGGAGTACTGCGAGGTCGGCCTGCGACGGGATCCGGATGCGTACGGTCGTACGGGATGATCCCGCGATGACCTCGGCGATCGGGGCGTCGGCGATCAAGCGGCCGCGACCGATCACGACGAGCTGGTCGGCCGTCAGCTGCATCTCGCTCATCAGGTGGCTGGACACGAAGACGGTCCGCCCTTCGGCGGCGAGGCTGCGCATCAACCGCCGTACCCAGCGCACGCCGTCCGGATCGAGACCGTTCACGGGCTCGTCGAACATGAGTACCTCCGGGTCTCCCAGCAATGCGCCGGCGATCCCCAGTCGCTGGCCCATGCCGAGGGAGAACTGTCCGGAGTGCTTGCGGCCGACCTGCTCCAGGCCGACGATCGTCAGCACCTCGTCGACCCGGCTGACCGGGATGCCGTTGCTGCGGGCCATCGCGATGAGGTGGTTGCGGGCGGTCCGACGAGGATGCAGCGCCTTGGCGTCGAGCAGGGCTCCGACCTTGGTGAGCGGGACGGGCCAATCGGCGTACGGGCGTCCGTCGACCAGCGCGCGGCCCGCGGTGGCGGTGTCGAGGCCGAGGATCATCCGCATCGTCGTCGACTTGCCGGCGCCGTTGGGGCCGAGGAAGCCGGTGACCCGGCCGGGGGAGATGGTCAGGTCCAGCGCGTCTACGGCGGTGGTCTCGCCGTAGCGCTTGCTGACTGCTTCGAGGGTGATCACGCGGAGCCTTTCCCGGTTCGTCGGTGTCATCACGAACCTAGGAATCCGGGAGGGGGCAGCACATCGGACCATGGGAGGCAGTGACCCCTGACTTTCGTCAGGTCCGGGCGGTTCCGGGTCCCCCTGTGGATGGGCCGCAACGCTCGCCGGCCCGACTCGATACCATCTGCGATGTGACGGGCCGCGCACGGCGGACCGGCGTACTCGAGGAGTGAACGTGTCGGAAGTCAAGGTCCATCTGATCGGCGTCGAGGGCGAGGCTGAGCGGAGTGTGACCGAGACGACGACCGTCGGAGAGCTGTTCGCCGAGATCTTCGGCCAGGATCGCTCCGCCATCGCCGCCAAGGTCAACGGCGGGCTGCGCGACCTGGCGCGGGTGGTCGCCGACGGCGACGAGATCGAGCCGGTGCTGGCGTCGTCCGCTGACGGGCTGGCGATCATCCGGCACTCGACTGCGCACGTGCTCGCGCAGGCGGTGCAGGACCTGTTCCCGGACGCCAAGCTGGGCATCGGCCCGCCGGTCGAGAACGGCTTCTACTACGACTTCGATGTGGCGACTCCGTTCACCCCGGAGGACCTGGGCAAGCTCGAGAAGAAGATGCAGCAGATCATCAAGGAGCGGCAGCGGTTCAGCCGCCGGGTGGTCTCGGACGACGACGCCCGCACGGAGCTGGCGGGCGAGCCGTACAAGCTGGAGCTGATCGGGATCAAGGGCTCGGCCTCCGCCGATGCGGCCGAGGGCGCTTCGGTCGAGGTCGGCGCCGGCGAGCTGACGATCTACGACAACATTCGGCGTGACGACTCGGTCGCGTGGAAAGACCTGTGCCGCGGTCCGCACGTCCCCGCGACTGGGTACTTGGGCAACTTCAAGCTGATGCGGGTCGCTGCGGCGTACTGGCGGGGGAGCGAGAAGAACCCGCAACTGCAGCGCATCTACGGCACCGCGTGGGACACCCGCGACGCATTGAAGGCCTACCTGAATCACCTTGAGGAAGCCGCCAAGCGCGACCACCGCAAGCTGGGAACCGAGCTGGACCTGTTCAGCTTCCCCGACGAGATCGGGTCCGGTCTGGCGGTCTTCCACCCCAAGGGCGGCGTGCTCCGCAAGGTGATGGAGGACTACTCGCGGCAGCGGCACGTGGAGGACGGCTACGAGTTCGTCTACACGCCGCACATCACCAAGGCGCAGCTGTTCCAGACCTCGGGCCACCTGGACTGGTACGCGGACGGCATGTACCCACCCATGCACCTCGACGAGGAGCGCGGGCCGGACGGCGAGATCCGCAAGCAGGGTCAGGACTACTACCTGAAGCCGATGAACTGCCCGATGCACAACCTGATCTTCGACTCGCGCGGCCGGTCGTACCGGGAGCTGCCGCTGCGGCTGTTCGAGTTCGGCACCGTGTACCGGCTGGAGAAGTCGGGCGTCATCCACGGCATGACCCGGGCCCGCGGCTTCACCCAGGACGACGCGCACATCTACTGCACCCGTGAGCAGATGCGCGACGAGCTTCGCGGCCTGCTGACCTTCGTGCTCGGCCTGCTCGCCGACTACGGGCTGGACGACTTCTACCTGGAGCTCTCGACCAAGAACCCGGAGAAGTTCGTCGGGTCGGACGAGGTCTGGGAAGAAGCCACCAACACGCTGCGCGAGGTTGCCGAGGGTTCCGGGCTGGAGCTGGTGCCGGATCCGGGCGGCGCGGCCTTCTACGGACCGAAGATCTCCGTCCAGGCGCGGGACGCGATCGGCCGGACCTGGCAGATGTCGACGATCCAGCTGGACTTCAACCTGCCGGAGCGGTTCGAGCTGGAGTACACGGCGCCGGACGGCTCGCGGCAGCGGCCGGTGATGATCCACCGCGCGCTGTTCGGCTCGATCGAGCGGTTCGTCGCGGTCCTCACCGAGCACTACGCCGGCGTCTTCCCGCCGTGGCTCGCGCCGGTCCAGGTGATCGGCATCCCGATCACCGACGGCCACGTCGACTACCTGTACGAGATCGCCAAGCAGCTCAAGGCCGAGGGGATCCGGATCGAGGTCGACCACTCCGACGACCGGATGCAGAAGAAGATCCGCAACGCCCAGAAGGCCAAGGTCCCGTACATGCTGATCGCCGGCGACGAGGACATGGCAGCCGGCTCGGTCTCCTTCCGCTACCGCGACGGCACCCAGAAGAACGGCATCCCGATCGCCGACGCCGTCGCCGAGATCGTCGAGGCCGTCAAGAAGCGCGTCCAAGTATGAGTGATCTCCCCGGCGGTACGCCGTACGAGCTGCAGGGTGTGGAGGAGCAGGGCGGGGTCGGTGTGCCGGATCCGTTTCTGCGGTTGTGGACTCCGCACCGGATGGCGTACATCGCCGGGGAGAACAAGCCGACGTCGGCTGAGGCGGGGCAGGGGTGCCCGTTCTGCCGGATCCCGGCGTTGGCGGATGCGGACGGGTTGATCGTCCGGCGGTCGGACGCGGCGTACGCGGTACTGAATCTGTATCCGTACAACCCGGGGCATCTGATGGTGGTGCCGTATCGGCATGTCGCCGACTACACCGAGCTGACGCCGGACGAGGTGTCGGATGTGGCGACGCTGACCCAGCAGGCGATGCAGGCGGTACGGATCGTGTCGGCGGCGGATGGCTTCAACATCGGGATGAATCAAGGCGAGATCGCCGGGGCCGGGATCGCCGCGCATCTGCATCAGCACGTCGTACCGCGCTGGGGCGGCGACGCGAATTTCATGCCGGTGATCGCCCAGACGAAGGTCCTCCCGCAGTTGCTGTCAGACACCCGCGCCCTGCTCGCGAAGTCGTGGCCGACCAGCTGACTGAGCTGCTACTTGATGAAGAGGGGTAGCAGGGGGCCGACTACGCCCAGGAGGGTTTCGAGTGGGACTTCTCGGGACGGGTTGGTCAGGCCGCTGACGCGGACGACTCGGCGGCCTTGGCGGAAGACGAGTTCGCCCTGGTCGGGGAGGTAGTAGCCGGGTTTGCCGATCGGTGCGAAGCGGGGCGGTGGGGTGCGGACCGCTTCCGGGATCGTGTCGGCGTGGAAGGACTCGACGATCGACACGGTCGCGTCGAAGCTGCCCCAGATACAGGTCAGCGCACCGTTGATCCGGTAGTCGCGCCGGAGCTGCACCAGCGTGCCGATGAACTTCTCGGCCTCCGGCGTCGACAACTGGCAGGCGGAGTCCGTCTGCCGGGCAGTACGAAGCAGTCGAGGTACTACGTCCCGCACCGCCCGACTGATCGCGACGGCCTTCACCCGATCGATCCCAGTCGGATACCGATCGATCCCGCCGGTCGAAAGCACTCTGACAGCCCGGTCATCAACCGGGAACACGACTCGCGACGGGCTGATCCGCGCGTCCGGTCCCAGCTCGGGGAGCAACTCGAGCGTCCCGGACCCGGCCGCGAGTCGATCGATCGAGTCGGGCTGCTTCGGCAATGCGGTGACTCCGACGGTGACGGCCCGGCCGTCCAGCAGCAACGTGCACAGGTCCAGCGCCGGCAAGCCACCGTCGTTCCACGAGAACGGCTTGGCGGTGACCGTCACCCCGAGCTCCTTGCCCAACGGCCAGGCAACCGCGGTACAGATGTTCACGCCCGCCTCACCCGAGGTCCCGTCCAGCCCTTCCGCCTGCGGCGGCGAGATGACAGTCGGCACCACCGCCGGCAGCGCCGGAGTCGCAGGCACTCCTTCATCAGCCCGCCGCGCCACCGAACAGCCCACCACCAGCCCAACCACCACCCACCCCAGAACCACCCGCCGAACCACCACCCCCCACTCACCCAGCCGCAGACCCCAGCCACCCAGCCGCAGACCCCACCCACCCAACCGCGGATCCCAGCCACCCAGCAATCGGGTGGGCACGGGGCGGCGGTTGCTTGAGCGAGGGCTGTGGCGGGGGTTTGCATTGGGGTGGTGGGCGGTGGACGTCCGCCTGCCGGCGCGACGGCGCGTGGGGGCGAGCCGGGGCTTGGTCATCCGGACCTCCCGTCGGCGGTGGACGTGTGCCCATGGTGCGCCTCCGGCGGGCTCACGGAAAGTCGTCCCGGGGTGGCGCTTCACTCGCTGGTACCCGGACTGGTCTACGATCGCGTCGCCATGCTTAACAGATTCCGGCAGTTCTGGACCAAGGTGATCTCGCCGATCGCCAACCTCCTGCTCAGGCTCGGTGTGAGCGCCGATGCCGTCACGCTGGTCGGCACCATCGGCGTCTGCGCCGGTGCGCTGATCTTCTACCCGCGCGGCCACATCTGGCTGGGCACGGTCGTGATCACCTGTTTCGTCTTCTCCGACCTGATCGACGGCTACATGGCCCGTACCTCGGGTACGTCGTCGAAGTGGGGCTCCTACCTGGACTCCACGCTGGACCGGCTGGGCGACGGCGCCATCTTCGGTGGGCTGGTGCTGTACTACGCGGGCAGCCACGGGCACACCCCGTGGATGGCGGGCGTCACGCTCTGGGCGCTGGTCATGGGCGCGACCACGTCGTACGCGCGGGCGAAGGCCGAAAGCCTAGGCCTGCACGCCAGCGGCGGCCTGGCCGAACGCTCCGACCGCCTGGTCTCGGTCCTCGTCATCGGCTTCTTCTCCGACGTCCTGAACCTCCCGATCCTGCTCAAGATCGTCCTCTGCGCCCTGGCCGTCGCCAGCACCATCACGGTCGTCCAGCGCACCCTCTCAGTCCGCAAACAAGTCCTCGCAGACCCCGCCAACGCCGCCCTCGGCACCCCCGCTGGTAGCGCACCGGCCACGTCCGGAAGCGCAGCAGCCGGTACTACGCCGGCCGGGGGTAGTACCGCCGGTACCGCACCCGGAAGCTCCGCTGGAGCGGGGAGCGCCGCCGCTCCCGCCCAGGGCAACTTGCCCGGCGGCTCGGCGACAAGCTCCGCGGGAACCGAAGGCGTGGCACCAAGCGACCTCGGCCTGGCAGGACCGGACGGCGACACGGCTGGCAACCCTGCTGCCACCGACACGGCGGGCAGGACCGGCTCCGGCGAAGCCGACGCTGGCACTGGCACGGCGGGCAGGACCGGCCACGGCGAAGCCGACGCTGGCACTGCGGCTGGTGACACTGGCAGCGACCGGGCCCCTGGCACGCCGCCGATCTCCTCCTGACTAGTGGAGGCATTGCGGCAGCGGGTCGTTGATCTGGCGTTTGCGGTCGCGTGGGCGTTGGTGCGGTGGTTGCCGGAAGGAGTTGTCTCGGCGGTCTTCCGGCGGGTGGCGGACTTTGTGGTGTGGCGGGACGGGCGAGGGGTTCAGCGGCTGCGGTCCAACCTCGCCGTCGTCCGGCCCGGCGCGACTCCGGCGGAGCTCGACGCGCTGACCAAGGCTGGGATGCGGTCCTATCTCAGGTACTGGCAGGAGGCGTTCCGGCTTCCCGAGTGGGACGACGAGCGGATCGTCGGCCGGGTCCGCACGGTCAACGAGAAGGTCCTCCGCGACGCCCACGACGCGGGCAAGGGCGTCATCTGCGCGCTCCCGCATCTGGCCAACTACGACCACGCGGGCGCCTGGGCCGGTCGTACCGGTATGCCCGTCTCGACCGTCGCCGAGCGCCTGCGCCCCGAGTCGTTGTTCGACCGTTTCGTCGCCTACCGTGCCAAGCTGGGCATGGAGGTGCTTCCGCTGACCGGAAGCGACGAGCACGTGTTCGGAGTACTGGCGGAACGACTGCGATCAGGCGGTTTCGTCTGCCTCGTCGCCGACCGGGATCTGTCCGAGCGAGGCGTCCCGGTGACGTTCTTCGACCGCCGATCACGGATGCCGGCCGGCCCCGCCGCCCTCAGCATCCGCACCGGCGCCCCGCTGATCCCGGCGACCCTGCACTACGACGGCCCCGATCTCGTCATCACCTTCCACGACCCGATCGACCGCACCGGCGGCCCGGCGCGGATGACCCAGCGCTGCGCCGACGCCTTCGCCCTCGGCATCGCCGAGCACCCGCAGGACTGGCACATGCTGCAGCGAATCTTCCTGGACTGAGATGAAGATCGGCCTGGTCTGCCCGTACTCGCTCGGTACGCCGGGTGGGGTGCAGAACCATGTTCGCGACCTGGCCGAGGCGTTGCTTGCCCTAGGCCACGAAGTCTCGGTACTCGCGCCGGTCGACGACGCCTCCGGCCCGCCGTACGTCGTATCGGCCGGCCACGCGGTCGGAGTGCCCTACAACGGCTCGATCGCCCGGGTCACCTTCGGACCCCGGACGGCCGCGCGGGTCAGGAACTGGCTGACGGAGGGCGGGTTCGACGTCGTCCACGTGCACGAGCCAACGACGCCGAGCGCCTCGATCATCGCGCTCTGGGCCGGCGACGGTCCGTTCGTGGCGACCTTCCATACCTGGCAAGTCCGTTCGCGCGCGATGAGTGCGGCGGCCGGACTGTTGCGTCCCGCGCTGGAGAAGCTGGATGCGCGGATCGCGGTCTCGGAGAACGCGCGCTCGATGATGGTGCAACACATCGGCGGCGAAGCAGTGGTGATCCCGAACGGCCTCTACACGAGCCATTTCGCCGGCCGGATCCGGCCCGAGTGGCAGGGCGCGGACGGGACGATCAGCTTCCTCGGCCGGATGGACGAACCACGCAAGGGGCTCGGCGTCCTGATGGCAGCCGTACCGCGGCTGGTCGCCAAGCGGCCGCAGGTGAAGGTACTGGTGGCGGGCACCGGGCAGGCCGATGAGGCGCGTCGGTCGCTGCCGGAGTACTGCCGGGAGAACGTTCTCTTCCTCGGCGCGATCGACGATGTCGCCCGGGCGGACATGCTGGCCGGGTCGGACGTGTACGTCGCGCCGCATCTCGGCGGCGAGAGCTTCGGGATCGTACTGCTGGAGGCGATGGCCGCCGGCGCTCCTGTACTGGCGAGCGATCTCGCCGCGTTCCGGCAGGTCCTGGACGGTGGCCGGTTGGGCGAGCTGTTCGAGCCGGGCAACCCGGAGGCGCTCGCTACCCAGGCCGCCCGGCTGCTGGCGTCGCCGGAGGAACGCGAAAAGCTGCGGGCGGCCGGTCGGGCCGCAGTACGGGCGTATGACTGGGGCGTTCTGGTGGACGACCTGGTCGCCGTCTACGAGCTGGTCGCCAGGCGTTAGCGCAGCTCGGCGGCGGTTGCCGCGATGGCGTCGAAGTCGCCAGGGGTCGGGTGCCAGGGGAGTTGCAGCGGGTCGTTCTTGTACCGCGGGATGACGTGCAGATGGGTGTGGAACACGGACTGCCACGCGTCGGCGCCGATGCAGCTCAGCAGGTTGGCGCCGTCGGCGTCCAGCCGGTCGATCACGCGACTGACCAGGGACTGCGCGAGCAGGGTCGCGGCGATGAGGTCTTCGGGAGCGCTCTCCCGCAGATCGGCCGAGTGTTCGCGCGGGATGACGAGCAGGTGCCCACGGGTCGCGGGGTTGATGTCCATGAAAGCGATCGCCCGCTCGTTCTCGGCGACCTGCTGGGACGGGATGGTGCCGGCCACGATCCCGCAGAAAAGACAGTTCTCGGTCATCGCCCCAGGCTAAACTGCGCCAACCCGCTCCATCCCTGAGGGAGTCCCATGTCCGACGAGTTGCTGCGCCCCACCATCGGCGCGGACGTGGACGTGACCGTGCGCCCGTGGCGGTTGATGTCGCAGGCCTATGTGGCGTTCTTCGGCGGGGTCCTCTCGGTCACCGCGATCGCCTGGTTGAACGCGCGCCGGCTCGGCGTACCGGCCCCTGGGCGGCGGCTGATCCTGGCCACCGGCCTCGGCGGGTTCCTGCTCGTCGCTTTCGTGCTCGAGGCGCTGACCGGCGAGGTGACGATCGCGGCGGGGACGCGGCTGGTGGTCCGGGTGATCGCGGTGCTGACCTGCTTGGTCCAGCTGCGGATCCAGCGGCCGATGGACCGCGCGTTCCAGTTGCGCGGTACGAAGTACAAGTCGCTGTGGTGGCCGGGGCTGACCGCGGTGATCGTCGGCGGTGTGCTCGAGGTCGTCGTGCTGATGCTGTGGGAATGGGCGATATGAACGAGCCGACCGAGGCCAGGCTGCAGATGGCCGGTCACTGGCTGCAGATCGGCCACCCCGAGCGGACCCTCGACGAGCTCCATGGGCTGTGGGGTGACGCTGCGCTCGACTACCGGGCGTTCCTCTTCCGCGGGGCCGCGCTGCACACGCTCGACCGCAACGACGAGGCCATCGCGGTACTACGTGACGGCCTGTCGCACTACGGATTGTCCGTCCCGCTGCTCCAACTGCTCGGCTCCGCGCTACGGGCGGCCGGCCAATTGCAGGAGGCCGAAGCGGTCTACCTGCAAGGCCTCAGCCTCAATCCCAACGAGCCCGACTTGCTGCTCGGCTACGCGATCGTCTGCCTGGCAGCCGGCCAGACGGAGAAGGCGGCTGCTCTCGTCGAGCGAGCTGCCTCCTTCGCGCCCGAGAGCGCGGCCGTGTCGTCGGCCCGCGCACAGGTCGCCTTCGCGCAAGGCCGGCACAAGGACATGCGTCGGCACAGCCAGGAAGCGCTCTCTGCCGATCCCGACGACCCGGGCGCGCAGGCACTGCACGGTACGGCCTCGATGCTCACCGGCGACGCGAGATCGGGATACCGCTCTCTCGCGTCGGCCGCCGCGAACAACCCGGCCGACGGCGAGCTGCGTGGAGCGGCCCGGGAAGCCAAGCTGATCACCCATCCATTGCTGCGACCGCTGCTACCGTTCCAGCGGTTCAACCCGCTGGTGGTCTGGATCTGCGCGATCGCCATCATCTACGGCCTTCGGTACGCCGGGTTCGTGGTGCTCGCGAACGTCGCGGCCATCGGCTGGTTCGCGTTCTGCATCTACTCATGGGTCGCGCCGCCACTGGTACGCCGCCTGATCAACCGGAAGTGGGGTTCATGACGAACGACCGGATCTCCGCGCTGCGCAAGGCGGTCGAGGCCAGCCCGGACGACGTGCTGCTGCGTCTCATCCTCGCCGAGACGCTGGTCGCCGCGGACGAGACCGACTCGGCGCTCGACGAGTACGTCGTGCTGCTCGACCAGCACGGCTTGCCGGCGGACCAGTTCGTACCGGTCGGCGAGTTGGCCGCGGCCAACGGCCGGCTGGCGTTGCTGCGGAGTTGCCTCGAGGCCGCCCGGCAGGCCGGTGTCGTCGAAGGGACGGGACGCCTGCAGCAACTGGCCGACGAGATGATCTCCGAGCGCAGCGGCGTACGGGTGAAGGTCGGTCCGGAGGACGAGCCGGAGTTCGAGACCGGCACCGCGAAGGAGACCACGACCTTCGACCAGGTCGGTGGGATGGACGAGATCAAGCGGGTCATCCACCGGATGGTGATCCTGCCGCTGAGCCGGCCCGAGCTGTACTCGAAGTACGGGCGTCGGTCGGGCGGTGGTGTGATGCTCTACGGGCCGCCCGGTTGCGGCAAGACGCTGCTCGCGCGGGCGACGGCAGGGGAGTGCGGGCTGCCGTTCGTCAACGTCCGGATCGAGGACGTGATGGATCCGTACCTCGGGGTGTCCGAGCGCAATCTGCATGCCGCCTTCGAGCGGGCGCGGGCGAATGCGCCGTGCGTGTTGTTCCTCGACGAGCTGGACGCGCTGGCCTTTGCTCGGCACAAGCACGGCGGGTCGGAGTCGCGGCGGCTGGTCGACGTACTGCTGCAGGAGCTGGACGCGATCGGCTCGGAGAACGAAGGGCTGCTGGTCCTCGCGGCGACGAATGCGCCGTGGGATGTGGACGAGGCGATGCTGCGGCCGGGCCGGTTCGATCGGGTGATCTTCGTACCACCGCCGGACGAGCCGGCTCGCGCGGACATCCTCTCAGTGGTGCTGAAGGACGTGCCGACGACCGGGGTTGATCTGAAGTCGCTGGCCGGCCAGACGCCGATGTTCAGCGGTGCCGACCTCCGGGCGCTGGTCGAACGCGGGGTGGACCGGGTGATCGACGAGGCGCTGGCCAGTGGCGGCGAGCCCCCGCTGTCGATGAAGCATCTGTCCGCCGCGCTTGCGACGGTGAAGCCGTCGACGCTCGATTGGCTGCATCGGGTCCGCTCGTACATCGAGTTCGCCAACCAGTCCGAGCGCTATGACGACGTCGCCGAGTACCTTCGCGGCAAGGACATCCGCCGCCGCCTCAGCTGACTGCGGTTGACTTGACCCGGGCTGCGGCTGAGTCGGGCATGGCCTCGTAGCGGGCGAAGGTGCGGGTGAAGGACGCTGCGCCGTGGGAGAGCGAGCGCAGGTCGATGGCGTAGCGGGTGATCTCGACCTGGGGGACCTCGGCCTTGACCAGCGTGCGGTTGTCGCCGACGCGTTCCGTCCCGAGGAGCCTGCCGCGACGGCCGGACAAGTCGCTCATCACCGCGCCGACCAGATCGTCGGGCGTCAGTACCGAGACCAGATCGACCGGCTCCAGCAAGTTGACCTTCGTCGCTGTCGCGGCCTCACGCAGCGCCAGACCGCCGGCCATTTGGAACGCCATGTCCGACGAGTCGACGCTGTGCGCCTTCCCGTCGAGCAACGTCACCCGGATGTTGACCATCGGATATCCAGCGCCGACACCCCTCTCCATCTGCGCCCGGATGCCCTTCTCCACACTCGGGATGAACTGCCGCGGTACCGCCCCGCCGACCACCTTGTCGACGAACTCGAACTCGTTCCCCTCCGGCAGCGGCTCCACCTCGATGTCGCAGACGGCGTACTGCCCGTGCCCGCCCGACTGCTTGACGTGCCGCCCGTGTCCCTTGGCCTTGCCGCCGAACGTCTCCCGCAACGGCACCCGCAACTCGACGGTGTCCACGGTCACGCCGTACCGGTTGGCGAGCGCGTCCAGTACGACGTCCGAGTGCGCCTCGCCCATGCACCACAAGACGATCTGATGGGTCTCCGGGTTCTGTTCGATCCGCAGCGTTGGGTCCTCGGCGGCCAGCCGTTGCAGCCCGACACCGAGCTTGTCCTCATCGGTCTTGGCATGCGCCTGTACTGCGATCGGCAGCAGTGGCTCGGGCATCGTCCACGGCTTGAGCAGCAGCGGGTCGGTCTTGTCGGAGAGCGTGTCCCCGGTCTCCGCCCGGGTGAGCCGGCCGATCGCGCACAGATCACCCGCGATCACCGCGCTGGCCGGGCGCTGCTGACGGCCGAGCGGGAACGAGAGCGTGCCGATCCGCTCGTCCTCGTCATGGTCGGCGTGGCTGTTCGCGTCACCGAAGAAGGACGTGAAATGGCCCGACACGTGAACCGTCGTGTCGGGCCTGATGGTGCCGGAGAACACCCGCACCAGGCTGACCCTGCCGACGTACGGATCCGACGTCGTCTTCACCACCTCGGCCAGCAACGGCCCGTCCGGGTCGCAGGCGAGCGGCTTGCGCGGTACGCCGTGAGGGGTGAACACCTCGGGCAGCGGGTGCTCGAGCGGCGACGGGAACCCGCTGGTCGCGATCTCGAGCAGCTCCATCGTGCCGACGCCCGTACCGCTGCAGACCGGGATCACGGGGAAGAACGAGCCGCGGGCGACCGCTCGCTCGAGGTCCTCGATCAGCACGTCCTGGCCGATCTGCTCGCCCTCGAGATAGCGCTCCATCAGCGACTCGTCCTCGGACTCCTCGATGATGCCCTCGATCAGCGTGCCGCGGAGCTCCTCGACCTGATCGGCGTACCGCGGGTCAGGATCGTGCGTCGTGCGCTTGCCGGCGTCGTAGTCGTACTGCGTCTGTGACAACAGCCCGATCAGCCCGTTGCCGGCCGGGAGGTAGAGCGGCAGAACCTTGTCCCCGAAGGCGGTCTGGGCCGCGGAGAGCGCGTTCTCGTAGTTGGCCCGGGCGTGGTCGAGCTTGGTGATCACCACGGCGCGCGGCATGCCGACCTGGTCGCACTCCTGCCAGAGCGCCTTGGTGGGCTCGTCAATGCCCTCGTTGGCCGGGAGCACGAAGAGGGCGCAGTCCGCTGCCCGGAGACCGGCCCGGAGCTCGCCCACGAAGTCGGCGTACCCAGGGGTGTCGATCAGGTTGACCTTCACGCCGTCGTGGGGGAGCGGGGCCAGCGCGAGCCCGACCGAACGCTGCTGGCGGATCTCGGCGTCGTCGCAGTCGCACACGGTCGTACCGTCGACGACGGACCCCGGTCTGTTCAGCACTCCGGAGGCGACCAGCAAGGCCTCCACCAGAGTGGTCTTGCCGGCACCCGAGGGCCCGACGAGCACCACGTTACGGATAGCGGCCGGGCTGTCCGCGACCGGAGCAGCACCACCACCCTGAGAAGCATTCGCCTTGTCTGCCATGACGTTTCCTCCTGGCCACCAACCATTCCCCCAACCGCCCACCCAGCACAACCCCCCATCCCCCCACCTCCCACCCACCTTGAGCACCACCCAGCCACCACAAGGCGTCCCAAGCGACCAACCGGTGCTCAAAGTGGTGGCTGGCTGGCAAGCTGCGCGACTTTGAGCACGGGCCGGTCGTGCTTGGTGGTGTTGAGTGGCTAACCGGTGCTCAAGGTGGTGGGGCGGTTGGCGAGCTGCGCGACTTTGGGCGCGGGCCAGTTGTGCTTGGTGGTGTTGAGTGGCTAACCGGTGCTCAAGGTGGTGGGGCGGTTGGCGAGCTGCGCGACTTTGGGCATGGGCCAGTTGTGCTTGGTGGGGTTGAGTGGCTAACCGGTGCTCAAGGTGGTGGGGCGGTTGGCGAGCTGCGCGACTTTGAGCACGGGCCAGTCGCGCTTGGTGGGGTTGGGTGGCTGGGTGGTGCTCAAGGTGGTGTGGGTGGGGTGGGGAGTTAGGTGGGGAGGCTGGCGGTGGGGGCTGGGGTTGGGGGTGTTAGGGCGGTGAGCATTGCTTGGAGGTCTTCTGGGTGTAGGCGGGTAGGTGGTTTGATGGCCAGTTCGGCACGGAGGCCGGCCAGCTCAGTGGCGGTTTGCGCGGACGTCTGTTGTTCGTGGCTGAGGGCAGCTTCGGCTCGGGCAATGGCGGCTCGGAGCTCGGTAACTGTTTCCTGATGGGCTGCCGCTTCGCGGGTGGCCTCCTCGAAGGCGGCCTCGAGGCGAACGGCCGCGCCCTCAGCGAGCAACCGGGCCGTATCGACCTCGGTGCTGCGCCGGCGCTCAGCGTCGAGCTCGGTGTGAAGTGCCTCGACCTCCGCTCTGCGCTCCTGCTCGCCCCGGAGCGCCGTGTCTCGCTCCAGTGATGTCCGTTCGACTAGTGCCGCGAGTTCCAGGCGGTCCCGCTCACCGGCCTGCAGCTGTTGTTCTGCAGCTGCCAGTACGGCGGTCGCCGCCTCCGACTTCTGTACTGCGGTGTCGCGCGCGCTGAGAGCGTCTTGCGTCTGCTGACGGGCAGCGCCAAGAGCTTCCGTCGACTCCAGCGCCTGGCGTGCTGCCGCAGCCGCGCGGTCGACTGCCTCCGAACGCTCCTTGGCCGCTCGCTCAGCAGCAGCGATCGCCTGTCGCGTCCGTTGCTCGGCGCTCTCGCGGGCCTCCTCGGCGGCCAGTCGAGCTCGTTCTGCTTCGGCGACCTGCGCGTGGGCGGTTTCTACTGAGGCGATCGCAGCAGCCTCCACCTCGTCCAGGCGGGTGCTCACTGCTGCCAGTGCCGTCGTCAGAGCGTCTACTGGCTCGCGGATCGTCTCCAGGTGGTCTCGCAGCCGCTCAGCGTCCAGCCGGAAGGTGCTGCTGCCCGCATCCAGGCCGAGCGCTCCCAGAGCCTCCTTCTCGGCCCTTGCCATCTGCGCGCAGGTCCGGCCGCCTTCCCAGCGGGTGTCCCGGCAGAAACTCCGCGGCCTTCCACCCTGCATCCCCGGCGCCGGCAACTCCGCCCGGCACTTGCTGTAACCGCAGCGTCCAGTCTCCTCACTCATGCCTGTGAGCGTAGATGTTTGCAGATACAAAACTGCGTAACTGGTTCGGCGTTTCCTAAACCAAACCGATAACCAACGAAACCAGTGTTTTGTTGGTGCGTCCGGCGAGCCGACCGAGCTGGACTGGGACCGCAGACGAAGATGGCCGAATGCCCGCCGATTTGGACGCCCTGGTCGTCCTGGAGACGCTCAGACAAGTCCCCGCCACAGCTGAACCGCTCGAAGACTGGCCAGGCGTCGAAGACCCAGCAGAGCTGCAAGCTCAGATAGCCGACTGGCTCACCCAGTACGCCAACGCAGGCACCCGCAAGACCTACGCCTACGCCCTTGGCCTGCCCACCCCTTGGGTCGACGCCCTGGCAACTTCAGCGGAGGTGACTGGCGGGACTGCCGCGGCGGCGACTGCGAGTGGGGCGTCGGCTGCTGGGGTGGCGGGTGCGAGCGCGGGGCGGCCGCCGGTGGGGAGGTTGGGGGTGTTGCATCAGTTGGCTTGGTTTCGGTGGTGTGCTGGGCGGGGGATGGATCCGCGGGCGGCTACCGGTGGAGATGTGAAGGCTTGGCTGCATCAGTTGGATGCGGCCGGGGCGGAGAAGCGGACTCGGCAGCGGATGCTGTCTACGCTGTCGGCGTTCTACGGGCACCTGACCGAAGCGGGCGTAGTACCGGCCAATCCTGCGGCACTCAACCGGGCGCGACTCGGGCTCGGCAGTACCGCCCGCGACGCGTCACCGACGATCAGGCTGACAGCGGGTCAGCTGAGAGCTCTCCTCGACGCAGCGGCCCAGCTACCCAACCGCACCCGGCACCGAGACCTCTACGCCCGCCGAGCAGTAGCAGTAGTCGGCCTACTGACTCTCGGGCTCCGCGTCTCCGAGCTGGTCGGCCTGGACCGCGACAGCCTCGTCCTGTCCGGGGGAGAGCCCATGCTGCGCGTCCTGGGCAAAGGCGGCCTCCACCGCGAGGTCTACCTGACTGACCTCGCCGCAACAGCGCTCACCGACTACCTGGCCGAGCGGGACCGCACCAGCGCCGCCGCCACGCCAGCCCTCCGCGGCAGGACCAGCGCCAACCGCGCCCCGATGATCGCCACCAAGGACGGCACCCGCTGCTCCCGCTTCGACGTCAACGCCCTGCTGCGGCGGATCGCAGTACAGGCTGGTCCCGCCCTCGCTGAGGTCGCCGACCGAATCCACCCCCACGCACTCCGGCACGCCTACGTCACCATCGCCCTGGAACAAGACGCCCGCATCCAGCACGTCCAAGCAGACGTAGGCCACGCCACCATCGCCACCACCCAGTACTACGACCGCGGCCGCCGAACCCGAGACACCACAGCCGCCGACCTAGTAGCCGCCGCCATCCAAGCCGCCGAACCCCCTACCCCACAGCCACCCACCTGACAGCGACCACCATCCAAACCGTCGGCACCCCACCGACCGCCCCAACGGCGACCGGTGCGCAATGCACGCTCAAGCGCAGTTCCGGCCAGTCGGGAGTGATGACGGACCCCGGCGTCGGTACTGTCGCGACATGCGTAGGGGATTCTTCACGGCCGTCGCCGCTGTGTTCGCCGGGCTGGTGCTGGCCTGTTCGGCTGTGCCGGCGCAGGCGGCGACCACGGGTAGCTCGGACGTCATCGACTCGATGCAGTTCACGTACGAGGTCACCCCCGACGGAGTGCTGAAGGTCCGCGAGCAGATTGTCTACCGCTTCCTGCCGGCCGCCGACCGGCACGGCATCATCCGGGACCTGATCACCCGCGAGGTCTACGTCGACGACAAGTCGAAGGATCAGGAGTACCAGATCTCGAACGTGCGGGTCTCCAGCCCGTCCGGGGACAGCGCCACCTTCACCCAGACGGTGAACAAGTCGAACCACGATCGCGACCAGAGCCTCCGGATCAAGATCGGTTCCGCGGACCAGACCGTGAAGGGCCCGACCGCGACCTACGTGCTCCAGTACGACGTACGCGGCGCGCTCCGGCATTTCGCCGACCACAGCGAGCTCTACTGGGATACCACCGGAACCCTGACCGATGCCGTGACCAGGAACGTATCGGTCAAGGTCACCGTGCCGGACGGCGTGCAGCGCGCGACGTGCTTCGCCGGACCGCAAGGCAGCTCGACTCCCTGCGACCAGGCGACAGTAGTGGCCGGCACCGGCGTCTACAGCCAGGAAGAGCTGGCATCCCACAGCGGTTTGACCGTCGTCGCCGCAATCCCCGCCGGTGCCGTGAAGAACGACACCCCGATAGTCGTCGACGCGCCCAACTTCCTGCAACGAAACGGCCTCACCGTCCCCGGCCTGATCGGCTCCGGCGCGGTCAGCTTCGCCGCGATCCTCGCTGCCGTGCTCTACAGCAAGAACGGCAACAAGGACCAACGCTTCGCCGGGATGCCGCCGGGCAGCTTTCCGCCGGACGGGATGGTCGCGGCGCCGGTCAAGGACGACTTGAAGGAGAGCCAGCTCCCGGTCGCCTTCTCGCCGCCGCGGATCCCGGTCGCCGAGGGCGGCCTGCTGATCGACGCGAAGGCGAACACCACCGAGACCGCCGCGACCCTGATCGACCTCGCCGTCCGCGGCGGGATCCGGATCGACAACACCGGCGAAGAGCAGAAGGCCGTGCTGGTGAATCCGGCGGTCGCGACGGCACCGCATGAGCAGGTCCTGATGCAGGGCCTGTTCCCCGGCCTGCAGCCCAACTCGGAGATCGTCCTGGAGCGCCGGCCGACCGGCGACACCTCGATGCGGCAGGCGCACGACGCGATGATCGCCCAGCTTCGCGAGCAGATCAGACAACGCGACTGGTACGTCCGGATGCCACGAGCAGGCGGCGGGTCGGCCGTCTCGGGCGGCGCGAGAGTCGCCTGCCTGGGCATCCTCGGCACCTGGATCTTCGGCGGACTCGTCGGCGGTACGGCGATTGGCGCGGCCACTGGCGGTCTCGGCCGGGCTCTGCTCTTCGGGATCCCGGCGCTGGCGGTGGTGATCGCCATCGGCATCTGGTTCGGAGTACGGGGCCGTGGGCAACGAAATGCCGCCGGCCGGGCGGTGACCGACCAACTGATCGGCTTCCGGACCTATCTGGCGACCGCCGAGGCGGATCAGCTGAAGTTCGAGGAGGGCGAGGACATCTTCAGCAAGTACCTGCCCTGGGCCATCGCCTTCGAACTGGCCGACCGCTGGCAACGCGTCTGCGCCCAACTGGTCGCAGCCGGCCGGATCACCCCGGATCCCTACTGGTACACGGGCCCGTCCTACTACAGCTCAGGTTTCGCGGCCGGCAGCATCAGCCAGACCGTAGCGAACACCTTCGACCCACCCCCGGCTCCAGCCGGCAGCGGCGGCGGAGGCGGCAGCTCCTCAGGCTTCAGCGGCGGCTCATCCGGCGGCGGAGGCGGCGGAGGCGGCACCAGCTCCTGGTAGTGCGGCCAGGCCGCCGCGCGCATGGCGGCGGCCCTGAGCACGGGTTTGGGGGCGGATCAGGCGTGGAGGGCCATGGCGCGCGGGGAGGCTAGACGGCGCCGCCGGCGGCCTTGGGGGCGGTGGGGTCGGAGCCTTCGTTGCCGACTAGTTCGCGGGCGAGGAAGTCCTCGAGGTGGAAGAGGTTGTCGCCGGCCCGCTTCGCGACGTTGACCAGGGTGGTCATCGCGGAGACTTCTTCGACCTGCTCCTTGAGGAACCACTGCATGAACTGCTCGCCGACGTAGTCGCCGTCGTCGCGGGCGGTCCGGGCCAGGGTCTCGATCTGCTTGGTGACGGTGATCTCCTGCTGCAGCGCGAGCTCGAGCGGGTCCAGCGCGGACTTGAAGTCGTTGACGACCTCGCCGACGCCGGGGATCTGCGGCCGGATGTCCTTGTCCAGCAGGTACTGCACCATCATCATCGCGTGGTTGCGCTCTTCCAGCGACTGCTTGTAGAAATGCGACGCGAGCTGCGGAAGATCCTGGTCGTCGAACCAGACGGCCACCGCGGTGTACTGGTGGGACGCCGTGAACTCGTTCCTGATCTGGTCTTGAAGAAGTTTCTCGTACGTGCTCATGCAGGCCAATGTAGTGCTCGCCAACAGTTTTCTCACTGTTGGCGAGGCTGGCCTAACGGCGTGTCAGAGAAGATTCGCCACATGCGAACGAATCGCAGGGAGATTGCCCAGGGGCGCGAAATAACCTGCGATTCCGTGGTCGAAGGTGATCGCCGCGATCCCTTGCTGCAACCAGATCGGCGCCTGCGCCACCGCGTCATCAGGCGTCAGGGCAAGCACCAGCACTTCGGCGTCCGCCGGGCTCAGCCCGTTCTCGATCGCGAACCCCCGGGCGCGCTGCGCCGAGGTGAACGCCATCAGGAACGGCTGGTCCTGATGGACCCCGACGAACGGCTGCGGGTTCTCCGGCTCGCCGCGCTGGACGAACCACCAGCGCTCCAGCCCGAAGGTTGCCGCCCACAACTTCTCCTGGTTGGCCGTGCTGGGGTCGGCCGCGACGGCGTCCGACAACGCGTCGGTGGCAGCGGGTTCGATCGTTTCCGTCATAACCCCAACGTTACGAGGTCAGCGGTTCCCGAGTCGCACCAGTTCCGTGTCGTCACCGGGCAGTGTGAGAGTGATCTCGTGCCCGTCGACGGTGACGGCGATGCCCTCGGCAAGCGCTTCGGGTCGGATCGCGTCACGGGTCAGCAACACCGCGTACACGAGCACCAGCGGCTCGCCACCGTGAGCCGCGGTCAGATACGGCGTGGCCGAGTGCGGCCCGAACGGGTTCGCCCCCAGGTCGCGGTGCACCCCCGCCTCGTCGTACCCGTGCAGGTTGACCACCGCCGCCATCAGACCGTCCGAGTTCCGCGCCGACGCCCACGCCGGCCCCTCGCCGACAGTTGCCGTCGGCAACGACTGCCCGGCTACCGCATACCCACCGCTCCGGACCAGTACTCCGGCAGGCCCGTCAACCAGTGAGCACCGGATCTCCCAACCGCCATGCACCACCGACGCGGGCTCGATCGCCCACGGTCCGTCGCTGCCCAGCCACGCGTTGTGCCAGGATGCCGCCGATCGCGCCGCAACGCCCAGCCGCCGGATCCGCCCGCGATAGCTCGACTTGCCATGTTGGTCGACGAGGGACGTGAGGTTGTCCACCCGTTGCAACGAGGCGGCGTCGGAGATCTCCGGGCCGGCGTGGTTCGCGTACGCCAGCCGGTCGTAGTGCGGGTCGGCGGCAGGCTCGACGCCAACGGGTTCAGTCGGGGGAGCGTGGTCCGCGCCGTGGTTGATCAGCTTGACCACTTGGTCGTGCCGACTCGCATGCACCAGCCATCCAGGCGCAGGCATCGCCCGTACCTGATCGGCCTCGTCCAGCGGTACTGTCTCCTCGGGATCCGACCACACCGGGTGCTCCGGCGGCAGCAGCAGCCCGATGAACCCCTTGGAGGCCCAGTACGGCGAGCCCGGCCCGGAGTACGGCTGGGTGGTCGGCAGGAACGTGTCGTACCAACCCAGCGTCAGCAGCCCCCGCTCATCCGGTACGCCGTGCTGCACAAAGTGCCGGGCGATCCCGGAGCACAGCCGCCGCGTCTGCCCCGGCGTCAGCGGCGTCGCGTCAAGAATCTGCCCCATCCAGTACGGCGTAGCGGCCGCCATCCGATACGTCAGCGACCGTCCCTGGTAGACGGGCGCGCCGTCGTTGCCGACCAGATGGACCGCGTCCTCCAGGAACAGCGCCAGCCGCTCGCGGTAGACCTTCAGCCGGTCCTCGTACTGCGCTCCCGGCGTCGCCGCCGCCATCCGGGTCCAGATGCCCGGGTAGAGGTGCATCGCCCAGCCGATGTAGTTGTCGAAGTTCTGCCCGTCGCCGTCGGAGTACCAGCCATCGCCGACGTACCAGTCCTCGATCCGGTCCAGCCCGCCGTCGATGTCCTCCTGCGAGTACGGAGCGCCGACCGACGCGAGGAATTGCTCGCTGACCACCTGGAACAGCCGCCAGTTGTTGTCGTGCGTGGTCGATCCGATGAAGCCGCCGAGCCAGTCCGCGACGTGTTCCTGGGCGCGGGGGTCGAGTCGATCCCAGATCCACTCGCGGGTCTCGTGCAGCGCGACGGCGATCGCGGCCGCCTCGACCATCTGTTGTGAGCGAGGGGTGAGCCGGAGCCACGCCTCGGGGTGATCGGGGTTGGCGCCGTTGGCGACGCCGCGCGCGTACCGCTCGATCAGCTTCTCGCAGCCCTTGCCGCCGACGCCGGCGATCCGGAACGCGGCCAGCATGAACGACCGGGCGAACCCTTCCAGCTCGTCGGATGAAGTACCGGAGCGGCTCGGCCGGCCGGGGAGGACGACACGGGCGCTGCCGGGGGAGAAGTACGGGACCAGCGAGTCGAGCAGGTGGTCGGCGAGCGCCTCCCAGTGGGCGCGGACCCAGCCGGTCTGGCGCGAGAGCACACGATCGGTGTCAGGGAGCACGAGACGGCTCATGCGATCCTCCCGAGTTCGGTGGAACTGATGACGTGATGAAGAGGAGCGCCGGCGGCAAAACGTTCCAATTCACTGACGGCCAATTCGCCGAGCCTCGCGACCTCGTTGCCGACCGCGCCTGCGAGGTGCGGGGTGAGGAAGACGTTGGGCAGGTCCAGCAGCGGCGAGTCAGGCGGCAGCGGCTCCGGATCGGTGACGTCGAGGACCGCGTCGAGGCGGCCCGCCACGCACTCCCGCTCCAGTGCGGCGGCGTCGACGATCCGGCCGCGAGCGGTGTTGATCAAGACCGAGCCGTCCTTCAGGAGCCCGAGCAGCCGGGCGTCGACCAGGCCGACCGTCTCAGGCAGCAGTGGGGCGTGCACACTCAGGATGTCGCTACGGCTGAAGAGGTCGTCCAGCTCGACCAGCTCCGCTCCGAGCTCGGCGGCGTCAGCTGCGCTCAGGTACGGGTCGCTGATCAGTACTTCGAGATCGAACGCGCGCAGCCGCTCCGCCACCATCCGGCCGATCCGGGAGGCGCCGAGCAGCCCGACGGTGCTCCCGTAGTTGCCCGGTACCGCGCTCGGGTCCGGCCGATGCTTGTTGATCCTGTACTCCGCTCCGAGCCGGAACGCCCGTTTGCCGCTCAGCACGATCGTCGCGACGGTGAACTCCGCTACCGGCAGCGCGTTGGCCACGACTGCCGACGAGACCTGGACACCGCGCTCGAAAGCGGCAGGGTCAACGAATCCCTTGACCGAGCCGGCCGCGTGGATGATCGCCTTCAGCCTCGGCGCCGCCGCAAGCACCTCAGGCGTGATCGCCGGGCAACCCCAGCCAGTGAGCAGGACATCGACCTCGCCGAGCGCCGCACGGATGGCCGGGTCCTCGAGAAACGGATTGCCCGGCGCCTTCTCGCCCGCGCGAGCGCTGCTGTTACCGGGGCCAAGCGGGAGGACTTCGGCCACCCGCTCCAGACGCTGACGAACCGCGGGCACGAGCACGCGCTCCCGGCTCGATTCGTTCATGGCGAGCATGACCGTCGGCCGGTCAGCAGCCGGTGGCGAGGGGACAGAGGTGGAGAGCTCGGAATCGATGCGCACAGGAGCACGCTAGCAAGCGCTTTCCCGGAATGCTCGTCGGCGGGCATGTCTGGCTGGTTCTGGACACGACGACGCACGGGGGTGAGCGCGTACCGGAGTACGGAGTGAGAAAGATCCCAGCAGGCGGAATTACCGCCCGGCGCGCGGGCGTTGTTGAAGGAGAAGGCAGGATAGAGGGGCCGACCGCCCTGAAGGCCACTAAGAAGGAGACGACGATGCTGCGACCGGACGACCTCTACGAGATCGTCGACGAGTCGGTGGCGACCGGCCCGGCGGCGACGCCCAAGGTGCTGGTGCATTCGCTCGACGGATTCATGGACGCCGGCCAGGCCGGCCGGGTGACGGCCGACCACCTGCTCGAGGTGCTCGACAACCGGCTGCTCGCGCGGTTCGACGTCGACCTTCTGCACGACTACCGGGCCCGCCGTCCCGAGGTGACGTTCGCCGAGGACCGGTTCATCGACTACAGCCCGCCGCAGCTGTCGCTGCACCTGATGAAGGACGACGCGGGCGTCGAGTTCCTGCTGCTGGAGGGCGTCGAGCCCGACAACCACTGGAACCGCTTCGCCGGCGCGGTCCGCCAACTGATCGAGATGTACAACGTGACGCTGACCATCGGCGTCCACGGCATCCCGATGGGCGTGCCACACACCCGCCCGCTCGGCCTGACGTCCCACGCGACTCGGCCGGAACTGGTCACCCGCTCGAACATCTGGGACGGCGAGATGCGCCTCCCCGCCAGCGCGGCCACCATGCTGCAGGTCCGCCTCGGCGAGGCCGGCAAGGACGCCATGGGCTTCGCGGTCCACGTGCCGCACTACCTGGCCGAGAACCGCTTCCCGGGCGCGGCACTGGCCCTGGTCCACGCCATCTCAGCCGCCACCGGCCTGCTACTCCCTAGCAAGGCCCTCCTCGACGAGGCTGCCGTCACCGGCCGCCTGGTCGACGAGCAGGTGGAAGCCTCCGAAGACGCCGCCTCGGTAGTCAACGCCCTGGAAACCCAGTACGACGCAGCCGCCGGCTCGATAAGCCGCGGCAGCCTCCTGGCCGGCTCCACCCCCTCAGCCGACGAGCTGGGCGCCGAGGTCGAACAGTTCCTCGCCGAACTCAACCGCGAGGAAGACAACTAAGTAGAGAAGCGCCCACCAAAGCGGTGGGCGCTTCATTACGTTCAGGCGGAGACGGTCGCACGCCCGGGCGTGAGGGTGTTGTCGACGCTGAAGCGGCCGGCCCCGACGGCCGCCAGGGCGAGCGAGAAGAGGCCCAGTACTACGACCAGCTCCCAGCCACCGTCGGCCACGAAGACGCCGTTCGACATGTGCACGAACAGGAACGCGCCCGCCATGTCGAGCGCCAGCAGCACCCCGGCGACGGTGGTCAGCACGCCGAGCACCAGGGCCGCGCCCCCGACGAGCTCGACCGCCGCCGCGTAGTACGCGGAAAGCGTCGGGGCGGGCACACCCATCTGGTCGAAGCCGGCGGCAGTACCGTCGAGGCCGTTGGTGCGGAACTTCTGCCAGCCGTGGGCGATGAAGACGACGCCGAGGCCGACGCGGGTGATGAGCAGGACGAGGTCGCGGGATGCGTGGACGGGCCGGGTCAGCGTGCGGAGGGGGCTCACAGCTACTCCTGTCAGTCGTGCGTTTGATGGTTGAGTGCTCATCAACTTACAAGCAGCGACCGAAAGCTCACCGAAAACGTTCGAGTGAGGGGCGACACACGAGGCCGACCCCGGTCGGCGGCCGGTACCGTCGGCGGAAGCTGTCAGGATGAGGCATGCCCGAGTCCCTTCAGGATCTGGTCGAGCTGCTCGACCTGGAGAAGATCGACGCCGACCTGTTCCGGGGCCGGCAGCCGCAGACGACAGCCCAGCGGGTGTTCGGTGGGCAGGTGCTCGGCCAGGCGCTCGCCGCCGCCGGCCGGACCGTTGCCGAGGACCGCATCGTGCACTCCCTGCACGGGTACTTCCTGCGCCCGGGCGACACGTCGGTACCGATCGAGTACCACCCCGAGCTGATCCGTGACGGGCGCTCGTTCAGCAGCCGGCGCGTGGTCGCGACCCAGCGGGGCAAGACGATCTTCTACATGTCCGCGTCGTTCCAGGTGCCCGAGCCAGGGTTGGATCACGCCGACCGGATGCCCGACGACCTGGTAGCACCGGAGGAGGCGCCGACGCTGGCCTCGGTCTTCGAGGCGGCGAGCGGACGCAAGGCCGAGGACTGGAACAAGGAGTGGGCCGCGCTCGACGTCCGGCTGGCCGGCCTGACCGGGCGGCAGTTCTGGATCAGGGCTGCAGGCAAGCTTGCCGACGATCAGGCCTTGCATGCTTGCGTTCTGGCCTATGCGAGTGACCTGACGTTGCTCGGGGCAAGCTTGCTGCCGCACGGCATCATCATCGGCGACCGGCGGATCCAGCCGGCCTCGATCGACCATGCGTTGTGGTTCCATCGGCCGTTCCGCGCGGACGAGTGGCTGCTCTACGACCAGGCGTCGCCGTCGGCGTCGGGGGCTCGTGGATTCGCCACCGGGCGGCTGTTCAGCCAGGACGGGCGGCTGGTCGCATCGGTCGCGCAGGAGGGGCTGATCCGGCCGATCGGTCTCGAATTGGACGATGAAGAAGCTTGAGCGATCTGCTAGCGTTGCCGGTATGAACCAGCGCGCAGTGGTGACGACGACGCCGAGGTATGTCCCGGCGCGCTGACAGCTGACTGTCGAAATCGAAGCCCCGGGGCGAGTGCCCCGGGGCTTCGCCATGTGGACACTCGCCTCACACCTGTTGAGGAGACCCACCATGAACAACCAAGCGAAGTATGACCACCGCAAGCTCGGCCGTGAGCTCGGCCTGTTCGACTCGGACCCGCTGATCGGCGCCGGCCTGCCGTACTGGCTGCCCGCCGGCGCCGCGATCCGCCAGGCCCTGGAGCGCTACATCGCCGACGTCGAGCGAAGAGCCGGCTACCAGCAGGTCTACTCGCCTGTCCTGGGCAAGCGCGAGCTCTACGAGATCAGCGGCCACTGGTCGAAGTACAGCGAGGACATGTACCCACCGATGTCCATCGGCGACGAGGAGTTCGTACTCCGGCCGAGCCTCTGCCCGCATCACGCGCTGATGTTCAGATCCCGCTCGCACAGCTATCGCGAGCTGCCCCTGCGGATGTCGGAACTCGGTGGCCAGTACCGGTCGGAGATGTCCGGCGCACTCGGCGGTCTGACCAGAGTCCGCGCGATGCAACTCAACGACGGCCACATCTTCTGCATGCTGGAGCAGGTCGCCGACGAGGCCCTGGCAGCACTCGAGCTCATCAAGCAGGCGCACCACGATCTCGGCATCAGCGCATCGGGCTATGTCCTCTCGCTACCCGCCGAGGACGCGAACTTCGGCGACCCGTCGAGCAAGTACGTCGGTGACGCCGAGAGCTGGGCGATGGCGGCCGACTTGCTGCGGGACGTGTTGGAGAAGTCGGGTGTGGAGTACTCCGAGGAGCCGGGCGAGGCTGCTTTCTACGGGCCGAAGATCGACATCCAGATCCTCGACTCGGCCGGCCGTGAGTCGAGCCTGTCCACCATCCAGGTCGATTTCCACCAGCCGGCGGCGTTCGGGCTGGAGTACATCGGTGCTGACGGCAACAAGCATCGGCCGGTGATGGTGCATCGGGCGATCGTGGGCAGCATCGAGCGGGCAGTCGCGCAGCTGATCGAGGTGCACGGCGGCGCGTTCCCCGGGTGGCTCGCGCCGGTGCAACTCGTAGTACTGCCGATCTCGGATGACGAGGAGCAGGCGGCCGAGCAGGTCGCGCGCCGGGCGCGGGATCGTGGGCTCCGGGTGGAGATCGCGCATGCCGACGAGGGGTCGCTGGGTGCGCGGATCCGGGAGAACCGGCTGGCGCCGTACCAGGCGGTGATCGGCGCGCGCGAGGCGGCGGCGGGTGCGATCGCCGTCCGCCTGCGCGACGGCGAGAAGTTGCCTGCGGCCCCGATCGGGCAGTCGCTGGATGAACTCGCACTCGCCTGCGACCCGCTTCGACGGATCAGCGAGGTTGAAGCTGACCGATCAGGTGAGTGACTGACTGGTCCTGGTTGTAGATGGCGAAGTCGACCGCGCCGCCTTGGCGCTGCTGGGCGAAGGTGACGCGGGAGGGGAGCAGGAGCGGTTTGCGAAAGTCGACGCGGACCATATAGGCGTCGGGGAGCCCGCCGGATCGTTGGATGGAGGCCAGGGAAGCAGCCTTGGCCCACATCCCGTGCGCGATCTGGCGGGGGAACCCGAAGGCCTGTGCAGTCAGCTTGAACAGGTGGATCGGGTTGCGGTCGCCGGATGCGGCGGCGTACCGGCGACCGAGATTGGCCTTCAGATCCCAGACGGCGGTCGGCTCCAGTCCCGGCTCAGGAAGCAGATCGGCGTGGGCCGACGCGGTGCCGGAGGATCGGCTGAGCAGTGTGGTGGTGTCGGTCCAGACGACCTCGTCGTCCACGCTGACCGAGCTCAGCACGTCGAACACCGTGCCCTTCGGATGCGGACGCTCAGGCCCGCTGTGCACGGTGATCGCGAACTCGGCATGCATCGGCAGCGGCTTGAGCTGGGTGATCGTGTTGCCGAGGTGCACGATGCCCATCGGCTTGTACGGGAACGACGGATCCGACATCAGATCCAGATGCAGCGGAAACGCCAGGATGTGCGGGTACGTCACCGGCAGCGCCGGCCCGGCTGCGAATCCGGTGACCTCCCGGTACGCCGTCAGGTGGTCCTGGTCGACTGTTGCCCGCGGCAACTCCAGCGTCAGCCCGTCGAGATCCGGCTCGTACTCCGCTTTGCGCAGCGTCGCCTTGACCGTGCGGGCGTAGAGCGAGCCGAAGCCCGGCGAATCGTCGTACCGGCGGGTGGGCATCTCAGGCGCCGAGCATGCTCTGGCCGCAGACGCGGACCACGTTGCCGGTGACTCCCGCGGAGGCCGGATCGGCGAACCAGGCGATCGTCTCGGCGACGTCGATCGGCTGCCCACCCTGCTGCAGCGAGTTGATCCGGCGACCGACCTCGCGGATCGCGAACGGCACCTTCGCGGTCATCTCGGTCTCGATGAAGCCGGGCGCGACCGCGTTGATCCGGAGGTTGCGCTCGGCCAGCCGGGGCGCGAGCGCCTGGACGAGGCCGATCACACCGGCCTTGGAGGTGGCGTAGTTGGTCTGGCCGTTGTTGCCCGCGATACCGGCGATGGACGCGACGCCGATCACCGAGGCGCCGTCGTTGAGGCCGTTGGCTTCCAGCAGGTGGGCGGTGATCCGCTCGGGTGCGCGCAGGTTGACGTCGAGGACGGCGTCCCACGCGTCGGTACGCATGTTCGCCAGCCGTTTGTCGCGGGTGATGCCGGCGTTGTGGACCACGATGTCGAGGCCGCCGAGCTCCGCGCCGGCCGCCGCGATCCGTTGCGGCGCGTCGATGGCGGTGACGTCGAGCAGCAGTTCGTGGCCGCCGATCTTGGTGATCACCTTGCGCAGGTCGTTGGCGTTCTGCGGTACGTCGACGCCGAGGACCGTCGCGCCGTCCCTGGCCAGCGTCTGCGCGATGGCGGCGCCGATGCCGCGGGCCGCTCCGGTGACGAGGGCGACCTTGCCGGCCAGGGGCGCGGTCGGGTCGTTGCCGACGACGGGGCCGGTGCCGATCCGGGCGACCTGGCCGTCGACGTACGCCGACTTGGGGGAGAGGAAGAAGCGCAGGGTCGAGTCGAGCTGGTCGTGCGCGTCGGGTGCGACGTACACGAGGTTGACCGTGGCGCCGCGCTTGACCTCCTTGCCGAGCGACCTGGTGAAGCCTTCGAGGGCGCGTTGCGCGATCTGCTGTTCGGGGGTCGCGGACAGCTCCGGGGTGCGGCCGACGACGATCACGCGGCCAGCCGGGGCGAGCTGGCGGATGACGGGGGAGAAGAAGCGCTGGAGCGAGGTGAGGTCCGCGGTGGACGTCGCCCCCGTCGCGTCGAAGACGAGTGCCTTGGGGCGGAGGGTGCTCGAGGCGACGCCTTCGGCCGCAGTACTGAAGGAGGCGCCGATGTCGCGCAACAGGGCCTGGATCGCCTTGCCTGTATCGGTCTCGGTGATCGCGCCGAAGACGACCTGGCCGTCGATCACGGGGGATCCATCGGTCCAGCGCGGCAGCGGAGTCGGGTCTGGGAGTCCCAGGTTTTTGACCAGCGTGCGGCCCAGCGGCGTACGGGTGAAGGTTTGGTAGCGATCCGTCATCTTCGGTCTGCTCCTACTTCTCGAGGATGGCGACGACGCCCTGGCCACCGGCGGCGCAGATCGAGATCAGGCCGCGGCCGCCGCCGTTCTCGTCGACCTGCTTGGCCAGTGCGGCGACGATCCGGCCGCCGGTCGCGGCGAACGGGTGACCGGCCGCCAGCGAACTGCCGTTGACGTTGAGTTTGGCCCGGTCGATCTCGCCCAGCGGGGCGTCGAGGCCGAGGCGTTCCTTGCAGAAGATCGGGTCCTCCCAGGCCTTGAGGGTGGACAGCACCTGCGATGCGAAGGCCTCGTGGATCTCGTAGTAGTCGAAGTCCTGGAGGGTGAGGCCGGCCCGTTGCAGCATGCGCGGTACGGCGTACGCGGGCGCCATCAGCAGCCCTTCGGCGCCCTTCACGTAGTCGACCGCGGCTGTCTGCGAATGGGTGAGGTAGGCGAGGGGCCTGAGGCCGTGGTCAGCCGCCCACTCGTCGGTCGAGAGCAAGACCGTGGAGGCGCCGTCGGTGAGGGGAGTGGAGTTGCCGGCGGTCATCGTCGCCGTCTCGCCCTTGCCGTAGACGGTCTTCAGCGTGGCCAGCTTCTCCAGCGTCGTGTCGGCGCGGAGGTTCTGGTCCTTCTCGAGGCCGAGGTACGGCGTGATCAGGCTGTCCTGGAAGCCGCGGTCGTACGACTTGGCGAGGTTGATGTGCGAGTTGTACGCGAGCTCGTCCTGCGCCTCGCGGGTGATACCCCACTCGAGCGCTGTCAGGGCGGCGTGATCACCCATCGACTTGCCCGTCCTTGGCTCCGCATTGCGCGGAATCTCCGGAACGATGTCCTTCGGCCTTAGTTTTGTCAGGACCTTGAGGCGTTCTTGGATCGACCTGGCTCGGTTGAGATCGAGGAGCACGTTGCGCAGCTCGTTGCTGACGGCGATCGGGGCATCGGATGCGGTGTCGACGCCGCCCGCGATGCCGGCGTCGATCTGGCCGAGGGCGATCTTGTTGCCGACCAGGATCGCGGCCTCGAGTCCGGTGCCGCAGGCCTGCTGGATGTCGTACGCCGGCGTCGTGGCCGCGAGCTTCGAGCCGAGGACGACCTCACGGACCATGTTCCAGTCGCGGGCGTGCTTGAGGACCGCGCCGGCGACGACCTCGCCGACCTCCTGGCCGCCCAGTCCGGTGCGGTCGACGAGACCGTTGAGGGCGGCGGTGAGCATGTCGGAGTTCGACGCGTGCCGGTAGGTCTTGTCCTGCCGGGCGAACGGGATGCGGTTGCCGGCGACGACGGCCACCTTGCGGGTCTCGGTCACTGGTTCTCTCCTGCGGTACTTGAGGGTGAGCGCCGGGCGGTGGCCTTCTTGGTACTACGGGTCGCAGCGCGGGTCGTATCCGTGGTGCTGCCGTTCGGGCTGCCGCCGGCCCTCTTCGCCTCGGCACCGGCTTTGGCGCCCGCCTTGGCGGGCGTAGTACCGGCTAGTGCTTTGCGGCCTACTGCGGTGGCGAGGGTTGCGGTGATGGCGGTCGCTCGTACTGTGCTGATGTCGGCGTGGTGGACCACTGGGTGGCCGGGTGCTTTGTCACCTGTTTGGCGCGAGACGATCAGGCCCATCCGGGCCATGTGCATCGCGCCGAGGGTCTGCGTGTAGAGGTGGTTGGCCAGGTAGTCGGTGTCGACCTCGTCGAAAACGCCGGTCTTCTGCCCGGCCTTGAGGATGGTCGAGATCCGGTCGAGCGCGGTGGCCATCGCGTTGCCGAGCTTGATCATCACCGGCTCGGTGATCTCGCCGAACAACTCCTCGCCGGTCCGCCTCAGCAGGCTCATCGCGCAGTCGGCGAAGGCCGGATACTCCAGGCAGAAGTCGACGAAGACCTCGCTGAGGCTCCGCAGCCTGTTCATCGGCGCCTTGCGCGGTCCGTCCACAGCTTCGAGGCGCTCGTCGAGCTCGCCGAGGTAGTCGACCAGGGTGAGCGCGAACAGCTCTTCCTTGCCCGCGAAGTGCCGGTAGATGAGCGCCTTGTTGATGCCGACCCGCTTGGCGATGTCGTCGATCTGGGCGTCGATCGTGCCGCGCTCGTCGAACAGCTCGCGAGTGGCCCGGATGATGTCCCGCTCGCGGTCGCGACGACGCTCCGCCGTGGTCCGGCGGCGTCCGATCGCGAGCAGCGCGGAGCTCATGCACCGATCTTAGTCATACTGGTACCCCTGGGTGCAAACGATAGTTACACTCGTGGGTAACATCACTCCCGTACGATCACCCTGCAGCTCGCTCCGGAGGAATCGATGACCATGACCGAGTCCACCCCGCCGCCCTTGTCGGCCGATGTGATGACGCTGGCCGGCGAGCTCGCGGCCGAGCGGTCGAAGCCGGAGTGGCAGACGTTCAACCTGAACCTGAACGACGAGCAGGTCGAGATCCGCGACTGGGCGCACACCTTCGCCGCCGACGTGATCCGCCCGGCCGCCTCCGAGTGGGACGAGCGCGAAGAGACCCCGTGGCCGGTGATCCAGGAGGCCGCCAAGATCGGGCTGTACTCGATGGACGGCAGCATCAACCTGTTCATCGACCCGTCCGGTCTGCTGATGCCGCTCGTCCAGGAGGAACTCTTCTGGGGCGACGCCGGCATCGGGATGTCGCTGGTCGGTACTGGCCTGGCCAGCTCCGCCGTCTTCTCCAACGGCACTCCCGAGCAGTGGAGCCAATGGCTCCCGCGCTGCTACGGCACGCCTGACGACGTACAGGTGGCTGCCTTCTGCTCGTCTGAGCCGGGTGCTGGGTCTGACGTGTCGGCGATCCGTACCAAGGCGACGTACGACGAGAAGACCGACGAGTGGGTCATCAACGGCCAGAAGGCCTGGGCGACCAACGGTGGCATCGCCGACATCCACGTCGTCGTGGCAACGGTGGACCCGTCGCTCGGCAGCCGCGGCCAGGCAGCCTTTGTCGTGCCGAAGTCCGAGGTCAAAGGCCTGGAGCAAGGCACCAAGCTCAAGAAGCACGGCCTCCGCGCCTCCCACACGGCGGATGTCTTCTTCGACAACGTACGAATCCCCGCCGCCAACGTCCTAGGCGGCAAGGAAAAGCTGGACGCCCGCCTAGCCAAGGCCCGCGAAAACAACGGCTCGGCCAACCGCGCCAACGCCTCGATGGCCACCTTCGAAATGACCCGCCACATCGTCGGCTCGCAAGCCATCGGCATCGCCCGAGCCGCCTACGAGTTCGCCCTCGACTATGCCAAGGGCCGCGAACAATTCGGCCGCCCCATCATCGACAACCAGGGCATCGCCTTCAAACTCGCCGACATGGCCATGGAAATCGACGCCGCCCGCCTCCTGGTCTGGCGCGCCGCCTTCATGTCAGCCGCGTTGATGCGAGGCCAAACCCCCGACTACCGCCACGGCGAAGGCTCCATGGCCAAACTCAAGGCCAGCGAAGTAGCCGTCAAGGCCACCGAGGAAGCCATCCAAATCCTCGGCGGCAACGGCTACACCCGCGAATACCCCGTAGAACGCATGCACCGAGACTCAAAGATCTACACCATCTTCGAAGGCACCTCCGAAATCCAGCGCCTCGTAATCTCCCGAGCAATCTCAGGCATGCGAATCAGGTAAGAATAGGAAATACCTGGCGGCCCAGCGCAACAAGAACAAGAACAAGAACAAGAACGAGAATACGAATAAGAACAAAGATTTTTATATAGTAGGCTGCCCGGCGAAGTGCCGGGAGCAGCTCGCGCTGGCTGCTGAAATAATAGAAACATAAAATACATATTTGATATTTGTGGTTGAGATTGCTGATTTACCTCGCCGGAGGCCTGGTCAATCCACCCTGGTGCTGTCGCGACCGTACGAGAAGGGCCAGACCAGGAGGTGGTGTCGGCGAGGCTGACCGGAACTCGAGGGCTGACCCTAGTCAGGCTCGGAACGAACTAGCCTGCTCCTGCCGGCCACGTCGTGGTAGCTCGTTGAGTGAGGAGACCTGGTCGCCGGGTCCGGTACGACTTTCCGCCTAGTCGGAGGTCATGATTGAGGGAGTTTGTCGCCGGGCTTGGTGGCGTCGGCGGACGCCAACAAAGACATGGCTGTC
Organism: Kribbella sp. NPDC051620; assembly: GCF_044453825.1. Lineage (NCBI taxonomy): Bacteria > Bacillati > Actinomycetota > Actinomycetes > Propionibacteriales > Kribbellaceae > Kribbella > Kribbella sp. NPDC051620. The sequence continues at coordinate 1,371,072 of NZ_JBITDB010000001.1, forward strand.
CCGGCTGGGATAGTCCTGGTCACAACGTGGTTGCCATTGTCGAGGCCTGACTGGCTGGCCAGGTGATGACGACCTCGAAGACAGGGCGCATGAACGAGTACCAGGTCGGCAAGAGCGAGCATCACGCCTTGGTGCCAGATCCGGCGGGGGCGCGAATGCATGATGTGCCGTTGCCGAGTACGGAGCCTCGACTGCGGGCAATGTTCGACCAGCTCGCCATGCGTGGGCGGATGCTTGGTCTTGGTCGATCAGTGCGTCTGGTTCGGTGCGCCACCGGTTCTGCCGGGCTGGCGCTGCGCTGATCTGTACCCCGGTACAGCTAAGAACCGAAGCCCGAGATGCGCCATCAGCGCCGATGCAGCCCGAACTATGCCCCATGCTTGCGCCGTCTCGGCGCCCGCGACGAGGCCCTGGCCGAGCTCGCAATACTGGCCGGTTCGTCGACGACCCTGGCTGCCGAACCGACCCGGTTCGGCAACCGCATCCGTGGTCTGGCCAGTGGCTATCCAGCTTTTGACGCCGAGCTACTGCGCGTGATGGCAACGATGCCGCGCGGCCCTGTATCTCCCGCCAATCGGCTGTTACTGTCGCTTCCAAGCAGAACTGAGGGGGTCTTTGGTGGCCAATAACGGACCACTTCCGAAAGAGAGACTCGCGGCGCTCTATCCAGACGTCCAATGGCGGAGGCGCTTGCTAGAGCTGAGCAACTATGTGGACATGCTTCGCAGCTGCATCCTGCGGAGAGACTACAAGGTTCCGGACGATTTGAATGATTCAGTCGTCCTCAGCGATACAGGCAAGGAAGTGCAGCTAGCTCTAGCTAAAGCGCATAAGGTGAATCCGAAAGATGCGCGAATATTATGTCTGCTCGAGTATGATCATGTAGATCTCCTTGTCGATGTAGAGAACATCAATCTTGAGGCTCTTCGAGAGTCGATCAGCCGTCAGATTCTTGATCGGGACATAATATTCCCTTTCACCTTCGGCAGGGAGCTGTATGACAAAGCAGCAACCCTGTTCGCGCATGAAACACAGAGCCTAGCCTATGAAGATACCATGCGCCTTTTGGAGGGGACTTCGAGAGGGGTATTCCAGATTCAGACGTTAGCGGCAGGCCCGTATGGGATTCTTGAGTCAGCCGAAACGCGCTGGCTAATGCCCACCAAGAACATCCCCCTCTTTCATTGCGCGGATATAACATGTGATGACGTGCACCATTGCCACTTGTCGAGCGACAGTAATGCGCCGATCAATGTGGCGGGCCCAAGGATCGTGCAGGTCTTGAACAAGATCTCCGAAGAAACGTCTTCTTGGCAGGCCTTCATTGCAGACGTGGCGAATATTGACCGTGTTCGATACGATGATCGAACGCATGAACCACTGCCATTCATTCTCGGCGACGGTCTGTCTGATCGCGAATTGCGCCTTCTCGTTTCAGTCTTGATGGATACTACTAAAGGTGAGCTGCGTCAGCGCATTGCGCCGTTGAATATCGTTGGTAATGCAGCCCGCGCTGTCGAGAGTCTCAGTCGTGCCGAGTTGATGCAGATCGCATTGCTTTGCGGGAATGACGAGATAATTGATCAAATTGATCGACTGGTCGCATCCGATGAGATTCACGTTCCCGCTGCTGAGGTACGTCGTCCAGTCGTGAATGTAGGATATGCCGCTGGGGCTTATGGCGTGCGCGCCGAGTTGGGCGCGAATGGTGTTCGTTTTGTGCCGGCAACTCGGCATGTAAGTCAGTTGAGGCTGCGTCGCTTGATAGATAAGGCTTATAGGCTCGATGTACCCAGTGATCGCGCCGAGCTTGAATTTCAGCTTCGGGATATCGACAGCGTAAGTGTCGAGTCACAGTTAGAAGAATTCATTAGATCGGCGACTCCAGAGCAGGTTCTGACGCGCCTTGTCCTTGCTCGACATGCGAACGTAATTGCCGCATCTGAGGATCTCGCGGTGGATACTGCCCTGCATGCCGAGGATTCTGATCTCATTGATTCTATACTCTGGAAGTTGGGGTTTGGGATCAATCGTGGAACGGATGCCAATCGCCAGTTTTGGCGTCATCACCGCGAGATGAAGACTCTAACCCAGACTGCGGACGTCTCGGCGGTTGTCGATCAGACGGTTGTTCGCAGCCTTGCGTCGAACTACTTTGTCGCACTGGAAGGTATCTTAAATGATAGCCTTTCATATAGCACCTGGGCTTTGACGGAGAATCACCTTGCGGCCCAGAGACCATTTATATATCGCCCAGATGATGACGGCCCGACTGCCCTGATGGCATTGAATGAGGCCGAGAAAGCACGCGCTTCACGGGAAGAACACATCACCTTCGGTGGGGAAAATGAGCTGTATGCGCTGTGTCGCGGATTTGGCATACTCTCGCATTGGTTAGGCACCTTGCTTGCGGATCAAGGGCAATACCTCCGGCCTGAGGCAGAATACCCGCCAGCGATCCGGAACTCAGACCTTCGGAGATTTCCGTTTAAGCACACCGTTGCCTTTCTGGATCTGACAATTGCTGCGCAGGAACATGTTCCAAGAATCTTGACTGAGATCTCTCGTGTATTAGTGGCGGCGAAGGTCAGCGAGGTTCGAAATGAATGGTTTCACTACAGGAAATCTACTGCTGATGTCTTGCGCCTAGCGGATTGCTTATCTGCCATCGAACGAGCTGTTAATATGCTCGAGCGTGAAGGGTTCTGCCGGGTGCAATTCGTTCCCGTGCGTGACTCGGGTGATACTTGGGGCCGCCGTATTTATTTCCTCGCTGATTCTCGCGGACGAGAGATCGGTATAGCTAGACCTGTCCGGTACGACACTTCCCAGATGCCGGGCCTACGGTCGATGCAATATTTGATGCCTGCCGCAGTATTTGCCGAGCCGGGCGAAATGTTGAGATTTAGTCTAAGTGTCAGTAGTGAATATTCCGCGCTGTGGGATGGATATCCCACGCGACGCCAGGAAGGAAAAGTGCCAGCGGAAGCTGGAATCCCGAGTGATCCATTTCGTGTCGGAGGATCATCGACGGCCTCAACTGGTTAGCAAAGGCGAGGCCGAAATGGTCTGGCCCAGTTTGTGGTAGACGGTTGAATCTCTAGTTGGTCCAAATCGGGAGCCCGAGAATAGAGAGTGTCAGAATCGGGTGGCGCGGCGATTTATGGACCCGTTTCCTACTCCGGCTGCAACGGCTACCTGATCGAGATCGGACAGACTACCGGAGTAATTCACGGTATCTCTGCCGACGAACCCGCCTGGCCGAACGGGATCGCCTGGAGCGCTCGACTTCGTCAAGCCGTTCGTGCCGGCCAAGCCGACCTGTCTGCGGTCCGGCGTCCGCCGTTGGGCGGACGCCGGGGTGTGTGGTCAGAGGATGTTGAGGGTGATGGTGGCTGGGGCGAGTTTGCCGGTGGTGACTTTGTCTTTGCCGGGCTGTGTGTCGAGGGCCAGGTGGTCCGTTGGTTCTGCGTCGGACAGTGTGACGTCGGTCCTCAGGCCGGAGATCCGCACGTTACCGCCGGAACCGGAGACCCGGATGTTGTCCTTGCCGGGGGTGCCTGTGACGGTCACCGCGTCGACTGCGGAGTCGCCGCCATTCGCGTTGAGCTGTGCGCCGAGGTCGATGCCGACCTTTCGGACATCGGTCCTACGCAGGTCGCCGACGGTGACTGTGTCGGCGCCACCGAGTGCGTTGAGCGTGACTTGCTCGACGTCGTCGGTGTCCATCACGATGTTGCCGAGGTCGCGGGTGAACCGCAACCGCGGACCGTTGGCGGCGGCAACGAATTTCTCCGCGGCGGCCGCGCCGTTGAACACCATCGTGTCCTGGCCGCGGCTGCCCTCGATGACGTCACTGCCGTCACCCGGATCCCAGGTGAACGCATCGCTGCCGTCGCCGAGCAGCGCGGTGTCGGTGCCACGGTTGCCGTCGACTGCATCGTTGCCGGCGCCGGTGCGGAACAGTTCGTTGCCGCTACCACCGAACGCGGTGTCGTTGCCGTCGCCGGTGTCGATGATCGTGAACGGCTGCACCTCGGCGCCGTAGTCGATCCGTACGACGTCGTTGCCGCCTCGGCTGCTGACCTGGATCTGGCCGAAGTCGCTCCGCTTCACCGTGCGCTTCGCCGTACCGTCAGCGAAGTCGACCTCGAGTACGGTCGTGTCGGCAGCCGGCACGCTCAAGGTGATGTTGTCGGCGTGGTTCGTGCCGATCACGATCAGTTGGCCGGTGTCGATCACGACCCTGCTCGCAGGCGCTGCTGCTGCCGGGCCGGCCAGACTCACGGCGATGCCGGTGGCGACAGCCGCGACAGCCGCCGTGCTGAGACCCCGGCGGAGACTTCTGGTGACGTGACTCATGATGCGATCCCTCCCAGTTGGTGTTGATCTATGAGGCCTACACGGCCGCTGTCGCCGACCGGTTCAGATCAATTGAAGTTGCCGGGAGCAACTAAGACTGAAGTCGTGCCCTAGGGGTGCGTTGGGTGCGGACCAGGGGTTGTCCCGGGGTCATCCACAATGTGCCGGGGGCCTGCGACGAGGACGATCGGAACTGTCATCGAACCGGATGGGGCCGGGATCCGTGTAGAGAGCACGGAAGACAGATCCGAACCCGCAGAGGCAGGCGATCATGAACACAGTCGCGGTGGGGCTGGCGCCGACGATCGTCGGCGCAGGGTGGCTGGTGGCCGGACGGTACCGCTTGGTCGCGTTGCTTGGCCGCGGCGGGATGGGCCGCGTCTGGCTCGCCGAGGATGAACTGATGCAGCGGCGAGTCGCCCTCAAGCAGGTGATGCTCAGCGGCCAAGCGGCCGAGTACGTCCGCGCCAGTGCGTTGGCCGAGGCGCGTGCGGCGGCGCGACTCGATCACGACAGCACGGTCAAGGTGCATGACATCCTCGAGGACTCCGGCGACCAGTGGATCATCATGGAGCTGCTGTCAGGGCGGACACTGGCTGAGGCGGTCGCGACGGGCGGTCCGCTGCCGATTGCGGAGGTACGGCGGATCGCGCGGCATCTGGTCGACGCGCTGCGGGCCATCCACCGCGCGGGCCTGGTGCACTCCGACGTCAAGCCTGCGAACGTACAACTCTGCGATGACGGGCGGGTGGTGCTGATGGACTTCGGCATCGCCACCGAAATCGATCACGAGCAGACGCTGTCGGGCGCGGCCATGGCCGGCAGCCCGGCGTACATGTCGCCGGAGCGAGCCCGTGGTGACGCGGTCGGCCCGGCCTCTGACCTGTTCTCGCTCGGAGCGACCTTGTTCGCAGCCGTCGAGGGAAAGTCGCCATTCGGCGCCGGCGACCCGTTCAGCACACTGGTCGCGGTCGTCGAGGCCCGGCCGGCCCCGTTCGTGCACGCGGGCCCTCTGCGCCCGATCATCGAAGCCCTGCTCAGCAAGGCCCCGGCCGACCGACTGACCCCCGACCAAACCACCGCCGCCCTCCACACCTGATTCCCACGCCGCGCGCCACCGCCGCTATGTCAGAGCCGTGTCCAGCGTTACGCCGTGTCGGTGGGTGGGGCGTTTGATCGGTCCATTCTCAGGTAGCGGGTGGGGTCGCCGGCGGGGCTGGCTGTGGAGGCTAGCCAGGCGTTGAGGCCGTTGGGGTCGCGGCGTTCTAGTTCGTCTAGGCAGCGTTGGCGGGCTTTTACGACGCGGAGGCGGGCTGCTGGTGTGGGTGCGTGGTGGAGGTCCTCGAAGGTGTCGTGCCATTGTTGGCAGAGTTGGGCTGTGGTGGTGGCCGACTCGTCGAGGGCTTCTGGCCGGCTGGGGGAGTCGCGGTACCAGCGGACTGCGGGTGGTGAGGTGGCGAGGAGGGTCAGGAGTAGCAGTAGGACGGCGGGGCCTAGGGCGAAAGTCAGGCCTGCCAAGGCCAGGAGAGCTAAGAGGGGCAGTGCGGCGAGGCGGCCTGCTTGGCTGCTGGTTCGTTGTTCGGTGGGGGTCGACGTGTGGCCGACGGCGGCTGTCAGGCTGACGACGATGGTCAGTAGGACGAATGGGATGAGCAGGTCGGGTGGTAGGACGATCAGTCCCAGGGCGATCCCCAGGCCGCCGATCGCGCCGCAGGTTGTGCGCCAGATGAAGCTGTAGGCCATGGTGTTGCCACCCTCAGGTGGTCTTGTCGGTGCCTGCGTTGCGGTTGAGGTTTTCGACTCGGCCTTCGTCTTCGCCGGCGTCGAGCAGGTTGTCGCGGGGAGCGCCGGTGTCTGGGTATTCCATCAGGGCGACCTTGGGGTGGTGGAGGTCGAAGGCCGGGCTTTCTGATCTGATCCGCGGCAGGGTGACGAAGTTGTGTCGTGGGGGTGGGGAGCTGGTGGCCCACTCCAGGGAGCGGCCCCAGCCCCAGGGGTCGTCGACGTCGACTCGTGGGGTCTTGCGGGACTTGTAGAGGTTGTAGAAGAACGGCAGCATCGAGACGCCCAGCAGCATCGCGCCGACTGTCGATACCTGGTTCAGGGTGGTGAAACCGTCGTTCGGCCCGTACGTCGCGTAGCGGCGCGGCATGCCTTCGACGCCCAGCCAGTGCTGGACCAGGAAGGTGGTGTGGAAGCCGATGAAGAGCAGCCAGAAGTGCAGCTTGCCGAGCGTTTCGTCGAGCATCCGGCCGGTGAACTTGGGCCACCAGAAGTAGAAGCCGGCGAACATGGCGAACACGACGGTGCCGAAGACGACGTAGTGGAAGTGCGCGACGACGAAGTACGAGTCGGACAACTGGTAGTCCACGCCGGGCGACGCCAGGAGCACGCCGGTCAGGCCGCCGAACAGGAAGGTCACCAGGAAGCCGACCGACCACAGCATCGGGGTGTCGAACGAGATCGAGCCGCCCCACATGGTGCCGATCCAGTTGAAGAACTTCACGCCCGTCGGTACGGCGATCAGGAACGTCATGAAGGAGAAGAACGGCAGGTTCACGCCACCGGTGACGAACATGTGGTGCGCCCAGACGGCGATCGACAGGGCGCCGATGGAGAGGGTGGCCGCCACCAGGCCGACGTACCCGAAGATGGGTTTGCGGCTGAAGACCGGGAGGATCTCGGTGATGATGCCGAAGAACGGCAGCGCGATGATGTAGACCTCGGGATGCCCGAAGAACCAGAACAGGTGTTGCCACAGCAGTGGCCCGCCGTTCGCGGCGTCGAAGACGTGAGCCCCCAAGGCCCGATCCGCCTCCAGCATCAGCAGCGTGGCGGCGAGGATCGGGAAGGCGATCAGGACCAGGATCGACGTCACCAGGATGTTCCAGGTGAAGATCGGCAGCCGGAACATCGTCATACCGGGAGCGCGCATCGTGATGATCGTGGTGACGAAGTTGACCGCGCCCAGGATGGTGCCGAGACCGGCCATCCACAGGCCCATGATCCAGAGATCGCCGCCGATGCCGGGTGAGCGCTCCGGGCCGGACAGCGGTGCATAACCGGTCCAGCCGAAGTCCGCGGCCCCGCCAGGCGTCAGGAACCCCGACAGGGTGATCAGGCCGCCGAACAGGAACAGCCAGTAGCTGAACATGTTGAGCCGCGGGAAGGCGACGTCGGGCGCGCCGATCTGGACCGGCATGATCTCGTTCGCGAACCCGACGAACAGCGGCGTCGCGAACAGCAGCAGCATGATCGTGCCGTGCATGGTGAAGAGCTGGTTGTAAGTCTCTTCGTTGACGATCTGCAGACCCGGCTTGGCCAGCTCGGCCCGGATCAGCAGCGCCATCACGCCGGCGATCAGGAAGAAGGCGAACGAGGTCATCAGGTAGAGGTGCCCGATCAGCTTGTGATCGGTCGTGGATACCCACTTTCCGACCACACTGCCCAGGCTTCTCCTGCGTGGGAGCGTGGTGGTACCCGCCCCAGCACTGATTCGCTCTGCTACGTCAGCCATCTGCGTCTCCCCTTGCACGATCCCTCTCCGGACGCTCAGTGTCCAGTCGTAGGCGGCAAGCAAACGGAGCTGAGGCCAGGGGTGCAGCACTTTTGCAGCGTTGGGGGAGGGACTGTGGGGTATGCCTGTCGCGCAGTTGAGGGAAGTTCTGGGTGATGCGTTCGCCGAGCGGTACGGGGTGCCTGCGATCAATGTGGTGGATGAGCTGAGTCTGCGGGCGGTGGTGGATGCGGCGGTGGAGTCGAGGTCGCCGTTGATCGTGCAGACGTCGGTTAAGACGGTGAAGGCGATCGGGCGCGATGTGGTGAAGGCGATGTTCGATGCGACGGTCGCTGCGGTGGACGTGCCGGTGGTGCTTCATCTGGATCACTGCCCGGACAGGGACGTGATCAGCCAGTGTCTGGCGGCTGGGTGGAATTCGGTGCTGTTCGATGCGTCGGCGTTGCCGGTTGAGGAGAACCAGCGGCAGACGGTGGAGGTGGTGGCGGAGGCCAAGCGGTACGGCGCCCAGGTCGAAGGGGAGATCGAGGGGATCACCGGGGTCGAGGACGGCGTGGGGTCGGATACCGAGGCCCAGCGGCAGTCGTTGGAGGTTGCCGTGCGGTTCGTCCGGACGACGGGGGTCGACGTGTTCGCGCCGGCGATCGGGAACGCGCATGGGATCTACCACTCGGCGCCTGAGCTCGACGGGCAGCGGATCAGCGAGCTGGTCGCGGCTACTGCGGTGCCGATGGCGTTGCATGGGGGATCGGGGCTGACAAAAGAGCAGTTCCAGGATCTGATCGCGCGGGGGTGCGCGAAGGTCAACATCTCCACCGCGCTCAAAGTCGCCTACATGAAGGCGTCGCTGGAGCATCTCGAACAGGCGAAGGCGAAGGACAAGTGGGATCCGCCGTCGTTGTTCACGCACATCCACGCGGCGGTGAAGGCGATGGCGGTCGAGCACATCGAGATGTTCGGGAGTGGCGGTCGGGTATGACGGCGCTGATCTTCGACTGCGACGGGGTGCTGGGCGATACCGAGCGCGACGGGCATCTCCCCGCCTTCAACGCGACGTTCGAGCAGTTCGGTTTGCCGGTGCGATGGTCGGTGGCGGACTACGGTCGGCTGCTGCGCATCGGCGGGGGCAAGGAGCGACTGGCCACCCTTCTGGAGGATCCGGCGGTACTACGAGCAGCCGGCTCACCCACAACGCCCGAGGCCCGCGCCGAGGTGGTGGCGACCTGGCACCGGGCCAAGACGAAGACATTCACCGAGTTGGTCGCGGCCGGGGTGATTCCTCCCCGCCCTGGCGTCAGGCGCGTGATCACTGCCGCCAACGCCGAAGGCTGGACAGTCGCGGTCGCCTCGACGTCGGCCGAGCCGTCAGTGAGAGCCGTTCTGGCCGGCGCGGTCGGTCACGAACTGGCTGCCACGATCCCGGTCTTCGCAGGCGACGTGGTACCGCGGAAGAAGCCCGACCCGGCTGTCTACCTGCTCACCGTCGAGCAACTCGGGTTGGACCCCGCTGAGACCGTCGTGGTCGAAGACTCACGCAACGGGTTGCTGGCCGCGACAGATGCCGGCCTGGCGACGGTGGTGACCGTCAGCGGCTACACCCGTGACGAGGACTTCACCGAAGCGGCGCTGGTCCTGACGAGTCTGGGCGATCCCGAAGGTGAGCGGCTCGAAGTACTGGCTGATCCGTGGGGGATAGGTCCGGTCGACGCGCTCAGCCTCGCCGACCTGGCTCGCCTGGCCGGCAGACCGCATGACGTGCAAGGAGGTCAGAGATGACGGACAACTGGAGCGAGGTCGATCTCGTCCTGAAGACGATGGTCAGTACCTGCCTCGCCAACGAGAAGTACTTCGGCGACCTCGACTCGGTGGTCGGCGACGGCGACTTCGGCTACTCGCTCGCCCGCGGATTCGAGAAGCTGCAGGCGCAGTACGACGAACTCGACCGGACCGACATCGGTACCTTCCTCAAGAAGGTCGGAATGCTGGTGACGTCGCGGATCGGCGGGACGTCAGGGCCCATCTGGGGGACAGGGTTCCTGCGGGCGGGAATGACCGCCGGCGCGACAACAGAGCTGGACGGCGCGACCGTCGTGAAGATGCTGCGCTCAGCAGTGGAAGGCATCCAGGCGCGGGGCCAAGCCGAGTTGGGAGACAAGACGCTGCTCGACGCGCTGGTGCCGATGACGGACGCGATCGAGGAGGCACTCGCCGCCGGTGCGACCAGTACCGAGGTCGTCGGCCGCGCGGCGGTCGCCGCCAGGTCAGCCGCGGACGCGACCGCGCAACTCGTCGCGAAACGCGGCCGAGCCGCCTACACCGGTGAGCGGAGCCGCGGATCGGTCGACGCCGGGGCCACCGCCGTCGCCGTCATCATCGAGCAGATCGCAGAGGTCTGGAAGACAAGGGAGTCCCGATGAAGAAGTTCGTCAACAACCCACAGGACTACGTGCCGGAGATGCTGAAGGGCATCGCGCTGGCCAACCCGGACACGCTCCGGTACGTCCCGGAGTACAACCTGATCATGCGTACCGACGCACCGCGCGACGACAAGGTCTCCATCGTCCAGGGGTCGGGCTCCGGGCACGAACCCGCGCACGTGATGACGGTGGGCAAAGGAATGCTCGACGCCGCCTGTCCCGGCGACGTGTTCGCGGCGCCGCCGATGGACTACGTGTACGAGACGACGAAGCTGCTCGCCTCGCCCAAAGGCGTGCTGCTGCTGGTCAACAACTACACCGGCGACCGGATGGCGTTCGAGATGGCGCAGGAGATGAGCCAGGCCGACGGGCTCGACGTGCGCACGTTGATCATCGACGACGACGTGTCGGTCAAGGACTCGACGTACACGGTCGGCCGCCGTGGGGTGGCCGGCAACTTCTTCGTGATGAAGGCGGTCGGCGCGGCCTCCGAGCAGGGCGCGGACCTGGACGAGCTGGTTCGGATCGGCGAGAAGGTCAACTCGGTCACCCGGACGATGGGGATGGCGCTGACCGCCTGCACGCCGCCGGCCAAGGGCTCGCCGCTGTTCGAGCTCGGCGACGACGAGATGGAGATGGGGGTCGGGATCCACGGCGAGCCGGGGCGCAGTCGCGAGAAGCTTGCCTCGGCCAACGACATCATCGACCAGATGCTGGAGGCGGTGCGATCCGACCTCCCGTACGAGAACGGTGACGAGGTCGCGCTGATGATCAACGGCCTGGGCGGTACGCCGATCAGCGAGCTGTACCTGCTCTACGGCCGCGCGCACCAGGCGCTGACCGACCAAGGCATCACCGTACGGCGCAACTACGTCGGCGAGTACTGCACCTCGCTCGACATGGCCGGCGCCTCGGTCACCCTGGTCAAGCTCGACGACGAGATCGACCGGCTGCTGGCGGCACCGGCGGAGATCGCGATCCGGGTGTTCTGAGCCTTCACCCCTCGGCCTGGTCCAGTCCGTAGTCGGAGCGCAGACGGCGCACTTCGGACTGGGCCGCCGGCCACAACGGCGACGCGGGGGACATCAGCATCAGCTGGCGTTCCCACGCGGCCAGGTCGTTGACTCCGGTGTACGAGCGGGTCCACGCGGCGACCAGGTCGACGTCGTACGTCTGCAGGACCGCGTCACGAATCTGATGCTCGAGCCGGTTGCGCGCAGCCGTTACACCGGGCGCTTCGGACTGCGGCAGTAGCGGTCCGGCGTACCGGCGCAGGGCTGACGACAGCAGGTGCGAGTCGAGGTCATCGGCCAGTTCGAGCCAGTCGGCGGAAATGTCCGGATGCAGCCGGTACGGCCGCGATCGAACCACGTCGGCGCCGAGCAAGGCGCGCAGACGGGTGACCTCGCCCCGGAGTGACGAACGATGGTCCTCTTCGCCGTAGAGCGCGTCCGACAGTTCGTCGGCGGTCAGGCCCTCGGGGTGTTCGGCCAGCAGTACGACGATGTCGCTGTGCCGCCGGCTGAGGCGCAGGTCGCGGCCGTCGATGCGTACCTCGGCGTCCGGCCGGGCCAGCGCCGAGATCCGCATTCGGCGGCCGGAGTCGCCCCGGACCTTGCGAAGCGTCATCAACCGGCCGAGCTCGGCCTCGGCCATCCGGGCCGCCGCCCTGACCAGCGCGAGCGACTGTGGCGAGCTGGCGTCGGCGTTGCCGGTGATGTCGACGACGCCGAGCACGCGCTGCGTCTCCGGGTCGTAGATGGGCGCAGCCGCACACGACCAGGGCTGCACCAGCAGGGTGAAATGCTCCGCGGACCGGATCTGGACCGGCCCCGAAACCTCCAACGAGGTGCCGAGAGCGTTGGTACCGACCTGGCGCTCCGCCCACCAAGCCCCCTCGCTGAAGTGGATGCTGTCCGCCGCGCGAACCGCCTCGGGCCGACCGCACACCCACAGCAGCCGGCCATCGCTGTCGCCGACGGCCATCACGTAGTCGCTGTCCTCGGCGGCGCGGCCCAGTACGTCGTACAGCAGCGGGAAGACCGCGGAGAGTGGATGTTCAGCCCGGTACGCCGCAAGCTCGTCGGCCTGGAAGGCGAACGGCGCCGCCACGTCGGAGTCCAGCCCGGCCGCGATCGACCGGCCCCACGAATCCGCGACAAGGCCGCGCACGTGCCGGTCCCCACTCTCGAGAAACTCCCCGTGTCGGCGATGCAGCCACCGGTCGACGGAATCCACCCCTCCAGAGAACTGCCGAACTCCCCGAAAGTCCAGCACCGACCTCCGCTCAGCTGACGGGCTGGAAGGCGGGGGACTCGGCGAAGGACTTGAGGTCGGAGATGAGTTTGGTCCAGCCGTCTTCGATCATGGCTCGGATGGCGCTGCCGGGCTCGAAGCCGGTGTGGATGACGGTCAGTTTGACCTGGTCGCCATCGGGCTCGAGTTCGAAGCTTGCTCGGGACAGGGGCTCGGCGCTGGTCCGCGCGAACAGGTCGTCGTCCATGTCGGTGGCCTGGGCGAACTCGGGGGTGATGTGGTGCCAGGTGAAGGCGAAGCGCCGGTACGGGTCGTACTCGAGCACCTCCTGGCCGGGGCCGGACATGGTGACGTCGCCCATCACCCAGTCGATGGGGGAGCCGACCTTCCAGTCGGTGCGGTGTTGCACACCCCAGTACTGCTGGGTGAAAACCGGATCGGTGAGGGCCTGCCAAAGTCGCTCGGGTGTGGTCTTGATGTAGGTCGTGTAGACGAAGTCGTTGTCGCTCACTGGTGGTGTCTCCAATGCTGTCTTGAGGTCGGCGAACAGCTGGACCCGCCGCCGGTCGTACTGGTTGATCCAGCGGTCCGCGATGGCGTTGATCGGCTCGGCGTTCAGGTGGTGCAACTTCTCCCGGCCGCGCCGGACGGTGGTGACGAGGTTCGCGCTCTCCAGTACGGCGAGATGCTTGCTGACCGATTGCCGGGCCATCGACAGCCCCGCGCACAGCTCGCTCAGGGTCTGTCCGTTGCGCTCGTTCAGGCTGTCCAGCAACTGCCGCCGGCTCGGATCGGCCAGCGCCCGGAACACCTCGTCGTCCATCACCACTCCGTTCATGCAGCCAGTTGGCTGCATAACGACCATAGGCAGCCGCCAGGCTGCATGTCAAACTTGTGCGGCACAGCATGATCCAGAGCCGGCCGGGCACCGAACGACTCATATGGATACGAACAAGCTCGTCCTCGTCACAGGCGTCACCGGGTACATCGGCGGCCGGCTCGTGCCCGAGCTGCTCAAAGCCGGCTACCGGGTGCGCGCGATGGCCCGCAATCCGCGCCGGCTCCGGGACCGCGACTGGTACGACGAGGTCGAGGTGGTCGAGGCCGACGCGGGCGATCGCCATCAACTCGACGCGGCGCTGGAAGGCGTCGACGTCGCGTACTACCTGATCCATGCCCTCGGCACCGGCAAGCGTTTCGAGTCCCGGGACCGTCATACCGCGCTGACCTTCGGAGCCGCCGCCCGAGACGCCGGCGTCCAAAGGATCGTCTATCTCGGCGGCCTCTACCCGCAGGGCGAGGAGCTCTCGCCACATCTCGATTCGCGTCGCGAGGTCGGCGCGATCCTGCTCGCGTCAGGCGTACCGACAACCGTCCTGCGCGCCGCGGTGATCATCGGCTCGGGCTCGGCGTCCTTCGAGATGCTCCGGTACCTGACCGACCGACTGCCCGTGATGGTCACCCCGCGCTGGCTGCACACCAGGATCCAGCCGATCGCAGTACGCGATGTCCTCCTGTACCTCGTCGGCAGCGCCGAGATGCCCGCGACCGTCAGCCGAGGCTTCGACATCGGCGGTCCGGACGTACTGACGTATCGCGACATGATGCAGCGGTACGCCGCAGTCGCCCACCTCACCAGCAGGCGGATCATCACCCTCCCGCTGCTCACCCCCTCGCTGTCCAGCCACTGGGTCGGCCTGGTGACACCCGTGCCGAACAGCATCGCCCGACCCCTCGTCGACAGCCTCATCCACGAGGTGGTCTGCAAGGAACACGACATCGACCAGCACGTCGCCGATCCCCCGAGCGGCCTGCTCGGCTTCGACCGTGCCGTCGAACTCGCGCTCAAGCGAGTCCAGGACCTCGACGTCACGACCAGCTGGGCCTCGGCGTCCACCCCGGGCGCCCCGAGCGATCCGTTGCCGGGCGACCCGGACTGGTCCGGTGGTTCCCTGTACGTCGACGAGCGGGAGAGCGCGATCTCGACGACGCCTGAGGAACTCTGGTCGGTGATCGAGGGCATCGGCGGCGGCAACGGCTGGTACTCCTGGCGGCTCGGCTGGTGGGCCAGAGGCGTCCTCGACCGCGTCTTCGGCGGCCCGGGGCTGCGTCGCGGCCGCCGAAACCCGAACGACCTGTCCGTCGGCGACCCGCTCGACTGGTGGCGGGTGGAGGAGATCGAGGACGTCAAGCTGCTCCGGCTGCGCGCCGAGATGCGGTTGCCGGGGCTCGCCTGGCTGGAGTTGGTCGTCGACACCGACGACGAGAACCGGACGGTGTTCCGGCAGAGAGCGCTCTTCCATCCGCACGGACTGCCCGGACACCTGTACTGGTGGGCGATCAAGCCCTTCCACGGCATCGTCTTCGGCGGCATGCAACGCAACATCGCCGCGGCGGCCCAGAGCAGTGGACCCCAGAGCAGTGGACCCCAGAGCAGTGGGAGCCCGAGGTGGCGGCCGTCGCGCAAATCGTCTTGACGTCACCCCGACGATGGTGAGGTGGACATCCCGATCTCCAACCTCGGCTACCGCACCGACCTGATGTTGCTCGAGCTGAGCGGCAGCGAACTGACCGACCAGGGCGACTACGTCGTGGTCCGGACCCCGGCCAACCCGGGCTTCTGGTGGGGCAACTACCTGCTCTTCCGGACGCCGTTCGGGCCAGGTGACCTCGTCAAGCGGCAAGAGATCTTCAAGAGTGAGTTCCCCGACGCGGAGCACCTCGCCCTCGGCCTGGACACAACCGACGGAACGGTCGGCAGCGTTGAGGAGATCAGCGCCGCGGGCCTCAAGCTCGACCCCAGCACCGTGATGAGCGCGAAGGCCGTTCGACCGCCGGCCCGGCCGAACACGACTTCGCAGTACCGGACTCTCAGCAGCGATGACGACTGGGAGCAGCAGGTCACGCTCTCCCTGACGGCCGCGACGATGGAGATCGACGACGACTACCTCGTGTTCAACCGGCGGCGGGTCGAGGCGGAACGCGCTCTCTGGGAGGCCGGCCACGGGCAGTGGTTCGGCGCCTTCGACGGGGATCGCTTGCAGGCTTCGTTGGGCTTGGCGACGGACGGCTCGGGCGTGGCTCGTTTCCAGAATGTCCAGACCCATCCCGATGACCGCGGACAGGGACTCGCGAGCACGCTGGTCCACCAGGCTTCGCGGCACGGGTTCGACGAGGTGGGGGCGCACACGCTGGTGATGGTCGCCGATCCGGAGTACCTGGCGATCCGGATCTATCGGTCGTTGGGGTTCAGCGACAACGAAGTACAGGTGGCGGTGTTCAGACCGCCTGCGTGAAAGGCTGGGCGGCATGACTGAGACAGCAGCGCGCCGCGGTACGGCGTTGGTGACCGGTGGGAGTCGTGGGATCGGAGCGGCGGCGGCGATCGCGCTGGCGACAGACGGTTGGGATGTCGGAATCAGCTACCGCACACGGTCCGAAGAGGCCGCGCAGGTGGTGGCGGCTTGCGAGAAGGCCGGGCGGCGCGCGTACGCCGTACAGGCTGACGTCGCTGAGCCGGAGCAGATCGAGGCGCTCTTCGATGCGGTGACCGGCGAGCTGGGTGCAATAGGTGCCGTGGTCAACAATGCGGGCATCGTGTCGCCGAGTGGGCGGGTGGCCGACTACGACGTCGAGCGGTTGGAGCGGGTCTTCCGGATCAACACGATCGGGGCGTTCCTCGTCGCGGGCGCGGCGGTACGCCGGATGTCGACCGTGGCCGGTGGTGCTGGGGGAGTCATCATCAACGTGTCGTCGCGAGGTGCCGTGCTGGGGTCGGCGGGCGAGTACGTCGACTATGCGAGCAGCAAGGCGGCGGTCGACACGATGACGATCGGGCTGGCCAACGAGGTCGCGAAGGAAGGCATCCGGGTGCTCGGGATCCGGCCCGGGCTGATCGAGACCGACATTCACGAGGAAGGCCGGCTCGAGCGGATCGGCGGTACGCCGCCGCTGGGCCGGCCGGGCAGGGTCGAGGAGGTCGCCGAGCTGATCGCGTTCCTCGCCTCGGATCGCGCGTCGTACATGACCGGCTCGATGGTCGACGTGGCGGGCGGGCGCTGACCGATGGCGTTGCGACCGGTCGACCTGGCGCGCCGGGCCGGCATCTCGACGCAGCTGGTGCGGAACTACGAGACGGCCGGGATCCTGCCCGAGGTGCCGCGGAGTGAGTCGGGCTACCGGCAGTACGACGAGGTGCATCTGCAGGCGATGCTGACGTTTCGGGCGCTGGTGCCTGGCTTCGGGCATGAGACCTCCACGCGGATCATGCAGGCCGTTCACGCGGGGGATCAGGCGCTCGCGTTCCGGTTGATCGATGCGAGCCATGCCGGGTTGCATGAGCAGCGGCTCGCGACGGACGTGGCGAGCGAGGCGCTGGGGGAGGCGGCTGAGCAGTTCCTGGACGGCGTACCGGTGGTGAACGGACCGGATCTGCTGGTGGGGGAGTTGGCGGCGCAGCTTGGCGTGCGGACGTCGACATTGCGGGTGTGGGAGGCGGCGGAGTTGCTGATGCCGGTGCGGGAGGCGGGGACGAAGTACCGGCGGTATGGTCCGGTGCAGGTGAGGGATGCGCGGATCATCGCGATGCTGCGGCGGGGGCGGTACGGGTTCGACCAGATCCGGCCGGTGCTGGATGGACTGCGGCAGACCGGGAGCGCTGAGGCGTTGCGTGCGGCGGTCGCGGAGAGGCGCGCGGCGCACGATCGACGGACCCGAGCCATGTTGCACGGCGCCGCCCTGCTGCATGAGTACTTAGGTGTGAATGCTGAGCATCTAGGTGGGAATCGCTAGCCGGGTTGGGCGGTTACGGCCGCGGACGGTCACTTCCTCGCCGGCTTTCCACTGGACGGCTTCGGCCGGAGCCGCCTCGTCGACGGCGGCCATTGAGGCAAGCAAGCGGCCGGGGACGGCTTTGGCCAGTTCGGTCAGCCGGGCCGCCTCGTTCACCGGATCGCCGATGACCGTGTACTCGTGGCGGCGTACATCCCCCACAGTGCCGGCCACGACCGTGCCGGCGGTGACGCCGATCCCGGCCGTTGCCTCAGGCAACTCCCGAGCCAACCGCCGGGCCAGCGCGCGACCGGCTTGGAGAGCGCTCCCTGCGGGGTCGAGCAGCTCGGCCGGCGCGCCGAAGACGGCCAGCACCGCGTCGCCGGCGAACTTGTTGACGAAGCCACCTTGGCGATCCACCTCGTCGACCACGATCTCGAAGAACCTGTTCAGCAACGCGACGACCTCGCCAGGCGGGCGGACCGCCGCCAGCTCGGTCGAGCCCACCAGATCCACGAACAGCACCGCGACGAAGCGTTCCTCGCCGCCGAGCGCATCACTGGCCAACGCTTCCCGGACGACGTCGGGCCCGACGTACCGGCCGAAGAGATCGCGGATCCGCTCCCGCTCACGAAGGCCGGCCGCCATCCGGTTGAACCCGGCCTGCAGTGAGCCGAGCTCCGTACCGTCGAAGACCGGGATGTGCACGTTCAGCTCCCCGTCGCCGATCACCGTCAGCGCGTTCCGCACCGACCGTACCGGCGCGACCACCGACCTGGCGGTCAGGAACGTGAGGAAGCCGCCACAGGTCAGCACAACGGTGCCGAGGGCAAGGATGATGACCGCCAGCCGGGTCGGCGAGACGTCGCCGTCGATCAGGGCGAGCACCGCGGTGAGCATCAGCCCGAGCACCGGTACGCCGGAACCGACCGCCCAGAAGAACAGCGTCCGCGCCTTCAGACCCGCCGCGAGCAGGCGTTTGGGTGGTGCCTGGTCGGCCAGTGCCCGGGCGGCGATCGGCCGGAGCGTGAACTCGGACAGCAGATACGCGACCGTGCAGGTGACGATTCCGCCGTCGACGATGGTCACCAGCACCCGGAGCACGCCCTCTGGTTGCAGCGCGAGGGTCAGCCCGGTGAAGAAGATCGTGGCCAGGAACCAGAGCCCGGCCTCCACCAGGGTCAGCCGCAGCGGGAGCTGGAGCGTGGCGATCTGCTCCCGGCGGGTGGCCGGCCGGTCCTCGAGGACCCACGCGGTGGTCCGGACGGCGAGCCGGGCGCTGAGCACCACCCCGACGGCCAGCGCGACGACGAAGTACGCAGGGACCGCGATCGCCCGGACCAGCCTCAGCTCGTCGTTGGCCGGCGGACCCGGCAGGACGAAGACGGCCAGCACGAAGACGACCGAGGCGCCGACGATGCTGGTACCGATGCAGAAGATGCTCAGCAGGACCTGGGCGCGGATCCGCAGCAGCCGTGGTGACTGACCGGCCGGCCCGAGCAGCCACGATCCGAACGGCTTCCGCTGCAGTACGAGCTCGGGCCGTCCCTGCGCCATCCTGTCCCCATTTCGCTGGTCCAGCAGGGGTTCCCCGTCTGAACCGGTTTTGGCACGGTGCTGCCCGTGGCCCTAATCGGCCGCGTCATCGGGCCTTTCCGTGGGTAATGTCCTGCGAACGACATTCTGCCTCGGGAGCCCCTGTGAGCCACGATCGCCACTCCTACGCCGAACCGGCGTTGGTGCGCACCACCCACCTCGCGCTGGACCTCGACCTGGACTTCACCGCCAAGGTGCTGTCCGGTACGGCCACGCACACGCTCGCCTGGAGTGGCCCGGGCGATCGGCTGGTCCTGGATACGCGGGATCTGACCGTCCTCGCGGTGGAGGGCGCGGTCGAGGGAGGCTGGGAGCCGCTCGAGTACAGCCTGGCGGTCCCGGACAGCGAGCTGGGCTCGGCGCTGACGATCCGGACCGGGCAGCACGAGCAGGTTCGGGTGAGCTACCGGACGGCGCCGACAGCGACCGGGCTGCAGTGGCTGGAGCCGGCGATGACCGCGGGCGGCGTGATGCCGTTCATGTTCAGCCAGTCCCAGCACATCCACGCCCGCAGCTGGGTCCCGGTCCAGGACACCCCGAGCGTGCGATTCAGCTACTCCGCGCACATCACGGCCCCGCCCGAGCTGATGGTCCTGATGAGCGCCGACAACGGCACGGAGTCGCGCCGGATCGGCTCGTACGACGTGGTGATGCCGGAGCCGATTCCGTCGTACCTGCTGGCGATCGCCGCGGGCGACCTGGTGTTCGAGCCGATCGGCACCCGGACGGGTGTCTGGGCGGAGCCGGAGATGGCCAAGCGGGCGGCGACCGAGTTCGCCGACATCGAGGAGATGATGCGCGTCACCGAGGCGGTCTTCGGACCGTACCGGTGGGGCCGCTACGACATCCTGGTACTGCCGCCCTCCTTCCCGTACGGCGGGATGGAGAACCCGCGGATGACGTTTGCGACCCCGACCGTGGTGATCGGGGACAAGTCGCTGGTCAACGTTGTCGCGCACGAGCTCGCGCACAGCTGGTCGGGCAACCTGGTCACCCAGGACAGCTGGGACGACATCTGGCTCAACGAGGGCTTCACGGCGTACGTCGAGTACCGGATCGTCGAGGCCGTGTACGGCACTGAGCTGGCCGTGATGGAGACGGCGATCAAGCAGCATGCGACCGTAGTGAAGCTGGATCCGCTCTCCGCGGCGGAGCAGGCCGCCGAGCTGCCGGGGCTCAACCACCGGTCGCAGTACCACGGCACGACCGGGCTCGGGCCGCTCAAGGGCTGCTGGTTCCTGACCTGGCTGGAGGAGCGGTTCACGCGGGAGATCTTCGACCCCTTCCTGCGCGGGTACTTCGATCGCTTCGCGTTCCAGAGCATCAACTCCGACGACTTCGTCGAGCATCTGCAGGAGCAGTTGCTGGCCAAGCACCCGGGTGTGGTGACGGCTGCGGAGATCGCGGCCTGGCTGGACGAGCCGGGCATCCCTGCCTTCGCCGAGAGAGCGATCTCTGCGCGGTTCGAGATCGTCGACGAGTCGCGTGCGCGCTGGCTCGCGACCGGCGAGCTGCCTGACGGCGCCAAGCACTGGACGACGCAGGAGTGGCTGCGGTTCCTCGACGCCGCGCCGGACGTGCTGACGGCGGAGCAGTTGCGGCAGCTCGATCGGGAGTTCGATCTCACCGGTACCGCGAACGGCGAGATCGCCCGTCGCTGGTACGCGATCGTTGCCGCGAGCACCTACACGCCGGCGTACGGCGAACTGGCCGCCTTCCTGACCCGGGTGGGCCGGATGAAGCTGGTGCTGCCCGTCTACAAGGCGCTGGTACGGACCGAGGACGGCCGGGAGTTCGCGAGTCAGGTGTTCGAGACCGCGCGGCCCGGTTATCACCCGATCACCACCGCGGCGGTGCTCAAGATCCTCAAGCGCTGACGCTTCGCGGGCTACCGTCCGAAGCATGTCGATCGAGCTCGACCGTCGTCGGGGTGGAGATACCGATGATCGGGGTTGCGGGGTGCTGGAGCTGTCGGCGGGTAGGGTGCTGCGGAACCAGGTGCGGCCAGAGGGGAGTTCGGGGTGGATCAGCGGTACGGGGGAGAGGCGATGGCGCGGACGATCGGTGGCGATCACCTTGCGCTCAGGGATCAGGTGCTCGCCGAGTTGCGGCGGCGGATCGTCGACGGTGACTACGCGCAGGGTGAGCGGCTGACCGAGAACCGGTTGGCCGACGACTTCGGGGTGTCCCGCAATCCGGTGCGTGAGGCGCTGCGGGTGGTCGAGACCGAGGGGTTCGTGGAGATCCTGCCCCGGCGTGGTGCCGTGGTGGCGACGCTCGACGAGACGGCGATCCGGGATCTGTTCGCCGTACGGGAGCAGCTCGAGACGCTCGCGGCCGGGCTGGCGGCTGAGCGGGCGACCGAGGAGGACGTGGCTCGGCTGCGGAAGCTGCTGGACGACGCTAGCGCCGCGACGGAGGCAGAGGACTTCGATCAGGTCGCTGAGCTGAACAGTGCGCTGCACCTCGCAGTGATCGAGATCAGCGGCAACCGGTGGCTGGCGTCGCTGTCCGCGGCCATGTACCACCACGTGCACTGGGTCTTCCGCCTCGGCGCCGCCCAGCGCGCTCCGCACTCGTGGAAAGAACACATCCGCGTAGTAGACGCCATCGCCGCCGGCGACCGGGCCGCCGCAACAGCAGCAGCCCGCGACCACGTAGAAGCCGCAGCCCATGCCGCCCTGGCAGGACCGACCGCCTAGCGGACCGCTCCGCAGGCTGGGCCCCGCCCGAAGCACCGGTCCGCCCCGAGCCCAACCGGGCACGTCCGCCCTGCCCCGAAGCGGGCGCATCCGCTCGCCCTGCCCTCAAGCGGCTGACGCAGCGTTAGCGGCCGGTGGCGTAGCCCTGCATTCCTCGGGGGTTGGCTGCTGCGGCTAGTACGCCGTCTGGGGTGCGGGAGACGGCGCAGAGGCGGCCGAGGCTCCAGGGGTCCGACTCGACGACCTGGTGGCCCTTGCTGATCAATGCGTCGCGGACCACCGGGCCCAGACGGCTCTCCAGCGTCAGGTTGCCCGGTACTGCGCCGCGCGGGTAGAACGACGACGGGAACGCAGTGGTGTGCCAAGCAGGCGCATCGATCGCCTCCTGCAGATCCTGCCCGCCCGCTAGATGACGCAGGAGGAACAGCAGTTGCCACTGGTCCTGCTGGTCGCCACCGGGTGACCCACAGGCCAGTACCGGCGCGCCGTCCCGTAGTACCAGCGTCGGCGTGAGCGTAGTCCGCGGCCGCAGCCCAGGAGCGAGCGACGACGCCAACCCCTCCTCCAGCCAGAACATCTGCAACCGGCTCCCCAGACAGAACCCCAGCTCAGGAATCGTCGGAGACGACTGCAACCACCCACCGCTCGGGGTAGCCGAGATGACATTGCCCCACTGGTCGATCACATCGACATGGCACGTGTCCCCGCGAGTAACCCCATCCGGCGCCACAGTCGGCTCCCCAGTACTCGCGTCCCCCTCAACCCCCGCCACGAGCGCAGGCAGCCGCGGTACCCGCCCATCCGGGCTACCCGGCCGCATCTCGTACGACGCGGCTGCGCCGACCAACGCCGCCCGCTCGGCCGCATACCCCGGCGACAGCAGCGTCTTGAGCGGTACGTCGACGCCATCGCCGTACCAGGCCTCCCGATCCGCATAGGACAGCTTGGTGATCTCCGTCGTCGTGTGGACGGCCTCCGCACTCGTCAGATCAAGCGCCGACGGGTCGCCCAGCTCGGCCAGGACAGCGAGCGACTGCAGCAGCGCCGGCCCCTGACCCCACGGGCCGGTCTTGGCGACCGTGTGCCCGTGCCAGTCGAAGGTGGCCGGTTCCTCCCAGCTCGCCTCGTACGACGCCACGTCGTCACCCGTGATCAGCCCGGCGTGGTCCTCACCGCTCGAATCGCGGTGCGGCAGCCGCGAGAACCGGTCGATCGCCTCGGCGATGAACCCTTGGCGCCACGTAGTACGGGCCCGCTCGAGCTGCGCGACCCGGTCCGCACCGGCCTCCTCGGCCGCGATGACCAGTCGCTCGAGCGTGTCGGCGTACGCCGGATTGCGGAACAACTCGTTGGCGCGCGGCGCCTCGCCACCCTGCAACCACAGCTCGGCAGACGTCGGCCAGTGCTCCGTGAACAGCTCCCGCACGGTATTGACCGTGTCGCCCACTCGAGCGAGCACGGGGTGCCCGTTGCGGGCATACCCGATCGCTGGTTCCAGTACCGTCCGGAGCGGCAGTGAGCCGTGGTCTCGGAGCAGTAGCAACCAGGCGTCGACAGCACCCGGTACTGCGGCCGCCAGCGGCCCGGAGCCCGGGATGAGCGACAACCCGAGCCCCTTGAAGTGTTCGATCGTGGCGCCCGCCGGAGCCACTCCCTGCCCGCACAGCACCCGTGGAGTCGGGTCGGCCGCGGTAGCGATGATCGCCGGTACCTCACCACCAGGGCCGTTGAGGTGCGGCTCCACGACGTGCAGCACGAACCCGGCGGCCGCGGCTGCGTCGAAGGCGTTGCCGCCGAGCTCCAGCAGCCGCATGGCGGACTGCGACGCCAGCCAGTGCGTGGACGAGACCATCCCGAACGTGCCGCGCAGAGTGGGCCGGGTGGTGAAGGTCATCGAGCAACTCCTCTAGTGGTGTCTGCTTGATCGCGTACGTCGGGTCCGCTGCCATCGTCGCCGACCAGGTGACAGGCGACTCGGTGTCCACCCTCTCCGATCACCCTGGACTCCGGTACGACGGTGCTGCACTTGTCGATCGCCACCGGACAGCGCGTGTGGAACCGGCAGCCGGCGGGCGGGTCTATAGCCGACGGTAGGTCGTCCCCCAGCAGCACCGGTCGCCGCGCCCGCTGGGTGGACGGATCGGGCACGGGAGCCGCCGACAGCAGCGCCTGGGTGTACGGATGAGCCGGTACGCCGAAGATGCGCTCCCGCGGCCCCTGCTCGACCAGCTGCCCCAGGTACATCACCGCTACCTCGTCCGCCAGGTACTCGACTGCCGACAGGTCATGGGTGATGAACAGGCAGGCGAACCCCAGGTCCCGTTGCAGGTCAGCCAACAGGTTGAGCACCGACGCCTGCACCGACACATCCAGCGCACTGGTCGGCTCATCAGCCACCAGCAACCGAGGCGACGAGATCAACGCCCGAGCAATACTCACCCGCTGCCGCTGCCCCCCAGACAACTCATGCGGCGCCCGCTGAGCCACCTCCCCCCTCAACCCAACCCGCCGAAGCGCATCGGCGACTGCAGCGTTGATGTCGCCCCGCCGGGCCCCGGCCGCCTCGCCGCCCCCGGCTGCGGGCAGCCGGCTGGGACCTGCGTCGGCGACTGCGGCGCGCTGCTCGCTGGAGCCGGCCGGGTCGGCGGCGCGACCTCGGCGGTTGCGCCGCATGAGGCGGAGGGGCTCGCCGACGATGTCTCCTACGGTCAAGCGGGGGTCGAGGGAGCCGGCGGGGTCTTGGAAGACTATTGAGACGTTGCGGCGGTGCGGGCGGAGTTGGCGGCGGTTGAGGTGGGTGATGTCGGCGTCGGCGAGCCGGACGGTGCCTTCGGTCGGTTCGAGCAGCCGGACGATGCAGCGGCCGACCGTGGACTTCCCGGAGCCGCTCTCCCCGACCAGCGCGACGACCGACCCCTTCGGGATCCGCAGCGAGACCCCGTCGACAGCACGAACCGGCCCGAAGTGCATCACCAAGTTCTCAAGCTCCAGCGCGTACTCGGTCATCTGCCCTCCGGATTCCAGCAGGCCACACCAGCGGTCAGCACGGGTTGCTGAGCCCGGCAGACGTCAACAACCCGCGGACACCGGTCCGCAAAGGTACAAGCGTCCGGCTGCTCGGCCAGCACCGGTACCAACCCAGGGATCTCGTTGAGCCGATCAGTCCCCGCATGCCGCCCAGCCGACGGCGACGCACCCAGAAGCCCAGCTGTATAAGGGTGTTGAGGCTTCGCAAACAGCTCATGTACTTCCGCAGTCTCGACCACCCGTCCCGCGTACATGACCGCCACCCGATCAGCCAGATCGGCGACCACCCCCAGGTCATGCGTGATCAACACGACGCTCGTGCCGAGCCGTTCCCGCAGCGCCCGCAGCACATCGAGAATCCCCGCCTGGATCGTCACATCGAGCGCGGTGGTCGGCTCGTCCGCGATCAGCACCTTGGGATCGCACGCGACCGCCATGGCGATCATCACCCGCTGCCGCATCCCACCGGACAGCTGATGCGGATAATCGTCGACCCGCCGCTCCGCCGACGAGATCCCGACCAGCTTCAGCAACTCGACCGCCCGCTTGCGAGCAGCCTGCTTGGACAGCCCGATGTGGATCCGCAGCACCTCGCTGATCTGGTACCCGACCGTGAACACCGGATTCAGCGACGTCATCGGCTCCTGGAAGATGTACGCCACCTCCCGCCCGCGGATCGACCGAAGCGTCCGCTTGTCCGCACCGATCAACTCCACGCCGTCCAGCCGCACCGAGCCTTCCACGGAAGCCGACCGGGGGAGCAGCCCGGCCAAACTCATCGCCGTCACGCTCTTGCCACAGCCAGACTCGCCGACGATCGCCAGCACCTCGCCGTCGGTGACCTGCAGGTTGACGTGATCGACGGCCGACAGCGGACCGTCCTCGGTGCGGAAGGTGACCGAGAGATCCTTGACCTCGAGCACGGACCCGGTCATCGACGGCTCGCCTTCGGATCGAGGGCATCGCGCAGGCTGTCGCCGACGATGTTGAACGCGAGCGTCAGCAGCATGATCGCCACACCCGGCATCACCGCGGCCCAAGGCGCCCGGGTCGCGAACTGCTGCGCGTCGGACAGCATCGTGCCCAGGCTCGGCGCCGGCGGCTGGATCCCCAGACCCAGGAACGAGAGCACCGCTTCGCCCAAGATCGCCGCCGGGATCGCCACGGTCGCCTGGACGATGATCACCGAGGCCGCGTTCGGCAGGATGTGCCGGCCGAGCACCCAGACATCTCCGGCGCCGTCGACGATCGCGGCAGAAACGAAGTCCAGAGATTTCAGCCGCAGCGTTTCCGACCGGACGATCCGGATGACGCCGGGGATCTGAGCGATCCCGATCGCGATCGCGGCGTTCCCGAGGCTCGCGCCCCGGATCGCGGCCAGGCCGACCGCGAGGATCAGGAACGGAAACGCGAGGACGAGATCGGTGAACCGTGAGATCAGCGCGTCGATCGCCCGGAAGTACCCAGCCATCAGGCCGAGCGGTACGCCGATCAGCAGCGAGGTCGCGACCGCGAGCAACCCGACGTGGAGGGAAGCGCGCAGTCCGAACATGATCCGGGACAACACATCGCGGCCGAGATCGTCCGTGCCGAGTAGGTATCCCGCGGTACCCGGTGGCGCGAAGGCCCGGTCCAGATGCGTCAGCGTTGGCTCGTGGGGTGCGAGCCACGGCGCGAAGGCGGCGGCCAGCACGGCGATCGCGAGGACGACGAGGCCGGCGATCGCGAGTGGGTTGCGGAGCATCCGGCGGACCACCTTGCGGCGACGGGAGGTGACCGGGGCGGTGGTGATGGTGGTGTCGGCAACGGCCATCAGGCTTCACCTCGCACCCGGATGCGCGGGTCGATGACGGAGTACAGGAGATCGACCAGGAGGTTGATCACGATGTACGCCGTCGCGGTGACCAGTACCACCGCTTGGATCACGGGGTAGTCGCGCTGGAAGACGGCGTCGACGGTGAGCTTGCCGAAGCCGGGGAGGGCGAAGATGCGCTCGGTCACGACGGCGCCGGAGA
Organism: Kribbella sp. NPDC051620; assembly: GCF_044453825.1. Taxonomy (NCBI): domain Bacteria; kingdom Bacillati; phylum Actinomycetota; class Actinomycetes; order Propionibacteriales; family Kribbellaceae; genus Kribbella; species Kribbella sp. NPDC051620. The sequence continues at coordinate 1,397,734 of NZ_JBITDB010000001.1, forward strand.
TCAGGGCGCCTAGCTGGAGGCCGACGATCGTGACGACCACGATCAGGCTGTTGCGGAGTGCGTGGTGGCCGATCACGGCTCGCGGTGGCAGGCCTTTGGCTTCGGCGGTGCGGATGTAGTCGGCGGAGAGCGCGTCCAGCATCGACGATCGGGTCTGGCGCATGATCACCGCCGCCAGCCCGGTACCGAGGATGAGCGCGGGCAGAACGAGGTGGTGGAGGTTGTCGATCGGGTTGTCGAAGAACGGTACGAAGCCGGAGGCGGGGAACAGGCCGAGGGCAACCGACAGGTACAGGATCGCCATCAGGCCGAGCCAGAAGTTGGGGACCGACAAGCCCAGCAGGGCAAGGGCATTGGCTGCCCATTCCGCGGGACGACCGCGGCGTACGGCGGCGACCACGCCGGCGCCGACTCCGAGCAGGGCGGCGACGAAGATCGCGAGGGCGGAGAGCTCGATCGTGACGGGGAGAGCGCTGGAGAGCATCGAGGTCACGCTCTCTCCCGTTCTGATCGAGCGGCCGAGATCGCCGCGCGCCGCGTGGCTGACGAACTGCCAGAACTGAACGAGCATGGAGTCGTCCAGACCATATTGCTCCCGGATCGCCCGCAACGACTCCGGATCACGATCTTCTCCGGCCAGCGCGAGCGCCGGATCTCCCGGCAGCGCACGCACCCCGAGAAACACGACGATCGTTGCCAGCAGCAAGGTCACCAGCGACTGCCAGAGCCGGCCGACCAGGTACCGCTTCATGCCTCGAACTCCTCGCCGAGCAGGCGCACGGCGAGATCCGGCTCCAGGAGGGGCGTCGGCGGCCGGGTCACTTGGCGTAGCCCGCGAAGGCTGTCCTGATGACGCCGTCGGGGAAGGTCTGGACCCCGAGGACCTTCTTGGTGACGCCGGTCAGGTTGCGCTGGCGGTAGAGGTAGATCAGCGGGTCGTCCTGCTGGAGCTTGGTGACGACTTGCCCGTAGAGCTGGACCCGCTGTGCCTGGTCCTTGGACTGCCGCGCGTCGGTGAGCAGCTTGTCGACCTCCGGACTGTTGTAGCCGGCAACGTTCTGGCTGCCCTCGGAGCCGACGAAGTTGAAGATGTTCGCATCCGGATCGACCCGCCCCGACCAACCGAGCTGCAACAGCTCGAAGTCGCCACGGTCCTGCTGGTCGAGCAGCGACGCGTACTCGACCGGCTTGATCACCAGGTCGAATCCACCCTCCTTCACCATCGCCTGCAACGCCTGCGCCAGCCGCAGACTGTCGGGGTTGTTCGAGGTGATCATCGAGACCTTGTACGGAGTGGCGACGCCCGCCTGCTTCAGCAGATCCTTCGCCTTCGCCGTGTCGTGCGGCGGACACTTCTGCGCGGCATCCGAGCTGAACTCGCTCTTCGGCGAGATCGGCGAACAGGCGACCGTGTTCAACCCGTTGAAGATCGACTTGACCAGCGCCTCCCGGTCGATCGACGCCTCCAGCGCCTGCCGGACGCGCGGGTCCTTGGCGATCGGGGTGTCGAGCTGCTTGGTCGGATTGCCGATGCCGTCGGCGTTGCCGATGTTGATCGTCAGCCCTTGATAGCCGAGCGACTGGGACTGCAGCACAGTCAGGCTGCTGTCCTTCTGCAGGGTCGGCGCGTCCTGGCTCGACAACGAGTCGGCGACCTGGGCATCACCCGAGCGGAGGTTCGCCGAGCGGATGCTCGAGTCGGTGATGATCCGGTACTCGATCGCGTCCAGGTGGACCTTGGCGGCGTCGTAGTACAGCGGATCCCTGACGACCTTGATCGAGTTCTGCGCGACCCGGCTGGCAAACTTGAACGGGCCGACGCAGACCGGCGCGGTGGAGAAGTTGGCGCCGAGCTTGTTCACCGCAGTGGGGCTGAGGACCATGCCGGCCCGGTCGGCGAGTGCCGCGGTGAGTGGGGCGAACGGCTTGGACAGCTTGATGACGACGGTCTTCGCATCCGGCGTCTCGATCGAGCTGATCGGGCCGAGTTCGCTCTTGCGGCCCGAAGCGGGCAGCGTCAGGCCGCGGTTGATCGACAGCTTCACCGCGGCCGAGTCGAGCGTGGTGCCGTCGGCGAACTTCACGCCTTCGCGCAGCGGGATGGTGAGGCTGAGGCCGTCGGGGGAGACGGTCGGCAACGCGGTGGCGAGCTGCGGCACGATCTTCGCGTCCGGGCCGAGGTCATACAGCTTCTCGCACATGGTGTGGAAGACGTACCGCGAGTAGAGGCTGCGCGACAGGGTCGGGTCGAGCTTGTCCGGGTCGGCCGAGAGCGCGACGGTCAGCGTGCCGCCGTTCTTCACCGCGGCCGGATCCGCCGGATCACCGAAGACATCCTGACCAGTACTGCCGTTCTGTCCACTCGGTTGCTCGGCGGCCGGCTCCACCGGTGAGCACGCGGCTCCGACGATCGCCAGCGCGATCACCCCGACCACAGCGCCGGAGCGTGCGGTGAGGCTGAGCGGGCGGCGGATGAACGAACTGGAGCGGTTCAGAGACGACGGGGTTCGACGGGGCATTTCGTCCTCCCGGTAGGAGCGGTTCCGTCGACTGTTTCATGTATACAAGGCACCTGCGCAAGCGATTCGGCGAGTTCAGGGAAAACCTTTAACCGTGAACCGAGGTCCTGCGTTGCCGGATGACAGACCGTGCCCGTCGGTACGGGGAGTCACAAACACGGCCCCCGCCTCGACCGGTGCGATCGAGGCGGGGGCCGTACGGGGGGCTGTGATCAGTCGCTGATCTTGAACTTCGCCGAGGTCACCTGCTCGGCCAGTTGCTGGGTGGTGAAGACCGGCTGCGTCAGCGGCGATTTGCCCGGGAGGTCGGTCTTCTTGGCCTGGGCGAGGAACACGACGGTCCCGTCGTCGTACCGGTAGGCAGCGGTCTGGTCGTAGTCGCTGCCCTTCCCGCCCGTCACCACGCCGACCTTCTTGCCGTCGACGTCCACGACGGCGCAGGTACCGGTCGAGCCCCAGAACGTCAGCGCCAGCTTGCACGGGCTGGTCGCCGGCTTCCCATTGGGCGTGGTCGACATGACCAGCAGCCGACCGACCCGGTTGTCTTTCTGCACCGGGATGGTGGCCATGTACTCCCAGTAGTCCTGCTCCCCGTCGGCCGACGCATATTGGGCCTGGGGCCATCTAGCCGAGCGACCGTCCGGGTACTTCAGGTTCGGCGTGGTGAACCCCGCCGGTACCGATGAGCTCAGGTCTGCCATCAGTGCCCCGACCCGGACGGCGCGTGGACCCGCGCTCGCCGTGCGGTCGGTCTGGCCCTCAGGCCACGGGTCGCCGGTCTTGCGGGTGGTCGGTGCTGACGGCAAAACGGTGGAGCCTGACTTCGGCGTCGGTACGACGGAGGTTGCCGTCGTCGGCACTGCCTGCGAGGGGGTGCCCCCGCCTGCCACCATCGGGCCGGTCGACCCGTTGTCACCCAGGTTCGCGATCAGGGTGGGACCGGCCACGGCGCCGACGGTCAGCGTCACGACGGCGGCCCCGGCCCACGCCACCCTGCGCCGCTTGCGCACCCGGCGACCCTGGTTGAGAGCGTGTGCGGGATCCATCGACTCCGCTGGGGTGCTGCGCACGATCACGTCGTGCATCGCCTCTTTGAGATCCTCTTCGTTCATCGAACTTTCTCCCCTTCAAGCAGACTCCGCAGCGTCGCCAGTCCGCGGGCGGCCTGACTCTTGACATTTCCGGTCGAGCAATCGAGCAGAGCGGCCGTCTGTTCGACGGACTGGTCCTCCCAGTACCGCAGGACCAGCACGGCGCGTTGCTTCGGCGGCACCTTCACCAGCGCCTCCATCAGCACCAGCCGCTCCTCGGTGAGCTCGGCCGGCGGCGCGGCCCGATCACCCGCTTCAGACCCGACCGACTCGTGCCGGAACCACGCCCGGCGCCGCTCGGACAAGAACGTCCGTACCAGCGTCTGCCTGGTGTAGTTGTCCATCGACTCGCGCTGTTCGATCCGGCGCCAGGCCAGATAGATCTTCGTGAACGTCTGCTGCACGAGGTCTTCGGCCCGATGCCAGTCGCCGCACAGCAGGAACGCCGTGCCGCGCATGGCGCCGGAACGCGCCGTGAAGTACGCCTCGAATGCGGCGTCCCGATCACTCATCTGTTTCCCCCGATCCTTGATACCGGGTTAGACACGCCTGCGGGGGCGAAGTTGGTTGCATCCCCAGTGAGGACCAACCAATCAGGCGGAGGGGGCAGCCGCTACCAGGTGTCCGGAGGTGCGAGGGCGATGGTGGGGTCGCGGTCGGGTGGGCCGGCGGGATGCCACTCGTCGTCGACCAGCCGGTACGGGTGCCAGCGGCCGCTGTGGTCGAGGCGGGTCTGGCAGCGGACCGATCCTGAGGTGGTGAGGTGGTTGTGGTCGGAGGTGATCGCGATGTCGTCGTCAGCGGCCGCCAGCAACTCGGTGCGGGCGCGGGCGAGGTCACCCGGGTCAGGCGACCAAACGTTTTCCAGGACGTCGAGGGCTGCTGCGCCACCGTACGACCACGCCTGTACGCCGAGAGCTAGCGCGGCCGGCCGGTCCCACGCGGCGGACAGCCGCTCACGGAGTACCGGGTAATCGGCGGCCAGGCGGACGCTGTCCTGCCACTCGTCGAGGAGCCAGGGATCCGGCGCGCCGGAGAGCAGCGCGTTGAGTTGGGCGCGGGCTCGCCTCGCGGCATCGAGGACCAGCAAGGGCAACGCGGCCGGCTCGAGGTCGACGAGTGGCTGGATGCCGCTCACTGCCAGGTCCTCGATCACGAGCTTGGGCGGGAGCGGCGGCGGGTCGGGGAGCTCGCCACCGTGCTTGGCCGCGGCGACCGCAGGTACGCCGTCCTCTTCGGCCGAGGGCTTCGCGACTGCCGGTACGCCGTCCTCTGCAGGCGGGGTGGACGATCGGCGTTGCAGGTCGTCCAGCAGGGTCTCGCGGGAGCGGCCGCGGATCAGGAGCAGGACGAAGGGGTCTCCGTCGAGCAGCCAGCCGGCCTGGTAGCAGAGGGCGGCGGCGTGCTGGCAGGGGAGTTCCCAGCTGTCGCAGGTGCAGGACGGGTCGAGATCACCGATGCCGGGAAGCAGTGCGATGCCGGCGTCGGAGGCGGCGTCGATCAGGTCGTGGGGCATCTCGCCGTCGAGCAACGCCGCGATGTGGCCGGCGCGGGCGGCCACCTGGTCGAGGAACCGCTCCCATTCGCCGTCGTCGAGGCGATCGAGGTGTACGACGGCCTCGTAGGTGTCGTCGGGCGCATAGACAGTGGCCGCGAGGCGTCCCGGGCTGATGGTGATCGTGCCGACCTGCCCGGTGTTCGCCGTACGGCGGCCTTTGCGGAGCTGGCCCAGGTCGAGCGACGTGTCCTCGAGTGCCTGCACCCAGGTGCGTCCCCACCATGACTTCCCGCGCGTACTACGTCCCGCCTGCGCCGGGAAGGCCGGGAACCCGCGCGCCTCCTCGCCGCTCATCGGGCGGCTCGCAGCTCGACCAGGTCGGCGAGTTCGGAGTCGGTGAGCTCGGTCAGGGCGGCCTCCCCAGCCGTCAGTACTGCGTCGGCGAGCGCGCGCTTGCTCTTCAGCATGGCGGCGATCCGGTCCTCGATGGTGCCCTCGGCAATCAACCGGTGAACCTGCACCGGCCGGGTCTGGCCGATCCGGTACGCCCGGTCGGTCGCCTGGTCCTCGACGGCCGGGTTCCACCAGCGGTCGTAGTGGACGACGTGATCGGCCCGGGTGAGGTTGAGCCCGGTGCCGGCCGCCTTGAGCGACAGCAGGAACACCGGTACTTCGCCGGCCTGGAACCGCTCGACCATCTCCTCGCGCTTGCGCACCGGCGTGCCGCCGTGGAGCAGTTGGGTGGCGATGCCGCGGTCGGCGAGGTGGCGTTCGAGCAGCCTTGCCATGGCGACGTACTGGGTGAAGACGAGCACGGCGCCGTCCTCGGCGATGATCGTCTCGAGCAGCTCGTCGAGCAGTTCGAGCTTGCCGGAGCGACCGGCGAGGCGGGCGTCGTCGCCCTCCTTCAGGTACTGCACCGGGTGGTTGCAGATCTGTTTGAGCCCGGTGAGGAGCTTGACGATCAGGCCGCGGCGGGCCATCGCGTCGCTCGCGGCGACTTCGTCGAGCAGCTCGCGGACGGTTGCTTCGTAGAGCACGACTTGCTCGCGGGTGAGGGAGACCGGCTGATCGGTCTCGGTCTTCGGCGGGAGCTCGGGGGCGATACCGGGGTCGGATTTGCGGCGTCTGAGCAGGAACGGCTTGACGAGTTTCGCGAGTCGCTCGGCGACGGCTTCGTCCTTGTCGGCCTCGATCGGCTGCGCCCATTGGGTGCGGAAGACGCTCAGCCGGCCGAGCAACCCTGGGGTTGTCCAGTCGAGGATCGCCCAGAGTTCGGAGAGGTTGTTCTCCACTGGCGTGCCGGTGAGGGCGACTCGGGCACGCGCCGGGACGGTTCGGAGGGCTTTCGCAGTACCGGAGGTTGGGTTCTTGACGTGCTGGGCTTCGTCGGCGACCAGGAGGGCCCAGCGGTGCTGGGACAGTCGGGCGGCATCGCGGCGGAGAGTCCCGTACGTCGTGAGGACGAACCCGTCGTCGGCGCCGTCGAGTGAGCGGCCGGAGCCGTGGAAGCGCAGTACCGGAGTGCCTGGCGCGAATCGCTGCACCTCGCGCTCCCAGTTGCCGAGCAGCGAGGCCGGGCAGACCACGAGGGTCGGGCCGGCGGTGTCGGGGGTGAGCTGGCGGTGGAGATGCAAGGAGATCAGCATGATCGTCTTGCCGAGACCCATGTCGTCGGCGAGGCAGCCGCCGAGGCCGAGGTCGGTCATCCGGGCGAGCCAGCGGAGTCCGCGTAGCTGGTAGTCGCGCAAGGTCGCCTGCAGGGCTGCCGGTGGCTCGATCGGGTCCTGGGAGCGCTCGGGGTCGGCGATCTTGGCGCGGAGCTCGTCGAGCCAGCGGGTCGGGGTGATGGCGATCTGCCGGCCGTCGACCTCGGTGGTGCCGGTCAGGGCGGCGCCGAGGGCGTCGATCGCGGTGACTGGTTTGAGGATGCGCTCGCGGGCCTTGCGGGCGAGCTCGGGGTCGACGAGCATCCACTGGTCGCGGAGGCGGACCACTGGGCGGGTCGCCTCGGCGAGCTGGTCGAGTTCCTCCTCGGTCAGGGGATCGTTGCCGAGAGCAACTTGCCAGCTGAAGTCGAGGGTCTTGCCGCCGCCGAAGAAGCTGGGCATGTCGGACGGTGGGCCGTCGGCGGAGGTGATCGCGGCGCGGGCGGTCAGCTCGCGGCCGAGGCTGCGTGGCCAGTGCAACTCGATGCCCGCCGCGGCCAGTCGATGCGCGCCGGTGGCGAGCAAGCCGGCGACCTCTTCGTCTGCCAGCTCCAGCCGGTCCGGTACGGCGGAGTCCAGCAAGCGGCTCAACGGCGCCCAGACGCGGGCGGCTCGCCGGATCGCGAGCGTGGCATCGATGCGGGCGCGAGGGCCGAAGCCGCTCACGTCCTCCGCCCAGACGTCGGCGGCGTCTCGTACCAGCGTCGGATCCTTCAGGCTGTGCAACTGCACCACAGCCCGGAACCCGAGCGACTCAGGCAGCTCGATCCGCAGCGAGATCCGCACCCCGGTATCGAGCCCCGCCGACACCTCATCAGCCCACCCCCGCAACCGAGCAGCCTGCTGAGGCTGCCGAGCCGCAAACAACCCAGTCCCATGAGCCATCACAGCCCCCGGCGACCGAGGCATCCCATCAGCCACCGCATCAATGAACTGCCGCACCAAGTCCTCCCCAACCGGCACCCGCAACTGCGCTGCAACTGGGGAACGCAAAGTGGAATCCATTGGCACAGAAGGAACGCTGGCGGCGGAGCGCGCCGGCTGGCCGGAGGGCTGAGGCGGGCGCTGATCGGCGCCCGTCGAGGTGGTCGGGCGGGGAGTGGGCTGGTCGGTGGCTGCCGGGCTGGCGGGCTGGGCGTTGGGCTGGCCGACCCCCGCAGGGTCAGCGGGTTGGGGAGTGGGCTGGCCGACCGCTCGGCCGGTGGGTTGGCGGGTTGGCTGGTCGATGCGCGCCGGATCCCGTGGCGAGTCTGGGGTGCGGGGGAGGGGGAGGCAGCGGGCTTCGAAGGGGATGGCTTCTGCCAACTTGAGGATTCGGTCTATGTCGGTGGGGTCGAGGGGGCCGGCTCGCCAGGCGTCGTGGCCGGCGGGGGAGACGCCGGGGAGGAGGCGGCCTCGGGCTACCAGCTGGAGGGCGATCAGGGAGACGGCTCCCCAGAAGGCCGACGCGGGGTGGGCGCCTGGGGTGGTGCGGATGCGGCCGAGGACCGGTACGGCGCGGTCGATCGGCAACTGGATGACTCGGGTAGTACGGGTGGTGAGGGCGTCGCCGTCCCTCACCACCAACTCGTGGGTCGCCTGCTCACCGACGCCGAGCGGCAGGTCGCCTCCTGAGGGGTCCCAGAAGGCGACCGTGCTGTCGCGTGGTGGATCGGCCGGGACGAACACCGCTGCCAAAGCCGCCAGCGCCCCCGCGTGCACATACCCTGCCAAGCCGCGCTCCCTTGCCTGTAGTAGCTGTCGGATCAGGCCGTACTACCAGTTGGATCAGACCGCGACGACCGGAACATCTCCGGCTTGCTCGAATTGTGTCCGGTGCAGTTCCTCGTACCGCCCGCCGGCGGCGAGCAACTCAGTGTGCGTCCCCTGCTCGATGATCTGCCCTGCCTCGATCACCAGAATCTGATCGGCCGCGCGGATCGTGGAGAGCCGGTGCGCGATCACCACCGCCGTCCGCCCCTCGAGTGCCTCCGCCAAAGCAGCCTGTACGGCGGCCTCCGACGTCGAGTCGAGCGCGGCCGTCGCCTCATCCAGGATCACGACCCGCGGCTGCGCCAGCAGCAACCGCGCGATCGTCAACCGCTGCCGCTCACCGCCGGAGAACCGGTAGCCCCGCTCGCCGACGACCGTCTCCAACTGATCGGGCAACGAGTGGATCAAGTCATACAGCCGGGCCCGTCGCAACGCCTCCCAGAAGTCGTCCTCGGACGCCTCGGGATTGGCGAGCAGCAGATTCTCCCGGAGAGAGTCGTGGAACAGATGCCCGTCCTGCGTCACCATCCCGAGCGTGTCCCGCAAGGATTCCGCCGTCAGATCGCGCACATCCACTCCACCGAGCTTCACCGACCCCGAGTCCACGTCGTACAGGCGAGGAATCAGCTGAGCGATCGTCGACTTGCCCGCGCCGGACGACCCGACCAGCGCGACCATCTGCCCCGGCTCGGCCCGGAACGACACTTCGTGCAGTACTTCCTCGCCACCCCGCGTATCGAGCTTCGCCACCTCTTCCAGCGAGGCCAGCGACACCTTGTCCGCGGACGGATAGGCGAACCGAACCTTCGAGAACTCGACCGAGACCGGCCCGGCCGGCACGACCCCCGCGTCCGGCTTGTCCTTGATGAGCGGTTCCAGGTCGAGCACCTCGAAGACCCGGTCGAAGCTGACCAGCGCGGTCATCACCTCGAGCCGCGCGCTCGCCAGCGCGGTCAAGGGGGAGTAGAGCCGGGTCAGCAGCAGCGCCATCGCCACCACGTCACCCGCATCGAGTTGATTGCGCAGCGCGTAGAACCCGCCGAGCCCGTAGACGACCGCCAGCGCGAGCGCCGAGACCAGCGTCAGCGAGGTCACGAACACCCACTGCACCATCGCGGTCCGCACGCCGATGTCCCGCACCCGCCGCGCCCGTACCGCGAACTCGTGCGACTCCCGGGCCGGCCGGCCGAACAGCTTGACCAGAGTCGCGCCCGGCGCCGAGAACCGCTCGGTCATCTGGGTGCTCATCGTCGCGTTGTAGTCGGCCGCCTCGCGTTGCAGCCCGGCCAGCCGCGCTCCGATCCGGCGTGCCGGGATCACGAAGACCGGCAGGATGACGAGCGCGAGCAAGGTGATCTGCCACGAGACCCCGAGCATCACGACCAGCGTCAGCACCAGGGTGACCACGTTGCTGACCACTCCCGACAACGTGTCGCTGAAGGCGCGCTGGGCCCCGATCACGTCGTTGTTGAGCCGCGACACCAGGGCGCCCGTCCGGGTCCGGGTGAAGAAGGCGATCGGCATCTTCTGGATGTGGTCGAAGACAGCCGTCCGCAGGTCGAGGATCAGTCCTTCGCCGATGCCTGCCGACAACCACCTGGTCAGCAGCCCGACGCCCGCCTCGGCGACGGCGATCAGCGCGATCAGGAGCGCGAGCCGAAGTACCAGACCGAACTCCTCGCCGCCGACGATCGCGTTCACCACCTTGCCGGCCAGCACCGGGGTGGCGACCGCGAGGAACGCCGCGCCGACGCTCAGCACCAGGAACAGGATCAACTGGCGCCGATGCGGGCGGGCGAAGGCGAGGATCCGCCGCAGCGTCACCTTCGAGAACGGACGTTTCTCGTCCTGGGCGTGCATGGCGTGGTACATCGAGGTCCACGCGGTCATTTCCATACTCACGGTGTGGCTCCGGTGTCGAGGACTTGAGAAGAACGATGATCCACCTGACCACCGACAGTTCCGAACCGTAGAACCTCAACATTGCTAGAGGTCAAGCTCGCCGCCCTTAGATCCGGTATGCCATACGAAAAGTACTCGCCCGAGTCTAACCACCCGGCGCAAGCTCGCGACACCGAATAAAAGAGTTGTGAGTGAGTACTCACTCAGTTACTGTCGCCGGGTGAGTCCACGAGCAACCCCGTTGCCACCCGACGAGCGCCGCGCGGCCATCGTCGCGGCGACCATGCCCTTGCTGGAGAAGTACGGCGTCGATGTCAGCACCCGGCAGATCGCCGAGGCGGCCGGCGTCGCGGAGGGCACCATCTTCCGCGCCTTCGGCAGCAAGGACGCGCTGATCGACGCCACCTTCAAGACCGCCTTCGACGTCGAGCCGTACCTGGCGGAGCTGGCCGAGGTCGACCGGTTGCTGCCGCTGCGCGAGCGGATGGTCGCCGCCGTCGAGATCGCCCAGAGCCGGTTGAGCAAGGTCTTCAAGCTCTTCATGGCGATGCGGATGCACCAACGGCCGGACTGGAAGGGCGCGCCCGAAGAGCGGGACAAGGCGCGGGCCGACGGTCTGCGCGCCGACGCCGCCCTCGCCGACATCCTGAAACCTGACGCCGACCAGTTGCGGCTGACGCCGGACGAGGTCGTCCACCGGCTGCGGCTGATGACGTTCGCCGCCACCCACCCACTGATTTCGGACGGTCGGACCATGACCGCCGAGGAGATCGTCGACTTCGCGCTCGACGGTGTCCGCATCCACGAACCCGGGGACCGCTGATGCTACTTCGCCTGTTGCGTACGCACTTACGGCCGTACGCCGGCAACCTGTCCATGGTGGTCGTCCTGCAGTTGATCGGGACGGTCGCCTCTCTCTACCTGCCCAGCCTGAACGGCAAGATCATCGACAACGGGGTCGCCAAGGGCGATACCGGCTACATCGTCCGCAACGGCGGCTGGATGCTGGGCATCAGCCTGGCGCAGATCGTCTGTACGGTGGCAGCGGTCTACTTCGGCGCGAAGACGGCCGCCCTGTTCGGCCGCGACGTGCGCGCGGCAGTGTTCCACCGGGTCGGCGAGTTCTCGGCCCGTGAGGTCAACCAGTTCGGCGCGCCGACGCTGATCTCGCGGAGTACGAACGACGTCACCCAGGTACAGATGCTGGTGGTGACCACCTGCACGATGCTGGTCGCGGCGCCGATCACGATGATCGGCGGCATCTTCATGGCGGTCCGCGAGGACGCCGGCCTGTCCTGGCTGGTGGCCGTCGCCGTACCGTTGCTGGCGGCATCGATCGGGCTGATCGCCAGCCGGATGGTGCCGCAGTTCCGCAAGATGCAGGTCAACATCGACGCGGTCAACCGGGTGCTGCGCGAGCAGATCACCGGTATCCGGGTGGTCCGCGCCTTCGTCCGCGAGCCGCACGAGACGCAGCGCTTCGGCGAGGCCAACACCAACGTCACCAACACCGCGATCTCGGCGGGCCGGCTGATGGCGCTGGTCTTCCCGGTCGTGATGCTGATCCTGAACATGTCCACCGTCGCGGTGCTCTGGTTCGGCGCCTCCCGGGTGGAGAGCGGCGCGATGCTGGTCGGCCAGCTGACCGCGTTCATCAGCTACCTGATCCAGATCCTGTTCTCGGTGATGATGGCGACCTTCGTGCTGATCATGGTGCCGCGCGCCGCGGTCTGCGCGGACCGGATCAGCGAGGTGCTGGACACCGAGTCCTCGGTCCGTCCGCCGGTCACGCCGATCAGGAACTTCATCGGCCGTGGCGAGCTGGTCTTCGACGCCGCGACCTTCCAGTACCCGGGCGCGGCCGAGCCGGTACTGCGGGACGTCACCTTCACCGCGTCGCCGGGTCAGACAACAGCCATCATCGGCAGCACCGGCGCAGGCAAGACGACTCTGCTCTCGCTCGTACCGCGCCTGTTCGACGCCACCGGTGGGCGCGTGCTGGTCGACGGTATCGACGTACGCGACATCGAGCCCGAGGCACTGTGGGAGCGGATCGGCCTGGTCCCGCAACGGCCGTACCTGTTCTCCGGCACCGTCGCGAGCAACTTGCGCTACGGCAACCCCGACGCCACCGACGAGGAGCTCTGGGAGGCGCTGGAGATTGCCCAGGGCAAGGACTTCGTCGAGTCGATGGCGCTCGGCCTGGAGGCGCCGATTTCGCAGGGCGGCACGAACGTGTCCGGTGGTCAGCGGCAGCGGCTGGCGATCGCCCGGGCGCTGGTCCGCAAGCCGGAGATCTACCTGTTCGACGACTCGTTCTCCGCACTCGACCTGTCCACCGACGCCCGGCTGCGGGCCGCGCTGCGACCGGTTACCGCCGAGGCGTGCGTGGTGATCGTCGCGCAGCGGGTGTCCACGATCATCGACGCCGACCAGATCATCGTGGTCGAGGACGGCGCGATCGTCGGCAAGGGCAGCCATCACGAACTACTCCAGAGTTGTCCGACGTACGTCGAGATCGTGGAGTCCCAGCGGTCCGCGGAGGAAGCAGCATGACCGATCAGACCGTGGTAGACACCCCCGGCGAGGACCAGCCGGCGGAGACCGTCAAGGCGACTGAACGTCCCACGACCGGGCGCGCCTTCGGGCCACCCGGTGGCATCCCGGGGGACAAGTCGATGAACTTCGTCCCGTCCGCCAAGCGGCTGCTCCGGCGGCTGCGGCCGCACCGGCTGCAGGTGGGCGGCGTGATCCTGCTGGCGATCGCCAGCGTCGGGCTGTCGGTGATCGGGCCGAAGATCCTCGGCCGCGCCACCGACATCATCTTCGCCGGCGCGATCGGCAAACTCCTGCCCAAGGACCAGACCAAGCAGCAGCTGATCGACCAGCTCCGGGCCTCCGGCGACAACCGGAAGGCCGACCTGCTGGGCGGGATCGATCTGATCCCCGGCGTCGGCATCGACTTCGATGCCCTGCGCAACGTGTTGATGCTGGTGCTGGCCCTGTACGTCGGTTCGTTCCTGCTGTCGTGGATGCAGGGCTTCATCCTCAACGGCGTGGTCCAGCGGACCGTCTTCGAGCTGCGCTCCGAGGTGGAGGACAAGCTCAACCGGCTGCCGCTGAGCTACTTCGACGGCGCGCCCCGCGGTGAGCTGCTGAGCCGGGTCACCAACGACATCGACAACATCTCGACCAGCCTGCAGCAGACGCTGAGCCAGTTGCTCACCTCGCTGCTGACGGTGGTCGGCGTGATCACGCTGATGTTCGTGATCTCGCCGGTACTGGCGTTGATCGCCCTCGTCACGGTGCCGATCTCGATGATCCTGACGGCGGTGATCGCGAAGCGGTCGCAGGGCCGGTTCGTCGCCCAGTGGCGGCACACCGGCGCGCTGAACGGCCAGATCGAGGAGGCCTTCACCGGCCACGAGCTGGTCAAGGTGTTCGGCCGGCAGAAGGAGATCGAGGCGAGCTTCGCGCAGAAGAACGAGGAGCTCTACCAGGCCTCGTTCGGGGCCCAGTTCATCTCCGGCCTGATCATGCCGACGATGATGTTCATCGGGAACCTCAACTACGTGGTGATCGCGGTGCTCGGCGGGCTGCGGGTCGCCAACGGCTCGATGTCACTGGGTGACGTCCAGGCGTTCATCCAGTACTCCCGTCAGTTCACCCAGCCGCTCACCCAGGTGGCGTCGATGGCGAACCTGCTGCAGTCCGGTGTGGCGTCGGCCGAGCGGGTGTTCGAAGTACTGGATGCCCAGGAGCAGGTACCGGAGGACAAGACGCCGGCCAAGCTGAACGACTCGCACGGCCGGGTGGAGTTCGAGCACGTGTCGTTCTCGTACTCCGCGGACAAGCCGCTGATCACCGATCTGAGCCTGGTCGCCGAACCGGGCCAGACGGTCGCGATCGTCGGCCCGACCGGGGCCGGCAAGACCACGCTGGTCAACCTGATCATGCGGTTCTACGAGCTGAACGGCGGCCGGATCACGCTCGACGGCGTGGACATCACCGAGCTGACCCGGCACGACCTGCGCCGGCGGATCGGGATGGTGCTGCAGGACACCTGGCTGTTCGGCGGCACGATCCGGGACAACATCCTGTACGGCAACCTGAACGCGACTGAGGAGGACATGCTCGCTGCCGCCAAGGCGACGTACGTGGACCGATTCGTGCACAGCCTGCCGGACGGCTACGACACGGTCATCGACGAGGAAGGCAGCAACGTCAGCGCCGGCGAGAAGCAGCTCCTCACCATCGCCCGCGCGTTCCTGTCCGACCCGCAACTGCTCATCCTCGACGAGGCCACCAGCTCGGTCGACACCCGCACGGAGGTCCTGGTCCAGCGGGCCATGGCCGCCCTGCGCTCCGACCGCACCAGCTTCGTCATCGCCCACCGCCTGTCCACCATCCGCGACGCGGACCTGATCCTCGTGATGGAGAACGGCTCCATCGTCGAACAAGGCACCCACGCCCAGCTGCTGGCAGTCGACGGCGCCTACGCCCGCCTCTACAACGCCCAGTTCAGCGGCGCGGTCGCCAACATCGACGAGGAACTGGCCGCAATCCCGGCCCCCGTCCCCGCAGGCCCACCAGTCGCCTGGGACGAAGACGAAGAAGACGAACAGGCCTTCTAGCAGCTGTCCGAGCCCACATCATGTGGGGCCGGACAGGAAACGGCGGGCTTGAACAAGGTATGTCCTGTTCAAGCCCGCCGCTTATTGTTCAAGCCCACATGATGTGGGCTTGCCACAGTCAGAGACCGCGGGCCAGGCGGCGTACTGCCAGTTCGGCCAGGAGGGCGGCGGCGTCGGGGAGGACGGAGTCGTCGAAGTCGGCCAAGGGGGAGTGGTTGTCGGCGGCTGTTTCGGGGTTGGGGGCGGCGCAGGCGCTGAGGTTGACGTAGGCGCCGGGGACCTCGTTGAGGACGTAGGACATGTCTTCGGCGCCGCACTCGGCGTGGGCGCGTTCGCGGAAGCGGCCGGGGCCGAACAGGTCGACGATCGCCTGGCGGGCGAAGGCGTACTCCGTGGCGTCGTTGACCGTGACGGGGTAGCCGACGCGGTAGTCGGCCTCGACCGTCAGGCCGTGGGCCGCGGCGATGTGCTCGACCAGCCGCACACTCGACTCCTGGACCTTCGCCTGCGCCTCGACCGAGAAGCTGCGGATGGTCGCGTCGAAGAAGGCGTCGTCGGGGATGATGTTCTCCTTGGTGCCGCCGGCGATCTTGCCGACTGTCAGCACGATCGGGTCGAACACGTCGAACTGCCGGGTCACCATCGTCTGCAGCGCCCCGACGATCTCGCACAGCACCGGGATCGGGTCCTTGCCGCGATAAGGCTCCGAGCCGTGCGCACCGGCGCCGACCACGCGCACACTCAGTTGATCAGCCGCCGCCATCAACGGCCCCGCCTTGCTGCTCCAGACACCGAGCGGGTCACCCGCCGACTGGACGTGCAGACAGTACGCCGAATCGACCCGCCGCCCGGCCGCCTCCAGCAGGCCTTCGCGGATCATGATCGGCGCACCGCCGGTCGTCTCCTCGCCGGGCTGGAACATGAACACGACGTCGCCGGCAAGCTCCGAGCGCAGCTCATGCAGGATCTTCACCGCGCCGACGAGCCCGGCGACATGCAGATCGTGGCCGCAGGCATGCATGAGTCCGGCATGGGTCGACTTGAACGGTACGTCCACGCGCTCAGTCACGGGCAGCGCGTCCATGTCGCCACGCAGCAACACGACCGGGCCAGGGCCACCGCCACCTCGTAGTACGGCGGTGACCGAGGACAGCTCCTTGCCCAGCGTGATCTCCAGGTCGAGACCTTCCAGCGCCTCCAGGATCAGGCCCTGGGTCTTGGGCAGATCGAGGTCGTACTCCGGTACCTGGTGAAGAGCCCGGCGAAGCGCGATGACCTCGTCGCCGAAGCTCGCGGCCAGCTCCCGCGTCCGGCTCATGCCTTCGGCCCGAGGTTGAGCGCGGACATCACGCGCTGGGCGCTGCCGCCGAGCTCGAGCAGCTCGACCAGGTCGAGCCACCTCTCGGGGTCGTGCACCTGCGTCGGCATCGTCGCGTCGAAGCTGCCCACCGGCGCGTCCTTGGCGACCGCGACGACCTTCGGCGCGACGTCGAGGTAGTCGCTCGCGTCGAGGATCTTGCGCTTGACGCCCGGCGACATCGGCGTGCTCGGGTCGGCCGCGGCCAGCCGGATCGCGGCGAGATCCCCGTACGCCGTGATCAGCGACGCGGCCGTCTTGTCACCGACCCCCTTGACGCCGGGCAGCCCGTCCGACGCGTCGCCACGGAGGGTCGCGTAGTCGGCATACCGGTTTGCGGGGATCTCGTACTTCGCGAGCAGCGCCTTCTCGTCGTACACGTCCGCGCGGCCGACGCCCTTGGCCGCGGTGTAGATGATCCGGATGCCGCGCGAGTCGTCGATCAGCTGGAACAGGTCCCGGTCGCCGGTGACCACGTCGACCGGCATCGTCGCCCGGTGCGACAGCGTGCCGATCACGTCGTCGGCCTCGTGGTCGGGCGCGCCGACGACGGCGATGCCGAGCGCTTCGAGGCAGGCCCGGATGTAGGGCACCTGCACCTCGAGCCGGTCCGGCACATCCTCGATCTGCTCGCCACCGGTGGCGACGAACTCGACCCGCTGCGCCTTGTACGACGGAATCAGCGCGACCCGCCACGACGGCCGCCAGTTGTCGTCCCAGCAGGCGACCAGATGCGTCGGCCGATGGTTGTCCACCAGCCGCGCGATGAAGTCGAGCAGCCCGCGGATCGCGTTCGTCGGCGTCCCGTCCGCGGCCTTCATCGTGTCCGGCACCCCGAAGAACGCCCGGAAGTACAAGGACGCCGTATCCAGCAACATCAACCTCTCAGCCATGCCGCGCATGCTTTCACATCCGGGGCCCGCCCAGGGCCGGCACTGGGCGCCTGCTGCTGGGGAACGGTTTCTCGGAGTAGGGTCTGCGCATGGAGGACCTGGATCGGAAGATTGTCGCGTTGCTTGCGTCTGATGGGCGGATGAGCTTCACGGACCTGGGGAAGGCGACCGGGTTGTCGACGTCGGCGGTGCATCAGCGGGTCAAGCGGCTGGAGCAGCGCGGGATCATCCTGGGGTATGCGGCAACCATCGATCACACCGCGCTCGATCTGCCGCTGACCGCGCTGATCTCGATCCGGCCGATCGACCCCTCCCAGCCGGACGACTCGCCGGAGCGGTTGCGGGAGGTTCCCGAGATCGAGTCCTGCTACTCGGTGGCCGGTGACTCCAGCTACATCCTGATCGTCCGCGTCGCCACGCCGTACGCGCTGGAGCAGTTGCTCGCCGTGATCCGCGCCCGTGCCAACGTCTCGACTACGACGACGATCGTGCTCAGCACGCCGTACGAGCGCCGCCCACCGGCGTTCTAGTCCTTCTGCGCGAACAGCGACAGATACTTCCGGCCCGGCTTGTCGCCAGGCTCGACCAGCTCCGCGGTGATCGTGAAGCCGGCGTCCCGGACCAGCTCGACGAGTCGTTCGACAGGCTGGATGAACGACTCATAGGTGACCGGTATGCCGCCGTAGCCCTCGGTGGGCCGGCGGTGTTCCTCCTGGCCCGCGTGGCTCCCGATGAGCAGGCGGCCACCCGGGATGAGGATCCGGTGGAAGCTGGCGAGGACTCCAGGCAGCTCGGCCGGGGGCAGATGGTGGATCGAGTACCAGGCGATCAAACCCCGCAGCGAACCGTCGGCCAGGTCGAGCGAGGTCATCGAGCCCACCTCGAACCGCAAGGCCGGGTACGCCGCCCGCGCGATCTCCACCATCCGCGGCGACAGGTCGATCCCGTGGATGTCCATCCCCAGCGACGCCAGATAGCTCGTGATGTTGCCCGGCCCGCAGCCGATCTCGGCGACCGGCCCGTCGACCAGCTCCGCGAACGCGCCGAGCACCGCCCGCATCATCGGCAGGCCTTCGAGCTTGCCGGCGATGAACTCCGCGTAGTTGTCGGCGACAGCGTCGTACGAGGCTCGGGTGGCGGCGAGAAGGTCGGTCACGACGAGGAGGATAGCGGCCGGCCGGGCCTTCAGTCGTCGGTACTTCGCTGGTGTTCCGTGCCGGTGTCGAAGAAGGTGTCGAGGTACTTCTCCGGCGGCAGCGTGCTGCTGCGGATCAGGGAGTAGACCTCGGTGCCCTGCAGGATCTGGGTGACGTCGTCGCCCAGGTAGAAGCACTGGGCCAGCCCGAGGTAGGCCCAGTCGGTGTCCTCGATGTAGTCGAGCGCCTCGTTCTCCGCCAGCGCGATCGCCGCGTCGAAGTCGTCCGCCCGCCAGAGCGTGATCCGCTCCTCGTACGGCGAGTCGTCCGCCCCGATCCCGTTCAGCTGAAAGATGCAGCGAACGCTGTACCACCCCATCGCACCCACCCCATTCCCCTGTCCGACGACCCTAGCCGCTCGGCCCATTCCCTGCCGGGAATTGCCGCCCCGATCGCCGCGCCGAAGCATTGCGTCCATGAACGAGACGATGAAGAGCTATCACGTGACCGCCGGCCAGGGGAACGGCGAGCTCGAGACCCGGCAGCGGCCCATCCCGGACCGGATCCCGGTCAGCTGCTGGTCCGGATCCGCGCCAACGGCCTCAGCCTGCGCGAGCTGAAGGTGCTCGAAGGCGACTACCCCCTGCCGATCACCCCTGGCGTCGTCGCCGGCCGCGAGGGCGTCGGCGAGGTCGTCGCGGTCGGGGAGTCGGTCCGCCGCGTCAAGGTCGGCGAGCGCGTGGCCGCCGCCGTCTTCCCGCAATGGATCGACGGCCCGTTCTCCTTCGAGTACGCCGCCCAGCTCGGCTCCTCGCTGGACGGCCTCCTCACCGAGTACGCCGTACTGCCCGAGTCCGGCGTGGTCCCCATCCCCGAGCACCTCTCGAAGAGGTCCGTGCCCTCACCGGCCGGCGCGGTGTCGATCACGTCATCGATGTCGCAGGCGTGCTCGACCAGTCCGTGAGAGCAGTTGCCCAAGGTGGCGAGGTCACGCTGGTCGGCGCCAGCCAAGGCAAGGAGGCGAACGCCGAACCGTTGTCTGCAGCAACAATCTTCCGCTCTGGCGCGACCATCCGCCCGATGGCAGTGGGCAGCCGCCGCCAGTTCCTGGAGCTCAACCGCGCCGTCGAGTCGAGCACGATGCGCCCGCTCATCGACGCGTCTTCAGCTTCGACGACCTGCCCGAGGCCCTCCAGTACTACCGCGCCGGCAACCCGTTCGGCCGGGTGATCATCAGCCACGGGTGACCAGTCGGCGGCGCTGCCCGCAGCAGGTACCTCGTCCACTGGTGTCGTCATCCCCTGTCGGACGACACCAGTGGAAACCGGGGTCAGTTGATCTGGAGGAGTTTCTGGGCTTCGGCGGCGTCGCGGGAGGCGGCGGCCTGCTTCTCGGCCTGGGCGAGGGAGTCGCCGGCGTGCTGCTTCCACCAGTTCTGGCCCTCGACGGGCAGCGTGTCGATCGGGTCGTAGTACTCGTAGGTGCGGTTCAACGCCTCCGGGTCCTGCTGCTCGATCCCGGTGCGGTAGTTCTTCTTCCAGTACGAGATGCCGCGGACCTCGTCGTACTCCGACAGCTGGTGCACCCAGCGCTTGCCGACGTACGGGACGTCGCAGACGATGCGCGGGGTGGCGAAGCCGGGCAGGTAGCCGAGGATGCCGTGCTGCAGGTGCTGGGCGTCCTTGACCGAGACGCGCCAGTGCTCGGAGAACGGGATCATGTCGCACATGTAGAAGTAGTACGGCGTGATGGTCGCGCCATCGAGGAGTGCGAAGCACAGGTCGAGCAGCTGCGGCACAGAGTCGTTGACGCCGCGCATCAGCACGCCCTGGTTGCGGACGTCACGCAGACCGGCCTCGAACATCGCCTTCGTCGCCTCGGCCACCAGCGGCGTCACCGACTGGGCGGCGTTCACGTGGGTGTGCATCGCGATCATCACGCCACGCTTGCGGCCGAGCTGGGCGACCCGCTCGACGCCGGCCCGGACGTCGTCGGACAGCCAGTGCTGCGGCATCCCCATCAGCGCCTTGGTGGCGAGCCGGATGTCGCGGATGTTCTCGATCTCCAGCAGGCTGGTCAGGAACGACTCCAGCCGCGGCCAGGGCATGTTCGCCACGTCGCCACCGGACACCACGACGTCGCGGACCCCGGGGGAGCGGCGCAGGTAGTCGAGCATGTCGTCCAGCCGCTGCTGCGGCTTGATGGTGAACTTCAGCTTCTCGATCACCGGGGTCGAGTTCCCGACCAGGTCCATCCGCGTGCAGTGGCCGCAGTACTGCGGGCACGTCGGCAGGATCTCCGCCAGGACCTTGGTCGGGTACCGGTGGGTCAACCCCTCCGTGGCCCACATCTCGTGCTCATGCAGTGAGTCCCTGGTCGCGTGCGGGTGGGACGGCCAGTCAGCGCGGCGGTCGCTGAACATCGGCAGCATGTAGCGGCGAACCGGATCGGCGTAGAACGCCTCGGTGTAGTCGTGCCCGGCGGCAGCCCCGGCCGGCACGATCGTGTTGAGCATCTGCGGCGGCAGCAGCATCGACATCGTCGCGCGCTCGGCCTGGTCGCGGCTCAGGTCCTCGTAGGCGCGCTCCTCGAGCAGGTCGCCCATCACGTCCCGCAACTGCTTCACGTTCTTCACGCAGTGCGAGCGCTGCCACTGCACCGAGCGCCATTCCTCGGCAGTGGTGTCCTTGAAGCCCGGCATCCGGGTCCAGTCAGGCTCGACGAGGTCGGCCCGGCGGTACGCGTACGGCTGCCCGTTCTGTTCGGCAACTGCAAGCTCCGGGCTGATCAGATCGGTCACGAGTCCTCCTGGGGGCTCCACGACGGTGTCGGTCTCATGTGAGGATAGCGATAGAACTTATGGTAGATCCATTAGAACACCGCAAGATTTCCCTTGAAGGAGCCCTCGTGCCGGATACTACTGCCTCGCCGGTCGGACTGCACCGCGTCCTCGAGCCGCTCGGCGTGCTGCCGCAGGCGGCTCAGCGGCTCGATCCGCGGGCGGAGCTCTGGCCGGACGAGGTGCGGATCTCGGTCGAGCGGCTGAATCTCGACGCGGCCTCCTACCGGCAGTTGGCTGAGGCGCACGACGGCGACGGCGAGGCGGTCAAACAGTCCGTACTCCGGATCGTCGCCGAGCGCGGCAAGATGCAGAACCCGGTCACCGGCTCGGGCGGCATGCTGGTCGGTACCGTCGACGAGGTCGGCCCGGATTCGCCGCTCGGCGTCGCGAAGGGTGACCGCGTCGCCACGCTGGTCTCGCTGACGCTGACCCCGCTGCAGATCACCGACGGCCTGGCCGACTGGGACGGTCGCAGCGAGCAGGTCCCGGCCAAGGGGCACGCGATTCTTTTCGCCCGATCGATCGTCGCCAAGCTCCCGGACGACCTCGCTCCGGAGCTCTCGCTGGCCGTGATGGATGTCTGCGGAGCGCCCGCGCTGACCGCTCGGGTGGTGCGCTCATATGTCGACAAAGGCATAAAGCCTGTCGTGTCAGTAATTGGCGGGGCAGGTAAATCCGGCTCGCTCTCACTGGCCGCGGCGCGCGATGCGGGTGCCGCCCGGACGATCGGCATCGTGCCGTTCCCGGCCGAGGCGGAGAAGCTGGACAAGGCCGGCCTCGCGGACGCTGTCGCGCTGGCTGACGCCCGGGACCCGGTGGCATTGGCGAAGGCGGTCGCGGCCGGTCTGGAGGAGGCCGGGGGAGCCGCCGGCGACAGGACTGGGAACGCAGCCGGCTGGCAGGCGGGGACTGCTGACATCACGGTGGTCTGTGTGGACGTGCCGGGGTGCGAGCATGGCGCGGTGCTGTCCACGAAGGCCGGGGGCACGGTCATCTTCTTCTCGATGGCGACGTCGTTCTCCGCGGCCGCGCTCGGTGCCGAGGGGCTGGCGGCGGACGTGACGATGCTGGTCGGCAACGGGTACGTGCCCGGCCACGCGGAGTACGCGCTGAAGCTGTTGCGGGACGAGCCGGGTGTCCGTGGATTGTTCGAGCGCAGGCTGGCGGAGGATTAGGCCTGTGCGCACACTTCTGACCAACGGTTCCGTCTACTCACCCGCCGATCCCCACGCCACCGCGATCGCCTTCGATGACGGCGTCGTCACCTGGCTCGGCGACGACGTCAGCGCTGCCTCCTACGCGAACGGCGCCGACGAGGTGATCGACCTGCGGGGCAAACTCGTCGCGCCCGCGTTCGTCGACGCGCACGTCCACACCGCCCAGACCGGCGCCCTGCTCACCGGCCTCGACCTGACCGGTACGACGAACCTCACCGAAGCCCTCGACCGGCTCGCCACCTTCGCCGCCGGGCTCGCATCGGACGCCGTGATCGACGGCTCCGGCTGGGACGAGACGAAGTGGCCCGAGCACCGTCCGCCGACATCGGAGGAACTCGACCGCGCGGCAGGCGGACGCCGCGTCTACCTCTCCCGCGTCGACGGCCACTCCGGCGTCATCTCGTCCTCGCTGGCCGCAGCGGTGCCCAACCTGCAGAACCAGGCCGGGTACGACGCCACCGGCCGCGTCGAACGCGACGCGCACCACGACGTCCGCGACGCGTTGAGCGAGCTGGTCGGCCCCGAGCAGCGCCTCGCGGATGCGCGCGCGGCCGTGACGGCCATGGCCGAACGCGGCGTCGGCGCCTTCCACGAAATGGCCGCCCCGCACATCGGCCCGCTGTGGGAGTTGCCGCTGGTTCGCCAGGCCGCCGACGAATTGGGGCTCTCGGCAACCTTGTACTGGGGTGAGCCCGGCGTCTTCGACAACGTCACCAAATACGGACTGGCCGGGCTGGCCGGCGACCTCAACGCAGACGGCGCTCTCGGCTCCCGGACAGCCGCGCTGCGAGCGCCGTACGAGGATCTGGCCGATCACCGCGGTCACGCCTACCTGACGGCCGAGCAGATCGCCGAGCACGTGATCGCCTGCACCGAGAAGAACATCCAGGCAGGCTTCCACTGCATCGGCGACCTGGCCCTGGACAACATCGCGCGCGGCTTCGAGCTGGCCGCCGAGAAGGTCGGCGTCCAGGCACTCGTGGCCGCACGCCATCGCTTGGAGCACGTCGAGATGGTCGACGACGCCGCGATCGCCACCCTCGCGCGGTGTGGAGTCGTCGCCAGCGTCCAGCCGATGTTCGACCGGCTCTGGGGCGGACCGAGTGACATGTACGCCGAACGCGTAGGCGACCGCTGGTCGGGCATGAACCCGTTCGGCTCGCTGGCCCGCTCGGGCGTAGTACTGGCGTTCGGGTCGGACTCGCCCGTGACCGAGGTCGGCCCCTGGGAAGCGGTGAGGGCAGCCGCGTTCCACCACGAAGCCAGCCAGCGAATCACCGTCCGAGCTGCCTTCGCCGCCCACACCCGAGGAGGCTGGCGGGCGGCCGGGATCGACGACGCCGGCGTACTCGCGCCCGGAACCGCCGCGACCTATGCGATCTGGGAGAGCGACGCCGACCTGGTCGTGCAGACCCCGGACGACCGCGTTGCCGCCTGGTCGACCGACCCGCGCGCCGGAGTACCGGTTCTGCCGGACCTGAGTGACGAAGCACCCGTACCGACCTGCCGGCGGACCGTAGTAGGCGGTCGTGTCGTGTATGAATCCGAAGGATGGTCATCGTGACCCGTGCAGTGAAGAAGCTCGACCTCGACCCGGTCACCGTCCGAAAAGCGCGCAGCCTGGCGCGCAAGGCCGGCCGGCCGATCGTCAACATCGCCAAGCAGCACACGACGGTCTCGGTCGAGCGCGCCGTCCTCCGGCTGGCGGGCCTGGCCGGCGCGGACACCGAGGGCATCCCGTGGGTGAACCGGCTCGCCGACACCGTACGAGCCGACGTCGGCCTGGAACACGGCCTCGCCTTGCCCGTCTGGGATGCGTTGCTCCGCGGCGAGGCCGAGGATCTCAACGTCCTTGCGCAGAAGGCCGCGTCGGGCTCGGTCACGTTCCGGCTGCCCGAGGGACGGGACGCCGTGCGGGCGAAGGCAGCGGCGCGGAAGGCCGCGGCGGCCGGACTGAAGCAGGTCGACGCTCGGCGGCGGGAGCGCGACCGGCTGATCAAGAAGCACGGCGATCCGGAACAGCGGCCGTGGATCTACCTGATCGTGGCCACCGGCGACATCTATGAGGACATCCCGCAGGCCCAGGCAGCGGCGAGGGCAGGCGCGGACATCATCGCGGTGATCCGGTCGACCGGGCAGTCGCTGCTCGACTACGTTCCGGAGGGCGCGACCCGTGAGGGCTTCGCCGGTACGTACGCGACGCAGGAGAACTTCCGCCTGATGCGAGCGGCGCTGGACGAGTCGTCGAGGGAGCTCGGGCGCTACATCCGGCTGACCAACTACGCGTCCGGGCTGTGCATGCCGGAGATCGCGACGCTGGCCGGGCTGCAGCGGCTGGACATGATGCTGAACGACTCGATGTACGGGATCCTGTTCCGCGACATCAACCCGATCCGCACCTTCGTGGACCAGCGGTTCAGCCGCCAGATCCACGCCCGCGCCGGGATCATCATCAACACCGGCGAGGACAACTACCTGACCACCGCCGACGCGGTCGACGCCGCGCACACGGTGACGGTGTCGCAACTGCTGAACGAGTACTTCGCCAAGGAGGCGGGTCTCGAGGACTGGCAGCTCGGGCTGGGGCACGCCTTCGAGATCACGCCGGAGATCCCGGACTCGTTCCGGCTCGAACTCGCGCACGCGATGCTCGCCCGGCAACTGTTCCCGGACGCGCCGCTGAAGTGGATGCCGCCGACCCGGCACATGACCGGTGACGTCTTCCGCGGGTACCTGCTGGACGGCTTCTTCAACCTGGTCGGCGCGATGACCGGCCAGGGCATCCTGCTGGTCGGCATGATGACCGAGGCCGTCGTCACCCCGTGGATCTCGGACCGCGACCTCGCACTACAGAACGTCCGCTACGTATTGGGTGCCGCCGGCAACCTTCACGAGGACTTCCACCCGGCGCCGAACGGCTTCATCGCGAACCGCGCCCGGCAGGTGCTGGGGGAGTCGATCGACCTGCTGGAACGGATCGTCGACGACGGCCTGCTGAACGCCATCGGCGACGGCACCTTCGGCCTGATGAAGCGCCCCCAGGACGCCGGCCGCGGCCTCGACGGCGTCGCCCGTCGTTCTCCGGAGTACTACAACCCAGCGATCGAGCTGCTCGAGGAGGCACAGTGAGCATCATCAGGCCGTACGGCGACACCACCGGTGACGGGATGGTGCAGATGTCGTTCACGCTGCCGATCGCGCACGACAAGCGTGCCGAGGGCGCGGCGATCCAGCTCGCCAACAAGATGGGGATGGATCCCGCGCTCGTCGTGCACGCCAAGCCGATGGGGCCGGACTTCACCTTCTTCGTCGTCTACGGGCCGGTTAACCACCTGGTCGACACCGACAAGGTCGAGGTGATCGAGCGCGACTACCCGCTGCTGTCGCCGAAGGACGCGAACCTGGCGATCCGCAAGGGGCTGCGGCGCCGGCTGACCGTCGTCGGCGCGTGCATCGGCACCGACGCGCACACCGTCGGGATCGACGCGATCATGAACATCAAGGGGTTCGCGGGGGAGAAGGGCCTGGAGTACTACCGCGAGCTGAAGGTGGTCAACCTCGGCGCCCAGGTGGCCGTACCTGAGCTGGTACGCCGCGCCAAAGCGGAGAAGGCCGACGCGATCCTCGTCTCCCAGGTCGTCACCCAGCGCGAGGCGCACGTGCTCAACACCAAGGAGATGTCGGCCGCCTTCCGCGAGGCGTACGCCGAGGACGCCCGTCCCGTATTGGTTGCCGGTGGCCCCCGTTTCACCGAGGCGATGGCGCCGGAGCTCGGCGTCGACCGGGTGTTCGGTCGCGGTACCACTCCTGGTGAAGTGGCCAGCTATCTCGTCGATGCCCTCGTCACCCGTCGCAAGCCCGCAGCCGTTCGGAGAAGTGCATGACCAAGGCAACCATCGGACTCACCGCAACTCACCGTCGCTACGTCCCGTACAGCCACGCGCACTACGCGGGCAATCTGGTGGACGGCGCGTACGTCCTCGGCCTGTTCGGCGATGTCGCGACCGAGGTGTGCATCCAGGCCGACGGAGATGAAGGACTTTTCGCTTCCTACTCGGACGTCCAGTTCCTGCAGCCGTTGCGGGCCGGTGACGTCGTGGAGGTGACAGCGACGATCTCCCGGGTCGGCAACCGCAGCCGCGAGCTGGATTTCGTCGCCACGGTGGTCTGCCGCGGCCGCACGGATCTGTCGGAGTCAGCGGCCGAGGTACTGGCCGAACCGCTTGTGATCACACGCGCAACCGGAACCGTCGTCGTACCGGTCGCGTGACGATTAGTTGCCCTGGGTAACGATTACGTGGAGTGCTGAGACGGCTCTGTAACGTGACATCGGTGGCGGCTGCTCGTTTCTCCAGTCAGGGCAGCCAAATGTGTTACAACGACTTCAAGTCAGCACCGGAAAGGTTGACAGGGCGGCGGCGAACGAGCATCGTTTTGGGAGTCGTCACCACCCGTTTCATCAACGGTTCAAAGAAGTTCGGCCACCGGATGATCCCGCGACGCTGACCAGGCCAGTGCCAGGCTTGAGTCGACGGGGGCTGAGATCGCCGGTGGTTAGCCCCCCGCGGGGCAGAGGTGGAAGAGGCTCGGCGCCCAGTAGACAACAACCGGGCGGCTCGCATCCAGCGGGCCGGCGTTTGGTCCGAAGGGCGCCGAGCCTCTTTCCTTTTGCCCGCCTGTCGCCGACCGGATATATCCGCGCCCACCGCACGTTGTACGGTCGTCCGACCGGTGGCAACCGGGTGGTGAGGCGAAGGGGCGTGGCTGTGGAGCGGTTGAAGGCGCTGGTGCGCATCTTGCCGAGGGTGGCCGTGGCGGTCGGCGCGGGCGCGCTGCTCGGACTGGCCTATCAGCCGCACGACCATCCGTGGCTGGCGATCGCCGCCGTACCGCTGCTGCTCGCGATGCTGAACGGCGTCTCGATGAAGGGCGGCTTCCTGGTCGGGGCCGGCTTCGGCATCACGTACTACGCCGTACTGGTGCCGTGGCTGACCGTGATCGGTGGCGACGCCGCGATCGCGCTCGCCATCCTCGAAGGGCTCTTCTACGGAGTCTTCGGGGCACTGGCCAGCCAGACGTTGAAGCACAAACTGTGGATGCTCTGGGTGCCGTGCCTGTGGGTGGCCACCGAGTACGCGACCGGCTCCGTCCCCTTCGGCGGCTTCCCGTGGGGCCGGCTGGCCTGGGCCTTCGCCGACTCCCCGCTGGGCAAGCTCGCCTCCCTGGTCGGGATCGCCGGCCTGAGCTTCGTCCTCGCCCTGCTCGGCGTTCTCGTGTACGCCGTACTGCGCCGCCGCAGCGCCCTGAGCCTGCGCGCGGTCAGCCTCGTCGCCGGGATCGCGATCGTCGGTCTCAGTTCGCTCGTCACGCTCTCGACCGAGGGCAACGGCAAGACGGTGACCGCGGCGATGATCCAGGGCAACGTGCCGGGCAAGGGCCTGGAGTTCCTGGGCCGGGCTCGGACCGTCACCAAGAACCACATGAACGCGACCCTCGACCTGGAGAAGCAGATCGAGGCCGGCTCGCAGGTCAAGCCCGACCTGGTCATCTGGCCGGAGAACTCGACCGACATCGATCCGTACAAGGACTTCGAGACCAAGCAGGACATCGAGGCGGCCGTGCAGGCGGTCAAGGTGCCGATCCTGGTCGGCGCGGTGACCGAAGGGCCCGGGCCGAACGAGCGCCAGACCACCGGCATCGTCTGGGACCCAGCGACCGGCCCCGGCCAGCGGTACGCGAAGCGCCACCCGGTGCCGTTCGGTGAATACATCCCGTTCCGCGACCAGTTGCTGCCCTACATCAAGCGGCTCGAGATGATCGGCCGGCAGACCATCCCCGGCGTCGGTCCCGGGCTGATGCCGATCAAGGGCGTCATGTACGGCGACCTGATCTGCTTCGAGCTCGCCTACGACAACGTGGTCTCCGACGTCGCCAAGGGTGGCGCGCAGATCCTGATCGTGCAGACCAACAACGCGACCTACGGCGACACCGGGCAGCCGGAGCAGCAGTTCGCGATCACCCGGATGCGCGCGATCGAGACCGGCCGGACCGTGCTGATCGCCTCGACCAGCGGCATCTCGGGCGTGATCAACCCCGACGGCAAAGTCGAGCACAAGTCGGGCCAGTTCGTCCCGGACGTGTACGTCGCGAAGGTCCCGGTCCGCGATCAGAAGACGCTCGCCACGACACTGGGCGGCTGGCCGCAGTGGATCTTGACCGGCCTGGGCATCCTTGGAGCAGTACTGGCGTTGCTGGCCCGGCGCAAGCCACGCACCGAGGACCCCGGCAACCCGCCCGCAGCGACCCCCGACCGTGCAAAGGTTCCAGTCTAGGAATCATGAAGAAGGTGTGAGTATGCCCTGGTTCGTCGCAGTCGCGTTGCTGGTCGTTCCGGTGGCCGAGATCTACGTGATCATCCAGGTCGGTCAGGCGATCGGCGGCTGGCCCACGATCGCGCTGCTGCTGTTCGAGAGCGCGCTCGGCGCCTGGCTGATCAAGCGGGAGGGCCGGCGGGCCTGGAAGGCCCTGCAGCAGGCCACCGAGACGGCGCGGATGCCCACCCGAGAGCTTGCCGACGCGGCGCTCGTCCTGGTCGGTGGCACGCTGCTGCTGACGCCGGGCTTCATCACCGACATCTTCGGGTTCTTCTTCGTTCTGCCGTTCACCCGGCCGTTGGCGCGCAAGGTGCTGGCGGGGTTCCTGAGCCGCCGGGTTGCCGCCCAGTTGGGCGGCAACCCGATCACCGGCTTCATGCCCGGTACCTTCCGGCCGCCCACCGCGGAGGACGCCGACCGGGCCCACCGTCAGCGGGAGGCCCGCGACGACGTAGTACAGGGTGAGGTCATCGACCCCGAAGCGCCCAAGGACAAGTAGCTCAGTCGGCGGGGTCGACCGCCACGCCGGTCGGTGACTCGACCACCGAGTCGGGCGTCGGGGCCGGGTCGGCCCCTGGCGTGAGAACGCGCCGGATGCCGATCGCGCCGATCACCGTGGCGACCACCTCGATCAGCGTCATCCAGATCCAGACCCGCTGGCCGATGTGCTCGAACAGCAGCACGCCGAGCACCGGGCCGACGGTCGCGCCGAGACCGAACATGGTCTGCATCGCCCCGATGTACCGGCCGCGCAGATGCGGTGGCGCGATCATCCCCGGATAGGCGAACATCGTCGGCACTCCGACGATCTCCGACAGCGTCCAGAACAGCGTGCCCAGGATCAGGAACACCGGCAGCATGTCGATCGCGTACATCGCATAGCCCAGCGCCACCAGGGTGAAGCCGGTCAGCTGCACCACCCGGATCGGCCAGCCCTGGACGAACTTGGTGGCGATCATCTGGCAGGTCGCGCAGATGATCGCGTTCATCGTGATCAGCGCGCCGTACCACCAGATGCTCTGCCCGGCCGCCTTGATCGCGAGCGGCAGGGCGGCCGTGTACTGGACGTAGACGACTGCCTGGAGGAAGAAGGCGACCATGAACAGCGAGTACCGGTAGTCGCGGAGGACGTCGATGTAGCGACCGCGGATCGGCGGATCGGCCGCCTCGGCCGTCTCCTTGGCAGCCGCTGCCGCCGCGCTGCGATCCGGTTTGGGCAGCGCGACCAGCGCGATCACACCGAAGGCGAGGACGGCCAGCGCCTCGGCCCAGAAGAGCAGGTTGTACGAGATCTCGGCCAGCGCGACGCCGATCAGCGGCGCGACTGTGGTGCCCAGGTTCACGCACAGCATGTACATCGCGGTGACCATCACCAGCTTGTCCGGCGGGGTCAGCTGGGTGATCATCGACTGCGCCGCCGGCCGGTAGAACTGCCCGACCGCGCTGACCAGCAGGACGGCCAGCAGGATCAGCGGGTAGTACTTGATGTAGATCAGCGACGCGATCAAGACGGCGGATCCCATCATCGAGATCACCGTCGCCGAGCGCGGGCTGAGCCGGTCGCTGAGCCAGCCGCCGATCGCGGTGCCGAGCACCGCGCCCGCGCCGTAGACGCCGAGCGCCCAGCCGGCCTGGCTGCCCGAGAACCCGCGATGGGTCAGGAACAGGACCAGGAAGATCTGCAGGAACGAGGCGAGCTTGCTGACGAACACACCGGCCAGCAGCGCCTTGGCCTCGCGTGGAGTCTGCTGCCAGGTCTCGAACACCCCCGGTCGGGCCTTCGTCCCCACGTCGTCTGCTGTCTCACCGCTCATCGGCGATTCACCTTTCTGTTCCCCCACACCCAGCGACTGGCGCTGCTCTGGTTACTGAGGGCGCGACCAGGCTCCGCTGATACAGATCCGGCGTACTGCCCGGACAGACACAGCGGACGGCACGCGTGGGCGTGTATCAGAACTGGCCGGTCTCGCGCCTCTTCCAGTCTGAAGGCGTTGCGGAGCGGGGGTGCCTGGAGCCCGCGCGTCCACCTAGGAGGGGAACCCGGACATGCCAGATGAGGTAACTCAAACGATTGAAGAGCTGGGCGAGGATTTTGTCCAGCGGCAGGCGCACTATCTGCGCCGGTTCCGCGGCGAGGGCCCGGTGCACGAGGTGATCTTCCCGCACGGCGCGAAGGTCTGGCTGGTGACGCGGTACGCGGACTGCAAGATGCTGGCGCTGGACCCGCGGGTCGGCAAGGACGGCCGCCGGCTGAACGAGATGTACGCCAAGCACTCGACGTTGAGTTCGCCGATGCACTCGACCAGGGAGGAGGACGAGGAGGCCGAGCCCGGCTTCGACGACGAACTGGCCGCGCACGTCCTGAACAGCGACCCGCCCAACCACACCCGGCTGCGCAAGCTGGCCATCAAGGCGGTGACGCCGGCCCGCCAGGAGGCGTTGCGTCCCAAGGTCGAGCTGGCCGTCGAACGGCTGCTGGACAAGCTCGAGGCGGCGCCGGTCGTCGATCTGCTGGCCGAGTTCGCGTGGCCGTTGCCGCTGGGCACGATCTGCGACCTGTTCGCCATGCCGGAGGAGGACCGGGAGAACTTCCGCAAGTGGTCGGGCACGCTGACCGGTGCCGGTCAGGACCCCGAAGAGGTCGCGTCGGCGTCGAAGAACATGACCGAGTACGCGAACGCGCTGATCGACGCGCGCCGGGCCGATCCGGGCGACGACATGATCAGCGAGATGCTGACGATGGACATCGACGGCGATCAGCTGACCCAGAGCGAGATGGTCGGGATGATCTTCATCGTCGTGACCGCCGGCCATGTCACCACGGTCCACTCGATCGGCAACGGCGTCTTCAACCTGCTCACCCACCCCGAGGAGCTGGCCAAGCTGCGGGCCGATCCGTCGCTGATCCCGGCGGCGGTCGACGAGCTGATGCGCTACGACCCGGCCGCCTCGGTCGGCACCTTCCGGTTCACCAAGGCCGAGATCGAGGTCGGCGGCGTGGTGATCCCGAAGGACCAGATCCTGGCGCTGTCCTGGGGATCGGCGAACCGGGACGAGACCAAGTTCGAGGACCCGGACCGGCTCGACGTCACCCGCTGCCCGCAGGGCACCTTCTCCTTCGGGCACGGCGTACACTACTGCATCGGCATTCCGATGGCCAAGATGCAGATCGAGATCGCGCTGGACCGGTTGCTCGCCCGCTACCCGCACCTGCGGCTCGCAGTACCGGCCGACGACGTGCGGTGGACCAGCAGCGCGCTGCTGCACGGTCTGGCCGGACTGCCTGTCTCAGTACTCCCACCCGAGTGACCTGTGGACGGGGCCGGCGGTGCCGGCCCCGTCTACTACTAGGGCGTGAGTTCGGCGATCCGGCTGAAGGAGGCCTGAGCACCGGTGACCTGGACGCGCACCTTGGTGGTGCTGACGGGCGCGGTGAACGGGATCCAGCGGGAGACCGCCGTGTTCCCGGTGATGGTTGCCTGGGTCAACCATTGCGTGCCGTCCCAGGTCTGGACGGCGAAGTCGGTCAGAACGCCGTCGGGATGCGACGTCAGCCCCACGCCCCGCACTTCCACCGCGGTCGGTGAGCTGACCGTGAGGCTGTCGGGGTAGGCGTTCGCGGTGTCGTCGTTCCAGAACGTCGCCGGATCGCCGTCGAGCGCGTTGGCCGCCAGGTAGGTGCGCGTCATGCCGCCTACCTCGTTCGGGGCATGCTCACTCGACGCGGCCGCCGCCGTGCCGGCTGGCCAACTCCCGAACACCAGTACTTCGACAGTGGCCGTGACCCGAGTGCCGTCGGGAGCCGTGACCGTCACCGTCACCGGATACTGCCCACCTCGAACGCCAGCCGGTACGGCGAAGTGCAGCGTCGCAAGAGTGGCCGTCTGGGCGGGTGTCAGGGGAATCGCCGGTGCCTGGACAGTCCAGCCCGCCGGCGCGTCGGTGGTGATTCGTGCCGTACCGCCGCTGGTCGAACGCCCTTCGACGAGCAGGTTGACGTCGCCGCTCTGCCCGGCGACGATCGGCGCCGGGTTCCCGCCGGAGGTGATCGTGAGGGCGGTGATCGGCGTACCCGGCGCTGTCACGGTGAACGTGTAGTCGCCTGAGCCCGCGGTGAGGCGCAGCGACTTCTCGGTGGCGGAGCCAACGGTCAGTCCGGCGACCTGGCCGGCCGGATGTCCAGCCGACCAGAGAGTCTGATCGCCTTCGCGGACTGTCGAGGAAGAGCCGCCGAGCAGTGGCAGCTCGATCGTCGCCGTGCTGCCTACGGGGACGACGGCGTGGTACGTGAGGTTGCTGCCCGAGCGTTGCCAGGAGCTCTCCACCAGTCCACGGACGGTCTGCTGTGAAGAGGTCACGTGGGTGAGGTCACCGACCACGCTCGGCGCGAGGGTGAACGAGCGCCAGCCCGGTGTGCCGGGCTGGATGCCCGCCAGTTGCTCGTAGTACCACTGGCCGATCGAGCCGGCGAGGCCGATGTGGTCCTTGGACGAGGTGCCGTTGGGAGCCGACGAGTTCACCCAGCTCTCCCAGATGGTGCCGGGACCGTTCTTCAGCATGTAGCCGAAGCTCGGGAAGTCGACGCGCTCGGAGATGGCCAGCGCGACATCGTTGCGGTCGTATTTGCCGAGCGCCTGGTACACGTACTTCGTGCCGACGAAGCCGGTGGTCACGTGGTTGCCGTGGCCGGCCAGATCCGCGACCAGGCGGTCCAGCACTGCTTGCTCATGCCCGGCCGGGACGATCCCGAGGGCCAGTGGCATCGCGTAGGCCAGTTGGGTGTTCGGGGCGTACTTGTTCGTCGCAGCATCGAAGTACTCGGCGGTGAAGCTGGCCTGGATCGCCTCGGCCAGCTGCCGGTACTTCGCCGCGTCGGCCGAGTTGCCCAGGACCTCGGCGGTGTCGCGGAGGATGCGGCTGTCGATCATGTAGAAGAGCGTCTGGAAGTAGACGTGCTGGGTGCTCACCGTCGACAGCCAGTCGTCGCCCCACGAGCCGGGAGCGTTCGTGACGATGTGCCGGTCGTTGCTGATGGTGGCGAGATAGTCGACCCAGCCCTTGAGATGGGCGTAGTTGTCCCGGAGCACACTCGTATCGCCGTACTGCGTGTAGCTGTCCCAGACGACCTGCGGGTACGCCGTGCCCCACGCCGGGTCGGTGAAGAACCGGCCGGGCCCCTCGCCCTGATCGGGCGACACCGACGGCACGCTGCCATCGGGATTGATGCTCGTCCGGATGTCGCCGGACCACTTGGCGTAGAACGACTGCAGGTCGAGGTTCGCCATCGCCTCGGCGTCGCTGTCACCGGCGTCGCCCAGCCAGCCGCGCTTCTCACGGGTCGGGCAGTCGAGCGGCATGCCCTGGAGGTTGTTGAGCTGGGTCCGGACCAGGGCGTTCTGGATCTGGTTGAGCAGCGGGTTCGACGTGCTGAACGAGCCGGTCGTGGCGACGTCGTTGTGGATGACCTGGGCGAGAACGTCGGCCTTGGTGCCGGCTGGGAGGCCGGACACTTCGGCGTACCGGAAGCCGGCGTAGTTGAACCGGGGCATCCAGGTCTGGCTGCCGGAGCCGTCGAAGGTGTAGTCGTCGACCTGGCGGCCGGTGTCGGTGGGGTAGAAGCTGATGTTGGCCGTGCTCACCCGGCCGCTCGCGTCGAGCAGTTCGCCCTTGGTGATGGTGACCTTGGTACCGGCCGGGGCGTCGGCGCGCAGCGTCACCTGACCCGAGTAGTTCTGGCCGAAGTCGTAGACCTGTACTCCCGTGGCCGGTGTGGTGATCTTCTTCGGACCGACGGTGGTGATGATCCGGGTCGGGGGAGTGGTGTCGGCCTCGAGCCCGGCCAGCGCCCACGACAGCTCGGGGTGTGGTCCGAAGACACTGAGCTCAGCCAGCCGGAAGGTGCAACTCGTGTCGCGGCACGCCAGCTTGGTCGCCGTGACGCGCAGATAGCGCCCGGTGGCCGTCGTGCTGAGGGAGACCGGAGCAGTACCGGGGTTCGGCTGGTCGGAATCGGTGCGGTCGGCAACAGTCGTCGCCGTGGCGAAGGCCGGGTCGTCGCTGACCTCGACCTTGTACCGGACCGGGAAGCCTGCGCCGGGGAAGTCACCGGCGGGGTCGTTGGTCGGCCTCGCCGGATACAGCGTGACACCGGCGATCGGCTGGCTGCTGCCAAGATCCACCTGCACCGATTTGGCCGTGTCCGCGCTGGTCGCGATGGCCGAGTGGAAGCCTTCGCTCCCGGCGACGGAGGTGGTGATGCCGTCCACAAGGTTCGTCCGGGACCAGCCGCAGCACGCGGTCTCGTCCGACGCGGTCACCGGCTGGTGCAAGGCGAGACTGACCGGGCCGGAGATCGGCGAGTACACCGGCACGAGAGCCCACGAACTGTCGTCGTACGCCGCGCTGTCCCAGCCCTTGGGGAGCTTGCGGTTGTCCCAGCTCTCGCCGAAGTAGAAGTCGTCCCGGGTGACCGGCCCGGCGGCAGTGCGCCAAGCCGCATCGCCGGCGATCGTCGTCCGGGTGCCGTCGGTGAAGGTCACCGAGAGCTGGGCGACGAAGGCCGGCTGACCCGGGTGCTGACCGTTGCCCAGCATGACGGCCAGCGCGTTGCGACCTTGGTGAAGGTGATTGGTGACGTCGAAGGCGCGGTACGCGACCCGCTTCGCGTAGTCGGTGACGGAGGAGTCGAGCAGTTGCTTCGGCTCGACCAGGGATCCGTTGAGGTGTGGCTCGACGAGTCCCTGCGCACCGACGTACAGGCGTGCGCGGGCGATCGGCTTGGCCAGCTCGAAGGACCGGCGGAGCAGTGAGCCGGAGGGCGCCTTGAGCCAGGAGCCGGTCCAGTCGCGCACCGTCATCGGGCCGACGTCGAAGCGGCTGGCACCTGACCAGGGGGAGGCCTGGCCGTTCCGGTTCCAGGTGCGCACTACCCACTCGTACGTGTGGTCTGCCTTGAGCGCGGGGCCGGCGTAGAGGACACCGGTCGATTCGGCGGAGTCGACTTGTCCCGAGTCCCAGATCAGCGGCCGGTCGCTGCCACGGTCACTTGGTACGTCGGACAGCCTCACTTGGTACGCGGTCTGAGCCTGCCCTCGACCAGAGTCGTTGACCACCCAGGACAGCGTCGGGTGCTCGGCGTCGACGAGCGCGTCGGCCGTCTGCCCTGCCACTCGCAATGCCGTGGGCGGCGATGCCGTGGCGAGAGTCTCCGCGGTGGCCGGAACCGCCAACCCGAACGTCAACAGAGCCCACGTGCACACCGTGGCGATGACCTTGGCAACCATGTGAGTCCTCCGTCAACGAGTCGCATGAATCGTTTCAGAAGGTAGAGGGCCACTCTCTGCGGCAACAAGACGTCGCGGCGGACTGGCCGAATGCGGCCAACCGGGCCGGACACACCGAACGGGCCGTCACCACAGTGGTGACGGCCCGTTCTGGAGTTTGTTTCAGGCGCTGCGCTTGCCGGTCGCACGAGGGGCGCGGTGCAGGTGCGCCGGGCCGATCTCGCCGGACCGGAGCAACGCCACGCGCTCGGCGAGCAGCTCCTCCAATTCGGAGATGCTGCGACGCTCGCGCAGCATGTCCCAGTGCGTCCGGGCCGGCTTCTCCTGCTTCGGCTCCGGCTTCTCACCGGTCGAGCGGGCGGCCTCGCTGCCGCAGTGCGGGCACTCCCAGATCGCCGGCACCTCGGCGTCGTGCGCCATGGTTACCTCGACCACGTGCCCGCGGGGGCAGTCGTAAGTGATCATCTGACGCGGCGCGAACTCGACGCCGCGGTCATCCTCGAAGCTGACCCCACCCAGCCCCGAACCACGCAGAACGCGATTAGACATGTCAAACCTCCGAGATTCGTCATCCGAGACAACGGTCGGCCGACCCGGATCATTCCCATTTTGGCATGCCCGAGCTCCAGGTACGCACCTGACAGCACCGTCATCACGCCCTGTCATCAGGTGTTCACAAATCACTGTGTGTCGCAGACCACAGTGCCCGTGCCGCCTGATCTTCACAGCCAGTTGCCAGGAAGGCCCGATCCATTCCTCAGTAACGAGCCCTAGCGTCTGCGTCCGTGACCAAAGTCAGTCTCCTCCCACGGCACAAACTCCGTGGGCTCAGCATGCTGAACGTTGCCCTGGTGGCCATCGTTCTGGCTGTTGCAACAGCCGCCTATCTGCTTTTCTTCCGCGGCGAGTCGGAAGCGGCCGGTACCACCCGGCCGACGGTGACCGTCGCCCGCGGCGACGTGACCGCGGGGGTGAGTTCGAGCGGGACCCTGCAGAGTTCGCAGACGGCGTCCCCGCAGTTCGCGACGTCGGGCACGGTGACGGCCGTCCTGGTGAAGGTGGGCCAGGTGGTGGCCAAGGGCGCGGCGATCGCGCGGATCGATCCGGCGGCCGCGGAGCGCGAAGTGCGGATCGCCGAGCAGAACCAGATCGCGGCGGCGAACTCCGTGACCGCGGCCCAGGAGAGCCTGGACGACGCGGAGGACGCGAAGGAAGCGGCTGACGAGGCAGCGGCCGAGCCGACCCCCACGCCGACCCCTGGGCAGCAGACGCAGACCCAGACGCAGAGCCAAGGGCAGAGTCCTGAGGTCGCCGTCTCCAACGCCGAGGCGAGCCTGGCCCGCGCGAAGGCGGACAAGGAACAGGCCGACCAGAACCTCGAGGCCGCCCAGTCCGACGTCACCAACACCACGTTGAAGGCGCCGATCGCGGGCACCATCACCGCGATCAACGGCTCCGTCGGCTCTGTCGCGGGTGGCTCGAGCGGGTCGGGTTCTACGGGTTCGACAGGTACCGGTACGACTGGGCAGGGCTCGACTGGTGGCGGTTCGAGCGCCACGACGAGCAGCGCGGCCGGTACCGGCTTCGTGGACATCGCCGACCTCAAGACGCTGCAGGTGGTCGCGTCCTTCCCCGAGGCGGACGCGGTCAAGATCAAGGCCAAGCAGGCTGCCACGGTCACCCTCAACGCCGAGCCGGGCAGCACGCTCACGGCGACGCTGACCTCGGTCTCGCCGACTCCCACGACGACGAACGGCGTGGTCTCGTACTCGGCGACGTTCACGCTGGCCAAGGTGCCGGCGTCGGCGCGGATCGGGCAGACCGCGAACGTGACCGTGCAGACGGCGAAGGCGACCAACGTCCTCTACGTGCCGACGACCTCGATCGTGACGAACGGGACCACGCACACGGTGACGATGGCCAACGGATCCGGCAGCCGCGAGGTGCAGATCGGCGTCCAGGGCGGAAGCTTCACGCAGATCACCTCGGGGCTCGACGAAGGCGACTCGATCGAGCTGATCCAGGGCGCGATCGGTGCGACTGGGACCGGGCAGGGGCAGGGACGGAATGGAGCCGGCGGCACGGGACAGTTCCCTGGCGGTGGTACCGGGCAGTTCCCAGGTGGCGGTAGCGGGCAGTTCCCAGGCGCAGGTACTGGTGCGGGGGCGAATCGTGGCCGCTGATGGCCTGATCGAGATCCGGGGCGTCACCAAGACCTACGGCATGGGGGAGACCGCCGTGCACGCGCTGCGCGGGGTGTCGCTGCGGGTGGATGCCGGCGAGTACGTCGCGGTGATGGGCTCGTCCGGGTCCGGAAAGTCGACCTTGATGAACATCCTCGGCTGCCTCGACGTACCGAGCCGGGGCGAGTACTGGCTGGACGGGACCGAGGTGGCCCGGCTGTCGGAGGACCAGCAGGCGCTCGTTCGTGGACGCAAGATCGGGTTCATCTTCCAGTCGTTCAACCTGATCCCGCGGACCTCGGCGCTGGCGAACGTGGAGCTGCCGCTGACCTACGCGCACCTGAAGAAGGCCGAGCGGCGCCGGCGTGCGCGGCGGGCGCTGGAGCTGGTCGGGCTGTCGGATCGCGAGGACCATCGGCCGAACCAGCTGTCCGGTGGTCAGCAGCAGCGGGTGGCGATCGCGCGGGCGCTGGCGACCGGGCCGCGGATCCTGCTCGCCGACGAGCCGACCGGCAACCTGGACGCACAGTCGACAGACGAAGTACTGGGTATGTTCGACGAGCTGAACGCCGAGGGCCGGACCGTCGTGGTGATTACCCACGAGGACGAGGTGGCGCGGCGGGCTCGGCGGCTGATCCGGGTCGCGGACGGGCGGATCGTCGCCGATGAGGTGACCGGCTGATGTCACCTCGCGACCTGCTCGGGGCCGCCCTGCGCGGTCTCGGCGCGAACAAACTCCGCTCGCTGCTCACCGTGCTCGGTGTGGCCATCGGCGTCGGTGCCGTCATCGTGCTGGTTGCTGTCGGCAACGGCTCGGGGAAGGCGGTGCAGAACCGGCTCGAAGCGCTGGGTACCAACCTGTTGACCGTGTCGACGACCGGGGGAGGTGGTGGCTTCGCACGTGGGCAGGCCGGCCCGTCGGCGCAGCAGTACAGCCTGACCATGGCCGATGCCGACGCGCTGTCCGATGACCGGCTCGCTCCCGACGTGGCAGCCGTCGCGCCGGTGATGACGGCTTCCGGTGGGACGGCGACCAACGGCGATGTCAGCTACTCCGTCAGCCAGTTGATCGGTACGACCCCGGAGTACCTGCCGGCGACGAACACACCGGTCGGGGTCGGCCGGGCGTTCACCAAGCAGGACGTGGACAGCTCGCAGCGGGTCGTGCTGCTCGGACAGACGGCAGCGACCGAGTTGTTCGGCCGGGCCAACTCGGCGGTCGGGCAGACGATCGAACTCGGCGCGGTCGAGTTCGACGTACTGGGCGTGCTGGCGGCCAAGGACGCGGCCGGGTTCACCGATCCGAACGCGACCGTGATCGTGCCGATCAGCACGCTGCGCGAGACGCAGGCCGGGTACGGCCCGCTGTCGCAGATCGTCGTCCAGGCGACCAGCAAGGAACGGGTCGACACCGCGCAGGCCGAGGTCACCCAGTTGCTGACCGCGCGGCATCAGGTGCCGGCCACGACGACCTCGCCGTTCCGGATCCAGAACTCCGCGCAGATCCTGCAGACCAGCCAGGACACGGCCGCGACGTTCACCGCGCTGCTGGCGACGGTGGCAGCGATCAGCTTGATCGTCGGCGGGATCGGCGTCACCAACATCATGCTCGTCACCGTCACGGAGCGGACTCGCGAGATCGGCATCCGCAAGGCGCTCGGCGCCCGGCGGCGGACGATCCTCGGCCAGTTCCTGATCGAGGCGACGCTGCTCAGCCTGATCGGCGGTGCGGTCGGCGTGGTCGCCGCGCTGATCGTCAGCCGGTTCCAGTTGGCCGGCGTACAGCCCGTGCTGGTGCCATCTTCGATCGCTCTCGCCTTCGGCGTCTCCGCTGCCGTCGGCCTGTTCTTCGGCAGCATGCCCGCCCATCGGGCTGCCGGTCTCCGTCCCATCGATGCACTCCGCCACGAGTAAGAAGGACCAGCCATGAGCACGCAGCACCCCGATGACGAGTTCGCGCAGATCGGTACCGACGAAGAGGTCGGCGAAGCGCTGAAACCGAAGAAGACGCTGAACTTGCCGGCGGCAACGGCCGTGCTGGCCGGCGTGGTCGTCCTGGCGATCGGCCTGGCCGGGGGCGCCGGACTGCACGCCGCCTTCGCCAAGGACACGAAGCCGGCCGCGGCCGGTCCGGGTGGTGGGCGTGGTGCCGGCGGCTATGGCGGCTTCCGTGGTGGTGGCCAAGGGCAACTACCTGGTGGCGGCCAGGGGAGTGCCGCGATCGGTACGGTGGTGTCGGCCTCCAGTTCCCAGCTGGTCGTGAAGACGCAGAACGGCGACGTCACGGTCAAGCTCACCGGCGACACCGCGATCACCACGACCACGCAGGGTTCGGCCGCCGACCTCAAGGCCGGTCAGCAGGTCATCGTCAGCGGTGAGACGGCGGACGGCACCCTCACCGCCCGCACCGTCCGCGAAGGCGAAACCGGCTTCGGCCGCAACCCCAACACCACCCCCTCAAGCCGCTAGCCGAACGCGCGGGCGCCGCCCCCACCCCACCAGCGCAATGGCGCTGGCGCCGTCCTCGACGCGCCAACCGAGGCGGTGCCGGCGCCGCACCCGGTGGTCGCGCTCTCACCGGCGGCGGGGGCTCGGATCATTGACGGGCTGGCTTGGAAAGCGCTATCTTCCGACGAAATGAGGCGCAAAAAGTACAAATCGCCTCTTCGTCGACAGGAGAAGACGGCATGGGCAAGGCGTTGACATGGGTTGCTCTGGGGTTGGGAGCGGTGCTGGCCGTCGGTGGTTGCGGCACCAGCGGGGCGGCTGAGGTGAAGCAGGATCCGAATGCCGCGCTGGAGCTGTGGACGCGGACGACGCCGGGCGGGGATGGCGAGAAGGGGATGAAGAAGATCGCCGCCGCGTTCGAGGCGAAGACCGGGCGCAAGGTGACGGTGACCGCGATCTTCGACGACTTCGAGACGAAGCTGTCGCAGCGGGCCGCGCAGAAGGACCTGCCGGACATCGTCATGAACGACTCCTCCCAGCTCGGCACGATGGTCAGCCAGGGGATCGTCCGCGAGGTCGACCTGAGCAAGGTGCCGGGGACCGACCAGCTGCTCGCCTCGGCGCTGGCGTCCGCGACGGCCGGCGACGGCAAGGTCTACGGCGTCCCGTACTCCGCGCAGGCGAGCGCCCTGCTGATCCGCAAGGACTGGCGGGCCAAGACCGGGCTGCCCGTGCCGAAGACCTTGGACCAGTTCACCGCCCTGGCGAAGGCGTTCACCACGCAGGACCCGGACGGCAACGGCAAGAACGACACGTACGGGCTGGCCGTTCCCGGGTCCACCAAGCGTGGGTACGCGTCCTGGTACTTCTCCAACTTCCTCTGGGGCGCCGGTGGCGACTTCATCGTGAAGCAGGCCGACGGGCACTACAAACCGGCGATGTCGACGCCGGAGTCGACCGCCGCGGTGAAGTGGTTCCGCGACCTCGCGTGCACCGACCGGGTCATCCAGCCGGGCGCGGCGACGATGGACACGCCTCCGACCAACGAGACGTTCGAGGCCGGCAAGACCGGCATGTACGTCGTCGGGCCGTACCTGATGCCGCGCTTCGACAAATCGCTCGGCAAGGACAAGTACGAGGTCGTACCGGTTCCCAAGGGCGCGAAGGACTCGACCGTGCTCGCCGAGGGCGGCAGCGTCTACCTGATGGCCGGCTCGGCCAACCAGGCTGCGCAGGACGCGTTCGCCTCCTACGTGATCTCCGCCGAGGGGCAGAAGGTCGGCATGCAGGGCGAGAAGGCCTTCAACGTGCAACTGCCGGTCAACAAGAGCGTCGACGTCACCACGGTCCGCAGTGACCCGCGCTGGAAGGTGTACGCCGACGTCTACCGCGACCACGCCCGGTACGCGCCGTCGATCCCGAACTGGACCCCGATCCGGCAGGACTCGGCCGACACCATCAACGCCCTGATCGCCGACTGCGGCCTGAACCTCGAGACCGAGATGTCCACCCTCGACGGCAAGCTCGCCGCGGCCCTCAGCAAGCAAGGCATCGCGGCATCGTGAGCGTGCAGGAAGCCGCTCCACCGAGAGCAGCACCCCGGCCGCACAAACAGACCACCAGGCCCCGCAGAAGAGGCGGCCAGTGGTGGATCCCGTGGCTGTTCCTCGCCCCGGCGCTGATCCTCTTCCTGTACTTCAAGTTCATCCCGATGGCGCAGGCCGTCTCGATGTCGGTGCAGGAGGTCCGGCCGTACCTTGGCAACACCTGGGCCGGGACGGCGAACTACAGCGAGATCCTGTCGTCGGACAGCTTCCACTCGGCGATCGGCAACACGGTCGTGCTGGCGATCGGCCAGACGTTCGGTTCGATGGTGCTCGGTTTCGGGCTGGCCCTGCTGGTGGAGGGCCAGACCCGCAAGCTCACCTTCATCCGGTCGGCGGCGTTTCTGCCGGTCGTCGTGCCGATCGCCGTGGTCGCCGAGCTCTGGCGGATCATGTACCACCCGACGAGTGACGGCCTGCTCAACCAGCTGCTCGGCCTGATCGGGCTGGGTCCGTCCGGGTTCATCAACGACCCGGACACCTCGCTCGCCTCCATCGCGGTCACGGGGATCTGGCGTGGCGCGCCGTACGACATGATGATCTTCCTGGCCGGGCTGGCGGGGATCGACCGCGGCCTGTACGAGGCTGCGACGGTTGATGGTGCGTCGACGAGGCAGCGGATCCTGCATGTCACGCTGCCCGGTCTGCGGCCGGTGTTCGCGATCCTGTTCGTACTCGCGGCGGTCCGTGGGTTCCGCAGTTTCACCGAGGTCTTCCTGCTGACCAACGGCGGCCCGAACGGCTCGACCGAGGTCGTGATGACGCTGATCTACAAGCTGGGGCTGGAACAGAACCGGCTCGGTGTGGGCTCGGCCGGCGCCGTGCTGCTGTTCATCGCCACGCTCGTGCTGACCGTGTGCGTGCAACTGCTCCGGAGAAGGAGAACCGCATGAGCGCCGCCACCGAGACCGCCCTCGGCCTGACCGAGCAGAAGGGTCCTGTTGCTCGCGCGATCAAGTTCGTCGTCTACACGGGACTGTTCGTGGTCTTCGCCGGGCCGTTGCTCGCGCTGCTGGTCAGCTCGTTCAACCACGTCTCCGACCCGACCCAGCTGAGCATCCTGCCGAAGAGCCCGACGCTGGACAACTTCCGGGTCGCGTTCGACCACGGCGTGCTGCGCTATCTGGCGAACTCGTTCTTCGTCGTCGGCTTCGGGCTGCTGCTGCAGGTCGCGGTCTCCGTTCTTGCGGGCTACGCCCTGGCCCGCAAGAGGTTCCGCTTCATGACGCTGGTGATGGTCGCGATCCTGGCCACCATGATGCTGCCCGAGGAGATCCTCGCGCTGCCGCTGACGCTCGTGCTGGCCGATCTGCCGCTCGTGCATCTCAACCTGATGGGCACGCTCGCCGGGA
The DNA here is from genome assembly GCF_044453825.1 of Kribbella sp. NPDC051620. Lineage (NCBI taxonomy): Bacteria > Bacillati > Actinomycetota > Actinomycetes > Propionibacteriales > Kribbellaceae > Kribbella > Kribbella sp. NPDC051620. Next base: position 1,441,528 of record NZ_JBITDB010000001.1, read on the forward strand.
TGATCGTGCCGCTCGGCGCGTGGGCGTTCTCGATCCTGGTGATGACCGAGTTCATGAAGGACGTGCCGCGTGAGCTGGAGGAGGCGGCCCGGATCGACGGGGCCGGCGAGTTCCGGATCTTCGCCCAGATCATCCTGCCGCTGTGCAAGCCGGCGCTGGGCGTGATCGGGGTGTTCGGCTTCACGATGATCTGGGACCAGTACCTGCTGCCGTTGCTGGTGGCAACCAACTCGAACGCCTACACCCTTCCGCTCGCGCTGCGGACGCTCCGGATCGACCCGGTCGTCACGCCCGGCGTGGTGATGGCGGCGTCCTTGCTCGCGCTGCTTCCATCGGTGACGGTGTTCCTCTTCTTCCAGCGCTCCTTCGCCCGCGGCCTGACCGCCGGCGCCCTGAAAGGCTGATGCCCGATGTCCAAGGCGTGGTTCCGGCACGACCGGTTCGGCATGTTCATCCACTGGGGCCTGTACGCGCTGCCGGCCCGGCACGAGTGGGTCAAGAACCGCGAGCGGATGACGGATGCGCAGTACGACCGGTACTTCGAACGCTTCGACCCCGACCTGTACGACCCGCGCGAGTGGGCGAGGTCGGCCCGACGCGCGGGGATGCGGTACGTCGTGCTGACGACGAAGCACCACGACGGGTTCTGTCTGTGGGACAGCGCGTTGACGGAGTACAAGGTCACGAACACCCCGTACGGCCGGGACCTTCTCCAGCCGTTCGTCGACGCGTGCCGGGCCGAGGGGCTCAAGGTCGGCTTCTACCACTCGCTGATCGACTGGCATCACCCGTCGTTCCCGATCGACGGGGTGCACCCGCAGCGCGATGACGAGGACGCGAAGCGGCAGCCTCGCGACATCGCGGAGTACCGGAAGTACCTGCACGGTCAGGTCAGGGAACTGCTGACCGACTTCGGGCAGATCGACTATCTCTTCTTCGACTTCTCGTACGCCGGCCGCTCGGACCTGTGGTGGGGCGGCAAGGGCGCGGCGGACTGGGGCTCCGAGGAGCTGCTCACGATGGTTCGCGAGTTGCAGCCGGACATCCTGGTCAACGACCGGACCGGGCTGCCTGGTGACTTCGTGACGCCGGAGCAATACCAGCCGGCCGGACCGATGGAGGGGCCGGACGGGCCGATCGCCTGGGAGGCGTGCCAGACCCTCAATGGGAGCTGGGGTTACGACCGGGACAACTTCGACTACAAGAGTCCCGATCTGCTCGTCCGGATGCTGATCGACGGCGTCTCGAAGGACGGTAACCTGTTGCTCAACGTCGGCCCGACCGGCCGCGGGCTGATCGATCCGATCGCCGAGGGAACACTCGCCGCGATCGGCGACTGGATGCGGTTGCACGAGCGGTCGATCCGCGGCGCGGGGGCTTCGCAGTTCGTCGCTCCGCCCGATGCCCGCTACACCCAGAACGGCGAGCGGCTCTACCTGCACCTGTTCAGCTGGCCCTTCAAGCACGTGCACCTGCCTGACCTGGCCGGCCGGGTCGCCTACGCGCAACTGCTCTCGGACGCCTCGGAGATCCACCTGATCGAGCCCGACCCGAGTCGCGTCGCGGAGAACACCCAGCCCGGCGCCCAGCCGCCCGGGACGCTGACTCTCGAACTTCCGGTACGCCGCCCCGAGGTCGCAGTACCGGTCATCGAACTGTTCCTCTCACCAACCGCCTCTGGGGAGAACCCATGAACCGCCGTACCTTTCTCGCCGCCGGCACAGCCGCCGGATTGGCAGGTGTCGCCATGACCGCCACGTTGCCCGCCGCCGCCGATCGCCGCGATCGCCGGTACGTCCGGACGCTCGACGAATTGCGCCGTGCGCTCGCCACCGCCGTACCGGGCACGGTCATCACCGTTGCCGACGGCCACTATCCCGTACCGGCCGGGGCGCCGATCGCGATTACCGGCAAGCGCGGCGCGCCCGAACGGCCGATCACCATCAGGGCCGAGTCGCCGGGCGGGGTGGTGCTGACCGGCGAGCAGAGTTTCGTGCTGACCGGGTCGTCGGACATCACGCTCAGCGGGTTCGGGTTCCGGCAGAGCACGACGCTGGACCTCCCGCCGGACTGCCGTCGGATCCGGCTCACCCGCAACGACTTCCAGCTGGCCGACATCGAGGGCCTGCACTGGGTGATGGTCCGCGCCGACCACTCGACGATCGACCACAACGCGTTCCACGGCAAGACGACGCTGGGCATCTTCCTCGGCGTCGAGGGCGCCGGGACCGACGAGATGGCGACCGGGGTGCACATCTGTCGCAACCACTTCAGCGACCACAGCTTCCCCGGCGACAACGGCGGCGAGCCGATCCGGCTCGGGGTCAGCCCGCGGGCGTTGTCGAAGGCCGGCGCGCTGGTCGAGTTCAACCTGTTCGAGCGCGCCAACGGCGACCCGGAGGCGATCTCGGTGAAGTCGACCGGCAACATCATCCGGCACAACACGATCCGCGACAGCCTCGGCGGGATCGTGCTGCGGCACGGCAACGCGAACTGGGTCGAGGGCAACTACCTGCTGGCGGGCAGGAACGGGATCAGGATCTACGGCAACGACCACTACGTCGTGAACAACTATCTCGAGCGGATCGCCGGCTCGGGCATCGTGCTCGGCAGCGGCAGCGTGCGCGACCACCTGCCGGGCGAGACGCCGCAGTCCCGGCGCGGCAACGACGCGCCGGACAATGTGCTGATCGCGCTGAACACCGTCCTGGACAGCACGACCGCGATCAGTGGCGAGAGCCACCGGACGCTGCCGCCGCTCGGTTGCATCATCACCGACAATCTCCTGGTGGCTGACAACGGGCAACACGTGAACATGCCCTTCCAGGAGGGCATCAGCTGGGCGGGCAACCTGCACTGGGGCGCGGCGACGGACGGGAACGCTCCGGCGGGCAGCTTCTTCCGGGCGGATCCGAAGCTGGCGGCGGGAGTGGACGGGATTCGCCGGCTCACCGCGGGCAGCCCGGCGATCAACGCCGCCAGCCGGCGGTACCGCGATGTCGACTTCGACCTGGACGGCGACCGGCGTACCGGCCGGGTCGATGTCGGGGCAGACGAGTACTCGCGGCGGCGTCCGGTACTGCGCCCGCTGACCGCCGCCGAGGTCGGGCCGCTCGCGTGATGAAGACCCAAGTCAGCACCCGGCGGGAGGACGAGTTGATCCGGACGCATCTGGACCGGCTCCGGCTGGATCTCGTCGTCGCCGCGAGGATCACCAAGGTGCACCGCGAATGGTCACGCCCGTTGCAGCCCGATCCGTTCTCGCGGCTGTACCTGATCCTCGAAGGCGAGGGCCGGCTGGTCGTGGGGGAGCAGGAGCTGTACCCGAAGCCGGGGGAGCTCTGCTATCTGCCGGCCGACGTACCGGTCTCGTACGAGACGATCAGCGACGACGTCTTCCGCAAGCACTGGCTGCACTTCTCCGCGCTGATCGGCGACCGGGACATCGGTGAGCTGCTGTCCTTGCCTTACATCGTGCCGAGCAAGGCGCCGGAAGAGGCGGCGGTGCTGTTCGAGCAGGTCGGCGCGGCCGACCGTGATCCGCCGAGTCTGGCGACGCCGTTGCGGTTGCGGTCCGCGTTGACCGCGCTGTTCGCGCACTACCTGGACAGCGCGCCGGCCGGGTCGGTGCGGCTGGCGCAGCAGCAGACCGAGGAGACCAGCGTCGTCCAGTACATCCAGCAGAACCTGGGCACCGCGTTGTCGGTCGAGGAGCTGGCCGCGCACTTCGGGCAGGACCTGGCGACGTTCGTCCGGCGCTTCCGCACGGAGTTCGGGTTGTCGCCGAAGCAGTACATCAAACGGGTTCGGATCGAGTGGGCGCAACGCGAGCTCGCCTCGACGACCCGGCCGATGGAGGAGATCGCGGCCGAGGTCGGGATGGACCAGTCGTACTTCTCCAAGGTGTTCCGTCAAGTCAGCTCGGTGACGCCGAGCGAGTACCGCAAGCTGTACCGCCCCAACGGTTGAGGAGACTTGCCATGGATCGTCGTGCCTTTCTGATCGGCGGTGCCGCTGTCGCAGCGGTCGCCGCCGTCGAGCTACCCAGACCGAGATCGGCAGGCGCCCAGGCGACTGCCCTGGTCACTTCCCTGTCCCAGCTCCAGTCCGCCATCAACTCCGCGACCGCCGGTACGACGATCACGCTGGCCAACGGGACGTACGCCGTGAACTCGCCGATCACGATCACCGGACGGAACGGAACCAGCTCCGCCCCGATCACCATCCAGGCCGAGACCAGGGGCGAGGTGACGCTGACCGGCAGCCAGACCTTCGTCTTCGCCAACTCGTCGTACGTCACGATCAGCGGCTTCAACTTCCGGCAGAGCGTCACCCTGGACCTGGCGGCGAACAGTTCCCGGCTCCGGCTGACCCGCAACGACTTCCAGCTCGCCTCGACGGCCGGCCACTCGGTCGTCGTCCGCGGCAACGACGTGAAGGTCGACCGGAACGTGTTCCACGACAAGTCCACGGCAGGCTGCTACCTGGTGATAGACGGCCCGTCCGGCGACGATGTGATCGCGCAGCGGACGTACGTCCTGCGCAACCACTTCCGGGACCACTCGTTCACCGGCGACAACGGTGGCGAGCCGATCCGGCTCGGGGTCAGCAGTCGCGCGCTGGCCACCGCCGACGCGACAGTCGAGTACAACCTGTTCGAGCGGGTGAACGGCGATCCCGAGGCGATCTCGGTGAAGTCGTCGGGCAGCAAGATCCGGTACAACACGGTGCGCTCGTCCAAGGGCGGCATCGTCCTGCGGCACGGGAACGCGAACCGGGTGGAGAGCAACTATCTGCTGTCCGGCGAGAACGGGATCCGGATCTACGGCAACGATCACCTCATCATCAACAACTACGTAGGCGATGTCGGGAGTGCCGGCATCGTCTTGGGCAGCGGCTCGGAACGCGACCACACCCCCGGTGAGTCGGACACCTCTCGCAAGGGCAACGACGCTCCGGACCGGGTGACTATCACTCTCAACACGCTGCGCAACAACAACGGCGCGATCGCCGGCGAAAGCCAACGCACCATCCCGCCGCTGGCCTGCAAGATCACCGACAACCTCCTGGTCGGCTCGTCCGGCTCTCTCACCGACATGCCCTATCAGCAAGGCATCACCTGGTCCGGCAACATCCTCTGGGGCACAGCCTCCAACGGCAACCTCCCCACCACCGGCTACACCCGAGCCGACCCCAAGCTGACCGCCGGCACTGACGGCATCTACCGCCTGGGCTCAGGCAGCGCCGCCATCAACGCAGCAACCGTCAACCACACCAGCGAGGTCCCCGACGACCTGGACGGCCACCCCCGCACCGCCCCGTACGACGTAGGCGCCGACGAATACTCCACCACCCAGCCGGTACGACGCCCCCTCAACCCCGCCGACGTAGGGCCAACCGCCCCCTGACGCCGCCGGTTCGGAGCAGGGGTTGACTTCGCCTTGGGGGGTTCGCCCATTGGTCTGACGGTGGGCTAACCCCGCGGTCAGAGGTTGACCCCTGGCCGTGGATCGCGTGGCGCTGGTTGGGCTGGGCGTAGTGCATTGGCGATCGGTCTGCCGGGGTGCAGCGGGTGAGTTCGACGTTGGTGATGAAGTAGATCGTCGACGTCCGGCCGCTGCCCACTTAGACCAGTACGGTCGGTTGGGTGTTGCCGGCTTCGGTGATGCCGCGGCGGATGTCGACGCGGGCGAGCAGGACCAGGCCGATGACGAAGAAGAGTCCGAGGGCGACGATCGCCGGCCGGTAGGAGCCGGTGATCTGGTGGACCAGGCCGAAGACGAGCGTGCCGAGCCACGACGTACCGCGTTCGCCCGCTTGGTACAGGCTGAAGTACTCCGCCTCACGCCCGCGGGGGATCAGCTGGCTGAAGGCTGACCGGGACAGCGCCTGCGTTCCGCCGAGCACGATCCCGATCGCGGCGCCCATGGCCAGGAACGGCGCGATCTGGTGCGCCGGCAGCAGGAAGCCGGCGATCACGATCACCATCCAGACCACCAGCCCGCCCATGATCGTGTTCTTTGTCCCGTACTTCCGGGCGAACCGCCCAAAGGCCAGCGCCCCGAAGAACGCGATGAACTGGACCAGCAGGATCGTCATGATCAGGATCTGCGTCTCGAACCCGAGCTGCTTCTCGCCGTACGTCGACGAGACCGAGATGACAGTTTGGATGCCGTCGTTGAAGAACAGGTACGCGACCAGGAACAGCAACGTCATCGGGTACGTCCGCACGTGCTTCAGCGTCGCGAACAGCTGCCCGAAGCTCTGCCGGATCAGGCTCCCGCCACCCACCGGTACGACGTTCGCCGGCGGCCGGTTCTTGAGCTTGCGGTACGGGATGAAGGTGAACAGCCCCCACCAGAGCCCCGCACTGAGCAGACTCAGCCGGACGGCGGTCGCCTTGTCCATGCCGAGCGCGTCGTGCGCGGTGACGACGCCGAGGTTGAGCGCCAGCAGGATGAACCCGCCGAGATACCCGAACGCCCACGCGCGCGAGGACACGTCGTCGCGGTCGTCAGGCCCGGCGATGTCGATCAGGATCGAGTCGTAGACCACCAGCGACGACCCGAGACACAGGTTGCCGAGGAACAGCAGCAACGCGCCGAGCGCCCACCGCCCGTCGGTGACGAAGACCATGCAGCAGGCGGCGAGCGCACCGGCCCAGGCGAAGCCGCACATCAGCAGCTTCTTGCGCGCCGACCGGTCCGCGATCGCGCCGACGATCGGCAGGATGAGCGCCGAGAGCAGCGTCGCGACCGTGACGACGTAGAACGCGAGCGAGCCGGGCGAGATACCGAGCCCGAGCACGTGCAGGTTGGTGGTGCACGGGTCGTCCGTCGTGCCGACCCGGCCGCAGGCGGCTGTCTCGGCGACCGAGGTCAGGTACGGCGCGAAGAGCACCGTGCCGACCGTCGTGACGTAGCCGGAGTTGGCCCAGTCGTACAGGCTGAAGCCCCAGTACTCACCTTTGTCGACACTCGCCGGCGCCGAGAGAATTCCCATGCGGAGGAGTGTGGCAGGTGTTCAGCCGCTAACCCACTGCCCTCGCTCGATCAGTACGTCGCGGAGCAGGTCGGTGCGGTCGGTGATCAGCCCGTCGACACCGGCGTCGAGGAGCCGGTGCATCGCGGCCGGGTCGTCCACTGTCCACACGTGCACCTGCTTGCCGATGGCATGTGCTCGCCGGAGCAGGCCAGGGGTGAGTACGCGGAGGCGTCCGTAGTACTCGGGGATCTGCAGGCAGGCTCCGCGCGAGACCATCCGGTACGGCGCGAAGCGAAGCCTGGCGATCTCGCGCTGCCCGAAACCGGTGGCCAGGCGCTCGCCCAGTTCGCGGCGGATCAGGTCGACGCGGGCCTGGGAGAAGGAGGAGACGCAGACCCGGTCGATCGCGTCGTGCTCGCGCAGTACCCGAGCGGTCGCCTGGACACCGTTGTCGGCCTTGATGTCGAGGTTGAAGCGGGTCTTGGGGAAGTGCTCGAGTACTTCGGACAGCAGCGGGATCGGCTCGTGCCCGTTGATCTTCGCCTGCCGCACCTCGGACCACGGCAGCTCGGCGATCACGCCGGTGCGGTCGGTGACACGGTCGAGCCGGTGGTCGTGGAAGGCGACCACGACACCGTCGCTCGTCGCGTGCAGGTCCGTTTCGATGTAGGAGTAGCCGAGCCCGACCGCCTGCTCGAAGGCGTGCAGCGAGTTCTCGTAGCCGACGTTGTCCGGGTGCAGAGCGCCGCCGCGGTGGGCCATCGCGATCGGCCCGTCGTGCTCGAGATAGGGATACACGCCGAGAAGTATGTACCGTTTGGCTGGTGACGGTACTCAGCCCCCGCCCCGACCTGTGGACCCTCGACCCCGACGTGCTGCATCTCAATCACGGCTCGTTCGGCGCCGTGCCGCGGCGTACGCAGGAGCTGCTGGCCTTGCTGCGCGCCGAGGCCGAGGCGAACCCGATGCGCTGGTTCCGCTCGGTCCCGGAGCGTCTGACGGCCAGCCGGCTGAAATTGGCCGCCTACCTGCAGACCGACCCGGCGGGCTTCGCGCTCGTCCCCAACGCCAGCGCGGGCGTGACCGCCGCGCTCAACGCGATCCCGATCCCGGCAGGCAGCAAGCTCGTGCTGACCAACCACGCGTACGGCGCGGTCCTGTACGCCGCCGAGCGCTTCGCCAAGGCCAACCAGGCTGAGGTAGTCGTCGTCGACGTGCCCTTGGAGGCCGATGACGACGCCGTGGTCGCAGCCGTCGAGGCCGTGCTGGACGAGCGGACCGCAGCGCTCATCGTCGACCAGATCAGCTCGGCGACCGCGATGGTCTTCCCGATCCGGCGCCTCGCCGCGTTGTGCCGGTCCCTGGGCATCCCGTCGATCGTCGACGGAGCACACGCACCGGCGCTGCTCGACGCACCCGCGGAGGACGGCGCCGACTTCTGGACCGGCAACTTCCACAAATGGCCGGCCGCGCCGCGAGCGACTGCCGGTCTCGTCGTGGCCGAGCAGTGGCGGACCAGAACCCTGCCGCTGATCGTGAGCTGGTCGGAGTACGACGAACGCCTCCCCGAACGCTTCGACCAGCAAGGCACGGCCGACTACGCCTCGTGGATCGCCGCGCCGGAGTCCCTGCGGGTGCTGGAAGAGCTGGAGTGGCCGCGCCGCCGGTCCGAGCTGTCGACGATGATCGACGAGGGCGCAAAGGTTCTCGCCAAGGCGCTCGGCACCTCGGTGGCCGACGTCGCCCATCCGGCGGCGACCATGCGCCTGGTAGAGCTGCCCTATGCCGGGATTCCCAGTGTGGAGGCGGGGGAGGCCCTCAAGGCGAGAGTGTCGGCAGAGCTGAAGGCCGAGATCACCCTGACGGCGTTCGACGGCCGTCCGTTCATCCGCCTCTCGGCGCACGCCTACAACAGCCTGCAGAACTACGAGGTCTTGGCCGGCCGGTTGCCCACCGTGCTCTGAAGGTCGCTCGCCGGGAGCTCCCCAGCTGGACGGCCTATTGTCGAGGGATAGAGCACAGACATCTCGGTCAGGTGAACTGGAGGCTCCTCATGGCCCCTTCCCCCGCAGCGGTGACTCGTTCCGACCGGATCGGCTTCGCCGGTCTGGGCAACCTCGGCAGGCCGATGAGCCAGGCGTTGATCCGGGACGGCTGGACCTTGTCGGTGTACGACCGTGACCCTGCCAGGGCCGACGATCTGGCGGCGGAGGTCGTCGGCAAGCCGAAAGGGCTGGCCGGTTGTGCGGTGATCGCGATCGCCGTGCCCGACGACGAGGCGGTGAGTCAGCTCCTGGACGAGTTGATCCCGGCACTGGTGCCGGGCACAGCCGTTCTGGTGCACAGCACGATCCTGCCCGGCACGGCACAACGGCTGGCGAGCCTGTTGGGAGCCCACGGTCTCGGCTTCCTGGACGTCCCGGTCAGCGGTGGGTCGGAGCGTGCGCAGACGGGGACGCTGACCGTGATGGCCGGCGGGCGGGCCGAGCTGCTCGAGCACGTCCGCCCGGTTCTCGACTCGGTGGCAGCCGACGTGATCCACGCCGGTCCAGCGGGTGCCGGCGCGGCCGTGAAGTTGGCGAATCAGTTGATGATGTTCGCGGCCTTGGCCGGAGTACAGGAGGCGCTCGACCTCACCGCGGCGTACGACGTACCGGAGCAGGTGGTGCTGGCCGCCGTCGCGACCTGCACCGGCGATTCGTGGGTCACCCGCAACTGGGGTTTCTTCGACCGGATCGCCGCCGCCTACGACACCGCCGGTACGCCGCTCCGCGACCGTCCGTGGAGCAAGGATCTCTGGGACGTCGTCGCCGCGGCCAGGGAACGCTCGATCGCACTCCCCGTCGCGGGCCTCCTGGCCCAGCACCTGGCCACCCAGGTCGAGACCCACGCACGGAGAGAGCCCCGCTGAGCCCGTCAGCCCTTGACGGCGCCGGCGGTCATGCCGGCGACGATCTGGCGGTTGAAGAAGAGGAACATCACCAGCGGCGGGATGGTGATCAGCAGGATGTTCATGAACAGCAGGTTGTACTGGGTGGTGAACTGGCTGGAGAAGTTGTAGAGGGTCAGCTGGACGGTGGCGTTCTTGTCGCCGGGCAGGAAGTACAGCGGGTTGACGAAGTCGTTGAAGACGACGACCGACTGGACCACCACGACCGTCACGATGACCGAGCGCAGCAGCGGGAAGATCACCTGGAAGAACAGCCGGAGCGGTCCGGCGCCGTCGATGATGGCGGCCTCGTCGAGTTCGCGCGGGATGGTGGCGACGAAGGCCCGGAAGAGCAGGACGCAGAAGGACAGGCCGAAGGCGATCTCGACCAGGATCAGGCCGGGCATCGTCCGGAACAGGCCGATCCGCTGCAGCACCCAGATGGTCGGCACCACCGCGGGCGGGATGATCAGCCCGGCCAGGACCAGGAAGTTGATCAGGCCGTTCCAGCGGCTCGCCTTGCGTTGCAGGACGAAGGCCGCCATCGCGGCCAGCACGACCATCCCGGCCACGCTGGCGACCGTCAGGATCGAGCTGTTGATGAACGCGATGATCAGCATGTAGTCGCGGGCCTGCACCACGTCGACGAAGTTCTGGACGAACTGGAACTGGTGCGGCCAGGAGAAGTCCAGCAGGGAGGCTTGCTGGCGGTCTTTGACCGCGGTCAGCACGATGAACGCGAACGGCACCAGGAAGACGACGATCGAGACCAGGATCGCCACCACGCTGAGCAGGTAGTTCTTCTGTGGCCGGGGCCCGGCGACGGCTGCGGTGCTCACAGGTCCACCTCCCTACGGTTGAGGAACCGCGACAACGGCAGCACGATCGCCGTCACCACGACGAACAACACCACGTTGCCCGCGGTCGACAAGCCGTAGAACCCGGCCTGGTACTGCTTGTAGATCACCGACGCGATCACGTCCGAGGTGAAGCCGGGCCCGCCCCGCGTCATCGCCCAGATCAGATCGAACGATCGCAGCCCGCCGATCAGCGACAAGATGATCACCGTCACGGTGGCCGGCCGGGCCAGTGGCAGCACGATCCGCCGGAAGCTCTGCCAGGCGGTCGCCCCGTCGACCTTCGCCGCCTCCAGGTACTCCGCCGGAATCGACACGATCCCGGCGATGTAGATCAGCGTCGCCAGCCCGACGCCCTTCCACACGTCGACGAGAGCCACCGACAACAGCGCGTACTTCGGATCGGTGAGCCACCCCGGCCCGTCGATCCCGAGCACCGACAACGCGCTGTTGATCAGCCCGCGCTCGGGGTTCATCAACACGGTGAAGGTCAGGCCGACGCCGATCGTGGAGACCAGCACCGGGAAGAAGACCACCGACCGCAGGTAGCCGCGGGCGACGATCTGCGAGGTGAGCAGGACCGCCAGCAACAACCCGAGGACCACCTTCGTACCGGACGTGACGACCGCATAGATCAGCGTGTTGGTGAAGCCCTTCACCAGGGCTGGCTCGGAGAAGAACGTGGCGAAGTTGCCGAACCCGATGAACCTCGACTCGAAGATGCTCCAGCGGGTCAGGCTGAAGTAGAACGAGGCGAAGGTCGGGATCGCGAACAGCACTCCGTAGACGACCGCCGCCGGCAGGTAGAACCAGGTCGAGTACGGGCTGCGCAGCCGGCCACGATCGGGTCCGGCGACGGCTGCGCGCGTCTTCGTGGGCGTGTCGATCGACGTCGTGGCCACGGCTCACCAGCCCGCCAGGCCGAGCTGCTGGGCCTGCTTCTTGACGTCCTCGTCGTAGAGGGAGGCGCCGGCCGCGGCCTTGCGGATGCCTGAGCCGACCTCGACCGTGATCTGCTCCAGCGAGGGTCCCTTCACCGGCGACAGGAACTCCAGCGCGAGGCTCGACGAGCCTTCCTTGTCGATGTAGGGCTGCATGTCCTGAACGACCTGCGGTACGTCGGCAGGCAGCTTGCAGTCCTTGACCGCGAACGGTCCGGTCACCGCACCGGCCTTGGCCTGCGAGTCACAGCCCTCCTTGCTGGCGATGAAGGCCAGGAACTTCTTGGCGGCGTCGAGCTTGGCGCCGGTCGTACTGGTCGGGACGTAGACGCCGGCCGGGGCCCAGACGGTCAGGCCGTTCTTCGCGGCGTCGTCACCGGGGATGGCGAACAGGCCGACATCCTTCGTCGACGCCGGGTAGGTGGCGGCCAGGTCGCTGACCACCGCGGACAGGATCGGGTAGTGCGCACCCTTGCCCTGGGCAAGCAACTTGAGTCCGTCCGGCAGTTTGGCCGAGGCGAAGTCCTTGTTCTCGTAGCCGAGGTCGTGCACCTGCTGGAGGTGCTCGAAGCCCTTCCGGGCCGCGGCCGAGGTGCCGTACTTCGCCTGGTTCTTGGTGTACTTGTCGGCGAAGTCCGGCTCGGCCGCCGCGACGTTGTGGAAGTCACCGAGCACGAACAGCTGCGACGTCCAGGTCTCGCCGTAGGTCTGGATCACCGGCGCGATCCCGGCCGCCTTGATCTTGGCGTTGTTGGCCATGAACTCGGCCCACGTCTTCGGGATCTGCAGGCCGAGCCTGGCGTAGACGGGCTTGTTGTAGAGGATCGCGCCACCCATGAAGCCGCCGTACGGCGCGCCGTAGATCTGCCCGTCGGCGGTGACGGTGCTCTTGAAGTTGTCGTCCAGCCCGGCGCCCCAGGGCTGGTCGCCCATCGGGACGAGGTTCTTCTTCGGCGCGATCGCCTGGAACAGCGAGCCCGAGTTGTACATGAACACGTCGCTCATGTCGCCGGTGGACAGCCGGGTCTTGACGATGTTGTCACCCTCACTGCCGGCCGGACGGGTCTCGACCTTGACGGTGATACCGGAGTTCGCGGCGCTGAAGTCCTTGCCGAGTTGCTCGGCGGTCTTGACCGTCTGCTCCCCGTTGTCGACGAGGAAGTTGAGGGTGACGGCGTCGCCGCCACCGCCAGAGTCGCTGGAGCCGAGGCTGCCTGCGCTGCAGGCGGTCAGCGCGAGCGCGGTCACGGCCAGGGTGGCCAGTGCGGTCGTACGTGAGCGGATCATGGTGAGACCTCCGGTTCACTGCGGGTTGAGCAAGGAGTCGAGACGCATCCGCACGGCCTCGGCCGCGGGCGAGAAGTTGCCGCCGGCAAGGTCGACGAGCTTGGTCGCCGGGGCGTCGAGGTAGCGTTCCAGCCGGCCGGCGAGCTGGGCCTCGTCGGCGGCGACACCGGCCTCGACCACGCTGCTCACGATCGCCTGCCAGCTCGGCTCGTGATCGATGAGCTGCCGGGTGGTCGCGTCGGCACCGAGCGCCGGTACATCGGCGTACGGGTCTGTGGTGGTCCATTCGTGTTTTCCATGCCGTACTTCGACAGGCTCGCTGCCGTCGGGCAGGTGAACCGTCGCGGTCGCACCGACCGGGATGACGGCCGTGAGGTGGAAGCTGCCGTCGCTGCGGGTCCACGCGACACTTGCCTCGCCGTACGGCGTCAGGTGGCGGGCTGCTGCTCGGGTGAGCTGCGCTGCAGGCAGCGGGTGAACTTCCAGAGCTTGATAGCCAGGTGAGCTTGCGGCTAGGCCGGCGACTCGTCGGTGCATCCAGTCGGCGACAGCGCCCAGGGCGTAGTGGTTGAACGACGTCATCTCGCCGGGGTTGATGCTCCCGTCGGGCAGCATGCTGTCGTACCGCTCCCAGACCGTGGTGGCGCCCATGGTGACCGCATAGAGCCAGGACGGGCAGTCAGTCTGCAGCAGCAGCCTGTACGCCAGGTCGGGCTCGCCCGCGTCGGACAGCGCATCGGTCATCAGCGGCGTACCGACGAAGCCAGTGCTGATCCGGAAGCCGGCAACGCGGACCAAGTCGGCCAGTCGCTGACCAGCGCGCTTGCGCTGCTCGTCTGTCGGTAGCAGCGCCCACTGCAGAGCCATCGCGTACGCCGTGGTCGAGTCGCTGAGCACCCGGCCGCCCTCGGTCGTGTACTCCGCTGCGAAGGCCGCGCGCACCTTCGCTGCGAGGTCGGTGTACTGGCGGGCCAGGTCGGCGTCACCGGCCAGGTCAGCCGCCCAGCCGACGATCTCCGCCGAGCGGGCGAGGTGTGCCGTGGCGAGGACGTCCGGGTCGACCTTGGCGCGGAACGGGTTGTCCGGTGGAGCAGTCGGGTCCAGCCAGTCGCCGAACTGGAAGCCGCCCGACCAGAGCAGGTCCTCACCGGCAAGGTCGGTCATCCGGTCGACCCAGGCCCGCATGCTCGGCAGTTGCCGAATGAGGAGGTCCCGGTCGCCAGTGCGTTGGTAGAGCACCCAGGGGACGACTGTCGCCGCGTCACCCCAGGCCGCGGTCGCTGGGCCGGCATCGCGGAGGACATCGGGGATGACGAAGGGGACCGAGCCGTCCTTGTGCTGTTCGGCGGCCAGGTCGGCCAACCAGCTGGTGAGGAAGCCGGCGCTGTCGTAGAGGAAGGTCGCGGTGGGGGAGAAGACCTGGATGTCGCCGGTCCAGCCGAGTCGCTCGTCGCGCTGCGGGCAGTCGGTGGGGACGTCGAGGAAGTTGCCGCGCATTCCCCAGACGACGTTCTCGTGGAAGCGGTTGAGCAGCTCGTTCGACGACTCGAACCAGCCGGTGCGTTCCAGATCGGAGCCGACGACGACGGCTTCGAGGTCCTCCTTGGCGAGGTTGCCGACGCCGGTGACCTCGGCGTACCGGAAGCCGTGGAAGGTGAGGGGCGACTCGAGGGTCAGCTCGCCGGGGCCGGGCAGTACGTACGTGTCGGTGGCTTTGGCGGTGCGGAGGGGGCGGACGCCGAGTTCGTCGTTCTCGAGTACTTCGGCGTGGCGTAGTACGACCTCGTCGCCACGACTGCCGCCGCGGACCCGGAGGCGGACCCGGCCGACGAGGTTCTGGCCGAAGTCGACGAGCGTCTTGCCTGTGGGTGAGGTGGTGATCTCCACGGCTGGCAGTACCTCGGTGATCCGGACCGGCGGGCCGTCGGGGGCGACCAGCAGGCCGAGGTCGGCGTCCAGTACGTCGACCGGCGTCGGGTCGGCCACTGTGTAGGTGAAGTCGGTGCGCTGGCCGTCGTAGAGGTCGTCGGCGAGGATCTGGCTCTCGCGGGCGGTCCAGGTGTCATCGCTGGCGAACACATGGGTCTCGCCGTCGGCAGTGGTGACCTCCAGTTGCGCGAGTACCGCCAGGCGGTCTCCGTACACGGCCTGCTGGCCCTGGAAGCCGAGGCGGCCTCGGTACCAGCCGTTGCCCAGCAGGAAGTCCAGGGTGTTCTCGCCTGGTCGTACCAGGTCGGTGACGTCGTACGACTGGTAGCGAAGCCGGTACTGGTACGCCGTCCAGCCAGGCGCCAGCTCCTCGTCGCCTACCCGGCTGCCGTTGAGCGAGGGCAGGTAGACGCCATGTGCAGTCGCATAGAGGCGGGCACTGACTATGCCGTCCGGCAGCGTGGTGGTGCCGCTGACGATCGGGGCAGGTTGACCGTGCGCGCCGATCTCACGTGGGCTGATGAAGCGCGCAGCCCAGTCGTCAGGAGCGAGCAAGCCGGCCTCGACGACTGCTGGCTCACTCCAGTCGCTCCACCCGACACCGTCGCTGACTCTGACTCGCACGGATGCGCGCTGGCGGGAGGACAACGGCGTACCGGGCCATGGGACCAGTACCTGCTCTGCGGACTCGATGGTGTGGACTTCGGGGGAGCTGCCGGCGACGGCGAGCTCTATCTCGTAGGCGACCTGGTGGTAGTCGTCGGCTGCGGACGGGACTTGCCACGAGAGGCGGGGCGAGGCCGTACCGAGGCCGAGGACCGGACCAGTACCGATGCGGTGCTCGAAGCGGACGGACACGGGTGCGGCAGCAGGACGGGTCATTGTGCTCCCAACGCGTGAAACGATTCATTCGATGTTTCATCGATCCTGCGACGCGGGCTGGGCAGCCGATAGTCCGGAGTGCACCGGAGGTAGCACGAAATGCACCTCGGCCCGTATGTTGGACCATGGCCGAGCTGCCGATCGAGAACGCCGGGACGCTGCTGCATTTCGTCGACGGCGCGTATGCCTACTCGGGCCACCACATCCACGAGCGTTCGCATGCCGTGCACACGCACAGCTTCTTCGAGGTGGCCGTGGTGACGGCCGGCACCGGCGTGCACCACAGCCCGGCCGGCTATCAGCAGCTGGGCGTCGGCGACGTCCTCCTGCTCCGTCCGGGCGTCTGGCACGGGTACGACGGCTGCGACGGCCTGGACGTGTTCAACTGCTGCTTCTCCGCCGACCTGCTGCAGCACGAGCTGGCCTGGACCCGTGAGGACGCACTGCTCGGCTACTTGCTCTGGACCGGCCCGAACTCGGCCCGCCGGCGCGGAGTGCTGATGGGACACCTCGACGAGATTCCGCTGGAGGAGTGCATCAGTCAGCTGGAGCATCTGGAGGATCTGCGCGCCCGGCCGCTCGACCTGCATCGCGGTGACGTCATCGGCCGGCTGTCACTGTTTCTGAGCTGCCTGGCTCGTGCCCTTGCGGGCGAACTGAGCGGCTCGACCATGCCGGCACATCCGGCGGTACTGACGGCGATGCGGTTGATGGAGTCCGATCCGGCCCACCACTGGACCCTGACCGAGCTCGCCACGGAGCTGCACCTGGCGTCCGGCTATCTGGTCCGCTTGTTCAAATCGTCGACGGGACTGCCGCCGATGGCGTACCTGTCCCGCCATCGCGTCGAGCTGGCGGCCGATCGCCTGGTGCACACCGACGAGCCGATCAACCGGATCGGTGAGGCGGTCGGCTGGCCGGACCAGAACTACTTCGCCCGCCGCTTCAGGTCCCACTTCGGGTTGAGCGCGACCACCTATCGGGCCCGCTTCACCCGCGCTTGATCAGTACTTCGAGCCCGTCCAGGAACCGCTCGAGCCCGAAGACCAGCCCCTGGTTCTCGCCGCCCGCGACCGACCGCATCGCGGCCGTCAGCCCCGGGAAGCGATCGGGCTGAGTCGCCAGGATCTCGGCCAGCGCCGAGGTGAGGTTCTCCTCGGAGATGCCGATCGTGCCACCGGGCAGGGTGAGGGTCTGATGAGCGATCGTCCGGACCTGACCGGCGATCGTCAGCAGCGTGTCCAGCTGCTGGCCGCCGGTGAGCCCGGTGTCCGTCAGCGCCCGGATGCCGAAGTCCATCCAGGTCAGCTCGTTCGGCCCCAGGGCACGCCGGCCGACCGTCGACAGCAGCAGCCAGGGGTGCCGCTCGAACGCGGCGTACAGATCGAGAGCCCAGTCCATCAGCGCCTGCCGCCATGGCCGCGGCGGGTGATGCGGCGGCAGACCGATCGCGCGATCCGTCATCAGCGAGACCAGTTCGGCCTTGCCGCCGACGTAGCGGTAGAGCGCCATCTTCGTGAACGACAGGTCGGCCGCGACCCGCTGCATCGAGACGGCGTCCAGGCCGTCGGCGTCGGCGATCGCGATCGCGGCCTTGGTGATGCCCTCGACGGTCATCGCCGGCTTGGGGCCGCGGGTGGGTGGCGGCGGGTCACCCCAGAGCAGGTTGATCATCGCGGCGACTCCTGGCTTGTGGTTCCGATTGAACTGTGTCTACCATACACATTATCAAAACAGTGTCTGGTGGACACAGTTCAACACAAAGGGGTATGGGATGAAGGTTCTGATCTCGGGGGCAAGCGTCGCCGGTCCGGCTTTGGCGTACTGGCTGGGGCGGTACGGCCATCAGGTGACCGTGGTGGAGCTGGCGCCAGCGTTGCGCCAGGGCGGCTATGCCGTCGACTTCCGGGGGAGCGCGAACAAAGTCGTGCTCGAGCGGATGGGCGTCCTCGACGAGCTGCGCGCGCGGCAGACGGGTGGTACGGCGATGCGGTTCGTCGACGAGCAGGACCGGCAGGTGCTGCGGCTGCCACCGGAGTTCGCCGGGGGAGAGCTCGAGGTGCTTCGGTCCGACCTGACCCAGGTGCTGTACGAGCACAGTCGCGCGGCGGCGGAGTACAGGTTCGGTGACTCGATCGCGTCGTTGGAGCAGCACGGCGGCGGGGTGGACGTGACGTTCGAGAGCGGCGCGACGTCGACGTACGACCTGGTGTTCGGCGCGGACGGGATGCATTCCGTCGTGCGCCGGCTGGTGTTCGGCGGCGATCACGTGACGCACGGCGGCTACTACATCGCCGGGTGGGATCTGCCGAACACGTTCGGGATCGAGCGGGACGGGCTGATGTACAACGTGCCCGGCAAGCTGGCCAGTGTCGGGATGGATCACCGGGACCCGGACAAGGCGGGCACGATGTTCGTCTTCGCCTCGCCCGAGCTGACCTACGATCGCCGCGATCCCCAACAGCAGAAGGAGATTCTGCGCTCCGCCTACGCCGGCCTCGGCTGGAAGGTGCCCGCCCTCCTCGATGGACTCGACGACTGCACCGACCTGTACTTCGATTCGATCAGCCGCGTGGACGTCGACCGCTGGTCGGACGGCCGGATCGCGCTGGTGGGGGACGCCGGCTACGGCGCGACAGTGGGCGGCATGGGGACTGGTACTGCGATCGTCGCGGCCTATGTGCTTGCCGGCGAGTTGGCGGCGGCCGGCGGCGACCATCCGGCGGCCTTCGCCGCGTACGAGAGTCAACTGCGCAAGCCGGTGCAGGCCTGCCAGGACGGTGGCGGTCGGACGGGGAAGTTCCTGGCGCCCAGGACTCGCTTCGGAATCGCTGCCCGCAACCGGCTACTCGGCACGCCCTTCCTGCTCAACCAGATGCTGCGGCTCGGCGAGAAGGTCAGCAGCGACTTCGCGATCCGCGACTACCCGAGCAGTGGCAGCTTGTGCAGGAAGGACTCCCATGAGTCGGGCAGCCAGCCCGGTACGCCGAGCACTGCCAGGTAGAGCCAGATCGCGACGAGCACGCAGACGAAGAGCGCGACCGTGCCGAGCGCCTTGAGCCAGGCCGGCTGCTTGCCGGTCCAGGTGGTGAGCGCCTTGACCCAGTCCTTGACCCGATAGAGCAGCCGCTGTGCCCACTCGAACTCGCTGGCGAGCACGGCCAGACCGGCAATGAACAGCGGGATCCCGCCCGGCCCGGGCAGCCACCCGGTGAGCGGCGCCGCGATGATCAGGATGCCGCCCAGCACCCCGATCCCGATCCGGTAGATCAGGAGCTTGCGCGGGTTCGCACGGATCTTGCGCCGCCACTCCCAGCGGTCGTCCTGGGCGTCCAGCGTGATGTTGTCGTCCGTGCGGTCGGGACTGGTCTGCTCGGCCACAACCCCAGCCTACGTGGTCACCGGACCGAATCCCCGGCGAATTCCCAATGCCACGGCTCTTGCCGCGAGCCCCCTTCGCGCGCCCACTCCGGGTGCACCCATCCGTAGGCCGCAGCGTGCGCGCTCATCCACTCGTACTGCGGAGTCCCGAAGTCGTTGACGCCGTCACACAGGTCAACGGCCAGTCCCCAGCCATGGTTCGACGTACCAGGAAAGGCGCCCAGCGTCGGCTTGCGGCGCAGCAGGTCGACCTGTGCACGGTAGGGCCGATAGGAGTCGGTGATGCACAGCTCCTTGTGAAAGTGGACCTTGTAGGCCGCGGCAAGCTCCCCGTACGCCGCTGCCGCATCGCACCGCAGCTTCTGGCCGGGCCCTACGCGGCAGAGCTTGTCAGCTGGCATCTTGCCGTTGCCGTAGCCCCGCCAACCGTCTGCTGTGGCGAACGCAGACAGGTACGGCGTTGCTACGACTCCGAGGATCGCCGCCAGCAATACGGAGCAGGCAGCCGTCGACCAGCGGTGTTTGCGGAGCCAGGGGAGGAGACGGCTACGCACTGCGTGGTTTGCCGAACTCCCAGTGCCAGGGTTCTTCGCGGTTGCCGCCTTGGCGGGCCCAGTCGGGGTGGACCCAGCCGTAAGCCGCGGCGTGGTTGCTCATCCACTCGTACTGCGCAGTGCCGAACTTGTCGATGCCGCCGCACAGGTCGACGGCTACACCCCAGCCGTGGTTGGACGTGCCGGGCAGAGCGGCCAGGGATGGCTTGCGGCCGTACAGGTCGACCTGGGCGGAGTACGAGCGGTAGGAGTCGGTGATGCAGAGGTTCTTGCCGAAGGACTGGCGGAACGCGGCGGACAGCTGCTGGTACGCCGCTGCGGCGTCGCAGCGGAGCATGTGTCCGTTGCCCAGACCGCAGAGCTGCGACTGCGGGATCAGCCCGTTGCTGTAGCCACCCCAGCCGGTGCTCGTGCCACCAGTGGCGAGGAACGGCATCGGGTTCACCGCGTCACCACCGAGCCGTACTTCGAAGTGCAGGTGCGGCCCGGTCGAGTTGCCTTCGGTGCCCACGGCACCGATCTGCTGTCCGGCTGTCACGTGCGCGCCGTCGGCGACGTCGATGCGGCTCAGGTGCGCGTAGAGCGTCTCGAGCCCGTTGCCGTGGTCGATGCGAACCAGGTTGCCGGCCCAGGCCGGGTGCTCGATCCGCACGGTGCCTGCGGTGACGGCCCGGACATTCGTCCCGATCGGTGCCACGAAGTCCTGACCGGTGTGGAAGCCGCTGGACCACATCGGGCCGGCCTGCCCGAACGGTGTGCCGATCTCGTAGGTGCCCTCGGCCAGCGGCCAGGTCCAGCCGCCGGTGCCGACGTCGACCGTGGTCGCCGTGTTGCCGCAGCGGAAGGTCGCGGCGGCGGGCGTGGTGGCCGGGGCGACCTGGGCCTTGAGCGGCTTGCCGAGGGTAGGCCGCAGCGCGGCGTACATGCTGTCGGGGATCGAGCTGACCGCTACTGAGCCCTTGGCCTCGTCGGCGGCGATCATCTCGGCGTTGTCGAGCGCGATACCGACGTGGAACAGGCCCACGGACCTGCTGCCCATCAGCAGGATGTCGCCAGGCTGGATCTGGCTGGCCGGCACCTTCTGGTAGTTCGCGTAAACGCTGGTCGCCAGCCCGGCGAGGGTCGTGTACGGCCGCCAGGCGGCTCGTGCCGCGCCGAGACATCCGTACTTGTCGGGGCCGGTTGCGCCGACGCCGTACGGCTTGCCCATCAGCGAGAAGGCCTGGTTGACCGCGCGGATCGTCTCGGCCGACAGCACCCGCAGCGGACGCCCACTGCTGACGACAGCGGCCACACCGGGCACAGGCGCCTTGGCGACCTTGTACTGCAGCAGGCCGGTCGGGAGGTCGAACGGGCTCCTGATCGCGGCAGCGGCCGGCGCCTTCACCTTCGCTGCGGTCAACTCGGCCAGGTAGGTCTGCCAGTTGGCCAGTGCCTGCTGGTTGCGGGTGGCCTGCAGTTGCTTGGACAGCTCGGTCGCACCGGCCAGGTCGGCGAGTTGGCCTTCCATGGCCATTGCTGCGCTGGCTGCCTTCTCGCGGACGGTCTTGCCGAGCTCGGTGGCCTTCTTGTTGGCCTGGTCGGCCGCAGCGCGCTTGGTCGCCGCGTCAGCGGCTGCAGTGCCGGCAGTGGACTCTGCTGCCGTGGCTGCGTTGTACTGCGCGACCTGGGTGCTGCCGAGTTGCCGGATGGCGGTCTGGCGGTCGGCGATCTCCTGCAGGTTCTCCGCGACCGGCGCGAGCGACCAGAGCATCGACTCGGTGCCCAGGACCGTCGGGATGCCGAGCTGGTACGCCTGGGCGGTCAGCAGGCCGAGGCGGCGGCGCTCGTCCTGTGACTTGTTCTTGGTGTTGTTCGCGAACGCCTCTGCCTTCTTGGCCGCGGCCTCGGCGGTCTGCGCGGTCTTCAGCGCGTTCGTGTAGGCGACGGTGGCCTTGGCGACGTCGAGCTGGATCTCGGCGGCCTCGGCCTGGAGCTGCTCCAGCGACCGGTTCACGTCCGTCACGGAGGCCGGTGGAGGTGGGGTCTGGTCGGCGAACGCGGCATACGTCGGCAGCGCTACGACTGCCATCACCGCGCCGAGTGCGGCGAGCCGCAGTCTCCGGCCGTTGCCCAGCATCGAGCCCCCAGTCCTCGTTTTCCGTATCCCTGCCACAGGGCGCCTCACGCGCGCACGGAAGGAGGACATCCCCCATGCGTGCCCCAGCGTAGGCGTCGTACGGTCCTGACGGAACCCCGCCTCACCGTCCGTGACGATGAGGCAGGACACACTGCCCGATCGTGACCGTGGTCACGCCCGCTGGCCCGAGGCAGGATCGGCTGGTGCCAGCGACTAGGATTTGAGTCATGGCCTCGCACTTTGACGTTGTTGTCCTCGGCGCCGGACCGGGTGGGTATGTCGCGGCGATCCGCGCCGCCCAGCTCGGGCTCAAAACCGCCATCATCGAGAAGAAGTACTGGGGCGGTGTCTGCCTGAACGTGGGCTGCATCCCGTCCAAGGCGCTGCTGCGCAACGCCGAGCTGGCGCACATCTTCCGCAAGGAGGCGAAGACCTTCGGCATCAGCGGCGAGGTGAGCTTCGACTTCCCGACGGCCGTGCAGCGCAGCCGCAAGGTGGCCGACGGCCGCGTCAAGGGCGTGCACTTCCTGATGAAGAAGAACAACATCACCGAGTTCGACGGGTGGGGTTCCTTCGTCGACGCGAACACGCTGGACGTCTCGCTGAACGACGGGAACTCCGAGACCGTCACCTTCGACAACTGCATCATCGCCACCGGCGCCACCACCAAGCTGCTGCCGGGCACCCAGCTGAGCGACCGGGTCGTCACGTACGAGGAGCAGATCCTCACCGAGGAGCTGCCGGGCAGCATCGTGATCGCCGGCGCCGGCGCGATCGGCGTCGAGTTCGCCTATGTGCTGGCCAACTACGGCGTCAAGGTGACGATCGTCGAGTTCCTCGACCGGATGGTCCCGCTGGAGGACATCGAGGTCTCCAAGGAGCTCGCCAAGGCGTACAAGAAGCTCGGCGTGGACGTGCTCACCGGCACCCGGGTCGACTCGATCGACGACTCCGGCGACAAGGTCAAGGTGACCGTCACCGGCAAGGACGGCGCCCAGCAGACGCTGGAGGCCGACAAGGTGCTGCAGGCGATCGGCTTCCAGCCGCGCGTCGACGGCTACGGCCTGGACAAGATCGGGGTCGCGCTGACCGAGCGCGGCGCGATCGGCGTCGACGGCTTCCTGCGCACCAACGTGCCGAACATCTTCGCCATCGGCGACGTGAACGCCAAGCTGATGCTGGCGCATGCGGCCGAGGCGCAGGCCGTGATCGCGGCCGAGACCATCGCCGGGGTCGAGACGATGGAGCTCGACTACGTGATGATCCCGCGGGCGACCTTCTGCCAGCCGCAGATCGCCAGCTTCGGCTGGACCGAGGAGCAGGCCCGGCTGGAGGGCTTCGAGGTCAAGGTCGCGAAGTTCCCCTTCACCGCCAACGGCAAGGCGCACGGCCTCGGCGACCCGAACGGTTTCGTCAAGGTGATCGCCGACGCGAAGTACGGCGAACTGCTCGGCGCGCACCTGATCGGCCCCGAGGTCACCGAGCTCCTCCCGGAGCTGACGCTGGCCCAGAAGTGGGACCTGACCACCAAGGAACTGGCCCGCAACGTCCACGCCCACCCCACGCTGAGCGAGGCCCTGCAAGAGGCCTTCCACGGCCTCGAAGGCCACATGATCAACTTCTGATCCGGCTGTGACGAAGGGCCCCGGACCACTGGTCCGGGGCCCTTCGCGTTGCTCAGCGCTCGTCGGTCAGGACCGGCTTGACGTCGACGATCGGAGTGCCGTCGAGGGCTTCGAGATTGTTGACCTTGATCCGCAGGCCGTCGGTCTCGAGGACGGTCACCCGGTGCAGGCCGAGGGGGTTGGGGCGGTCGGGTGAACGGGTGCTGAAGACGCCCGTGGGTGGACGCTGGGTGTCGCCGCGCGGACGGACGATCTGCGTCGAGCGGTCAGCGCGGTCGAACCAGGTGATCAGGAGTACCTCGTCGCCGGCGGTCAGGTCGCGCAGCGCCTCGCCGTACTCCGGATCGAAGACGAGCCACGCGTCGGGCGCTCCTTCGTCGCCTTGGCGTGGTGCGTCGGCTCTGGTGGTCAGGGACGATTCGACCCGGGCCAGTGGCTGCAGCGTGAAGTTCATGAAGGCCAGCCTTGCTGCTGTCGGTCGTCGGTGCCAGTCTCTGGGCATGGAGAGTGTGTATGAGGCCGCGGGTGGCGAAGAAGGAATGCTGAGGCTGGCGGCTGCCTGGCATGAGCGGGTGCTGGCTGATGAGGTGGTGAGTCACGCCTTCAGTCATGGGTTTCATCCGCAACACACCGAGCGCCTCGCTGCCTACTGGGCCGAGGCGCTTGGCGGTCCGCCCACCTTCACCGGTTCCTACGGCACCGAGAGTGCCGTTGTCTGGATGCACAGCGGCAACGGCCCGCACGAAGAGATGGACCGACTCGCGATCGCCTGCTTCGACCAGGCGTTGACCGATGTCGGTCTGACCGATCCTGTCCGGTCGGTGCTCTACGAGTACTTCGCGTGGGCGACGAACGTCAGCATGGCGCGGTACCACGGGTCCAAGGACGCCGTGCCGCGAGACCTGACCATCCCACGGTGGTCGTGGGATGGTCAGGTCTCGACGTCAGCTTGAGGTGACGGTTCGGTAGACCGTGACCAGAGGTTGATCGTCGGCCACGATGTGGAGGGCGAGGCCGGGTGGAGCCTCGACGTCGACCAGACCCTTCGCGGCGGCCGGCTCGAAGGGCAGGGGTGCGGTCGATCGGATGCCGGGGGCAACCAGCAGTGGGTGGCCGGCGAAGGTTGTCGAGACCCCGTTGTGGACGTGACCGGTGAGGATCGCGGTGATCGGCTTGCCGCGGAGTACAGCGGCGAACGGCTCGGCGTCCTGGAGGGTCCACTGGTCGAGTACAGGGTGCTGGAGCTTGTTCGGCGGATGGTGGAAGGCGACGAACAACGGACCGTCCACCGGCTCGGCCAGTACTCCCGTCAGCCACTCGAGTGATTCCGCGCTGAGCAGCCCGTGGTCCTCACCCGGCACCGACGTGTCGAGCAGCACGAAACGGGCCGCGCCGACGTCCTGAACCTGATGAACCGGATGCCCCTCACCAGGCGACTCGACCTGCAGCCCCACACGCAACGGCGCACTGACGTCGTGGTTGCCCGGCAACATCAGCACCGGTACGTCGAGCGCCAGCTCAGCCGCGACCTCGTCGTACTCCGCTGCGAGCCCGTGGTCGGCCAGATCCCCGGTCACCAGCACCACGTCGACCGGTCGCGAGAACGCCCGCAGATAGTCCACGACCCTCCGCAGCCGATCTCGGGCGGCTGCGGTGCCGTCCAGGTGCGGGTCACTGAGATGAGCGATCACGTACATCCGGGCCTCCATCGGTCTAATGACAGAGGCCCAATCTAGCGTTAGCGATCCTGATCTGTCGGCCGAATTAGCAGCTGGTTCACCGAGACATGGTCGGGCTGGCCGAGGGCGTAGACGACCGCGTTGGCGATGTCCTCCGGCTGCAGCGTGCGCATCGAGTCGGCCATCTGCTGAGCCATCGCCCGCAGCGCGGGGTCGGTGCCGTGAGTTATCAGCTCGGTCGAGACGAAGCCGGGCTCGACGACGACCACCCGCACGCCCTGCGTGGTGACCTCCTGCCGCAGTGACTCGATGAAGCCGGTGATGCCGAACTTGCTGGCCGAGTAGGCGGCGGCCGCCGCCGAGGCGATCCGGCCGGAGGTCGACGAGACCTGGACGACGCTGCCCTTGGATTCGAGCAGGTGCGGCAGCGCGGCGTGCACCGCGTACATCGAGCCGAGCAGATTGGTCTCGATCATCCGGGTCCACTCGGTGGTGTCCGCGCCCAGGATCGGGCCGTTGAGCATGACGCCGGCGTTGTTCACCAGAGCGTCCAGCCGGCCGAACCGCTGGACGGTTGCCGCGACGGCGTCCTGGACGGCCTGCTGGTCGGTGACGTCCAAGTCCAGCACGAGGACGTCGCCGGGCGCATCCTCGGCGAGGAGCTTGAGCCGGTCGGTCCGCCGGGCGCCGACCACCACCTTGGCGCCGGCCTCGGACAGGGCCAGGGCGGTTGCCTGGCCGATGCCCGACGAGGCTCCGGTGACGAGAACGACCTTGCCTTCGAGATTGCTGTTCACGTGATTCCTTCCACTCTAAAGTGACCATGCGGTCAGGTTTAAGCATAGGCATAACCTGACCGGCCGGTCATCTTGAGTGGTAGAGTTCACACCATGAGGGCGGACATGATGCGCAACCGCGGCCTGCTGGTCGACGCGGCCCGTTCGGCGTTCGCGGAGTCGGGTGTCGAGGTGTCGATCGGCGAGATCGCGCAGCGGGCCGGTGTCGCCAAGGGCACGGTGTTCCGGCACTTCGCCAGCAAGGACGACCTGCTCGCCGCGATCATGCTCGAACTGCTCGACCGGCTGATCGAGACCGCGGACCGCCTGCGGGATGCGGACGACGCGGGACAAGCGCTCCGGGAGCTGATGACGGCCGGCGTCGAGGCGCTCGCTGCCGACCAGGCGTTCTGTGAGGTGGTCGGCAAGCCCTCCTTGCAGAACGCCGAGGTCAGAGCCGCGATCGAGCGCTTCGCCGGCCTGGTGGAGGTGCTGACGGCTCGGGCCCGAGAGCAAGGTGCCATCCGCGACGACGTGACCGGCACGGACATCGTCCTCTTGCTCGGCGGCATCCAGCAGACCGCCGCTCCGGTACTGGACGCCCACCCCGACGCCTGGCGCCGCTACCTGGCCCTCACCTTCGATGCCCTCGCCCCAGCGCACGCGACGAAGCTGCCGCACCCACTGCCGGGCAGCCTGCAGTCAGCGCTAGCCGCAGAAGGATGACGGCAGGTCCGGGCAGGGGACCAGGCCGTCGCGCTCCAGCACTGGCTTGGCCGGTGGTGAGGTGAGGTAGGTGAGGAAGGCCGCCTGCAACGAGCCGGCAGCGGGAGACTTGTAGGTATAGGCGTACTCGACCTCCCAGAACTTGTACGACGAGTCCGCCACCTTCGCCGCTTCCGGTACGACGCCGTCGACCGCGAGCGCCGTGATGGCCGGGAACTTCCGCGAGCTGCCCAGTTCGGCGTACCCGATCGCGCCCTCGATGTCGTTGACGCGCGCGAGCAGTTCTTCGGTGGTACCGACCTCGCAGCGCTGATGCCTGGCGACCGGATCGTCCTTGGTGCGGCAGTCGTCGGACGAGATCCCCAGCTCCTGGTCGCCACCGAGCACCTTGTCGCGGAACGTCCGCCGCGAACCCGAGTCCGGCCCGACCCGCGACACCATCCGGATCGGCAGATCCCGCCCGCCGAGCTGCTTCCAGTTCGTCACCCGGCCCGCGTAGATCGCGCGCAGCTGCGCCGACGACAGCGCGGCGACATCGGCCGACCGGTTCACGACCACGGCGAACACCACGATCGCGACCGCTTTGCCCTGCAGGTCCGGTGCCGCCTCGGCCCGCCCGTCCGACATCGCGATCAGTTTCTCCGCTGCAGCAGCATCCTTGGCACCGGTCTCGTTGAGCTGGCGGGTCCCGCTGCGGCTCCCGTTGGCGGCGATCGTGATGTCCGCGCTGGTGCACTCGGTCGCGTACGCGCTGCGCAGCTCACGGATCGTCGGCTCCACGGCGGTCGACCCGATGATCTGCAGTTGCCCCGACGAGCAGTTGTCCGGCGGCTGCAGCACATCGACCACGAACAACGCGACCAGCGCGCCGACGAGCACCAGCGACAACGCCCCGAACATCAACGTACGCCGGCCAGGCCCGCGCGGCCGTGTCACCTCGAGCCCGACGATCTTGCGGTCCGGGAACGCGAACGACACCTTCTCGTGCATGTGGTGCGGCTCGATGCTGTATCAAATCTGCCCCACCCCACCGCCCCGGTCTGGGCCACCTGCGTTGTCGACCCGGAGCAGCACGATGCTCGGATCGGGCACGACGGCACCCTGGTACCGGACCTCGACGTCGACCATGTGCGAGCTGGGGAAGACGCCGATCGGCGCGTCCACCTGGACCCGGTAGACGAGCCGTTTGCGGCGCAGGAAGTACCGGTCGACCAGCCAGACGATCACCGTGCCGATCAGCGCGATCGCCGCGATCACGGTCTCCAGATTGATGTCCCCGAGACCGGAAAAGTCCACAGCCGAAACTTAGTCAGCCGCGGTGAACGGCGCCTGAATGCCGGATAGCGATCAGCCTCTTACCATCCGGTGACACGCACGTGGGGGGCTTGGCGAGGGGCTCGCCGTCTGCGAGATTGGCGGCATGGCTGAACAGGTGGATGTGGTCGTGATCGGGCTGGGCGTCGGTGGCGAGGAGGCTTCCGGGCGGCTGGCGCAGGCGGGGCTGAAGGTGGTCGGGATCGAGCCGCGGCTGGTCGGCGGCGAGTGCCCGTACTACGGCTGCATCCCGAGCAAGATGATGATCCGGGCCGGCGACCTGATCGCCGAGACCCGCCGCGTCGACGGAATGGCCGGCACCGCCACCGTCACTCCTGACTGGGGGCCGGTCGCCCGGCGGATCCGCGACGAGGCCACCGACAACTGGAACGACAAGGTCGCCGTCGACCGGCTGGTCGGCAAGGGCGTCACCTTCGTCCGCGGCCGCGGCACCATCACCGGCCCGGGCCGGGTGGTCTCGGGCGACCGCGAGTTCGAGGCGAGCCGGGGCATCATCGTCGCCACCGGCACGGTCCCGGTCGTCCCACCGATCGAAGGACTGGCCGGTACGCCGTTCTGGACGAACCAGGACGCGATCCGGCTCGAGACGCTGCCGGCGTCGTTGCTGGTGCTCGGCGGCGGTGCGATCGGGATGGAGCTGACGCAGGTGTTCGCGCGGTTCGGCGTACAGGTGACCGTCATCGAGGGCACGGACCGGGTGCTGGCGATGGAGGAGCCCGAGTCGAGCGAGCTGGCCAGGTTCGCACTGGAACGCGATGGAGTGAAGTTCAAGACCGGTGTGCACGCCAAGGCGGTCAGCTACAGCGGCGACGCGTTCACGGTGACGCTCGAGGACGGCGGTACGGTCACCGGCGAGAAGTTGCTGGTGGCAACCGGGCGCCGGGTGGACATCAAGGACCTCGGGCTGGACCAGGTGGGGCTCGATCCCGCCGCGCGCCGGATCGAGGTCGACGAGCATGTCCGGGCCGCTGACGGCGTGTGGGCGGTCGGTGACGTCACCGGCGTGGGTGTCTTCACCCACAACGCGATGTACCAGGCCAATGTCGCCGTGCTGGACATCCTCGGCGCGGAGGATGCGCCGACGGCCAGCTATCACGCGATGCCGCGGGTGACGTTTCTCGATCCGGAGATCGGCGCGGTCGGGCTGACCGAGCAGCAGGCGCGCGACCAGGGGCTCGACGTCCGGACCGGCCTGACCCAGGTACCGGCTTCGACCCGGGGCTGGATCCACAAGGCGGGCAACGAGGGCTTCATCAAGCTGATCATGGACAATGAGCAGGGCGTGCTGGTCGGTGCGACGAGTGCGGGGCCGACCGGTGGTGAGGTGCTCGGGACGCTCGCGCTGGCGGTGCATGCACGGGTTCCCGTTCACACGCTGCGACAGATGATCTACGCATACCCGACAATCCACCGGGCGATCGAGTCAGCACTCGCCGATCTGTAGGGGCTTGTTGCGATCTGGTCGCATGTAGATCAAGAATGTGCTCATGCATGTTCCTGACGGGTTCTTCGACGCGCCCACTTCGATCGCCACCGGCCTGATCGCCGCCGGTGCCGTCGGCTTCAGCCTCCAGCGCGCCAACCGCGAGATCCGTGAGACGGGTCCGGCGCTGGCCGGGCTGACCGCCGCGTTCGTCTTCGCCGTGCAGATGGTGAACTTCCCGGTCGGCGCCGGGACCAGTGGCCACCTGCTCGGCGGTGCGCTCGCCGCGGCGCTGGTCGGGCCGTGGTCGGCCGTCCTGGTGATGTCGACGGTGCTGCTCGTGCAGGGACTGCTCTTCGCCGACGGCGGCCTGACCGCGCTCGGCACCAACATCACGCTGATGGGTCTCGTGACCGTTCTGGTCGGGTACTTCGTGACGCGGGCACTCCTCAAGGCGCTGCCCAAGCGGGTCGGCAGCGTCGTACCGGCCACGACTGTCGGCGCCCTCATCTCGGTGCCGGTCGCGGCCCTGTGCTTCACCGGCCTGTACGCGATCGGCGGCGCGGTCGACATCCCGCTGGGCAAGCTCGCGACGGCGATGGTCGGCTGGCACATCCTGGTCGGTCTCGGTGAGGCGGTGATCACTGCGGCCGTGCTCAGCGCCGTCGTCGCGACCCGGCCGGATCTCGTCTACGCCGCCCGCCACCTGCGGGCCGACCTCGTCCTGGTCGATGCCGATGGCAACAGTTCGACCGTCTCGCCGGACAGGCCGATCGCGGCCAGGCCGGCCGGCCGGTCGTACGGGGTCGGAATCGCGGCCACCCTGCTGATCGCGGGCGTGGTCAGCCTGTTCGCGAGCGCGCATCCGGACGGGCTGGAGTTCGTCGGCGCCAAACTGGGCTTCGAGAGCGCGGCCAAGCACTCGGCGGTGGCCGGCAGCCCGCTGGCCGACTACGGCGTGAGCGGGATCGGCAACTCGCAGGTGTCCGGCGCACTGGCCGGCATCATCGGTGTCCTGGTGACGATCGTCGTCGGACTCGCGATCGCGAAGATCGCGTCGCTGCGCTCGTCGGCCCGCGCGGACAAGGCTGTCTGATGCGCTCCGACGACCAGACCTTCCTCGCCGCCGAGTGGACCGACTGGACCGGCTGGGCCACCTGGCCAGCGGCCCGATGAGCGGCTCGGTCGAGGCGGTGCCGCCGGACGGCGCGGTCGGGATCAGGCGGTGAGTGGCTCGGCGGGCGACGGATTGCTGGTTGCCGTTGACAGCCGGATCCACCGGCTTCCCGCGCAGGTCAAGATCGTCGCGCTCTTCGTCTTCGTCCTGGCCGTCGTCTCCACCCCGGCCGGCGTCTTCTGGGCCTTCGCCCTGTACGCCGCTCTGCTGGCCGGCGCGGTCGCCCTGGCGAAGTTGCCGGTGACGACGGTGATGCGCCGGCTGGCGGTCGAGACGCCGTTCATCGTCTTCGCCCTGGTCCTCCCGTTCGTTGCCACCGGCCCCCAAGTCGACGTGCTGGGAGTGTCGGTCTCGGAGTCCGGAGTACTCGGCTCCTGGAACGTCCTCGCCAAGGGCACCCTCGGGGTGATCGCGGCCATTGTGCTCTCCGCCTCGACCGCGCCACGCGAGTTGCTCGCCGGCCTGGAGCGGCTGCGGTTGCCGTCGACGCTCGTCGCGATCCTGTCGTTCATGGTCCGGTACCTGAGCGTCGTCTCAGACGACCTGCACCGGATGCGGATCGCCCGTGAGTCGCGCGGGTACGCCGGCGGCCGGGTCGGTCACCTGAAGGCGGTCGCCGGGGGAGTAGGGGCACTGTTCGTGCGCAGCTTCGAGCGCGGCGAGCGGGTCCACCTCGCGATGCAGTCACGCGGGTACACCGGCCGGATGCCGCAGCTGGCCGCCTCGGGTGCCGCGCGCAACCAATGGGCCGAGGGGCTCGCGATCTCCCTGCTCGCGGTGCTGATCGCGGTGACGGCTAGGGTTGCTGGCTTGTGAGCGGTCCGTCGATCCACGTCGAGCGTCTGGTCTTCGCCTACCCCGATGGGCGGCAGGCCCTGTACGGCGTCGACTTCACCATTCAGCGTGGCGAGCGGGTGGCGTTGCTCGGTCCCAACGGGGCGGGCAAGACGACGCTGGTACTGCACCTGAACGGCATCCTCGGTTCGGTGGCGGGTGGCAGTGGCAGCGGGCGGATCCAGATCGGTGGGACGGATCTGCATCGGGACCACCTGCCCGAAGTACGGCGGAAGGTCGGTCTGGTCTTCCAGGATCCTGACGACCAGTTGTTCATGCCGACGGTCCGCGACGACGTCGCCTTCGGTCCGGCCAACCTCGGGCTCCGCGGTTCGGAGCTGGAGGATCGCGTGCAGGAGGCGCTGGTCCAGGTCGGCATGCAGGACCACGCGAACATCGCGCCACACCACTTGTCCTACGGCCAGCGCCGGCGGGTCGCCGTCGCGACGGTGCTTGCGATGCGGCCCGAAGTACTGGTCCTGGACGAGCCGTCGAGCAACCTGGACCCGGCCAGCCGCCGCGAACTCGCCGACATCCTCTCCGGCCTCGACGTCACCCTCCTGATGATCACCCACGACCTCCCGTACGCCCTCCAGCTTTGCGAACGCAGCCTGCTGATGGACGCCGGCCGCATCGTCGCCGACGGCAAGACCCGCGACCTGCTGGGCGACGCCGACCTGATGACAGCCCACCGCCTGGAGCTCCCGTACGGCTTCGACCCCCTCTCCGTCCCCGGCCCGGAACACTGAGGTCAGTGCTTGAGGGTGCGGTCGAAGAATGCCCGGACCGTACGGCGGATCAGCGGGACCGAGACTGACGGGTTGACCGCGCCGACGAGGTTGGCGCGGGCTTCGGCTGTCATCAGTCCTGCCGCCTGGAGTTGAGGTGCCATCGCGCCCAGGTCGGTGAAGACCCAGTGGTTGGCGTTGGTGACTTCGGTACGCCGTACCGGGCCGTGGAGAGCTGACCAGGAGCTGTCGAAGCGGGCGTCGCGGAAGCCGTCGGTGCCGGCGAGGAGCAGCGGGCGGTCGGTGCCGTGCTGGGCGATGGGGTAGAGCTCGCTGGGTTCGCCCGGCTGGAGGGGCAGGTAGTCGAGGTAGCCCTCGAGGTTGATGGCCGACTTGAGTTCGCGGTGCTCGTACAGGGCCTGGGCTGCGGTCGAGCCGCCAGCCGAGTGGCCGTAGATGCCGATTCTGCGCAGGTCGAGGGGCAGGTCGAGGGGCAGGCCGAGGGTCTCGAGTCGCGAGAGGACGAAGCGGAGGTCGGCGAAGCGCGTCGCCATCATCAGGCGCGAGAGGACCGGATCCGTCGGGGTGGTCGGCGAGATCTGGATCGTGCGCAGGTCGCCGCCGGGGATGTCGACCTCGCTGGTCTCACCTGGATGGTCGATGGTGACGACCACGTAGCCGTGACTGGCGAGGTCCTCTGCGAGGCCGGTGCCGAGGGTTCGGGGGTCGGTGCCGCCGGGGGAGTAGAGGAGGACCGGTCGACGTCCGGGTGCGGGTGGCGCGTCGGCGTACGAGTGGGTGAGGGTCGCCGACCAGTCCACGCCGGCGGGCAGGTGGTGGTAGTACGCGGCGAAGCCTTTGAAGTTCTCGGCGGCTCTTGCCGTCATCTGTGGTGCGCGGCGGAAGCCGTGGGTCGTCCGCGCCGGGTAGTAGACGCTCAGCACCAGCTCGCGATCCGGGCTCCCGTTCCACGGATCGACTCTGCCCCTGTCCATGAGGTGCAGGGTTCTGACGCCGAGCCGATGAGGTCCGGTAGGAGCCGGCAACCTCAAGGTGAGGTCGGCGGTGGTTGAGGGTGAAGTAGAGGTCGAGGCAGCCGGCAGCGCTCCGGCCAGGCTCGTCAGGGCGATGGTCGAGGTGAGGAAGCTTCGTCGGGTCCACATGTCTTCACCGTGACAG
The DNA here is from genome assembly GCF_044453825.1 of Kribbella sp. NPDC051620. Taxonomy (NCBI): domain Bacteria; kingdom Bacillati; phylum Actinomycetota; class Actinomycetes; order Propionibacteriales; family Kribbellaceae; genus Kribbella; species Kribbella sp. NPDC051620. The sequence goes on from NZ_JBITDB010000001.1 coordinate 1,474,873, forward strand.
CGGACCGCCCACCCGGACCGGGATCCCGGCGGATCTCCATCCAGGCGGCGCCAAGGGTCCACCGAGGGGTGGACGGGCAAACAGCGGTTACCGCATTCAGCACACTCCAGTGAATTTCTTACCGAGGTCTTGCGCGTTACTCACTGGTAGAGGATGGTGACTCTGAGTTCACCCTGCCTCGGTTCCCCCCACACCAGAAGGCGGTCCGCCCATGAAGAAACTCGCCGCACTCGTTGGAGCCGCAGTCCTCGGTACTGCGCTGCTCACCCCCACCGCCGCGAACGCCGCGGCCCCGGTCTACGTCGCGCTCGGCGACTCGTACGCCTCCGGCGTCGGCACCCGCACCTACATCGCCGACAGCGGCTCCTGCCAGCGCTCGACCAAGGCCTATCCGTACCTCGACGCCGCCCGCGTCGGCGCCGCGCTCACCTTCGTCGCGTGCTCCGGCGCCCGGGTCGCCGACGTCACCGCCAACCAGCTCGGGCCACTGAACAGCGGCGTCCGCTGGGTCACCCTGCAGGTCGGCGGCAACGACGCCGGCTTCTCGTCGGTGATCACCGAGTGCGCCAAGCCGTCCTGGCTCGGCGACTGCAACGGCGCGATCGCCACCGCGCAAGCGACCATCAACAACACCATCCCCGGCCGGCTGAACACCCTGTACGCGACGGTTCGCAGCCGGGCGACGACGGCGAAGGTGATCATCGTCGGCTACCCGCGGCTGTTCAACGGCACCGACTGCAACGCCGGTACCTTCTTCAGCGGTGACGAGATGACCAAGCTGAACGCGACCGCTGACCTGCTGAACTCGAAGATCTCGGCCGCGGCGAGCGCGGCCGGCTACAGCTTCGTGAATCCGACCTCGGCCTTCATCGGTCACGCCGTCTGTGGCAGCCCGGAGTGGATCAACGGGCTGTCGAATCCGGTCAGCGAGTCCTACCACCCGAACACCACCGGCCACACCGGGTACGCGAACCTGGTCGACGACCAGCTGACCTAGCAGTGCCGCGACGCATCTGTGCCAGCACTCCCCAAAGGTTTATGACACATTGCAGCCTCACGCCCGCTCAGCGTGAGAACTGCAAGGGGAGGAACATCTTGAAAGCTCGTACCTGGCTCGCCGGCCTCGCGGTCGGCGCAGTCTCCATCAGCCTGACGGCACCGGGGCTGGCCAACAGCGCCCCCGTCCCGTCGTCCGACACCACGGCCGCCCAGAGCCCGGACATCCGCACCATCGCGGCTCCGAAGGCCGGCGGCAAGGGGCTGGTCTCCAAGCGCGACGAGACCGGCCGTGCCCACTCGATCCGCCCGGCGACCCCGCTGAAGGCTCCGGCCTCGGTCGGCGCCAAGGCCGGCCGGTCTGCTACCAGCAAGCCCGACGCGGTCGCCGTCGCCAAGGCGCAGGTCGCCTCGGTCGCGCCGTACTTCGGCGCCCGCCCGGCCGACCTGGTCGCTCAGTCGAGCTCGCTCAGTGCGCTCGGCTCGCAGGTCAAGTTCCAGCAGACCATCGACGGTGTCCAGGTCTACGGCGGCGAGATCGTCACCAACCTGGACAAGACCGGCGCGCTGGAGTCCGCCAACGGTGAGGTCTCGCTCGCGACGTACGGGGCCTTCCCGGCCGCCGGCGCGGTCGACGCCGCGAAGGCCAAGGCGCAGGACGCCGCGGTCCAGTCGGTCGCCACCCGCGCCAAGGTCGACGGCTCGACGCTGACCGCGAAGCTGGTCGGCCCGCGCTGGTTCGACCTGAGCCTCGTCACCCGCCAGCCCGGCTCCGTCGCCATCCCGGTCTACCTGTACGAGGTGACCGGCCAGGGTGACGTCCGCTGGCAGGCGATGGTGCACGCGTCGGCCGGCAAGGCGCTGCTCGCCTGGGACCTGGCCGAGCACATCAACCGCGTCGTCTGCGACGCGAACCACACCAACATCGTCACCGGCAACGAGGACGCCCGCTGCGGTGGCGGCGTCTTCGCGCCGACCCGGGTCGAGGGCGGCCCGGTCTCCTCGGTCGGCGACGTCAACCAGGTCTTCGACTTCTTCGGTGACACCTCGAACCTGTACGCCGGGCTCGGTACCGACCTGACGAACCTGATCGGCGCCGACTACGGCGACGGGCTCGGCAAGGCCATCCGTGGCACCGTCCGGGTCTGCGTCAGCGGCTCCTGCCCGTTCGCCAACGCGTTCTGGAACGGCGAGCAGATGGCCTTCGGCGAAGGTGTCAGCACCGACGACATCACCGGTCACGAGCTGACCCACGGTGTCACCCAGCACACGGCCGGCCTGGCCTACCTGTGGGAGTCCGGCGCGATCAACGAGTCGCTGTCCGACATCATGGGCGAGTTCGTCGACCTCACCAACGGGTCCGCGGACGACACCCCGGCCAACCGCTGGCTGATGGGCGAGGGCTCCAGCCTCGGCGCGATCCGCTCGATGAAGAACCCGCCGCAGTTCGGCGACCCGGACAAGATGTCCAGCCCGAACTTCTTCGACGACACGTTCTTCCAGGACAACGGCGGCGTGCACTTCAACTCCGGCGTCGGCAACAAGACCGCGTTCCTGATCGCCGACGGCGGCTCGTTCAACGGTCAGACGCCGGCCGGCATCGGCCTGCCGAAGTCGGAGTCGCTGTGGCACGAGACCCAGAAGGTGCTGACCAGCGGCGCCGACTACAGCGACCTGGCCGAGGCCCTTCGCTCGACCTGCAACGTGCTGCAGAAGCACCACGTCGCGAACATGACCAACGCCGACTGCGCCGAGGTCAACAAGGCGATCCTGGCCACCGAGCTGGACCAGGCGCCCGGGATCGGCAAGCCCGCCAAGGCGCCGGTCTGCGACACTGCCGCTGAGAAGGTCAAGAACCTGATCACGACCAGCTTCAAGAACGACCCGGACGGCGTCGTCACGCACAGCCCGGGCTGGGTGCTCGGCAAGCAGCAGGGTGACCCGACCGCGCAGGTCGACACCTCGTACTCCTCCGACGGCGACGACTCGCTGTACGGCCAGATCACCGACCCGGCGTCGTCGATCACCGTGCAGACCAAGAGCGCGATGAAGATCAAGAACGAGAAGACGTACCTGCGCTTCACCCACGCGTACAACTTCTACAACGTGTTCTTCATCTTCTGGCTGCCGACCGGCACCGGGACGATGGACTACTCCGACGACAACGGCACCACTTGGCACGACACCTCGGCGCTGCCGTGGAAGAACGGTCCGACCGTGGACCCGAACTTCCCCGACCAGCCGGCCTCGTGGCACGCCAACTCCGGCGGCTGGGAGACCAGCCGGCTGGACGTCTCACAGTTCAGCGGCAAGCTGCTGAAGTTCCGCTGGAACGGCGTCGGCGGAGACTTCTCCGACCTGGTCCCCGGCAACTGGTGGCTCGACAACGCCACCATCTACACCTGCAGCTAGTCAGCCAGTACTGCGCTCCCGTGGCCCCGGCGAACCATTCGCCGGGGCCACGGCCGTTCGCCGGCCCGTACCATCCGCCAACGCGGCAAGCAGCCCGCGCTACACGTCGACGGTCACCGGCGCACCGACGTACCGGCGCAGGTGTTCGGCGGTGAGGGAAGCGCTGCTTTCGATCAAATCGGCGGGGATGCCGGTGAAGACGATCTGGCCGCCGTCATGGCCGGCGCCGGGGCCCAGGTCGATCAGCCAGTCGGCGTGGGCCATCACTGCTTGGTGGTGTTCGATCACGATGAGTGTGTTGCCTTCGTCGACCAGTTGGTCGAGAAGAGTGAGGAGCTGGTCGACGTCGGCCAGATGCAGGCCGGTGGTCGGTTCGTCGAGGATGTAGGTCGAGCCGTTGCGGCCCATGTGGATCGCCAGTTTCAGGCGTTGGCGCTCGCCGCCCGACAGAGTGGTGAGTGGTTGCCCAAGGCCCAGATAGCCGAGGCCGACCGCGACCAGCCGATCCAGAATCGCCCGGGCCGGGCCCTTGTCGAAGAAGGAGCGCGCCTCGGTCGCCGACATGTTCAGCACCTGGCTGATGTTCTTGCCGCGCAACAGATAGCCGAGTACCTCGGGCGTGAACCGGGCCCCGTTGCAGTCCTCGCAGACCGACGCGACCTCGGCCATCATCGCCAGGTCGGTGTAGACCACCCCGAGGCCCTTGCAGGTCGGGCAGGCGCCGACCGAGTTGGCGCTGAACAACCCCGGCTTCACCTTGTTCGCCTTCGCGAACTCCGCCCGGATCGGATCCAGCAGACCCGTGTACGTCGCCGGGTTGCTCCGCCGCGACCCCTGATCGGATCCTGCCCGGCGACGATCACCCCGTCGCGCCCGGCGAGCGACCCGTGGATCAGTGAGCTCTTCCCCGATCCCGCCACCCCGGTGACCACGGTCAGCACGCCGAGCGGGATGTCGACGGTCACGTCCCGCAGGTTGTGCAGCGACGCTCCCTCGATCCGCAGCTGACCGGTCGGCTGCCGCACCTGATCGCGCAGGCCGACCCGGTGATCGAGGTACCGCCCGGTCAGCGTGCCGGACTTCTTCAACCCCGCCAGATCGCCTGCGTAGCAAAGCCGCCCTCCCGCCTGACCTGCGCCAGGCCCGAGGTCGACCACGTAGTCGGCGATCTGGATCGTCTCCGGTTTGTGCTCGACGACGAGCACCGTGTTGCCCTTCTCGCGCAGCTGGAGCAGCAACTCGTTCATCCGCGCGATGTCATGCGGATGCAGCCCGACCGTCGGCTCGTCGAAGACGTAGGTGACATCGGTGAGCGACGAACCGAGATGCCGGACCAGCTTCACCCGCTGCGCCTCGCCACCGGACAGCGTCGACGACTCCCGATCGAGGCTGAGGTAGCCGAGCCCGATCTCGACCATCGACTCCAGTGTCGCGTGCAGTCCCTCGAGCATCGGCCCGACCGACGGATCCTTGATTCCGCCGATGAACTGGGCCAGCTCGCTGATCTGCATCCGCGAGCACTCGGCGATCCCGACCCCGTCGATCCGCGCCGCCAGCGCCGCCGCGTTCAGCCGCGCGCCGTCGCAGGACGGGCACCGGACCAGCTTCACCGCCCGGTCGGCGAACACCCGGACGTGGTTCTGCATCGACTCGCGGTCCTTGGCGAGCAGATTGCGTTTCACCTTGCTGACCAGGCCTTCGAAGGTGAGGTTGCTGGTCCCGACCTTCACCTTCGTGGCCGGCTGGTACAGGAACTGCTCCCACACCTCGGCCGGATAGTCCTGCAGCGGCAGGTCCGGGTCGAACAGCCCGGACTTGGCCATCAGTTGCCAGTACCAGGTACCGACGTTGTAGCCGGGCACCTTCACCGCACCCTGGTTCAGGCTCAGCGACCGGTCGACGAACTCGTCCAGGTCGATCTCGGAGGCCTTGCCGAGCCCTTCGCAGGTCGGGCACATCCCTTCGGCCCGGTTGAAGCTGAACGCCGACGGCGGTCCGGCGGACGGCTTGCCGAGGCGGCTGAACAGGATCCGCAGCATCGTGTGCGCGTCGGTCGCGGTACCGACCGTCGAGCGCGCGTTGGCGCCGATCCGTTCCTGGTCGACGATGATCGCGGCGCTCAGGTTGCGCAGCGCGTCGACGTCCGGGCGGGCCAGGCTCGGCATGAAGTTCTGCACGAAGGCCGTGTAGGTCTCGTTGATCAGCCGCTGGGACTCCGCGGCGATGGTGTCGAAGACGAGGGAGGACTTGCCGGAGCCGGAGACTCCGGTGAAGACGGTCAGCCGGCGCTTGGGGATGTCGACGGAGACCCCGCCGAGGTTGTTCTCCCGCGCTCCGCGGACCTGGATGACGTCGTGGCTGTCGGCGAAAATCGTGGCAGGCATGCATTCCAGTCTCTCATTGACCCACCTGTAGAGACTTTTCCCGTACTACGCTCCGCCGCCACGCGTAGGTCCGGCGCCAACCTTCTATGGGAGGGTGAAGGCGGCGGTACCGGGTCAGACCGTTGTCGGGGCGGTCCAGAGGCCGACCAGGGCGTCGATCAGGCCAGTCGCCGTCTGCTGCCAGGTCGCCCGCGCGACCGGTGCGCCGACGGCGAGATCGCGTTCGTACTCGGCGAGCAGGTGCACCATCAGCAGCCGCGCCATGTCGCCGCGCTCACGCCGTACCGGGGGAGCGAGGTCGGGCAGGCCGCTCCTGAGCCCGTTGACGACCTGCTGCAGCGACGGTGAGGTCAGAGATTCCTCGACCATGATCTGGCGCAACCCGGGATCCGTCATCAACTGCGCGCTGAACCGCGCGAACCAGGTCGGCGGCCCGATCTCGGCGAGATGCTCGGTCTGCGGGCGGATCAGCGCGCCCAGCCAGTCGCGGACATCCGGCTCAGGACCGAGCTCGGCCAGCATCCGCACCCGCAGTTGCTCGATCTGGTCGGTGTGCCGGCGCACGATCGCGCGGACCAGGTCGGTCTTGGTGCCGAAGTGGTAGCCGACCGCGGCGTTGTTGCCCTGCCCGGCGGCCTCGCTGATCTGCCGGTTGGAGACCGCGAAGACGCCGTGCTCGGCGAACAACCGCTCCGCGGTCGCCAGGATCACGTCACGGGTCGCGCCGGCCCGGTCGGCCCGCGCGGTCTTCTCGGCCGCCGTCATCGATGCACCTCTCGCCTCGTCCTGCGACCAGTCTGTCAGCTCACTTGCTTAAGTCAACTGACTGACTTAACGTCATTCCAAGCCCAATCCTGCGAATCGCCCACCCCGGAGGCCCTCGTGCCCACTGCCCCTGCCGATTCGGCCGAGGTGTCCCAGTCGCCGAAGCCCACCGCCGTCGTGGCGGTCCTCGCCTTCGGCGGCATCGTGGTCTCGCTGATGCAGACCCTCGTCATCCCGCTGATCCCCGAACTTCCCAAGCTGCTGCACGCCAAGGCGTCCGGTACGGCGTGGGTCATCACCGCAACACTGCTCGCCGCGGCAGTCGCGGTACCCGTGGTCGGCCGCCTGGGCGACATGTACGGCAAGCGCCGGATGCTCCTGGTCAGCCTCGGACTGCTCATCACCGGCTCGGTCATCGCGGCGCTGAGTGACTCGCTCACGCCGATGCTCATCGGCCGGATCCTGCAGGGGATGGCCTCGGCGGTCATCCCGCTCGGTATCAGCATCATGCGCGACGAGTTGCCGGCCGACCGGCTCGGCTCCGCGACCGCGCAGATGAGCGCCTCGCTCGGTGTCGGTGGCGCGCTCGGTCTGCCTGCCGCGGCGTTCCTGGCGGATCGCGCGGACTGGCATGTGCTCTTCTGGACCTCGGCCGGCCTCGGTGTCGTCGTGCTTGCGCTGGTACTGACGTTCGTCCCTGAATCTGCGGTCCGTACCGGCGGCCGGTTCGACTTGGTCGGCGCGGCCGGGCTCTCGGCGGGGCTGATCTGCCTGTTGCTCGCGATTTCCAAGGGTGCCGACTGGGGCTGGGGTTCTGCCTCCACACTCGGTCTGCTCGCGGCGGCTGTTGTGGTGTTCCTCGTCTGGGGCTGGTTCGAGCTGCGGTCCTCGCAGCCGCTCGTCGATCTCCGGACGACCGCCCGGCCGCAGGTACTGCTGACCAACATCGCGTCGGCGGTCTTCGGCTTTGCGATGTTCGCGATGTCGCTGGTCCTGCCGACGCTCCTGCAGTTGCCCAAGGCAACCGGCTATGGCCTCGGCCAGTCGATGCTGACCGCCGGCCTGGTGATGGGCCCATCCGGTCTGGTGATGATGGCGACGGCACCGATCTCCGCCTCCGTCTCGAAGGCCCGCGGTCCGAAGGTGACGCTGATGATCGGCGCCCTGATCGTCGCGGCCGGCTATGCGCTCGGCATCGTCGCGATGGGCGCGGTCTGGCACCTGATCATCGTCTCGGCCGTGATCGGCGCCGGCATCGGTTTCGCGTACGGCGCGATGCCGGCCCTCATCATGGGCGCCGTCCCGGTCTCGGAGACGGCCGCCGCGAACAGCCTCAACACGCTGAGCCGCTCGATCGGTACGTCGATCTCGAGCGCGGTCGCCGGCGTCATCCTCGCCCACCTCACGATCAGCCTCGGCCCGGTCAGCGTCCCGTCCAAGGACGGCTTCCGGGTGATCCTCGCCATCGGCTCGGCCGCGGCCCTGATCGCCTTCTTCATCGCCGCCTTCATCCCCACCCGCCGCCCGGCCACGACCCCCGACCTCGCCACCCCGGAGACCGCCACCGTCAACTGACCCTCACCGCTTCGGCAACTGACGCAGACGGTCGCTCACGTCATCGAGCAAGGTCTGGAGTTTGCTCGCGAGCAGTTCGCGCTCGTCCGCGGTCAGCGACGAGACCAGGTCTGACTCCCGGGTGAGCACCTGGTCGACGGTCTGCTCGATCAGGGCGTGGCCGGCTTGCGTGAGGGAGACGACGACGGCGCGGGAGCCATCGGTTTCGGCCCGCCGTACCACCAGTCCCGCCTGCTCGGCACGGCCGACCCGCTGCGAGATCGCGCCGGCCGTCACCAGCGTCTGCTCGACGAGTTGGCGGGTCGTCAGTTCGTACGGCGTACCGGCTCGGCGCAGCGTGCTGAGCAGGTCGAGCGTGGCGGGGTCGACGCCGAGGTCGTTGAGCAGCCGGCGCCGGTCGTCGGCGAAGAGCTTGGCCAGCCGCCACAGCGGAGTGACGATGCCGATCGAATCGGTCGGGGTGCCCGGCCGCTCGCGCTGCCAGGCTGCGGCGATGGCGGCCGGCGGGTACGGGCTCGGCGTATCGAGAGGGTAGGCGTCCACGAATCCATGCTACGTTTAGAGCTAAACATTTAGACCTAAACGAGGAGACGGCGTGTCCAGGACGATCGTGGTGACCGGCGGTGGGACGGGAATCGGCAAGGCGGCGGCGGAGCGATTCCGCGCGGACGGCGATCAGGTGGTGATCACGGGACGGCGGGCCGACGTACTGGAGAAGGCCGCGGCGGAACTCGGCGCGCGGGCGTTCGTCTGCGACGGGACCGATCCCGAACAGGTACGCCGGCTGGTCGACCAGTTGCCGGGGGAGGTGCACGCGCTCGTCAACAATGCCGGCGGCAACACCGACTTCGGCGCGCCCGGCGACGAGGGCGACCTCGCGATCCTGAAGAGCAACTGGCTCGCCAACTACGACGCCAACGTCCTGACCGCCGTCCTGATGACCACCGCCCTCGCACCCAGGCTCGCCGCCGGGGGAGCGGTCGTCCACATCGGCTCGATCGCCGGCACTCGCGGCTCAGGCTCGTACGGCGCGGCCAAGTCGGCCCTGGCGACCTGGAACCAGGACGTTGCCGCGGAGCTGGGTTCGCGCGGCATCACGTCGAACGTCGTGGCCCCGGGCTTCACCACCGGCACCGAGTTCTTCCAGGACCGGCTGACCGACGAGCGGCGCCAGCAGTTGCTGGCGGCAACCACCGTCAAACGGCACGGCGAGGTCGGCGACATCGCGGCCGCGATCCATTTCCTCGCCTCGCCGGCCGCGCGGTACATCAGCGGCCAGACCCTGCACGTCAACGGCGGCGCGCTCACCACGCGCTGAGCCGCGGCGCGTCGAAGTACTGACAACGTAGGCATCGCACGGAATCACGAGGGGTCGGTGACAATGGGTCCATGCGCGCCACGGTCAAGGATGTAGCCAAGCTGGCCGGGGTCTCACCCAAGACGGTGTCGAACGTGATCAACGGCGTCGTGTTCGTCCGGCCGGAGACGCGGGAACGGGTCGAGCAGGCGCTGGCCGAGCTCGACTACGTGCCCAACATGAGCGCCCGCGGACTGCGCAACGGCCGGTCCGGGATGATCGGGCTCGCGCTGCCCGACCTGCTCCGGCCGTACTCCGCGGAGATCACCCACCTGGTCGTCGAGCTGGCCCACCGGCGCGGCTGGGGTGTGCAGATCGAGCAGACGGCCGCCGAGCCGAAGCGTGAGTTCGAGTTGCTCTCCAAGGCGCGGGCGCATCTGGTCGACGGGCTGATCCTGAATCCGGTCAACCTCGACGACAGCGCGGTGATGACGGCCGGTCCGTTGCCGGCGGTCGTGCTGATCGGTGACGTGGACCAGGACATGGTCAGCCAGGTCGCGATCGACAACGTCGCCGCCGCACGCGACATGACCCGGCATCTGCTCGACCAGGGCTACCGGCGGATCGCGGCGGTCGGGACGCCGGAGATCCCGAGTGGTTCCAGTGGCACCGGCCGGATCGGCGGCTCGACGGATGCGCCCGGTACGGCGGCAGCGCGGCTACGCACCCAGGGCTATCGCGAGGTCCTCGCCGAAGCCGGCATCGGGCCCGACTCCGAGCTGGAGATCGGCCTCGACCGCTGGAGCCCCGAGGGTGCCGCGGCGGTCGTCGGGCGGTACATCGACAGTCACGAATTACCCGACGCGTTCTTCTGTTTCACCGACACGATCGCGGTCGGCGCATTGTCGGCGCTGTGGTCGGCGGGCGTCGCGGTACCGGGCGATTGCGGGGTCGCCGGTTTCGACAACATCGGCGAAAGCCGGTACACGGTTCCGCCGCTGACAACGGTCGATTTCGACCGCCGCCGGTTCGTCGAATCGGCGCTGGACCTGCTCGCCGAACGGATGGCGGACAAGGACGCAACCCCCCGGCGGGTGATGATTCCGCACCGGATCATCACCCGCGCGAGTACGTCGCGCTGACTCGTTTCCCCTTTTTTCCAAGGCGGATCGCCGTTGGAATCGTTGTCAGCGGTTTCAGTGGGCAGCAGTTCGTGGACAACAGTTCCGGCAGGCGGGATTCCCGCGGTCATCCCTTGAAAAGACCGTCACCGTGAGCAAGGCTGCCGGGATCACTTCCGTGCCCCGTCAGGCCCGGAATTGTGGCAACTGCTGCTCCGTTCAAGCGGCAGAAACCGCAGGACCGCAGTTGTCCCGTCAACAACTGTTCCTCGGGGGAACAAAGAGAGGGGGATGTGTGTCAGCGTTGATAAAGCTCGCCGAGCAGTGCCGTGGTGTGAGGAGTCACGGTACTTCGCAACTCGGCCGGGCTGCTGTTCAACCGGCGGTCTGTACCGGCGTCCACGAGGTGAACTCGTCGATTCTGCCCGGGCAGCCGCGCCGCGTGGCGGTGCTGAGGCTCAGTAACGGCCTCACCACCACACTGCGTCTCGACGACGGTGCTCCGGCGCCCGAGCGGGGCGCGACACTGTTCGTCCGGGGTGGCCGGGGGATGGGTGATCAGCCCGCCTCAGGTGGGGTCACCCTGGCGCCGAGCTGCCCCAGCTGAACGAGCTGGGCTGAGCAGACCGGATGAACCCCCAGCCTGCGGCTGGGGACACCGGCCGAATCAGTGGCTCGCCGGTCTCAGGTCAACGCCGAGCTGAGACCGGCAAGTCCCTGGACCGCCGGAAGCTATTCCTCGATCGGTTCGGTCAGCGCGCGGACCTCGATCGGGGAGTACCGGGCCTCGGGTAGCCGCGCCGCGAGTTCCGTCGCGCGCTCCAGCGTGCACTCGAGCAGGTAGTACCCGGCCAGCACTTCCTTCGCCTCCGTGAACGGCCCGTCAGTGACAGCCGCCACCCCGTCCGAGACCCGGACCACCCGCGCATTGTCGCTGGTCAGCCCGTCGGAGGCCAGCAACTCACCCCTGGCCCGAGTCTCGGCCACGATCTCCCGATGCACCTCGTACACCGCCTCGATCCCGTCCGCGTCGAGCGCGTCCCACGTCTCCGTGTTCCCGTAGATCAGCAAGATGTACTTCATCAGGCCATGATGGCAGGAGCGGTCAGGCCCAGGTGGCGCCTGCGGGCGCGCGGACGGTGGTGTTGAGCCGGTTGAACAGGTTGGTCAGGCTGATCATCAACACGATCGCCGCGAGCTGTGTCTCGTCGAAATGGCTGGCGGCCTCGGCCCAGATCTCATCCGTCACCGCGTCCGGCCGGTCGGCCAGCCGGGTGGCGGCCTCGGCCATCGCCAGCGCCGCCCGCTCGGCGTCGGTGAACAGCTCGGACTCACGCCAGGCGACGACCTGGTGCAGCCGCTCGTCGGTCTCGCCGTTCTTCTTGGCGCTGTGGATCCCGCCGTGGATACAGGCCGAGCAGCCGTTGATCTGGCTCGCTCGCAGGTGGACGAGTTCGAGGGTGGTGGCGGGGACGCCGCCCTTGTACATCGCCTTGTAGATGTTCTGGATCCCGGTCATCGCGTCCGGCAGGATCACGGCCGGGTTCTTCATCCGTTCAGTCATACTCCCCTGACGGAGCGGCCGCCGAAGATGTGACAGCGGTGCGCAGATCTCTGACGAGTCGTTCCTCCACCGGCACGGAAGCATCCGAGTACTGGCCGGTGAGACAGATCGGGCCGGTGTAGTCGTGGAGGTTGGCGAAGACGGCGGTCCAGTCGGCGAGGCCTTCGTCGGCCTGGCCGAACCAGGTCTTCCAGCCTTCGCCGGTCGGGATGTACTTGGCATTCTTCAGGTTGACGATGCCCAGGCGGTGCTTGACCAAGGGAAGGGTGATGGCGGGGTCGTCGCCGGCGAGGGCGTCGTGGGCCGCGTCCCAGACGACCTTGAACTCGTCGGGGAGGCCGTCCAGCAACTGCAGCACACCGAGCGACGAGGTGACGAACTTGCCGTGATGCTGCTGCACACCGACCTGTACGCCGTACTGCGTGACGAGTGCCGCGGCGTCCTCGAGCTCTTGACGGATTCGGCGTACCGACGCCGCATAACCGTCCGGACCGATCGGGGCCATGAGGCGGATCATCGGGACGCCGGCCTTGGCCGCCGCCGAGAACGCGCTCTCCGAGAGGTCGCTCGCGATGCTGATCGGCTCGACGCCCGCGGCGCGAAGCTGCTCGACGAAGGGCGGCAGGCCGGACTCGGCGGTGGCCGGGGTGACGAAGGCGGTGTCGCGGACGGGGATCTCGGCGCCGGTGAAGCCGAGGCCGGCGACGAGCCTGCCCAGCTCGTCGCCGGGCAGGCCGGACCAGGGTTTGGTGAAGACGGACCAGGTGTAGGTCATGTTTTCAGCGGCCTCCGAGCCCGCTCATGGTGATGCCTCTGACGAACCAGCGTTGGGTGAGGAAGAAGAGCACGATCAACGGGACCGTGGTGATGGTGGCCGCCATCAACAGCAGGTTCCACTGGGTGCCGTTGGTGTCCTGAAAGACCTGCAGACCGACGGCCGCGGTACGGGTCGAGTCGCTGTTGGAGATGACAAGCGGCCACAGAAGGTTGTTCCACTGACCAATGAATTTGAACACCGCGAGCGTCGCGATCGCCGGCACCGCCAGCGGCACGATCACCCGGGTGAACGCCTGCCACCGGTTGGCGCCGTCCAGCCGGGCCGCCTCCTCGTAGTCGCGCGGGATGCCCAGGAAGAACTGCCGCAGCAGGAAGACGCCGAGCGCGGTGAACGCGTGCGGCAGGATCATCCCCGGCCAGGTGTCGATGCCGTGCAGCTTCGCGACCAGGATGAACTGCGGGATCAGCGTGACCTGCGACGGGATCATCAGCGTCGCCAGATAGATGCCGAACAGCCAGTTCCGGCCGGGGAAGTTCAGCCGGGCGAACGCGTACGCCGCCAGCGCGGCCGTGACGGTCTCCAGCAGCGTCGTACCGGCCGCGAAGATGATCGTGTTGAGCAGGTACCGGCCGAGCGGGACGAGCTCGAAGGCACGCTTCAGGTTCTCGGGATGCCAGCTGCTCGGCCAGAAGGACGGTTGCGCGGCCATCGACTCCGCATCCGACTGGAACGCGACGAGCACCATCATCACGACCGGTACCAGCGTCAGCGCGGTCACCAGGTAGCACGCGAAGACGACCAGCTTGCGAGTGGCCACCGGGTTCTTCAGCAGCGGGGTCAGGACGTTAGTTGTCATAGTGGACGAGCCTCCGCTGCAGCACGAACTGGGCCGCGGTGATGACGACGATGAACCCGAACAGGACCAGCGACTGCGCCGCGGCGTACCCCTGGTCGTAGTTCTCGAAGCCGGTCCGGTAGATGTACATGACGAGCGTCGTGGTGCGCGATCCCGGCCCGCCGTTGGTCATGATCAGCGCCTGGTCGAAGACCTGGAACGAGCCGATGATCGAGGTCACGACGACGAAGAACAGCGCCGGCGACAGCATCGGCAGGGTGACGCTGCGGAAGCTCTGCCAGGTCGAGCTGCCGTCCACCTTGGCCGCCTCGTAGAGCTGCTGCGGGATCGCCTGCAGTCCGGCCAGGAAGACGACCATGCCGAACCCGAAGCTCTTCCAGACACTCATCGCAATCAGCGCGGGCATCGCCCAGTTGTCGCTGATCAGCCACGCCGGTCCGTCGATGCCGAACCAGCCGAGCACGGTGTTCACCAGGCCGCCGTGCGGGATGTAGAGCCAGATCCAGACGAACGCGACGGCTACGGTGATCGTTGCGTACGGCAACAGCAGCAGCGACCGGAAGACGGCGATCCGGCGCAGCCCTTGATTGAGCAGCAAGGCCAGCCCGAGACTCACCAGGATCGTCAGCGGAACGCTCACCAAGGTGAAGTACGCCGTGTTGCCGAGCGCCGACCAGAAGGTCGGATCAGGGCCGAGCCGGGAGAAGTTCTTCAGACCGGCGAAGGTCGGGCTGCTGAACAGGTTCCAGTTCAGCAGCGAGATCACGCCCGCCGCGACCACCGGGCCGGCGGTGAAGATCAGGAAGCCGATCAGGCTGGGCAGGATGAACAGCCAGGCGGCCAGGGTCTCCTTGTTCCGCCAGCGTGGCGTCGGTCCGGTCGGCGGAGGCTTGGCGCTCGTCGCCGCTTGCCCGGGCAGGGTGTCGACAGCCATCCGGGATCACCCCTTCCGGGCTTCGGCTTGGCGGATGTTGTCCTGGTGCTGCTTCATCAGTACGTCGAGCCGAGGTGTCAGCCCGTTGATGGCGTCAGGCACGGACACCTGGCCGAGGAACGTCCGCGGCAGGTCCTGACCGAGCAGCTGCTTGACCTGGTTCCAGTTGGTCGTCACGTCGAACGCGTGCCCACCGGCCACCTTGCCGGCCAGGATGTCCTGCACGACTCCGAGGTTGTCGGGCGGCGGCTTGAACGCGCTGCCCGCAGACAGCCGGGCCGGGTTGTTGCGGCCGGCCTTCGCGTAGATGTCGAGGGCTCCGGTGCTGGTCAGGGTCTTGAGCAGTCGCCAGGCCAGCTCGAGATCCTTGCCTTTGACACCGGAGGGGATCGCGAACGACGAGCCGGACACTCTCGGCGTACTTCCGACCGGACCGGCCGGAAACGGGATGACGTCCCAGTCGAATTTCGCCTTGCGGACGTTGACCACCTGCCACGGGCCGTTCTGCATGAAGGCGACGTTGCCTTCCATGAAGTTGGACAGTGAGCTCTCGGTGACCAGGTTGCTGATCGGCGGTGTCACCTGGTCCTTGACGAACAGATCGATCACGAACTGGATCGCCTGCATCGCCTCCGGCCGGTTCAGGGTGCTGACCGACTGGTCGTCGTTCATCACGTTGCCGCCGGCGCAGTAGATCCACGACACCAGGTCGTCGATCGCCGGCGCGCAGGTGAAGCCGTACTGGTCCGGTGGCTTCGTCAGCTCCTTGGCCAGTTCGCGGAAGGTCTCCCAGCTCATCGGCTCGGTCCTCGACGGCAGCTCGATCCCGGCCTTGGTCAGGAGCGACTTGTTGTAGTACATGACCGTGGGCGCGACGTCGAAGCCGATCGCGTAGGTCTTGCCGTTGAAGGAGGAGATCTTCCGGCTCAGCGGGTAGAAGTCGTCGGTCGTGAAGTCCGGGTCGGCGGCGATCAGGTCGTCGAGTGGCTGATGGGCGCCACGGGAGGCGTAGGTCGGGATCAGCGTGCCGTTCAGCGCGGTCACCAGGCTGGCAGTGCCGCTGACGAGTTGGAGGTCGAGCTTGGTCGGGTAGCCGCCGGACGGGGTGAGGGTCGGGATCGATTCGAGCTTCAGTTGCTGCTCGACGTACTTGCTGAAGTCTTGCCACACCTTGCGTTCGGCGGGACTGCTCGACCACATCGACCAGGTGGCAGCGTTTTTGGGCGTTGACGAACAGGCTGTGAGTGCTCCGGAGGCGGCTACCGCGGCACCGGTGTACTTGAGGAAGCTGCGGCGGGACAGCTCAGGGGACATAAGGGTTACTCCTCTAGGTGAAGAGCAGGGTGATCGACTCGGCGCGGATGCGGTCCTCGTCGATCTGGACGCCCAGACCGGGCGCGGTGGGGACCGTCGCGACGGCCTTGGTGATGGTGAGCCCCTCGACGTACAGGTCCGAGAGCAGCTCGGGCCCGTTCAGCTCCGCGGGCAGTGCCAGTTCGAGCTGGCTGAACAGATGCAGGCCGGCCGCGAAGCCGATGCCGCAGTCGGTCAGGCCGCTGGCGAGGATCTCGATCCCGTTGGAGAGCGCGACCTGAGCGGTCTTCAGGGCATTGCGCAGGCCACCGGCTTTGCAGATCTTCACGACGACCAGGTCAGCGGCGTCGAGCCGGACCGCTCGGGCCAGGTCCTGCGCGGTGAAGCTGCCCTCGTCGATCGCGATCGGCAGGTCGATCAGTTCACGCAGCCGGTGCATCGCGAGCGTGTCGGTGCTCGGTACTGGTTGCTCGACGCAATGAATCGTCCGGACCTGGCTGGTCCGGTCGAGCAGCTGCTTGAGCGCGCTCGGCCGGTACGACTGGTTGGCGTCCAGCCACAGCGGCTTGGCGCCGGCCACCTCCGCGACCGTCTCGATCGCGGCCGCGTCGGAGTCCAGGTCCCCGCCGATCTTCACCTTGTACGCCGAATAGTCCGAGGACTGCTCAGCATGCTCCCGCACGGCGTCCGGCGCCCCGACACCGATCGCCGAGCACAACGGAATCTCGTCGTGCAGCTTCCCCCCGAGCAACGCATGCACCGGTACGCCGGCCAGCTTCCCCGCGGCATCATGCATCGCGATGTCGACCGCTGCCCGGGCGAACGGAAAGCCGTTCGAGACCGCGGGACTCAACCGCTTCGTCACCCGCTGGTGGAACAACTCGACGTCGAACGGCGTCAGCTCCAGCAGAATCGGCTCGAGATGACGCTTGATCACCACCGCGATCGTCTCCGCCGTCTCGTAACTCCAGCTCGGAAGCGCTCTCTGCTCGCCCCAACCGACCACCCCGTCCTCGGTCGTGAGCTTCACGAAGAGCACCGCCGCCGACTGGTCCGGCGCCTTGTCCGGGGAGCCGACCGCACCGCTGCCGAGCACGAACTGCCGCGCGAACGGCACCGCGACCGGGAAGACCTCGACGGATCTGATCCTGCTCATGCCGCGATCGCCCAGACCGCTGGATCGACGAAGCTGGGACCACGGACGCCGCCGTCGAGCCACTTGAGAACGTCCTGGACGACATAGCCTGCCAGTGCGAGGTGACCTTCGACGGTGTCGCCCGCGATGTGTGGCGTGAGCAGCAGGTTCGGCGCGGCCAGTACGTCGGGCTCGAATTTCGGCGGCTCCGGATCGTAGACATCCAGCGCCGCGAACAGCCGGCCGTCCAGGCAGTGCTCCAGCAATGCCGACTGGTCGACGGCCGGTCCCCGCGAGGAGTTGACGACGATCGCGCCGTCCGGCAACTGCTCGATCAGCTTCCGCGTCACCAGTCCACGGGTCTCCGGCACGTCCGGCACATGGATGGAGACGAACCGGGACCGCAACGCCTCGTCCAGCTCAACCACCCGCACGCCGAGTTGCTGCGCGCGTTCCGTTGTCAGGTACGGGTCGTAGACGGCGATGTCGCAACCGAACGGCTTGAGCAGCGTGATCAGCGCGCGGGCCGTCGAGCTGGCGCCGAGAATGCCGACCTGCTGGCCGGCCAGCTCGCCACCCCTCAGTTGCGGTTGTTTCCAGCCGCCGGCGCGGAGCGCCTGGTCGAACTGCGGAAGCCTGCGCGCCAGTGTGAGCATCGACGCGAGGCAGTACTCGCCGACCGACCACGCGATCCGGGTGCCGGCCGAGAAGACGGCGACGCCTTCGTCGAGGATCGCCGGGTCGACGAGCTTCTTGACCGAACCGGCCGCGTGCGCGACCACCTTCGGGCCGTTGCCGTCCGCCCACAGCGCCTTTTCCAGGTGCGGCGTACCCCAGCTCGTCAGGAGCACGTCGCTCCCGGCAGCGAGTTCGGCGACCACCTCGGGGCTCAGGTCGGGACCGGCCCAGCGGACGTCGAACCGCTGGTTCAGCAGCTCCCGAGTCTGCGGGCTGCACACGTCGTCGGCCCGGTCGGGCGTCATCACCACGGCAAGCTTGGACAAGCTGACTCCTCGGGTCTGAACTGTTGACCCGAAGGTAAGGGCTTTCCGTTATGCTCGTCCAAGCCCATTTCCGCATCGACCGATACCGTGAGGGCATCAGCATGGATCTCTCCCTCCAGCAGTTGCGCGGTTTCGTCGCGGTCGCCGAGGAACAGCATTTCGGCCGCGCCGCCCAGCGGCTCAACCTGACCCAGCCGCCGCTGACCCGGCAGATCCAGGGGCTGGAGCGCTCTTTGGGCGTCAGCCTGTTCGACCGGACCGGCAGGGGAGTGCGGCTCACCGCCGCCGGACAGGTCTTCCTCGAGCATTCGCGGCGAGTGCTGGCGTTGCTGGAGGTCGCTCCCGACGCGGCACGGCGAGCGGCAGATGGGCAGACCGGGACACTGCGGATCGCGTTCACGGCGATCGGGGCGTACGCCGTACTGGCCGACTTCCTGACGATGGTGAGCAAGCGGACGCCGGCGGTGACGGCGGAGCTGACCGAGCTGGTGAGCCCGGATCAGTTCGAGGCGCTCGCGAACCTGGAGATCGATCTCGGCATCGTCCGGCCGCCGATCCCGGCGCAGTTCGACTCGGTGCTGGTGCACTCGGAGGATCTCGTGCTCGCGGTACCGGCTGATCACAAGCTGGCTGACGGAGAGAGCGCTGTCTCGCTGGCCGACGTGACGGACGACTACATCGGCTACAGCCCCGAAGGGTCGCAGTACCTGCATGACATCTGCGCCGCGATGATCGGGATGAACCGGTACGCCGTCAGCCAGCTCGCCTCGCAGGTGCCGACGATGCTCGCGCTGGTCCGGGCCGGGCTGGGGTGTGCGCTGATCCCGCGGTCGATCATGGCGATGGGCGTTGCCGGTGTGCGGTACCGGGAGCTCGACGCGGCGGACGCGCACTCGGTGACGCTGCATGCGGCGTGGAGTCCGGACAGCCCGAACCCGGCGCTCCAGCGCCTCGCCGAGTCGTTGAAGGCGAATCCACACCTGGCTGCCTGACCATCGAGCTTGACCTAGAGTGAGCTCTAGTTCCTAGTGTGATGGGTATGAGCACTCCACAACACAAGATCGGCTCGGGCTTCGGCCATGGCACCAAGGCGGACGAGGTCCTCGCGGGCATCGACCTGACCGGCAAGCTCGCGCTCGTCACCGGCGGCTACTCCGGCATCGGGATCGAGACCACCCGCGCGCTGGCGAAGGCGGGCGCCCAGGTCGTCGTACCGGCCCGGCGCCCGGACGCAGCTCGGGAAGCGCTCTCTGACGTCGCCGGCGTGGAGGTCGGTGAACTGGATCTGGCCGACCTGGCCAGTGTCGAGAGCTTCGCCTCGGACTTTCTCGCCTCCGGGCGGCCGATCGACATCCAGATCAACAACGCGGCGGTGATGGCCAACCCGGAGACGCGGGTCGGGCCGGGCTGGGAGTCGCAGTTCGCCACCAACCACCTCGGGCACTACGCGTTGACCAACCGGTTGTGGCCGGCGCTGGCCGCTGACGGCGGGGCGCGAGTCGTCGCGCTGTCGTCGTCGGGGCACCGGCGGTCGGACATCCGGTGGGACGACCCGCAGTTCACCCGGGGGTACGAGAAGTGGGCGGCGTACGGGCAGGCGAAGACGGCCAACTCGCTGTTCGCGGTGCAGCTCGATGCCTTGGGCAAGGATTCCGGCGTACGGGCGTTCGCGGTGCACCCGGGTGGGATCCTGACGCCGCTGCAGCGGCATCTGCAGCGTGAGGAGATGGTCGGGTTCGGGTGGATCGACGAAGAGGGCAACCCGGCGCGACCGGATCTGTTCAAGACTCCCGAAGGGGGCGCCTCGACCTCGGTGTGGGCGGCCACCTCGCCGCAGCTCGACGGCCAGGGCGGCGTCTTCTGCGAGGACTGCGAGATCGCGGAGCTGTCGACCGACGATGCGCCCGGAGTACGGCCGTATGCCGTCGATCCCGCCTCGGCCGCGCGGCTGTGGACGCTGTCCGCCGAACTCACCGGCGTGAACGCGTTCCAGTAACCTGACCGCATCACTACTTCAACGATCGTCCGCACCCTTCGCGCCGCCGGCTGCGTCTTCGCCGAGGACGAGGCGGACCTGCTGATCGCGGCAGCCCGCGACGACGCCGAACTCACCCACATGGTCGAGCAACGCGTCGCCGGGCTGCCGATCGAACACATCGTCGGCTACGCGGACTTCTGCGGCCTGCGCATCCTGCTGGACCCCGGCGTCTTCGTCCCACGCCGCCGCACCGAACACCTGGTCGCAGAGGCGCTCCTGCTCACCCGCCCCGGCTCGATCGTCGTAGACCTGTGCTGCGGCTCAGGCGCCCTCGGTGTCGCCGTCCACGCGGGCCGACCCGACATCACCCTGTACGCCGCCGACCTCGACCCCATCGCCGTCGCCTGCGCCCGCCGCAATGTCGAGCCCATCGGCGGCCAAGTCACCCAAGGCAACCTGTACGCCGCCCTGCCACCCGCGCTGCGCGGCCACATCGACGTCCTGCTCTCGAACGTCCCCTACGTCCCCACCGACGAGATCGCCTTCCTCCCGGCCGAAGCCCGCCTCCACGAACCCCACACCACCCTCGACGGCGGCACCGACGGCCTGACCATCCTCCGCGAGGTAGCAGCCGAAGCCTCCCACTGGCTGGCCCCGGGAGGCAGCATGCTCACAGAAACAACCGAAGCCCAAGCCCCGGTTGCCGCCGCCATCCTCACCGAGGCCGGCCTCACGCCCCGCATCACCACGTCCGAGGAGCTCTACGCCACCACAGTCATCGGCACGAAGGAGTAAACCGATGGAGATCAGGCCGGCCACCACCGACGACCTACCCGGCGTCGTCGCCTCCAGCGCTGCCCTCTTCGCGGAGGACGCCGCAACCCGCGACGCCCTCCGCAACGCAGACTGGCCGGCCACCCACGGCGCACAATGGTGCGCTGACCTGCTGACCGATCCGCAAGCGCTGGTACTCGTTGCTGCGAACGATGGCGAGGTCGCCGGTCATCTGGTCGGGATGTTCGCCGAGGCGTCGGACATGTGGGTCGGAAGCAAGGCCGAACTGGTGAGCATGTACGTCCGCGCCGACCTGCGGGGACAAGGTGTCGGCGGACATTTGGTGGACGCGTTCGCCGAGTGGGCCAAGGAGCGCGGGGCCGCGCGCCTGCACGTCACCGCATACGCGAAAAACACGGCGGCCCTGCGCTTGTACGAGAGCCGCGGCTTCGCACCGAAATCGGTGACCCTGGCCGTGGACCTTTGATCCGTCGGGTTTGCCTGATCGGGTAAATGGGTTGGAGGGCGGGGCGTCGGGTGGGGACGATGTGGATCTAATGGCTGAGCACATCGCGTTCCTGACCATCCCGGCCGCGGGGCACATCAATCCGACTCTTCCGCTGGTTGCCGAGCTTGTCCGGCGAGGGCATCGGGTGACCTATGCGACCGGGCCCGCGTTCGGCGACGCGGTCCGCGCGGCCGGGGCCGAGTTCGTCCAGCTGGACTGGGAGCCGAAGGCGATCAAGGTCGCCCGGACCGGGCAGACGACCGAGGATCTGGCCAGGATGCTGACCGGCTTCGTGGCCAGTGCGCGGCGGGTGACGCCGGCGGTCGAGAAGTGGCTGGTCGGCGACCGGCCGGATCTGTTCGTCTACGACATGATGACGTTCATCGGCCCGGCGCTCGCGGCCAAGCTCCGGCTGCTCGAGGCAGCCACGGTCGCCAACTTCGCCGGCAACGAGCACTTCAACCTCACCCAGGCGCTGGTACCGGCCGACTTCGACCCCACGCACCCGAAGTTCCAGCAGTTCCTGGCCGCGCGGGCGCAGTACGCGAAGGACTTCGGCGTACCGCTCGAGACGGTCGCCACGGCGGGGGCGATCGCGCCGCTGAACCTCGTCTTCATCCCGCGCGAGTTCCAGCTGTCGGGAGAGACCTTCGACGAGCGCTTCCACTTCGCCGGCCCGGCGATCGGCGCGCGCACCGCCGTCTCGGACTGGATGTCACCCGGCTCGCCGCTGCTCTTCATCTCGCTCGGTACCGCGGTCAACGACCGTCCCGACTTCTTCACCACCTGCGCGAAGGCCTTCGGTGGTACCGGCTGGAACGTCGCGATGGCGATCGGCAACGAGGTCTCACCGGCCGATCTCGGCGAGATCCCACCGAACTTCGATGTCCGCCCGTACTTCCCCCAGCCGGTCGTCCTGGAGCACGCGGATGTGTTCCTCTCCCACGCCGGGATGAACTCGGTGATGGAGTCCCTGCTCAACCAGGTGCCCTTGGCAACCTACCCGCAGACCGCCGAGCAGTCCGCCAACGCCGACCGGGTCACCGAGCTGGGCCTCGGCCGCCGCCTCCCGAACGACGTCACCGCGGATCTCTTGCGGGCAATCGTCGACGAGATCACCGCCGACGCCGGCATCCGCGCCAACCTCGCCGCGATGGCCGAGCACATCCACGCCGCGGGCGGTGCGGCCGGCGCGGCAGACGCCCTGGAGTCCTACCTCAGCCGCTGACTGCTGATCACACTCGCCGGAGGACGTGGAGCAGGTAGTCCCGGCGGTTGAGCGGGTCGTTGTCGGTGCGCGGCCGGTCGGGGATCGGGCCCGTGACGGGCTGATAGCGCTCGAACGATGATTCGAGCACGCCTTCACCACGGGACAGGCCGGGCAGTTGCTGCTCTAGCTGGTAGACGGCAGCCGCTGGGATTTCTCCTTCCAGGACAGAGGTTTCAGTGCCAAGCGCCGGTACCTGCGGGATCGCCCGGAGCCGTGTCAGCGCGGCCAGTACGCCGCGAGTCGTGTCGGTCGGGATCTCCAGCTGGAAGTGGTGCATCGGCTCGTACACCGTCGTACCGGCTTCCCGCAGCGCCGTCATCAAGACGAGCGGCGTGAGATTGCGGAAGTCGCCGGCCGTGCTCGACATGCTCTTGTCGAAGACGGCATGCGCGTGACTCTGCCGCGCCGAGTAGCCCGAATGCGTCATCACCACCCGCGCGTCCGGAATCTGCCAGCCGTGGATTCCCTGCTGCAGCGTCTCGTACACGGTCTCCTCGACCGCCTTGATGAACGCGTACGGCATCGAGCCGAGCTCGACCTCGAGACGGAAGCTGACGCCTTCGCCGACCGGCGCCGGCTCGACCCGCAGGCCGACGGTCGCCAGGAACGGGTTCGGGTCCTGCTTGTTGAACTCCACCGCGGTCCCGACCCCGGCCAGCCGTTCGATGCAGATCGTCGTCGTCTCGCGGAAGGTGACGTCGATCCCGAACTCGCCGGCCAGCGTCGTCTGGATGACCTCCTTCTGCACCTCGCCGTACAGCGATACGAAGGTCTCCTGGCGGAGGTCGTCCTGGCGCAGGTTGATCAGCGGGTCCTGCTCGGCGAGCTGAGAGAGCGCGACCTGCAGGTTGCCCTTGTCCGATGGCCGGACCGGCGCGATGACGGTCTCCAGCGTCGGGGGAGCGAAGTAAGCGCTCTCTGAGCTGCTCGCCCCGACTCCGATCACGTCACCGATCTGGATCTCGCCGAGCCCCCACAGTTTGCCGATCTGCCCGGCGGTCACCTCCGGCCGGGTCAGCACGGAACCGCCGTCGAACACACTGATCGACGTCACCTTCGACTCCCGGTCGCCGCGGAACCGCAGGCGGTCCCGGGTCCGGATCGCGCCGGAGAACATCCGCACGAACGCGATCTTCTCCCCGGCCCGGCCACGCTCGACCTTGAAGACCGACCCCGACACGGGTCCGTCGACGTCGCCTTCGGCCGCCGGCAGCAGTTCGCGGATCGCCGCGATCAGCTCGTCGGTGCCGGCGCCGGTGATCGCGGATCCGAAGTACACCGGATGCACGAGCGCCCGCTGCGTCTGATCTGCCAGCTTGGCCCACAGTACGTCGTACGAGAGGGCAGCTTCGTTCTCTACATATGTCGTCAACAGTTGATCGTCATGGACGGCAAGTACCTCGATCAACGTTTGCAAGAAGCCGGAGTCGTCGCGCCGGTACGGCGTGAAGCCTGCGCCGGGGCTGCCGAGACTCGTCGCCTCACCCATCGCGATGACGCCGGCCGACAGGCGATCCGCGATGCTCTTCAGCAACTCGGTCTGCTGAGCTCCTCGCCGGTCGAGCTTGTTGACGAAGATCAGCGTCGGGATCCGGAGCCGGTGGAGCGTGCGCATCAGGACGCGGGTCTGCGCCTGGACGCCCTCGACGGCGGAGATGACGAGTACGGCGCCGTCGAGCACGCTGAGCGCCCGCTCCACCTCGGCGATGAAGTCCGGGTGGCCGGGAGTGTCGATCAGGTTGACCGTGACGTCGTCGAGCGCGAACGAGACGACCGCGGACTTGATCGTGATCCCGCGCTGGCGTTCCAGCGCGAGCGAGTCG
This sequence comes from Kribbella sp. NPDC051620, assembly GCF_044453825.1. Classification (NCBI taxonomy): domain Bacteria; kingdom Bacillati; phylum Actinomycetota; class Actinomycetes; order Propionibacteriales; family Kribbellaceae; genus Kribbella; species Kribbella sp. NPDC051620. Next base: position 1,499,361 of record NZ_JBITDB010000001.1, read on the forward strand.
GTCTGGGTACTGCCGTCATCGACGCTGCCGACCTCGTCGATCACCCCGGCGGCGTAGAGGAGCCGCTCGGTCAGGCTGGTCTTACCGGCGTCGACATGCGCCAGAATTCCCAAGTTCAGAGTTAGCACGCAGCTTCATGTCCCTTGAAGAGAAGGTGTGACCTTTCTGGGTGAACATGAAGTCAGGTCGCATTCCGTGCGCTCCTTGGTGAGAACTACTTGGCTGAGGTGCTGCAACCCGGAGTACACCAGAGACCGCTCCCCGGCAGCAATCGGTTTTCGGCGCACACGCGGGTCGTCTACGGTGGGCCGGGTGCTCGATCCCACGCGCTTCGCCTCCATCGAACCCGTCCAGGGTTTTATCGGCAACGAGAGTTTTCGGCTGCGGACGGATGCGGGGGAGACGCTCTACTACAAGTCGGGCGCGGCTGCCGCGATGTCGGCGGAGGTCTGGGCCTGCGAGCGCGCGCGACAGGCCGGAGTACTGGCACCTGAGATTGTCGAGAGCGGACCCGGATACCTGATCGAGCGTGCCTTGAAGGGGTCGGCATCGGCTGAGCCGGCCGTTCTGGAGCAGGCCGGCGGGCAGTTGCGGCGACTTCATGAGGTGGCTGGCGAGGGATACGGCTTCCTGCAGGAAGGGTTGCGGGACGACTGGCTCTCGGTGCTTGTGCGGCCGCTGGACAATCTCGAAGTACTGGCGGGAATCGTCCACGACGAACTGGTACGCCGGTTGCGTGGGCTGAGGTTCGCGGATCGGCTCACGCCGGTGGCGCCGCGGCTCCTGCACGGCGATCTGCATCCTCGGCATATCTTTGCTGAGGGCAACCATTTCACCGGGTTCATCGACTGGGGCGACGTCGCCTTCGGGGATCCGCTGTTCGATCTCGGGCGGTTCTCGCGGGCGGGGGAGGCTGCGACGGACGCTCTGCTGCGAGGGTACGGGATCGAACGCAGCGCCGAGCTGGACTGGACGCTGGCGTTCTATCGGACCATCTGGGGTGTGATGGCCATGCTCTGGGAGCACGCCGCCGGGGGAGACTGGTATGCCGCGCACCTCGAAGCGATCGAAGCGGATCTGCCTGTGCTCGAGATCTGAAGGCGGGCTTCGGCTGTCAGGTGCGAGACGTGGGGCGCAGCAGCTCGATCAGGTGGTCCAGGAGGTCTGCCGGCTCGTCCGGTAGCTGGAACTGGGACTGGATCTGCAGCCCGTCGGACAAGGCGATCAGGAGGGTGGCGATCTTCTCCGGATCTGCCGCGGGGCTGATCGTTCCGTGCGTCTGCCGGTCCCGCACGCCTTCGGCCAGCGCCTCGCGCAGCAGTTGATAACGCTCCACGAAGTACTCGTGCGCCCCATGCTGCGGATCGCCGGCCTCCGCCGAGAACGTCGAGTACAACTGGACGAGCCCCGGAACGTCGGCGTTGTGCCGCACGATGGCGCCGAGCTTGCCGACCGCATCGGACTCGTCACCCAGACGCGCCGTGTCCGCCTCGAGCGCGGCGGTCAGGATTTCCTCGCGCGCCTACAGTGGCAGGCATGAGCCTGACACCCGCTGAATTCGCAGATCTTCTCGGTCGACTGACGCTCGAGGAGAAGGTTCGGTTGCTCACCGGGCAGGACTTCTGGTCGACCCATCCGCTGCCCGGTATCGGGCTGCGGTCGATGGTGCTGTCCGACGGGCCGAGCGGTGTTCGCGGGCCGGTCTGGGACGAGCGGGATCCATCGCTCAACCTCCCGTCCGCGACCGCGCTCTCGTCGTCGTGGGATCTGGCCGTCGCCCACCGGTACGGCGTGGCCTCCGGACTCGAAGCCCGGCGCAAAGGCGTGGACATCGTCCTCGGCCCGACGATCAACCTGCACCGATCGCCCCTCGGCGGCCGTCACTTCGAGGCGTTCAGCGAGGATCCTGTACTGACCGCCGAACTCGCCGCCGCCTACGTGGCCGGCGTGCAGGAGCTCGGCGTCGGCGCCACCCCGAAGCATTATGTCGCCAACGACTTCGAGACCGACCGCTTCACCGCCGACGTCGTGGTCAGCGAGCGCGCGCTGCACGAGGTGTACCTGCTCGCCTTCGAGAAGGCTGTCACCGAATCGAAGGCCTGGCTGGTGATGAGCGCCTACAACTCGATCAACGGCGCGACCGCGTCGGAGAACGAGCTGCTCGAGACTCCGCTGAACAGCGAGTGGGGCTTCGACGGCGTCGTCGTCAGCGATTGGACCGCCGTACGCAGCGTCGAAAGCGCGAAACACTCGCAGGACCTGGCGATGCCGGGTCCGATCGGAGCCTGGGGAGACGCCTTGGTCGAGGCCGTCCGGTCGGGTGAGGTCCAGGAGGACGCCATCGACCGGAAGGTGCTGCGGCTGCTCGCGCTGGCGGCCCGGGTCGGTGCCCTCGAAGGGTTCGAGAAACCGGCTGAGGTTCCGCAGGTCGACACCATCGCCTTCGCCCGCTCGGCGGCGGCCGAAGGATCGGTCCTGCTGCGCAACGCCGATGAGCTGCCCTGGAACGCGACCACACTCCACCGGATCGCCGTCATCGGACACAACGCCCGGGACGCACGGACCCAGGGCGGCGGTAGCGCGACCGTCATCCCGGCGTCCGTGGTCTCACCGCTCGACGGACTACGTGCGGCGCTTCCTGATACCGAGGTCACGTACTCGATCGGCGCCGTGGTCCAAGAAGGTGTCGCAGAGTTGCCGCTGTCGACGATGACCAATCCGGAGACCGGCCGGCCGGGCGCCCGGGTCCGCTTCCTGGCCGAGGACGGCTCCGAGCTGTTCGCCGAGGACCGTCTCTCGAGCGCGCTCGTCTATCTCGGTGGAGACGCGCCGGTCGGCGACACGTCGGTCTTCGAGTTCCGTACGACGTACACGCCAGGGGAGTCCGGGGCGGTGCTGCTCGGGTTCGCCTCCGTCGGTCGCGGCCGCATCTATGCCGACGGCAAGCTTCTCCTTGACGACGTCTCCGTACCGGTCGGCACGGACCTCGGCGCCGCCCTGCTGTCACCGCCATCCATCTCCACCCCGCTCGACGTGATCGCCGGCCAGCCGGTCGACGTCCGCGTGGAACTGGAGCTGGCGAGATCGGACGGCGGTCTCGGCAACGCCCTGAGCATCACCGTCGGCGTCGAGCCCGACCGCTCGAACCCGCAGGCGCTGATCGACGAGGCCGTCGCGGCCGCCCGGGCCGCGGACGTGGCGGTCGTGGTGGTCGGTACCAACTCCAAGGTCGAGTCCGAGGGCCATGACCGGACGACTCTCGCGCTACCCGGCCGTCAGGACGAGCTGGTACGAGCCGTGATCGCAGCGAATCCCCGGACAGTCGTGGTCGTCAACGCGGGCTCGCCTGTCCTGCTGCCCTGGCGTGACGAAGTTGCTGCGCTCATGGTCACCTACTTCGGCGGCCAGGAGTACGGCAACGCACTGGCCGACGTCCTGCTTGGCATCGTCGAGCCAGGTGGCAGGCTCCCCACGACATGGCCACGCGAAGAGGCCGACGTACCGGTCATCGACGTCACCCCACAGGACGGCGTCGTCCGGTACGACGAAGGCATCCACCTCGGATACCGCGCTTGGCTCCGCGCCGGGACCGAACCGGCCTTCGAGTTCGGGCACGGCCTCGGCTACACCACCTGGTCGCTGTCCGACCTCCATGCCTCCGCGACCGCTGCCACGGTGACCGTCCACAACACCGGCAGGCGAGCCGGCAAACACGTGATCCAGGTGTACGCCGAACGCCCCGAAAGCACTGTGGATCGCCCCATCCGCTGGCTGGCCGGCTTCGCAGTCGTACGCCTGAAAGCAGGCGAGTCCAGCGAGATCACCGTCCCGCTGCACACCCATGCCTTCGAGCACTGGGACAACGTCTGGACCACCGAGCCCGGCACCTTCACCGTCCGCGTCGGCTCGTCGGTATCAGACCTCCCATTGTCAACCCAGGTTGAAGTCTGAGCTCAGTCGATGAGGGTGCCGATGTGGGCGCCGGAGCTGATGGCCGCGGCGGCGCCGTCGTGGTCGATGTCGAAGACGTGCAGGGGGAGTGCATGGTCGCGCGCGAGGATGAAGGCGCTCTGGTCCATCACGCCCAGCCCCTTGTCGATGACCTCCTGGTAGCTGAGGCGGTCGAAGCGGCGAGCGGTGGCGACCTTGTTCGGATCCGCGTCGTAGACACCGTCGGTGCCGTTCTTCGCGACCAGCAGCGCGTCGGCGCCCAGCTCGATCGCGCGCTGGACCGACGGATAGTCGGTGGTGTGGAACGGCTGACCGTTTCCGCACGCCAGCAACACGATGCCGCCCTTCTCCAGATGGCGCAGCGCGCGCAGCCGGATGTACGGCTCGGCCAGGTTGTTGATCGGGATCGCGGTCATCAGCCGGACGTTCTTCGCGCCGAGCGCCGACAGCCGGCCGCGCAGCAGCACCGCGTTGATGACGGTGCCGAGCATGCCGATGTTGTCGGCCTCGACCCGGTCGATACCCCAGTCCTCGGCCCGGTTGCCACGGAACACGTTCCCGCCGCCGACGACCACGGCCACCTGGACGCCGGTCTCGTGCGCGGCGATCACCTCACGGGCCAGATGCGTCAGGCTGTCGCTGCTGAAGCCGAACTCGGCCGATCCCGCGATCGCCTGGCCGGACAACTTGATGACAAGCCTTCGGTACATCGGAGCTCCTCACGGCACTGATGGACGGCGCGGGTCAGAAGGCGGTGATCGTCCCCGGCGCCCGCTCCGCCCGAGACAGCGTACGCAGTACCGCGCTCGCGCCGTGCCGCCGGACGGAGAGTCGCGTCAGCAGACCCAGCACCGTCTCCACCGCGCGCGGCGGCAGCTCGGGCGTCGGCAACCCCACACTGACGGCCAGATCGTCGGAGTGCACGGCCAGCTCCATCAACCTGGTCAGCAACATGTCGTCGAGCATCAGCGACCACGGCCCCCACAACGAGATCCGGACCGGGCGGTCGGCGATCTCCGGCAGCCCCGCGGTGAGTTGATCGAGCGCCGCATCCAGCCGATCCGCCAGTACTACGGGACCGTCCGCCGCGACGAGGTCGCCACCGGACCTGATCCGGAGGCTGATCTCGTCGTCCAGGCCGGCGTCGATCCACTCGACCCGGGCGTAGTGGTCGAGCACCGAGATCGTCGGCTCGGTGGGGACGGGTGCGGCGACGATCTCGGGGATCGCCAGCACCTGGTACGCGAGGTGGCCCGCAAGGCCGCCCACGCTGAACTCCTCCAGAGCGCTCGGTTTCGACCATGCCTCGCTGACCGCGGGCTCGCGCAGAAGCCGTGCGGCGGATGCACCAACGGAGAGGAAGTCTTCTCTGATCCCGGTCACGCCTCACATTCTGGTGGTGGACTGATCACTTGGTCGAGGGAACGGTAGGTGCGGTTGCTCGCTGCGGCGGCCCGTTGCTCCCGGCCGGTCGCTTCGATGTAGTTCTGGCTGGTGGCCAGACTGGCATGGCCGAGCAGCCTCATGATCTCGGTCGCGGTGGCGCCGTCCTCGGCGAGCCTGGTGGCGAACGTGTGGCGCAGCGCGTGGAGATTGGCGCCCGCCGGTACCCGATCGTGCAGACCGGCCCAGCGGTAACAGGACTTCACCAGGTACTCGAGGCCGCCACGTCCGATCGGCTCGCCGGTACGGTCCAGCAGCAGCTTGGTCGAGCGGCCGAACCGCTTGCGGGGAAAGCGTTGTACGCACGAATCGACATAGGTCTCGATGATCTTGGCCATGATCGGCTGGACCGGGATGGAACGGTCACGGCTGCCTTTGCCGTGGACGTGCAGGCGCATCTCGCCAGGGCGGCCGGCCAGCGAATCCGCTGTCAGAGTGCGCATCTCACCGGATCTCAGACCGGCGACGAGACCGAGCGCGATGACCAGGACGTCACGCTCCGGCCACGGGTCGCGCGATTGGCGGGCGCCGTCGGCGACCGAACGCAGGAGGACTTCGGGGGTGTCCTCGCCGCGGAGAGGCTTGGGGGAGAGGGGAGGGGTTTTGGGTCTGGCCACTGCTCCCATCGGGTTGCCGGCCAGGAGGCTGTCGGACACGCAGAAGGTGAGGAACTGGTTCCAGGTGGACCAGGCGCGGAGTACGGAACTCTTGGCGTGGCTGTCGGCGAACGCGCCGAAGGCGGCGCGCAGAGCATGGGCGGTGAGGTCGTCGACCTCGAGTTGCTCGAGCTCGACATCGAGGTGGGTGCAGAGCAGCGTGGTGATGCCGGCCAGGTCGCGGCGGTAGGCGTCGGTTGTGTGGGGGGAGTCCTTGCGAGGACGCCGGGCAGCGAAGAACGCCGACTGAGCTGCGAGAACCTTCATGGGGGAGTTCTACCGACCGCCACCGACAGTTTGCGATCGGTGCCTTACTCCCCTGCTCAGATTCCTTGCATCAGGCAACAAGTTTGGCTGAAACCTGCTGCATAATGGTGATTATGCATGAAACAACCGGGGTCGGCCGCCGGGCCGTCTTCGGGGGATAAATGCATCAGCGGCGATGGTCGACAGCCATTCTGACGCCCCGGGCCGGATCCGAGCCTCCTGGAGACGACACGGCCGCGGCAACCACAGCGACTCTGCCGCCACGGCGCTCTGAGAGCCGCTGACAGAACTCGTCGTCCGGCGTCGAGGCAAGAATCAGCTCGAAAACAGCTCGTGACCGCTCTCCTGAGCCTTCTCCCCGAATGTCCGATAACTGACATTATGTCAACTAGTACGGATCCGGGCCCTCTCCTAAGATGAGGTTCTGGCGTCGGCCGACGCCCAGCCTCTGTGGACCTCCCCCAGCGAAGTCCTCGAGAAGGCGAAGGGGAATCCGCCCTCAAGGCCAAGTGTTGGTGTCCAGGCCTGGATCGAGTGTCGCGTCGCTGGGGGGCGAAGACATGTCGAGGAGGCTTGTCATGACCAAGCAAGGCAGTTTCAAGCGCGCCGTCCGGGATCGGGCCCGCGCGACCGGACAGCGGTATACCCAGGCACTTGCCGATCTGGAGCAGATCAACCGATCGCCGTTCGCGCGGAATCGGCCGTTCGGGAGCGTCGACCTCAAGATCCATCTCGAGGCTCGGTACGGGATTCGGATCAGCTCGCTGGCGCCGATCGACGACGATCCTGCCACCCGGCCGCGTGGTTCGTGGCCGGGTCACTATCCGTCGACGTTGGTCGTCCGTCGGGAGGACGGTCCCCCGTGGATCGCCCGGGTGTTCTCGTCGCCGGCAGATCAGCTCGCTCGGGTTGAGGGCGACGCGGAGATCCTGCGGTTTCTGGCTGCGCACGACTTCCCCGCCGAACGGATCGCGCACGATGAGCCTGTGTCGACGTTCGACGACAGCGGGGTGATCGTCACCCGGTTCGTCGACGGCGGACGCCCGGGCGCCGAGGACGACGATCCCGCCGAGGTCGCATATGAACTGGGTAGCCTGCTCGGGCGATTGCATGCACTCCCCCAGGCCGACGGCGCGGTCGCCAGAGACGGCGGTGCGGAGGAAGCCGACGGCGGCTTCTATGTAGGCAGACCGAAACAAGATCTGGCCGCGGCGATGAGCTTCCTGGCCAGCGTCGAGGACAAGGTCTCCCCCGCCGGCCGCGAGAAGTTCGACTGGCTGCGCGATCAGGTCGAGAACGCTGACGACGCCGAAGGACTGCCCGAGGCGATCACCCACAGTAACTACCACCTCTGGGCCGCCGTCGGCGTCCCCGGCGCGCTCACGATCGTAGGTTGGGCCGGCTCCGGGCGCGGTCCGCGACTACCCGCGCTCGCCTGGCTCCTGAGGACCACAGCCGAAGGCAACCCGGACAACATCGACGCAGTCGTGCGTGGCTACCGGCAGCACGTTCGGCTCAGCGACGACGAGTTGGAGCGACTCCCCCGCATCCTGAACATGCGAGCACTCTGGCTGGCCTGCCTCGACTACCAGGTGGCGGTGAACAACGGATCCACGCCAACCCTCAACGAAGGATGGCTGCAGCCGGGAAGCATCGAGTACGCCGAACGACTGGCAGCCCGCGCCGTCGCAGCACTGACCCGATGAGCCCGCCCCTTCTTTCTGGAAGGATTCGTCGGAGAAAGTTCTGAGCCTGTGTCGGATGGGGCTCCAGGAGTTCGTTGCAGGGGTGAGTGGCTGCCCGGCAGGGACGCCTGGAACCACAGGAGATGAGTTGAGATGCAGTATCTGGTTTCTGTGATCGCGGACGAGGCCACGCACGCCGGTACGCCCGAGGAGCGCGCGGCCATCGATGTGTTCAACGATCGGATCATCGCCGACGGCAACTGGGTCTTCGCCGGTGGGCTCGCGGCGCCCAGCGCGGCCACCGTGATCGACAACCGCGGGGCCGAGCCGGTGTTCACCGACGGGCCGTTCGTGGAGTCGAAGGAGTTCCTTGCCGGCTTCTGGGTGATGGAGGCGGCCGATCTCGACGAGGCGCTCAAGCTCGCCGCCGAGGGGTCGAAGGCCTGCAACCGTCGCGTCGAGGTGCGGCCGTTCCTGTGAGCGAGGTCGAGGCGGCGATCACCCGGGTCCACCACGAGGAGTGGGCGCGGGTGGTCGCCTCCCTGACCAGACGGTTCGGTGATCTCGACATCGCCGAGGAAGCGGCTGCCGAGGCGTTCGCGGTTGCCGTCGAGAAGTGGCCGGCCGACGGCGTACCGCCGAATCCCGGCGCCTGGCTGACCACCACCGCCAACCGCAAGGCGATCGACCGGATCCGCCGGGAGAGCAAGCGCGACGACAAGCACAAGGAGGCTCAGATGTTGGCCGACGACGAACCACCCGAGTCCCTTGGCGCGATCGACGACGAGCGGCTCCGGCTGATCTTCACCTGCTGCCACCCGGCGCTCGCGATGGAGACCCGGATGGCGCTGACGCTGCGGATGGTCGGCGGGCTGACTGTGCCCGAGATCGCCCGGGCGTTCCTGGTGCAGGAGACGGCGATGGGTCAGCGGATCACCCGCGCGAAGGCGAAGATCAAGGCGGCCCGGATCCCCTACCGGGTGCCGTCTGCGGAGGATCTGCCGGCACGGGTGTCTGGCGTACTCGCCGTGCTGTTCCTGGTTTTCAACGAGGGGTATCTGGCGACTGGTTCCGAGACCGATCCTGTACGTCACGAGCTGACCGCCGAGGCGATCCGGCTCACCCGGTTGATCCGGGCGCTGATGCCGGACGACGGTGAGGTCGCCGGGCTGTTGGCGCTGATGCTGCTGACCGAGGCGCGTAGTGCCGCTCGGGTGTCCGCGACCGGTGAACTGGTGACGCTCGTTGAGCAGGATCGTGGGGCCTGGGACGTGGCGATGATCGATGAGGGGCATCGGCTGGTGCGCGAGCGGCTGGCTGCTGGGGTTGCTCCGGGTCGCTATCAGATCCTTGCGGCAATCAATGCCGTGCACACGTCGGCTCGCGCGGTCGGTGATACCGATTGGTCGCAGGTGGTTGCGCTGTATGACCAGCTTGTACGCCTCGACTCGTCGGCGATCGTCGCGCTCAACCGGGCGATCGCCGTCGCTGAGCTCGACGGTCCGGAGGTCGCGCTGGCGGCCGTCGATCGTCTCGAGGACAGGTTGGCGGGTTATCACGCGTACCACGCGACTCGCGCCGACTTCTTGCGGCGGTTGGGGCGGAGTCAGGAGTCGCGGGCCGCCTACGACAAAGCCATCGAACTAGCAGGCAACACAGCCGAAACCGCCTACCTGATCCGCCGCCGGGACCAGCTCGGGCGAGGTTGATTGACCGGGCTACCTGAGTGGATCACTGGGGTGCGAGGACCGTGAACTCGTTGCCGTCGGGGTCGGTCATCGGGATCGAGCCGTCTTCCCCAGGGTCGGTTTCGCTGCGTTTGGCGCCGAGGGAGATCAGGCGGTCGACCTCGGTCTTCTGATCGCTGCCGGCGGGTGGGGCGATGTCGAGGCGTAGCCGGTTCTTGGCGGTCTTCGGTCGTACCGGCGGGCCGCCCCAGCTGATCTTCGAGCCGCCCTGGGACGACTGGATCGCCGTCTCCTCGTCCTGGTCCCAGACCAGCGGCCAGCCCAGCGCCTCACTCCAGAAGTACCCGACCGTCTGGCTGCCGTCGGAGGACAGCGCGCCGATCACTCCGGTGTCGGCCAGGAAGTTGTTACCCGGCTCGATCACGCAGAACTCGTTGCCTTCGGGATCGGCGAGTACGACGTGGCCGTCGTCGGGCGTCTGGCCGATGTCGATGTGCCGGCCACCCAGCTCCAGCGCCTTCGCCACCTTCTGCTGCTGGCCCTCGAGCGATTGACTGGTCAGATCGAAATGCATCTGGTTCGGCTCGGTCTTCGCCTCGTCGGTCGGCTGGAACCGGATCTGGAACTCGGTGTCCCCACCGGCCAGCAACGTGACACCGTCCTCGGCCACCTCGCGGCCCAGCACACCGGCCCAGAACCGGGCGAGCCGGACCGGATCATTCGCATCGAACTCGAGCGCCACCAGCTGGGAGGTCATACTCGCGACGCTAGGTGCTCCGCCCGTCACCGAGCAACACAATTAGATGAGAACACCTCCCCTGCCTCCCACCCTTCAGCCGGCGAGGACTTCGGTGATCATGCGGAGGCCTTGTTGTTCGAAGTCGTCGGCGCCGACCTGGTGGGCCCAGGCGGTGGTGCCGATGGCTTCGCGGACGCGTTGGCGGTGCCAGGTACCGGGGTCTCGGGGGTCCGTGCCGTAGCCGCTCAGGAAGGCGGTCTCCAAGGCCGGGTCGGTGCGGAACTGCTGGGCCGCCAGGCGGCCGAAGTCCGTGTACGCCGGGCGGAGGCGGGCCCGGCCGAAGTCGATCACGCTGACCGTGCCGTCGTCGATCAGCCAGTTGCGTGGTTGCCAGTCGCCGTGCGTCGGGACCAGCTCGGTGGTCGGTGTCGGCCAGGTGTCGATGAGCTTGCGGAGCTGGTCGACGATGTCGGGCGCGATCCGGTGCGGCTGGGCGAGCCAGAAGAGCGCCTTCTCGTTCTCCCCCGCCTCGAAGTCATCGGCGACGGCGGATTGGCCGTGGAGCTGGGCCAGTAGTTCGCCGGCTTGGCGGTAGGTCTCTGGATCGCGTTCGTGGTCGGTGCCCTCGACCAGTTGCCCCGGTAGGTAGCGGGTGAGGAGCAGCTTGGCTCGCTCGTCGCCGTGGACGAGTTCCGGTGCGCGGCGGTGGGCGGTCCACGGTTTCAGCCAGGCCCGATGCGCCTCCAGTTCATGGGCGATGTTGCCGTCGGCGTCGTCGCCCGCCTTGACGACGTACTGCTCGCCCTCGTGCATCAGCTCCAGCACGGTCGTGCCGACGAGTCCCCAGCTGAGGTCCTTCACCACCTCGGCCCGTGGCAACCACTCCGCCAGAAGCTCCCGCTGCCGCTGATCCAAAGTCATGCCGCAAGTCTGCCCATCACCTGAACTCCAGGCCGAAGCACCCCGAGTTTCCACCACCCCGCGGACAGATAGAGCCGGACCGCCGGGTCGTCAGGAGAGTCGGTGGTGCTGAGCAGGCAGCGGCTGGTGACGGATTCGAGCAGCTTGTCGTGCAGCGCGCGGCCGACCCCTCTGCCGCGGTAGGCAGGCAGGACCGCAAGCTCGACGAACTCGAAGTGTCCGCCGACCCATTCATCGGTGATGGCAGCCGGCAGCGCTTCGCAGACCAGGTCACTCCAGTACTGCCCTCGCTGACCCGTATATCCCCAACCGAACCCGACGACACCCGGCCCGTCGACCGCGGTGACGAGTCGGTAGCCGTCGCGGGTGGCGTGCCGGTCGTACAGGTCGGTGCGCCAGTGGTCGAAGGTGTCGAAATCGCCGAAAACCTCTTGGTAGATCGGCCAGATCTCGTGGGCCAGGTCTGACGCGTCAGTGTGAAGGTGAATCTCCAAGGCCTACCTCCGCGGTCGTGGCGATGCCGGCCGTGCGGCCCGGGGCTTGGTGGTTTTCCCAGTAGAGGTTGGTATGGGCGATGACCTTGTCGGGAGTCGGGGCGCCCCACTCCGAGAGGTCCTCGGTGGTGTGGGCGTCGCTGACCAGGAGGGTGTCGTAGCCGCGGACGATCGCGCCGTGCAGGGTCGAGCGGATGCACTCGTCGGTCTGGGCGCCGGTGACGACCAGGCGGCCGATCTTGCGGTCGGCGAGGATGGACTCGAGATCGGTGTCCTCGAACGAGTCCGGGTAGCGCTTGTGGACGACAGGCTCCGACTCCCCCAGCTTCAGCTCGGGGACGTACTGCCAGCCGTCGCTGTCGATCGGCATGTGCTCGCTGGAGTGCTGCACCCAGACCACCGGTACGTCGCCGGCGCGCGCCTTGTCGACCAGGGTGGCGATGTTCGCGACCACGGCGTCCCGGTCGTGGGCACCCTCCATCACGCTGTTCTGCACGTCGATCACGATCAGCGCGGACTCCGTCCGGCCCTCCAGCGTCGTCATCGCGGTCCCCTTCCACCCACTCGCCGACTGTTGGTGCCCATGCTAGGAACGGCCGCCGACAAAACTCAGCCAAAGTAGTCACCGGGTGAGCAGTTTGTTTGACAGGATCGGTGCATGCGGGCTGATCGGTTGGTGGCGACTCTGTTGCTGATGCAGGCGCGCGGCCGGGTGACCGCGGCCGAGCTGGCCGAGGAGCTGGAGATCTCGGTGGCGACGGCGCGGCGGGATCTGGAGGCGTTGTCGACGGCCGGGATCCCGGTTTATCCACAGCCTGGGCGCAACGGTGGATGGTCGTTGCTGGGTGGCGCACGGACCGATCTCACCGGGCTCAACGCGACCGAGGCGCAGGCGCTGTTCCTACTCGTCGGCCCCGCGGCGTCGGTTGCGCCGGAGGCGAAGGCCGCGCTGCGGAAGTTGGTGCGGGCGCTGCCCGATACGTTCCGCGCGGATGCCCAAGCCGCCGCCGAGTCCGTCGTGATCGACCCGGCGCGCTGGGGTGAACACGTCAAGGAACGGCCCGAGTTGGTCCGCCGGTTGCAAGATGCCGTCGTCCGGCGGGTCAAGGTCAGACTCCGGTACGTCGGCCGCGGCCGGGCCGAGTCGGAACGGCTGGTCGATCCACTCGGGCTGATCGACAAGGACGACATCTGGTACCTGATCGCCGGGACAGAGAAGGGCCAGCGCACCTTCCGGGTCGAGCGGATCACGGAGGCGGAGCTCACCGGCGTACCGGCTGAGCGGCCGGACGACTTCGATCTGTCCGAGGCGTGGAGCCGGGTGGTGGAGGAGATGGAGCAGCAGCGGTCGTTGCTGGCTGCGACGTTGCTGATCGAGGAGCGCTACCTGTGGGTGATGCAGGATCGGCACGGCCGGCATGTCGAGGTCGTCGGGCCGGTCGGTGACGGGAGGATCAAGCTCCGGCTGACCGCGCCCAGTCCCCTGATGATCGCCCAGCATCTGGCCGGCTGGGGCGCGATGGTCGAGGTACTGGATCCGCCGTCCGTCCAGGCCGAGCTGGCCCGGCTCGGCAAGGAGCTGGCGGCTCGTTACAGCGGGACCGAGTAGATGATGAAGCCGCGGTTCTCGGCGACCTGGTCGTAGAGGCGGCGGGCGGTCGTATTGGATTCGTGGGTCGACCAGTAGACGCGGCCGCAGTTCTGGGTGCGGGCCCAGTCGGTGACGGCGGCGATCAGCGCGCGGCCGACGCCACGTCCGCGCGCTGCCGGGGCGGTGAAAAGGTCTTGCAGGTAACAGGAATCGGCCGACGTGGTGCTCGCGTGGGTGAGGAAATGGACGATCCCGACCAGCTCGCCATCGATTCGGGCGGCCAGCGCATGCATTCGGGTGCCGGTGGTGAATTCGGCCCAGGAATGGTCGAAGAATTCGGCCGGCATGGTCCGTCCGTAGAACTCGTTGTAGCCGGCGAAGAGCTCCTCCCAGGTCTTGCGGTCAGCCGGTTCGAGCGGGCCGATGGTGAGGTTGGCGGGCTTTTCGAAGGCTGCGGCTGACTCGGTCACCAGGTCACCGTTTCATACCGGAGGGTGCTGGTGAGCCGGGCCGGTGAGTAGGGTGCGGTGTCGGTTTTTCCCGAATCGAGTTAACAGGAAACTTTGTGACCACTACCCCGCCGCCCGGCCCGCCGTACCCTCCGCACCCGCAGCAACCGGGCCAGCACCCTCAGCAATTCCCGCAGTACGGCCCACCCCCGGGACAGCCCCAGTACCCGCCACCGCAGCCCCACTACGGGCAGCCGGGGCCGGGTGGGCCGCAGCCGCAGTACGGGCAGCAGCCGTACGCGCAGCAGAACTACGCGCCGCAGCAACCGGGTCAGCCGGGGCAATACCCGCAGGGGCAGCAGTTCGCTCAGGGGCAGCCGGGTCAGCCGCTGCAGTGCCGGTTCTGTGGTGGGGCGCCGGCTGTTGAGGCGACTGTGCGAGGGCATCAGGGGTTCCTGGTGATGATGCGGTTCCTGAAGCTGCAGGGGCCGTTCTGCAAGACGTGTGGCACCGCGGCGACCCGTGACATGACCGCGAAGAGCATGTGGCAGGGCTGGTGGGGTGTCGGGTCGATGATCATCAACCCGATCACGATGCTGATGAACCTCGGCACCTCCTCGAAGTTCAAGAACCTGCCCGAGCCGGCCCCGAACCCGCCCGGCCGCCCGATGGACCCGGGCAAGCCGCTGTTCAACCGCCCGGCCGTGCTCGGTCTGCTGATCCCGATCGCGCTGATCGGGCTGATCGTCGTCGCCAACCTGAACAAGGACCCCGAGGCAACGATCGGCTCCTGCGTCTACAACAAGGGCACCGCGGACAAGCCCAACGTGAAGGTCGTCGACTGCTCGTCGAGCGACGCTGACTACAAGGTGATCGGCAGGCTCGACAACACCGTGGACGGCGACCAGTGCGCCAAGTTCCAGGACTCGACCGTGTCGTACACCGACCGGAACGCGAAGTACACGCTCTGCCTGACGCCTAACTAGTACTGCGCTCTGCCCGGCCGGCCGGGCTGGGCAGAGCCAGGTCAGTTGTAGTAACCGTCCACGGGCACCCGCGCCTCGTCGTACAAGGCTGGGCCCTCCTGTGGCACCGCAGCGAAGCCACCGCCGGGCTTGAGTCCGTTGAGCTGCTCACCGGACAGCGCATAGACGACGCGGCCGAGCCCTGAGCGCTCGATGGCACCGGTGCACATGCCGCAGGGTTGGCAGCTCGTGTACATCGTGGTGGCGGCGGCCGCGTCGGCATCCAGCTCCCGTGCGGCCCACTTGGCCAGCTTGAGCTCCGGGTGGGCGCTGATGTCGTTGTCGGTGATGCTGGTGTTGTGTTCCTCGGCGATCACCGTCCCGTCGGGACCGACCAGCAGCGAGCCGAACGGCGGGTTGCCGGACTCCCGGGCCGTCGTGGCCAGGCCGATCGCACGGCGCAGGAAGTCTTCTGCTGAGGTCACTGTCGCTCCACTCGCTCCTTGGACGCCGCGACGGTCGCGAGGTCCTTCCAGGCGTTCTGCGGCCGCTCGGTCTCGGCGGGGTCGCCGCCGAACGGGTCCAGTACTACGGTCGTCGCCCCGAGCTGCCGGAGCTGCTGGAGATCGCCCAGCACCTGGTCGAGCGATCCCTCCCCCGCCACTCGCTCGGCCTCCGGCAACGGCTGCGTGGTCAACCGAAGTACGATCCGGGGCGCGAAGTCCGGTACCGGCAGGCCTTCCTCGCCAGCCAACTCCTTCAGCCGATCGAGCCCGGTGCGCATCCAGTCAACGCTGCGGCGCAACGGATGCCAGGCATCTCCGAGCCGTACTGCGCGACGCAGGCCGGCGTCGCTGCTGCCACCGACCCAGATCGGGATGTCACCGGCGCGGTAGTCGGAGTCGTCCGACCAGGCGGCGCGGACGTCCCGGATCAGCTCGTCGGTCAGCTTGCCGCGACGCGTGAAGTCGACGCCGAGCGCCTCGAACTCCTGCCGCGCCCATCCCACGCCGAGCCCGAGTACGAACCGCCCGCCACTCAGCGCGTTGAGGTTGGCCGCCATCCGGGCGACCAGCAGCGGGTGCCGGTACGGCGCGATCAGTACCGTCGTCCCGAGGCCGATCGTGGTGAATCCCGCTAACCAGCTCAGCGTGGTGAAGGGCTCGTAGAAGGGCGCCGGGTACTGCGAGGCCACGTCGGGGGTGATCGCGACGTGATCGGAGACCAGCAGCCGGTCGTAGCCGAGCCCCTCGACCGTCTGGGCCCAGTCACGGAGCCGGCCTGGGTCGGTACCGGGGCCGAAGTTGGGGACGTTCACACCGAGTTGCACGCCCTCAGGCTAGCCAGCCAAGAGGCCGTGCCCGAGGGATTACAGCGCCCCGGAGCTATGAGGCGGGTTGGTCGAACAGCGTCGTGGTGACCGGGGTGCCCAGTTCGACTGTGCGACTGACCGTGCAGAGGCGGTCGTGGGACATCTTGACTGCACGGGGCAGCGCCTCGCGGGCCTGGTCGCCGTCCTCGCCTTCGGGGAAGGTGATGGTGAACTCGACCGCGAGGTTCTCGAGGCGGTTGCCTTGTTCGGTGTCGCGGACCTTGTCGCCGCTGACCGTCGCGCGGAACTCGGTCGGCTCGGCGCGGCGGCTCGTCACGATGTCGACGTCGATCGCCGAGCAGGTGCCGATCGCCGCGAGCAGCAGCTCTACCGGGGTGAAGTCGGTGTCGGCGCCGGAGCCGACCGACATGCTGCCGCCACGGACGTTGCGGACCTCGTACTTGCTGTTGGCCGTGCGCTCGAAGTGCACGGACCGGTGGTTGTCGTCAGCCATGTCGATCGCAATCTGTTGCTGGTAGCAACGTCAGAGAGTGGCCAGTGCCTCGGCGACCGGGGTGTCGCCGCCGATCAGTTCCAGGGTCCGGCCGATCGAGGCCGGGGTGTCGCACAGGCCGGCCAGGACGAGCGCGACGTCGTCGCGGGTGATCCTGCCGCGACCGGTCTGGTCCGCGAGCAGCACCAGGCCGGTACCGGGGTCGTTGGTCAGCGAACCCGGGCGCAGGACGGTCCAGTCCAGTCCGTCGCGGGCGCGCAGGTCGTCCTCGGCCGCCTTCTTGGCCTTCAGATAGATGGTGAAGGAGTCGGCCGGGTCCATTTGCTCGTACCTGTCCGCGCCCATCGAGCTGACCTGGAGGTGACGCCGTACGCCGGCCTGCTCAGCCGCGTCCGCGAGCAGCCGGGCCGCGCCACGGTCGACGGTGTCCTTGCGGTCGTTGCCGCTGCCCGGACCGGCGCCGGCCGAGAAGATCGCGACGTCCGCGCCGGCCAACACCTTCGCCACCGACTCGACATCGGCCGACTCGAGGTCCAGTACCGCCGCCTCGCCGCCGGCCGCCGCGATGTCGGCCTCGTGCGCCGGGTTGCGCACCAGCCCGACGACCGAGTGCCCGTCCGCCGCGAGCAGCTTCGTCAGCCGCAGCGCGATCTGTCCATGTCCCCCAGCTATGACTACTCGCATACCCCGAGACTAGTTGAGGCTAGTGCCGGAGGATCGGGCGGAGGGCATCGAGCACGCTCGCGTCCTCGATGGTCGACGGGACCGGTTCGTCGCGGCCGTCGGCGATCCCGCGCATCGTCTTGCGCAGGATCTTGCCCGAGCGCGTCTTCGGCAGCGCGTCGACCACGGACACGTCGCGGAACGCCGCCACCGGACCGATGTCCCGGCGTACGGCGGCCACCAGTTCCTCCTGCAGAACAGCCGGCGAGATGGTCGCGCCCGCCTTCAAGACGACCAGCCCGCGCGGCAGTTGCCCCTTCAACGCATCGTGCACACCGATCACCGCGCACTCGGCCACCGCGGGGTGCGCCGCGAGGACCGCCTCCATGCTCCCGGTCGAAAGGCGGTGCCCGGCCACGTTGATCACGTCGTCGGTCCGGCCCATCACGAAGACGTAGCCGTCGGCATCGACGTACCCGGAGTCGCCGGTGAGGTAGTACCCGTCGAACCGGCTCAGGTAGTTGTCGATGTAGCGCTGGTCGTCACCCCACAGCGTCGGCAACGCGCCCGGCGGCAGCGGCAGCTTGATGGCGATCGCCCCCTCCTCCCCCGGAGGCAACTGGGTGCCGTCGGCATCGAGCACCTGAACGTCCCAGCCGGGCAGCGGCACGGTCGCCGACCCCGGCTTCACCGGCAGCGGCTCGAGTCCGCGCGGGTTCGCGACAATCGGCCAGCCGGTCTCGGTCTGCCACCAGTGATCGACGACTGGTACGCCGAGCTTGTCGTGAGCCCAGTGGTATGTCTCCGGATCGAGCCGCTCGCCGGCCAGGAACAGCGTGCTGAACGCCTCCAGCCGGTACTTCGCAAGCTCAGCCGCCTCGGGATCGACCTTCTTGATCGCCCGCAACGCGGTCGGCGCCGTGAAGAGGGCCTTCACGCCGTGGTCGGAGATCACCCGCCAGAAGGCACCCGCGTCCGGAGTACCGACTGGCTTGCCCTCGTAGAGCACGGTCGTGGCGCCGATGAGCAGCGGCGCGTAGACGATGTACGAATGCCCGACGACCCAGCCGACGTCGGAGGCGGTCCACCAGACGTCGCCGGGCTTGATGTCGTAGACGGCACCCATCGTCCAGGCGAGCGCGACGGCATGCCCGCCGTTGTCGCGGACGACGCCCTTCGGCTTCCCGGTCGTACCGGACGTGTAGAGCACGTACAGCGGGTCGGTCGCTGCCACTGGCACCGGATCGGCTGGAGTCGCACCAGAAACGGCGTCCTCCCAGGAGAGATCGCGCTCTCCGAGTTTCCCGGGGGCGATCTCGCGTTGCAGCAGCACGGTCCGATCGGGCTGATGGGTCGAGAGCTCCAGCGCCGCGTCGATGATCGGCTTGTACTCGACCACCCGGGCCGGCTCGATCCCGCAGGAGGCGGCGACGATCACCTTCGGCGTCGCGTCGTCGATCCGGGCCGCGAGCTCCTTCGGGGCGAACCCGCCGAACACCACCGAGTGGATCGCGCCGAGCCGGGCGCAGGCGAGCATCGTGATCACGGCTTCCGGGATCATCGGGAGATACACGATCACGCGATCTCCGGCTTCGACGCCGAGCCTGCGCAGGGCGCCGGCGAAGAGGGCGACCTCGTCGCGCAGTTCGGCGTACGAGTAGCTGCGGGTGATGCCCGTGACGGGTGAGTCGTAGATCAGAGCGGTCCGGTCGCCGAGCCCGGCCTCGACATGGCGATCGAGCGCGTTGTACGACGTGTTGAGCTCGCCATCGGGGAACCAGCGGTAGATCGGTGCCGCCGAGTCGTCGAGCGCTCGGGAGGGTTGCTTGGTCCAGCTGATCGCACGAGCCGCCTCCAGCCAGAACGACTCCGGGTCCGCCAGGCTGCGGCGGTAGCTGTCCTCGTACGCACCCATCGGATCGCCCTCCAACTCATGAGTGAAGCTCGAACCACGGTAGTCCTGATCGGCGTGGCAGGGTGGGACACATGACCGTGACCCCTGCCGACATCCAGCTCGCCGCCTACCGGATCGCCGGCCACCTCCGCCGTACTCCGGTACTGCGGGTGTCCCCGACGCTGACCTTCAAGCTGGAACTCCTCCAGCACGTCGGCTCCTTCAAGCCACGCGGCGCGTTCAATCGGTTGCTCGTCGCGAAGGAGCAAGGCGCGCTCACCGGCCAGGGCATCGTCACCGCCTCGGGTGGCAACGCGGGTCTGGCCGGCGCGTACGCCGCTCGCGAGCTCGGCGTACCGGCCCGCATCTTCGTCCCCACCACGGCGCCGGCGGCCAAGGTCGCGCGGCTGCGGACCCTGGACGCGGATGTCGTGCAGGTCGGGAACGAGTATGCCGAGGCCTACGAAGCCGCCGTCGCCGAAGCCGGCAAGTCGGGCGCGCTGCTGCTGCACGCGTATGACCAGCCGGAGGTCGTGGCCGGTCAGGGGACGATCGGGCTGGAGCTGCTCGAGGACCTCGACTTCGACACCGTGCTGGTCGCTGTCGGTGGCGGCGGCTTGATCGGTGGCATCGCAACCGCCCTCGGAGACCGCGCCCAGGTCATCGGTATCGAACCGGAGCTCGCTCCCACGCTCAACAAAACGCTGGCCGCGGGCGAGCTGGTCGACGTACAGGTAGGTGGCGTGGCGGCCGATTCCCTCGGTGCCCGCCGCTTCGGCGCCCTGGCCTTCGAAGCCGTCCAGGCGAACAACGTCAAGTCGGTCCTGGTCACCGAAGACTCCATCGTTGCCGCTCGCAACGAACTGTGGCGCGAGTACCAGCTCGCCGTCGAACACGGCGCCGCCGTCACCTACGCGGCCCTGCAGACCGGCGCCTACCAGCCGGCCACCGGAGAACGAGTCGTAGCCGTCATCTGCGGCGCCAACACCGACCTCTCAACAATCGGCTGAGCGCAGCGTGATGAAGGGGATCGTGTCGCCGGGCAGCAGGTAGCGCTCGGTCTCGACGAAGCCGTGCGCGAGGGCGAAGCGCAGGCCGTCCTGGTTCGACTCGAGCACGACCGTCTCCACCGAGTCGGCGAGCGCCTGGGCGTGCGGCAACTCCGCCAGGTAGAGCTGCTCGCCGAAGCCTTGCCTGCGGTGGGCCGGCAGTACCCGGACAATCAGCGTGGCGGCCGGCGTCTCGTCCTCGGGCGGGCGCACGGTCGCGCAGCCGACCGGTACGTCGCCGTCGTACGCGACCGTCAGGCGTCGGCGCTGCGCCCGCCCCCGGATGACGTCGAGCGACAGCGGGTCCGTCGGGATGATCTCGTTGTGCACGAACTGCCAGTCGGCCAGCGCTGGCCCGTCGGTGACGTGCTCGATCCGGAGGCTCACCGGCGCATCCAATCCCGGCACCGCGCGGGGAGTCAAGCCAGCTCGCGAGGTGTCAGATGACCGGGCGCTGGGCTGCGGTGACGGCCTTCGGGCGGTCGTCGGACAGGACCCAGGCGGCGAAGATGCCGGCCAGGCCGCCGCAGAGATGGCCCTGCCAGGAGATGCCGTCCTGCGGGAGCAGGCTGCTGAGCAGCGCGCTGCCCCAGACGACGATGACGATCACGCCGACCGCGACCTGGCCGAGCCGCCGGTTGAAGATGCCACGGGCGATCAGATACGCGGCGTACCCGAAGACCAGACCGCTCGCGCCGATCGTGATCGTGTGCGGTGGCGAGATCAGCCAGGTGCCGAACCCGCTGAGCGTCGTCACGATCGCCGTCACCGAGAACAGCCGCTTGGCGCCACTGATCGCGATCAGCGCGCCGAGGGTGACGAGCGGCAGCGTGTTGGAGATCAGATGCCCGAACCCGAGGTGCAGGAACGGCGCGGTGAGGATGCCGAACAGTCCGTCGGGGTCGCGGGCGATGATCCCGTACTGATCGAGCCGGCCGTTGAGGGCGGTGTCGACGGTCTCACTCAGCCACATCAGCCCGACGAGCAGGACCAGCAGCTTGAGCCCACTGCTGATCTTGGCGCCGTCGACGACGCCGCGGGTGCGTCGCGCTGGGGTCGGGTAGCTCATGTCCCAACTCTGCCCGATCCGGCCAAACCCGAACGCCGTGGCGCGCGCCGCGAATTCATCGACACGCCGGGGCGTACCGGTTGCAGGAAGCTGCAACAACTGTCCGGGGTCTGGGCGTGGCGCTGCGTGATCGGAGTCGCTCGGTCACACTGGTTGACACGGTCCCGATACTCGCCGTCACCACGGGCGACAGAGGTGACCGTTTCTGAGCCGCCCCTGTACGACCCAGAATCCGGAGGGAACACCCCGCGATGCCGATCGCCGTCTACATCCTGGGCCTGGCCATCTTCGCCCAGGGCACGTCCGAGCTGATGCTGGCCGGGCTGCTGCCGGAGCTGGCGGCCGACCTCGGCGTGTCCATCCCGGACGCGGGCCTGCTGATCTCGGCGTTCGCGGTCGGCATGCTGATCGGCGCCCCGGTCCTCGCGGTCGTCACGCTGCGCTGGTCGCGGCGTACGGCGCTGCTGGTCTTCCTCGCGCTCTTCGCGCTGAGCCACGTCGCCGGCGCGCTCACCCCGAACTACGAGTTCCTGCTGGTCACCCGCGTGATCGGTGCTTTCGTGTACGCCGGGTTCTGGGCCGTCGCCGCCGTGACCGCCGTCGGCCTCGTGCCGGTGACGTCTCGCGCCCGGGCGATGAGCGTCGTCACCGGCGGCCTCACGATCGCCACCATCGTCGGGCTGCCGGCCGGCACGATCATCGGTCAGCACTTCGGCTGGCGGGCCGCGTTCTGGACCGTCGCGATCATGTCGGTCTGCGCGATGGCCGGCATCCTGGCGACCATCCCGCTCGGCCGCCCCGACCCCAGCCGGACCCCACGGATCTCGACCGAGCTGCGCGCGATGGTAAACCCCCGCCTGTGGCTGTCCTACGCCACGACCGCGCTCGTCACCGCCGCGATCCTGGTGGTCTTCAGCTACCTCGCTCCCCTGCTCACCGACACGGCCGGCCTGCACCCGAGCGCCGTACCGGCCGTGCTCGCCCTGTACGGCGTGGGCTCGCTGATCGGCATCACGATCGGCGGCCGGTACTCCGATGCGCTGCCCTTCCGGACCCTGGCGGTCGGGATCACCGGGCTGTGCGCGATGTCGGCGACGCTCGCGCTCTGGGCGGGCACTCCGCAGCTCGCGATCGCGTCGATCTTCCTGCTCGGCGGCTTCGGGTTCGCGGTGAACCCGGCGCTCAACGCGCGGGTGTTCAGCCTGGCCGGTGACGCGCCGACGCTGGCGACGGCGGTCAACTTCTCGTCGTTCAACGTCGGCATCACGATCGGCCCGTGGATCGGCGGGCTGGCCATCGATGCCGGCGCCGGGTACGAAGCGCTCGGCTGGCTCGCGGTCGCGCTCGGACTCGCGGCGCTCGGCACGGTCGTCCTCGCCGCGCTGCTACCTCTAATTCACCGGACCGCTCGGGTCGAGGTGGCTCGGATCAAAGTCTGACTTGCGCTTGAACACGTACTTGTTCAGCAGCCAGGTGATCGCCCACAGCCCGACGCCGACGACCATCAGGTACCCGGCGATCTTGTAGTCGTCCTTCGCGCGGCCCGACAGCGGGCTGGCCAGGTAGACGCACAGGATGAAGCCGAGCACCGGCAACGCCGTCGGCGCGTGGAAGTGCCGGTGCTCGACGCGGTCGCGTCGCAGTACCAGGACGGCGACGTTGACGACCGCGAACACGCACAGCAGGAGGAACGCGGTGGTGCCGCCGAGCGCGGCCAGATCGGCGTACCCGATCAGGAAGAACGCGAGCAGGGTGGTGAACAGGATCGCCACCCACGGCGTGCGGCGCTTGTGCAGGACCCGGCCGAGCGGGCCGGGCAGGACCTTCTCGTGGGACATGCCGTAGAGCAGGCGGCTGGCCATCAGCATGTTGATCAGCGCCGAGTTCGCCACCGCGAACATCGTGATCCAGGCGAAGATCTGGAGCGGGAACCCCGGAGCGCCGGCCTGGATCACCTTCAGCAACGGGGTGGCGCCCTTGTTCAGCTCGTCGGGAGAGACCAGCGCGACCGCCGAGATCGCGACCAGAACGTAGATCACGCCGGTGATGCTGAGCCCGATCAGCATGATCTTGGGGAAGATCCTGACCGGGTCCTTGGTCTCCTCGGCCATGTTGACCGAGTCCTCGAAGCCGACCATCGCGAAGAACGCCAGCGCCGTCGCTGCCGTGACCGCGCTGAACGGCGACTCACCGGACGGCGTGTTGAAGTCGGTCAGCCGCGAAGTGTCGCCGTCTCCGTTGGCCAGCGCCCACGCGCCGATCCCGATCACGATCAGCAGACCGGACAGCTCGACCAGCGTCAGCACCACGTTCGCCTTGACGCTCTCGCCGACGCCGCGCAGGTTGACCAGCGCGATCAGCGCCATGAACGACAGCGCGGTGATCATCAGGATCGAGCCGTACGAGGAGTCGATCTTGACGGCCTTGAAGAAGTTCTCCGAGAACGCCT
The DNA here is from genome assembly GCF_044453825.1 of Kribbella sp. NPDC051620. Taxonomy (NCBI): domain Bacteria; kingdom Bacillati; phylum Actinomycetota; class Actinomycetes; order Propionibacteriales; family Kribbellaceae; genus Kribbella; species Kribbella sp. NPDC051620. The sequence goes on from NZ_JBITDB010000001.1 coordinate 1,523,160, forward strand.
TCGACGCGCTCGAGGCCGAGGTCAGCCCCGAGCACATCACCGCGAAGGTGAGCAGGAAGGTGAGGAAGTGGATGCCGAAAGCCTTGTGCGTGTAGACCGCGGCGCCACCGGCCTTCGGGTATTTCGTGACGAGTTCGAGGTAGCTGGTCGCGGTCAGCATCGCGACGACGAACGCGCACAGGAACGGCAGCCAGACGGCACCGCCGACCTCGCCCGCCACCTTGCCGGTCAACGCGTAGACGCCGGTGCCGAGGATGTCACCGACCACGAACAGCAGGAGCAGTCCAGGGCCCATCACGCGTTTCAGTTCGGGACGGTCCTCGGTCACGGTGGGTGCACTGGCGCTGTCACTCATGCTGCCTCCCAGGTCTGTCACGCTGTGGTCAAACAGGGTAGACCGGGAGTAGCCGATTAATCAGCAGGCCGAGAGCATCTGCTGCAGAGCGGTCTTCTCGGCCGACTGCAGCGACAGGCCGTAGGTGTACTTCACCCAGATCCACTCGCGGGCGTAGATGCAGTGCACCGACGCGTTGGTGGGCTGCCACGACGCCGGGTCCTTGTCACCCTTCGAGCGGTTGCTCGACGCCGACACCGCGATCAGTTGCGCGATCGACAGGTTGTTGGCGAACTCCTCGCGCCTGGCGGTGGTCCAGGTGTTCGCGCCGGACTTCCACGCCTCGGCCAGCGGCACGATGTGGTCGATGTCGACGGCCGAGTCGTCGGTGAGGTAGACGGCGTCGTACACGCTGTACCACTTGCCGGCGGTCGGCTCGCAGTTGCTGTCGACGGTGACGCCGGTGCCGTCGCGCTTGAGGACGGTGTCGCGGGTGTCGCAGGTCCCCGAGACCGTGTGCCAATGCGGGAACAGGTCCCGGCTGTAACCGGTGGTGGAGCCTTCGGCCTTCACAGTCAGCGAGTTCAGCTGGGTCTGCGCAGTGCTGGCGGACGGTGGGGTCGGCGGATAGGCCAGTGCTGGTTGGGTACCGACGATCCAGGCTGTCGTCGCAGCGACAACACTGATCGAGCATGCAAGTAGGCGACGCATGCCTCAACCCTTCCCCGCCGGTGCTCCAGGGAAAACTACTCAGCGGTTAATGCCTGATGACCGTTAGTCGTGCTCCACCACGGTCAGGGTCCACGCCGGACCGGTCCGGTCGAGCTCGGCGTTCCAGCGGTCGGAGATGAGTTTGTGCAAGGCCTTCGGCGTACCGGGGTCCTTGCCCGACTCCAGCAGATGGCGAGCGACCAGCCCTCGCGTGTGCTTCGCGTTGTGCGAGACGACCGAGCGGACTCCCCCGCGCTCCCGCACGACGGACACCGACACCCACTTGGCCGCCTGCTCACCGGACGGCTTCCATGCGGCGGCGTACGTCGACGAACGACAGTCGACGATCACCGAGTTCCCGGCGACCGCCTCGAGCGTCGCGGCCAGCGGATCCCGCCACACCGACGCCAGCGGCCCGAGCCCTGGCAGCGTCGTACCCATCGACAGCCGGTACGCCGGTACGCGGTCCGCCATCCGCAACGCACCCCACGCCGCCGACATCACCAGCAGCCGCGTGTTGGCCCGCCGCTTGGTGCCAGGCGACAGCGTCGAGTAGCCCAGCGCGTCGTACAGGACTCCCGAGTACAGCTCGGACACCGGCACCGACGGCTCGGAACGCCACCGGGTGTTCCGCTCGACCTCGTTCGCCAGCGAAGCGCCGACGTTCAGTACGCCGTACGCGTCCTCGGTCGAACTCACCTTGGCCAGCGACTCCAGCACGGTCTCCCGGACGTCGTTGAGCTCGGGGAACGACAGCGAGGGCAGATCGACCGCGTTGCCGCGCGAGCGGCCGGACTTGCCCTCGGACGGTGGCAGCAGGATGAGCATCAGGTCAGCTCGTCCAGGGTTGCGAGGTCCTCGAAGGTCGGCTCCCACAGGCCGGCCGCGACGTTCTGCTCGATCTGCTCGGGCCGGGTGGCGCCGGCGATCACCGACGCGACGGTCGGCTGCGCCGCGAGCCCGCCGATGGCGACGTCCAGCAAGGTGAGATCGCGCTCGGCCGCGAACGTCTCGAGCGCCTCGATCTTGTCGAAGTCGGCGCGCGCCAGCCGCTCGGGCTGCTTGGCCAGGCGGGTGCCGGCCGGCGGCTCCGCACCACGCTTGTACTTGCCCGTCAACAGTCCGGACGCGAGCGGGAAGAACGGCAGTACGCCGATGCCGAGGTGCTCGCAGGCCGGGATCAGCTCGTCCTCGACCTCACGCTCGAGCAGGTTGTACCGGTTCTGCGCGCTGATGAAGTGCTGCGAGCCGTTCGTCCGGGCGGCCCAGTCGGCGTCGACCACCTGCCAGCCGGCGAACTGCGAGCTGCCCAGATAGCGAACCTTGCCCTCGGCAACCAGCTCGGACAGTGCCGTGAGCGTCTCCTCGATCGGCGTGACCTCGTCCGGCACGTGCAACTGGTAGAGGTCGATCCAGTCGGTGCCCAGCCGGCGCAGGCTCGACTCGACCGCCTTGCGGATGTACCGGCGGGAACCGCGGACCCCCCAGTCGGGCCCGTTCTCGCCCTTCATGTCGCCGCCGAACTTGGTGGCGATCACCACGTCGTCGCGGCGGGCGCCGAGCGCCTTGCCGAGGATCTCCTCGCTCGACCCCTGCTCGCCGCGGTACACGTCGGCGGTGTCGAACAGGGTGATCCCCGCATCCAGCGCGGCCCCGACGACAGCCTCGGCCTGGCCCGCGTCGATCCGGCCGCCGAAGTTGTTGCAACCCAGGCCGACCACACTCACGGTGAGGCCGGAGTCACCCAGCTGGCGATACTCCATCTCGGTCATGAGTGAACTGTATCGAGGCGACTGCCGGACGCTGGGATCACCGCATAGAGTGCACGGCATGCCGAGCCTCACCGTCGCCGGCGCCCGTACCCGGGCTGCCGCGCTCTCCGTTCATTCGTACGACGTCGACCTCGACCTCACCCAGGGCGAGCGGACGTTCGGATCGACCACCAGGATCGTCTTCTCTGCCGCCGAGCAGGCCAGCTGGCTCGACGTCAAACCTGACGAGCTGGTCTCGGTCACGCTGAACGGGACGCCGGTCGACGTGGCCGGACTGACCGACGGCCGGCTCGGCCTGACCGGGTTGCGCGCGGAGAACGAGCTCGTCGTGGTGGCGAGGATGCTCTACTCCAACGACGGCGAGGGCCTGCACCGCAGTGTCGACGCGGCCGACGGGCTGACCTATCTCTACGCGATGTCGTTCCTGGACGCCGCGCCCCGGTTCTTCGCGTGTTTCGACCAGCCCGACCTCAAGGCGCCGTACCGGATGACCGTGACCACGCCGGCCGACTGGATCGTGCTCGGCAACGGGGCCGCGACCCAGGTGTCGCCGGGGCGCTGGGAGCTGGCGGAGACGAAGCCGCTCTCGACGTACTTCGTGACGCTGGTGGCCGGGCCGTACCACCAGATCCTCGGTGAGCACGACGGCATCCCGCTCGGGCTGGTCTCGCGGCAGTCGCTGGCCGAGGCGCTCGACCGGGAGGCCGAGGACCTGTTCGAGGTGACCGGGCAGGCCTTCGACGAGTTCCACCGGCTGTTCGGGTACCGCTATCCGTTCGGCGAGTACCACCAGGCCTTCGTGCCCGAGTTCAACGCCGGCGCGATGGAGAACCCGGGCTGCGTGACGTTTCGCGACCAGATGGTGTTCCGGTCCGCGGTGACCGAGGGCGAGCGCAGCAACCGGGCCCGGACCGTCGTCCATGAGATGGCGCACCAGTGGTTCGGTGACACGGTGACGATGCGGTGGTGGAACGACCTGTGGCTGAACGAGTCGTTCGCGGAGTACATGGCCCACCGGGTGTCGACCGCCGCGACGCGGTACACGGACAACTGGATCGACTTCGGGTTCATGCGCAAGTGGTGGGGACTGCAGGCCGACCAGCGGGCGTCGAGCCACCCGGTCGCCGCCGATGCGGTCAAGGACGCCCTCGCCTCGCTCGACGACTTCGACGGCATCTCCTACGCCAAGGGCGCGGCGGTGCTGAAGCAGCTCAACGCCTACCTCGGCGACGAGGTGTTCCTGAACGGCGTGAAGGCCCACATCAACGCCAACGAGTTCGGCAACGCGACCTTCGCCGACCTGGTCGCCAAGTGGACCGAGGCCGGCGCGGTCGGCCTCGATGCCTGGGCACAGAACTGGCTCCGTACGCCGGGCATGGACACGATCACCGCCGAGCGCACCGCCACCGGCATCAAGCTCCACCGCAAGGCGCCGGCCGCTCACCCGGCCGACCGTCCGCATCAGCTGACCATCGGCGGGTACGACGAGTCCGGCCACGGCCTGTCCGTCCCGGTCCTGCTCGACGCCGACGAGGTCGAGGTCGCGCTGGACCCGTCGATCGCGGTCGTCGTCCCGGACGCGGCCGACGACACCTGGGCCAAGATCCGGTTCGACGCGCAGAGCCTGGGCAAGCTGCCCGCGGTGATGCCGAAGATCGAGGACGGGGTGACTCGCGCGGTCATCCTGAACAGCCTGCGCGACTCGATCGCCGACGCCGAGCTCGACCCACGGCTCGGCTTCGACGTGGTCCTCGCCGCGCTGCCGACCGAGACCAACGACATCGCCTTCAGCACGATGGCGGGCTGGGCGACCGCGGTACTGGGCCGGTACCTCCCGGTCGAGCCGTATCGCGCGCGGCTGACCGCCGTACTGGCTGACCGTCTTCAGTCCGTACCGGCGGGGAGCAGCCTGCAACTCGCTGTCGCTCGGCGTCTGGTCGCGGCGACCGATGATGTCGAGCTGCTGACCGGGTGGCTCGCGGGCGACGGCGTACCGGAGGGGCTCGCAGTCGATGCCGACCTGCGCTGGGTGATCACTCTGCAACTGGCGACGCTCGGTGCTGTCGACGATGCCGGGATCGACGCGGAGCTGGCTCGGGACGCGTCGTCGGAAGGTCTCGTGCACGCCACCCGGTGCCGCGCCGCGCTGCCGACGGCCGAGGCCAAGGAACGGGCCTGGGCGCAGATCAGCACCGACGCCGACATCGCAAACTACGAGCTGTACGCCGCGTGCGAGGGGTTCTGGCACCACTCCCAGGTCGAGCTCACGGCGCCGTACGTGGACCGGTACTTCGCGGAGATCGCGGGCACCGAGAAGCTGCGCTCGGGGTGGGTGGTCGCGCGGACCGCGCTGCTGGCGTTCCCGATCTATGCGATCGACGAGCGGGTCGCCGCTCTGGCGGCCGGACTGGCCGCCGACGAGGACGTTCCGGCCGGGATCCGGCGGGCTGTCGGCGATCACCACGACGATTTGCTGCGCGCGCTCGCCGTACGGGCCGCCTACCCGCTCAGGTGATCGGAGAACCGACCGGTTTGCGTCACCGCGATGTCGTGATCACTGGCGGTTGTGACTAGTGTGACTGATGTGACGACAAGGACCCTTCTGAGCAGGCAGAATGGGGATTTGTGACGCAACCTCCACACTGATCGGCGGGCACGGCGCGCCGGTCTTGGTCGAGGCGCAGGTATCGGGAGAGACTGTTCAGAACCGCACAGGAGAACATAGGCAATGCGCGAGGCGAGGCTCGTCGGTCTGAGCCAGGATGGCAAACAGCTCATCCTGGCGCTGGCAGAGACGGGTGAGGAGTTCGCCGTCCCGGTCGACGACCGGTTGCGTGCGGCCCTGCGCGGCGACCGTGCCCGACTCGGCCAGCTGGAGATTCAAATGGAGAGCGCGCTCCGCCCACGAGACATCCAGGCCCGGATCCGGGCCGGCGAGAGTCCCGAGGCGGTGGCTGCCGTCGCGCAGATGCCGATGGAGCGGGTGATGGCGTTCGCCGGTCCTGTACTGGCCGAGCGCGACCACGTCGCCAGCCTTGCCCAGCGCGCGTCCGTCCGCCGTCGTGGTGGTGGCGACGCTCCGACCCGCAACCTCGGCGCCTGGGTGACCGAGCGGCTGCGGATCCGTGGCGTCGACCCGGCTGCGGCCGAGTGGGATGCCTGGCGCCGCGACGACGGCCGCTGGGCTGTCCGGGTCTCCTACTTCGTGGAAGAGCACGACGAGAAGGTCGCCATGTTCGCCTACGACGCTCCGGGGCGCTTTGCGGTCCCAGACGACGACGAGGCGCGCTGGCTGGTCGGTGAGCAGGTGCAGGTGATCGCGCCGCAGCCAACGTCGGAGCGCAGGCTCACCGCGGTGGCCGACTTCGACCTGAGTCTGGCGCCAGATCACGGTGCGGACAGCTACGAGGCCGGCTTCGAGGACACGATCAGCCTGCCACGTGGTCGCGCGGCGCAGGCGGATCGCGACGCGAACCGAGACACCGGGCGTGGGTTCGGGCGCGACCCGGAGTACGGAACCGCCCGCGATGTCGAGCGCGGCCCACGACGGGTGCACTCCGTGCCGAGCCCGGACGAAGAGCCGACCCTGATCGACGTACCGATCGAGCCCCCACCAACCCTGCGCCCCGCCGTCCGCGCAGTAGAACGCCCAGCCCAGCTCCCGGTCGAGGCCCCGCCACTAGCCCCACCCGAAGAACGAGCCGCCGCCCCCGAAAACCGCTTCACCGAACGCCGCACCCCACCCCCGGAGCCCCGTCGCCCCGAGCAGTTCCAGCCCGCACCACGCGAGCAGGAGGCACGGCGACCGGAGCAGCCGCGGCAGGAGCCCGCTCGCCCCGCAGACCCGCGGCCTGCCGACGTACGGCCGAAGCCGGCCGATCCGCGTCCGTCCGATCCCCGTCCGGCCGAGCCTCGTCCTGCAGCTCCGAAGCCTGCGGATCCCCGGCGGCAGCCGGAGCCCGTTGCCGAACAGCCGGCTGTGGCCGCCGAACCGGCTGGTGAGGTTGCGCCTGCGGCTGAGGAGAAGAAGAAGCCGGCCAAGCGCGGGTCGAAGCGGGCCAGTGTGCCGAGCTGGGACGAGATCATGTTCGGCAAGAAGGCTGACTGAGCCGTACGACCTAACTGTGGCGCCGATCCCGTTCAGGGAGCCGGCGCCACAGTTCGTTCAGTTGAGGTAGAAGCCGGTACTGCGGAACGCCGCCCAGGTAGACCGTACGTGGGCAGGTGTCTCAGATGGCGGGCGTTGTTTGGCAGGGCCAGGTGGCGTCTGTCATAGTCTCCGCATGCGAATCCCGCTGTGTTGTTGCTGTTGTTGTCGCTGACGCGCGCCGTCTGAGGCGCGCGAGGCCCTGTCCTTTTCCCAGGCCCGCCCGCCGACACCAGCCACACAGGATTCCTGCGATGAACCTCTCCGCTCTGTCCGATCTCCTGGCCGCTCGCGGTCTGCGACTGCTGCCCGGCTCGCACCCGGTGCCCGTCGAGCTGCTCGTTCAGTTGCCTGATGCAACGATCGCGCGGTTCACCGCCCGCGGTACGACGCTGCGGCTGCGGCACTACTCCCCCGACGCGCTGAGGTCGATCGTGATCGCCGCCGAGTGCGGCTGCGGTGACCACCACCCGCAGACCGGCCCGGACCGCGTCACCCTGAGCGCGTTCGCGAAGCCGCTGTCCGAGCACGTCCTCGACGGCGAGCTGGTGTTCGGCTGGACCGGCTACGAGGCCGGCAGCCTTCGCCTGGCCGACGCACTCCCCCACTTCTTCACCCTGCTCCCGCTGCTGGAGCCCACCCGCACCCTCGTCAGCGTCGCCTGAGCCTGCCTGACCGGCTACAGCACCTTCTCGAACCAGTGGTCCTGGAACTTGCCCGGTGACGCAGTCGGCGGCGCGATCTCGGTGAAGCCGGCGGACGCATAGAAGGCACGCGCCTCGACGAGATCGTGCCGGGTGTCGAGGAAGAGCCGTCGCAGGTGTTGCGAGCGGGCCCAGTCCTCGGCGGCGGCCAGGAGCGCTCGGCCTCCGCCGCCGCGACGGTGATCGGGATGGACGAAGAACCGGGTGAGCTCGCCGGTCGGGTAGACGCCGAGGTGGCCGGCCGCGACGCCGTCGGCGCGGAGTACCAGGAAGACACCCAGGCCGGTGGCGGGATACTCGGCGAGGGTGAGGTCGATCTCGGCGTCGTCGGTCGGCCGGTGAAAGTACCTGATGGTCAGTTCGGCGAAGTAGTCGCGGATGAGCGCGCTGACGTCCGCGCGTCCGGAGTCCTCACCTTGAACGGTCCATGCCTGCCTCGTCACTGCGCTGGCACGGTCTCGGGCAATGGGACAGACGGAGTCGAGGTCGCGACGTAGATCAGGCCGTCGTACTCGCGGGTCAGCAGCGTCGGCGTGAACTGCATCCGGTACGTCCAGCGCTGCACGTATGCGCCGAAGCTGCGGAACATCTGCGGCTCGGCCAGCCACCGCTTCACCGGCTCCGGCGCGTCCTCGGAGCCGCGCAGGTTCAGCCAGTGATCGCCCGGACTCGCCGCCGCCAGCTGACCTTCGAGTGCGTTGAAGCCACCCCGATCGATGCTGTTGGCAACGACCGGACCGTCCATCGGGCCCGGCCACGGACCGGGCCGCAGCCGGCGGGCGCGAAACGCACCGGAGCCGAAGAGCAAGGCCAATGCGTAGTACTGCGCCCCGAACCGCTCCCGCAAATGCTGTCCCATCGGCCGCAGCTCAGTCGATTGCCGGCTGGCCGCGAGATGACCGTTGTGCGCCCAGACCGCGATCCGCCGCTCCGGATCCTCGTCGGCCAGCCGCCCGATCGCCTCGGCCATGTAGGCGTCGCGGACGGCGAACAGCGTCTCCGCAGGATCCTTGTGCTCCTTCGCCCGGCTCACCAGATCGCCGGCCCGCTCGAGGATCCGCGCATGGTTCAGTACGTCGGCGTCAGCGCCCTTGGCCTCAAGGAACGGAATAAGTTGCTGAGCCTCCCGCACGACCACCTGGTCCTTGTCCGGCACCGACCCCGGCTGTGCCTCGGCCAGATACCCGAAGCCCTCGTCGAACGCCGCCAACCGGTCAGGTACCGACGAGGCCAGAAACTCCCGTACCGCCGCCACGGACGCTGAGCACCGCTGCGGATCGATTCCCGCGAAGCGAACCTGCTCAGCCGCCGGCCGCCCGGAGTTGTAGGTGCGCATCCACTCGACCAGCGCCACGACCTCTTCGGTCTGCCAGGTCCAGAAACCGAGCCCGGCCACCACAGTCGCCGCATCGCCGACCCCGTCGCGCACATACGCATCGACGGCCGGCGCGGCCGATTCGCTCGCCTCCATCGCCAGCACGGAGTATCCGAGCTCGGTGACCAGGTACTCGAAGAGGCGGTGCTTCAGTTGGAAGAACTCGCGCGTTCCGTGGGTGGCCTCCCCCAGGCCGAGCACCCTCACGTCGCCCAGCGCCTCGCCCAATGGGGCCAGATCCTCGACGGGAGACCCCGGCACCAGGCTCGTCAGCGGGCGCGCAGTACCGGACAGCCACTGCTGGATCTCGGGGAAGCTTTCGTTGGGCACGGAAAAAGCCTATCCAGCCGACCTGAGTCACGGACTCTTGAATAAGTAACACGCATGGTTTAACTTACACGCACCCTTACTCCTGGGCCCGCCACCTGGAGGTTCCTGTCATGTCTTCGAGACGCCTGCTAGCGGGTCTGTTGCCCGCTCTCTTGCTGGGCGGAGCGCTTGTCGCGCCCCCCGCACACGCGGCAACCATGTACCCGAGCGGTGTCGGCGCCGACCTGGGCGCGACTCCCACGACGCTGGGCGTGAAGCCTTCCGCCGGCGCGGATCCGGCCGGTCTGCGGACCGGTACGGAGCAAGGCCGCACGTTCTGGCGTACCAACCAGGCCGCCGGCACCAGCTACTTCACGTTCGATGTCGACGGCGACTACGTGAGCGAGCTGAACACCGACGACGTCGTGGTCACCGTGACCTACCTCGACAGCGGCACGGGCACCTTGCAGCTCCAGTACGACGCGGCCGCCGACCCCGCGGCGCACGCCGACGACGTCCAGCTGAAGAACACCGGCACCTGGCAGACCGGCACCTTCGCGCTGAACGACATCGAGTTCGCCAGCCGACTCGGTGGTGGCGACCTGCGGTTGCAGGGCAGCGAGGACATCACCGTCGCGGGCCTGCGGATCAGTACTGCGGGAGCCTCGGTCGACCTCGGTGCGTCGCCGGCCCAGAGCGGCATCTCCCCACGGCCTGGTGACCGTGGGGAGAACTTGATCACCGGCGTCCAGGACGGCCGGTCGTACTGGCAGACCGACCGGACGGCCCCTTCGCCGGGGATGAACTTCTTCTACATGAACGTGTCCGACACGTACCTCTACGACAACCGCAACCTCGTGCTGATCAGCATCGACTACTTCGACGAGGGCAACGGCCAGTTCGGGCTGCACTACGACTCCCCCGGCACGACGATCCCGGAGATGTTCAAGAACTCGCCGGTCGTCAGCTACGGCAACACCAAGACGTGGAAGACCTACACGTTCGCGCTGACCGACGCCGTGATGACGAACCGGTCGAACGGGTCGGACTTCCGGATCCACATCGGTGACGGTGCGGTCGACCTCAAGGTCGCGGCGGTGCGAGTGGCGAAGGTGGCCACGGTCCTCGACGTCACCGAAGGGCTGAACGACCTGATCGACGAGGCGGCCCGGGTGCAGAAGGCGGCGCGGGAAGGGTCGCGCGACGGCCAGTTCCCGGTCGGCAGCCGCGCGAGCTTCCTGCAGGCGATCAACGACGCCCGGACGGTCGCGACGACGCCCGGCGTCACCGACGTACAGGTGAAGGCGGCGCTGCAGACTCTGCAGGCGAAGCTCAACGCCTTCAACGCGTCGATCGTCGACACCAACTTCGCATCCTTGGGTACCGCGAGCGCCAGCAGCGGCGCCGATCCGGGGAACGCCAACGACGGCAACCACGAAAGCACCTGGACCAGCGGTCCCGGGGACTCCTGGTTGCAGCTGGATCTGGGGCAGAAGCGTGCGGTCAACGACGTCCGGGTCGAGTGGGGTCCGGTCTCCTCACCCGACTACACCGTGCAGGTGTCGGACGACGGCTCTACGTTCACGACTGTCGGCCGGACTGGTTCGCCCGGTGCCAACCAGTTCAGCAAGACCCGCTTCGCGACCGTGACGGCTCGGTATGTCCGGGTCGCCCTGACTGGTGCCAACAACTACACGGTGAAGGAACTGCAACTGCGCGAGTCGCCGGTCGTGGTGCCCAAGCCCAAGCTGGTCGACACCGAGAACCCGACCGAGGACGTGGTCGTCGCCGACTTCGACGCTCTTGAGTTCGGCGCGGACCGTACCGGCGTCAAGGACTCGACGAAGGCGATCCAGAACGCGATCTACGCCTGCGTCGACGCGGGCGGCGGCACTGTCTGGCTGCCTGCGGGCAAGTACCGGGTGACCGACACCGTCGAGGTGCACGCGTTCTGCACGCTCCGTGGCGACCGCCGCGATCCGGACAAGCCGGGCAACCACCACGGCGACTACGGCACCACCGTCATCGCCGACCTTGCCTCGGGCAACGATGGCCCGGCGTTGTTCCGGATCGGCGGCTCGGCCGGCGTGATCGGCGTGACGACGTACTACCCGCGCCAGAGCGCCACGACGCCGGTCCCGTACGGCTACACCTTCGAGATCCCCGGCGGCGCCTGGATCGGCAACGAGAACTACATGATGTCGACCGTCTCCGACGTGACGATGCTCAACTCGTACCGCGGGATCGGGATCAGCACCTTCCCCAACGACCACGGCAACGCGCCGAGCTCCGGCCAGGTGCACGAGTCGACGACGATCCGCAACGTCCGGGGAACCGCTCTCTTCGAGGGCGCCCGTGCCTACAACGGTGCCGACGTCGGTACCTGGGAGAACGTGACCTTCAGCAACTCGTACTGGGCGGCGGCGCGCTCATTCAACCCGCCCGCGCGCACCACGCTCGACGCGTGGACCCGGGCCAACGGGACCGGTCTGGTGCTCGGCGATCTCGAGTGGGACCAGTTCCACAAGATCACGCTCTCCGACTACAAGGTCGGGATCCACGTCGTCGCCGGGCAGCGGGCGCAGTTCACCGGGAGCTTCCTGCAGCCCGATGTCCAGCGCACGGGGACGGCGCTCAAGGTGGACGTGATGGACGACCGGTGGGGTCTCACCCTGGCCGGTGGCCGGATGGAGGGCGAGCAGGCCATCCAGAACGACTCCCGCGGCTATGTGAAGGTCACCGGTACCACGCTCAACGGAACCGTCGCAGGCACCGTGCACCGGATGACCGGAGTTGCTCCAACGTATACGCAACGGCCGTTGCCCAGTCCGGCTGAGGATGTCCTGTATGTCGCTGATGCACCGCATGGGGTCGGCTACCTCCCGGCTGCGGACGCGACAAGCGCAGTACAGAAGACGCTGGACAAGGCCGGTCGAGCGGGCGGCGGGATCGTGTACCTCCCGGCCGGCTGGTACCGGATCAGCACGCATCTCACCATCCCCGCGAAGGTCGAGCTGCGCGGCGCATCCGCTGTCCCGAACCGCGATCAGGGCGGGAACAGCGGAGGTACGGTCCTGCATGCCTTCGAGGGACGGGCCACGGCCGCTCCGGACACAGCAACCGCTCTCTTGACGCTGGACGGCAAGAAATCCGGCGTACGCGGGCTGCGGGTCTTCTATCCCGAGCAGAACCCGGGCAAGGCCGAGGGAGTCGCTCCCTACCCGTACGCCGTGCGCGGCAAGGGCGCCTCGACCTACGTCATCAACGCGGGGTTCCCGAACGCATGGAACGGCGTCGACTTCACGACTTTCCGCAACGACGGGTTCGTGGTCCGCAAGGTCGCCGGCGCCTTCTTCGACCATGCGATCGCCGTCGGCCGCAGTACCGGCGGGCGGATCGAGGGCGTGCTGTCCAACGGCAACGCGGTCACCCGGGTCGGGTACCAGCAGCCGAACTGGATGGACGAGGGCAAGATCTTCGAGCTGGTGATCGACAAGTACATGCGCAGGACGGCCAAGATCGTCACCGTCGACGGTGCTCTCGGCCTGACGCTCTTCAACGTGTTCGCGTACGGCTTCCACGACGGGCTGGTCGTGAACGACGGTCAGGTCGACGCGTTCAACCTGGGCACCGACAACCTCGGTGAGGGCGGCTTCACGGTGAAGGTCGTCAAGGGCGACGTCGAGGCGACCAACCTGGCTCGCTACAACGGCGCGACCAGTACCGGGCCTGTGACGCTGCACAACGTGATGGTGATCAACGTCGTCCAGCGGCATGTCTCGGTCGCGGTGGCTGGGAACGGCACGGCGCGGATCGCGGGGAACGAGTCCGAGCCGGGGACGTACGAGATCGGCGCGCAGGTGACCGTGACAGCCACGCCCGGGTCGGATAGCGTTTTCCAGAACTGGACCGTGGATGGCGTGGTGGTCTCGACCGAGGCGTCGTACAGCTTCACCGTGAGTGCGGACCAGGTACTGACCGCGAACTTCACAGCTACGTAGCTCCGGAAGGGCCAGATGTCTGACTCGACGAACAACCACCAGGTCGCCATCGTGGGCTGCGGCATCATCGGCCGCACCCACGCCGACACCATCGCGGCCCGGCCGGACGCCTCGGTCACCGCGCTGGTCGACGGCGACACCGCTGCCGCCGAAGCACTGGCCGCCCGGCTGAAGGAGGCCGGACAGCCGGAGCCGAAGGTGTACGGCGATCTCGGGGCGGCCCTGTCGGGTTCGGACATCTCGCTCGTCGCGATCTGCACGCCGAGCGGTACGCACGCCGCGCTCGCCGAGCAGGCGCTGAGCGAGAAGAAGCACGTCGTCATCGAGAAGCCGCTCGACGTCGACCTCCCCCGGGCCCGCCGTCTCGGCGCGGCGGCCACCCGGGCGGCCAACCACGGGGTCGTCTCGTCGGTGATCAGCCAGCACCGGTTCGACCCGGGCAGCGCGCAAGTCGCCGAGGCGATCAAGGCCGGCCGCTTCGGCCAGCTCACTTCAGCCGTCGCGACGGTTGCTTGGTGGCGCAGCGACGAGTACTACGCCTCAGCCGGCTGGCGCGGCACCTGGGCCCAGGACGGCGGCGGCGCCCTGATGAATCAGGGCGTCCATACCGTCGACCTGCTGCTCTGGTTCATGGGCCGGCCGGTCAACATCCAGGCCCAAGCACTCCGCGCCGCCCACCACGCCATCGAGGTCGAGGACACGGTCGTAGCCACCCTCACCTTCGAGAACGGCTCGGTAGCCACCCTCCACGCCACCACCGCGGCCTTCCCCGGCGGCCGCACCCGAGTCTCCGTCCACGGCACCGAAGGCGGCGCCGAACTGGAAGACGACCAACTCCGCCGCCTCAACGTCGACGGCTCCCCCGACGACCAACCCCTCGACGCCGACCGCCTATCCGGCCACGTAGCGCAGTACGAAGACATCCTCACCGCCATCACCACCAGCAACCAACCAGCCATCACCGTCCACGACGCCATAGCCGCCCTCGCCACAGTCCGAGCCGTCTACATCGCCTCCACCCTCCAACGCCCCATCAAATTCCTAGACGTCCTCGAAGGCCACTACGACGACGTCGACGTCAGCCGCGGAATCCGGCTGCCCCCGGCCTGATTCGGGCTCTGCGGAGCATTTGAGAGAAAAGGGCTACTCGAGCATCGAGTCGAGTTCTGTCAGCGCCTGACGCTCTGGTCCGGTCGCTTCCATCAGTCGCTCTTGGACGCTGGCGCGGACCGAGGCCAGCTCCGTTGCCGGTAGCTCGACCAATTCGGCAACCAGCGACTCGAGTTGGCTGACAGCCACGTCGGGATGAACGTCCTTGTCCGACGCGTTGGCAAAGAAGAGGATCTGCTCTATCGCGATGTCGATCAATGTGCTCACGGGACGACCTTAACCGAGATATTGGTAATTCCGAGTCCGTCGAACATTCGCTCCGCCCGGCGCGCCTGGGCTGCATTCGGAACCTCCCAGCGTCCGGTATATCCGCTACCTTCGAGCGCTCGTGATTGCCCAATCGGCCATCCTGGCCCTTCCAGAACAGAGCCCGGTAGGTGAGATCGCCGGCTTCCCAGCGGTTTCCATCCCGGCCATAGTCGACGGCATCAGCAGGAACGGCACCGACCGCCACAACCTCCCGAACCATCGCCAGCAACGACATCGGCCTAGCGGTCACTCTTGTCCAAGTCGACTTCTAGCTCGATGCGTTCCGGCTCGACAGCTCCCGTAAACAAAGTTCGTCCTTCACGATCAACTACCTCGACCTCGTACGCAAAGTAATGAGACACATACACATCGAGGATGACGGCACGGGAGCCAGCGGGCACACCCTCCTCAGGCAGCCCCGCGGGGATGCGAACAACGTCGAGCGGCCTCAACAGGCCAGTCATCTGACGAAGGCCGTCGCGAGTCGAGATACATGGGAGCCCTTGGCAAGGATCCAGCCAGTTCGGACCACAGCGGTCCCTTCCGTCCAGTCATACGCATATCCACAGTGAAGCGAGCGCCAGGCTCATCGAGCTTACCCGGAGTGGGGGACGGCTCCACAGACGACCAGTCCGTCCACGCCGAGCCGCCGAGCCGCCGCGCGGTCACGTGACGCAGTACGAGGACATCTTCGATGCCGTCGGCAACGGCGATCAGCCAGGTATCAGGGTCCACTACACCCTCGACGCCCTAGCGACCGTCCGCCCCGTACACATCGCCTCATCGCTGCTACAAAGTCACGCTTTCAGGATCAACCTCCTGCGCGGGCCAGAGCACGCCATCGCCATCAAGCACCCACGCAGTCGCTGCAAGTTCTACACCGATCGTTGCCATGGTCAAAGCAAAGAGATCCTCCCAACGGCACTCGACAAGGCATGCCGTCATGGCTGACAAAGGAGGCGGCGCAGAGCCGTCAACCATGACGATGTTCCCTCCGCGCCATTCCCAGTCAAGGTCTGGATCCAGGTCTCCATAAATTGTCAGCAGTCGGCCTTCATGATCCGTTAGCTGAGTGACCTTGTCCGGGCTCGTGACGGCACCGCGGTCACGCAAGACTTCACTAACTCGATCAAACAGATCTACGTCCTCGGACATCAAGAACGCACCCTTCATCCCATCTCCTTGATAATAGCCACCAGTTCCTTAAGGTTTCGAGCTATCCGAATACCTTTCCGGGCGGCATCCTCCCACGAGCCGTTCGGAATGTCAGGCGCGTAGCCGATCACCCGACGGCCAGTCGTTGAGGCCGTCTTGACCATCTGCGCCGCTATCCCTCGAGCGCCTCCCTGCTTGACCTGAATGATGATATCGCCGAGATCGATGTCTACTTCGCGAGAATTTCCGTTCGCCATCTTAATCATGTTGTTGACACCAACAATCTTACCCGGCATAGCCTTCTCGATGTAGTTCGCGGCTGAGCCGACATGCGCATCGGTCGAGGTCCAGACCTTTGGTGCAGTGGGTGTCGGCTTCTGACCGAGAGCGCACTTGTACTGGCCTCGAAGTTTGGCCGGCAAGTGGCGGACGATGTTCTGCTCGGCCCATTGGACGGCTTTGGTCTTGGCGAAGAGCGCTCCAAGTCCCTTGGCGCCGAACCCGAAGGCGAGTGTGGTTCCGGCTCCCCAGAGGAAGTCTTTGCCTGCGTCGCTCCAGCTGTAGTCGTCGCCCCAGATGAGGGAGTTCAGGTAGCCGCCGGCGGCGTTCCCGGCGCCTGCGCAGGCCGCCATCGCGTAGATGCCGCCACCGGCGCAGAGGCCAGCGGCTCCTCCTGAGAGGCCGCCCTGGATTGCGCCCTTGCCTGCGCCTTCCCACGTCGCGCCCCAATCGCCACCACTGCTCTTGTAGGCGCTGATGCCACCTGAGATTCCGCCGATGATGGCGCCGCCGACGGCTCCGACCACGCCACAGACCCAACAGGCTCCGGAGGGGTCGGTGTAGGTGAGCGGGTTGTTGTAGCCGTAGGAGTAGGACTGGATGTATCCGTCGCGTGGGGATGCCGGGGCTGGGTCGGGTCCGGTGAAGCGGCCTTGGGCGGTGTCGTAGTCGCGGAGGCGTACGTCGTAGAGGCTTGTCTTCGCGTCTTGGTACTGGTTGTGGAAGCGCAGGGGGTTGGTGGCCATGGCGCCGGTGGTGGCGGTGATGGCGGTGCCGAACGGGTCCCAGGTGGCGGAGCCGGTGAGGGCTGTGCCGGTGTTGGTGGTATCGGTGATAGAGCCCTGGTAGTCGCCGAGCAGCCAGGTTGGGGTGGTGCCGACGGTGTCGATGTAGGCGCCGCCGAGGCCGCTGACGGGGTCGTTGGTCCATTGGTGGGTGGTCGTGCCGGTGCCGTTGGCTTCGGTGATGCGGATGGGAAGGGCGCCAGAGGTGTCCCAGGTCCATTTGGATTGGAGTGCGCCGTCGGCGGTGGAGGTGAGACGGTTGCCGGCTTCGTCGTAGGTGTAGTCGATGACGGCGCCGGCGGTGGTGGTTGCCTGGGCGAGGTTGCCGTCCAGGCGGTAGGTGAAGGCTTCAGTGCCGGTTGGGGAGCCGCGGTTTTTCAGGTAGCCGTTGGCGTCGTAGGTGCTGGTGGTGACTGTCGCGCCGGTGGTTTCGGTTTGGATCCGGTCGTCGGCGTCGACGACTGTTGCGGTGACGACATCGGCTTGTCCTGGGGTGATCTTGGTGGTGGTCTTGCGGTTGCCGTTGGGGTCGTAGGTGTACTGCGAGCCGGGCGCGCCGGCGCAGGTAGTTGCTGTTGGCGACGGCGTGCAGAAGTTCGTGAGTTGTCCGGCTGTGTCGTAGCCGTAGAAGCTGCGTTGGACGGTGCTCCCGCGGGTGGTGTCGATTGTGGTGGGGCGGCCTGCCGCGTCGTAGGCGACTGTTTGGGACATCAGGGCAGCGCCGGAGCGGCCGTGTTCGATCTTGGTGAGTTGACCGGCGGCGTCGTAGGTGCGGTCGGTGACCAGGCCGCCTGCGTCGGTCTTCTTGAGGTGCCCGGCGGTGTCGTAGGTGTAGGTGGTCGCGATCGGCGTGCTGATCGAGCCGCCGCTGAGTGTCGCGGTCGCGACCAGGCCGTCGGTGTCGTAGGTGAAGGCTTGTGAGCGGCCGTCCGGGTACGTGCGCTGGGAGAGCCTGCCTTGTGCGTCGTGGCCGTAGGCGAAGGCGGCGGAGCCTCGGGTCAGACCGGTGAGTCGTCCTGCCTTGTCGTAGCTGTACGCCGTTGACGCCGCCCCTGCCGTCACGGTCTTCGGGCGACCGGCAGCGTCGTAGGTCGAGGTGACATCCGGTGTGCTGTCGGAGTAGTCGACCTTTGTCGTGTGGCCAAGGTTGTCGTAGGTGTAGGACACCGATCCGGCAGGCAGGGTGGTCGAGGCGAGTGCGCCGGACGGCGTGTAGGCCATCTGGGTCTCGCGCCCGGTCGGCGTGACATTGGTGGCGAGCCGGCCGGCCGCGTCGTAGGTGTTGACGTAGGCGCCGTTGCGAGGCGTGGTGGTCTTGGTGAGGTTGCCGGTCTTGTCGTAGTCGTAGGCCGTGACCGCGCCTGTGGGCGTTTTGACCGACTTCAGTTGGCCTAGCGCGTCATAGGTGTAGTCGACCTTGCCGCCGGCCGGATCGGTGACAGAGTCGACCTGTCCGGCAGCGTCGTACGCGGTGAGAGCTGAGCGTCCCAGCGGGTCGGTCGATTTGGTCTGCCGACCGTTGGCGTCGTACTCGTAGGTGGTGATCTTTCCCAATGGGTCCGTGACCGAGGTGACCTGGCCGTCGTCGTCGTACGACGTCACAGTCGCGCGGCCCGATTGGCTTTGGACCCGTGTCTGCTGCCCGGCCTTGTCGAACGTGAACGTCGTGGTGATTCCGGCGTTGGTGCGGGTCACGACGCGGCCGAGCTTGTCGTACGTCTGCGAGGACTTCACACCGGTCGGGTCGATCGTCTCCGCAACCCGGCCCAGTACGTCGTACGTGGTGCTGGTCGTGCTCATGTCCGGGTTGGTGACCCTGACCGGCCGCCCTTGGGCGTCGTAGGTCGTGACGGTGGCGAGCTTCTTGGCCAGGTTGTTCGGATCGGACACCAGCGTGTGCGTCAGGTGGCCTTCGGCGTCATAGGTGAACCGCGCGGTGTACTTCTCCCGAGTCACGGCATCGGCGCCTGCGACGTTGCCTTCGGGGCCGGTCGTCGAGGCCAGGTCGCCGGTAACCGGGTCGTAGGTATTGGTGGTCTTGGCACCACCCGGAGCGGTGGTGCTGATGAGTCGCCCGGCGTCGTCGTACTCGCTCGTCGTCACGCGGCCTTCGGGGTCGGTCGTCTTGGTGACCTGGCCTGAGGCGTTGTATTCGTACTTCGTGATCCCGCCACCAGGGTCGGTGGTGGTGAGAAGTTGGCCGAGCGCATCGTAGGTGTTGGTCGTTACCCGGTCGAGCTGGTCGGTATGGGTGAGTACCTGACCGAACGCGTCGTACGTCCAGTGCTCGGTGTTCTCCTCGACGACCTCAGGAGTCGCGCCGGCCACGTTCCCGAGGGGGCTGGTCTGCGACAGGCGCTGGTGTTTGGCGTCGAAGGTCGAGGTGACCACGGCGCCGCCCGGGCTGGTGACCTTGATCGGGTCGCCCTTGGCGTTGTAGGTGAAGGTGGTGACCTTGCCGAGTTGGTCGGTGCTGGTGGCGACCTGGCCGAGCGCGGTGTAGGTCTGCGACGTGGTTGAAGCGTCCGCGTAGGTCGTCTTCAGCAGTTGCCCGCTGCCGTCGTAGGCATAGGTCGTCTCGTTGCCGGCGGCATCCTTGTAGGACGTGACGCGGTTGCCGGCGTCGTAGGTCCATTGTTCGAAGGCGCCTGCCGCGTCGGTGGTGCCGGTCGGTAGGTATTGCTTGAGGAGGTTGCCGTGGGTGTCGTACTCGCTGCGGGTCAGTTCCTGGCCGGGGCTGGTCGTGG
This sequence comes from Kribbella sp. NPDC051620, assembly GCF_044453825.1. NCBI lineage: Bacteria > Bacillati > Actinomycetota > Actinomycetes > Propionibacteriales > Kribbellaceae > Kribbella > Kribbella sp. NPDC051620. Next base: position 1,542,898 of record NZ_JBITDB010000001.1, read on the forward strand.
CGGTGACGTGGTTGTTCGACCCGTAGTACAGGTCTTCTGAGCGTCCGTCGCCGCCGACGTGGGAGACCAAAACGTTGCCTTGGTAGATGTCTTGGGTCTTAACACCGGCCGGGTCTGTGATGGTCGCGGTTTCGCTGGCTGCGTCCCAAGCGAAGGTCCAGGTGCCGCCGGCCTCGTCGATCTGGGAGACGGCGCGCTTGGTGGTCGGGTCATAGGTGGTGCGTGCGCTGACTGCGCCGGTCGGGTCGGTGATGCTGTTCAGGAGGCCGACGGTCGCGTCGTAGCCGTAGGTGGTGGTTTTGCCGTCGATGCCCTTGACCGAGGTGAGCTGTCCGCCGGTGTAGCCGTATTCGGTGACGTCGCCGGTGGAGGCGGTGATCTTGCTGATCAGGGGGCCGTTCCAAGTGATCGTGAACGTCTGCGTCAGGTCGTCGGTGATCGTGGCGAGCTTGCCGCCGGAATAGGCGAGCGAGACGCCGCGGCCTTGGGGATCACGGTCGGCGATGAGCTGGCCGGTCGCGTCGAACGTCATCGTGTCGCCGGCGATGTTGGTCAGTACCCAGCCGCCGCCGGACTTGTCGGTCAGCGTCGCGGTGACGCCTGGGTCGGGGGTGACGTAGGCACTGCCGGATTTCGTGTACTTCGTGACGCCGCCGGTCCCGTTGCGGATGTCGAGGGAGTTGTCGGCGTTCTTGGTCAGCGACACGTCGTACCCGAACGTCCAGCCCTTGCCGAACGATCCGACATGGTCGTCGAGGCTGTTGTAGGTCCTCGTGCCGGTGAGCGAGCGTCCCGGGCCGGCTACCGCGAGATCGGTGAAGTACTCGGTCAGCGAACCAGTAGCCGTGTTGACCGGGTCAGCGGCGAGGCGGGTGTTGACCATGCCCCGGCCGTCCCAGCATGAACAGCCCCACGTACGGCGCAGCGGTTGCGGGTTGGGACCGCCGTAGCCGCTTTGCGAGATGGACTTCAAGAAGATCGACCGGGCACCGTCGGACTTGGCCGCGTCGACACCGTTGTGCCCGGTGTAGTCGCGCTCCTCCATGTGCGCCCAGTCGGCGATGGCCGTACCGTCCGCGGTCAGGTGCTTGAACTCGCCACCGTCGGAACCGAACCGGTACAGCTTCGACCGATCCGAGTACAGCTGGTAGTCGGTGAACTGCTGCGTCTCGTCACCGAGTTGCTTGCGCAGATGGTTGTTGTGGAAGACGTTGTTCTCACCCGACGACCCCGACCACTTGACGGCCTTCTTCCCGGCCGCCCACCAGATCGGATACCAGTCCGAATCGTCTGGATCAGAGCCGCCCTCGTCACCACAGTTGCTCTGACAGTTCGAGGACTTGTGCTCGTACGGGACGGTGACCTCGTTCAGCTCGAACAGGTTGTTCCGCTCGAAGCCACCGTGCAGGTTGAGATCGGAGTCGAAGCTGTTCGCGATCGCGACGTTGCCGCTCGACGACCACTGGAAGGTGAAGTGCCGCAGGTCGCGGGTTGTGTTGCCGGCGTAGACCGAATCCCAGACGCGGGAGCCGCGGAAGTACCCGTTGCCGCCCTTGCCCTTGTTCCATGAGCCTTCGAGCTTGTTGTCAATCACCGAGATGTTCGCCGCGGCCTCGGTGACGATCGGGTGCGACCCGGTCATCTCCGAGTGCACGTTGCGGATCCACGAGTTGTTGACCCACTTCAACACGATGCCGTGCATCGCCGCGGCCGGATCCATGTTGCCGTAGTTGTGCTTGGCCGACTCCTTGTCCAGGCCGGGCATGACCTGAGTGAAGGCGAGGTCCTCGATACCGACGCCGGTGACCAGGTCGACCATCGGCGACACCTTCGACGGGAACACCTCACCGTTCAGCGGCGCCGAACCATCCGACGTCGAGTTGACCGGCAGGTCGTACTCGAGCGGCTTGTCCAGCGTGATCGTCCCAGCCAACGGGTCACCCGACGTCACCATGAACATCTGCTGACGCATGTGCAGGTTCTCCAACGGGAACTCCGTCGGCGTCGCCTCCATGCTGTCGTAGAACTTCTGCGAGTTCGCGGCCATCACGTTCACGAAGCCGCCGACCTTGAGATTGTCGAACGGCGTCCCCGGCGCCAGCTGGATGACCTTGTCACCCTTACGGGCGCTGTAGTTCGCGTCGCCGGCCTTGCCACCCAGCAGCAGCCCGGTCGTCCAGTGGTCGTTGACGGTGCCCTCGAACAGGTCCTTACGGTTCGGCGCCGCAGCTGCATACTGCTCGGCGTACTTCGGAGCGACCGCGCGCGACTGGACCCGGATCATCCCGCGACCCGGCCAGATCCACCCACCGGTCGCGTCACCCGACGTCATCGCGTCGAGATCCCAGCGCGAGCCGTCCTTGGTGATCTTGTCGTAGCGCGTGTTCGCATCCGGTGCGAAGACGAGCTGCGTACCGCCGGTACCGGAGCCCGCGCCGCGCAGCAGCATGTAGTCGGCGTCCAGGTGCAGCTCGTGGCTCAGGTTGATCTTGCCCGCAGGCAGCAACACCTTGGCCATCGAATCGATCCGGCTCGTCGGCGAGCAATCCGTGCGGATGTGGTCGATGACCGCCTGCAACGCGTTCGTATCGTCCTTGTCGTCGTTCGGGATCACGTTGTACGTCGACTGAACCGTCGCAGCCGTCAAGTTGCAGGCAGCGTCACTGCGATAGTTCGACGGAGCCGGCAGCGGAGTACCACCACCGAAGCCCGCGTGGCTCCAGTCGTAGACGCCGGCGATCGGCGTACGCCGGTTGTCGGAAGTCGCCCAAAGGTTCTTGATCGCCGGACCAGGCTCCTCATCAACCGGCGGCGCGACCCGGAAGTCCGGCATCGTGCCGACCGTGAAGACCGCGGTGACATCCTTGGTCGCACCCGTGCCGGTGTTGATCAGCCAACGGGCCTTCAGCTTGTGCTGACCGTTCGTGGTGGTCACCGTGAACTGATGCGGCGGCGTGGTGCTCTTGCCAATGAAGCTGTCGTCCAGCAACCAGGTGACATCGCCGGACACACCGACCGGGTTGGACAGCACAGCGGTGAACGGCGAGTTGACCTTGCCCGCGTGCAACGGCGTACCACCCGACGACAGGAACGGCCCGTCCTGAACGTTGGCAGAGGCAACAACCTCCTTAGGTTGCTGATTGGACGGATCCGTCCACGTCGCCTTGACCTGATGCGACCCGGCACTAGTGGTGATGTTCGCCTGGAACGGCGACGACGTGTCCTTGATCACCAGCGCGCCATCGAGCAGGAACGTCACACCACCCGGGATCGACGTCGGCACGCCGGCCAGGTCCGCCCGGAACGGCGAGTTGACCGTCGCCCCCTGCAACGGCTCACTCCCCGCCATCAGAGTCGGCTGCGTCGGCGCAGTACCGACCGTGAAGTTCGCGAACGTCTCAGCCGTCGCACCGATCGCGGTGTCGATGACCCAACGCGCCTTCAACTTGTGCGGCCCGGCCGTATAGGTCGCCGAGTACGAGTGTGGAGGCGTCGGTGTCTTCGCGGCGAACTTGTCGTCCACCAGCCAGGTCACCTCACCGGTGGCTGCCGGAGCATCGATCAGATCAGCCTTGAACGTCGCCGGCTGCGTCGAACCCGCCAACGCAACACCAGCCACGGTCAGCGAAGGCGATGCAGCCGTGGACGCCACGGCCGGTAGCTTCACCAGACCAGCTGTCAGCAGAACCGCCGACAACACAATCGCCAAGAATTTGGGCAGGGCAAGAGAACGCAACCGACCGACCACGAGAAACCCCCAGTATCAGCACCCCCGAGGTGCAACTGCCCGGGACGAGGCAGCCGAGCCAGCGTGCGGGCCACCGCTTTGTCCTCGCAAGGTCATCCACCAAGGTTGCAGGAACCTGCAATTCGCAGGTGAATGTCACACGTCGGTGACCGGTCGACTACGCGAACTCGCTTGACGTTGACGTGGTCGCGGACCTATTGGGCCTGCTCCTGTCACATTCCTCAGGTTGGGACAGTCAGAGTGGTGATGGTGCCGACGCGGAGGATGCTGATGACGGACGATGAGTGGCTGGCGGAGCGGTTTGAGGAGAAGAGAGCACAACTGCGTGGTGTGGCTTATCGGATGCTGGGGTCGGGGGCTGAGGCTGAGGATGCTGTGCAGGAGGCTTGGCTTCGGTTGAACCGGGCTGGGGCTGGGGAGATCGAGAACCTTGGTGGGTGGTTGACGACTGTGGTTTCGCGGATTTGTCTGGATCAGTTGCAGGCTCGGCGGGTGCGGCGGGAGCGGGTGCTTGACGAGGTACCGGCGGCGTTGAGTGTGGTGGATCCGGAGCGGGAGGCGTTGCTGGCTGATTCGGTGGGGGTGGCGTTGCTCGTTGTGCTGGAGACGCTGACTCCGGCTGAGCGGCTTTCGTTTGTGTTGCATGACTTGTTTGCGGTGCCGTTCGAGGAGATCGCGCCGATCGTGGACCGTACGCCGGTAGCGGCGAGGCAACTCGCGAGTCGGGCTCGGCGCCGGGTTCAGGGACGGGGCGACGGTCGGACGGCCGTCCCGGAGCCTGATCAGGCCGCTCAGCGTGAGGTCATCGAGGCGTTCCTGGCGGCTGCACGCAACGGGGACTTCGAGGCGTTGGTCGCAGTCCTCGACCCGGACGTCGTGGTCCGCAACGACCTCGGCGGAGTCACCCGGGCGATCCGCGGCGCTGCGAGTGCCGCCAGTGGCGCGGTCGCGGCCGCGGCCGTCAGCGCGCCTTCCGCGCACCTGGCCTTGGTGGACGGCGCCGTCGGTATCGTGGTTGCGCCCGCCGGCCGCTTGCAGCGGGCCATCCGCTTCACCATCCGCGGTGGCGCCATCCACGAGATCGACATCGTGACGGAGCCGGCCCGCCTGGCCGAACTGGAGCTGGCAGTACTGACCGCTTGATCAGGGTCTGGCGCCGGGCAGCCGGGTGTTGAGGATGCGCTGGAAGAGGTGGCAGTCGCGCCACGCCCCGTCGATGTGGAGGTAGTCGGGAGCGGTGCCGATCTGGCTGAAGCCGGCCTTCTTCAGGACCTTCTGGGAGGGAAGGTTGTGGGTCAGCGTGCTGGCCTCGATCCGGTGCAGGAGCAGTTCCTTGTCGGCCGCCTCAGCCACCGCCTGGACGGCAATCGTCGCGAGGCCCCTGCCCAGCAGGTCTGCGTCGATCCAGTAACCGAGGCTCGCGCTCCGGAACGGACCGGGCACGATGTCGGTCAGCGTCATCGCACCCACCACCCGGTCGCCCTGGAACAGGAACCACGGCACGACCTCACCGCGTTTGTAGCGCTCGAGTTGCTGGCCGAGCCGGTCCGACTGCCCGGCCGTTGTGAACCAGCGGTCCGAGCGGACTGGTTCCCACGGCTTCAGGTGCTCGCGGTTGCGAACCTGTGCCTCGGCGAAAGCAGCGGCGTCGTCAAGCGTCGCCACCCGCATCGCGACATCGTCGGTGAGGGGTCTGTCCAGGGTCACTTCGGCAGCCTACGAGCCTGGCTGGAACCGCCGACCCGCGGGGTGAAGGCGTCGTGGAAGATCGTCGAGGCGGCGCCCACCGCGGCAGCGTCGGCCTGCAGCATCGACTCCTCGACCGCGACCGTCCGGGTGCCTTTCGCGATCGGGTGTGAATTCACCGCCCGGCTGATTTCGGAAAGGAACACCGCAGCGATTTCCTTTTCGAACGCCGGGCCGCCGAGCACGATCAAATCGATATCGAGCAGATCGACCAGGCCGACCGCACCCTGCGCAATCACCGATGCGACCTGGGTAACCGCCTTCTGGGCCGCCTCGTCACCGTTCGCGGCGGCTTTGCAGACCGCTTTGTAGCGTTTCGCCTCGTCGGTCGCCCCGGCGTCGGTCTCGACATATCCGAAGCCGGCCGCGATCACCGGCAGCCCGGCGGTCGGATTGCATTCGGCCATCATCTTCGGGCCGGTCTGCTCGTCCCACTCCCCCATCTTCAGCGCGCACAGCTGACCGAACTCGCCGGCGTTCGCGGTCAGCCCGCGATAGATCGAGCCGTTCAGGATCAGCCCGCTGCCGACCCCGGTACCGAGGTACAGATAGGCGAAGTCGCGGGCCCGCGCGGAGCGGCCGATCCAGCGCTCGCCGATCGCCGCCGCGGTGCCGTCCTTCTCGACCAGCACCGGGTGGTTCAGCTTGCCCTGCAGGAGGTGGCGGATCTCGAGCCCGCGCCAGGCCGGCTGCAACGGGAGGTCGAGCAGGGTGCCGTCGGCATTGATCGGCCCCGGCACCGCGACTCCCACGCCCAGCATGGAATTCGCGTCCACCTGGCTGATGCTCAAGGCCGCTGTCACGGTCGCCGCGGCGAGGTCGACCAGGCGCACGGCGTCCAGATCGGCCGGCAGGTCGACGGTCTCCCGCCGCACGATCGTGCCGTCCAGATCGACCACCGCGACGGTGAGCAGTTCGGGGTCGATGTGGATGCCGACGGCATGGGCCGCGTTCGAGCGCAGCCGCACCGGCGTACGGGGTTTGCCGAGGCGTTCGGCGCGTTCCTGCGCCTCCTCGACCAGCAGTCCCTGCTGGAGCAGAACCCGCAGGATCCGCGACACCGACTGCTGGGTCAGCCCGGTCCGCCGGGAGATCTCGGTCCGGCTGATGATGCCGGCCAGCCGGATCGTCTCGATGATCACGGCCTCGTTGAAGGAGCCCAGGTCGTACTGGTTCGCGCCGGAACGCGTCGGCTCGTCGAGCACCGCCGACTCAGTCTCTGGCGTAACCATCGCCGACCTCCTCTGTCTGCATTACTTTCCCCGTTCACCGAATTCCGCCCCGAACTAGCCGAGATCGTACCCCGCGGCCCTCGCCAGGCCGGTCAGGTATTCGAGGTTCGCCGCTGTCCTTTCCGCCACCGGCAACGCGACAGAGAAATCCTCCACGGTCACCCAGCCGTCATAGCCGGTCGCCGCGAGTGCTTTGAAGAATTCGGGCAGGTGGGCCCGGCCTTCGCGCAACGGCACCCATTTCGGCGCCCACCGCAGCGTGCCGTCGTTTTCCACCGCGCTGAGATGAAATGCCACGTTTTTGACGTGTATGTGCGCAAGGTACTCACCGAGCAGGTCGAGCGCGTGGGCGGGCTCCTCCCACCCCTCGATCACCGTGTTGCCGATGTCGTGCAGGACCCCGACGTACCGAGGATCGAGCCCCTCCACCAGCCGCCGAGCCGCGGACGCGCTCGCGGTCAGGCTCTCGTGATGCAACTCGAGCAACGCCCGTACGCCGTACTGCCGCGCGCGGTCCTCGAGCCACTCCCAATCGGCCCGGTACGCCGCGAACGCCTCCCGGTACGACTGGCCCTTCTCGGTGTTCACCCCGAGGAAGCGGACCTGCCCAGCGTCGAGCGCGGCGGCCGCGGCGAGCATCCGCTCGGCGTCGTCCCGCTGTTTCGGCGTCACGTAACCACCGAGCGCGGGCATGGCCAGACCCGCTGCTTCAGTGACAGAGCGAATGTCGTCGAGGTGGTACTCAAGCCCGGTCAGCGGCCAAGTCGCCCGGTTCCCCGCCCAGAACGTCGGTCGCGACGACTCCACCGGGTCAGCGATCCGCCACTCGATCCCCTGCCAGCCCTGCTCGGCCAGGATCTTCGCCGCCTCCTCAGGAGCCCACTCCGGCGTCGAATCGGTGAACACGGCGAACTTCACGGCGCCTCCAGGGCCCCGTCGATACGCCGTACGCCGGCCGCCCACTCGTCATGCCCGGACAGCTCCGCCGGGTACTCCGCGGCCGCCTCAAGGTTGATCTCGATGCCCCAGCCCGGAGTCTCGTTCGGCCGCAGCCAGCCGTCCTTGATCCGCAACGTCCCCGGGAACACCTCATGAGTCGCGTCGTTGTAGATGTGCCCTTCTTGGATGCCGAAGGCAACAGAACTGACGTCGAGCGCGACGTTGGCGGCGGCACCGATCGGCGAGGTGTCCCCCGGCCCGTGCCACGCCGTCTTGACTCCGCACAGCTCGGCGAGATCGGCCACCTTGCGCGCCGCGGTGAGCCCGCCGATGTCGGAGACGTGCGAGCGGATGAAGTCGACGCCACCGTCGCGGACCAGTCGTACCGCGTCGCCCATCGAGGTCGTCAGCTCGCCGACAGCCAGCGGCACCGGCGATGCGGCCCGGACCTCCGGGAGCCGGTCCCAGTGCTCCGGCGGCAGGACGTCTTCGAGGAAGAACAGCCGGTACGGCTCCAGCGACCGGGCCAGCAACACGGCTTCCTTGGGAGTCAGCCGCGAGTGCACGTCATGCAGCAGCTCGATGTTGTCCGGCAACGACTGCCGGGCCGCCGCGAACAGGTCGGGCGTAGTACGAAGGTAGTCGCGGGCGCTCCAGCCGTTCCGGTACGGCGCCTCCGGGTACAGCGTCGCGAGTCGCGGAGCGCCGTACCCACCGCCACCCGGTGTCGACACCTGCAGCCGGATGTGACGCCAGCCCTGCGCCACGAACTCCTTCGCCTGCTCCAGCGTCTGCTCGATCGTGATGCCACCGGCGTGGATGTAGGTGTCGGCAGCGGCACGGACCTTGCCACCGAGCAGCTCGTAGACCGGCATGCCAGCCCGCTTGCCCGCGATGTCCCAGAGCGCTTGGTCGATACCGGAGATGGCGTTGTTGGTGACCGGCCCGCCTCGCCAGTAGCCGGAGAACCCGGCCAGTCGGACCAGGTCGCCGATGTCACCGGGGTACCGGCCGATCAGCAGCCGGGCGAGGTGCTCGTCGACAAAGGTCTTCACGGCCTTCCAGCGCTGCGTGAAGGTGGCGCAGCCGAGTCCGTACAGGCCTGGTTCGGTGGTGTCGATCTTCACCACCACCAGCGGGATGCCCTGTGGCGCGGTGACGATCGCCTGCACCGCACGGATCCGGATGTCGTCGCGGACCGGCCAGGGCTGGGCGAAGGTGGCAGGGGTCTCTTGCGCCATTCAGGTCTCCAGAGTTTTCGTGGGCAGGTCGAGCTCGTGGCGAGCCTGGAAGCCGAGCACGGTCCGTACCGCCGTCAGGTCGATCGGCACTTCGCGACCGACGAAGCGCCGCAGCCGCGGTACACCAGGCGCGTACCTGTCGAGCAGAGCTTCGGTCTCGTACGGCGCGTTGGTGGTGCTTGCCGCCGCGAAGAAGGTGTGGGCGCCGGACAGCTTCGCCGTCAGCCCCAACTCGATCGCGTACGCCGCGTCGCGGGTGTCGAGGTACGACCAGCCCTCCCGTACGCCGGGCGCCGGGTCTTTCGCGTACCCGTCGGCCTGGCGTTGCAGCACCTCGACCGAGTTGACATGCGGGAACCGGAACGCCACCACGTCGATCCCCCAGCGCCGCCACGCCATCCGGCAGGTGTTCTCGTCGTTCTGCTTCGACAACGAGTACCAGTCGGCGACATCGGCGGGGATCTTCTCGTCCAGCGGGTAGTAGGCCGGCCGGATGTCAGCCGGGTTGAACGGCACCCCGAAGGCGTTGATGCTGCTCGCGACGACGGCCCGCTTGATGCCGAGCGCACCGGCCTGAGCGAGCACGTTGAAGGTGGAGACGACGTTGATCGTGTAGACGTCGTACGGCGTACCGGCGCTCGGGTGAGCCAGAGCGGCCAGGTGGACGACGGCGTCGACGCCCTCGAGCGCCTTCGCCACGTCGTCCTCCGACCTGGTGTCGCCGATCACGACCCGATCCGCCTTCAGACCGTCGTCCTCGACGATCTCCATCGCGGTCACCAATGCGCCCAACTCGGTCAGGTGCCGGGTCGCGACCTGACCGATCCGCCCGGCCGCGCCCGTCACCAGCACCCGCCGACCAGCGACCCCTTCCACGCTCTCCTTCATTCCTTGATCCCTCCCGACATCCCGACTCCGCGCAGGAACTGCTTCTGGAAGATCAAGAACAGCACTACGGGGATGAGGACCGCCAGGAATAATGCGCTCATCTGCAGGGAGAGGTCAGTGGTCTTCTGTACTCTCGGCAGGGCGACCGAGATCGGCTGCAGCTTCGGATCAGGCAGCACCAGCAGCGGCCAGAGGTAGTCCTTCCACGAGCCGATCACAGTCAGCAGCGCGACCACCCCGATGATCGGCTTCGACATCGGCACGACGAGAGCCGTGAAGAGTCGCAGGTTGCTCGCCCCGTCGATCCGCGCCGCCTCGATCAGCTCGCGCGGGATCGCGTCGAAGTACCGCTTCATCACCAAGATGTTGAACGCGCCCGCCGCCTGTGGCAGCCAGACCGCCCAGAACGTGTTCTGCAGGTTCCAGCCGAACACCGGCATCTTGAGGATGGTCAGGTACAGCGGGACCAGCGAGATCACGCCCGGCAGGAACAACGTGGCCAGCACCAGGCCGGTGATCACGGGTCCCCACTTCGGGCGCAGCACACTGAGCACGAAGGCGCCGGTCGTACAGACGAACAACGTGGACAGCAGTGAGCCGATCGCGATGATCGCGGTGTTGCCCAGGTACGAGCCGATCTGCACCTGGTTCCAGGCGTCCGGCACGTTGTGCCACTGGATCCCGCTCGGCCACAGCTGCATCGGTCCGCGCAGGATGTCCTGGCTGGTCGACAGCCCGGACTTCAGCAGCCACAGCAACGGCCCGACGCCGGCGATGACCACTCCGATGAACAGCAACACCTGGATGATCGGCAGCCCGTACCTGACCAGCGGCCGGCGCCGGTCCATGGTCGAGATGATGCCGCGTTCCGGAGCCTCCGCCGTCATGTCGTGCTCCAACGTCTGGTGAGGAAGTGGTAGACGACCGACAGCACGCACAGCACCAGCGCGAGCAGCACGCTGAGCGCGGTGGCGGCACCGAAGTCGCCGTTGATGAACGCGTACCGGTAGATCAGCAGCAGGATCGTGGTGGTCGCGTTGTCCGGGCCGCCGCCGGTGAACAGGAACGGCTCGGTGAAGACCTGGAACGTCCCGATCAGCTGCAGCAGCATCATGATCAGGATGATTCCGCGGATCTGCGGGATCGTGACATGCCAGACCCGGCGCCAGATCCCGGCGCCGTCCAGCTCGGCCGCCTCGTACAGCTCGTTGCGTACGCCGGTGAGGGCGGCCAGGTAGATGATCGAGGTGGCCCCGGCGCCGGCCCAGGTCGCCTCCAGCACGATCGCCGGCATCGCCAGGCTCGGCGAGTTCAGCCAGGCGTACGGGCCGAGACCGAACCAGCCGAGGATCGCGTTGAAGACACCCGAGCCGGGGTCGTAGAAGTACTTCCACAACAGGATCGCGACCACCGGCGGGACGACCGCCGGGAGGTACGAGATCACGTTGTAGAGCCACCCGGTCTTGCGCAGCTCACTGATGAAGACCGCCAGGAACAGCGGCACCGGAAAGCCGAAGACCAGCGCCAGCAGGGCGAAGTACAGGGTGTTGATCGTTGCTTGCGGCAACTGCGGGTCGGTCAGCACGTAGCTGAAGTTGGACATCCCGACCCACTCGGCCGGGGCGACCAGGTTGGTTTTCTGGAACGACAGCACCAGGCCGCGCACGATCGGGCCCCAGGAGAAGTACAGGAAGGTCAGTACCAGGGGAAGTGCGAACAGGATGCTGCTCAGTCCGCCGGAGCGGAACCAGCTGACCGGACCCCGGCGGGACTGAGTGGCGGGTCGCGCGGTGGAGACGCGCGTCAGGACGGCCATCGGGCTACCGCGCCAGGCGGGCGTCGATCTTCGCTGCGGCGTCGGTTAGTAACTTGTCGATGTCGGCGTCCTTCTTGGTCAGCACCTGCTGGACGACCGGGTCGAGCAGCGCGTAGACCTCCTGCGCCTTGTTCGACGGCTCCGGCAGCAGCTTGAGCGTCTTGGTCGACTCGATGTACCCCTGGAACTGCTGCACCGGCACGTTGTTGTAGGGCTCACGCCACTTGTTGTACTGGTCGTAGGTCGCCTGGCTCAGCGGCGTCACGCCGGGGCGGCCGACGAAGCCCTTGTCGGCGATCTGGTTCTTGGCGTCCTGGACCGCGAGCGCCTCCGACGTGTACTTGTCGAACTCCTGCGACTTGATCCACTTCAGCGCCGCGACGATCTCGTTCTTGGACGACTTCGGGTTGATCATCTTGATCGAGCCACCGGTCAGCGTGCCGAACGGGCCGCCGTCCTGCGGCAGCGCGCCCTCACCGAAGTCGGCGGGCTTCATGCCGAAGTTCTTCACCGTCATGTCGTAGGCGTCCGGCGCCTGCATGATCATCCCGATCTTGCCGGCCGCGAAGTCCTGGCGCGCCTCCTCCTGGTTGTAGAGGAACTGGGTGCCCATCGTGTTGTCGGTCCAGCGCATGTCCTTCAGCAACTGCAGCGCCTTCTTGGTCGGCGCGTCGTTGAAGGTGCTCTTCTTGCCGTCGTCGCTCTGGACCTTGCCGCCCATGCTGTAGGTCATCGTGGTGAGCATCCAGCCACCGGTGTTGTCCTTGGTCAGCTGCGCGTAGCCGGCCTTGCCAGTCTTCTCGGTGATCTGCTTCGCGTACTGCCGGACCTCGTCCCAGGTCGTCGGCGGCTTGTCAGGGTCGAGACCGGCCTGCTTGAACAGTGCGCGGTTGTAGGCCAGGCCGACCGAGAACGCCTCGAACGGGACACCGTAGATCCGGCCCTTGTCGTCCTGGACCAGCTTGAGCGTCTCGGGGTTGAGGTCCTTGGTCATGTCGACCAGCTTGAGCTCGTCGGTGATGTCCGGGAGCTGCTTGTTGGGGATCATGTTCAGCGGCTCGGTGAAGCTGATGCTCATCACGGTCGGGAGCGAGCCACCTGCCACCTGAGCCTGGAAGGTCTGCGCGTCCCACGACGTCTCGGTCGACTTGATCGTGATGTTGGGGTGGGCGTCGGTGAACTTCTTGACGTTGCGCTCGAAGGCGGCGACGTCGGCCGGCTTGTCCGGCTTGGGCTTGTTCCCGACCGTGATGGTGACGGGTGCGTTCTCGTCGATCGCGCCGCCGCTGCTGCTCGCCGACGGGTCGGTGCCGTCCGCGCAGGCTGCCGTCGCCAGCAGCACCGCGGCCGACGCGCACGTCGCGACGAACCGTGCCGTTCTCGTCATCGGAACTCCTCAGGTGTCCGGGGTACACCCCGGGCACCGGGCGGTCCAGGGGTGTGGTCTGGGCCACAGAAGCCCAAGTCCGAGTAAGTTAAACCATGCGTGTTACTTTATCAATGCCCAGCCAGATCACGGATCGGTTCAACTCCCCCAAGGTCGTGGACAATGCAAAGCGCGCCCTCACCCGAGTGGGTGGGGGCGCGTCTTGAGGTGCTCCGGCTCTAGGCGGTACCGGTGGCGATGGGGCGGGTGGGGTCGGTGATCCATTCGGACCAGGAGCCTACGTAGACGGGGGCTTCGATGCCGGCGATCTCCAGGGCGAGCGCCTCATGGGCTGCGGTTACGCCGGAGCCGCAGTAGGCGCCTACCGTCTTGGAGCCGTCGGCGCCCAGGGCGGTGAAGCGGGCTCGGAGGTCGGCGGCGGGGAGGAAGTGGCCGTCGGGTGTGACGTTCGCGGTGGTTGGGGCGTTGATCGCGCCGGGGATGTGGCCGGCGATCTTGTCGATCGGTTCGACCTCGCCGGCGAAGCGTTCGGGGGCGCGGGCGTCGAGCAGTACGCCGGTGGAGGCCAGCTCCGCGGCGCTCTCGGCGTCGAGCATCGGTACGTGGCCGGGTGAGGCGGTGAAGGAGCCCTTGGCGTCCTCGGGCACCTCGGTGGTCACCTCTCCCCCGGCAGCTCGCCAGGCCGCGAAGCCGCCGTCGAGGACGCGGACGTCGCGCACACCGAAGTACCGGAAGATCCACCAGGCCCGGGCGGCGGCCATCGAGTTGGCGGCGTCGTAGACGACCACCGGGGTGTCCTCGGAGACGCCGGCGCGTCGCAGGGCCGCTTCGACAGTTGTTGCTGAGGGCAACGGGTGGCGGCCGCCTTCGCCGGGCGGGCCGGCCAGCTCGGCATCGAGGTCGACGTAGTGCGCGCCGGGGATGTGGCCGGCCGCATAGGCGTCGCGGCCGGGAGGCGCGGGCGGGCCGGACGGTACCGAGAGATTCCACGTGACGTCGATCAGCACCGGCCTGGTGGTAGCCGAGAGCAACGAGTCGGCAGAGATCAGCGGGTTCACAGTGCGCCTCCGAACGGGAGTACCTCGGGTGACAGGGTGGCACGAGCACGGGCGGCGGTCAGCCGGCGCCGGTGATGACGACGGCAGAGCACCTCGTACGCGACCTGGGCCGCGTTGGTGACCATGTCACCGACGACAAGTTGCTCGCCTTCGGTGACCATCTCACCACCGACCGTACGGGCGTTGTGGGTGGCGCGCTCACCGCACCAGCACAACGCCTCGACCTGGAGCAGCTCCATCCGGTCGGCCAGCTCGACCAGCCGGGCCGAGCCGGGGAACAACGTGGCCCGGAAGTCAGTCAGGATGCCGAAGCAGAAGACGTCGATCTGCAGCTCGTCGACCAGTCGAGCGAGCTGGTCGACCTGCTCAGGCTGATAGAACTGCGCCTCGTCGGCAACCACATAGTCGATCCGCCCACCATGGGTCAGCTCGTCCACGACGTACTGCCAGAAGTCGAAGTCGGGCTTGACCTCGATCGCCTCCGCCTCCAGCCCCAGCCGCGACGACAGCACCGACTCACCCGCCCGGTCGTTGCTGGTGAAGATCTTGCCCAGCCGCCCCCGGGCCGCATGGTTGTGATCCATCTGCAGAGCCAGCGTCGACTTGCCGCAGTCCATGGTCCCGGTGAAGTAGAGCAGCTCAGCCACGAGCGCCCATCCTGCCAAAGTCGTTGGACGATCAGGTACGCCGGGGTGCGTCGGCTTTTGTTCTGCGCCTTCCGCGAGGTCTACTTGGGCGTGCGCAAAGCCCTGATCCTGGTCCTCTCGCTGTGCCTGACTCTCGCCGCCACGACCGTGCAGTCGGCCGCGGCGCCGCTGCGGGCCGAAGCAGGATTGCGTGCGTACTTCGTGATCACCGAACCGAAGCAGACCGCCGTGGTGGCGGCGGGTGTCGCGGCCGCCGCGGGCACCATCTACGCGGCGTACGACGCCATCGGCGTGCTGGTCGTGCATTCCAGCAACACCAACTTCGTCGCCGCGATGCGGACCGTGAAGGGCGTGCAGAAGGTGGGAGCGACCCGTACGTCGGACCTCCCGGCCGCCGTCGCCAACCCGGCGATCCCGCCGGCGCCGGTCGAGCACCCGGACAGCTCACCAGAGCGGGTGCGCCCGGACATGGCGATGATCGGCGCGGACAAGGCCTGGGCGGTGAACCCTGGATCCAAGTCGATCACCGTCGGCGTACTGGACACGGGCGTCGACGATCAGCACCAGGATCTCAAGGCGAACTTCGACGCGAGCAAGTCGGCGTCCTGCGCATACGGCAAGGCAGACACCAGGCCGGGCGCCTGGCGACCGGTCGCCGAGCACGGCACCCATGTCGCCGGCACCATCGCGGCGGCCAAGGACGGCAAGGGCATGACCGGTGTCGCGCCGGGCGTGAAGGTCTCGTCGATCCGGGTCGCCGAGCCAGAGGGCCAGCAACTCTTCTTCCCCGAGAACACCGTCTGCGCTTTCGTCTTCGCCGCCGACAAGGGCGTCTCGGTAACCAACAACAGCTACTACGTCGACCCGTGGATGTTCCTCTGCCCGACCGACCCCGACCAGGACGCGATCCAGGAAGCGGTACGCCGCGCTGTCGCGTACGCCGACTCCAAGGGTGTCGTCAACGTCGCCGCCGCGGGCAACGAGAACACCGACCTCGCCAACAAGACCACCGACTCGAGCAGCCCGAACGACTCGACTCCCGCCGCCCGCCCGGTCACCACCCAGTGCATCAGCCTGCCGACCGAACTGCCGAACGTGGTCGTCGTCTCGGCGCTCAGCCCCGCGGGCACCAAGGCGAGCTTCTCCAACTACGGCGAAGGCAAGATCAAGATCGCCGCGCCCGGCCAGGACGTCTACTCGACCATCCCCGGCGGCGGCTACCAATCCCTCGACGGTACGTCGATGGCGTCGCCGCACGTCGCCGGGGTGGCCGCGTTGCTCCGCAGCGCGAATCCGAAGCTGACGCCCGCTCAGGTCCGCGCCAGACTCGCCGCGCAAGCCAATGACATCGCTTGCCCCGCGTCAGCAGCGGCCCTGTGCAAGGGCTCGGAGGCGGTGAACTCGTTCTACGGCGAAGGACTCGTCGACGCGGCCGAGGCGGTCGGCGCGGCCTCGAAGACTCCGACGTCCGGCGTGACCATCACCAAGCCCGGCGAGCAGATCGGGTTCGGCGGCGCACCGGCAGTTCCCCTGCTGCTCAAGGGGATGAGCAGCAAGGGCTCCATCAGCTACACCGCGAGTGGTCTGCCGCCGGGCCTGAGCATCGACGGGCAACGCGGCTGGATCGTCGGCGTCCTCACACCGGGCGCAGGACGGTACAAGGTGACCGTGACTGCTCGGGACGCCGAGGCGAAGACGGCGCAGGCGAGCTTCTACTGGAACGTGTGGAGCTTCTAGCCCGCGTCGATGAGCAGCGGGATGAGCATCTCGTCGTCGGTGAGCGATCCGTGCAGGCCGATCAAGCCGGCCTCCTGCGGATAGCGGCGGCTGGCGACCAGCGCGACCGGTCCCAGTGAGGCGACGATGACATCGCCGAGCCGTGGCTCCACTCGCTCCTCGACGGCACCGAACCAGCCGCGGCCGATGGCTTCGTCCCGGCTGAGCACGAGGGCCTTGTCTCCCACCCGCTCCCGGTACGTCGCCAGTACGTCGTCAGCCGCGCCGTCGACGCAGTACAGGTGCCTGAAGCGGGACTCCCCGCCGATGACGCGCACGCCGTCGGTCAACGCCGGCTCGGAGTCGAGATCGACCCGGTTCTCGGGGGCGACGTCGATCATGCCGTGATCAGCGACGACGACCAGTACCGCGTCGCGCGGCAACGCCGACCTGACCCGGCTGGCGAAGGCATCGGCCGCGGCCAGCTCCTTGCGCCATTGCCACGACTCACTCCCCTGCCCGTGACCGGTGTAGTCGAGTTGCGAGTCGTAGACATAGACGAGTGAGGACGAGCCCTCGCGGCTGGCGAATCTCGTCGCGTCGAGGCGGTCCTCGACGGTGTCGGCTCCACGGTGCTTGCTGCCGCGGAAGGCCGCCGCGGTCAGCCCGGAGCTGTCGAAACGCGCCTTGCTGACGTTGCGGGTGGCGACGCCGGCGGCCGCGACTCGCTCGAACACGGTCTGATGGGGTTGCCAGCGGCGCGGGTCGACCGGGGCATCCCATTGCAACGCGTTCAGCAACGCGCCCGTCTCGGGCACGATCGAGGTGTAGCCGACGATTCCGTGCGCGCCCGGTGGGAGTCCGGTGCCGAGGCTGGTCAGGCTCGCGGCCGTCGTCGACGGGACTCCTGCAGTCAGGCTGCGGGCGGCCAGGGACGACAGGTAGGGCGCGGTCTCCGCGTTGCGGCGCAGGAGGTTCCAGCCGAGACCGTCGAGGAGCAATACGGCGTACCGGGGTGCGGGTGGCAGGTCGAGCACGTTCTGCTCGCCGGGGACGGCGAGGGCGCCGGCGACCGAGGGCAGTACGTCTGCCAGCGACCCGCCGCCGTATGCCGGGAGGACGGGCGTCGGATCGGCCACCGCACTACCTGCTGGTCGTCGCGAACGACAGCGCCGAGGCGAAGTCGAGCACCTGCTGGATCCCCGCCGGACCGTCCGCGGCGGCCGAGATCCGCAGCGAGATGTCGTCGGCGGCGACCGAGCCGGTGTAGCCGTGGTCGGCCTCGCAGTTCGGGTCGGCGCAGACGGCCGGCTCGAGGTCGATCCGGTTCACCATGCCCCAGCCGATGGTCAGCACGACCTCGCCACCGGGCGCCGGGTCGGCCTTGCCGCCGGCGGCTCCGTAACCGGCCGGATTCGGCACCACCCGGTTCACCACGACCGCGTTCACCCGGTTGAGCGGGATCGCCTCGGTCGAGGTGGACGCGTAGGGCGCCCGGATCAGGTCGTCCGCGGCGTGCTCGTCGGTGTGCCCGACGATCAGCCGGCTCGGGGTCAGCGCCAGGATGGTGATGTGGCGCCGGACCTCGTCACGGTCGAAGGTCGGCTCGTGCTGCAGCACAAAAGCCCGGATCGGTTCGCCGGCGATGGCCACGGCGAGAGAGTCCGTCACAACGTCTGGGTAGTAGCCGCACCGGTCGATCGCGTCGCGAAGGTCGGACGCGACGTCCGCGAGCTCCGGGACCGGCGCATTCAGGTCACGCATGACCTCATCCTTGCATGCGCCGGGCCCGGAGCCCGATTGGTGCCTGTGGACAGTTGTGCCGTTGAGCGTCGGCCGCGGGTCAGCCGACGCTGGCTTTGCGCAGTACCGGCGCGCCCGCGGCACCGGCGACGGCGACCAGGACGAGGCCGATGATCACCTGCGCGCCGAGCAGGATCACGCCCGAGCTGCCCTTCGTGAGCACCTGGCCGCCGCTCAAGGCCAGCCCGGTCAGCGCTCCGAATCCGACCACGGGGAGACCAACACCGACGACCGGTACTACGGCCGCCAGGCGGGCGGATCGCTCGATCACCTTGAGCGGTACTCCGGATCGGCGCAGGGCCTTCGCCGGGCCGGCCTGGTCGAGCGCGGTGCCGACTGCACCGGCCGCCGTCGAGGCCGCGCCGGTGACGAACACCAGGCCGAGCAGCAGGGCGACGCCGAGTCTGAGGTCCTTGTACATCCCGGCGTCCTGCTCGTCACGCTCGGCGTTGGTCAGCGGGACCTTGCCGGGTACGAGGTTGTAGAGGGCAGTACGGGCCTTCTCATGGTCAGCAGCCGGGATGGAGATGATCACCGAGTGGGCGTCGGTACTGACCTTGCCGTCGATCTTCGCCTCGGACAGCAACTGCCTGGCATCCTTCGCGACGACGGCCACCTGGCCTTCCTTGGGGTTGAACTCGAACGCTTGGTCCGCGGCGGTGCTGTTCATCCCGTACGGCATGAACAGAGCCAGGAAGCCGGTGACGAAGCCGCTCAGAACCAGCGCGGCGACCGGGCGGAAAGCCGCTTTCGGGTCGTCGGCGAGGCGTCGGCCTGCGAGGAGGGCGACTGGGCCTTTCGCAGTACGGGCCATGAACTTGCCGATGAGCTGTACCGCGAACGGGCCGACGATGCGGACCGCGAGGGCGGCCAGGCCGATGCCGATGAGCAGGGGGATGATCGCGCCGCCGGTACCGAGGATGGCGAGCATGATCGGGCCGACGACGAGCAGACCGAGGCGCAGGGCGCTGGTCGGCTTCCTCGTTTGACCGCGGACGACGCCGAGCGGGGTGATGCTGACCCGGCCGAGGCCGATGAGCGCGCTGATAACACTTAGCACCGGTACTGCGATCAGGACGATCAGCGCGACCCACCAGCTGGGGGTGAGGTCGTGGACGTACCAGCGGCCGCCACCGAGCGGGATGCGGGCGATGAGCGGCGTGAGCAGCGTGTAGCCGACCAGACCGGCGATGGCGCCGAACAGGCCGAGGACTGCTTGCTCGACTGCGCTCAACCAGAGGACTTGGCTGCGGGTTGCGCCGGCGAGTCTGAGTGCGGCCAGGCGGTGTTCACGGCGCTTGGCAGCGACTCCTGCTGCTTGGCCGACCAGGCTGAGAAGCGGGAACAGGACCAGGGTGATGCCGAACGCCACCAGGATCAGCAGCGTCGCCATCCGCTCGTCGAGGGCCTTGCCGTTCCAGGTGTCGAGGTACTTCGGATGGTCGGCCGGGGCGACGCCGGGTGAGTTCTTCTCGACGCCGTGGATGATCACCCACTCGTCGGGTGACGACAGACCTTTGGCGGTGATCACTCCGGTCGGTTCGGCGGTGTTGTAGCGCTTGGCGAGATCCTCGGACCAGTGCTTGGCCACCTCTGGGGAGACGAAGGCCTCGCCCGGCTTCGGGGCGCTGCTCAGGCCGGGCGGGGGCGGGACGTTCTTTGGCGGGTTGTTGATGGCGACGTCGTACCGGGTGAGCGGTACGCCGCCGGCCATGTCGTCGATCTCGTTGACGACACCGACCGCGGTCTTCTGGTCGCCGTAGTCGGTGGTGCGCCAGCCGATCCGGTCCGAGCGGTGGGTGAGGCCGAGCGAACCGGCGATCAGGAAGGTGACGAGGAGGGCGACAATCGCGGTGGCTCCAAGAGCTGCCAGGTTGGCCGCCCGTCCGCCGGGTCCTGGGCGGCGCACGAACCGCAGGCCCAGGTCAGTCATCGGGTTCATCGGTCGCTCACCCGGCCGTCGACGATGCGGAGTACGCGGTGGCAGCGGGCGGCTACGGCGTCGTCGTGGGTGACGACTACTACGGCGGCGCCTCGGTGGGTGGCGGCGCCGACCAGGAGGTCGATCACCTGGGCGCCGGTGGCGGCGTCAAGGGCGCCGGTGGGCTCATCGGCGAAGACAGCCTGGGGTTCGCCGACCAGGGCTCGGGCGATGGCGACGCGTTGGGCCTGGCCGCCGGAGAGTTCGCCAGGGCGGCGGCCGGCTTCGTTGGCGAGGCCGACCTGGGCGAGGGTGGCGCGGGCTCGCTGGATGGCTTCGCGGCGGGACACACCGTCGACCATGAGCGGAAGGGCGACGTTCTCGTCGGCCGGGAGCTCGGCGAGAAGCTGGTTGTCCTGAAAGACGAATCCCAGGCGGCGCCGTCTGAGGATGGTCCGGGCCGCATCGTTGAGCTGATCCACTCGGTCGTTGCCCAGCCAGACCTCACCTTTGTCGGGGCTGAGAATGCCGGCCAGCACGTGCAGGAGGGTTGTCTTGCCGTTGCCGGAGGGGCCCATGACGGCTAGCGCTTCGCCTGCGCGGACCTGGACGTCGACTCCGGCCAGCCCGACGACATCGCCGTAGTACTTGACCAGTCCGCGTCCGGCCAGCACCGGCGGTGGTACGGGCTGCTGGTAGGTCTGCGTGGACTGCGGATTCGTCGTGGGGACGCCTGGGTAGCTCATACCAGGTAGCTTTCCGGGATCTCGGCTGTGGAGCGTCGGTCCGGGGTGCGGTCTTCGGTGCGCCTTTCGGTGCTCGTGAGGTACTCGGACGTAGTACTGGGGTCGTACGTGGGGCTAGTCGTTCGTGAAGGCCGAGGGGTAGGCGTCTCGGTAGTTCAGGGTGCGGCCGACCGGGGTTTCAACCGTTTCGGCGGACAGGACGGCGTGGGCGATGGCGCGGGCGAGGGTGCGGGCGCCGGCGGCGAAGATGGTTTCGAGCTGGAGGAAGGTGGTCGGGTCGGTAACGGTGAGGCGGTTGGGCGCCTTGCCGGCGGAGAGGGCGAAGATGCTGTCGCCGTCGACCAGCGTGTGGATCGGGTCGATGGCGCGGGCCAGGCCGTCGTGGGCGATCATCGCCATGCGTTTGGTTGCTGCCTTGTCGAGGGAAGCGTCGGTGGCGACTACGGCGATGACGGTGTTCATGCCGGGTATACGGCCGGGGAGGTTTGGCGGCGGGTCGGTGGGGGTGCGTAGTACGGGGAATTCGCCTGGCAGGCCGTAGCGCACGGCCGAGAGATGTCCCTGCGCATCTACGGCTGAGCCCGCGGCGTTGACGATCACCAGCGCGCCGACCGTCGTACCGTCCGCGAGGCGCACACTGGCTGAGCCCACACCGCCCTTCAGGCCACCGACGTGAGCCCCCGCCCCGGCGCCGTGGTTGCCCTGAGCAACTGGCCCGTCGGTGGCTGTCTCGAGCGCTTGGCGTCCCCAGTCCGCGGTCGGCCTGGCCTGGAATCCACCGCCACGACCGAGGTCGAAGATCACCGCGGTCGGGACGATCGGTACGACGTCCTTCTCCCCAGCGCCGACCCGCACGCCCTGCCCGCGCTCTTCGAGTGCCGCCATCACGCCCGTGGCCGCGTCGAGTCCGAAGGCGCTGCCGCCGGTGAGCACGATCGCGTTCACACCGGCGTTGGAGTTGACTGGGTCGAGCAGGTCGGTCTCGCGGGTGCCAGGGGCGCCGCCGCGGACGTCCACACCGGCCACTGCGGTCGTGGGGACGTGGATGACCGTAGTGCCGGTTAGGTAGGGCGCGTCGGTGCGCTCGACCTGCCCGACCAGTACGCCGGGGACGTCGGTGATCGCGTTGTGCGGACCGGGTTGCGGCTGCTCAGTCGTCATGGGGTCTGTCTAGCACCACGGCGAAATTCGGTTGCCGTCGACATTACGTTGGAATGCATGAACGCTGATCTGCTCTGTGGCTCCCTGGCTGAACCGGCTCGACTGCGCACGTACTCCGCTGTTGTGCTCGGCGCCCGTACGCCGGACCAGATCGCAGCAGCCACCGGCCTCTCCCCCGCCGTCGTCGGCAAGTCAGCCCAACGCCTCCTCAAGACCGGGCTGCTGACAGCATCCGCAGACGGGTTCCACGCGGTCGAGGAACTCTTCAAGGAGGCCGCTCGCAGCGGCCAACGCGAGGTCGAGCCACTCGACCCGGACCCGGCCCGCGACGCAGTCCTCCGCGCCTTCATCCGCGACGGCCGGCTGACCCACTTCCCGACCTTCCCCGCGAAAACTCGCGTCGTGCTCGAGTACCTGGTGAACTCCTTCGAGGTGGGTCGCGCCTATCCGGAGACCGAGGTCAACACCATCCTCAACACCTGGCACGAAGACCATGCGGCCCTGCGCCGCCTCCTCGTCGACAGCCACCTCCTCACCCGAACCGACAGCATCTACCGCCGTACCCCCTAGTTGGCCGTGGCCGCTTCTTCGAGTTGGCCGAGAGTGGGGGTCGAGGTGAGCAGGGCGCTGACCTGGCGTCGGGCGAAGCTGCGGTGGGCTTCGGTCAGGTTGGCATCCAGGGTGGCGGTGGCCTGGCCGTGGAGGAAGTTGAGCTGGATGGCCACGCCGGTGGCGAAGGTGCAGGCGCCATCAAGGTCCGCGGGGCCTCCTGCTTCCCGGTAGGCGGCGATGATTCGGCGCATGGTCCGCGGTTGGTCGAGGTGATGCAAAAGCAATGCGCCCAGCTCTCGCCACGGGGCCAGCGGGCCGACGTTGTCCCAGTCGACCAGGTAGGTGCGGTCGGCGGAACGGAGTACGTTCGTGTTCTTGAGGTCTCGGTGACACCAGACCTGGTCCCCGATCGGCGACTCGTTGGCGAGGGCGGTCAACTCGGTGAGTCGTGGCCGGAGCTTCTCGAGGGTTGGGGCCCACTCGACCTGCGCGGCTTCGGCAGCCGCCACCAGCGGCGGCCACTCGACCTCGACACGGTGATACCAAGGTGCCACCTCGGTTGTGCCGCCGGACCAGTCCAGCGCGTGAACGATGCCCATCTGCCCGGCGAGCCAGGCAACCGCCTCGGCATCCTGCCGGTCAGGGACCTCGCCGTCGGCCCACTCGTACAACCGCCATCGCCCACTGGTCAGCTGTACGACGTACTCGCCATCAACTGCTGGGAGCGGCAGTGGGCTCCGCACTCCGGCCTCTGCGCAGGCTGCGCGGAAGGCCACCTCGGTTCGGATGGATGCCGCGTCGCCCTGATTCCAGAACAGGTTCTTCGCCGCGTACACCCCGGTGTCGGTCTCGAGCCGCCAGACCGCTCCCATCGCTCCACGCGCCACCTGCGACATTCGCACGGGTTGGCCGACGCCGAACACCTCAGCGAGCTCTCCCGCGGCACTCGTCAGCTCACTCATCAGCCCCGTCCCGATCGACCAGCGAAGTCTCGATCGTAGGTAGACGCGGCGGTGGGGTCAATTCCTTTTGGTGGTGGCCGAGGTCTACCTGAGCGAGACCTAGTAGGAAGGGCTGATCGCCGATGAGGATTCCCGCGACCATGTGCGCGCTGCAGCAGACCTCGCTCGACGGGCCGCAGGACCTGCGCCTGATCACCGATGCGCCGGTGCCTCGACCCGGCGAGGCCGAGGTGTTGATCCGGGTCGCGGCCGCCGGGGTCAACTTCGCCGACGTGTCCAGGGCCCATGGCACCTTTCTGGACGGCCCGCAGCCGCCGTACCTGGCCGGCTTCGAGGCCGCCGGCGAGGTTGTCGCGGTGGGTGGGGGCGTGGATGGCCTGCAGCCAGGGGCCCGGGTTGTCGGCGTCGGCGACGGTGCGTTCGCTGAGTACATGGTGCTGCCCGCGGCCGCGGCGATGCCGGTACCCGCGGGCTGGACCGAGCAGGAGGCGCTCGGCCTGATGGTGAACTTGCCAACCGCGCTGGCCGCGCTCAGGCCGCTGGGCGACATCAGGGCCGGGCAGGTTGTACTGATCCACGCTGCGGCGGGCGCGACCGGCCAGGCGGCGGTCAGGCTGGCCAAGCACTACGGCGCAACGGTCATCGCCACCGCTTCGCCGGGCAAGCGGGAGACGGTACTGAGCCTGGGCGCCGACCATGTCCTCGACTCAGTCGACGGCGACATCGCTGCCGAGGTACTGCGGTTGACCGACGGCTATGGCGCAGACGTGGTGCTCGAGTCGGCAGGTGGCGCCACCTTCGAGGCGAGTCTGACCGCCGCCAAGCGTGTCACCGGCCGTGTCGTCGTGTACGGCATGGCAGGCGGCGACGCGTCGATCAGCAACTGGGAGCTGGTGTACAAGCACCAGGTCCACGTGATCGGTCTCAACCTCGGAGCGCTGATCCGGTCGGCGCCGCAGATGTTCGGCGAGGTCATGGGTGAGCTGTTCGCGCTCATCGCCGCGGGCGTGCTCACCCCCGGCCGGCCAACCACGTACGAGCTCGCCGATGGCCCGAAGGTACTCGCGGAGCTGCAAGCGAGAGCCACTATCGGCAAACTTGCACTGATCCCCTGAGACCCTGCTGCCCGATGACGGACACTCAGATGCGTTGCGGTACTAGGCTTTCGGCGTGACGTCGCAAGTGCGGGCGGCGCCGAACCAGGACCAGTTCGCCGCCGAGACCGACCGGTTCCGCAGAGAGCTGTTGGCGCACTGCTACCGGATGGTCGGATCGGCACACGATGCCGAGGACCTGGTGCAGGAGACCTATCTCCGCGCCTGGCGGTCGTACGCCGGATTCGAGGGGCGGGCGTCGATCCGGTCCTGGCTCTACAAGATCGCCACCAACGTCTGCCTGACGGCGTCGAAACCGCGCCCGATCCGGATGCTGCCCTCCGGCCTGACCGGCCCGTACGACGGACCCGATCGCCCGCCGATTCCCGTGCCGGCGGGTGAGGTCTCGTGGCTGGAACCGCTGCCGGATACCTGGATCGCGCCGCAGGCCGACGATCCGGCCGCGGTGGTGGTCGGCCGCGAGTCGTTGCGGTTGGCGCTGATCGCCAGCCTGCAGCACCTGTCCTCCCGCCAGCGCGCGATCCTCCTCCTGCGGGACGTACTGGCGTTCTCCGCGGCCGAGACGGCTCAGATCCTCGACACGACCACGGCGGCGGTCAAGAGCGGTCTCCAGCGCGCCCGCGCACGACTCGACGACCTGAAGCTGGATCTGGAGCCCGCGGAACTGCTCGAACCGACCGACCAACGCGCACGGGCTCTACTCGACGGCTACATCGCAGCCTTCGAGCGCTCGGATGCCGATCTGCTGGAACAGGTACTCCGCAGTGACGCCACCCTGGAAGCAACACCGTTCCGCGACTGGCAGGCAGGCCGGGTCATGTGCATCCACATCCTCGACGCCTACGTACTCGGCACACCCGGTGACTGGCGGATGATCCCCACCACCGCCAACGCCCAACCCGCCGCCGCCGTCTACCACCGAGACCCAGCCGGTGTCCTCCGAGCCGACGGCGTCGTGGTGCTGACGGCCACCACCACCGGCGTTTCCCAGGTCATCAAATTCCACGACCCCACCCTCGTCGCAACGTTCGGCTTCCCGAAGGTCCTCTCCCGCTGACAGCTACCTTCATTCCTGTCGGGTCAGTCGCCGGGCGCGGCGTATCGTCACCGGGACCATTGCTCGAACGCGCCGGGGGTTGAATGCAGGTCTCGAAACACACGACCTGGCCGCACGCGTTGCCACTGCGATACCTCCTGGCCGAGGTCGACGCCGATGACCAGGAGCACCTTTGGGCAAGCTGCGCCGCGGCAGAGGGCCTGTTCGTCGAGCCGTCACCGGTGCCGCGAGAAGTCCTCGCCCTGCGGGGTTTCAGACCCGAAGACGCGTTCATGAGGACCATTGGCGACGCGGACAACTCGCACGCGGTCATCGGCGACCTGGCTGTCGAGGTCTGGGATGAGGGCGGGCCGCAGGAGTGGTGGACCCTGAAGGACGTCGCGGTGCTCGCTCAGCTACCAGATCCGGACAGCCCAGGACTGTACGACCTTGTCGTCGGTGCGGGCGTCGTCCCCGACACCGATGCCGGCCAACCTCCGAAGGCGCCTCGCTTCGAACTGTTCGCCGGCGGCCGGGCGACTCCTGGCGGCCAAGCCTCGACTGTCGACGGTCTGTTCAAATCACGACCTGCGCCAGTACCTGTTCCGCTGAAGCTGATCGGCTGCGAGCCCACCGAGCTACTGCTCGCCGCGGTCCACCGTCCTCGCCGTGCGCGTCCGGGTTGGGGACACTTGGTGGTGCTGGATCGCGATGGTGCCGTGATGGCGGCTGTCACGTTGAGCCTCGACCTCACCGACCTTCGGCCGTCGGTGCTCGGCGGAACGCTCGTCGACATCACCATGGCCGACGGCGGCGACGAACGGCCGTCGCCGGCAGTACGCCCGATCTGGGACCGATGGCATCAAGGCCCGGCAACGGAGCCCAACCTCTGGGCGCCGTACGACTCAGCCGGCCGGACCGAATGGATCGGACTCACTACCCGTGCCTGGCGGATACCGGCACCCCGGCCCGATCGCTCCGGTGCCGAATACCACCTCGATGGGCGGTTCGTCACGGACGCCCCAGGGCTCCACTGCGCGATGGCGGAGGCACTGCTTGGACCTGGGTTCTATTTCGGCCGTGAATGGAACGCCTTCAAAGACTGCCTCTGTGGCGGATTCGGCGTTGTCCCGCCCTTCACGCTCAACTGGCACGACTCCGACGTCGCGCGGCAGGCGTTCGCCGGTGTGTTCACCGACCCGGCAGAGCGGCTGACGTACTTCGAGGAAGTCGTCCGGCTTCTCGAGCGCAACGGAGTCTCCGTCGTGCTCAGGTGAGGCGGCGGGCGGGGGTGTCTTGGCGGGGTTTTTCGTTGGGGGCAATGCGGATGGTGGTGTCGAGGACGGTGGCGCCTTCGGCTGCTACCAGGACTGAGCGGAGGTCGCAGCGGACTACCTCTTCGAGTTCCAGGGTGAGGCGGGAGACTCGGTGGAGGAGGTTTTCGATGGCTGGGATGTCTACTGGGTCGGAGCCTCGGTAGCCGTAGAGCAGGGGCGCCGCTCGGACCTCGCGGACCATTTCGGCGGCGTCGGCCGTGGTGAGAGGTGGCATGCGGTAGGAGCGGTCGCCGAGTAGGTCGGTGGCTACTCCGGAGAGGCCGAAGGTGACCACCGGGCCGTAGGAGACGTCCTCCAGAGCAGAGATGACTACCGGTACGCCGGGCGGAGCCATCTTCTGTACTACGAATTGGGCCCGGGCAGGGTCGGAGGCGACGCCGAAGGTGCGGGTCATCTCGGCCCACGCCTCGCGCATGTCGTCTTCGTCGTGGATGTGACGCCAGATGTCGGCGAGGTCGGGGCGCATCCGCCATTGCTCGGCCGTCGCCTTGAGGATCACCTCGAACCCCAGGTCCGCCGCGCGGTCGACCGCCTCGTCCGCCGACAGCACCGGGAACGCGGGCAGCACGCTGATGTCGTAGAAGCTCAGCAGGCGCTGGCGATCGGCGTCGTCGAGGTCGGCTCCATGCGGGTGCCGTTGCAGGAACTCTGCGACGAAGTCCTCCGCGCCGGCTGTGTCGACACCCGGCAGGTCGGGGATCCGGCTGTCCGCGCGCCGCCGCCACTCGGCGTACGTCGTCGCCTTCGCCAGGGCACCCACGGCGTACTGCGGTGAGGAGAACGACGGAATCGAGCCGCGAGCAGCGCCGCCGTGCCCATCGGCGACGCGAAGCTGCTCCGGAACGCTGCGCGACGCGAGGAACGTCGACACGACCGGCTTGTCGGACCCAGCGGCCGCGGCGGCGAGGACTCGCGCGACCTCCGCACCGTTCGACTGGACCGGCGGGGTGAAGATCACCACGACCGAGTGGACCCGGTCGTCCGCGAACACCTCGCTCAGCGCCGCACCGAAATCGGCAGCCGTCGCCTCGGCGTTGAGCGTGCGCGGCTCCCCCGCCACGTCGAGCCCACACCCCGCGACCGAGTCGAGCGCGAGCAGGGTCAGCGCGTCCGAGTTGCTCACGATCGCCACCCGGCGCCCCTTCGGCAGCGGCTGGTGCGCGAGCAGCTGGGCGACGTCGAACATCTCCCCCAGCGTGTCGACGCCGATCAGGCCGCTCTGCCGGAACAGCGAATCGACCGTTGCCGGGGGCAACGTACTGCGACGGACCGTGTGCCCGAGCGGCACGCCCTGGGTAGCCCGGCCCGACTTGAGCGCGACCACCGGCTTGCGACCGGCCAGCCGTCGCGCGACACGACTGAACTTGCGCGGATTGCCCAGCGACTCCAGGTAGAGCAGGACGACCTCGGTCGCCTCGTCGGAATACCAGAACTGCATCAGGTCGTTGCCCGAGACATCGGCCCGGTTGCCGGCCGAGACGAAGCTCGACAATCCGAGCCCACGACCGACCATGTCCGCCAAGATGGACACGCCGAGCGCGCCCGACTGACAGAAGAACGCGACCCGCCCCGGGCTCGGCATCAACGGCGAGAGCGTCGCGTTCAGGCTCACCCCCGGCGCCGTGTTGATCACGCCGAGCGCGTTCGGGCCGATCACGCGCATCCCGTACGACCGGGCGAGCCCGACCAGGTACCGCTGGCGCTTCCGCCCCTCGTCACCGATCTCGGCGAACCCGCTCGACACCACCACCAGCCCGCGCACACCCTTGGCCGCGCAATCCAGGATCACATCGGCGACCATCTCCGCGCGGACCGCGACCACGGCCAGGTCCACGGGCCCGTCCACGTCCCGGATCGTCGGGTACGCCGGTACGCCCTCGATCTCATCGGCCTGGGTATCCGCGTTGACCGCATACAGCCGCCCCGGGAAGCCCCCGTCGCGCAGATTGCGCAGCAGCGCGTTGCCGATCGTGCCCGCACGACGCGACGCACCGATCACCGCGACCCCGGCCGGCGTCAGCAACCGGGCGATCGACAGCGCCTCGGACCGCTGCTCACGAGCCTGCATCACCCCGAACGAGGTATCGGTCGGCGCGATGTCGAACTCGACCATGATCACGCCGTCCTCGAACTCGCGCGCGACCTTGTAGCCGGCCTCGGTGAAGACGGTGATCATCTTGCGGTTGTCCGGCAGCACCTCGGCGATGAACCGGGCGATGCCGTGCTCACGGGCCGCTTGCGCGAGGTGCTCGAGCAACAGTTGCCCGAGGCCACGGCCCTGGTGCGCGTCCTCGATCAGGAAGGCGACCTCGGCGGTCCGCCGGCCGGTGCGCTCGTACCGGCCGACGCCGATCATCGCGTCGCCGACCGTGACGATCAGCGCGAGCCGGTCCACGTAGTCGACCTGGGTGAAGCGCGCCACGTCCCGGTCGGACAGTTGCGGGTACGGCGCAAAGAACCGGTAGTACTTCGACTGCTCCGAGACCCGGGCGTAGAACGCCACCAGCAGGTCCGCGTCACCAGGCGTGATCGGCCGCAAGTGCGCTGTCGCCCCGTCCCGCAGCACCACGTCGGCCTCGTACACCGCTGGATAGCCCTCTGGGTACTCCAGGACATACTGGGCCGGTCGCTGCGGCTGCTCCGGCACTGTCACGCGGCCAGCGTACTCACTCACCGGACTTCGGAGGACGGCAATTCCATGTGGTGGTTGAGTGCGCTGGGGGGAATCGTCGCGCTTGTCACCGGTCTGCTCGGCCCGTCGGACGCGCTCGACGTGATCGAGCGGATCGCCCCGGTACTCGTCTTCCTGGTGGCCGTCACGGTGATCGCCGGGCTCGCCGACGCGGCCAAGGTCTTCGACGTGGCCGCCCGTGAGGCGGCTCACCTGGCCCGTGGCCGGATGTGGCGGCTCTGGTTGCTTGTCGTCGCGCTCGCGACCGCGCTGACGATCGTGCTGTCGCTGGACACCTGTGCCGTGCTGCTCACCCCAGTCGTGCTCGCGATGGCGCGCCAGCTCGAGATCCCGCCGAAGCTGTTCGCGTTCACCACCGTCTGGCTGGCCGGCACCGCGTCGATGCTGCTGCCGGTGTCCAATCTCACCAATCTGCTCGCGCTGCACCAGTTCGACCGGCTCGGTCTCGGCCTGCGCGACTACGTCGGGCTCAGCTGGCGACCGGCGATCGCGGCGATCCTGGTCACGGTCGCCGTCCTGGCCGCGCTCTTCCACAAGGATCTGCGCCGGTCGTACAAGGTGCCGCCGACGCCCGCGCTGGACGACAAGGTGCTCTTCTGGGGCTCGGCAGCGGTCTGCCTGGCGCTCGGACCCGCCTTCGTCACCGGTATCGACGTCGCTTGGCCGGCCAGCGTCGGCGCGCTCATTCTCGTCGTGCTCTTCGCCGTCCGCCGTCGCACGCAGCTCACCTGGGCTCTGGTGCCGTGGCGCCTCGTCATCACGGTGGCCGGACTGTTTCTCGTCGTCGGCGCCCTGACGGCCCACGGCCTCGAAGGCCTGCTCAGCAACATCGCAGGCACCGGGCAAGGCCTGGCCGCACACCTGCGACTGACCGGCACGGCAGCGCTCGGCGCGAACGCGGTCGACAACCTTCCGGCGTACCTGGCGATGGAGCCGGTGGCCTCGGCGGACGGCACCCGGATGATGCTGCTGCTGATCGGGGTCAACTGCGGCTGCCTGCTCACCCTCTGGGGCTCGCTGGCCACCCTCCTGTGGCGCGACCGCTGCCGTGCCGCCGGAGTCCACATCTCGTGGTGGTCCTTCCTCTGGCGCGGCCTGATCCTCACCCCCCTCGCCCTCACCGCGGCAGTCCTGGCCGTCAGCCTCGGCTGACGGCCAGCACCACCACGGGAAAGAGGCTGGATCGAACATGCGTTCGACTTTAGTCACAGCATGCAGTGTTTCGCAAACCAGGATGTCGCGTTGCCGATCTCGGTGCGCTCGGCAATAGTGCGGACCATGAGCGAGGAACAGAGCACCTCGGACAACACCCGCACGTTCCGTGAGGCGCGCGACTTCCTGGTCGCCCATCGCGAGGACTACGAGACCGCCTACCGCGACTTCGGATGGCCCGACTTCGACCGTTTCAACTGGGCGCGGGACTGGTTCGACGCTCTCGCCGTCGAGCAGGGCGAGGTGGCCGCGCTGACCATCGTCGAGGAGGACGGCGAGGTCAACTCGCTGACGTACGCGGAGATGGCCGAGCGTTCGCGTCAGGTGGCCGGGTGGCTCACCGAGGCCGGGCTGCGGCCAGGCGACCGGGTGCTGATCGTGCTCGGCAACATCGTCCCGCTCTGGGAGGTGATGCTCGGCTGCATCCGGGCCGGTGCGGTGATGATCCCCGCGACGACGCTGCTCACCGACGCCGATCTGGCCGACCGGATCACGCGGGGCGCGGTACGGGCTGTGGTCACGACCGCCCAAGACACACCCAGGTACAAAGATATCGCCGATCACTGCATCCGGGTCAGTGTCGGCGGAGCTGTGGACAACTGGCTCGACTACGAGGACTCGAACAGCTACGACGGACCGGTGCCGGCGCCGGACACCAAGGCCGACGACTCGCTCCTGCTCTACTTCACCTCCGGTACGACGAGTCAGCCGAAGCTCGTCGAGCACACCCAGGCCAGCTACCCGGTCGGCCATCTGTCCACGATGTACTGGATCGGCCTCCAACCCGGCGACGTGCACCTCAACGTCTCTTCCCCCGGCTGGGCAAAACACTCCTGGAGCAACGTCTTCGCGCCCTGGAACGCCGGCGCGACCGTCTTCCTCTACAACTACACCCGCTTCGACGCCGAGAAGATGCTGCAGGTCCTGCAGACCTACGGTGTGACGACCTTCTGCGCCCCGCCGACCGTCTGGCGGATGCTGATCCAGGCCGATCTGTCGGCAGTGGACGTCAAGATCCGTGAGTGCATCTCGGCCGGCGAGCCGCTCAACCCGGAGGTGATCGAGCAGGTCCGCAACGCCTGGGGCATCACCATCCGCGACGGCTACGGGCAGACCGAGACGACCGCGCAGGTCGGCAACCCACCCGGCCAGCCGGTCAAGCTCGGGTCGATGGGCCGGCCGCTCCCGGGGTACAAGATCGCCCTGGTCGATCCGGCGACCGACGAGGTCGGCGACGACGGTGAGATCTGTATCGAGCTCGCTCCCCCGCCGGTCCCGTTGATGCGTGGCTACCGCGACGCCGAGGAGATGACGGCGGAGGCGATGCGCGGTGGCTTCTACCACACCGGCGACGTCGCGAGCCGGGACGAGGACGGCTACATCACCTATGTCGGCCGCTCCGACGACGTGTTCAAGGCCAGCGACTACCGGATCTCGCCGTTCGAGCTGGAGTCCGTACTGATCGAGCACCCGGCCGTGGCCGAGGCCGCCGTCGTACCGTCTCCAGACCCGGTCCGGCTGTCGGTGCCGAAGGCGTACGTCGTGCTGGCGGCCGGCCGCGAGCCGTCACGGGAGCTGGCCAAGGAGATCCTCGAGTTCTGCCGCGAGCACCTGGCACCGTACAAGCGGATCCGGCGGATCGAGTTCGCGGAGCTGCCGAAGACGATCTCGGGCAAGATCCGCCGGGTCGAACTGCGCGCGGACGAAGCCGCCAAGGTGGACAGCGGCAACAAAACTGAGCATGCCTACGACGAGGCGGACTTCCGGGACGCCTAACCCGAAAGCATGCGGTGAGCATGCTGCAATAGCCCAATGTCGCACGACACGGGCCTCGGTATCGCCGCAGTGGTGGTCCTCCCACTACTGGTCGCCATCGCCGTCCTGGCGTCGAGGCTCGCCTCATTGCGGCACGAGAAGGGCATCATCACCGCTGCCCTTCGTGCCCTGGTCCAGCTGGCAGTTGTCGGCGCACTGGTCGGCGTCGCCCTGCAGTCGATCTGGGGGACGCTCGCCTTCATCCTGGTGATGATGGTCGTCGCCACGATCACCAGTGCGCGCCGCATCCGCCACGTGGCGGTAGTACCAGGTCAGTACCTGTACTGCGCTGCCGCGATCGCCGGAGGCGCAACCCTGGTCCTCCTACTGCTCGTTCTGCCCGGCGTAGTCCCCCGCAACCCCGGCAGCATCCTGCCCATGGGCGGCATCATCGTCGGCGGCGCCATGAACGCCACCACGCTGGCCGGCCGGCGCCTGCTGGCGGAGTACGGCGGCCGGTACGGCGAGTTCGAGGCCGGCCTGTCGATCGGCCTGATGCAACCCGACGCCTTCAAACTCGTCGCCGGCCCCGTCGCCGGCGACGCCCTGCTCCCCTCCCTCGACCAGACCCGCACGGTCGGCCTCGTCACCCTCCCCGGCGCCTTCGTCGGCATGGTCCTCGGCGGCGCGTCACCGACAGCCGCCGCGGCGTTGCAACTCGTAGTACTGATCGGACTGCTCGCCGCCGGCTCGATAGCCATCCTGACCACAACCGAGCTCCTGGCCCGGGCATCGCTGCCGGATGGGCGTACCGTTTCCACATGACCGACGACAAGAGCCTATTCAGCCGCATCGATGAGCTTGTTGCTGAGGAGCACGAGCTTCGGAGTAAGCATGCGGCCGGTGAGATCAATGACGCTGACGAGAAGGATCGCCTGCGCAAGCTCGAGGTGGAGCTGGACCAGTGCTGGGACCTGCTTCGCCAGCGTCGCGCCAAGCGTGAGTTCGGCGAGAACCCCGAGGACGCCCAGGCCCGCTCGGGCGACATCGTCGAGGGCTACCTCAACTGACCGCCGCCCCGGGGTGGGCCTACAACCCACCCCGGGGACAATTCAGAAGCCGCGGAGGTTGTCCGGGCGGATGCGGATCAGCACCGAGTAGTCGCGGTGGAAGTCGGTCGCGGTCAGGTTCAGGCCGGCCATACCATCCGCGTACTTCGCGTTGTACGCCGCGAGCTCCTCGTCCGTGGCCGGCTTGCCGTCGAGTACGGCGTCGCCGTTGAGCACGCCGACGTCACCGCCGGTGTGGGTGGCGTTGAAGTTGACAGCCACCCGGGAATGCCCGGCGATGTTGAGCAGCTTCGCCTGGCCGGGCTGGCTGAAGAACAGGAGTTCGGAGCCGGTCCAGCTGAACCAGACGGGGTTGGGCTGCGGCGTACCGGACTTGCCGACGGTGGTCAGCCAGACGATCAGCTCGTCGTTAAGCTGACGCTCGATCCGCGCGCCGATCGCGCTGGAGTTGTCGATCGTGAACATGTGGGGCCCTTCAGGTCTCGCCGGAACGGGTCAGGACGGACCCAGGCGTCCCCACTCGATCGCCGGGCAGCGGTTCATCACCATCGTCAGACCCGCGGCCGTCGTCCGGGTGTAGGCGTCCGGATCCACCACATCCAGCTGGAACCAGACCGCGCGGGCGTTGATTCCCACCGCCTGGTCCGCCACCGCGCCGGCCAGTTCGGAGCGTACGAAGACATCCACGCAGTCCACCGGGAACGGGATGTCGGTCAGCGAGGCATACCCCTGCTCGCCGTGCACGGTCTCCGCTGACGGGTGCACCGGCACGATCCGCTTGCCCTGCCGCTGCAGGAACCTCGCCACTCCGTACGCCGCCCGCTGGGTGTTGTTCGACAGTCCGACCACCGCCCACGTCTCGCAGTCGGCCAGCACCTTGCGGATGTCACTCTCGTCAGCCCAGGTCACGGGCCAATTCTCCCCCGACGGACAAGTCAGCTCCGCAGATAAGTCAGTACTGCGGACACCCGCCGATCCCGTCCGTCCTCCAGCCGGAGCTTGGCGAAGATGTTGCCGACGTGTTTGCGGACCGCTGCCTCGCTCACCACCAACTGCTCCGCGATCGACGAGTTGACCCGGCCCTCGGCCATCAGGGCCAGTACTTCGAGTTCGCGCGGCGTCAGTGCGGCCAACGGCCCGTCGTCCCGCCGGCGTGCGAGCAACTGGCGCACCACCTCGGGATCGACGACAGTCCCGCCTTCGGCGACCCGGTCGAGCGAGGCCAGGAACTCGGTGACGTGCCCGACCCGGTCCTTCAGCAGGTACCCGATCCCGCCGGTAGTTGTCTCCAGCAACGATGAGAGGTACGCGTCCGCGACGTACTGCGAGAGCACCAAGATCCCGATCTGCGGCAACTCGGCCCGGATCGCCGCGGCGGCCCGCAGCCCCTCGTCGCTGTGACCGGGTGGCATCCGCACATCCGTGATGACGACTTCCGGCGGCTCCTTGCGGACGACGGCCAGCAGCGTGTCCGCGTCGCCGACGGTGTCGCGGACCTCGTGGCCGGCCCGGTCCAGGATGCTGGCCAGCCCTTCGCGCAACAGCAATGAGTCTTCAGCCAGGACGATGCTCAGTCGTCGAGCCGGCACGGGCACTCCATCCTCAGTCGGGTAGGCCCACCGGGTGGGCTGGACAGGTCGAGTGTGCCTCCCAGCGCGTCCAGCCTGGTCACCAGCCCGGTCAATCCGGTCCCCTGCTTGTCCTCGAAGCTCGCGCCACCGATCCCGTCGTCGGTGATCGTGACGACCAGCCGGTCCCCGGCGACCCAGCCCTCGACCTCACACCGGCTCGCCTGGGCATGCTTCGCGACGTTGCCGAGGGCTTCGCTCACGACGAAGTACGCGGCCGCCTCGATCGGTGTCGGGAGTCTGTCCGGCAAGGCCATCCGCACGCTCACCGGCAGCGGGCTACGGTCAGCAACCTCTCGTACCGCGGCCTCCAATCCGTGGTCGACCAGGACCCGAGGGTGGATCCCGCGCACCGCCTCGCGCAGATCCGCCAACGCCGCCTCGGCCTCGGCATGTGCCTTGACCACCAGCGTGCGCCCCTGTCCCTGGGGCAGGTCAAGTTCGGCGAGCCCCAGCGTCATCGTCAGCCCCACCAGGCGCTGCTGTACGCCGTCGTGCAGGTGCCGCTCGATCCGCGCCCGCTCGGTCTCGAACGCGTCGACCAGATCGAGCCGCGACCGGCGCAGCTCGGCGACGTTGCGCCGCAACTCGTCCTCACGCGGCCCGAGCAAGGCCTTCGCCAACTCCGCCTCGGCCCCGGCGAGCGCACCGAGGATGTAAGAGCTGACGACGTAGAAGGGCGGCCCGAACAGGACCAGGAAGGCCCATCCCTCGCGGGCGGTGTCCAGGGTCCACGGCCCCATCCCCATCTGCTCGTGCGCGGCGATCCACGGCGCTGCCACGGTCAGGCCGAGCGCGGTGGCGCTGATTCCCGCGAACAACGCGCTCAACGGCCAGACGAACACGCCCAGCAAGAGCCCGTAGCCGAGCGCCCGCAAGGAGGCGCGCTCCCGGCGCCGGAAGGTCAGCCTGGCCCGCAGCCGGTAGCCGGGCGGGATCGTCGCGTGCGGCGACCGCACGCCGGCCGGGATCATCAGCCGCGCCCGCCACCGCTCGACGCTGCCGATCACCATCCCGGCAAGCGGGAAGGCCATCAGCATCCAGATGCCGATGATCAGCGGGCTGAGCACCAGGCTGAGACCGACCGCTGCGAACAGCAGCACGATGGTCAGCGCGCCGACCGGAACCGAACTGAGCAGGTAGGCATAGCTGCGCCAGGGCCACGACGAGACGAGGAACCGCCTCGATGCCAGGGCGGCCCACGCCGTGTCCGGTTTCTCCACTCGCTCAACACTAGGTCCGGTACGGGCCTCAGGGCGGTAGCGTGCGCGCTACTCCAGGTGTCCCGCGCAGGCCAGGGTGCAACGGCCGCGGAGCACGTTTGCTGGAACCATGACCAGCACCGCGCCGATGCGCCCTTCCGTCGTACCGAGTGAACCGCCTGCCCTGCTCCTGGACGGGATCACCAAGACGTACCGCTCCAAGGCCGGTTCGGTCGAGGCGCTGCGGGGCGTCACGTACCACTTCGTCCGGGGCTCGTTCACCGCTGTCATGGGGCCGTCCGGCTCCGGCAAGTCGACCCTGCTGCAGTGCGCGGCCGGGCTCGACCAGCCGACCTCCGGCAACGTGATGCTCGGCGGGAACAGCCTGCGCGGGCTCAACGAGGTCGCGCTCACCAAGCTGCGCAGGGAGCAGATGGGCTTCGTGTTCCAGGCCTACAACCTGCTGCCGTCGCTGACGGTCCACGACAACATCGCGCTGCCGTTGCGGCTGACCGGCCGCAAGCCGCGCCGCGACGAAGTCCATCGGGTACTCGACCAGGTCGGCCTCGACGGCATGGCCCGGCGTCGCCCGGCCGAGCTCTCCGGCGGGCAGCAGCAGCGGGTGGCGATCGCGCGCGCCTTGATCACCCAGCCGGCCGTCTTCTTCGCCGACGAGCCGACTGGCGCGCTGGACAGCAGTACCAGCCGGCAGATCCTGGGATTGTTGCGTGAGGCAACCGATCGCGCCGGCCAGACCGTCGTCATGGTCACCCACGACCCGGTCGCCGCGGCGTACGCCGAGCGCGTCCTGTTCCTGTCCGACGGCCTGGTGGCCGGATCGATCGACCACGGCACGCCGGCCCAGATCGCCGCGGCCATGAGCGAGCTGGAGCGCTGATGTTCTTCCTCAGCCGGCAGACCGTCCGCCGCCATCTGTCCCTGTACGCCGGTTCCTTCGTCGCGCTGGCCGTCGGGGTCTTCCTCCTCGGGCTGGCCGCCACCGCAACCGCCGCCACCATCGCCTACCACGGCGCGGGGATGGAATCCATCACCGTCAACCTGCCCAACGCCGACCCGCCGACCACTGCGAAGGTGCTCATCTCGGGCGAGGACGCGGCCGGGCTGCAGGTGGTGCTGAGCATGGTCGGGGTGATCTGCGGCTTCATCACCATCTTCGTCATCGCGAGCACGTTCGCCTTCGCCGTCGCGTCCCGGCGCCGCGAGGTCGGTCTGATCCGGCTGATCGGTGCCACCCCGAGGCAGGTCAAGCGGATGGTCCTGGGCGAGGCCTTGGTCGTCGCGCTCGCCGCGTCGATCACAGGCGCGCTACTGGCCCAGCTGTTCACTCCCCTGGTGCTGGCCAAGGCGTCGTACACGGAGTTGGCGCCGGTGAAGCTCGAACCGGCCAGTCCCTGGGTGCCGCTGGCGATCGCCGTCGCGGCTGGGCTGGTCGTCGCGATGCTCGGCGCGCGGTCGGCCGCTCGTCGCGCGGGCCGGGTCGGTGCCGTGGATGCGCTGCGTGAGGCTGCTCTCGAACCGCCACGCATCGGCCCGGTCCGGGTGAGCTTCGGCGTGCTGGTCCTGGCCGGGTCCATCGTGCTCCTCGCCCTGATCCGCCCGGGCACCGGCGACGCCGTCGTCCCCCTGGCCATGTTCACGCCCATGCTGCTGGTCGTCGCGCTGAGCTTGCTCGCACCGCTCGTCGTCCCGTTGATCGCCCGATTGCTGTCGCTGCCGTTGATCGCCTGGACGCAGGTGTCCGGGCTGCTGGCCCGCAGCAACGTGGTCGCCGCACCCCGCCGGAGCGCGTCGCTCGCGGCCCCGATCCTGGCCATCTCGGCGGTCGCCGGCTCGATGGTGCTCACCCTCAGCTTCGCCGCCGACGCCTCCACCGCAACGATCCGCGACGCGGTCCGTACGCCGATCGTGGTCACCGCACCCGAGCCCGCCGCATCGCCGGGCGAGGCATCGGAGGACGCCGCGTCGCTGGGTGGCCGTATCGTCGGTACGCCGGGAGTCGGGTACGCCGACGGTGCGATCCCGGTCCGGCTGATCCGCACCGACGGCGACAGCGCCGAGCTCGAGGAGGCCGAGGCGATCGACCCGGCCGTCGCCACCAAGACCCGGGCGATCGTCCCCATCGCCGGGGACCTGACCAAGCTGACGAGCAAAGCGGTTGCCCTGAGCAATGAGTCGGACGGTCACAAGTACCGGGTCGGCGACAAGATCGACGTCACCTTCACGGACCGGAGTACGGACCAGCTCGAGGTCGTGGCGATCCTGAAGCCCGCCACCGAGGTCAATCCGCTGATGTTCGTGTCGCTCGAGTTCGCTCGGGAGCACGCGCCGACGGCCACGCCGGCCCGCTGGTTCGTCCAACCCAGCGACGGTGCCGACGCCGCCGCGCTGACCAAGACGCTCCAGGAACGGTTGGCGGGGACGGGCGCGGCCGTAGTACCGGCTGCTGACTGGGAGCGGGCGGAGAGCGAGGGCCTGCGCAAAGGCAACCAGCTCGGCCTGATCCTTCTACTCGGCCCAGCCGCGCTCTACAGCGCCATCGCGATCGCCAACACGCTCCTGATGGGCAGCCTCCAACGCCGCCACGAGTTCGTCACCTCCCGCCTACTGGGCGCCACACCGGCCCAGATCCGCCGCATGGTCCTCTGGGAGTCGACGCTGGTCGGCGCCGTCGCCCTGACCCTCGGCGCGGCGATCACGGTGACGGTCGGCCTACTGATCCGCCATGCGATGTCAGTAGGCCTCACCGACGTACCGGTAACCATCCCGTGGGGCACCCTGCTCTCAATCGGCACAGTCTGCCTCGCACTGGCGGTCGGTGCGGCGCTAATCCCCACAGCAGTAATCCTGCGCCGATCCCGTCCATCCGGTGCGGTCGAGTAGGCCCGGTACCGCGTACTCTGGGCGGTCAAATCCGGCGGACACCCGGGTCGGTGCTGGGTTCAGGTGCCCGGGACAGTGACAATGGGCCCCAGCCGCCAAGCAGCTCGGTCGTGAGCTGCTGTCATTGAGGAGCACGCAGACCCGCATGGCACGCCGTACCAGCAGCACCGCCGAACCCGAGGACTTCGAGGAGCACATCCTCGATGTCGACGTCTCCGACGAGATGCGCAGCAGCTTCCTGGAGTACGCCTACTCGGTGATCTACTCCCGGGCCCTGCCGGACGCCCGCGACGGACTGAAGCCGGTCCAGCGCCGGATCCTGTTCTCGATGGCCGAGAACAACATCCGGCCCGACCGCGGTCACGTCAAGAGCGCCCGCGTCGTCGGCGAGGTGATGGGTAAATACCACCCGCACGGCGACGGCGCGATCTACGACGCGCTGGTCCGGACCGCGCAGCCGTGGTCGATGCGGCTGCCGCTGATCGACGGCCACGGAAACTTCGGCTCGCTCGACGACGGCCCGGCCGCGATGCGGTACACGGAGTGCCGGATGGCGCCGTCCGCGATGGCGATGACGAACGGCCTGGACGAGAACGTCGTCGACTACAAGCCGAACTACGACGGCCGCGAGGAAGAGCCGTCCGTACTCCCGGCCGCCTTCCCGAACCTGCTGGTCAACGGCGCCGCCGGGATCGCGGTCGGAATGGCCACCAACATGGCCCCGCACAACCTGGTCGAGGTGATCCAGGCGCTGCGGCACCTGATCAAGACGCCCGGCGCCGACGTCGACGACCTGATGCGCTTCATCCCCGGCCCGGACCTGCCGACCGGTGGCAAGATCGTCGGCCTGGAAGGCATCAAGGACGCCTACCTGACCGGTCGGGGCAGCTTCAAGATGCGCGCCACCGCCCGGATCGAGAACGTCACCCCGCGGCGCAAGGGCATCGTGGTCACCGAGCTGCCCTACACGGTCGGCCCGGAGAAGATCATCGAGAAGATCAAGACGCTGGTCCAGGCCAAGAAGCTGCAGGGCATCGCCGACGTCAAGGACCTGACCGACCGGGCGCACGGCACCCAGCTGGTGATCGAGGTCAAGAACGGCTTCGTGCCCGAGGCGCTGCTCGAGCAGCTCTACAAGATGACGCCGCTGGAGGACTCGTTCTCCATCAACGCCGTCTGCCTGGTCGACGGCCAGCCGCGCACCCTCGGCCTGAAGGAACTGCTCGAGGTCTACCTCGGCCACCGGTACGACGTGACGCGCCGGCGCACCGAGTTCCGCCGCAAGAAGGCGCAGGACCGGCTGCACATCGTGGACGGCCTGCTGGTCGCGATCCTGGACATCGACGAGGTCATCCAGATCATCCGGACCAGCGACGACGCGGCCGCGGCCCGGACTCGCTTGATGGACATCTACGACCTGTCCGAGGTGCAGACCAACTACATCCTGGACATGCCGCTGCGCCGGCTGACCAAGTTCTCCAAGCTCGAGCTGGAGACCGAGAAGGGCGAGCTCGAGCGCGAGATCGAGAAGCTGTCGGCGATCCTGGACGACGAGACGCTGCTCAAGAAGACCGTCTCCGAGGAGCTCGCCGACGTCGCCAAGACCTACGGCACCCCGCGGCGTACGGTCCTGCTGGAGTCGTCCGGCGCGACCAAGACCGCCGCTGTGCCGCTCGAGGTCACCGACGACCCGTGCTGGGTGCTCCTCAGCTCCACCGGGCTGCTTGCCCGGACGAACGGCGTCGAGCCCTTCGGTACCGGCGATGGCCGCGCCAAGCACGACGCGATCATCTCCGCGATCAAGAGCACGGCCCGCGGCCAGTACGGGCTGATCACCAGCGCCGGACGGCTGATCCGGCTGGAATCGCTCGACCTGCCCGGTATCCCGACGACTGCTTCCGCGCCGAATCTGCAGGGCGGGGCGCCGGTCGCCGAGTTCATCTCGCTGGAGGCCGGAGAGAAGGCGCTGGCGCTCACCACGATGGACCCGGACTCGATCGGCGTCGCGCTCGGTACGGCAACCGGCGTCGTCAAGCGGGTCA
Source organism: Kribbella sp. NPDC051620 (assembly GCF_044453825.1). Lineage (NCBI taxonomy): Bacteria > Bacillati > Actinomycetota > Actinomycetes > Propionibacteriales > Kribbellaceae > Kribbella > Kribbella sp. NPDC051620. The sequence goes on from NZ_JBITDB010000001.1 coordinate 1,584,451, forward strand.
CCCCGGACCATCTCAGCAACCGCGACTCGTGGGAGATCATCCGGCTCAACGACGGCGACGAGGTCGTCGGCGCGGTCGAGCTGACCACAGGTGAGGAAGAGCTCGTCTTCGTCTCCAGCGACGCGCAACTGCTGCACTACAGCGCCTCCGCGGTACGTCCGCAGGGCCGGACCGCAGGCGGTATGGCCGGCATCCGGCTGGCGGCCGGCCAGAAGGTCGTCTACTTCGGCGCCGTCGACCCGGCCAAGGAGTCGGTCCTGGTCACCATCTCCGGCTCGTCGTCGGCGCTCCCGGGCACCGAGGTCGGCCAGGTCAAGGTGACGCCCTTCAGCGAGTACCCGGGCAAGGGCCGCGCGACCGGCGGTGTCCGGTGCCACCGGCTGCTCAAGGGTGAGGACGGGCTGCTGCTCGCCTTCGCCGGAGCGGCCCCGGTCAAGGCCAGCGCCAACAGCGGCGCGCCGGTCGACCTTCCCCCGCTGGACCCCCGCCGCGACGGTTCCGGCGTACCGGTGGCTCAGCCGATCGCGGCGGTTGCCGCAGACCTGGCAGGCTGAGCCCATGAAGAAACTCGTCGCGTTCGGCGCGGCCCTCGTCTTGTCGGCGTCGCTGGCCGGCTGCACCGACAAGAAGGACGATGCCGCGGCCAAGACCGGGGACGACGCGGTCTCACTGCTGACCGACGTCAAGAAGACGATCGACGAGGCCGCGAGCGTGCACATCGTGATCACCGGGCGGGACCTGCCGAGCACCGGCCAGGTGCTCGCCAGCGGTGACGGCGTCGCCACCCACGCGCCGGCGTTCAAGGGCAAGCTGACGGTACGTACCGCCGGCTCGCCGATCGACGCGGAGGTGGTCGCGGTCGGCAGCAAGGTCTACGCCAAGCTGCCGTTCCTGCCGAAGTACACCGAGCTGCCACCGTCCCAGCTGGCCGGTCTGGGCGCGCCCGACCCGGCCATCCTGCTCGACCCGGCCAAGGGCCTGACGTCGGTGCTGCCGACGCTGAAGGACGCCAAGGTCAAGGGCGAGACCCGCGACGGCGCGAAGGTGCTGACCGAGGTCACCGGCTCGGTCGAAGGCAAGACGCTGCAGGGCATCTTCCCGAAGGCGCCGGGCGACCAGGACTTCCCGAGCACCTTCAAGATCGACAAGGACACCAAGCAACTGGTGTCCGCGACGATCACCGGCCCGTACTACGACGGCGCCACCAGCAGCTACGACGTCACCTTCGACAAGTACGGCGAGCAGGTAGAGATCACCAAGCCGTGACCTCCAGCCCCCGGGCACGGCTGACTCTCGCGTCGGTCGCGGTCGCCTTCGCGGCGGCGGACACCTATGTCGTCGTCCTGGCGTTGCCCGACATGATGTCCGGGGTCGGCCTGTCTGCGGACGAACTGCAGCGGGCCGCCCCGATCCTGTCGGGCTTCCTGCTCGGCTACATCGCAGTACTCCCCCTGATCGGCCGGATCGCGGATGTGGTCGGCCGTACGCCGGTACTGGTCGGCGCGCTGATCCTCTTCGCGGTGGGCTCGCTCATCACGGCCAGTGCCTACGACCTGTCGTTGGTGGTCGTCGGGCGGTTCCTGCAAGGGGTCGGCGGCGGTGGTCTCGTACCGGCGACCCTTGCCCTGGTTGCTGATCTCTGGCCTGCGGAGAAGCGAGGACTCCCGCTAGGCATCGTCGGAGCGGTCCAGGAGCTCGGCTCGGTCCTGGGCCCGTTACTGGGTGCCGCTGTGCTCGCTATCGCCGACTGGCGCTACATCTTCTGGCTCAACCTCACAGTCGCCGTCATCCTTGCCCTGCTGCTCCGTGGACTCCAGCGACCACCACTGTCGGCTGCAGTCGGGTTGCTGGCCTGCATAGCGCTCGGGCTCACCCTCACGGCACCAGAGCGACTAGCCACCGGCATCACCTTGGGCCTTCCGTTCGTACCGTTCACTGGTGACTCCCGGCTGCTCACACCCATCGGTGTCGTCTCACTCGTACTGCTGGTCCTCTGGCTCGCTCTGATCCTCTTCAAAGCGCGTGCGAGCCTCGGGGATCTGGTGAAGCGTGTGGATCTGCTGGGCGCGCTCCTGCTCGCCTGCGCGTTGGCGGGCGTAGTACTGGCATTCGCGACCGCTGATCCCGAGCGCGAGGTCATGGCACCCGCCGGACCGTGGCTACTGGTCGCGGCAGCCGTCTTCGCTGGCCTCTTCGCCCTGTGGCAGCGCCGCAGCCCGCTAGCGATCGTTCCGCCGGGTCTGCTCGGTGCCAAGCCGGCCTGGGGATCCCTGGTGGTCAGCTTCCTCGTCGGAGCAGCCCTGATCGCGGCACTGGTCGACGTCCCCGTCTTCGCCCGCACTACCCAGAGCGGCGGCCAGCTCGCGGCCGCGCTCATCTTGTTGCGCTTCCTGATCGCATTGCCCATCGGCGCAGTGGTCGGCGGCTGGCTGACCCGCCGCTTCGGACTCGGCCTCATCACCGGCGCAGGACTCGGCCTGGCCGGTGCCATGTTCGTCCTGATGGCCTTCTGGGACAACGACGCGCTCGAGCACGCACCGGCCACCATCGCGCTGCTCGTCTGCGGCTTCGGCTTCGGACTCGCGCTGTCGCCGGTCAACACCGCGATCCTCGGCGCCACCCGCCCGGACAGCCACGGCCTCGTCAGCGCCCTGGTCGTGGTCGCCCGGATGATCGGCATGCTGATCGGGGTCTCCGCCCTGACCGCCCTCGGGCTGCGCCGCTACTACACGATCGTCGACGATCTCCCGTCCCCGAACGACTTCTGCCCCGGCAAGGCCCCGACCACCTGCCGCCCGTTCATCGACGCGCTGCAGGACGCGGCGATTTCACAAGTTCACACGATCTTCGCCGGAGCCGCGGTCTGCGCGTTCGCGGCCGCGGTACTGGCTGTTCTGCTGCTCGGGCGGCGCGGCGCGGCCCACAGGTGACGATGATCATGGGGACCAGTTCTCCGCTCGCGTACCGTGATGCCTGTGAGCGCAACAAACAGCGGCAGGCCGGGTCTGTGCTCGACCTTCTGCCGTGACCTGGGGGAACCGATGCCCGGTACGGCGGTGGTCGCCACCGGCTGGGTCGTCGTCGAGCAACCGGGCCCGTGGGGCAAGAAGGCGCCGACGCAGAGCCATCTCGATCCCGGGTTCGGCGCCAGGATCGATGCCGACGCGAAGCAGGCGGGGCTGCGCTTCGGGCTGATCCGCTCCCCCGGCCGGCACGCCGACGCGGGACCGCGCGCACACCAGGTGTACGTCGCCAGCACGGTGCCGGGACGGACCTGGCTGCTCGGCGGCCGCGTCGACGATCCGAAGATGCTGACCACGCTGGATCTGCGGGCCGTCAGCAGTGGCGACCGGGACGCGGCGATGCGCTCGCTGCCGGAGCTTGCCCCGGTCAACGAACCGATCCTGCTGGTCTGTACCAACGGCAAGCGCGACGAGTGCTGCGCCCTGCTCGGCCGGCCGATCGTCAAGGCGCTGGCCGCCCAGGCGCCCGGGCGGGTGTGGGAGGCCAACCACCTGGGCGGGCACCGGTTCGCGCCGACCGCTACTCTGCTGCCCGCAGGGATCATGTACGGCCAGCTCGACGAGGAGACGGCCGGATCCATTCTCGCCGCGGCCGACCGCGGTGAGACAATCCTCGAGAAGCTGCGCGGCCGGTCCACCTGGACCCAGCGCGGCCAGCTCGCCGAGATCACCGTCCGCGACCTCATCGGCGAGGCCGGACTCGACGCCCTCGACGTCGTGGCGGATGACCTGCGGACCGTGACGGTCAGGCACCGCGACGGCCGGCGGTGGACCGTCGAGGTGATCAGCGAGCCCGCCGATCCACCCCGCCCGGAGTCCTGCGGAAAGGAACCCATCGCCATGTCGATCCTGCACGCCGCCAGCGTCACCCCCGGAGCCACCCGATGAGCGCCACCCCCGGCAACTTCGACGACCTGCTCGCCGCCAACGCGGAGTACAGCAAGAACTTCCAGTACAGCGGATTCGACGGGATCGCCCACGCGGGCATCGGTTTCGTCACCTGTATGGACTCCCGGATCCCGCCGCTGGAGCTGCTCGGCCTCAAGCCGGGCGACGCGAAGGTGCTGCGCAGCGCCGGCGCCCGGGTCACCGAGCTGACCCTGACCGGCCTGGTCCTCGGCGTCCAGCTGCTCGGCGTGAAGCGGATCATGATCGTCCCGCACACCCGCTGCGCGATGGCCTCGATGACCGAGGACGAGATGCGCGCCAAGGTCGAGCGGGCAGCCGGCAAACCGGCCGGCTACCTGCCGCTCAACGTCATCCCGGATCAGCTCGAGGCGCTGCGCCATGACGTCGCCGCGGTCCGTGAGCACCCGCTGATCGGCGACGACATCCTGGTCGGCGGGTTCATGTACGACGTCGACACCGGCCTGCTCACCCAGATCAGCTGATGACCACCTTGCCGGTGTCGAGTTCGTAGTAGGCACCGGCGAGCTCGAGCTTGCCCGACTTCTCCAGTGGGCCGATCACGGTGGACTTGCGGAGTTGGGCGAGCACGAGGTCCACGTTGGCGTGGATGGCATTGGTGAGGCGGTCGCCGGAACGACCGGCGACCTGCTGGACGGCCGGCCGGAGTGCTTCGACCAGGTAGTCGATGTCACCGTCGGCCTCAGGGTGCTTGGCGTCGAGAGCCTTGATGGTGGCGTCGACGGCACCACAGCGTTGATGGCCGAGCACCAGCAGGAGCGGTGTACCGAGCTCGGCCACCCCGAACTCCAGGCTGCCGGTGACCGAGCGATCGAGTACCTCGCCGGCGCTGCGCACGACGACGAGATCGCCCAGACCACGGTCGAAGACCAGCTCGATCGGGACGCGGGAGTCGACGCAACCGAGAACCGTCGCGAACGGGTGCTGGGCCTGGCTCACGGCGACCCGGCGTTCGGTGCCTTCGTCGGCGTGTCCGGCCTGGTCGGAGACGAACCGGGCATTGCCTTCCGCCAGCCGTTGCAAGGCCTGCGCGCCGGTCGTGACCGGTGGCTCGACGGCCGGTCCACCACCTCCGGCGGGCGCCGCGGCGGCCGGGGTCTGGGTCGAGTTGCTCTTGGCGCCTTGGTCGGTGGCGGCGCAGGCGGTCAAGGCGGCGGCGCCAAGCGTCGTACCGGCTGCTGTCAGGCCGGCTGCGGCCAGGAATCTGCGGCGGGTCGGGGCAGGTCGGGTCACGGAATGCTCCTCACAGGACACACGGCGTTGGGCGACGCCACCTCAGACGGTAGTGCGTTGCATACTGTCTGCCATAGCCAAACCTGTTCGGATCTCTCGGCCCGGCTCCCGGAATCTGATAGACATCACGTATGAGACTCCGCCCAAGCTCTCTTCCCCGCCTCGTCCTGCTCGGCGCGCTGGCCCTGACCACCGCCTTGACCGCCACTCCGGTCGCCACCGCGGCCCCGGTGGCCGACCAGACCTTCAAGCCGACCTGCTTCGACTCCGGTACGGCCGGCACCGTCGAGGAGCAGCGCCTCGGCCGCGGCATCGCCGGTGGTCCGTCGGTACCGGCCGAGATCCTGGCCAGGTCCGGTTTCGACCGCCAGGTGGCGTTGTTCAGCAAGCTGCTGTGTGCAGCGCCGAACCGTGCCGCGGCGAGCGCTCTCGTGCGGGTGCAGGGTGAGGTGCTGTGGCGCACCGCGACCCATCGCGCCCAGCACCCGCAGGCTGCTCCCGCCCTGCCGTCCACTGACGACCGCGGCCTCTACTGGGCCCGCATCTCGATGGCGCTCGCGCTCCGCCAGTGGCAGCCGGACCACTTCAGTCTCGGCTCGGCCGAACGCGCGGAGCTGATCCGCAGCCTCGAGTACTCGTCGCGCGGGATCACCAGCACGCGGTTCTCCCCCGGCGTCCAGAAGATCCTGGTCACCGGGTTCGACCCGTTCACGCTCGACGCCGACATCCGGATCGGCAACCCGTCCGGCGCCAACGCGCTGACCCTGGACGGTCAGCGCTGGAAGGTGAACGGCAAGACGTACGAGATCCAGACCGTCGTCTTCCCCGTCCGCTACACCGACTTCGACGAGAACATGGTCGAGAACGCGCTCGCCCCGCACTACCGCGGCGGCCCGCAGCACGCGGATCTCGTGGTGACGATGAGCCAGGGCCGGGTCGGGATCTTCGACCTGGAGGCGTTCAACGGGCGTCGCCGCTCGGTCAGCTCGATCGGCGACAACAACAACCTCTGGGGTGGCGGCACGATCAACGCGCCGGTCGTCTCACCGAGCATGCCGGCCGGACCGGAGTGGCTCACGTCGAGCCTGCCGCTCGCCCGGATGGCCGGCGCGACCGTGCCGACCCAGTTCCGCACGCGGGTGAACACGTCGGTCCTCGAGATCCCCGCCGGCGAGACCCTTCCGGTACGCCGCCCTGACGGGCCAACGCCGGGCTCGATCGCCTCCGAGGGCGCCGGCGGCGGATACCTCAGCAACGAGGTCGCCTACCGCAACACCCTCCAGCGCGACCTGCGCGACCCGTCGATGCCGGCCGGCCATCTGCACGTACCGGTGCTCAAGTTCGACGTCGCCAACACGACGGCGATCACCGACCCGACCTACGAAGCCAACCGCGACGAGATCGTCCAGGGCGCCCACGCGGTCCTGCGCGCCGCCCTGAGCTGACGCCTCCGAGGTCAGTCGCTGCCGCGCAGGAAGGCTTCGACCACCGAGACGTACCGGCTGTGCTCCTCGACGTGGGGCATGTGGCTGGAGTACTCGAAGACCTCCCAGTGCACGTCCGGGATCAGCTGCGCGTACGGCATCACCGCGAACGGCGCAGCCTCGTCGTACGCGCCGGAGACGACCAGAGTTGGGACGTCGATGTTCGGCAAGCGGTCCACGACGCTCCAGTCGCGCAGACTGCCGACGACGTGGAACTCACTCGGTCCGTTCATCGTGTGGTAGACGGTCGGGTCGTCCGCCAGCGCCGCGAACGCCGCCCGCACCTCCGGCGGGTTGGGCACCACCCGGCAGACGTGCCGGTCGTAGAACGTCGTCATCGCGGCCTCGTACTCGGGGGAGTCGGTCGTCCCGGCCTGCTCGTGCGCGCGCAGCGTCTGGTCAGTCACCGGTGGCAGCTCGGCTCGCAACGAAGCGGCTGCTTCCAGCCACAACGGCATCGAGGCCGGCGAGTTCGCGATGACGAGCCGCTTCAGCCCGGCAGGACGCCGTACGGCGTGCTCCGCGGCGAGCATGCCTCCCCAGGACTGGCCGAGCAGGTGGTAGCCATCGGCGATCCCTAGCAGCGTCACCAGGTTCTCCAGCTCGGCCAGGAACAACCCGACCGTCCAGTACGACGGATCGGCGTCCGGCAGGTGCGTGGAGTTCCCGCAGCCGAGCTGGTCGTAGTGGACCACCGGGCGCGCGGGCCCGTCCGGATCGGCGAAGGCGGTCAACGACAGCAGGTACTGGTGGGTGGCGCCGGGCCCGCCGTGCGCCACGACCAGCGGAGTGACGCCGCTGGACAGGTCGCCGGTGACGCGGAACCAGGTCTCCCCGTCGGCGAACGGGATCCGCCCGTCCAGCGTGGACGGCAGGATGCGGTAGGGCGACGAGTCGGTGATGCTCATGCGGTGGGCCTTTCAGTCGGCGAGCCAGCTGCGCACGTGCCGGCGCAGGAAGGCAAGGTCTTCGGGGATGTCGCGGGGTGAGCCGGCCCGGTGTCCCCACACACTCGGGATCTCGGCCAGTTCCGCCTTGCGCAGGGCGGCCAGCTCCAGCTGGTTGTCGGCCGTCCGGAAGTACAGATCGGTTGCCGAGGGCACCAGAAGGACGCGGGCCGTGATCGCCGCCAGCGCGGCGTCCAGGTCACCGCCGTACGGCGTGCTGATGTCGGCCGCGAGCCAGGTGAGGGCCTGGGCGTACTGATCGGCCGCGCGTCCCTCCGCGAACTTGTCGACCCAGTCGGCCTGCAGGAATGTCTCCAGATCGGTGAACCCGAGCGACTCGAACAGCCGGGCGCGGTAGAAGTCCTGACTGAGCCCCCAGCCGGCGTACACGTGCGCGAAGGCCTTCTTCGCCGCGACCGGCTCGGCGCTGAACCGTCCGCCGCCGAGGTGCTGCGGCGCGGCCTCCAGGATGCGCAGCAGCCCGGACAGGAACACCTGGTTGTGCAGAGAGGTCCGGGCACTGCCGCACACCACGACTGCCCGTTCGACGAAGTCCGGGTACAGCGCCGCCCAGTGATAGGCCTGCCCCGCGCCCATCGAGAACCCGTACGCCGCCTGCAGCCCGGCGATCCCGAACTCCTCGGTGAGCAACCGGTACTGCGCCCGCACGTTGTCGGCCATCGTCACCAGCGCCGGGTACTCCGGGTCGGTGGACGGGCTCGACGACAACCCGTTGCCGAACATGTCCGGGACGACCACGAACCAGCGCTCCGGATCGAGTACGCCGTCCGGTCCGATCAGCCACTCCTGCGACTCGTGCGTCGCGCCGTAGCTGCACGGGTAGACGATCACGTTGTCCCGGGCGGGCGCCGGCGTGCCGTACGTACGCCAGGACAGCCGGGCGTCGCGGATCACGCCGCCGCGTTCCACCGGCAGGTCCCCGAGCGCGAACACGCCGGTGTCCACCGGCCATCCCGTCACGCCAGGACTCCGGTCGGCAGTACGGCGTGCACACCCCAGGTCTGGTTCGCGACCTGGGTGATCCTCAGGTCGACAGCGGTGCTGGCCAGGGCCAGCGCGGTGCTCTTGTCCACGTCGAGGATCACCTCCAGCCAGCACACCATCGCGTCCAGCGCGTCGCCCATCGCGACGTCGAGGTCGGGGTCGAAGCCGAACGTGATCCGTCCCACCGGGGTGACCGCATGGATCGAGCGCAGCGGCGGTTCCTCGCGGACCAGGTCGACCGTCAGCGTGGTCGTCATCGGGCACTCGATCGCGGTCCCGCCGACCTCGCCGTCGCCCTGGGCCGCGTGCCCGTCGCCGAGGCTGAGCATCGCCTCGGCGACGGCGACCGGCAGGTAGAGCGTCGATCCGGCGACCAGCTCCCTGCAGTCGATGTTCCCGCCGCCGACCGCGCGCGGCGGGATGGTCGAGTACTCGCCGGTCGCCTGCGGCGCGACGCCGATCACGCCGAGGAACGGCGCCAGCGCCCGGGTGAACCCGCCGTTGCAGGTGCCCGTCCCGGCCTCGGCGTCGAGGTCCCACAGCAGCCACGCCGGCGGCTGCCCGGTGATGCCGAGCCGTTCGGTGATCGGCGACTTGAGCGCACCGGCGACGGTCCATCCCCACGGATCGGGCGTCAGCGAGACGAGCCGCACTGCCAGCAGATCGCCGGGCTCGGCGCCCCGGACCGCGATCGGGCCGGTCAGGCAGTGCCCGCGCGACTGCGTGAACATGGTCGGCTGCTTCTCCCCCGGCGTCGTCTGCGGCTCGAGGTAGCCGGACGCGTCGAGGGACCGTACGACGAGCGTGTCGCCCGGATCGACGGTGAGCACGGGGTCGCGTTCGGCGGTGAACACGTCGACCGTCGTACCGGGGGCGGGATCGAGCCTGTGGTGGGTGGTGTCCTGGATGGTCATCCGTTACCTCGCCGGGGTCAGGAGTTCGGTGGTCAGGGGGTGGTGGCAGGCCACCGCGTGCAGTCCTTCACCGGCGGTCAGAGCCGGTGCCTCCACTGCACAGCGCTCGGTGGCCAACGGGCAACGGGTCCGGAAATGGCAACCGCTGGGCGGATCGATCGCGGACGGCAGCTCGCCCCCGAGCCCGACCGACTTCTCCGGTCCGTCACCGGTCCGCGCGGCCGGCGGCAGCGGGATCGCCTTGATCAGGCCGGCGGTGTACGGGTGCCGGGGTGCGCCGTACACCTGCTCGCTCGCTCCGAGCTCGACCAGCCGGCCCAAGTACATCACGCCGATCCGGTCGGCCAGGTACTTCAGCAGCGACAGGTCGTGCGAGATCACTACGTACGTCTGGCCGTACCGGTCCTGCAGCGAGCGCATCAGGTTCAGCATCTGCGCCTGGACCGAGACGTCGAGCGCGGAGACCGGTTCGTCGGCCACGATCACCTTCGGGCGCAGGGCCAGCGCGCGGGCCATCGCGATCCGTTGCCGCTGTCCACCGGAGAACTCGTGCGGGTAGCGCTGCGCGGCTTCGGGCGGCAGGCCGACCGCGTCCAGCAGTTCGCGGACGGTGTCGCGCCGTTCGCGCCGCGTGCCGACGCCCTGGGCGACCAGCGGTTCCTCGATCAGCGCGGCCACCGTCATCCGCGGGTCCAGGGCGGCCGCGGAGTCCTGGAACATCATCTGCAGGTCCCGCCGGCGACGGCGCCGTACCGCCGGGCTCTGGGCGGCCAGGTCACGGCCGTCGAAGGTGACCCAGCCGCTGCTCGGGCGCTCCAGCCCGACCAGCATCCGCCCGATCGTGGTCTTGCCGCAGCCCGACTCCCCCACGATGCCGAGCGTCTCACCGGCGGCGATCGACAGCGTCACTCCGGACACCGCGTGCACCGCCCGGCGCGGCCCGAACGGCCGCTGCGCCTTGAGCCCGAAGCGTTTGTGCACGTCGACCAGCTGAACCAGCGTCTCGCTTTCCCGCGGCTCGTCTCCGGCTCCCGTACGCCGTACCAACGGCTCGGACCGCACCGCCGGCTCGGTGGCCGGATGGAAACACGCGTGCAGGTGATCGTCGCCCGGTCCGACCGTCACCAGCGCCGGGTCGGTACGGCGGCAGTCGTCCTGGGCGAACGCGCAGCGCGGCGCGAACCTGCACTGCGGCGCGAGGTCCAGGAGCTTGGGCGGGGCGCCGGGAATCGTGGCCAGTTCGGCGCCCCGGTCCAGCTCCAGAGTCGGCATCGCCGCGAGCAGCGCCTTCGTGTAGCGGTGCCTGGGCGCCTCGAACAGTTCCTGGACACCGGCCTGCTCGACCATCCGGCCGCCGTACATCACCGCGACCCGGTCGGCGTACTCGGCGATGACGCCCATGTCGTGGGTGACCAGCAGCACGCCCATCGACAGCTGCGACTTCAGGTCGTCGATCAGGGTCAGGATCTGGGCCTGGATCGAGACGTCCAGCGCGGTCGTCGGTTCGTCGGCGATCAGCAGTTTCGGCTCGCACATCAGGCCGAGCGCGATCATCACCCGCTGGCGCATGCCACCGGACAGTTGGTGCGGGTAGTCGTGCAGCCGCTCCCGCGGGCGCGGCATGCCGACCAGCCCGAGTACGTCGGTGGCGCGAGCGGTGGCGGCCGTCCGGCTCCCGCCGACATGGATCCGGTACGCCTCGCGCAACTGGCTGCCGATCGTGCGCACCGGGTTCAGCGAGGTCATCGGGTCCTGGAAGATCATCGCCATCCGGCTGCCGCGCAACCGGCGCATGGCGGGTTCGTCCAGACCGGTCAGCTCCTCGCCGTCCAGGCGGACCGATCCACCGGTGATCGCGCCGCCGGGCGGCAGCAGGCGCAGGATCGACAGGCCGGTCAGCGTCTTGCCGCAGCCCGACTCGCCGACCAGGCCGAGGGTCTGCCCCGCCTCGACGGAGAAACTTACTCCGTCGACCGGGCGGATCCGGCCCTGCCGGGTGTCGATCTCGGTGCGTAGGCCGGTGACTTCGAGCAGGCTCATGCGTCGTCCCCTCCGTCGCCGGTGGCGGACCGCCGGGCGGCGGCCAGCCGGAAGAGGCGGCCGAATCGGACGCCCTCGCGCGGGTCGAGCACCCGCATCAGGTGGTCGCCGGCGAAGTTGGCCAGCAGGATCGTGGCCATGATCGCCAAGCCGGGAAAGGTGGACAGCCACCAGGCGTCGGCGAGGTTCGTCGCGCCCGCGGCGAGATCGCTGCCCCAGTCGGGTGCCGGCAACCGGACGCCCAGTCCGAGGAAGCTCAGCGTCGTCGCCGTCAGCACTCCCCAGCCGATCGCGCTGCTGCCCAGGACGACGACCTCGGTGAGCAGGTTGGGGATCAGGTGCCGCCAGGACGTGCGCAGGGTCGTCGAGCCGAAGACCCGCGCGGCTTCGACGTACTCCGCCCTGCGCAACCGGCGGACCGAGGACTCCACCACGCGGGCGAAGCCGGGCGTGAAGGCGATGCCGATCGCGAGCACGATGCTGCGTACTCCGGAGCCGGCGGTCGCGATCAGGATCAGCGCGATCAGCAGCACCGGCAGGGCGAGGAACACGTCGACCAGCCGCATCACCAGCGCGTTGACCAGGCGCGGAGCCACTCCACCCAGGACGCCGATGGCGACACCGGCCGCCGTGGCGACCAGTACGCCGAGCAGGCTGGCCAGGAGCACCGGCCGGGCGCCGTACACGGTGCGGCTGAACACGTCGCGGCCGAGCAGGTCGGTACCGAAGAGGTGACTGCCACTGGGGCCCTGCAGGTTGGCGTCGCTGGTGGCGATCGGGCTGACGTGGGCCAGCAGGCCCGGCGCGACCAGGAGCACGACCAGCAGGAGGACCGCGACGGCCAGCGCCGTCCGGCCGATTGTTGCCTTCAGCCCCTTGATGCCGGCCGGCTTGGGCGTGCGCCGGGCGGCCACGCCGAGGGTCAACGGATCGGTGGTCATCCGCGGGCCTCCTGCCGGGTGCGGGGGTCGATGGCGCCGACGAGCAGGTCGACCCCGAGATTGATCAGCACGTACGCGAGGCCGATCACCACGACCGCGCCCTGCACAACCGGGATGTTCTTGCCGGTGATCGAGGTGGCGAGGAAGCTGCCGAGCCCTGCGCGGCCGAAGATCACCTCGGTGATCGCGGCCCCGGTCAGGATGTTGCCGAACTGCAGACCGATGGTGGTCACCGCCGGCACCGCCGAGTTGCGCAGCACCTGCCGCAGCAACACCCGTACATCGCCGCTGCCGCGAGCCCGGGCCGCCTTCACGTAGTCGCTGCGCAGCTCCTCGATCACCCGGCCGCGGACCAGCCGGGTCAGGATCGCGGCGTAGCCCCAGCCCAGCGACACGGCCGGCAGCACGAGGCTTCGCGCCGTACCGTCGTCGATCGCGGAGAACCACTGGAGCTTCACGCTGAACACCAGGACGAGCAGCAGGGCCAGGAAGAAGTACGGCACCGCGACACCGGCGAAGGAGATCCAGCGAGCCAGCGTGTCGAGCACCGAGCCGGGCCGCATGCCCGCGACCAGGCCGAGCGGGACCCCGATCAGGATCGCCACCAGCATCGACGCCGCCGTCAGGACCAGCGTGCTCGGTGCCCGGGAGAGCAGCTCGAAAGCGACCGAGTTCTGGGTCAGGAACGACGTCCCGAGGTTGCCGTGCAGCAGCTGGCCGGCGAAGTCGGCGTACTGGCGCCAGAGCGGGAGGTCGAGGCCGAGCTGCTGACGCAGGGTCGCGATCTGCTCGGGTGAGGCGTTCGCGCCGTACAGGATCACCTTGGCGGGATCGCCCGGTACGACGTGCACCAAGATGAACGCGATCGCGGTGATGCCCAGCACCACCGGCACCGCGGCGCCGAGCCGGCGCAGGACGAACAGCGTCATCAGCCGACGGTGGCGCTGTGGAACGCCAGGTAGCCGTTGAGGGTCTGGTGCAGGTTCTTCACCTTCGGCGACAGCGTGAAGGCGCCGGCGACGTCCCACAGCGGCAGGAACATCGCGTCCTGCATCAGCTTGGTGCCGACCTGCTGGTACAGCCGGTCACGGGTCGCGTCGGCGGCGGTGGCGTTGGCCGTCGCGATCATCTTGTCGACCGCCGGGTTGTTGTAGTGGGACCAGTTGAAGCCGGACTCGATCGCGGCGGAGTTGACCCAGATGTTGAGCAGGTACGGGTCGGCGCCGTAGTAGCCGAACGAGCCGAGGTTGTGGACGCCGGAGTTGAAGCTCGCCTGCGCGGTGGCGAACGGTTGCACGGACGTAGTCGCGTTGAAGCCGACCTTCTGCAGCTCCGAGACGACGAACTGGGTCGGCAGCTCGAGGCCTCCCCCGCTGAAGAGGATGATGTTCAGGTCGAGCTTCTGCCCGTTCTTGGTCCGGGTGCCGCCGTCGCCGACCGACCAGCCGGCGCGGTCGAGCAGCGCCGCGGCCTTGTCCGGGTCGTAGGTGTGGATCTTGCTCGCCGCATCGCTGTAGCCGGGGGTGATCGGGGTCAGCACGTTGTGGGCCGGTTTGTAGACGTCGTACAGGACGCTCTTGACCATCGCGTCCTGGTCGACCGCGGCCAGGATCGCCTGCCGGACCAGTGGGTCGTCGGTCGGCGGCTTGGCCACGTTGATCGGCATGCCGAGCGGCGTACCGATCGAGGGCACCAGCAGCTGCTGGTACTTGCCGGACTTCTGCGCGGCGGAGATGTTGTTCGGCGGCAGGTTCATCGCGATCTGCAGCTGACCGCTCTGCAGCGCGTTGTACCGGCCGCTGTCGTCGGTGACGATCCGGAAGATCAGCTTGTCCAGCTTGGCCGGGCCGTCGCCGAGCGCCTTCGGGCCCCAGGTGTACTTCGGGTTCTTCAGCAGCGTGAGCTGACTGCCGGTCTGGTAGCTGTCGAAGGTGAACGGACCGGTTCCGACCGGGTTGTTGCCGAAGCCGGTCGGCCCGTACTTGGTCAGCGCGGCCGGCGACGAGATCCCGAAGTTGCCGGCCGCCTGCTGGTGCAGGAACGACGCGTTCGGCGCGCTGAACACGATCTGCGCGGTGTAGTCGTCGATGACCTTCGTCTCGCGGTACGGGCCGAGCGCTCCCAGCCCACTCTTGGACTTCGTCCGCGGGTCGACGACGTGGTCATACGTCGCCTTGACCGCGGCGGCGTTGAACGGGGTGCCGTCGTGGAACGTCACGCCCTTGCGCAACTTGAAGGTGTAGATCGAGGCGTCCGGCGAGATCGTCCAGGACTCGGCCAGGCCGGGATGGAAGGCGCTGCCGCCCTTGCCGTCGGGCAGCCAGTAGACAAGCGGGTCGAACAGGGCGAACGAGATCAGCAGGGTGAGCGCCAGACCGGTCGCACCCGGGTCGAGAGTGTCGGGCGTGGCGTTGATGCCCATCGTCAGCGTGCCGCCACCAGCGGACACCGCGGCGGAAGTGGTCGCGTTGTCGGCGCTGCAGGCCGACAGCACCGGGGCGAGGCCGATGCCGGCGGCCAGGCCGCCGCTCAGCCCCAGCAGCCGGCGGCGGGACAACGGGCGGCGAGCGGCAGTACCGAAGGCCGCGGTGGTGGAGCGACGGGGGTGGTGGTCCATGTGAGGTGCTCCTCGGGGACGAGCAGGCAGAAGCTGTTCCGTATGTTGTATACGGAGTTTGCTACGTCCGTGTTTCCGGTCCGGCACAGGCGAATTTCGTATCAGGCCGTGGAGTGGTCGCCACGCAGCCCCAGATCCGTTGAAAACAAGGCGTTGAGGCGCGGCTGAGCGGTCGAATCTCAGGCTGGGAACAACTCAGGCCGCAGAATCAGCGGCTAAGGGGCCGGGGTTGCCGAGATGCTCCCGTATACAGTTGGAGCAGTGCGCGGCCTATCCGGCGGAGTCGAGCCGCGGGCGCAGCGAGCTGCGGACATTCAGCACGTGGTGGCGGGCGGCCGCCTCGGCGAGGTCGGCGTCACCGGCCTCGATCGCCTCGATCAGCCCGTGGTGCTCCGTCCAGGCGCCCGGGTTCTGCAGCGGCGCGCTCTGCCTCAGCAACCACTGGCCGCGTTTCACCATCGGGATCGCGATCGCGATCAGGTAGTCGTTCCGCGTCATCTCGAAGATGAGCGAGTGCAACTCGGTGTGCAGGGTCGACAGTGTGTCGAGGTCCTGGTCCGCGCCGGACGCGCGCACCAGGGCCAGGATCTCCCAGGCCCGTTGCAGCATAGCCGTTTGCGGCTCCTCGACCGAGGCGGCCAGCCGGGCTCCGAGCGGCTCGAGGGCGAGCCGGACGTGGAACAGGTCGTCGGCCTGGCGAGCCGACAGCTTGGCCACGAACGCCCCGCGCCGCGACACCACGTCGAGGAAGCCTTCGGCCTCCAGGACCCGCATCGCCTCCCGGATCGGGTTCCGCGACACTCCCAGTTGCTGGGCCAGGCGGTCCTCGACGAGGCGCTCACCGGGCCGCAGCGAACCGTCCAGAATCAGCCGGCGCAGCTCCGCCGCGACCACGTCGCGCAGTGGCAGATGGCCGTCGCCGACAAGAACCGGGTGGGAGGTCACCGGTGAACTGTATACGAAGCATTGGCCTCAGCCCGAGCCGATGCGTTCTGCGAGGCAGCGACATTCGGCGGGTGCCGAGATCGTCCAGTGCGCCCACGCGGTCCTGCGCGCCGCCCTCGGCTAGCCCCCGGCAAAGCTCGCCTTCGCGGCGTCCAGGGCCTCCTGCCCGACGTCGCGAAGGTGAGTAGCCACCGACCAGCGGATGCCGAACGGATCCCTGAAGGTGGCCGAGCGCGCGCCGAAGAACGTGTCCGCGACCGGCTTCTCGATCACCGCGCCGGCCTGCTCGGCGGCCGCGACGGTAGCGTCCACATCCGGCACATACAGATTCAGCGCATAGGTCGGGGCGCTGTCGGTGGCCGGCGCTTCGACACCGGCTTCGGGGTAGCTGTCGGACAGCATGAAGGCGGTGCCGTCGATCTCCAACTCGGCATGCCCGATCCGCCCGTCCGCGCCGACGAACGGCGCCTCGGTCGGCCGCGCACCGAACACCTCGCCGTACCAGTCGATCGCCTTCGCAGCATCGCGACAACACAAGTACGGCGTCAGCACACGCCCATGCGGCGGCAGGTAGCTCATGGCCGACATCCTGTACCAGCCGGCCTGCCCAAGACCACGGCTCAGGACGCGAGAATCACCGGGAACGCCTGCAGCACCGACGCGACGTGATGCGTGGGCACCCGATCCGGCGTGGCGGCCGCCGGATGGTGGTTGCCGATCAGGATCGTGGACAGTCCGGCCGCGATCCCGCCGGCGATGTCGTATGCGGGGTGATCCCCCACCATCCAGCCATCGACGAGCGTCGCGCCGGTCTGGGCGGCGGTGATCTTGAAGATCCGCGGATCGGGCTTCCGCACCCCGACCGCCTCGGAGATGCAGCAGTAGTCCACGGCCGCGCCGATACCGGTCCGCTCCAGCTTGATCGATTGCTGCACGACGCCGCCGTTGGTGATCACGGCCACGCGCCATCCCGCAGTACGGAGCGACAGCAGCCCCGGCACCACGGCGGGGTCGATCGAGGCGAAGACCGGGTACTCGCGGTCGTACGCCTCGACCAGCGCGGCGACGTCGGCGTCGAGTCCGAAGCGTTCCTTCACGCTCGCGAACAGTTCTTCGCGCGGGCGGTACCCGCCACCGTCGTGCTCGTGCAGCCAGTCCACCGCTTCGGGCCCGAGACCTTCGCGCTGCACCCACCAATCGACCCAGTCGCGGAAGGCCCGATCCCGATCGATCAGCGTGTTGTCGAGGTCGAAGCAGGCGAGGCGGGGCACGGGCTCAGGGTTTCACAGTCGGTTTCGGGAGTAGCAGGGAGAGTAGTGCGGCGACGGCGGTGAAGGCGGTGGCCCACCAGAAGGCTGTGCCGTAGGCGTCCGAGAGGTTGGCGGAGGTGGTGGCAGCAGTGGTGAGGATGACGGCCAGTACGGCGGTACCGAACGAGCCGCCGACTTGCTGGGCGATCCGGGTGATGATGCTGGCGTCCGGCATCTCGTCGTGGTCGAGGCCGACGTACGCGCCGGTCATCAGCGGGATGACGACTGCTCCCAGGCCGAGGCCGCGGACGAGCAGCACCGCCATCAGGTACCAGGTGTTCGTACCTTCCGACGCGAAGGCGAACGGGACGGTCGCGATCGTCATCACCGCGAACCCGGTGACCGCGACCCAGCGACCGCCGATCTTGTCGGTCAGCCGGCCGGCCATCGAGCGGGAGGCCAGCGCGCCGATCCCCTGCGGCACCAGGAGAAGGCCGGCCCCCAACGCGTCCTCGCCGCGGATCTGTTGCCAATACAGCGGGAGGAGCAGCATCGCGCCGTACAGGGCGATGCCGGTCAGGAACAGCAGGGCGGTCGAGACGGCGAGCGCGCGATGGCGGAAGAGTTGCAGGTCGATGAGAGCCTGCTCGCCACGCCGTACCGCCCACCACCAGAACGCCCCCAGCAGAACAAGCCCGCCGACCATCGGCACCAGTACTTCGGAATGGCCGAAGCCACCGCTCTTGCCGACCCTGCTGAGGCCATAGATCACGCCGACCACGCCGGGCGAGACCAGCAACAACCCGACGACGTCCAACCGCACTCGCCGACCCGGTTCACCCGCGGGGAACAGCCGCACGGCGAGCAACAGACCGGCGATGCCTAGCGGGAGGTTGACCAGGAACATCCAGTGCCAGCTGACGTAGTGGAGGATGATGCCGCCGACCACCGGGCCGAGGATCGGGCCGACCGCGGCGGGCAGGCTGACGGCTGCCATCAAGCGCCCGAGGTTCCGGCCCTTCGCCGCCTGCATCAGGATCGTGGTCATCAGCGGCAGCATCACGCCGCCGCCGATGCCTTGCAGGGCCCGGAACGCGATCAGGCTCGGCGCGTCCCAGGCCAGCGCGCACAGCAGCGAGCCGAAGGTGAAGACGCCCAGCGCGATCAGCCACAGCCGTTTGCTGCCCAGGCGGCTTTGCGCCCAGCCGGTGATCGGCATCGTGACGAACATCGCGATCAGGTACGCCGTACTGACCCACTGCAGGGTCGACACCGACGCGCCGAGCGCGGTACCGAGATCGTGCAGCCCGACGCTGACGATCGTCGTGTCGAGGATGACCGCCATCACGCCCGTGACGATGGCGATCGCCAGCTTCTTGAGCTGTGGATCGATGCCGGTGGTGGTGGCGACCTGTTCGGACACTGGGACTCCCATTAGATACGCGGGTGTTTCTTATCGCAACGGTAGGGCGATCGGATAAGATACGCAAGTGGATCTTGAGAGCGAGCCCGTCCGCCGACGCCGCGGCCCCGAACTCGAGGACGCCCTGCTGGCCGCGGCCTGGGACGAGCTCCTCGAGACCGGGTACGCCGCGCTGACCATCGACGCCGTGGCGCACCGGGCGGGCACCAGCCGGCCGGTCATCTACCGCCGCTGGCCGACGAAGGCCGAACTGGTCCGCGCCGCTGTCGACCACCGGATGCTGCGCGACCTCCCGCTCCCGCCCGACACCGGTTCGCTGCGCACCGACCTGATCGAGCTGATGCATTTCGCCAACCAGCACCGGGCAGGCTTCACGGTGCTGCTCACGTACTACCTCGGCCCGTACTTCCAGGAGACCGGCACCAGCCCCGCCGATCTGCGCGAGAACGCCTTCCAGCACAGGGCGACCGGCACCGACGTGATCCTGGACCGCGCCGCCGCGCGTGGCGAACTGGACCCCTCCCGCCTCACTCCCCGGATCCGATCCCTACCCTTCGATCTCTACCGCCACGAATCCCTGATGACCCTCAAACCGGTCCCGGACGATGTGATCGTGGAGATCGTGGACGAGATCTTCCTTCCCCTCGTCCGGTCCCTCGAGCGAGAAAGATCCCGATGACTCCCACCTGGAAGCCTGATGTTCTCGGCGACGACTACCAGCAGCACACCATCGCCCTCGGGGTGGACCCGGACGGCGAGGGCGAGGTCGAAGCGACCCTAATCCGACGGACCGCGACAGCCGACCCCAACCGCGTGGTGCTCTACGTCCACGGCTTCGCCGACTACTTCTTCCAGACCGAGCTGGCCGACTTCTTCACCGATCGGGGCGCGGCCTTCTACGCCCTCGACCTCCGCAAGTGCGGCCGGGCGCGCCGCCCCGGACAGATCGCCCACTACGTCTCCGACCTCGCCCTGTACGACGCTGAGCTCGACCAAAGCATCGAGCTCGTCACCAAGGAGCATCCCGGGCTGCCGATCACCGTCGTCGCCCACTCGACCGGTGGACTGATCGTCCCGCTCTGGCTGGACCGCCGACGCCGCAACGGCCGACCGGCCCCCGTCGACTCAGTGGTACTCAACAGCCCTTGGCTCGACCAGCAAGGCAGTGCCATGCTCCGCGGCCCGATCACCTGGGCTCTCGTTCCGCTCGCGCGCGTCATCCCGAAGCGGGTACTGCCGGCTCCCGTCGGCGGCGTCTACGGAAACTCCATCCACGTCTCCGGCACCGGCGAGTGGGACTTCGACACCGTCCTCAAACCGCTGCTCGGTTTCCCCGTCACGGTCGGCTGGCTCAACGCCGTACGCCGAGGCCACCGCAAAGTCCACCAAGGCCTCGACTCCGGAGTGCCCACCCTGGTCCTCCACTCCGACAAGACCCACTTCGCCAAGTCGTACACCGAAGCCTCGGACCAGGCCGACCTGGTCCTGGACGTCAAACAGATCGCCCGCTGGGCCCCCCACCTAGGCCCCCAGACAACAGTCGTCGTCATCCCCAACACCCGCCACGACGTCTTCCTCAGCCAGGCCGAGGCCAGAGCAGCGGCGTACGGCGCCGTCACCACCTGGCTAGACGCCGCACAGCACTCCGAAGAAAACGCCTAGGCGTCGATGCGGTTTTCGTCCAGTTCGTAGGCGCCCTGGACGATGAACTCCTTGCGGGGGGCTACGTCGTTGCCCATCAGGAGGTCGAAGACTCCGGCTGCTGCTTCGCCGTCGTCTACGGTGATGCGGCGCAGGGTGCGGTGGCGGGGGTCCATGGTGGTTTCCGCGAGCTGGTCGGCGTCCATCTCACCGAGACCCTTGTAGCGCTGCGGGGGCTCTTTCCACTTGACGCCCTTCTTCATCAGCTCGGCCGACTTCCGCTGGTACTCCGCGTCGGAGTACGTGTAGATGTACTTGTCCTGCCCCTTCTTCGGGTTGGTCAGCTCGAAGCGGTGCAGCGGCGGTACGGCGGTGTAGACCCGGCCCGCGTCGACCAGCGGGCGCATGTAGCGGAAGAACAGCGTGGCCAGCAGGCAGCGGATGTGCGCGCCGTCGGAGTCGGCGTCGGCCATGAAGATGATCTTGCCGTAGCGCGCCTGCTCCAGGTCGAAGGTGCGGCCCGAGCCGGCGCCGACCACCTGGATGATCGAGGCGCACTCGGTGTTCTTCAGCATGTCGCCGACCGACGCCTTCTGCACGTTCAGGATCTTGCCCCGGATCGGCAGCAGCGCCTGGAACTCCGAGCTCCGGGCCAGCTTCGCCGTCCCGAGCGCTGAATCACCCTCGACGATGAACAGCTCGGACCGGTCCACGTCGTTGCTGCGGCAGTCGGCCAGCTTGGCGGGCAGTGCCGACGACTCCAGCGCCGTCTTGCGCCGCTGCAGCTCGCGGTGCTGGCGGGCCGCGACCCGGGTCCGGGAGGCCGCGACGACCTTCTCCATCACCGCGCGGGCCTGCGCCTTCGCCGCGCCCTTGGTCGACCCGAGGAACGCCTCCAGCTCCTTCTGCACCACGTTCGCGACGATCCGCGAAGCGGCCGGAGTACCGAGTACTTCCTTGGTCTGGCCGTCGAACTGCGGCTCGGACAGTCGGACGGTGACCACCGACGTCATGCCCTCGAGCACGTCGTCCTTGATCAGCTCCTCGCCGCTCTTCAGCAGCCGGGTGCCGGTCAGCGCCTTGGTGAAGACCTTCGGCAGCGCCCGCTCGAAGCCGGCCACGTGGGTGCCGCCCTTCGGCGTCGCCACGATGTTCACGAACGACCGCAGCTCGGTCTCGTAGCCGTCGCCCCAGCGGACCGCGATGTCGACCTCGAGGTCGCGCTCGACGTCGGTCGGCGTCATGTGGCCGGCGTCGTCGAGCATCGGCACGGTCTCGGTGAAGTGGCCGGTACCGGTCAGCCGGACCACCTCGGTGACCGGCTGGTCGGTGGCCAGGAACTCGCAGAACTCGCTGATCCCGCCCTCGTGCTTGAACGACTCCTCGGTCGGCTCGTCGGTGCGCTCGTCGCGGACGACCAGCTCGAGCCCCGGCACCAGGAACGACGTCTGCCGCGCCCGGGTGACCAGCTCGTCGTAGTTGAAGGTCGCGTCCTTGGTGAAGATCTGCCGGTCCGCCCAGTACCGGATCCGGGTGCCGACCGAACCCCGCTTGGCGCGGCCCTTCTTGCGCAGGCCGACCGCCGGGGTGAAGCCCGCGTTCGCGCCCTCGCCGTCGAACTCGCCGGCGACGCCGCGCCGGAACGAGGTCGTCCAGGTCACCCCACCGCGGTCGACCTCGACGTCGAGCCGCGCGGACAGCGCGTTCACGACGGAGGCGCCGACCCCGTGCAGACCACCGGAGGCGTTGTACGACCCGCCGCCGAACTTGCCGCCGGCGTGCAGCTTGGTGAAGACCACCTCGACGCCGCTGAGCTGCGTCTTCGGCTCGATGTCGACCGGGATGCCGCGGGCCTTGTCGCGGACCTCGACCGAGCCGTCGTTGTGCAGCACGACGTCGATCCGCTCGCCGTGACCGGCCAGCGCCTCGTCGACGGCGTTGTCGATGATCTCCCACAGGCAGTGCATCAGGCCGCGACTGTCGGTCGAGCCGATGTACATCCCCGGCCGTTTGCGGACCGCCTCCAGGCCTTCGAGCACCAGCAGGTTGCGGGCGTTGTACGTCGGGTCGAGCTCGGTACTGCGAGGTGTCGGGGCGGCCACAGGGCTCCTTCTCTGGTTCACAAGCAGAACAGCGGGCGCGGCCCGGGAGCCGTCGCACGGGAACAGCCTACGCAGCCGCGCCCCCAAAATCCGGGAGGGCCACCTTGTGGCGGCCGGTGTATCGGGCAAGCGGCGTGGGTACTGACCCAGCACCAGATACGGTGGGCACAGAAAGGTGTGACAGCAGATATCGATCCGGACTCGATCGACGTGTTTTACGACACTCCGCTCATGCGCACGCAGTGACGAGGTTGTAGCGCACAGTGAAAGAAGACACGCCCGACACCCGTTGGAAACAGCAGATCACCCGAATCCGAAACGATTCCCCGTCAATATGCGTCATAAGGGAACAGGTGGTTCGTCTCACATTCGGACACGCTGGCCCTACCGGGAAGCGAACCGCATGTCAGGATGTTGCTATCTGGTGAGTACGGAACTAGATGAGATGAGGCCTCAAGTGACTACAGCACTCGCCCCGAGTTCGACCCTGTCGGCTGCGGACCGTTGTGACCGCTGCGGCGCGCAGGCCTACGTTCGCGTGACCCTGACCTCCGGTGGGGAGCTACTTTTCTGCGCCCACCACGGACGTGAGCACGCGGACAAGCTGCGCAACATCGCGATCACCATCCACGACGAGACGGGCAAGCTCGAAGACGCCAAGCCCGCCGAGTCGGTCCCTGCGGAGGGCGACCGGTAACCCGGCCTCGCGGCGCCAACGAGGGCGCTCCCAACGACTGATCTTCGATGGCGGTCACCCGGACAGGGTGGCCGCCATCCGTCATCTCAAACAACCTCCGGTACTACGTCAGCCGGCCCGTGACGCCTGAGCTCGCGCCAAGCCGAGGTCAGCCGATCAACTGCCTCCGCCATCACCTCGGCGGAGTAGCTGAACGGCACCCGCAGGTGGTCGTCGTGCTCCCCCGTCGGATCCATCGCCCGGCCCGCCACCACCTCGACCCCGTGCCTCAGCGCGACCTGGGCAAAGATCCGCGCGTCGGTATCCGGCAACCTGATCCACAATGCGGACCCGCCGACGGGTTCTTCCCATTGCCATTCCGGTGGGCGTTTTGTCAGCAACTGACTCATCAGCCGCTTTCGCGTCGTCGCCATTGCCGCCCGGGCCGCGGTGAGTTCGGTGAGTCTGGGCAACAATCGCGCGGTCAGCGCCTGTTCGATCACCGGACTGCCGAGATCGGCAAGCGCTTTGTGTCTGGCCAGACGTTCGGCGGGCCTCGACAACTACCACGCCATGCCGGGCCGCCAGCTCGGCGACCTGGCGACGCCGGGCCGATGACATCAATCGACCGGTCGGGTTGTGGAAGGTCGGCATCACGAACAACATCGCCGGCTGATGTTCGGAGAACGCCGCCGCCAGCAGATCGGGCCGTACGCCGGCATCGTCCAGCGGTACGCCGACCACCCGACCGCCCGCGGCCGCGAACAGGTCGAAGCAGCCCGGCCAGCTCGGCTGCTCGATGACGACGGCGGCGCCCGTTCGCAGATACATCTGGGTGACCAAGGCGATCGCCTGATGCGCTCCACTCGTCACCACGATCTCGTCGGGAGTGGTCGGCAGACCTGACTCCGCGAAGTGGTCCGCGATGCGCTCACGTAGTACTTGCAGACCGCGCGGGTGGTAGCCGACTCCTTGCAAGAGCAACGGGAGCTCGGTGCGCGCGAGGTCTTCCACCTCGGCCGCCAGTTCGGGGATGCCGGGGTCGACGGCGTACGTCATCGCGATCACTTCACTCGGGCCGTGCGCGATCCGGTGGAAGAGCGACTCGCCGTACCCGGTGGGCATCCGCTTGTCGGCGCGGGACCTGCCCTTGGAGGCGGCCGGCGCGACCGTCGTACCGCTGCCTCGGCGGCTCTCGACCAGTCCACGCGCGCGCAGTTCGTCGTACGCCGCGACGACCGTCGACCGACTGACCGCCAACGCCTCCGCCAGTGGACGCTCGGCCGGAAGCCGCGCACCCACCGGCAACTCGGCGGACCCGATCAACGCACCGATCGCATCGGCCAGGCGCCGGTAGAGCCCACCCGAGTGCTCGGTCAGGTGATGCCCGATCAGCGAGGCGAGAGCGGCTGGATCTCCAGAACGGTCCACTTCTCTCCCTATTGGCTCGGGTGGACTGCTGCCGATCTCGTCAGGCTAGTCGCAGGCAGTCCAATTCGAGAGTGGAGGTTGTGGATGGGGATCGGGCAGGCGCTCGGGTTCGTCGGAGCGACGGTCGTCCTGGTCGGGATGCCGGGACCGAACAACATCTACATCTCGCTGCGCAGCCTGACCCAGGGCCGCCGTGCGGGAGTGGTCTCGGCGTTCGCGATCGAGACCGGCTCGATCGTCTACATCCTGCTCGCCGCGCTCGGCCTGGCCGCCGTGGTGCAGGCATCGCCGCTGGTCTTCACCGTCATCTCGCTGGCGGGCGCCGGCTACTTGGCGTTTCTCGGCGTGCGAACCCTGAGCTCGTCCGGATCACAAGGCGTCGGTGGCATCAAGATCACCACGCTCGGCCGGGTCTTCCGCGACGGGGTGCTCGTCAATCTGCTGAATCCGAAGGCCGCGTTGTTCTTCCTTGCCTTCCTCCCCCAGTTCACCAGCCGCGGCGCCGGTACCGGACAAGTGCGCGACGAGATGCTGCTGCTCGGCCTCACCGTCCTCGTCATCGGCCTGGCCCTCGATCTTTGTTACGCCCTCGGAGCCGACGTCATCGGCCGCCGGATGCGGACCGGCGGGCGCTTCGCAGGCCTGCGCAAGTACGTTGTCGCCGGCATCTATCTGACGATCGCTGTAGTCGCCGCCTTGGGCGCTCTGCGTTAGGTGACCGTCAGCACGCCGTCATTGAGCTGGATGGACAGGCCGTGATCGCCGACGCGAATTCCGTTGAGCTTCAGACGCCGCCACGGCAGGATCGTGGCGGGTGACAGGTCGAGAGTGCCCGCGGGGACGTTGGGGTCGATGCCCAGCGCTGCGACCACGACGGCGATCGCGGAGGCCGCAGCCCAGGCTTGGGGACGGCATGAGAGCGGGTACGGCGTCGGGGTGAGTTCGTGGTCGGTGCCTTCACCGCCGTACAGCTCAGGCAATCGGTAGTCGAACGATTCGGCGGCGGTGAGCAGGCCTTGGACGTACGACGTCGCGGTGGCGGGATGGCCGGCGGCGTACAGGCCCTGGACTGCCATGGCGGTGTCGTGGGGCCAGACGCTGCCGGTGTGATAGCCGAGCGGGTTGAAGTAAGTCATTGCCCTGGACAACGTTCTCAACCCGAAGCCGCTGTTCAGGTCGGAGGCCGCCAGGTGTTCGGCGACGGCCAGCTCCTCGTCCCCGTCGAGGAGACCCGTGCCGAGGAGGTGGCCCATGTTGGAAGCGGGGCCGGCGACCGGGCGCTTCCCTGCGTCCAGTGCGATCGCCGGATAGCCGTCCACCCAGAAGTTCGCGCGGAAGCGCTCTCTGAGGGCTGCGGCCCACTCCCGCCATTCAGGTCCGCCCTCGAGGTCAAAGGCGTCGAGGATCTCGGCGCCGGCGATCGCGGCGGCATAGACATAGCCCTGTACTTCGCAGAGCGCGATCGGCGCCGTGGCCAGGGTGCCGTCGGGCCATTGGACCGAGTCGCGGGAGTCCTTCCAGCCCTGGTTGGCCAGGCCGTGGCCGGTCTCGTCGATGTACTCGAGGAAGCCGTCGCCATCGGGGTCGGCGTAGTCGCGGATCCAGGCGAGCGCTCTCTGCAGATTCGGTAGCAACGCCTGTACTTCGTCCGCGGGCATCCCCCAACGCCAGGCTTTGTGCAGCGTGGTGATCCAGAGCTGGGTTGCGTCGTGCGTCCCGTAGTACGCGGCGGGCAGGACGAGGCCGCCACCGTGGTCGGCGACTTCGGAGCGCAACTCGTGCGGGATCTTGCCGGGTTGTTCTGCCGCGGTGGGATCGACGCGAGTGCCTTGGTGGGCAGCCAGCGCTCGCAAGGTACCGGCGGCGAGTTGCGGATCGACCGGGATCAGCATGCCGGCGGAGATGAGTGAGTCGCGACCGAAGAGCGTCAGGTACCACGGCGGGCCCGCGCCGAGATAACGCTCTCCCCCGTCGGCCGACAGTTGAAGGCCGGCGACGTCGTCCAGTGAACGGCGGACCCAGCGGGTGATGCGCTGGTCGTCGCAGTCGATCTCGACAGCGCCGTACGCAGGCCGGGTGCCAGGTGGCTCGATGCTGAATCCATCGCCGACCGGGAAGCTCGCGGTCAACCTGAGCGTGACGCTTGTCGACTGGCCGGGGTCAACCTTCAACCTCCAGCTCTGGTTGAGGTCTGGGGCCGGGTCGAAGGTGGCGCTGACCCGGATGCCCGATCCGTCCTCCCACCGCAGGCCGGCGCCGTCGGCGATCGGGTCGATCAGCGGGAGATCCGCGGCGGCCTCACTGCGGACTGCCGCCGTACCCGCCAGGTCGGTGCCCAAGGCAACGACCAGCTCGCAGTCGACGGTCTCGTGTGAGCGGTTCACGACCGTGATGCGCTCGGTGAGGCCGGTGCCGTCGACCTGGCGAGTACGCAGCAGCGACACGGTGGGGTCGTGGCCCGGGTCGCCCAGACCGTCCAGCACAGCGCCGTACCGGGTGGTGCCGGTGGCCGGCTCGTCCACCTGCACCGGCTTCGGAAGGCGGCCGTCGACGGTCACCTCCAGCCGCGACAGGATCCGGCGGTCGCGGGCGTACACGCCTTCGGCTCCGGTACCGGTCAGCTGGCCCGATCGCGGTGACAGCACCACCCAGGGCGCGGCGAGCGTGGTGACGAGATCGTGAGGGTCAGGCATGGGTCCACCCTAAGACCGCCGGACTACGGCAGAGTGGGGGCCGTGAACAGCGTTGCGACGTTCCTGGTCGGCGTGGTGATCTTCGCCGGCATTCTCGGCATCGTGATCCCGGTGCTGCCCGGCGCCATCCTCAGCCTCGCCGCGATCCTGGTCTGGGCGCTGGAGGTGCAGAGCGCCACCGGCTGGATCGTGCTGGCCGCCGCGGTGGTGCTGATCGGGGCCAGCCAGGTGGTCAAGTACATCGTGCCGGAGCGGCGGCTGCGCGAGTCCGGCGTACCGCGGCGATCGATGCTCATCGGCGTGGTGCTCGGGATCGTCGGGTTCTTCGTGATCCCGGTGATCGGCATGTTCGTGGGCTTCCCGGTCGGGGTGTACCTGTCCGAGCGGCAGCGCCTCGGCAGCCACGACCAGGCGTGGATCTCGACCAAACACGCTCTGCGAGCCACCGGTCTCTCGATCCTGATCGAGTTCGTCGGTACATCGCTGGCCGCGGCCGTCTGGCTCGTCGCGGTGCTGTTCCTGGTCTGATCTCCGGCCCCGGGTTGCCAGGGTCTTGCCAGCTTCACCGCAGGTTCGTCTCAGGTCCGCGGCGGATCGTGGGATGACCAGTACCAGGTGACCCGCTTGGTACGCAGTACCGGGAGGCAGCAAAGCATGGCGTCGATTCAGAAGCTCACCGACAACCGCTGGCGTTTGGTCGGGACCGTGGCGGCAGTCGTGGTCACCACCGGGGCCGGTGGAGTCGCCTGGGCGGCGACCAACGCCGATCCGACCCCTAGCCCGTCCACGTCCCCGTCCGCGCCCGACTCGGCGAACCCGGCCAAGCCCGAGGGACCTGGTGGCCCGGGCGGACCTGGCCGGCACGGCGAGTTCGGGTTCGGGAAGGCGCTCCACGGCGAGTTCACGGTCGAGAAGGACGGCGGCGGCTACCAGACCGTCGCGACCCAGACCGGCACCGTCAGCGCGGTCAGCAAGGACTCGATCACGGTGAAGAGCGCTGACGGCTACAGCAAGGAGTACGTGGTCACCGCCGACACCCTCGTCAACGCGACCCGGGACGGGATCACCAGCATCAAGACCGGCAACACGGTCCACGTCTCGGCGATCGTGGCCGACGGCAAGTCGACGGCCACCAGCGTGTCCGACGGCACCCAGCGGGACGCGTCGCACAAGAAGTTCGGCTTCGGCCAGCGCGGGCCGCGCTGATTCAGGGCTGAGCCAGGCGGACGCTCACAGCCGATTGCCAGGAATCTCCCAGGGTTGGACAGGGTGCGGGCGTAAGACTGGGACCATGAGCCCGCACCTGCTGGTCGTCGACGACGAACCGAACATCGTCGAGCTGCTGTCCGCGAGCCTGCGCTTCGCCGGGTACGACGTGACCACGGCGACGCACGGCGCCGAGGCGTTGCGCAAGGCCCGCGAGGTCGAACCCGACCTCGTCGTGCTGGACGTGATGATGCCCGGCCTGGACGGCTTCGAGGTGGTCCGCCGGCTGCGCGGTGAGGACCGGCACGTACCGGTGCTGTTCCTCACCGCGCGCGACGCTGTCGAGGACAAGGTCCTCGGCCTGCACACCGGCGGCGACGACTACGTGACCAAGCCGTTCAGCCTGGACGAGCTCGTCGCCCGGGTCCGCGCCCTGCTGCGCCGCTCGGGCCATCGCGAGCAGACGGCGACAGAGCCGGCGGTACTCCGGTACGCGGACCTCGAGCTCAACGAGGACAGCTACGAAGTCTTCAAGGCAGGCGAGGCGGTCCAACTGTCCCTCACCGAGTTCAAGCTCCTGCGCTGCCTGCTCGAGAACGCCGAGCGGGTGATGTCGAAGGGCCAGATCCTCTCCGCCGTCTGGAACTACGACTTCGCCGGCGACGCCGGAGTCGTCGAGTCCTACATGTCCTACCTCCGCCGCAAGGTCGACACCGGCGACCAGAAACTCCTCCACACAGTCCGCGGCGTAGGCTACGTCCTCCGCACCCCCCGAGGCCCGAACTGATGCAGGCCCACCGCCGGATAACCGACCGCTACCCCCTGCGGGTCACGATCGTCCTGGTCCTCATCACGCTGGTGACCGGCGCGCTGCTGGCTTCGGGACTGCTGGCCACGACGATCATGCGCGGCTATCTGATCGACCGCGTCGACTCGCAACTGGAGAAGTTCGCCCCACAACAGGCGCGGCGGCCGCCCGGGCTGATCAACCCTGGCCGGCCAGGCGACCGTTTCAAGCCACCGCCAAGCCCGTTCCTGGTGCAGTACTTCGATCCGGCCGGCGCCTTCATCGGGCAGATCGAGCGTGGTGAGTCGGCGGACCCGGAGCCCAAGCTGCCCAAGCTGACCACTGAGCAGGTCGCCAACCTCACCGAACCGTTCACCGTCAATGCGGTGTCGGGCGGCTCCACCTGGCGAGTGCTGGTGGTGCCGACCACCCAGGTCGAGGGCTCGGTCATCATCGCGCAGAACCTCGCCGACATGGATCAGACCATCCAGAAGCTGGTGGGAGTACAAATCGCTGCTGGGGTGATCCTGCTGGTGTTGCTGGCTGGGGTTGGGACGTATGTGGTGCGGCGGAGTCTTCGGGGGTTGGAGGATGTGGAGCACACCGCGGTGGCTATTGCTGGTGGGGATTTGAGTCGGCGGGTGCCTCAGCGGGATCCGCGGACTGAGGTGGGGCGGTTGTCGTTGGCGTTGAATCAGATGCTCGGGCAGATCGAGGGGGCGTTTGCGCAGCGGACCGCGTCGGAGTTTGCGGCGCGGCGATCGGAGGATGCTGCGCGGCGTTCTGAGGAGAATGCTCGGCAGTCGGAGGAGCGGATGCGGCGGTTCATCGCCGACGCGAGTCATGAGCTGCGGACGCCGTTGACCTCGATCCGGGGATTCGCCGAGTTGACCCGGCAGAAGGGTGCCGCGGCTGATCCGGCGACGATGAAGCGGATCGAGGACGAGACCAAGCGGATGGGGCTGCTCGTCGACGACCTGCTCCTGCTTGCGCGACTCGACCAGCAGCGACCGCTGCAGCACCAGCCAGTGGATCTCCTGACGCTGGCGGGCGACTCGGTGCACGACGTACAGGCTGTTCAGCCGGGTCGCGAGATGAAGCTGCAGATCCTGCCGAACTCCGGCGCACCGGTCGTCAGTGGCGACGAGGCGCGCCTCAGGCAGGTACTGGGCAATCTCGTCAGCAACGCGCTGCATCACACGCCGGTCGACGCACCGATCACCATCTCGGTCGGCACCCGCGACGGCGAGGCGATCGTGGAGGTCGCCGACACCGGCCCCGGTCTGAGCGAGGAGCAGAAGGTCAAGGTCTTCGAGCGCTTCTACCGAGCCGACTCGGCCCGAACCCGCTCAACCGGCGGCTCAGGCCTCGGCCTCTCCATCGTCGCCGCCCTGGTAGCCGCGCACGGCGGCAAGGTCACCGTCACCGACACCGTCCCCCACGGCGCCACCTTCACGGTCCACCTTCCCGTCATCGCCTGAGAACTACAGCTGGGGGAACTGGCGGGTGGTCGACTCGCCGTGTTCGAAGACCTGGGCGGCCGGGCCGAGGATCTTGGGGTCGGCCTGGGCGACCAGCTCGTGGTCCTTGTTGTCGTACTCGTACAGGCTCAGCACGTGCCGCATCGCCTCGAGCCGGGCGCGCTTCTTGTCGTTGCTCTTCACCACGGTCCACGGCGCGTGCGGCGTGTCCGTGTAGTGGAACATCGCCTCCTTCGCCTCGGTGTAGTCGCCCCACTTGTCCAGCGACGCCAGGTCCGTCGGCGACAGCTTCCACTGCCGGACCGGGTCGATCTGCCGGATCATGAAGCGGGTCTGCTGCTCGGCCTGCGACACCGAGAACCACAGCTTTACCAGATGGGTGTCCGAGCGGACGAGCATCCGCTCGAACTCCGGCGCCTGCCGCATGAACTCCTCGTACTGCGCGTCGCTGCAGAACCCCATCACCCGCTCGACGCACGCCCGGTTGTACCAGGAGCGGTCGAACAGCACCATCTCGCCGGCCGCCGGCAGGTGTTCGACGTACCGCTGGAAGTACCACTGCGTCTGCTCGCGGTCGGTCGGCTTCTCGAGAGCGACGATCCGGGCGCCGCGCGGGTTGAGGTGCTCCATGAACCGCTTGATCGTGCCGCCCTTGCCGGCCGCGTCCCGGCCTTCGAAGATGATCACGAGCTTCTGCTTCGACCGCTTCACCCAGTACTGGAGTTTGAGCAGCTCGATCTGCAGCAGCCGCTTGTCCCGGTCGTAGACCTCACGGGCCAGGCGTTCGCCGTACGGGTAGCCCTCCCGCCAGGTGTCGACCGGCGTACCGTCGGCGCGCAGCAGGACCGGGTCGTCGTCCTCTTCGTCGAGTACACGGAACCCGAACTCCTGGACCAGATCAGGGGTGCTCATAGCCCCCAGATTCGCCGTACCAGGCGCGCCGACGGTGAACATGGACTGTCCGCCCGGTGAACACGTGCTCAGCTGGGCAGCCGGCGCGCCTTCACCGTGCTGTCGCGACGGGTCAGCGTCTCGCCGTCGACGACCTGCTCACGGTCATGGGCGCGGCTGACCAGGATCTCCCAGCGACCGTCGTCCAGGTGCAGATCTGCGATCACCTCGTCCGGCGTCGGGAAATGCACCTCCGGGTGGTCCGTGTGCCGGAGCGAGTCGGGCCAGTCGAGGTGCCCCTCGATCAGCAGGACGCCACCCGGCGCCACGGCCTCGGCCGCCGTCCGCAGGATCTCCTCGCGGGGCAGCTCGACCGTCGAGTGCAGGAACTGCGCCGACACCAGATCGAAGGTCCCGTCCGGGAACGACTTGCCGAGCTCATGCTGCTGCCACTCGATCTGCTCCCCCACGCCGGCTTCTGCCGCGTGCTGAGCCGCCCGCTCCAGGGCCACGGGCGAGACGTCCACGGCAGTCACTCGCCAGCCCTGCTTGGCCAGCCAGATCGCGTCCCCGCCCTCACCGCAGCCGAGGTCGAGAGCGGTCCCCGGCGTCAGCCCGGAGACCTCGTTCACCAGCTCCACGTTGGGATTGCCGCTCCAGATCCGCGTGCTCTCGCGGTAGCGGTCGTTCCAGTACTCTTCGGCGGTTCTGTCATCCACAGTCATGTCTCCAGCATCTGCGCTCCGGTCCGATCCGACAAAGAAAATTGCTATTCCAGCAACATTTGCCGGGCCTCCGCGATGATCCCGAGCAGCTCGTCGCGGTCCCCCGGCTCTTGCGCCAACTCCTGGTTGAGCACCCGCTGCAGGAGCGCGTTGACCCGCGCCGTCCTGATCCGCAGCGGGACGCTGAACATCAGCTCGTCGATCGTCGTACCCGGCAACGGCGGCTCGGGCGGATACTCGGCGTACCGGTCGAGCAGGGCGGTCAGGTCGTCCAGCGAGCGCACCATCTCGGTCGTCGCCAGGTACTTCCCGTGCTCGGTGGGGATCCCGGCCATCGGCGCGCCGATCGCGTCGAACCAGATCCAGCCCAGCCCCGACAGTTCCTCGGTCACCAGCCACTCCTCGACCGCCGGCGCCGCTTCGAGCCCGATCCGCAGCAGGTACCCGAAGACCGTGTTCAGCACCGCTCCATGCACCTGACTGCCCAGCCGCACCAACTGGTACGCGAACTCCAGCGGATCAGCCTGCTCGAACCACCGCTGCACACTCCACGCCTGATCCACCACACACAGCTTCGACGCCGCCGTCATGAACGCGATCAGATCCTCCGACCGCAGATTCGCCCACCACTGCCCGGGATCGAGCAACCAGTACTCCGGATCCGCCCATCTCCCCCGCGTGAACAACCCCCGTACTCCGAGCTGCGTCAACCCCAGCCGCCCGTCCGCGAGCGTGACGGCACCCAGCCGCTCGAGCTGCTCAGCCCCGTCCGGAGCAGCAGTCGTGCCATCGCGGAAGGCTGTCAGGAGTACGTCGATCAGCTCAGGCGACTCACTGAGCACCACCCGACAGGTCTCCAGCCACGCGACCAGCGGCCGCGCCGGAGTCACCTCGGGATCATCCGGCGCCCAGGCATGCATCGACGGCCCGTACTGCGGGCTGACCGGACTCGGGCAGATCCACCCGGCCAGCACCGCGAGACGCCACAACCTGTGGTCGGGCTGCTCCTGCTTGGTCCGATAGACGTCCAGTGCGAAGTCGTACAGATCACCGAGCAACTCCGAGCCCGCAGCGGCGGCAGCTAGTCGACTGGGCATCGGCGTGACCGGCGTCGGCGATCCGGCGAGCGGCTCCAGTGGCAGCTCGGCCCGGGGCTCGGCTAGGCCCGCCAATGCGCTCTGCTGGCGGCGGTACCGGCACCAGTTCACCGGATCGGTCCGGCCGAGGCCAGGATCGTTGAGTGCGGCCTCGGCCTCGCCCTCGAGCAGATCGGCAAGCTCGAGGCGCCCGGTCTGGCGGAGGATGGTGACGAACTCCGGGAACGCGGTCCGCAGTTCGTCGACCCAGCCGGGCCGGACGCCACCGGAGTACGGGAGCAGGTCGTACAGGACGGTCGTCAGCTGGCCGGGCTGCCAGTTGTCGAGGTCCGCCCCCAGCTCGTCCTTCGCCAGGCCGAGCAGCAGCTCGACGATCTCCCCATCCACACCAGGTACAGCCACCCCAGCAACGTACAGGCGAAATCACCCGGGCTGGATGTTGTGGTTGCCGGCGAACAGGTTGCCGGCGTCGTACTGCGCTTTGACCGCCGCGAGCCGCTCGCGGGTAGCGGCCGGATACACCGTCCCGACGGCTTCCTCGGTCGCGGAACTGAGGAAGTTGGCGTAGGCGCCGCTGACGTGCGGCGCGAGCCTCGCCCAGATCGCGGCCAGCCCCGGACCGGCCGCGTCGATCGCCGGCTTGGGCCCCAGCACGGTGGTCGCGAACATCAACTCCGCTTGGCGATGCGCGTAGGCGGTGGCATCGTCGGCGACCCGCGCGACCGCACCGCCGACGCTGCGAACCGACATGATCGGCGACAGTTCCATCGCCGCCGCCTCGGCCAGGATCCCGAGCACCTCGGGCACCGAAGCGGTGTCCACGAAGCCGCTGCGAGTCACGATCTGGATGCCTGGCGGCGGAGTCATGCCATCCACCAGGACCTCCGCGTAGGGCTTCAGCGTCACCTCGTCGCTGAGCACCGTGCCGAGCCGGCGGATCGGGTCGATCGCCCGCGCGGCCAGTTCCGGGTCGTCACCGTCGTAGGCGACGCTGACCTCGACCGGCGCGTTCGGTCCGCCGAGGAACGGATTGGCGAAGTCCACGATGCTGGTCAGTTCCTCGGGCG
Source organism: Kribbella sp. NPDC051620 (assembly GCF_044453825.1). Classification (NCBI taxonomy): domain Bacteria; kingdom Bacillati; phylum Actinomycetota; class Actinomycetes; order Propionibacteriales; family Kribbellaceae; genus Kribbella; species Kribbella sp. NPDC051620. The sequence goes on from NZ_JBITDB010000001.1 coordinate 1,618,997, forward strand.
CCGTCCGCAGGTACTCGGCCCAGCCCTGCAGAACCGTCGTCAACTCCGTTGCAGGGAAGGAGATCTTACCGAAGAAGACGTCGGTGGTCGGCTGCGCCGTGAACTCGAAGGAGGTCACGACCCCGAAGTTGCCACCGCCACCACGGACCGCCCAGAACAGCTCCTGGTTCTCCTCGGCACTGGCCCGCACCACCTCGGCGTCGGCAGTCACCAGCTCCACGGCAACAAGGCTGTCCAACGCCAGCCCGTACTTGCGGACCTTCCAGCCGATGCCGCCGCTCAAGGTCAGCCCGCCGACGCCGACGCTCCTCGTGTCGCCCGACGAGATCGCCAGGTCATGCGGCGCCAGCGCGGCCGCGACCTGACCCCAGACGGCCCCGCCTCCGATTCGTACCAGGTGCCGTTCCTTGTCGACGACCTCGACGCTCGCCAGCCGGCTCAGCTCGATCACCACGCCGCCGTCGTTGGTCCCGAAGCCGGCGAACCCATGTCCACCACCGCGCACCGACAACTTCAGTCCCGCGTCGACAGCGAACCTGACCGCCGCCTGCACATCCGCGACAGTCACCGGCCGCAGCACGTACGCCGGACTGCCCGGCACCAGCAACGACCCACTGACCGCCTCGTACTCCGCCCCGCCCGGCTCGACGATGTCCCCACCAAAGTCCTGACGGAGTGCTTCCAGCGCTGAACTCATGACGTCCTTCCTCACATCTAGAGACCCATTCACACCCCACTGACGATGCAGGCCGGGCAGATGTGACGACGGGCTACGAGGTGGTGAGCCAGGTCCTGAGTGCCCACCAGTCGCGGGCTGCCTGCAGCGGGCCGGGATGTGATCCGTCCGCGGACCAGCCTGTGAGGGCGGTCAGGCGGCTGAGGCGGTAGCGGACCGTGTTGGGGTGGAGATGCAGGGCGGCGGCAGTCTGGTCGAGGCGTCTGCCCGTGTCGAGATAGGCGAGGGCGGTGCTGACCAGCTGGCGGTGGTAGCGGTCCGCCGGATCGAGTACGCCCAGCAGCTCCTGCGCAAGGATCGTGGCCAGGACCGGTTGGGTCGCCAGCGCGGTCTCGACCGCCAGGTCCGACAGGTTGTGCAGACCCCGGCGATCGCCTGCCGCGACAAGAGCAGCCCGAGCGGTCGAGTACACCTTCGGGATCTCCCTCAACGGCGTCGGGGGCGCGACGACCACCAGCTCTCGGGCAGTGACCTGGTCGGCTGACGGACTGCGCGTCACGAGCCCGGCCAGCTTGCCCTCGACGAGTCCGAAAAGGCCATCCGGGCAGGCGAGGCGACGCTCGACTGCTTGCGCCTGGCCGGGATCGGCGACGTCGGACACCACGCAGCGGTAGACCCGATCGAGTGACAGCCCGGCACGTCCCAGTTCTTCCAACGGCACGTCTTCGAGGAAGAGTCGGCGCAGCAACTGAATGCGGGGCGTGCGCGACAGTCGCAGTTCGGCGGCGTGGTACCCGCTGACGACGTGCCGTTCCAGCTCACCGGCGTACCGCTCGAAGTCGAGCATCACGTCGACCAGCAGTCCGGCCGGAACACCTGACGCCCGGCTCCGCTCCATGGTGAGCGCGATCGCCCGGCTCCGTCCCGCGTGCACGCCGCGGAGCAGCTCGGTCAGGCCGATGCCCTGGGCCGCCCGATCGGCACCCAACTGGACAGCAGCGGCGAAATCCTCGGACCGCGGGCTGTCCCGATCGGCGAACGCGGTCAACCCAGCGGTGACCATCAGCGCGATGTGCCGGCGGTTCTCGGCGATCGGCAGCCCGGCCACCGCGGGCGAATCACGTCTGGCGGCCTCGACCACCGCCTCGATCACCTCGGCATCGGTCGCCATCGTCCGGACGATCTCCGTGAACAACGCGCGCCCCTGCTGATCGATGGCCATCGCGACCCCTCACTGTCGATCGGCCCGGTTTGTCGACGAGCCACAATCACGCCCGTCCCCGTTGGCGGCTGCGGCCTAGCAACCCAACGCTACTCGTTGGTTACCTGGTGCCATGCCGAAGCCTCGCCGGACCGCCCTGTGGCTCACCGTCGCCGCCCTCGCCACCACCATGCTTCCGCCGGCCGCCGCCTCGACGGCCGCCGAAACCAAGCCCGTCTTGTTCGTCGGCAACAACTGGGAAGGCACGGCCGACGTGGTCGCGCCGACCGCCGACCTGACCAAGTCCGGCCGGATCAACCTGATCCCGGACAAGGACCAGCGCCTGGCCGAGATCTATGCGGACCCGATCCGGCTGGGTTACTTCCTCGGCATCCGTGCCTCGGTCGGCGAGGGACACGACCAGTACGTCGACGACCTGTACACGACCCCGGACGGCAACTCGGTGGTGGTGTCGCGCCCGAGCTTCGCCGACGTGGTGTCGGTCAGCCTCAGTACCGGCCAGGTCGGCTGGCGCTTCCCCGTGTCCGGGTATCGCGCCGACCACATGGCCGTCTCCCCCGACGGCGAACGAGTGGCCGTCTCGGCCTCGACCTCGAACACCGTGCATGTGCTCGACATCCGCACCGGGCAGCAACTCGGCTCGTACACCACCGGCGACAAGCCGCACGAGAACACCTTCACCAACGGCGGCCGGTACCTGTGGACCAGCTCCATCGGCGAGGTCAACACCGCCCTCGACGAACCCTGGCTGGACTGGACCAAGGGCGACCGCAAGCTCACCATCGTCGACACCACCACCTTCCAGAAGGTCAAGGAGATCGACATGCGGCCCCGGCTGGACGCGGCCGGCCGCAAGGACCTGTCCGATTCCGTCCGGCCTGTCGCGTTCACCCCGGACGAGTCGAAGCTCTACTTCCAGGTGTCGTTCTTCAACGGCCTGATCGAGTACGACGTGGCCACCGACAAGATCACCCGGATCAAGACCCTGCCGAAGAACCCCGCCACCACCGAGGACCGGACGAAGTGGGTGAACGACTCCCGCCACCACGGACTGTCGATGAGCCCGGACGGCCAGAAGCTCTGCGTGGCCGGCACGATGGACGACTACGCCACCATCGTCGACCGCGCCACGTTGCAGGAAGGCCCACTGGTCACGGCTGCCAAGCCGTACTGGGCGACGGTGACCGGTGACGGGTCAGCGTGTGTGATCTCCGAGAGCGGCTCGGACCGGGTCACCTCGATCAGCTTCAGCACCGGTCAGAAGATCGCCTCGGTCCTGGTCGGCGACCACCCGCAACGCGTCCGCCTCGGCAAGGTCCCCACCAACTGGACCGGCACCTCGAGCTGACCAACGGCTGTCAGCGCTGCAGGACCGTGCGTTCCACAACGGTCCAGGTAGTAGTCGTGAGCAAGTAGATGCCGGCTGCCAACGGGACGAAGGCGACTGTGAGCAGCGTGCCGAAGGGCAGTAGCTGGGCAAGTCGGCGTGACAACGTCGGCGCTGTGTCGTCGAGCTGGCGCACGGCGAGGCGGGCGGAGAACCAGGCGACGATCGCCAGCAGGACAGCTAGTACGAGGAAGGCGGGCGTTCCGGTGACAATGGGCCAGTGGAGCCCAAGCGGGGCGCCCAGCAGGTTGCCGCTGATCAGCTGGTTCGATTCTCCGCCGACGACGGCGCGGGAGAACAGCGTGTACATCAGCCAGAAGAACGGCAACTGAGCGAGCGTCGGGAGGAAGCCGGCGAAGAGGGTGTTACCAGAGTCCGCCTGCAGCTTGGCGACCTCGCGCTGGAGCCGTTCGGGGTTGCCACGGTGTTTGTCGGTCAGCTTCTTGAGCTCAGGCATCAGGACAGCGCGAGCGCGCACGCCTCGATGCGCGCGCAGGCTGAGCGGGATGAGCAGGGATCGTACGGCGAGCGTGCAGACGACGATGGCGACGACGGCCGCGTAGCCGCCCGCGAGCGGCTGGATGGCGTCGACGAGGGACGTGAGCAAGTGATAGGCACCGGCGACCGGTGCCTCCAGGAAGGAAGGCACAGCAAGACTCCACGAGTGAGAAAGGGATGGGTAGCGAGAGAACTCGGCTACCTTCCCGGGGCTCGTGGGCGGGGCCTGCCGGCGGCGTCGGGGTCGCGGAGCAGGAGGTACGCGGTGCGGCGGGAGTTCGCGCGGGTGGCACTCGCCCGCGCGGGCAGCGGTGACGAGAGCGGGCGCTGGGCCGCAGTACTGGAGAGCTGGACGACGGCAAGCAAAACGGCCGCCGCCGTGAACACGGCGACGGCCAGTAAGCCGGAATCCTGACCGAGGGCGGGCATCGCCAGCATCCAGACGCCGGCGAGTGCCCTCTCGATCATGAATCCATCATGACACTTGCTCAGTCCAGGTAGTCGCGGAGCACCTGGGAGCGCGACGGGTGCCGCAGCTTCGACATCGTCTTCGACTCGATCTGCCGGATCCGCTCACGGGTGACGCCGTAGACCTTGCCGATCTCGTCCAGGGTCTTCGGCTGGCCGTCGGTCAGGCCGAAGCGCATCGAGACGACGCCGGCCTCGCGCTCGGACAGCGTGTCCAGCACCGCGTGCAACTGCTCCTGGAGCAGGGTGAACGAGACGGCCTCGGCCGGCACGATCGCCTCGGAGTCCTCGATCAGGTCGCCGAACTCCGAGTCGCCGTCCTCACCCAGCGGGGTGTGCAGCGAGATCGGCTCACGACCGTACTTCTGCACCTCGATGACCTTCTCCGGGGTCATGTCGAGCTCCTTGGCGAGCTCTTCCGGAGTGGGCTCGCGGCCCAGGTCCTGCAGCATCTGGCGCTGGACGCGGGCCAGCTTGTTGATCACCTCGACCATGTGCACCGGAATACGGATCGTCCGGGCCTGGTCGGCCATCGCCCGGGTGATCGCCTGCCGGATCCACCAGGTCGCGTACGTCGAGAACTTGTAGCCCTTGGTGTAGTCGAACTTCTCGACCGCGCGGATCAGACCGAGGTTGCCCTCCTGGATCAGGTCCAGGAACAGCATGCCGCGGCCGGTGTAGCGCTTGGCCAGCGAGACGACGAGCCGCAGGTTGGCCTCGAGGAGGTGGTTCTTGGCGCGCCGGCCGTCCTCCGAGATCCACTCGTACTCGTCCTTGACCTTCTCCTTGAGCTTGGTCTCGGCGTCGCCGATCTGCTCCTCGGCGAACAGGCCGGCCTCGATCCGCTTGGCGAGCTCGACCTCCTGCTCGGCGTTCAGCAGCGGGACCTTGCCGATCTGCTTCAGGTAGTCCTTGACCGGGTCCGCCGTGGCGCCCGCGACCATCACCTGCTGCTCGGGCTCGTCGGTCTCGTCGGCCTCGGAGACGATGAAGCCCTGGTCCTCGGTGAGCTCCTTCTCCAGCGGCTTGACGGCGTCGGCGGAGAAGTCGGACTCGTCGACCTCGTCCAGCGCGCGCGGCTTACCGGTCTTCGGGTCGATCGCGAGACCCGCCTCGGACACGGCCTTCTTCGCCGGCGCCTTCTTCGCGGCGGCCTTCTTCGCGGGAATACCGTCCTCCTTGGGGGACACAGCAGCCTTCTTGGCGGGAGCGGCAGTCTTCTTCACACTGGCCGTGGTCCGTTGAGTCGTACTGCGGGCGGTGGCGGCCACCGCCCGAGTGGACTCGTCGGGGAGATTCTCGGACGAGCTGGACGACACGAATTACCTCTCGTCTGACGATTCAGTCTGCAGGGTTCTGATACTGCTCATACGGTGTTACGGGTACTGCGAGTCGGTGGCCCCGCGCTGGTCAGGCGGCAGCAACACTTCATTGTAATCCGGCCACCAAGTCCGGGCCTCCCACGACCCCCTCAACGGCGCGCCCAACCGGTACCAGTCCACCCTCCGCACTGGTACCGGCTGTACAAATTCTGCCCACCCCACCGCCCGGTCAGGGCACCAAGTCCAGCGTTCAACTGTTCCTGGTCTGCCGCAGCGGTCTGGCCACGACCCGCTTCTCCACCTGCTGCTCCTGCTTGAACTGCCGCACCTTGACCAGCGACGCCACGTCGATCACGTCCGCGACCGACTTGTACGCGCCGTCCTCGCCGTACGGCTCGGACGCCTCACGCCAGCCGCGCGGGCGGACCTTCAGTTGCTTGCCGAGCAGCGCGACGAAGATCTTCGCCTTCTGCGCGCCGAAGCCCGGCAGGGCCGACAGCCTGGCCAGCAGGTCGTCGCCACTCTTCACATCGGCCCAGACGGCCGAGGCGTTGCCGCCGTACTCCTCGTCCAGATGCTTGGCCAGCGTCTGGATCCGGGCTGCCATCGCGGTCGGGAACCGGTGCACGGCCGGCGGGCCCGCCACCACCTCGACGAAACCGTCGGGGTCGTAGGAGGCCACCGTGGACGGATCGAACGGGCCGTCCATTCGTTGCGCGATCGCAACCGGACCGGCGAAGGCACGCTCCATCGGGATCTGCTGGTCGAGCAACATGCCGACCAGCAGCGCGAACGCGTCTCTGCTCAGCATCTCGTCGGCGTCGGGCTGCTGTGCGAGGCACAGCTTCTTGCTGCGTGTCGAAGTCACCTCAGTCCTCCCCTGATTCGGACAGCTCGATGTCGGCCTTGACGGCCAGCACCGGACACGGAGCCTCCAGCAGCACCCGCTGGGCGTTGCTGCCGAGAATGAGCTTTCCGACCGGGGACCGGCGCCGCAGGCCGATCACGATGAACTCCGCGTGCACCTGCTCGGCGACGGCCACCAGGTCCTCCGCCGGATCGAGTCCACGCACCAGCTGCCGCACCTCGTAGGGCACGCCGGTCGAGTCGAGTTGCTCCCGTACCTCCGTCAACGCGGCATCACTGGCCGCGGCCTCGTCGCTGTCGAAGCTGCGTCCACCCCGGTGCGAGTTCACCACCACCAGCTTGGCGTCGCGCAGCTCCGCCTCCTCTGCCGCCCGCCGGAGCGCCGCGCGCCCTTCGGCCTTCGGCACATAACCCACGACGATGGTCGTCATCGACTTGCCTCACCTCCGGGTGTCCATCACCTGAAACGGTCGACCCGTTCCGAACGATACTGCCCTGAACCCGCTCCGGCATCTGTGGAAATGCACGATCTGTGTCGCGACCGTGACGCATTCGCAGTTGCGCACGCAACACGACCGCGACCGGACCAGTACCGGGCCGGCTGCCGGACACCGTCCCCCAACGGTTCACGTGTCCTACCCGCCCTGTCGCGGTCTAACCTTCGTGGCGCACACCTTTGCAGGGTTGCGACCCGGCGCGCCAGCCCCCTCTCTCCACTGACGGACAGCGACCGGTACGCCGTTGCCTTCGGCAAGGGCGTACCGGTTCCACCGGGCTGACCCCGGTTCCACCTGTGTCCTTCGTTGTCTTGCGCTGACTTACGCGGTTAACCCGCTCAGTCGATCGGCCATTCGTGAACCGGCAGGTTCTCGTGCATGTGGTCGCGGTAGCGGCGCAGCATGCCGCGCAGAGCGTCCTTGCGACCATGAGAGCCCTTTGTATACAGGCGGTGGAACTCGTCGGCCTGCCAGGAGGCGCCGTTGCGGTTGGTCAGGCAGCGCTGCTCGATGATGCCCAGCAGCCGGTCCCGGACGGCGGCGTCGACACCCCAGGAGTCCAGCCCGCGCGATGCCAACGGCAACAGCCGCCGCAGCACCAGCTCGGTCGCCCGGGCGGTACCGACGCCCGGCCAGAACACCTCCGCGTCGATGCCCTGCCGGGCCGCCTCGTGGAAGTTCTCCTCGGCGGCGCTGAACGACATCTGCGACCAGATCGGCCGCTCGTCGTCGGCCAGTGCCCGGACCAGACCGAAGTAGAAGGCGCCGTTGGCCATCGTGTCGACGACCGTCGGGCCGGCCGGCAGCACCCGGTTCTCCACCCGCAGGTGGGGCTTCTCCCGGACAACGTCGTACACCGGGCGGTTCCAGCGGTAGATCGTCCCGTTGTGCAGCCGAAGCTCCGAAAGAGCCGGCGTGTCACCGCGATCCAGCACGGCGATCGGATCCTCGTCCGAGGTCACCGGGAGCAGCGCCGGGTAGTACCGGGAGTTCTCCTCGAACAGATCGAAGATCGAGGTGATCCAGCGTTCGCCGAACCAGACCCGTGGCCGGACGCCCTGCGTCTTCAGCTCGTGCGTGCGGGTGTCCGCGGCCTGCTCGAACAAGGCGATCCGGGTCTCTCGCATCAACTCCTTGCCGAACAGGAACGGTGAGTTGGCACCGATCGCGAGCTGCACGCCGGAGATCGCCTGGGCCGCGTTCCAGTACCGCGGGAACGCCTCGGGCGTGACCTGCAGGTGGAACTGCGTCGATGTACAGGCCGCCTCGGGCACGATGCTGTCGGCGGTCACCTGCAGCCGCTCGATCCCGTCGATGGCGATCTGCACGTCCTCGCCGCGGGCCTGGAAGATCTGGTCGTTCAGCAGCGCGTACCGCGGATTGGTGCTGAGCGCCTCGCGGTGGATGTGCTCGGTCAGCAGCGTCGGCAGGATCCCGACCACCACCATCGACGAGCCGGTCCGCTGCGCCTTCTCCTCGGCCGCGTTCAGGCTGTCGCGGATCGACTCCTCCATCCGGACCAGGCCGTTGCCGTCGATCTTGCCCGGCGGCACGTTGATCTCGATGTTGAACTGGCCGAGCTCGGTCTGGAACGCGTCGTCCTCGATCGCGCTCAGCACCTCGCTGTTCTTGAACGCCGGATCGCAGTTCTCGTCGACCAGGTTCAGCTCGATCTCGATCCCGGTCATCGGCTTCTCCGCCTCGAACCGCGACTCGCGCAGCATCCGCGCGAACGCGTCCAGGTTGCGATGGACCTGATTGCGGAACGCGGTCCGATCCGCCCGGGTGAACTCGACCCGGTCGACTTCCTCGCCCATCAGCGCCTCCCTGTCAGGTTCCAAGCCTTCAGTCTGCCCGAATCGGGTGGACGATGAACCGGTCTCTCACGATCCGGTGTGGCGTATCCCCCGCTGCGGCCAGTACGTCGGCCAGCTCGGTCAGCACGGCGGGATCGAGCTGAAGCTCATGTTCCCCTGGATGCTGATCCGAACCCATCTCGAAGTCCACACCCGCCTCCCGGGTCATCTCGATGTGGGCGCCGAGCACCCGGTCGACCGGATTGCCCGCGGCAACGAACCCGGCCAGCCGCGCGACGCTGGCCCGGAAGGCCGGCCAGTCGAAGACGTACAGCCGGCCCGGGTACAGCGAGTCACCGGTGAACAGCAGCCGGGTCGAGCGGTCGTAGTACGCGACGTGCGACGGGTGGTGGCCGGGGATCGGGACGATGTCCAGCACCCGGTCGCCGAGGTCGAACTCCACGATCTGCTCCGGCCAGGCGGTGATACCGAAGTACTCGGCGACCTCTTCCGCCGACTTGCCGACGACGCTGTCGAACTGGTCGTCGCCGCCGACGTGGTCGCCATGCCCGTGCGTGTGCGCGACCACCAGCTCCAGCTCGCGACCGGCCAGCAGCCCGTCGACGATCGCGCGCAAGTCGATGTGGCCGGTGCCGGTGTCGAGCAGCAGGGCTCGCTCGGAGCCGAGCAGCAGGTAGATGAACGGGCCTTCGAAGTTCGTGTGGAGGGCCTGCCGGATGATCGCCGTCCGGTCGTCGTACCAGTGGATCTGGTGATCGGGTGTCGTCTTGGTCGTACCGTCGTCCCAGGCGGGGAAGGTCGTCATGAGCCGATCGTGCCAGGGCGGTGGGCCGAATTGTCGGTGGTGCCGGGGAGACTGGGGTTCGTGCGTACCGATCCGTCCGTCCTGCACGTCGACCTGGATGCGTTCTTCGCGGCGGTCGAGCAGCGGGACAAGCCCTCCCTGCGCGGCAAGCCCGTCGTCGTCGGTGGCGTCGGCCTGCGCGGAGTCGTCTCGACGGCGTCGTACGAGGCGCGGAAATACGGCGTACGGTCGGCGATGTCGACCGCGGAGGCGCGCTCGCGGTGCCCGCACGCGGCGTACCTCGGGCCGCGGTTCGAGGTCTATCGGGTGGTCAGCCAGGCGGTGATGGCGCAGATGCGCGCGTTGTCGCCGCTGGTCGAGCCGCTGTCGCTGGACGAGGCGTTCGTCGACCTGGCGGCGGCCGGGCTGAACAACCTGACGGTCGACGACGTCGAGGCGATCGCGAACGACCTGAAGGCGGCGATCAAACAGGCCAGCGGCGGGCTGACCGCGTCGGTCGGGGCCGGTACTTCCAAGCTGATCGCGAAGATCGCCAGCGATCTCGACAAGCCCGACGGGGTGGTCGTGGTGCCGGCCGGCACGGAGGCCGAGTTCCTCGCGCCGATGCAGGTGACGGTGATCCCCGGCGTCGGGCCGGCGACGGCGCAACGGCTCAGCATGGCGGGAGTCCGGACGGTCGGCGATCTGCAGCAACTGGACGCCGACGAGCTGATCCGGCAGGTCGGCTCGGCGCACGGGTCGAGCCTGTACCGGCTGGCGACCGCGTCGGACGACCGGCCGGTGGTGAGCGATCGGGAGACCAAGTCGATCAGCGTCGAGGACACCTTCGAGACCGACATCATCGACCGGTCGTTGCTGGCGGCCATCGGTGACCGGATGGCGCACCGGGTCTCCGAGCGGCTGCAGAAGGCACAGCTGTCCGGCCGGACGGTCACGGTGAAGACGCGGATGCGCGACTTCACGACGCACACCCGCTCGTCCACGCTGGCCGGGCCGACCGACGATCCGCGAGTGATCGCCCGGATGGCGCGGCGGTTGCTCGAGGACAGCGACATCTCGGGTGGGATCCGGTTGCTCGGCGTCGGGGTGTCCTCGCTGGCGGACTGGATCCAGGACGACCTGTTCACCGACAGCGAGCACGAGGCGGACGTACCGATCGAGGTGGTCGAGTTGCCCGAGCGGCCGCGGGACCGGATGTCGGCCGGGTACTACCCGGGTCAGGACGTCGTGCACACGGAGTACGGCGAGGGCTGGGTCTGGGGTTCGGGACGGGGACGGGTGACGGTCCGGTTCGAGACCGCGCTGACGCCGGCCGGGCCGGTCCGGACCTTCGCCGTCGACGATCCGGAGCTGACGAAACGTGCCCTTTCAGGCGTCGAGGACGACAAACCGGACGAAACCGGCCAAGATGGGCTGAATGACTGACGTCCGCGGCGGGGTGTACCCGTTCTGCCGAGCCTGCACCGCGTCGTCGACAGCCTGGCGAGCGCCGGATGCGGCGACCCGGCTCAGTGGCATGGGCAGCCGCTTCTACGGCCATCGAGACGTCTGCCCGGACTGTGGTTCGTCGGTGCGGACGCTCTACTCGACCTTCCTGCTGATCCCGGTCGCGTACCGCGGCCGGTTCCGGATCATCAGGACCGGCGGCCGCAGCTTCGTCGGCCGCCGCCTGCTCGACGGGCCGGCCGCGGTTCCGGCGTTCTCGGAGGAACCACCGCCCTCGGAGTTCAAGGATCACCCCGAGCTGGTCGACGCGACCTACGAGCAGGCCGAGGCGCACTGGGCCGCTCGCGACTCGGCGGGGGCGTTGCCGTTGTACGAGACCTCGCTGGCCGCTTGCGAGAAGGTGCTGCGCGCGGACGATCCGGCGACCCTGCAAGTGCGGCTCCGGGTTGCGCAGGCACTCCTGGCGACCGGTGACTACGCCTCGGCGATCGGCTGGTTCGAGCTGATCACGCCACAGCTGATCCGCGTCTTCGGGGCCGAGCACAAGCTGACCCGGATCGCCGTCGAAGGCGAGACCGGCGCCCAGCTGATGGTCGGCGGGCCGCGGGCTGAGATGAAGCTGCTGGGCGAATTGGTCGAGCAGGACGAGAAGACCCTCGGCCGGCAGAACGCGAAGGTACTGCGGACCCGCGCGGCGCTCGGCCGGGCGACGATGTTCGCCGACCAGCTCGGCCCGGCGGTCCAGGTGCTGGAGATGACGCTTGCCGACAGCATCGAAGGCCTCGGCGACGATCACCCGGACACCGAGGTCTACCGCGCCTTCCTGCTGGAGGCTTGCGAGGCGGCCGACCTCCGCGGCAAGCGGAAGGACCGCGAGCTGTCAGCGGCTGCCCGACTCAGGACGCTAGCCCCGAAGGCGGACTGACAGACACGTCACGCAGCCTTCGAGTTTCTCGAACTCGCTGATGTCGACGACGACCGGGGTGTAGCCGCGCTCGCGGAACAGTTCGGCGGTCTTGGGGGCGGAGGCGGCCATCAGGAGCCGGTCCTCCCCCAGCAGTACGACGTGGGCGCCGCCTTCCTCGGGTACGGCGAGGAACTTCGGAAAGGCGGCCGGGTCGTCGGTCAGCGGTTCGTAGCCGATCACCGTGCCGTCGGGCAGGGCGGTCACCGCCGACTTCAGGTGGAGCACCTTCTGGACCGGTACCGCGACCACCTCGGCACCAAGCGGCTCGAGGTGCTGACGCAGCTGGTCGATGCCGGCCTGGTTGGTACGGCCGCCCAGACCGACGTACACGGTTGACCCGACCTTGAGGATGTCGCCGCCGTCGAAGGTGCCGGGATCGGTGACGTGCGCGATCTCGTAGCCCTGCGCGGCCACGGCCCGCTCAGCCTCGGCTGCTTCGGGACGGCGCTCGTCCGCCCCGGCCCGGGCGATCACCGCGAGGTTGCCGAAGACAACCATCGTGTCCTCGACGAACACACCGTCCGGACAGTCGTCGGCCGGCGGCACCTCGACGGTGCTCCAGCCGGCGGCCGTCAGCGCATCGACGTACTGCTGCCACTGGCGTTGCGCGAGCCCGAAATCGACAGGAACGCGTTCGAGGTGGGTGAGCAGGCCCTCGGCGAGGCGGGGGCTCGGGCGGCGGACGAGTGCACGGACGGTGACCATCCGAGCAGGCTAACCCGGGTACGCATAATGGCGGCGGATGCGGGTACCGGGCGCAAACAGCAGCTTGGACTGGGAGGACGTGAGCATGCCGAAGATCCTGCAGCAGACCGGTGGCGACGTGGTCGAGATCATCCTCGCCGACCATCGCTGGTTCGAGGAGGCCTTGCGCGAACTGCGCGACGTACAGGCCGATCGGGCCGCCGTGCTGGCGGATCTGGCGACCGTGCTGATCGCGCACGCCGAGGCCGAGGAGTCGAAGGTCTATCCGTCGCTGCGCCGGAAGGACGCGATCGACTCCGAAGAGGTCGAGCACTCCGAACACGAACATGACGAGGGCAACGAAGCGCTGCTCGCCCTGATGGAGGTCGAGGACACCGCGAGCGAGGAGTTCGGCGAGAAGACGCACGAGCTCTCGGAGGCGTTGTCGCATCACCTCGACGAAGAGGAGCGTGATGTCCTGAACCCGGCCAGGACCGACGTCTCCGCCGACGACCGGGTCAAGCTGGGCGAGGCGTTCGCGACCGAACGCGCCCGCCTGATCGAGAGCGGCTGCGGCTCGATCGAGAACGTCCGCAAGGTGGTCGAGAAGGCCAAGGGCTAGCAGCGCCCACCGCTGGCGGGTGGGGTGCTGCGGTGGAGCCTGCCGACCTTGAGCACGGGCCAGTCGCCAGAATCGGCGTCAGCGCGACTGGTCCGTGCCCAAGGCGGCGGGATCGGGGCGAGGGGCGTCCTCTAGGGTCTGCGGGATGGGGCGCCGTCGGTATCCGTTGCTGGAGCATCCGGGATATGTGCGCTTCTGGACTGCCGATGCGGTGTCGATGGCGGGGTCGGCCTTCACTGCGCTGGCCGTGCCGATCATCGCGAAACTCACTCTGCAGGTCAGTACCACCGAGCTGGGCATCCTGCGCGCCGCCGCGTGGTTGCCATATCCACTCATCGGGCTGCTCGTCGGCGTGTACGTCGATCGGCATCGCCGTCGCCCGCTGCTGATCGGGTCCGACTTCGCTCGGGCCCTTGTGCTCGGGGTGCTTCCGCTGGCGGCCGCGCTCGACGCGCTGACCTATCCGCTGCTGGTCTGCGTGACGTTGGTGTTCGGGTCGCTCTCGATCGTGTACGACGCGGCGCACCAGTCGTTTCCGCCCGTACTGGTCCCCAAGCCGCTGCTGACCGCTGCCTACGCCCGCCTGGAGCAGAGCGCTGCCGTCGCCCAGAGCGCCGGTACTCCGTTGGCCGGCGTGGTGATCGGCATCATCGGAGCGCCCCTCGCCATCTTGCTGGACGCGATCTCGTACCTCGTCTCGGCCATCCTGCTCAGCACTGTCCGGACGCTCGAGCCAGAAGTTGCCCTGGGCAAGGACCAGCCACGGCACCTGCGCCGGGAGATCCGCGAGGGACTGAACTGGGTCTACCGCAACCCTGCCTTCGGACCGGTCACGTTGACGTCGCACCTGTGGTTCATCGGCCAGGGAATGCTCACGACGGTCTACCTGGCCTACGTGCTCGGGTTCGACCACGGTGCCGTAGTACTCGGTATCACCTTGGGCTGCACCGGGATCGGCTCGGTGCTCGGAGCCGGCGCCTCCAGCTGGTACGGACGCCGCTTCGGTGTCGGACCCGGCATCATCGTGTGCCGCTGGCTCAGCCCGGTCGCCTACCTCACGGTCCCGCTGGCCGGTGACTCGCTCGGCGGTATCGCCCTGCTGTGCGCCGGCCAGTTGCTGTTCGGCATCTCACTCGGGCTCGACGGCCCGATCGAGATGGCCTACCGCCAGTCGATCACCCCGTCCGGGCTGCTGGGCCGGATGAACGCGACCACCCGCTCCCTCAACCGCGCGATGATCGTCATCGGCGCCCCACTCGGCGGCATCCTCGCCGACCACTACGGCATCCACCTGGCCCTCTGGGTAGGAGTCACCATCATGGTCGCCCAAGCCCTCTGGCTGAACCTGAGCCGCTTCCGCCACGCCCGCCTCCCAGACTGACGTCAGCGCGTGGCGAACGGCTGGTCCGACGGGACGATCTCCTTGCCCAGTGGGAGAAGGGAGATCGGGATGAGTTTGAAGTTGGCCAGGCCGAGGGGGATGCCGATGATCGTGACGCAGAGGGCGATGCCGCTGGCCAGGTGGCCCAGGGCCAGCCACCAGCCGGCGACGATCACCCAGATGATGTTGCCGAGGACCGAGCCGGCGCCGGCGGTGCGCTTGTCGACGACCGTCCGGCCGAACGGCCACAGCGCGTAGCCGGCGATCCGGAACGACGCGATGCCGAACGGGATCGTGACGATCAGGATGCAGCAGATCAGCCCGGCCACCACGTAGCCGACGGCCAGCCAGAAACCGGCCAGCACCAGCCAGATCAGGTTCAGAATCGTTCTCATGCCCTCCAGCCTGCCACCCGGCGGGTGTGTTCCAGGGTCAATCGGGCCACCAGTCCGGGATCATTCCGGGGCAACCAGTGCCCGCCCCTGACCACCTGGACGCTCAGGTTAGGGGCCCACCGCGCCACGTCGGTCTGCATCGGCGTCGTCACGAACGCATCCCCGTCCGGCGACACAGCCAGCACCGGTACGCCGGTACGCCGCTCCCGTGGACGCGCTAGCCGCTGGAGCACGTTCGCCCGATACAGGTTCAGCCCGTTGACGTAGTCCCCCAGCGAGCGCTCCCCCTCGGCCGGAGTGGCCCCACCAGCGGTGCGCTCGAGCCGGCCGAATACGCGATGTGCCCACCCCTTCCGCCAGCCGCGCTCGGGCAGCCACGGAAGCTGGAAGTAGAAGACGTACCAGGAGTGCATCAGCTGCCGCAGCCCTTCCCGCGACCGCCAACGGCTCCGCAGGAAGTACCCGACATGATCCAGCGACGGTCCCGAGATCGACACGAACGAATCGATTCGTCCTTGCAACCGCTCACTCGTGACAAAGTGCCACGACTGGATCGAGCCCCAGTCGTGCGCAAGCAACTGCACCGGCTGCCCGGACGAGACCGCGTCCAGCACCGCCGTGAAGTCCTCTTCGAGCCGCTCCAACCGGTACGCCGCCCGCTGCCGCGGTTGGTCCGACTCCCCCGCCCCGCGGACGTCGTACGTGATCACCCGGAAGTGCTCGGCCAGCCTGCGCGCGACCGGCTCCCAGAGCGACGCGTTGTCCGGGTAGCCGTGGACCGCGATCAGCACCGGGGCCGTCGGTTCGCCGTACTCGTAGACGGCGATCCGGGTGCCGTCGGCGCTCGTCACGTACCGCATGGTCTCAGTAGTCCTCGACGCTCAGGATCTCGAATTTGATGCCTGCAGCAACCAATCGCTGGCGGAGCGCCGGTCCCATCGCCGAGGCCGTGGTCACCTGGCCGGACGTTTCGGGGAGCGAGTCGAGAGCCAGCGAGAGCGCGCACTCACCGAGCATCTTGGCGGTCTCGCCGTAACCCGGATCACCGCCGGACACCTCGGTGACGACGCGTTTGCCGCCGCCTTCACCGATGAAGCGGGCCTTGAACCAGGACTTCGCGCGGCGTTCCTCGCTCGGTCCTTCACCGGTCTTGATCCGGCTCAGAATCGCCTTCCGGGCCGGCGGGATCTGCGCGGCGACGGCAAGCAGGCCGACCCCGGCGATGCCACCGGCGACCATCGGCAACTGTTTCACGGCGGCGTAGTGCGAGTAGCGGAAGTCGGGTCCGTACTCGTCGAGCAGGACCGCCGAGTTCGCCACGATCTGCGGGTCGACGGTCGGCAGCGGGACGGCCCAGAAGCCTTGGCTGCGGTGGATCCTGCCGGTCACGAGCTTGACCGACCGCCCCTCGGGACGCGGCTGGGCGCGGCGCCGGGCGCGGTGCGCGTCGAGGTTCTGCTTGCCGCGGGAGAACGCGGTGATCGCGGTGTGCAGGGTGCCGCCCGACGGCTTGCCGCCGGCCCGGATCATGCCGTCGACCTTGATCGGGACGTTCTTCGGCAGCTGCTCGACGGTGTACTGGACGCCCAGGTCGTACGGGATCGAGTCGAAGCCGCAGCAGTGGACGATCCGCGCGCCGGTCTCGACCGCCTTCGCGTTGTAGGCGACGTACATCCGGTCGACGAACTCGGACTCGCCGGTGAGGTCGAGGTAGTCGGTGCCCGCCTCGGCGCACGCGGCCACCAGCGGTTCGCCGTACCGGACGTAGGGGCCGACCGTGGTGACGACGATCCGGGCCGCCTCGGCGATCTTCCGGAGTGAGGCAGCGTCGTCGACGTCGGCGATCAGCAGGTCGACCTCGACGCCGAGCTTCGTCCGGACCGCCTCCAGCTTGGCGCGGTTGCGGCCGGCCAGCGCCCACTTCAGCTCGGCCGGGGCGTTCTCGGCCAGGTACTGGGCGGTGAGCGCTCCCGTGAATCCGGTCGCGCCGAAGATGACGACGTCGTACGGGCGAGTCATCGTTTGGCGGCCTTCTCGGAGTCGGCCTTGCCGCCCGCGCCCGACGCGCGGGACGAGGCTGCGGCGCCACGGGCCTCGATGTCCGCCAGGGCAGCGCGGTCGGCCTTCGGGACGTTGAACCGGGCGCCGAGCTCGACCACGTGCGGAAGCAGCGACCGGAAGATCTTCAGCACGCTGATCCAGCCGGGCACGTGGATCACCCGAGAGCGCTTCCTGATGCCCTGGGCGAACTTGTCGACGGCGAACTCGAGGGGGTACGTCTTGCTGATCAGCGGGACGCCGGTACGGACCTTGCCGAAGACCGGGTGTTCGTCCACGCCGCGGACCATGTCGGTGTCGACGAAGGTCAGGTGCGCGACGCCGACGTCCACGCCGAGATGCCTCAGCTCCGCCCGCAGGCTGTTGCCCAGCGCCTCGACGCCGGCCTTGGAGACGTTGTACGACGCGAGCCCGGGGATGTGCACGATGCCGGCCAGCGACGACACCAGGAGCAGGTAGCCCTTGCTCTCCAGGAGGTGCGGCAGCGTCAGGTGCACGGTCCGCCAGACGCCGTACAGGTCGACGTCGAGAACGCGCTCCCAGGCGGCCGGGTCCATGCTCCGGGTGAAGCCCGGCGCCGCGATCCCCGCGTTGGCGACGACGACGTCGATCCGGCCGTAGCGCTCGGCGATCGCCTCCACCGCGGTCCGCAGCGAGTCCGTGTCGGTGACGTCGGCCTCCCACCAGCCGGCGTCGGGACCGCACTCCTCGGCGACCTTCTTCAGCTCGTCAGGCTCCAGGCCCACCAGCGCGAGCCGGTCACCCTCGCCCGCCAGCCGGCGCGCGACGGCCGCTCCGATCCCGCGGGACGCGCCGGTGATGAGTACGACCTTGCCAGCCATCGTGACCTCCGCCTGTTGAGTGGATACTCAACAGTAAGTGCTTGTTGACCGATTACTCAATACACTGGTTCCTGTGAGCCACACCTCGTCCGCCCGGTTGCAGCCCGCCGAGCGCCGCACGCAGATCCTGGACGCCGCGCGCCGGGTCCTCGAGGCTGACCCGCACCGCGAGCTGAGCGTCGAACTCGTCGCCGCCGAGGCGGGCGTCTCCCCTGCCCTGCTGTTTCATTACTTCGGCTCGAAGAAGAAGTTCCAGTACGCCGTGATCGAGGCGGCCGCCGCCGAGGTGATGCTCCGGACGGCCCCCGACCTCTCCCTGCCGCCGGCCGAGCAACTCCGCAGCGGCATCCGCGCCTTCGTCCGGGCAGTACTCGAAGCTCCCCAGCTCTACCGCGCGACCTTGCTGATGTCGGCCGCCGGCGACCCCGCCGTACGAGCCCTGCACTCCGAACTCCGCCAGGTCTTCAGCCAATGGGTGATCAACGCGGTCGCCCAGCGCGGCATCGAGGTCACCCCGTCCGTCGAACTCGCCTGCCACGGCTGGCAGGGCTACGTCGAGCAAACACTGCTGACCTGGATCGACACCCCCACGATCTCTCCCGACGAACTGGAACACCTCTGCGAGCGCTCCCTCGACGCGATCCTCGGCACTACTACTTCTTGAGGCCGACCAAGGCTTGCAGGACCAGTTGGGCCAACTGCTCCGCGCTTTCGTTGCCGATGGCATCCATCAGGCGGCGGTCGGCGGCTCGCAGCACGGTGCGGCCTTTCTCGAGTAACGCCTGACCGGCGTCGGTCACCTGGAGATCCGCGGTCCGGCCGCGACCAGGCTCGGTCAGCAGTTCGACGGCGCCGAGGTCCTGCAACTGGCGCAGTGTCGCCTGCATGCTCTGCGCGGTGATGCCGTCGCGACGGGCCAGCTCGCTGTAGGACAGGCCGGGCTGGTGAGCAAGGTGCCCGAGCGCGGAGAAGTGGCGCATCGACAGTCCGTGGTCGCGGAGGTCGGACTCGGCCTGGTCGCGGAGTTGGCGGCCGAGCATCATCAGGAGCAGCGCGGGGCTCGCGGTGGCGCCCTGCGGTGGAGTAGTCACCTGCACATCATCGCGCAGGGTGAGTTACAGTCTGCCTGAAACTCACATCCTCAGGGAGAGCGATGAACAAGTTCCTGCTCAGCGTGCACGTGCTCGCCGCCATCATCTTCATCGGCCCGGTGACGGTCGCGGCGAGTATGTTCCCGCCGATTGCGCGCCGCGAGCTGGCGGCCGACCAGCCGCAGACCGCGGTACTCGGAGTCCTGCACCGGATCAGCACCGTCTATGCGATCGGCGGGATCGCGGTACCCGTCTTCGGTATCGCGGTCGGCGCCGGGCTCGGCGTACTGGGCGAGGTGTGGTTGGTCATCTCGATGGTGCTGACCGCGGTGGCGGCCGGAGTTCTCGTGGTCGCGGTGCTGCCGGTCCAGGCTGAGGTGATCGCCGCGGCCGGCCAGGATCAGGAGACGCGGGCCGCACTGCTGCCGCGGGCTCGCAAGCTCTCGATGACGACGGGGATCTTCGGGTTGCTGTGGGCGACCGTCACCGTGCTGATGATCGTCCGGCCCGGCTCGACGACCGGGGTGTGACGAGCGGCTAAAGTGCCGGGGTGCTGAAGGTTGCGACGGTGAACGTGAACGGGATCAGGGCGGCGTACCGGCGAGGGATGGCCGGGTGGCTCGAGGAGACCGATCCGGATCTGTTGCTGCTGCAGGAAGTCCGGGCGACGGACGAAGTACTGCGTGATCACCTCGGCGCCGACTGGCAGATCGCGCACGCGGAGCCGGCGCTGGAAGGGCACAAAGGCCGGGCCGGGGTAGCCGTCGCGAGCCGGCGGCCGATCAAGCAGGACAACGCCGAGATCGGGCCGGAGCGGTTCAGCGGGAGTGGGCGCTGGGTCGAGGCCGATGTGGTGCTCGACGACGGTTCGCCGCTGACCGCGATCAGCACCTATGTGTTCACCGGCGAGTTCGAGACGCCGCCGCGGCAAGCGGAGAAGTACGCCTTCCTCGACGCCTTCACCGAGCGGTTGTCGGTACTGCGCGCCGACGGGCGGCACGTGCTCGTCTGCGGCGACCTCAACATCGCGCATCGCGAGGTCGACCTCAAGGCGTGGAAGGCGAACCGGAAGAAGAGCGGCTTCCTGCCCGAGGAGCGCGCCTGGCTGGATCGTCTGTTCGAGGCCGGCTGGGTCGACCTCGGCCGCCGGTTCGGCGGCGAGGGACCCGGGCCGTACTCCTGGTGGTCGTGGCGCGGAAAAGCCTTCGACAACGACGCAGGCTGGCGGATCGACTACCAGATCGCCTCCCCGTCGCTGGCCACCACCGCGGTGTCGTGTGAAATCCATCGGGCCGCGACCTACGCCGAACGCTGGAGCGATCACGCACCGGTCGTCGCCTGCTACCAGATCTGAGTTAGTCTCCGGGCATGTCCGAGTTGAAGCCGCCAGTAGCCGCCCGCAAGCCGATCGAACGCACCCACCACGGCGACGTTTTCGTCGACGACTACGAGTGGCTGCGGGACAAGACGAACGACGAGGTGCTGGACTACCTGCGGGCCGAGAACAGCTACACCGAGGCCCGTACCGAGCACCTCGAATCGTTGCGTGAGGCAATCTTCTCGGAGATCTCGGACCGCACCCTGCAGACCGACCTGAGCGTCCCGGCCCGCAGCGGCGGTTTCTGGTACTACGCCCGCACGATCGAGGGCAAGCAGTACGCGCTGAGCTGCCGGGTCAAGGCGGCCGGCGACGAGCCGCCCGCGACCGACGGCGAGATCCCCGGCGAAGAGGTGCTGCTGGACGGCAACGAGCTGGCCGGCGACTCGGAGTTCTTCTCGCTCGGCACGGTCGACGTCTCCCCCGACGGCCGGCTGCTCGCGTACTCGGTCGACCTGACCGGCGACGAGCGCTTCACGATGCGAATCAAGGACCTCGACAGCGGCCAGTTGCTGCCGGACGAGCTGCCCGGTGTGCACTACGGCTCGGCCTGGTCCACGGACGGCTCGACGATCTTCTACACGAAGGTCGACGACGCGTGGCGGCCGCACCAGGTCTGGCGGCACACCCTCGGCGCCTCCGAGGACGTGCTCGTGATGGAGGAGCCGGACGAGCGGTTCTGGGTCGGCGTCGACCTGACCCGCAACGAGAAGGCCATCATGATCTCGCTCGGCAGCAAGCTGACCAGCGAGGCCTGGCTGCTCGACGCGGCCGACCCGACCGGCGAACCCGTCGTGGTCGCGCCGCGGCGGGAAGGCGTCGAGTACGACGTCGAGCACGCCGGCGACCAATTGCTGATCGTGCACAACGCGGACGCGTCCAACTTCTCGCTGGCCACCGCTCCGCTCGACTCCCCCGGCGACTGGACCACCCTGATCGAGGGCGACGAGTCGAGCCGGCTGCTCGGCGTCGACGCCTTCGCCGACCACGTCATCCTGTACCGCCGTCGCGACGCGCTCACCGAGCTGGCGATCATGCGGCGTACCGGTGGCACGTTCGGGGCACCGGAGGCGCTGACCTTCGACGAGCCGATCTACACGGTGTCGCCCGGGCGCAATGACGAGTGGCAGGACACCCGGTACCGGTTCGGGTACACGTCACTGGTGACGCCCGGGTCGACGTTCGACGTGGACGTGGCGACTGGTGAGCGGCGGCTGCTCAAGCAGCAGCCGGTGCTCGGTGGGGTCGACCTGCGCGCCTATACGCAGTACCGGGAATGGGCGACTGCATCGGACGGCACCCGGGTGCCGATCTCGCTGGTGGCGCGCAAGGACGTGGCCAAGGACGGGAACGCGCCGATCGTGCTCTACGGCTACGGGTCGTACGAGAGCTCGATGGACCCATGGTTCTCGATTCCGCGGCTGTCGCTGCTGGACCGGGGCGTGGTGTTCGCGATCGCTCACGTGCGCGGCGGTGGCGAGCTCGGGCGGCACTGGTACGACGACGGCAAGATGCTCACCAAGCGCAACACCTTCACCGACTTCATCGCGGCCGCCGAACACCTCGTCAAGGACGGCTGGACCAGGCCCGAGCGGATCGTCGCGCAGGGCGGTTCGGCCGGCGGGCTGCTGATGGGCGCGATCGCCAACCTGGCACCGCAGGCCTTCGGTGGCATCGTCGCGGAGGTGCCGTTCGTCGACGCGCTGACGACGATCCTCGACCCGTCGCTGCCGCTCACCGTGATCGAGTGGGAGGAGTGGGGCAACCCGCTCGAGGACCCCGAGGTCTACAAGTACATGAAGTCGTACGCGCCGTACGAGAACGTGACGGCGCAGCAGTATCCGCGGATCCTGGCGATCACCAGCCTGAACGACACCCGCGTCTTCTTCGTCGAGCCGGCCAAGTGGGTGGCGAAGCTGCGCGCGACGGCGAGTGGCAACGTCGACGTTCTCCTGAAGACCGAGATGGATGCCGGCCACGGCGGGCGCAGCGGCCGCTACGACGCCTGGCGCGAGGTCGCCTTCACCCTCGCCTGGGAACTGGACACCCTCGGCCTGGCCTGAGCCGGGAAGGCCTGCGCCCCTGCCGGCGTTGTAAATCCACGAGCGCATAAGTTCGAATGTGTCGTGCGACACACGTGCGAGTCCCCCGAATAGCTGCTGGAGCGGGCATTCGGGGGTACTGGGCCGAAACCTGACTGATATTGCGGACTTTCACCGGAAGGTGCCGGGAAATCTCAGGGAACGTTCAGGGTGTTTACACACTCATCGTGGAATCTTGAACCTCACTCGAGCGTTGCTCTCCATGTAACGACGAAGGGAGTTTCGGTGGCTCGCATGGCTCGTGTCCGGTCCACGGACGACGGTATCGACGGTAAGGACAGCGTCGGTCTCTACCTGGAAGAGATCGCTCGCACTCCTTTGCTGACCGCGGAAGAAGAAGTCGAGCTCGCTGAAACGGTTGAGGCAGGTCTCCTCGCGGAGCAACTGCTGGCCGAGGGGCGGGTTGGACGCAAGAAGGGCGGAGCGCCCAAATATGCGACGGAGGAAGAGCTCGAGTGGCTGGCCGAAGAGGGCCAGCGCGCGCAGCAGCGGTTCGTGACCGCGAACCTCCGGCTGGTGGTCTCGATCGCCCGCCGCTACGGACGGTCCCAGATGCCGCTCCTGGATCTGGTCCAGGAAGGCAACACGGGCCTGATCCGCGCGGTGGAGAAGTTCGACTACCGCAAGGGATTCAAGTTCTCGACGTACGCGACCTGGTGGGTGCGGCAAGCCATCACCCGCGGTATCGCGCAGCAGGCCCGGGTGGTCCGGCTGCCGGTGCACGTGGTGGAGCAGCTGAACCAGATCGGGTCGGCCCGGCGGACGCTGGAGCGCAAGCTCGGGCGTGAGCCGGAGATCGCCGAGATCGCCGAAGAGCTGGACCTGGACCCGGAGCGGGTGACCGACCTGATCCGGATCGGCCGGGACCACATCAGCCTGGACAACCCGATCGACGACGAGGGCGAGACCTCGCTGGGCGACCTGATCGCGGCCGAGACCGCGCCGGGGCCGGACCAGCTGGTCGCGGACGCGTCGGACCGGTCCGGACTGTTCAGCCTGGTCGACCAGCTCGACCCCCGGTCGGCGGACGTGATCCGTCGCCGCTACGGACTGCACGACGGCCGCCAGGCCAAGCTCGCCGACATCGGCGCGGTGCACGGCATCTCCGCCGAGCGCGTCCGCCAGATCGAGCGCGAGGCCCTCGGGCGCCTGCGCCTGCTGGCGGACCCGACCCTGGCCGCCTGACCCGCACCACCAACTCCCCCTCGAGAACCCCCGAGCTCGCCACTGAACTGCGGCTCGGGGGTTCTTCATGTCTGGCGGCTGGCTCGTGGGGTCGCTGTCAGCGGGCGTTCCAGGTGTCGATCAGTGGGATGAGGTCGGCGAGGTTCTGGATGGTGGCGTCGGGGACGCCTTCGGTGTGGCCGATCTGCTCGGTGGGGATCGCGCTGTGCGGGATGTGGGCGGCCCGCATGCCGACGTTCTGCGCGCCCCAGACGTCGTCGAACAGCCGGTCGCCGACGTACAGGGCGGTCGACGGCACATCCACCTTCACAGCGCGCAGGGCGGCCCGGAACGCCTCGGGGTGCGGCTTCGAGTACGGGATCTCGCTCGTGTAGACGGCGCCGTCGAGCAGTTCGAGGACGCCGTCGCGGGCGAAGATCTCCTCGTGCCGCTGCCGCGACCAGATCGTGTTCGACAGCACGCCGATCCTGAGTCCGCGGTCGCGGAGCGCGCGCAGGGTGCCGACGGCGTCCGGCGCCAGCTCGGTGTGCGGTTGCCAGCGCCGTTCGTACTCCGCCAGGGCCGACGGCGTCATCGCCACGTCGGCCAGCAGGCAGACCTCCTCGAGGGTGCTGCTGAGGTGCTCGTCGCGGGACCGGCGCCAGATCGAGTTCTCGGCGTCGAGCAGCCGCTTGGCGAGCTCGTCGGCGCGGGGCTCGTCGATCAAGGCGGCCACAGACCGCCAGACGTCGTACAGGTCGATGTCGTGCCAGGTGGCGAGGGTGCCGCCCCAGTCGAACAGGACGGCCTCGATCGGTTCACTCTTCGCGTTCGTCACGGCGGACACCTTGCCAGAGCGGACCGACAGAACGCTCCCGGATTACTGGCTGACCCGGGCGATGTTGTTGCGCTTGGCGAGCCAGAGGACGCCGGCGGCGTACAGGGCGATGCACGGGAGGTCGAGGACGAAGACCGACCAGTGCGCGCCACCTTGGTCGGACCAGTCGGACAGCTGGCCGAGCGCCGCGGGGATCATGAACGCTATGAGGTTGTTGATCGAGTGCAGCGCGATACCGGTCTCCAGTCCGCCGGTCCTGATCGTCAGCCAGCCGACGGTCATCGCGAACAGGAAGATGTCGGCCATCGCCCAGCCGGTGTAGCCGTGCCCGAAGACGAACGCGACGCTGCTCACCACGAGTGCCGGCCAGGGCGAACGGAAGAGCCGCTTGAGGTTTTTGACGAAGGGGTTGCCGTCGGTGTTGTCGGGACCGTAGGCGCCGACCGCCTGGACCAGCCAGCCACGGAACACGAACTCCTCGGCCGCTGACTGGAGCGGTACGAGGAACAGGATCACCAGCGCCGGTACGACGAAACGCCCCCAACCGACCCAAGAACCGTCGTCGGCCGCCGCCGGGCCGTTGTCGGCGTTCGGGAAGATCGCGTCGAAGGCGTTGGCCAGGGCGATGTTGAGGACCAGGTAGGCGAGACCGGGCAGGCAGCACAACGCGAGCCAGCGCCAGCGGATCTTCTGCAGCACCGAGGCGACGCTGAACGCCGGACGACGCTGGATCCAGCGGACGATCAGCAGGACGAGCGGGGTGAGGATGCCGAGCAGCAGCAGGTTGGAGGCGATGTCCTCGGTGGGGTTGCTGAAGAAGACACCGGAGTCCTCGTCGGTCACGTCGTTGGGCGAGATGCCGTCCCAGACGACCAGAACGAAAATGGTCGTGAAGATCGCCAGCAGGCCGATGACGATCGATCCGAGGATCGGCCGCCACCACCGGTGCAACGGAGTCCGCGCCATCCGGTGAAACGGCGTCCCCACCGGAGCCGACACAACCCGAGGCGACTTGACCCCGAACTGCTGCTGCCCATACGGCTGGTACCCCGGCTGCCCGTACGGCTGCGGCGGGTACGGCTGATACCCCGGCTGCCCATACGGCGAAGGCTGCCCAGGCTGCGGATACCCGGCCCCCGGCCCTGGAGCTCCGTACGGCGGAGCCCCCGGATAGGGCTGGCTCCCCGGTGCTGGCCCGTACTGCGTCCCGCCCGCGGCCGGCCCGGGATACCCACCCGGCGCCCCCGGATACTGAGCCGCCCCCGGATACTGCGATGCACCGGGGTACTGCGATGGCTGACCCGGCTGCTGCGGTGCACCCGGGTATGACTGCTGGCCTGGGTACTGCGGTGCACCCGGGTATGGCTGCTGGTCCGGCTGTTGCGGTGCACCCGGGTATGGCTGCTGGGCTGGGTATTGCGGTGCGCCGGGGTAAGGCGGTGCAGGTGGGTACGGAGACTGCTGGCCCTGCGGCGGTGCACCGTAGGGCGGCGGCTGCTGCGGCGACCACCCAACCGGCGGCTGCCACCCACCCGGCTGAACCGGCGCCTGCCCCCGCCCCTGCGATCCCGTGGAGTCCTGCGGTGGTAGTCCGGGTGCCTGCCAACCACCGTCCTGTACCGGCGGCTGCGTGGGCGTTTGCTGCGGTGTCGGCTCCTGGGAACCTGTCTCGCCGGTGGATGCCTCGGGCTGCTCTTGCGGGTGTGCCGCAGATGCAGGGTCGGGGGTGGTGGGCGAGGGGGTGTCCGCGGGCGGCGGGTCCTGGTGGGGATCCATGGGGAGACTCTATGAGATCGGGGGTAACGAAGGGCTCGGGCTGGCATGCTTCGGGGCATGGGTGTTGTGGGGGTGCGGGTTCGGATCGGGTATGCGTTGGGGTCGGTGGCTACCGGGTCCTTCGCGACGGTGCCGGGATTGCTGCTGTTGCCTTATCTGACGGATACCTTGGGAATCGCAGCCGTGGTGGCGGGGGCGATCGTCTTGTTGCCCAAGGCGCTTGACGTGGTGCTCAACCCAGTGGCCGGGCGGATCTCCGACCGGCATCAGTCGCCGCGAGGGCCGCGTCGCCCGTTCCTGCTCCGGGGCGGCCTGTCGTTGGCGGTGTGCTTCGCGTTGCTGTTCGCAGTACCGGATCTGGATTCGAAGGTGTTCGACGCGTCCTGGGTGCTGCTCGCGTTCGTCGGCTGCGCGACGGCGTACGCGTTCTTCCAGGTGCCGTACATCGCGATGCCCGCCGAGATCACCGACGACTACACCGAACGCACCCGGCTGATGAGCTGGCGCGTCGCCGTGCTGACGATCGCGATCCTGATCAGCGGCGGCAGCGCGCCCGCCATCCGCGACGCGATCGGCGGCCGCGACGGCTACCGCGCGATGGGCCTGACCGTCGCCCTCCTCCTCGCCATCGGCACCTTCGGCGCGTACTACGGAACGCGCAGCGCCCCAACCGGCGCCGTCAGCGAAACCACCGGCACCCTGCGCGAGCAACTCCGCGTCGTCGCGCAGGCCGCCGACTTCCGCCGGCTGCTCACCACCCTCGTCCTGCAGGCGCTGGCGATCGGCTCGATGCTGGCCGGCATCGACTACCTCGCCCGGTACGTCCTGCGAAACCCCGGCGCCGCGACCATCGCCTTCGTCTGCGTCGTCGGCCCGGCGCTCCTGGTCAGCCCGCTTTGGCTTGCCATAGGCAACAAATTCGGCAAGAAGACCGGTTTCCTGCTCGCCTCCGCCGTCCTCGGCCTGGGCGCGATCGCCGTCATCCCCGCTCAGCACGTCCCCACCTGGTGCGTTTATCTCGCCATCGCGATCGTCGGGGTCGGCTTCACCGGCGTACAGGTGTTCCCGTTCGCCATGCTGCCCGACGTGGCCGCTGTCGACGCGGCGCGCAGCGGTCTCCGCCGAGCCGGCGTCTTCACCGGCATCTGGACAGCAGGCGAGACGCTCGGCCTGGCGCTCGGCCCCGGTCTGTACGCGTTGGTGCTGGCCGCCGGCGGCTACGTCTCCTCGACCAACCGCGACGCCATCCAGCCCGGTTCGGCGCTGACGGCGATCGTGATCGGAATGTCGGTGGTCCCTGCTTTGCTGATCGCCGTCAGCTTCTTTGCCCTGAAGCGCTACCGGCTGACCGCCGAAGAAGTCCTGGAGGCCCGATGACCGACGTACTGGCCCGGCTGCGCGCGTTGCAGCAAGGCGATCTGCCGACGCACGGCGGGAGCACGCTCGCGTACGTCTACGACTCCGGCCTGGCCGAGGCGGACGAGATCGGCCGACAGGCACTCGCCCTGTACGGCGCGACGAACGGCCTGGACCCGACCGTCTTCCCCAGCCTCCGGACGCTGGAGAACGACCTGGTCGCGTGGGCCGCTCGCCTGCTGAAAGGCGACGAAGCAGTCGGGACGGTCACGTCGGGCGGCACCGAGTCGATCCTGCTCGCCGTGCAGACCGCGCGCGACGCGGCGCCCGGGATCGCGCAACCGACCATGGTGTTGCCGTCGACTGCGCACGCCGCGTTCCACAAGGCGGCCCACTACTTCGGAGTTCGCGCGATCACCGTCGATGTCGATCCGCTGACGTACAAGGCGGATCCCGAGGCGATGGCGGCGGCGTGCGACGACACGACCGTGCTCGTGGTGGCGAGTGCGCCGTCCTATGCGCATGGGGTCGTCGATCCGATTCCTGAGATCGCTGCGGCGGCGAGCGCGCGGGGAATTCGGTTCCATGTGGATGCGTGTATCGGTGGCTGGGTGTTGCCGTATCTGCGGGCGGGTGGGGTTGAGGTCGCGCCGTTCGACTTCGTAGTACCGGGGGTGACGAGCATTTCGGTCGATCTGCACAAGTACGCGTACACGCCGAAGGGCGCGTCGATCCTGTTGCATCGGACGGCTGGGCTGCGGCGGCCGCAGTACTTCGCGCACGCCGACTGGCCGGGCTACACGATGCTCAACTCGACGACCCAGTCGACCAAGTCGGGCGCTCCCCTGGCTGCGGCGTGGGCCGTCGTCCAGCACATCGGCGATGAGGGCTACCAACGACTTGCCCGTACGTCGTACGACGCGACGCTCCAACTGGCCGAAGCAGCCGGCGCGATCGATGGGCTGAGTGTGCTCGCTCGCCCGGAGACGACGTTGGTCGCGCTGAGAAGCGACGAGCGGGCTGATGTGTTCACGATCGCCGACGAGATGGCCGCGCGCGGGTGGTTCGTGCAGCCGCAGCTCAGCTTCCGCGATCAACCGGCGTCACTGCATCTCTCGATGAGCGCTGCGACCGCGCCGAGGCTCGGTGAACTGCTTGCCGCCCTGAAGCAGTCGGTCGGCGCAGCGCAAGCGGCTGGTCCTGTGCAGGTCGCGCCCGAGTTGGCGGAAGCTGCTCGAGCGCTGGAACCAGCGCTGCTCGACGATGCCGCCTTCGACGGGCTGCTGGAGCTGGCCGGCCTGGGAACGGGCGAGAACCTGCCGGATCGGATGGCGCCGGTGAACGCCCTCCTCGACGTCGCTCCCCCACGCCTGCGCGAGGCACTCCTGATCGCCTACCTCGACCGCCTGATGCGCCCCACCTGACCGTGCCTCCCGACCGACCGATGCGACCCCACTTGAGCGCCCGCCGCGGTGACTGTTGCATGCTGGCTGCCGTCTGCTGACCTTTGGAGGATGTGCTCGATGGTGACCGATCCGACGCCTGGACCGACCGCGTCGACCCGTGCCCTGCCGCAGTCCGTGCTGACCCCGCTGACCGGATCGGCGATCTTCCTCGTGGTCCGGATCGAGCCCGGCGGCGAGGAGCAGGCGCGTGATCTGCTGGAGCGCGTCACCGGGCTGACCCGTGCGGTCGGCTTCCGGGTGCCGGCCGGCAACCTGTCCTGCGTCACCAGCATCGGCTCGGACGTGTGGGGCCGCCTGTTCGCCGGCGCGCGGCCGGCCAAGCTGCATCCGTTCATCGAGCTGCAGGGCGGCAAGCACAAGGCTGTGTCGACGCCCGGCGATCTGCTCTTCCACATCCGTGCCGGTCAGCTGGACATGTGCTTCGAGCTGGCCCAGCAGATCATGAAAGAGCTCGACGGCGCGGCGACGGTCGTCGACGAGGTACACGGGTTCAAGTACTTCGAGATGCGCGACCTGCTCGGCTTCGTCGACGGCACCGAGAACCCGACCGGCTCCGAGGCCGACGAGGCCGTCCTGGTCGGCGCCGAGGACCCGGCCTTCGCCGGCGGCAGCTACGTGATCGTGCAGAAGTACCTCCACGATATGAAGGCCTGGAACGCGCTGACCGTCGAGCAGCAGGAGCTGGTGATCGGCCGGACCAAACTCGAGGACATCGAACTGCACGACGACAAGAAGCCGACCAACGCGCACATCGCGCTCAACGTGATCGAGGACGACGACGGCAACGAGCAACAGATCCTGCGCGACAACATGCCGTTCGGCTCGATCGGCGAGCAGCAGTTCGGCACCTACTTCATCGGCTATGCCAAGGATCCCGGCGTCACCGAGCTGATGCTGCGCCGGATGTTCCTCGGCGAGCCCGAGGGCAACTACGACCGCATCCTCGACTTCTCGACCGCCGTCACCGGCACGCTCTTCTTCACCCCGACCGCCGACTTCCTCGACGACCTCCCACCGGCGCCGTGACTGTCACTCGCCGCTGAACTGATCTGTGTCCGAGACGTAGCCCCAGCGGAAGTACGTCGCCGGGCCGAAGGAGCCCGGCAGCTTGCCGCGGTTCTGGATCAGCGTGGCAGTGCCGTTGGCGTGGCCGACGGCGTAGAGATAGGCCACTTGGGTGTCCCGGTTGATGCCGACCAGCAGAACGCCCTTGCCGCAGCCCTGCGCGATCAGCGTGTCGAAGCCCTGCCAGGTCGACCTCCGGACCACCTTCACCACCGGCTTCAACGGCAGCTTGGTCGGGATGTGGATCGTGTACAGCGCACCGCCCCGGGTGTTCGCGAGGAAGGTGTCGTACGTGCGAGTCCTGCTGATCAGCGCCATCGCCTTGACGGCGAAGAAGCCGGGCGCCGTCCCGGACTTGTGCCATGCGCCCTTCGCGTCGACGGTCCAGCGGAAGAGGGTGCCGTCGTTGCGCAGCGCGTACTCGTTGGTGCGATCGAAGGAGTCGTCGACATACTGCGATTCCTCGAACGTGTGGAACATGCCCCAGCCACCGCCGATTCGCCGGTAGACCGGCCGGCCGACGAGTTGCTGGTTCTCGTCGGTGTCGTACTGACTCCGGTACATCCCGTCGCCCACGGCCACCCAGCCGTCGGCGTGGCCGCCGGACGCCGGGCCTGGCGCGTACTGGAACCGGCTGCTCATCCACGGCCCGCCCGCCGTGTACACGTGCTCGGTGGTCCAGGTCGGCGTGACGGAGGGCGGCACCGTCGCCCTGATCTCCTGCCGAACATGCTTGCCGAGTGAGCCGCTCGAGCCCAGGCTCAGGCTGCAAGCGACTGCGGGAGTGGCCGACCCCTCCGTGGCCGCTCCCGCCGCGCTCGTCGCGCCCAGACCGGCCAGCAGGGTCAGGCTCAGCACAGCTGAGACGCCCCGAAGTCGCCTCTGCCCGTTACCGTCCACGGTCGCTCTCCCTGCTTGAACCGGTCTAGACCTGGACACGCCAGTCAACCCGTACAGAGAGGTAGATGCAGGCGACGCGGCGAAAGTTGTGGCCGGAAATTGTCGGTGGCCTGGGTGAGACTGGATGCATGTTGCTCGCAGATGTGGTCGCCACGTCGACCTCGCTGAGTCAGACCAGGTCGCGCCGGGCGAAGGCCGATCTGATCGCCACGCTGCTGACCACGGCGACCGAGGCGGTCGAGACGGAGATCGTCGTGACGTACCTGTCCGGTGAGCTGCGGCAACGGCGCACGGGTGTGGGCTGGCGGACGCTCGCCGATGCGCCGGCACCAGCCGCGGAGCCGTCGCTGACGATCGAGGAGGTCGACCAGGCCTTTGCCGAGCTGTCGGAGTTTGCCGGCGCTGGGTCGCAGGCGAGGCGGCGGGAGGCGGTCGACGCGTTGTTCGGACGGGCGACGGCTGACGAGCAACGGTTCCTGAGACTGCTGGTCAGCGGTGAGCTGCGGCAGGGTGCGCTGGACGGTGTGATGGCTGATGCCGTGGGCAAGGCGACCGGGATCCCGCTGGAGAAGATCCGGGCAGCGACCATGTTGCGTGGTGCGGCGGCGCCGGTGGCGGTCGCGGTGCTGACCGAGGGTGAGGCCGGGCTCGATCAATTCGGGCTCGAGGTCGGGCGTGGGGTGCAACCGATGCTGGCCCAGTCGGCAACGAGCATCGCGGAGGCGCTCGCGAAGACGGGTTCGCCGGCCGCGATCGAGTGGAAGCTGGACGGGATCCGGATCCAGGTACACCGCGACGGATCCGACGTGGTGGTCTACACCCGCACCCTCGACGACATCACCAGCCGGGTGCCCGAGGTGGTCAGCGCGGTGCTCGACCTCAAGGCCGACAAGATCGTGCTCGACGGCGAGCTGATCGCGCTCCGCCCGGACGGTCGGCCGGAAGCCTTCCAGGTCACCGGTTCCCGTACTGCGACGCGCGCGGCGACCGGGCCCGAGACGGTCCCGCTCACGCCGTACTTCTTCGACATCCTGCACCTCGACGGCCATGACCTGCTCGGGCTCGACTCGACCGAGCGGCACGAGTGGCTGAGCAACGTGGTGCCCGAGGAGCGGCGGATCCCGCGGTTCGTGACCGCGGATGCCGAGGCGGGTGAGGCGTTCTTCGCCGACGCCGTGAAGCGCGGGCACGAAGGCGTGATGGTGAAGTCGCTGTCGGTGCCGTACGAGGCGGGTCGCCGTGGGTCCGGCTGGGTCAAGGTGAAGCAGACCCACACGCTCGACCTGGTCGTGCTCGCGGCGGAGTGGGGGCACGGCCGGCGTACCGGCTGGTTGTCGAACCTGCATCTGGGCGCGCGCGACGAGCAGACCGGCGAGTTCGTGATGCTGGGCAAGACGTTCAAGGGGCTGACCGACGAACTGCTGCGGTGGCAGACGGAGAAGTTCCAGCAGATCGAGACGCGACGCGACGACTACACGGTCTACCTGCGGCCGGAGATCGTGGTGGAGATCGCGTTCGACGGCGTCCAGACCTCGACGCGCTATCCGGGCGGGATGGCGTTGCGGTTCGCGCGGGTGCTGCGCTACCGCGAGGACAAGACCCCGGACCAGGTGGACACTGTGCAAGCTGTCCGCGCGATCCACCAACCCACCGAAGGACCCACCGATGACGAGTGAACCCGTCGACCCAGACCTCGCAACCCGCCGGCTGGCCCACGAGGCACTCGAGCAGGACGACCCGACCGGCTGGTTCGAGCGCCTGTACTCCGCTGCGTCCGAAGGCACAGCCGTCCTGCCGTGGGATCGCGGCGCCGCACACCCGTTGCTGGCGGACTGGATCGCGACGGCTGAGCCGCGTGGCGCCGGCCAGCGGGCGCTCGTCGTCGGCGCTGGTACCGGCTGGGATGCCGAGCTCGTCGCCGACCAGGGCTACGACACCATCGCCTTCGACATCTCCCCCTCGGCGGTCGAGACGGCCGAGCGCAACCACCCCGACTCTAAGGCGACATACCAGGTCGCCGACCTCCTCAACCCACCGGCCGAATGGCACCGCGCCTTCGACCTGGTCGTCGAGATCTACACCGTCCAAGCGCTGCCGATCCCCCTCCAACCCAAGGCCACCGCACACGTCTCCGACTTCGTCCGCCCCGGCGGCACCCTCGTCGTCATAGCCGCCGCCCGCGACGACAACACCCCCGACTCCTCCGTAGACGGCCCACCCTGGCCCCTCACCCGAGCAGCCATCGACGCCTTCACCACCCCCGACCTAAACCTGATCCAACTAGACCGCACCCCCAGCCCCAACGACCCGGCCCTGTACCGCTGGCGAGCCGAATACCTCCGCGACTAGTTCCCCGCCCAACGCAACTACCCCACCTCCACACTCGCCCCGCCGGGTCGCTACTCGCCCTACCCAACACAAGCGACCGTGGATCGCATCGCCGGGCCCCCCTCGCCCCACCCAATACAAGGGACCGCGGATCGCATCGCCGGGCCCCCCTCGCCCCACCCAATACAAGGGACCGCGGATCGCATCGCCGCGCCCACTCGCCCCACCCAGTACAAGGGACTGTGGATCGCGTCGCCGGGCCCGCACTCGCCCCACCCAGTACAAGGGACCGTGGATCGCGTCGCCGGGCCCGCACTCGCCCCACCCAGTACAAGGGACCGTGGATCGCGTCGCCGGGCCCGCACTCGCCCCACCCAATACAAGGG